>NZ_VTUZ01000020.1 GCF_008369935.1 Paraburkholderia panacisoli | reverse complement strand
ATTCGGCAATCTCGATCGTTTCGTACGCGCGACCGCGCTGTTTGCCGTCATCGCCTGGCGCATCCTGTATGCGACCCTGCTCGCACGGACCGACGCAGACCTGTCGTGCGAAGTACTGTTGCAACCCGTCGAATGGCAAGCACTGTACAGCCACACACATGGCACCACGAAACCGCCAAAGCAAATTCCGTCGCTGGGGCAGGCCGTCCTGTGGATCGCCATGCTCGGCGGTTATCTGAATCGCAAGCATGACCACCCGCCCGGCCCCACAGTCATGTGGCGCGGGTTCCTGATACTGCATGAGATTACGAAGATGTATCGCCTCTTCAGGCAAAACGAATAGCATGATCAGCTAACTTGCGGGTAATCCTGAGGCCGCAATACGGATGCAGCGTCGCCACTTGCTGCCTTGAGTCGCCTGAGTGGGTGCATGCGGCGCGACATCGAAACTGCGAAACGTGCCGATCAATTGCCCCGCTGGCGGCGTGAACGTGAGATTCGTCTGCACGCCGGTGATACTCACCGCCGCCAGCAGCGACTGCGCGCGAAGCAGTGACAACGTGCCGCCACGTTCGGCCAGCACAGCCCAGCCGCAGGACCAGTCGGTGACGCCGTTGGCGCAGGGCTGTCCCGCTGCAAGGCACGCTCGCGCCGCATCGATGCGGCATACGGTGACGCGTGCACCGCGCCGCAGCGCCTCGCTGCGCGCATAGACGAGCGTCGACACCAGCGCCTTCGCACGCGCGTCGACCTGATCGCGCACGCGCCACGCCACGAACGATGGTGTCGCCATCACCGCGATCACCGCCAGCAGCGCGACCACGGCCAGCGTTTCAACAAGCGTGAAGCCGCTACCCGGCGGCCGGTAGACCACATCGAATTTCATCTGCATCCCTGATCATTTCGAAGAACGCAGTCAATCTAGCGGCTTGAAAACGGCTCGACAATCGGCCGGATGGCCAGGTGGCACTCGGACGCTATCCCGCGTAAGAATGCACGCGACGAACCATCATCGAGCGGGAGATACTCATGCGAGAAACAGCGCGTGGAGCAGCGGAGATCGAAAAGCAACCCGCGGCGCGACTGCGGTCAGCGCTTGCGTGGAGGCTTGGGCGGAGAAGAAGCGCGGCGAAATTCTTCGATCACGTCTTCAAATTCGGAGACATCTTCGAAGCGCCGGTAGACGGAGGCGAAACGAACATAGGCGATTGTGTCGAGCGCACGCAACTCGTTCATCACGAGTTCGCCAAGCCGCTCGCTGCGCACCTCGCGCTCACCGCTGCCGAGCAACTGATACTCGATGCGGGCAACCGCCGCGTCGATCGCGTCCGCAGCCACCGGGCGCTTGCGCAGCGCCAGTTGCATGCTCGCGACGATCTTGCGGCGGTCGAATTCCGTGCGGCTGCCATCCTTCTTGACGACCGACGGCAACGCCAGCTCGACCCGCTCATACGTCGTGAAACGTTTGTCGCAGGCCGGGCAGCGGCGGCGCCGGCGAATCGTCGCGCCGTCTTCGGATACGCGCGAGTCGACGACCTGCGTATCGGCGTGGCGGCAGAAGGGGCAATGCATGACGGCTTACTTGTAGACCGGGAAACGCTGCGTCAACTCGGCGACCTGCGCGCGCACGCGGTCGATCGTGGCGGTGTCTTCCGGGTTGTCCAGCACGTCGGCAATCAGGTTACCCACCAGCTCGGCTTCCTTGACGCCGAAGCCGCGCGTGGTCATGGCCGGCGAGCCCAGGCGCACGCCGCTCGTCACGAACGGCTTTTCCGGATCGTTCGGAATCGCGTTCTTGTTGACCGTGATGTGCGCCGCGCCGAGCGCCGCTTCCGCTGCCTTGCCGGTGATCTTCTTCGCGCGCAGGTCGACCAGCATCACGTGGCTTTCCGTGCGGCCCGAGACGATGCGCAGACCACGCTTGACCAGCGTTTCAGCCAGCACGCGAGCGTTTTCGACGACTTGCTGCTGATATGCCTTGAATTCCGGCGACAGCGCTTCCTTGAACGCGACAGCCTTGCCGGCGATCACGTGCATCAGCGGACCGCCCTGGATGCCCGGGAAGATGGCCGAGTTGATCTGCTTTTCGAACTCGGCCTTCATCAGGATCACGCCGCCGCGCGGGCCGCGCAGGCTCTTGTGCGTGGTCGTGGTGACGAAATCGGCGTGCGGCACCGGGTTCGGGTAGACACCGGCGGCGATCAGACCGGCATAGTGCGCCATGTCGACCATGAAGTACGCGCCGACCGACTTGGCGATTTTCGACATGCGTTCGAAATCGATGCGCAGCGCGAATGCCGACGCACCCGCCACGATCAGCTTCGGCTTGTGTTCCTGAGCCAGCTTCTCAGCGGCGTCGTAGTCGATGTCTTCGGCTTCGTTCAGGCCGTAGCTCACCACGTTGAACCACTTGCCGGACATGTTGACCGGCGAGCCGTGGGTCAGGTGGCCGCCGTGCGCGAGGCTCATGCCCATGATCGTGTCGCCCGGCTTGAGCATCGCGAAGAACACGCCCTGGTTCGCCTGCGAACCGGAATTCGGCTGCACGTTGGCGGCTTCGGCGCCGAACAGTTGCTTCACGCGGTCGATCGCCAGCTGCTCGGCCACGTCGACGTATTCGCAGCCGCCGTAGTAGCGCTTGCCCGGATACCCTTCGGCGTACTTGTTGGTGAGTTGCGAGCCTTGCGCAGCCATCACAGCCGGGCTCGTGTAGTTTTCCGACGCGATCAGTTCGATGTGCTCTTCCTGACGGCGGTTTTCCTGCTCGATGACCTTCCAGAGTTCAGGATCGACGTTGGCGATGGTGCTTTGGGCTCTGTCAAACATACGGATTCCGTTGAGTGTGTTCAGGTTGACCGGATCATGCGCCGAATCTTGCGTAGAGGGTACGCAGCGCTGCTGGCGGCTGAGCCAGCCCTGACGTGGCGAACGGAGAGTCGCCGCACACGCGAGGCAGGACAGCCACCGTCAGCGCAGATAAACGCGCGCGGATCACGGCTGCCCAGGCGAACGGCAAAACGGCACCCTGCGCTTCACGGTGGGTTGTTCCACCTTGAACCCGATCGGATGAATCGGTTCTATCGCCAGTCACGCAGGGTCGAGCGCGTTAGTTTATTGGAAGAGGGTCGAATAGGCAACCGGCTTGCCGGCGCCCCGGCGCGCGTCGGCCATCCTGGCGGAACCTGCCGCCACGCCACCCCGCGCGGCGTGAGAACGCCGGCCGGCAATGCGCCGGGAATCCGCAGCGCGCCGCTGCCGCAGCCGCTGATACGGCTGGTTCATCCTTGCCGCAGCGCGGCATTGGAAGTAGGCTTGGGGCCTTTCTCTCTTACCGACCAGGGAACTGCAATGATTGTGTTCGTCACCGGAGCGTCCGCGGGATTCGGCGCCGCTATCGCTCGCGCCTTCGTCAAAGGCGGCCATCGCGTCGTCGCCACCGCGCGCCGCAAAGACCGCCTGCAGGCACTCGCCGACGAACTCGGCGACGCGCTGCTGCCGTACGAACTCGACGTGCGCGACCGCGCCGCCGTCGCAGCGGCGCCCGCCGCGCTGCCGGCCGAATTCGCCGCGATCGACGTGCTGGTCAACAACGCCGGCCTCGCGCTCGGCGTCGAGCCGGCGCAAAAGGCGAGCCTCGACGAATGGAACACGATGATCGAGACCAACTGCACGGGTCTCGTGCAGGTCACGCATGCGCTGCTGCCCGGCATGATCGAGCGCAATCGCGGCCATATCTTCAATCTGGGCTCCGTGGCCGGCCGCTGGCCCTACGCGGGCGGCAACGTATACGGCGCGACCAAGGCATTCGTGCGCCAGTTCAGTCTGAACCTGCGGGCCGACCTGGCTGGCACCGCGCTGCGCGTCACCGACATCGAGCCGGGCCTGTGCGGCGGCACCGAATTCTCGAACGTGCGCTTTCGCGGCGACGACGAAAAAGCCGACAAGGTGTACGAAAACGTCCAGCCGCTGACGGCCGAAGACATCGCGGATTCGATCTACTGGATCGCCACCCGCCCGGCGCACGTCAACATCAACACGATCGAACTGATGCCGGTCGCCCAATCGTTCGCCGGATTGACGATTCATCGCGGCTAACGCCCGCCAGATAAGGCGCACACTTTGAAACAGACCCCCGGGTGTGCGTTCCGGTAAAATGCGCCGCATGAATATGTCGACCAGCCAGCCTGGCACGGAAATCGGCTATACGTGGCCAATCCGCGTGTACTACGAAGACACCGATGCCGGCGGCATCGTGTTTTACGCCAACTACCTGAAATTTTTCGAGCGGGCGCGCACCGAATGGCTGCGCGCATGCGGCGTTGACCAGCGCCGCCTCGCGGACGAAACGGGTGCGATTTTCATCGTGCGCAGCACCGCACTCGACTATCGGGCGCCCGCCCGGCTTGACGACGTCGTCAAAATCGTCAGCCGGATCGAGCGTCTTGGCAGGGCTTCGGTAGACTTCGCCCAGGAAGCGTGGCGTGAAGGCACGCTGCTTGCTACCGGTTCGATCCGGATTGGCTGCGTCGACCGCGTTGCGCTGCGGCCGGCCGCGATTCCGCCGCCGGTTCTGGCCGCCTTGCGGGGTGGTCCGGGGGTAAACCACGGCGGCATGTCAACGAACGAAGTCTGAACCCCGTTGTTACGGGGCCAGTGAACTCATACCGATCAAGCAGCACAAAGCATGGTTCGGCTCGCGATAATCGCCGATGCTTCCGTTTTGCCAACGGCAAGCCTCGAACGACCTTGCAGTCGGACGCCCCCGTCCCGGGACGTTAAAACGAATCTTTATGAACACTACACAAGATCTGTCGATCGTTTCACTAGTACTCAACGCGAGCCTGCTGGCACAGGCCGTCATGGCCCTCCTGCTGTTGCTGTCGCTGCTGTCATGGACTTTCATCTTCCGCAAGTGGTTTGCGATCCGCCGCGCGCGCGCGCAAACTGAACGCTTCGAACGCGATTTCTGGTCGGGCGGCGACCTGCAGGCGCTTTATCAGAGCGCAGCGAACAACCGTCACACGATCGGCGCGCTCGAGCGGATTTTCGAGTCCGGCATGCGCGAATTTCTGAAGGGCAAGGAAAAGCGCCTGAACGATCCGGGCGCGATCCTCGACGGCGCGCGGCGCGCCATGCGAGCCGCGTTCCAGCGTGAAATGGACGTGCTCGAAGCCAATCTCGCGTTTCTCGCGTCGGTCGGTTCGGTCAGCCCGTATATCGGTCTGTTCGGCACGGTGTGGGGGATCATGAATGCGTTCCGCGGCCTCGCCAACGTCCAGCAGGCTACGCTGGCGAACGTCGCACCGGGCATCGCCGAAGCGCTGACGGCCACGGCAATCGGCCTGTTCGCCGCGATTCCGGCGGTGGTCGCCTACAACCGCTACGCGCACGACATCGACCGTCTGGCGATCCGCTTCGAAACCTTCATCGAAGAGTTTTCGAACATCCTGCAGCGCCAGGCACAGTAAGGAGGCCACGATGGCAGGCTCCCGCTCCTCCAGCATGCGCGGCTCGCGCTCGCGCCGCGCGATGGCCGACATCAACGTCGTGCCATACATCGACGTGATGCTCGTGCTGCTCGTGATCTTCATGGTGACCGCGCCGCTCGTCGCTCCGTCGATCGTCAATCTGCCGACCGTCGGCGGCGCCGCGCCGCAGCAGCAAACCCCGCCGGTCATCGTGAATATTCGCGCGGACGGCAACATGAGCGTCAAGTACAAGGACGATTCCGGCGCACAGCAGCAGGAAAACATGACGAAGGCCGGCTTGAACGGTTTCATCGCTGACCGGGCGCAATCGCATCCTGACCAGCCCGTCGTGATCGCCGCCGACAAAACCGTGAAGTACGAAGTCGTGATGAACGTGATGTCCGAGCTGAAAGCCCAGGGCGTCAAGCGCGTTGGATTGCTCGTCAAATCGCAATGATCCGCAAGAACTCCGAATACCCGCTCCAGCCACCGCGTGAACGCGGCACCGGGCGAGCCTTTGCGTTCGCGCTGGTGATGCATGCGCTGCTCGGGTTCTTCCTGTATCACGGCATTCAGTGGCAAAACAGCACGCCCGAAGGCGCTGAAGCCGAGCTCTGGACCGAGGTGCCGGACACGGCGATCCCGCATCCGGTCGCGCCGCCGCCACCCGTGCCGGTCGCCCCTGCTCCGCCGGTGCGCGACGAGCAGGCCGACATCGCGCTGCAGGAAAAGAAGCGCCAGCAACAGCAGGCGGCTCGCGAAGCGCAACTGGCCGAACAGCAGCGCCAGCAGAAACTGCAGGCACAGCAGGAAGCCGAGGCGAAGCGCCAGCAGCAACTGGCGGCGGACCAGGCGGCGCAGCTCGCCGCGCAGAAAGCCGCGACAGCCAAACTGAAGCAGCAACAGCAGCAGCAAGCTGAGAAGCTGAAGCAACAGCAATTGGCCGACCAGCAGAAGCAGCAGCAACTGAAAGAACAGCAGCAGCAGCAGGCCGAAGCTGAAGCGCAGAAGAAGGCCGACGCGCAGAAAGCGGCGAAGGCCAAGGCGCAAGCCGACGCTGCGGCACAAGCGAAGAAGCTCGATGCGGAACGTCGTGCGCGTCTCGCGCAGATGCAGGGCATGGCCGGCGGCACAGGCTCGACCAGCAATGGGCTCGGCAAGAGCGGCACGGGCAGCGGCTCGGGTGGCACAGCGGCATCGCCGGGTTACGCGGACAAGGTGCGTCGCGTGGTGCGCCCGAACATCTCGTGGGGTGGCGAAACCGAGGGTCTGGAAACCGTGATCTCCGTGCGTTGCTCGCCGACCGGCACCTTGCTGAGCGCGTCAGTCTCCCGCAGCAGCGGCAACGCCGCGTGGGACGCCGCTGCACTGCGGGCCGTCCAGCGCTCCGATCCGATGCCTCTGGACACCAATGGCAAGGCGCCGGAAAGCTTCCTGATTACGCTGCGTCCGGCAGGTTGATTGCAGCATCTTGACTATCGGTTGACGGCAGACGCCGCGCCTCGCCCAGCGAGACGCGCTCGGGAACGAATCAGGCGTTTTCCGGTCTGTCTGCTGTCGTGAAGTGTTAGTAAAACCGTTTTTGGGGAATCCATACAGCATGAGTTTGATGACCAAGCTAGGCCTGCGGACACTCGTAGCATCGTGCCTGATCGCCGTTGGCGGTACCGCCAACGCACAACTGAACGTCCTCGTGACAGGCGTCGGGTCCACCCAGTTTCCAATCGCCACGGCGAATTTCGCCAATGAGGCGAACTCGCCACAGCAGGTCAGCACGATCGTGCGTCAGGATCTGCAGCGCAGCGGCAAATTCACCAACATCGACGCGGGCTCCACGCCGGTGTCGGAATCGGATTCCGTCGACCTCGGCGCGTGGAAGGCCAAGGGCGCCAACGCGTTCGTGGCGGGCAGCGTGAACCGCCTGCCGAACGGCCAGTACGAAGTGCGCTTCAAGCTGTACGACACCGTCAAGGGCGAAAGCCTCGGCGGCCTCGTGCTGGTGAGCCCCGAAAGCGGCTTGCGCATGAGCGCGCACAAGGTCGCGGACTACATCTACGCGAAGCTGATGGGCGGCCGCGGCGTGTTCGCCACGCGCCTGTCGTACGTCATCAAAACGGGTGGCCGCTACCAGTTGCAGATCTCCGACTCGGACGGCCAGGACGCGCACATCGCGCTGTCGAGCCCCGAGCCGATCATCTCGCCGGCGTGGTCGCCTGACGGCACCAAGGTCGCCTACGTTTCGTTCGAGAAGAAAAAGCCGATCGTCTACATCCACGACCTGCCCACGGGCCGCCGCGTGGTCGTGTCGGATCAGAAGGGCAACAACAGTGCGCCGGCGTGGTCGCCGGATGGGCGCACGCTCGCCGTCGCGCTCTCGCGCACCGGCAACACGCAGATCTTCGCCGTCAATGCGGACGGCAGCGGCCTGCGTCGTCTCACGCAAGGCAGCTCGATCGACACCGAGCCGACCTTCTCTCCTGACGGCCAGTCGATCTATTTCACCAGCGACCGCGGCGGCGCACCGCAAATCTACAAGATGCCGGCCCAGGGCGAAAACGCAGGCGCCGCGCAACGCGTCACGTTCACGGGCAACTACAACACCAGCCCGCGCGTGAGCCCGGACGGCAAGCAACTCGCCTATATCTCGCGCGTCGGCGGCGGGTTCAAGCTCTATATCCAGGACCTGCAAGGCGGATCAGCCACGGGCCTGACGGACACGACACATGACGAATCGCCGAGCTTCGCGGCGAACGGTCAGTACATTCTTTACGCCACACAGGTGAACGGCCGTGGCGTGTTGGCCGCAGTATCGACCGATGGTCGCACTCGGCAGGTCCTGTCCGTTCAGGGCGGCAGCGTACGCGAGCCGTCCTGGGGCCCGTTTATGCAATAACGTTGATGCAATAACACAAGGAGAGTAGTCAAATGATGTCCAAATTTCGTTTCGCATTTGCTGTACTGATGATCGGCGCGCTGGCCGCGTGCCATTCGGGCGTGAAGCTCGACGAAAATGCCAACAAGGGTGGTGCAGGCTCGGCGCAGCCGAACCCGAACGATGTCGCGACGGTCAACGTCGACCCGCTGAACGATCCGAACAGCCCGCTCGCCAAGCGCAGCATCTACTTCGATTTCGACAGCTACTCGGTCAAGGACGACTACCAGTCGCTGCTGCAACAACACGCGCAATACCTGAAGAGCCATCCGCAGCGTCACGTGCTGATCCAGGGCAACACCGACGAGCGCGGCACCAGCGAATACAACCTGGCACTCGGCCAGAAGCGTGCTGAAGCCGTGCGCCGTTCGCTGTCGCTGATGGGCGTGACGGACTCGCAAATGGAAGCCGTGAGCCTCGGCAAGGAAAAGCCGCAAGCTACGGGTCATGACGAAGCGTCGTGGGCACAAAACCGCCGCGCCGACCTCGTGTATCAACAGTAAGTCAACAGGTGATGAGCCGCATGACGCATCGTTTCTCCTGGCTGCGGTTTGCCGCAGCGGCCTGCGTCGCAGGCACGGCCTTCGCGGCTGTGCCCGCGCATGCGGGCATCTTCGACGACGATCAGGCCCGCCAGGCCATTCTCGATCTGCGTTCGAAGACCGATAGTTTGTCGAGCCAGCTGTCGGCCGCACAACGCACGATCCTCGATCAGTCCAACCGTCTCGACCAGCTCAATCAGCAGGTCGCGACGCTGCGCGGGCAGAACGAGGACATGGCGAATCAACTCACCACGCTGCAAAAACAGCAGAAGGACTACTACACCGATCTGGACACGCGCCTGAAGAAATTCGAGCCGCAGCAACAGACGGTGGACGGCGTCCAGGGCGAGGTGCAGCCGGGCGAAACCGATTCGTTCAATGCGGCTTCGCAGCAGTTCCGCAGCGGCGATTTCAAGAACGCGGCGGCGTCGTTCCGCAGCTTCATCTCCAAGTTTCCGAACAGCCCTTACCAGCCGACCGCGCAGTACTGGCTCGGCAACGCGCTGTATGCGCTGCGCGATTACAAGGGTTCGACGGCTGTCTGGCAAGGTGTGGTGAAGAACTACCCGCAGCATCCGCGTGCGCCGGAAGCGCTGCTGGCGATTGCGAACAATCAGCTCGAGCAAGGTCAGAAGGCTGCGGCCAAAAAGACGCTCGAGCAGATCCTCGCGCAATACGCCGGTTCGGATGTTGCGCAGTCGGCTCAAAGCAAGCTGTCGCAGATCAAGTAGCCGTATCAGGTTGAGTTGTTGGCAGTAACGCGCAGTGCCCGATTTCATAGCCACGCGCGCCTCTCGCTGAAAAGCCCGGGCAGTGATGCCCGGGCTTTTCACTATCTGACGTGTCGATAGCTGTAGCGGACCCACGTGTTGACAGCCCCAGAGGGCGTCGCTATAATTTCGCTTCTCTTTTGGGTCGTTAGCTCAGCTGGTAGAGCAGCGGACTTTTAATCCGTTGGTCACAGGTTCGAATCCCGTACGGCCTACCAAAGATACGAAGGGCTCAGCGCAAGCTGGGCCCTTTTTATTTGCTCCGCAATAGGGGCAATACTCCGCAAATTCGAGGCTTACCGTTAATAAGCTAGCTGGGCGAGCCACTCGAAGCCGGAGCGCGCCAGCGGGTCCCAAATTGCGACCGCCTGCAAAGTGATGGCGGTGCGCCGACTAGGTCTAGCGTCATTCAATACGGATCGACACTCAGTCTGCCGTTTCAACGCTTTGAAATATTGAGACAAGTTGCTCGGCATCGCCCTGATAGTCAGACCCAATATTAAAATACTCTAAATACTCCACCGGCGCGTCTGGTTTAGACTGCAACACAGCGAGCACGTAGCATGGATAAAATATGAAGATTCCCTTTTGGATGCTTCCAGAGACTTCGTTTGACTCATCGTGTTGACTGCTTCTTGACAGCCAAGCTCTGGCAAACCGCTCTATCACAGAATAATACTTGCTCGTTTTATCTTCCAATTCCTTAGCCGTATTTATTCCGAAATAAGCAAATCGATCAACCTCGGAACCGCAATGCTCGATGGTAGGCTCCATCAATTTCCACCAGCCAGACTTCGCAATTGAAACATCCAACACCATCATTTCCACATTCGAGTTCAAAAGTGCCTGCAAAGATGGCGCGTTAAGCTCAACAAGCGACGGCTCTGCTTTCAGCTGATCCACGACCCTCTCGGAGTACGATCCCAACTCGTCGCGGATGGTGCTAAATTCTTGATCCGCCAACTCCAGCAGTCCCGCGAGCCGCGAGAAACGTCGGCGTACGTCACGCGGAATACCGCTTCGCGATTTGTACCCAAGATCATGTTCAATCTCAGCCCACGCATGCTGCAAAATCGATCTAATCTATATTTCCGCTTTCAAACCGTTTAACTTCCTACATTCTCCCAAACCGTTACGAACTGCGTTATTCGTCAAAACATAGTGAACCGAAAGATAGCCGAATCGATCAGGGTCCAACGCAGTTGACTTTGCAGTAATTACATTGGCGCCATTTTGTACAATCTGCCATCGATCCCCGCCGCGTTGGGGAAAACCTCGACACTGTCGTCGCGCTTGCGCATCGCCATCGTTCGCCTCACTATCAGCCCGCGCTGCTCACCACTGTCGCCGACGAATCCCGGACCATGCTTTGGAGCGGGCTCACTTTGCGACGGTCCGGCCGCAAAGTGCGCACCATTGATTGGTCGGTCATCGCGGCGCCGCCGTTCACCTGTATACCTCATTCCTGTTTCTCTGCGAACGCCGGGCCCGGCACGGGATTGGATCGCCGATTTCCCGTTTGTTCTTGGGATCGTCCGACTTGGACGTATATCGACGGAAGGCTCGATTGCCGACCACACCGAACAACTCGGCCATCTGTGCCGTCGAGGTTCAGCTCCTTCTTCAGGCGCTCCACGTCTTCCGGCTGAGGGGGCGGTGTTCCATTCCTCGCTTCGATGACCGCCATGAAATCGCAGCTGTCCGCGGATGCGCAAGACGATCTCGCGCGTCGGACAAGGTCAATACGGCGTGCAAGACGCTCGCCAGCGCGAGCGCTACGCCATTCTCGACGGCCGATGTCACGGCGCTGGTCAATGAAGGCGTCCCGGCGCTCGTCAAGGTCATCGACGCGTCCAATTGGACGAAAGACCAGAAGAGTGCCGCGGAGATCGCCTTGAGGGCTGCGCAGCTCACTGTATCGACTGCGCTTGCGGACTACGTTTCGGCACCGCCGGCGGCCGCCCCTGTTGCTGCCAGTGGAACGGTGGCATCGTGAGCGCGTTCCTGACCGAATTGCAGATGGAGAACGCGACGCCGCGCGATGATGGTCTGTGGCGTCTCACAGCGCCGCTGATCTATCAGTCCGACGTCGCGAAGATGACCTTCACGGTTCCGACCGGGTTCGTGACCGACCTCGCATCGGTGCCGCGGATTCCGATCGCGTATCTGCTCGCCGGCGGAACGTCGAACGAGGCGAGCGTCGTGCATGACTTCCTTTACAGCACACACCCGGTGGACCGCGCAACCGCCGATGCTGTTCTCAAGGAGGCATCGGCGGTGACTGGCGTCCCGGCGTGGCGCCGGTGGCTGATGTGGGTCGGCGTGCGCGTGGGCGGCGGCTCGCATTGGGGCGAGCAGCCTATCACAGCATGAAGAACAAACCGCGGTTTGCAGCGCAATCAGATTCCGACATTACGGTTCTTCGTTGCTTCAAGCACGGCGTCCAGTTGCCGGCCGATTGGATTGCGTACCGAACTGCGCTTCGCGCGATCGTGAGCAGCGTCCAGCGACGCGTAAGGCGGATTGCCTGTCAGGCTACCATCCAGCTGGAACGTAGACCCGTGCACGATCCTTCATGGGATTTACGCAACTATTTTTTCGGCATCGTCTAAACTGTCGGCTCTACATAATTATTATTGGTGAATGTACTTGTAACGGATGCCAAGAAGAGAGAACCGTATGGACCGCAGAGAGAAAATGCTTGCCGGCATAGACTTGACTAGGTCGGTCGGCGCCGAAATCGGCGCGCTGTGCAATCCGCTTGTGACAAAAGACGATGGCGACATTATTTACGTCGACTATGCCGACGCGGATAGTCTGCGCAAGCATTATGCGGGCAACCCCTCAGTTGACGTCGATAAGATAGTTGAAACGGACGCGATATGGGGAAAACAAACCCTCGCAGAAACATTGAAGCGTCCAGTTGACTTTATCGTAGCCTCACACGTGATCGAACATGTGCCGGATCTGATCACCTGGTTACGTGAACTCCGAGATGCGCTGACGGCCGATGGGCAGGTTCGTCTTGCCATTCCGGACAAGCGATTCACATTCGATCTACTGCGCCGAGAAACAGAGCTTAGCGACGTTCTCGATTCGTACGTCACGTCCGCACGCGTGCCCAAGCCCCACGCGATCCTTGACTATTATCTGAACGCGACCCCGGTCGATCCAATGGCTGCGTGGCGGGGCGAGCTTAACGAAAGCAACGTCAAGCGTCCCAATAATTTCGAGCCGGCGATGGCGATGGCGCGCGACGCCGCGATCAACGGGACGTACCATGATGCACATTGCTGGGTTTTTACGCCCCGTTCATTTGCGAATCTTATGGAGCAATTGTCCGCGCTAGAACTTGTCCAGTTTGCGTGCGATCGTTTCATTAACACTGAATTCAATACAATTGAATTTTTCGTGTCGCTAAGACCGGAAACTGATACCGAAAAGGTGGTCGCGAGCTGGCAGAGGATTGCATCTGAAGCGAGGGAGGCCGTGTCAGTTCTCCCCTCGCATAAGGTTGCTACTCTACGCGCCAGGGCGTCTCGGGCGCTCCAGAATCCTCTGCGAGCGATTTCCTCGCGCTTACGCGGGGCGCGTGTGGCGAAATAGGGCTGCTCCGTCTCTCGGAGCTGGCAGTCAATCGCTAATCAGAACCGGCAATCAGCCCGCAGTCTGCGGCGCGTCTGCAGCCGGATCCGGCACCTCATACTCATCGCCCCACCGATTCACCCGGCGGTCGCACCCCTTGTACCTTGGCACGGCGCCATGGGCTTCGTAGTGGTCCTCGGCCTTCCACTTATCAATCACAGAGGGGCAGTACACGCTTATCCGTCCCTCGGTCGTTCATCCACTGTGGCATCCCGCAAAGGCTCGTCATCGGCGCCGACCGCCCTGGCCCAGAAGGCGCAGCCTCTTTCCGGATTCGCTCTGACCTGCCGGTGATCGCCTTGCAAGCATAGAGCATGCGATCCGTCCGCAACGCCGCCCCCCCAATGCTCACAGAATCGACCGGGGCGGTCGGTGCTCGAGTCGTTGAGTAGTCCCATCGCGCCTCCCCAACCTGTATAGATGCACAGTGTATGTCGTTTGGCGTATGTCGAGGAAGGGTCTCTCGATTCCCAAAATGGGAGTTTTCGCGGGAATCTAAAACAAAAACGGCACTGTGAAAATTCACAGTGCCGCTCGGTAAATCATTGAACTGCTTAGAAATTCTTTGGGATGGCTGATGGGGCCCGAACCCACGACAACAGGAATCACAATCCTGGACTCTAAGCAGCAAGTGCTCCCTATGCGGGTTTAAATCGTGTTAGATGAAATATAGGCCTGGTTCCGTAATCGACCATTGGGCAACGGTACGATGCTGGTTTCCGGCGCGCATTTTCGCGCGTTTTGCGGAACGGAAACGACACCCATGTGCTTGATTTTATTGAATTCTTGTCGAGACTTTTAATCCGTTGGTCACAGGTTCGAATCCCGTACGGCCTACCAAAAGGTTCAACGGCTTGCACGCGTCAGCGTCGCAAGCCCTTTTTCATTTCCAGCGCCCGTTTCCGTTTAGCCGCTGCGCGCCGATTGCCTCCAAGTCGATTCGTGCAATCAAAGAGAGCCATCCCCATCCAGGCGATCGCAATCCAACGCAGGGCTACATAACTGCATGGCCCGCCCGGCGTGCGAAACCGCGCATTCGGACAGCGGCAAATTTCAATCCGCCCGACAAGAGAGTCCCACGCTTGCACTCATAGACCTCGCAAGTCGCTTTGCATGCGCTTCATGCTTCGGCGTCCCCTTCGCTCATTCCCCAAAACAGTTCGACATCCCTCAACGCGGCGTGCATGCGGACTTCAACGCGATCACGCTATCGCACGACTTCACCCTGGGCGGCAATCGCTATGAGGACGATCTGCGTCTGCGCGACCTGAATGGCGATTTTTTCCCGTGGGCGAATAGCGGCTTTCGCGTCACGACCGGTGTCCGTATTACGGACAACGAACTCTCCGGCAATTCCATTTCGACGAACGGCGTTTAGATGTTCAACTGAGTAGCGATAAGACGTCGCCGTATCGATGGTATCCGACGTTGCAGATCGGCATTTCGTATCCCTTCTGAGCGGCCGGTCGGCGGCGACGGCGATTTACATCACAATCACATATAACCGGGCTGGTGGCAGGAATGCGCATCCGAACGTGATTCGCTGACGCGCTGTGTCTCATCGGTTTTCGGCAGCACAAACTCCATCCCCGTCCCCGTCGAAGGGCGTGGGGGAAACTTCCCTCGTTCAACTTCGTTCTACAGCATTCCTCACAATTTCATCGACACATTCCCGCACCGAAATTCACCACATCGCAGAGAACGATCAAGCTTTTTCACACAACCACTCCGCCATGTCGGCATCCCCCCAAGCGTCTTCAAAACCGGCCCATTTATCGAGATACAAAGATATGCAATGATCGCCCCCGCCCCGGGAGAACCTACCGGGCCCTCGCGTCAGCAGACGCTTCGGCAACCCTGCGGCGCCCTGCGCTTTCATTGAATCGATATGGCCAATTTTCTGTTCGATGTCGTCTCGAACCTCGCGTTACTCGCGACCGTTTTGCTCGCATGCGGCCTGTACAACCGGCTCACCGCCGGCCCAGCAGTCAATGGCGCGCGTGTATTCGCGGCGCTGGCATCTGCTGCGCTGGCGCTCGATGCGGCGCTGACCTTCCTTGTGTTCGCCGACGCACAAAACCGCTACGGCCAGTTCAGCGCGCCAGCCGTGTTTTGTCAGCGTGCGGGCGCGTATCTGTTCTCCATCGTTGCCGCTTTCACGTGGCAGTCCCTCGCACGCCGCAAACGCGCCACGAGAATGCGCGCCGACGAGGCGCTGGTTATTCGCACGTCGCCCTATTCTGAATCGCATCTGCGCATGTGAGCCAATGCGCATGTAAGCACAACCAGTTGGCATCCCCCAATGCCACGCCGACAGCGCGCGCCCCCAGGCCACGATTACACTACCCCGCGCACCGCGAACGCGCCGAGCCCCACCCTGGACCCCGCCCACCAAAGCGCCCGCTCTTTCCCGCCAGGCCTGCCCCTCAGTCAGCAGGAACGGTCCTTGCGAATGCGCGCGCCGTCGCCTATAACTCCCGAAGCCGAGTGTGACCGTTTGCGCCCGTCGTCGGGCATTTGCCGCTGTATTGCGCCGCCACCGTTCAATCAGTAGAAGGCAACTTATCCAGCGAGGAACATCTTGGATCTCGATACCGTACGCGTGTTCATCATGACCCGGGGCATCGACCTCGGCACCAAGGTCCTCGGGGCAATCGTCTTGTGGATCGTCGGCCGCTGGATCATCGGCCTGATCACCGGTTTGCTGCGCAAGGTGCTCGGACGCAATGGCCGGGTCGATCCCACACTGGCTCACTATCTCGGCTCGATTCTCGGCGCCTTGCTGAACCTGCTGCTGATCCTCGCGATCCTGCAGGTGTTCGGGGTCCAGACGACTTCGTTCGCCGCGCTGCTCGCCGGTCTCGGCCTCGCGATCGGCACCGCGTGGGGCGGCCTGCTCGCCCATTTCGCGGCGGGCGTCTTCATGCAGGTGCTGCGGCCGTTCAAGGTAGGCGATTTCGTCACCGCGGGCGGCGTCACCGGCACGGTCTCGGAGCTGGGCCTGTTCGGCACCACGATCGTGACGCCGGACAACGTGACGACCATCGTCGGCAACAACAAGATCTTCTCCGACACGATCTCCAACTTCAGCATCTTGCCGGTGCGGCGTGTCGAGCTAACCGCGAAGATCGCCAACGGCGTCGATCCGACCGATGCGATGAACCGCTTGCGAGCGGCCGTCGTGCAGATTCCCAACGTGGCAGAGAGCCCCGCGCCCGACATCGAAGTGCTGAGCTTCACGCCGGAAGGACCACTACTCTGCGTGCGGCCCTATACGGCCAATGACCATTATTGGCAGGTCTATTTCGACACGAATCGCGCGATCGTTCAGACCTTCAAGGACGCGGGCTATCCCACGCCGGAAACTCCGCTGGCGCCGCGCGTGATTCAGTAAGCGCGGCTGGGATCGCGGCGCACCAGAAGGAAGCAGGGTTTGCGCCGCGACACCGACGTAGAGCCGCCCGCCACAGCAGACTCAAGCTTCGCAAAATAACAAAGGCGCCGCGAGACTTCGCGGCGCCTTTTCGTATTCCGACATCAGCGGCCGCGCGGCCGCGCCGGCGCGTCAGCGGCCGCCGGCCTTCGCGGCATCCTTGCGGAACATCTTCCACAGTGCGCCGAGCACAACCGGCACTATGGCCGCGCCGATACCCACCAGCACGATCACATTCAGGTACTGACGGATAAAAGGAATGTTGCCGAAGAAGTAGCCGAGCAACACGAGCAGCAACACCCACAGCAACGCGCCGACGATATTGAACATCTGGAACCGGCTCACCGTCATCGACGACGCGCCCGCCACGAATGGCGCGAAGGTCCGCACCACCGGAATGAAACGCGCGAGCACGATGGTCTTGCCGCCGTGCTTCTCATAGAAGTCGTGGGTCTTCTGCAGGGCGCGGCGATCGAGGAAGCGTTCGAGGAAAGGAATGTGCGAATTGAACACCCGTGGCCCGATGGCCCGCCCGATCATGTAGTTGACGGTGTTGCCCGCGATCGCCGCAATCAGCAGGAGCAGGATCAGCAGACCCAGGTTCAACTGGCCCGTCGCGCAGAACGCGCCGCCGATGAACAGCAGCGAGTCGCCGGGCAAAAACGGCAGGATCACCAGCCCGGTTTCGCTGAACACGATCAGAAACAGCACCGCGTAGACCCAGGCGCCGTACACGTGAATGAAGTCTCCGAGGAACTTATCGATGTGCAGGACGAGGTTGACGAAATGTAGCAGCGTATCCAAGGAGCGTCCTCTGTTAAACGATTGAGAGTATGGCGAAACGGCTTTGCCGGCAAGCCTGCGAACGACAGCGGCGAGCACACGCAAGCCCACGCCGACAGCCGGAAATTGACCGCGTCATGATACCGAAAGTGCCCCGCCGCGATTAAAAATCTGCCGCCGCTGTGTGCGGCGGCGGACCCGTGTGCCGAATCGCTATAATTTCGCCATGTCCGAATTCTCCGAAACGCCTGACGGCTCCGCCACGGCCGCCACGGCCCCAGCAGCCGCGCCCACGTCCGCGCCACGTCCGTTGCGCGCGATCCAGCCCCTTCCCGATCAGCTCATCAGCCAGATCGCCGCCGGCGAAGTGGTCGAACGGCCGGCCTCGGTGGTCAAGGAACTGCTGGAGAACGCGCTCGATGCCGGCGCGCAAACGCTGCGCATTCTGCTCGACGAAGGCGGCGTCAAGCGCATCTCGATCACCGACGACGGCTGCGGCATCCCCGAGAGCGAACTGGCGCTCGCGCTGATGCGCCACGCGACCAGCAAGATCCGCTCGCTCGCCGAACTGGAAGCGGTTGCTACGCTCGGGTTCCGCGGTGAGGCGTTGGCGTCGATCGCGTCGGTTGCGGAAATGACCATCACGAGCCGCACCGCCGACGCGCCGCATGCCGTGCGCGTCGACGCGCAAACCGGCGTGCTGAGCCCCGCGGCCGGCACTCAGGGCACGACCATCGAAGTCCGCGAGCTGTACTTCAACACGCCCGCACGCCGCAAATTCCTGAAAAGCGAGCAGACCGAACTCGGCCATTGCCTTGAACAGGTCCGGCGCGCGGCGCTGGCGCGGCCGGACGTCGCGATTTCGGTGCTGCATAACGGCAAGGCGGTCGAACACTGGAACGCGAGCGAACCACCGGTGCGGGTCGCGAAGATTCTCGGCGACACCTTCGCGACGGCCCATCTGCCGCTCGACGAATCCGCCGGACCGCTGGCCGTCTACGGCTGCGCCGGGCTGCCGACCGCGAGCCGCGGCCGCGCCGATCAGCAGTACTTTTTCGTCAACGGCCGTTTCGTGCGTGACAAGCTGCTCACGCACGCGGTGCGCGCGGCCTACGAAGACGTGCTGCACGGCGACCGTTATCCGTCGTACGTGCTGTTCCTCGATCTGCCGCCCGAAGGGGTCGATGTGAACGTGCATCCGTCGAAGATCGAGGTTCGCTTTCGCGACTCGCGCTCGATTCACCAGTTCGTGTTTCACGCGGTGCAGCGCGCGCTGGCGCGGCATGCCGGCGCATCGCCGGAAACGACGGCGGGCGGCCATGCGGCGCATCTGGAACGTGCGGCAGGCGGGCCGGCTTCGTTCGGTGCGACGCCGTTGGGCGGCGCGGGCGCAAATGCGGGAGTGGGCAGCGGCGGTTTCGGCTCAGGCATTGGCTCGGGCGGCCTTGGAGGCAGCCTGGATCGCGGATCGAGCGGTGGATTCGGCTCGTCGCAATCCGGCACGACCTGGATGCGCCAGGCGCGTATGACGCAAGGCACGCTGCCGGTCGCCCAACCGCTCGCGTTCTACGACGCGCTGTTCGGCCGCAAAGACACCCACGCCGGCACCGCCGAAGGCGCCACGCTCTTCGAAGCGCGCGACTCGGCCGCGGAAACGCCGGCACCCTATCAGGTATCGGCGCCGTACAACCCGCCCGCCTTCAACGCCGCCGACGAACAACCGCTCGGCTTCGCGCTCGGTCAGATTCACGGCATCTACGTGCTCGCGCAAAATGCGCACGGACTGGTGATCGTGGACATGCACGCCGCGCACGAGCGCATTCTGTACGAACAGTTCAAGAACGCGCTGGCCGATCGCGCGATCGCCGTGCAGCCGCTCCTGATCCCGCAGACGATGCAGGCCGATCCGATCGAAATCGGCACCGTGGAAGAAGAGCGCGACACGCTCGACGCGCTCGGCTTCGACCTCGCCGTGCTCTCGCCGACCACGCTGGCGATCCGCGCCGTGCCCGCATTGCTGAAAGACGCCGATCTGCAGGCGCTGGCGCGCGCGGTCCTCTCCGACCTGCATGCGTTCGGCGGCTCGCGCGTGCTGACCGAGCGTCAGCACGAACTGCTCGGCACACTCGCCTGCCATCACGCGGTGCGGGCGAACCGCCGTCTGACGCTCGATGAAATGAACGCGCTGCTGCGTCAGATGGAAGCGACCGAGCGCGCCGATCAATGCAACCACGGGCGTCCGACGTGGTATCAACTGACGCTGTCCGATCTCGATCGGCTGTTCATGCGCGGGCAGTGACGGTGCGCTCGATGACATTGTTTCGACGCGCGCCGGCTCGCCCATGACGTCACGCCCTTCCCCCACGCCGATCCCCTGCCTGCTCGGCCCGACCGCTTCCGGTAAGACCGCCGCCGCGTTGGCGCTGGCCGCGCGGCGGCCGGTGGAGATCATCAGCGTCGATTCGGCGCTGGTGTATCGCGAGATGGATATCGGCACCGCGAAGCCGACGCCGCAGGAGCGCGCGGTGGCGCCGCATCATCTGATCGACATCGTCGACCCGACCGACGCTTATTCGGCCGCGCAGTTTCGCGCCGACACGCTGCGGCTGACCGGCGAAATCCACGCCCGCGGGCGGCTGCCGTTGCTGGTCGGCGGCACCATGCTGTACTTCAAAGCGCTCACGCAGGGGCTCAACGACTTGCCCGCCGCCGACCCGGACGTGCGCGCTACGCTCGATGCCGACGCCGCGCAAGATGGCTGGCCGGCGATGCATGCGCGGCTCACGGCCGTCGATCCCGTGACGGCCGCGCGGCTCGCGCCGAACGATTCGCAGCGGATTCAGCGCGCGCTCGAAGTTTTTCTGCTGACCGGGCAGCCGATGTCGACATTGCTGGCCGCTCCCGCGCGCTCCGACGACGCCGCCGCCGCGTGGCGCTTCGTGCCGATCGCGCTGGAGCCGTCCGATCGCAGCGTGTTGCATGCGCGCATCGAGAAGCGCTTCGACGCGATGCTGGCGGGCGGTTTCGTCGATGAAGTGGTGAAGCTGCGCGAACGCGGTGACTTGCAGCCCGAGATGCCGTCGATGCGCTGCGTCGGCTATCGGCAGGTCTGGGAGTATCTGGATGGCGCGGTCGATTATCCGACCATGCGCGACAAGGGCGTGTTTGCGACCCGGCAGTTGTGCAAGCGGCAGCTCACATGGCTGCGGAGCATGACTGAGCGGGTGGTGGTGGACTGCTGCGATCCGCGCGCTACCGCGCGGGTGCTCGATCAGATCGAGGCGTTGATTTGAAGCGTTGAATTGAAGCTTTGATGTGATGCGTCGAAGCACCGATCCCGCGCGGCGTTGTGCGATCCGCACGCCGCGCGGAACATATCAACCGTTAGATCACGATGGTCTGCGCTTCACCGGCCGCGCTCTCGCGAATCGCGCCGATCTTCCAGACCAGTTCACCGGCCGCCGACAACATGCCGATCGCCGCATCGGCGTCGGCTGCCGAAACCACCACCGCCATGCCGATCCCGCAGTTGAACACGCGATGCATTTCCGCGTCCGCGACGCCGCCGTGCTTTTGCAGCCACGAGAACAACGGCGGCATCGGCCATGCGCGATGATCCAGCTCGGCCGTCAGGCCTTCACGCAGAACGCGCGGAATGTTTTCGACCAGCCCGCCGCCCGTGATGTGCGCCATGCCCTTCACGGTGATCTGCTGCATCAGTGCCAGCAACGGCTTCACGTAGATATGCGTCGGCGCCATCAGCGCGTCGGCGAGCGTTCGGCCGTCGAAGTCCGCATTCAGATCGGGCTGCGCGCGCTCGATGATCTTGCGCACCAGCGAAAAGCCGTTCGAATGAATGCCGCTCGACGCGAGGCCCAGCACCACGTCGCCGGGGGCGATCGTGCTGCCGTCGATGATCTTGCTCTTTTCGACCGCACCGACCGCGAAGCCGGCCAGGTCGTACTCGCCGTCCGGATACATGCCCGGCATTTCCGCCGTTTCGCCGCCGATCAGCGCGCAACCCGACAGTTCGCAGCCATGCGCGATGCCCTTGACGACCGTGGCCGCCGTGCCGACGTCCAGCTTGCCGCACGCGAAGTAGTCGAGGAAGAACAGCGGCTCGGCGCCCTGCACGAGAATGTCGTTCACGCTCATCGCCACCAGATCCTGACCGACGGTGTCGTGCTTGTTCAGCTGGAACGCGAGGCGCAGCTTGGTGCCGACGCCGTCGGTGCCGGACACGAGCACCGGCTCCTTGTACTTCTTCGGCACTTCGAACAGCGCGCCGAACCCGCCGATGCCACCCAGCACGCCGTCGCGCATCGTCTTTTTGGCAAAGGGCTTGATCGCGTCGACGAGGGCGTCGCCCGCGTCGATGTCCACGCCGGCGTCGCGATACGACAAACCTTGGGCGTCAGGGGCGGATTTCGGTTGATTCATGGGGAAGAGCGAGAAGGTCGGTAAAATGCGATTTTACCCGATGCCGGCCGGTTGGCTGGAATTCACGCGTTCCGACGACACCTGGGAAACCAACTTTGCAACAAAACTCACCGATTCCGACTCCGGTTCAGCGCCGCGCCTTCATCTGGCTGGCTATCGCGCTGGGCGTCGGCATCCTGCTGTGGCTGCTCAGCCCGGTCCTCACACCGTTTCTGCTCGGCGCGATTCTCGCGTACATTCTGCAGCCGGGTGTCGCGTGGATGGTACGGCGGCGCGTGCCGCGCGGCCTCGCCGCGTTGCTGATGATCCTGTTTTTCACGCTGCTGATGACGATGCTCGTGCTGCTGGTGCTCGCGGTGATCCACAAGGAAGGGCCGCAATTGCGGCAGCAGGTGCCGGTGTTCTTCGCGCATGTGAGCGCGTGGCTGCAACCCAAGCTCGCGATGATGGGTCTGGCCGACTCGTTCGATTTCGCCAGCATCCGCGACCTCGCGATGGGGCAACTGGAAGGCAGCGCGCAAACCGTCGTGATGTACGCGTGGACCTCGCTGCGCACCAGCGGCAACCTGATGATGACGGTGGTGGGCAACCTCGTGCTGGTGCCGCTCGTGCTGTTCTATCTGTTGTTCGACTGGAACCGCATGCTCGCGCGCATGCAGATCGTGGTGCCGCGCCGCTGGCTCGACAAGACGCTGCAACTGGCGCGCGACATGGACCAGATGCTGTCGCAATACCTGCGCGGCCAGTTGCTGGTGATGGCGGTGCTGGCGGTGTACTACTCGGTCGCACTGAGTCTGGCGGGCTTCGAGATCGCGTTGCCGGTCGGCATTTTCACGGGGCTCGCGGTATTCATCCCTTACCTGGGTTTTGCAACGGGTCTGGTGTTGGCGCTGCTCGCGGCGCTGCTACAGTTCGGCGACTGGTACGGCTTCGGCGCGGTCGCGCTGATTTACGGCTTCGCGCAGATCGTCGAGAGTTTTTATCTGACGCCGCGGCTGGTCGGCGAACGGATCGGGCTGCACCCGCTCGCGGTCATCTTCGCGTTGCTCGCGTTCGGCCAGCTGTTCGGCTTTTTCGGCGTGTTGCTTGCGTTGCCGGTCAGCGCGATCCTGTCGGTGGCGATCCGCGAGTTGCGGCAAAGCTATCTGACCAGCACGCTTTACAACAACTAACTGCTTACTGACGTTTCAGGGCCCGAGGTCCGGGCCGCTTGCGGCCTTAGCCTCATTTTCGGCATTCACCTACTGTGCTTCGTCAACTGACGCTCGATCTCGGCACCCCGCCGCCATCGACATTCGACAATTTCTTCGCCGGCGCGAACGCGGAGCTGGTCACGCGGCTGCGTGAGCTCGACAATGCGCTCGCCGCCGGACCGGTGGCCGACCGCACCTTCTACCTCTGGGGCGAATCCGGCAGCGGCCGCACCCACCTGTTGCAGGCGCTCGTGCACGAAGCGCCGCCGGGTCATGCGCGCTTCGCCGGTCCGCAGAGCAGCCTCGCTGCGTTCAGCTTCGACCCGCGCGTCGCGCTGTACGCGATCGACGACTGCGACGCGCTGTCGGCCGCACAGCAGATCGCCGTGTTCAACCTGTTCAACGAAGTGCGCGCGCATCCGACCAGCGCGCTGGTCGCCGCGGGCAATGCGGCGCCGATCGGCATGACGGTGCGCGAGGATTTGCGCACCCGCCTCGGCTGGGGCCTCGTGTTCCATCTCGCGCCGCTGCCGGACGAAGGCAAGGCGGCGGTACTCAAGCACGCGGCGCGCGAGCGCGGCCTCATGCTCGCCGACGACGTGCCCGCCTACCTGCTCACACACTTTCGCCGCGACATGCCCAGCCTGATGGCGCTGCTCGACGCGCTCGACCGCTTTTCGCTCGAACAGAAACGCGCGGTCACGCTGCCGCTGTTGCGCACCATGCTGGCTTCGCCCGACGTCGACGAACGGCGCGCCGTGCCCGGCTCATCAGGCTCGGCGGCGGGTTCGCACGCCGCTTCATCCGCTTCAAGTAAAATAGGCCCCCATGGCTAATCTCGCACTCTTCGATCTCGACCACACGCTCATTCCCACCGACAGCGACCACGAATGGGGCCGCTTCATGGTGAAACAAGGCATGGTCGACGCCGAAAACTTCGCCCGTGAAAACGACCGCTTTTTCGCCGACTACAAGGCCGGCAAGCTCGACATTCACGCCTACCTGATGGCCATGCTCACGCCGCTCGCCAAGTTCACGCGCGCCGAACTCGCCGACCTTCACGCGCAGTACATGCACGAAGTGATCACGCCGGCCATCTTCCCGACCGCGCTGGAGCTGGTGAAGCAGCACCGTGAAGCCGGCGACCTGTGCTGCGTGGTGACCGCGACCAACGAATTCATCACGCGCCCGATCGCCCAAGCCTTCGGCGTCGATACGCTGATCGCCTGCGAAGTGGAAACCGTCGACGGCGACCCGCACGGGCCCTACACCGGCCGCCCCACCGGGACGCCGAGCTACAAGGAAGGCAAGATCGTCCGCACCGAAGCGTGGCTCGCGTCGCTCGGTAAGAGCTGGAGCGACTTCGAGCACAGCTACTTCTACAGCGATTCGCACAACGACATTCCGTTGCTAGAGAAAGTCACCGACCCTATCGCGACCAATCCGGACGACACATTGCGCGCCCATGCGCAAGCCAAAGGCTGGCGCATCCTCGAACTCTTTCAACCCTCGTGATCAAAAAACTCATCCGCAAGCTATTCGGCCAGGACGCGGCGCCCGCTGACGACACCCTGCCCGCCGAAGCCGAAGCAGACTCAACTAGCGGCGCCCGCACACGCGCGAAGTCCACCACCGCGGGCACAGCCAAGCCACGCCGCAAATCCACCGGTGCCGGCGCGGCCGCCCAGGCCGTGCCCGACCCGGACGTGCCGGTGATCATTCCGCACGACGTGCACGGCATCGATCCCGCGTTGATCTCGAGGAACGCGATTCGCGTGACCGAAGGTTTGCAGCAGGCAGGGCATCGCGCGTTCATCGTCGGCGGGGCGGTGCGCGATCTGCTGCTCGGCATCAAGCCGAAAGACTTCGACGTCGCCACCGACGCCACCCCCGAACAGGTGCAGAAGCTGTTCCGCCGCGCGCGCATCATCGGCCGGCGGTTTCAGATCGTGCACGTGCAGTTCGGCCAGGAGATCATCGAAACCTCGACGTTCCGCGCACTGGTCGATCCGCCCGCAGCGGACGCCGCGCCGGCGCGGCGCCTGAAGCGCGACGAGCTCGACCGCCGCACTCACGCGGTGGACGCAAGCGGCCGCGTGCTGCGCGACAACGTGTGGGGCGAGCAGCACGAAGACGCCACGCGCCGCGACTTCACGGTCAACGCGATGTACTACGATCCGGCCACGCAAACCGTGCTGGACTATCACAACGGCATGGCCGACATGCGCGCGCGTCTGTTGCGCATGATCGGCGATCCGGCCACGCGGTATCGCGAAGATCCGGTGCGCATGCTGCGCGTGGTGCGTTTTGCCGCGAAGCTCGAGTTCGAGATCGAAGACGGCACCCGTGCGCCGATCGTCAAAATGGCCGATCTGATCAACAACGTGCCCGCCGCGCGTCTGTTCGACGAGATGCTCAAGCTGATGCTGTCGGGTCACGCGCTCGCCTGCCTGAAGCGCTTGCGCGACGAGGGCCTGCATCATGGCCTGCTGCCGCTGCTCGACGTGGTGCTGGAGCAGCCCACCGGCGAAAAATTCATCACGTTGGCGCTGACCAACACCGATGCCCGCGTGCGCGCCGGCAAACCGGTGTCGCCGGGCTTTCTGTTCGCCACGCTGTTGTGGCACGACGTGCAGCAGCGCTGGCAGAAATTCGAAGCGGACGGTGAATATCCGGTGCCCGCGCTGCATCGCGCGATGGACGAAGTCCTCGACACGCAAACCGAGAAACTCGCGATCCACAAGCGCTTTTCGTCGGATATGCGCGAGATCTGGGGCCTGCAACTGCGCCTCGAAAAACGGTCGGGAAGAAGCGCGCTGAAGCTGCTGGAACACCAAAGATTTAGAGCGGGGTATGATTTCCTCCTGTTGCGCTGCGAATCGGGCGAACTCGACGAGTCGGTCGGTGCGTGGTGGACGGAGTTCATCGAAGGAGACGTCGCCGCGCGCGAGGCATTGCTCACGCAGGGCGGGAAGGACCGGAGTCCCAGAAAACGACGGCGGCGCAGCAGTGGCGCCAGAAACCGCAAAGCGGGCGACGGATTGGAGGGCGGCACGCCAGCCGAACGCACAGACAACGACGCGGGCCACGACGGCTCGCACGACGACTGACGACGCGTTCGCTGAAGCCGTCGAACGACAGTTGCAGGAAGTTATGCCATGACGGTTGCTTATCTTGGCCTCGGCGCGAATCTCGGGGACGCGCGCCAGACCCTGAAAGACGCAGTGGTGTGCCTGGCACAACAGCACACCATCTCCGTGCTCGCGAAATCGAGCCTGTATCGCACTGCCCCGATCGACGCGGGCGGTGACGATTATTTCAACTGCGTCGTGAAGGTCGATACGACGCTTCCCGTGCGGCATCTGCTGGCGCTGTGCCACAAAATCGAGCATCAGTTCGGCCGCGAACGGCCGTTTCGCAACGCACCGCGCACGCTCGACCTGGACATCCTGCTGTACGGCGATCAGTCGATCGACGAAGCCGACCTGACCGTGCCGCATCCGCGCCTCGCCGAACGCGCGTTCGCGTTGGTGCCGCTCGTCGAAATCGACGCGGCGCTCGTCATCCCGCAACACGGCCGCGCCGATACACTGCTCGCCGGCGTCAGCCATCAACGCATCGAGAAGGTGAAGTCGCCCTGTCAGTGTCCAATGCTCAATGCATTGACGGCCGGCAGCGCCGACAAAGGCCGCTGCGAATGAGTTCGCCGCCCCTCACGGTCACCGCGCCGCACTTGCGTCCACCGTTCGGCTATCTCGCGATCGAAGGGCCGATCGGCGTCGGCAAGACCTCGCTCGCACGGCGTCTCGCGCAGCGCTGGTCGATGCACGAACTATTCGAGCGGCCGCAAGACAATCCCTTTCTCGAACGTTTTTATCGCGACACCGCGCGTTACGCGTTGCCCACGCAGTTGCACTTCGCATTGCAGCGCGCGCAGCAGGCTCAGGACGTGAGCGCCGCGTATGGTTCGGGCACGCCACTCATCGCCGATTTCATGACGCAGAAGAATGACATCTTCGCGCGTCTGACCTTGCAGGAAGACGAGTGGCAACTGTATCGCGCGCTCGCCGCGCGACTCGAAACCAGCGCGCCGGCGCCGGATTTCGTGCTCTATCTGCAGGCCAGTCCCGAGGTGCTGTTCGCCCGCATTCAGAAGCGCGCCGTGCCGATGGAGCTGCAGATTTCCGACGCGTATCTGCGCGCGCTGTGCGACGCGTACAACGACTTCTTCTATCACTACGACCGCACGCCCGTGCTGACGGTCAACGCCGAACACCTGAATCCGCTCGACTCCGACGCGGACCTTGCGCTGCTCGCCGAACGTATCGAAACGATGCGAGGCCGCAAGGAATTCTTTGTCAAAGGCACGTCGCTCTGAGCGGCGCGGCCACCTCTTTTTCCAATGGATTGACCCATGACCTATTTGCAGGAAGCGAGCCGGAGCGCTATCACCGTGCCGAAACTGCAGGCAATGCGCGACGCCGGCGAAAGAATCGCCATGCTCACGTGTTACGACGCGAGCTTCGCCGCGCTGCTGGACCGCGCGGGCGTCGACGTGCTGCTGATCGGCGACTCGCTCGGCAACGTGCTGCAAGGCCAGACGACCACGCTGCCGGTATCGCTCGCCGACATCGCGTATCACACGGCCAGCGTGGCGCGCGCGCGGACCTCGGCGCTGGTGGTGGCCGATCTGCCGTTCGGCACCTACGGCACGCCGGAGGACGCATTCAGAAGCTCGGTGGAATTGATGCGCGCCGGCGCGCAGATGGTGAAGCTGGAGGGCGGCGAATGGCTCGCCGATACGGTGCGTTTTCTGGTCGACCGGTCGATTCCGGTGTGCGCGCACGTGGGCCTCACGCCGCAGTCGGTGCATGCGTTCGGCGGCTTCAAGGTGCAAGGCAAAACCGAGGCGGGCGCGAGCCAACTGCTGCGCGACTCGCTCGCGATGCAGGCGGCCGGCGCGCAGCTGATCGTGATGGAGGCGATTCCGACGCAACTCGCCAGCGACGTCACGAAGCAGTTGCGCATTCCGACGATCGGGATCGGCGCGGGTCTCGATTGCTCGGGTCAGGTGCTGGTGCTGCACGACATGCTGGGGATTTTCCCCGGCAAGCGACCCCGCTTCGTCAAGGACTTCATGCAGGGGCAGCCGAGCATTCTGGCCGCCGTGGAAGCGTATGTACGCGCGGTAAAGGACGGTTCGTTCCCCGGGCCGGAGCACACGTTCTGATGAGCTTGAAGCGCTTGGGTGTTTAGCCGGGCGCTGTTTTGTGTTTGCGCACGCGGGCGGTTCTTTTTTGCTGATGCGCGCGTGCGGCTCGCTTCATTGTTTTAACGGACGATCCGCGCCGGCAGCGCGCCGCGCAACGCGTTGCAGATCAGCAGCGCTTCGGCGTTCAGCACGTCCGCCTGCGTCAGGACTTTTTCAGCCGCTTGCAGGTCCGACGCTTCTTCGAGCAGCACACTGCGCATCACACCGGGCAGCACGCCCGACGCGAGCGGCGGCGTCCACCATCGCCCCGCCAGCTTCACAAACACATTCGACCGGCCGCCTTCGGTCAACTCACCTCGTTCGTTGAAGAACAGCGTATCGAATGCGCCCTGCGCTTCGGCTTCGCGCCAGCCGCGGTCGAAGTGCGCGCGGCGGGTGGTTTTGTGGCGCAGCAGCGGGTCGGCGGCCTCGGTCGCGGGAAAGGCCTGATCGGGACCGAGCAGCACGCCGACGGTCGACTCCGCGAGCGGTGCCAGGACTGCGGCGATGATTTGCACCGTGCCGTCCTTGCTCAGCGCGAGCCGCATGCGATGCGGAGTTTGCGTCGGTAGCGTCTCGCACTTCGCGGCGATTTGCGCGCGAATCCCATCAATATCGTCGAGCCTGAAGCCGAGCGTCGTCGCGCTCGACAACAGTCGTTCGAGATGACGCGCCAGATGCCGCACACCCTCTTCCCGCGTCGCATACATCGTTTCGAAGAGTTCGAAACCCGGCTCGGCGCCGGTCAGGAAACGCGCTTTCAAGTTGCACTCCGCGTATTCGTCGGCGGCCACGCTGTCGAGGACGATGCCGGCGCCGATGCCCATCTCGCCTGTCAGCCCGCCGGTTTGCGCGGACCGCTTCAACGTCAATGTCCGGATGGCGACAGAGAGGCAGAAGTCGCCGCAGGGGGATTCGTTTGAGGTGGCGGCTACAGCAGGAGTCTTTGGCGCGCCAGCGGCATCGGCATCTGCCGATGTGTCCTCAGCGCCGGCACGCGTCGAATCCGAAGACCCGTCGAGCCACCCGATCGCCCCGGTATAAAGCCCGCGCGGCGTGCTCTCGAGCTCGTCGATCAACTGCATCGTGCGATGCTTCGGCGCGCCGGTAATCGAGCCGCACGGAAACAGCGCGCGCAGGATGCCCGCGAACGACGTGCCGGGTCGCAACGCCGCTTCTACCGTCGACGTCATCTGCCAGACCGACGCATACGGTTCGACCGCGAACAGCGCCGGCACCTTGACCGACCCCGTCTGCGCGACCCGGGACAGATCGTTGCGCAACAGGTCGACGATCATCACGTTTTCGGCACGGTTTTTCGGATCGCTGCCGAGGAATTCGGCAGTGCGACGATCGGCGACTGGATCGTCCGAGCGCGGCGCGGTGCCTTTCATCGGCCGCGCGCGCAACTTCTCGCCCTGCTTCTCGACGAAAAGCTCCGGCGAGCACGACAACACCCAGTTATCGCCGGGCAACGCGATCAGCGCGCCAAACGGAACCGGCTGACGAGCCCTCAGGCGCCGATAGAACGCAGTGGGCGAGCCGAACACGTCGAAATTGAGCCGGTACGTGTAGTTGACCTGATACGAATCGCCCGCGCGCAACGCGGCATGAATCGCATCGATTGCCGAATTGAATTGCGCGCGATCGACGCTCCCGCACACGTTAGCCGTGCCCGCCACCGACGGCTCGGCCGCGCCCTCGTCGCCTTGCGCGAGCCACGCATCGACCTCTTCGCGTGAATGCCTGCTGCAGCGCTCGAACAATAAAAAACGCAGCGTGGCATTGCCACGCTGCGTTTTCGGAGACCGTACCGCCCTGATATCGAGAAGCGTCCGGCCAAATTCATAGTCGGCAAGCACGACAGCATGCAAGCCGCCCCGGATGTCCGCCGCCACACTGTCGCAGACGGTCTCGAGTCGCGCGGCGTCCGCGCAAACCCGTTCATGCGCGAAACCCGTGTACAGACGACTCGAACGGCGCGCCGCCGTCGCGTCGCAATCGTCGAGCAACGCGAACACCGCGCCGCGCCTGTCAGTCGTCATGCTCACCGCCAACTTCCAACTGCCATTAATCGAAGAAGCTCTTCACCCGGTCGAACCAGCTCTTGCTTTGCGGGCTATGCCGCGAGCCACCTTCCACCAGCGCCTTTTCGAACTGCTTGAGCAGATCACGCTGCGACTCGGTGAGCTTGACCGGGGTTTCGACTTGCACATGCACGTACAGATCGCCGGCAATGCTCGAACGCAGCCCCTTGATGCCCTTGCCACGCAGACGGAACGTCTTGCCCGACTGCGTGCCTTCCGGCACGGTGAAGCTGGCGCGGCCCGCGAGCGTCGGCACTTCGATTTCGCCGCCGAGTGCTGCCGTGGTGAACGGAATCGGCATCTGGCAATGCAGGTCGTCGCCGTCGCGCTCGAACACCGAGTGCTGCTTGATGTGAATCTCGACGTACAGATCGCCCGACGGACCCCCGTTGATGCCCGGCTCACCGTTGCCGGCGGAGCGGATGCGCATGCCGTCGTCGATACCTGCGGGAATCTTCACTTCCAGCGTCTTGGTTTCCTTCACCTTGCCCGCGCCGTGGCAATGGCCGCACGGCTCGGGAATGTAGGTGCCGCTGCCGTGGCACTTCGGGCAGGTCTGCTGAATGCTGAAAAAGCCTTGCGACATCCGCACCGAACCGGACCCGCTGCAGGTCGGGCAGGTTTCCGGCTTGGTGCCGGGCTTCGCGCCCGAACCGTGACAGACTTCACACGAGACCCAGCTCGGCACGCGAATCTGCGTGTCGTAGCCGTGCGCGGCCTGTTCCAGCGTAATTTCCATGCTGTAGCGCAGATCGGCGCCGCGATACACCTGCGGGCCGGCACGTCCGCCGCCGCGTGCGGCGCCGCCGGCCGCCTGGCCGAAGATGTCGCCGAAAATATCGCCGAATGCGTCGGCAAAACCGCCGAAGCCTTGCGCACCGGCACCGCCCATGTTCGGATCGACGCCCGCGTGACCGTACTGGTCGTACGCGGCACGCTTTTGCGAGTCCGACAGCATTTCATAGGCTTCCTTCACCTCTTTGAAATGCTCTTCCGCATCCTTGTTGCCCGGATTGCGGTCGGGGTGATGCTTCATCGCGAGCTTGCGATAAGCCTTCTTGATTTCGTCGTCGCTCGCGTTCTTTGCGACGCCCAGAACCTCGTAGTAATCCCGTTTCGCCATATCGGTTCAACGCCACTCGCGCAATGCGACGCGGTGGCTCCTCTTGAATGCTGGAGTCTCACGACTCGTCCGGCCGCTGTTTTCACCCGCTTCGACAGGGTTCAAAACAACGCCCTCCATAAAACAAATGTGCCCGGAGAGCCCCAAAAGGCTCGCCAGGCGTGATAACCGCTCTTGCACGTTCGTCGTTCCAGGTGGACGCGGTTCCTTGTGCAGCCGGGCCGCGCACATCGCTGTGCGCGGCTTTACGGTCGAAATGCGACCTGGCTTTAGTCCTTCTTCACTTCCTTGAACTCGGCGTCGACCACGTCGTCCTGCTGCTGGGTCGCGCCGGCCGCCGATGCACCCGCACCCGCCGCACCTGCCGCCGCTGCTTCGGCACCTTGCGCAGCCTGCATGTCGGCGTACATCTTCTCGCCCATCTTCTGCGACGCGGTCGCCACCACTTCGATCTTGGCTTCGATCGCGGCCTTGTCGCTCGACCCGCTCTTCAGCGTTTCTTCGAGGTCCTTCAGCGCGGCTTCGATCTTTTCCTTCTCGCCGGCTTCCAGCTTGTCGCCGTATTCGGTGAGCGCCTTCTTCGTGCTGTGGACCAGCGCATCGCCCTGGTTGCGGGCATCGGCCAGCTCACGCAGCTTGTGATCTTCTTCCGCGTTCGCTTCCGCGTCCTTCACCATCTTCTCGATTTCGGCTTCGGACAGACCCGAGTTAGCCTTGATCGTGATGCGATTTTCCTTGCCGGTCGCCTTGTCCTTCGCGCCGACGTGCAGAATGCCGTTCGCGTCGATGTCGAAGCTCACTTCGATCTGCGGCGTGCCGCGCGGTGCCGGCGGAATGCCTTCCAGGTTGAACTCGCCGAGCAGCTTGTTGCCCGCTGCCATTTCGCGTTCGCCCTGGAACACCTTGATCGTCACGGCGCTCTGATTGTCGTCGGCCGTCGAGTAGACCTGTGCGTGCTTGGTCGGGATCGTGGTGTTCTTGTTGATCATCTTCGTCATCACGCCGCCGAGCGTTTCGATGCCGAGCGACAACGGGGTCACGTCGAGCAGCAGAACGTCCTTGCGGTCGCCCGACAGAACCTGACCTTGAATCGCGGCGCCAACGGCGACGGCTTCGTCCGGGTTCACGTCACGGCGCGGATCCTTGCCGAAGAACTCCTTGACCTTTTCCTGCACCTTCGGCATACGGGTCATACCGCCGACCAGAATCACGTCGTCGATTTCGCCGACCTTCACGCCCGCATCCTTGATGGCCACGCGGCACGGCTCGATCGTGCGTTCGATCAGTTCTTCAACCAGCGCTTCCAGCTTCGCACGCGTGATCTTCAGGTTCAAATGCTTCGGACCCGATGCGTCGGCCGTGATGTACGGCAGGTTGATTTCGGTTTGCTGGCTCGACGACAGCTCGATCTTCGCCTTTTCAGCCGATTCCTTCAGACGTTGCAGCGCGAGCACATCTTTCGACAGATCGACGCCTTGCTCTTTCTTGAACTCGCCGATGATGTAATCGATGATGCGCTGGTCGAAGTCTTCACCGCCGAGGAACGTATCGCCGTTCGTGGACAGCACTTCGAACTGCATTTCGCCGTCGACATCGGCGATTTCGATGATCGAGATGTCGAAGGTGCCGCCGCCGAGGTCGAACACGGCGATCTTGCGGTCGCCCTTTTCAGCCTTGTCCAGGCCGAATGCCAGAGCGGCTGCGGTCGGTTCGTTGATGATCCGCTTCACTTCCAGACCGGCGATGCGGCCGGCGTCCTTGGTCGCCTGACGCTGGCTGTCGTTGAAGTACGCGGGAACCGTAATCACGGCTTCCGTGACCGACTCGCCGAGGTAGTCTTCAGCGGTCTTCTTCATCTTGCGCAGCACTTCCGCGGAGATTTGCGGCGGAGCCAGCTTCTGATCGCGCACTTCGACCCATGCGTCGCCGTTATCGGCTTTCATGATCTTGTACGGCATCAAGCCAATGTCTTTCTGCACTTCTTTTTCTTCGAAGCGGCGGCCGATCAGGCGCTTGACCGCGTACAGCGTGTTCCGCGGGTTCGTGACCGACTGACGCTTCGCAGGCGCGCCGACCAGGATCTCGCCGTCTTCCATGTAAGCGATGATCGACGGCGTGGTGCGCGCACCTTCCGAGTTCTCGATCACCTTGACCGAATTGCCTTCCATGATCGCCACGCACGAGTTGGTCGTGCCGAGGTCGATGCCGATGATTTTGCCCATTTTTTCTAATCTCCTAACTTTGATCGCTGCGGGAATCGCCCGGTTTGCCCATCCGGCGGTCAGGCGATCCGCCCTCAATTCATACCTGCACTCAACATAAGTGCGTCTGCATCGTTTTCAAGACCTCTTTTGCGATGCGGTCTTTAATTTTTTTCAATCGGTCGAACTTCTTCCTGCATCCGTACCATCTGCTTGCGGGGCGGCCCGGATCTTTCACGTGCAGCGGGCAATCGCCGCCTCGAACTGCCCAAGGCCGTGTCAGCCGGTTGCCCGGCCAAGCCGCTTGCCGCAGTGAAAGAACAACCACGTGGGCACGCCGTGCAGCATGAAGCGCTGGCCTAATTCGCGATGCTCGTTGACATTGCTGTGAAACCAACGGGGATCGCGTCCGGCTGCGCCGGCGTGGCCTTCCTGGCGATCTCGCAATTGAAGCAGTCGAGACCCCGAAAAAAGACCACAGCCAGATCGTCTCCGGCGCCGGCCAAGCCCGCGTCGAACGATTCGGCGCTCAACTTCTGCATGTCGAAGACGGCAAACGCGGTGGCGTCGACGGAAATGTTGGCCATGGCGGTGCGGCTGTGCGTGCCCGATGAAACGGCTTACGAAGCCTCGTGCCGCGCTATTTCGGCGCGGCGACGGTCACGAGTGCGGGACGCAACACGCGATCGGCAATCACGAAGCCCTTTTGCAGCACGGCGACGACGGTGTTCGGCTCCTGATCGGCCGGCACCATCGAAATGGCCTGATGGCGATGCGGATCGAACTTCTCGCCGACCGGGTTCAGCGCGACGACGCGGCCCTTCTCCAGCGCGCCGGTCAACTGACGCAGCGTCAGTTCGACGCCTTCGCGCACCTTCTGCAGGTCGTCGGACGAGTGAGCGACGGCCGCTTCGAGGCTGTCGACCACCGGCAGCAGATGCTCCGCGAAGCTCTCGATCGCAAACTTGTGTGCCTTGGCGACGTCTTCCTGAGCGCGACGGCGCACGTTTTCCGTTTCCGCCTTCGCGCGCAGGAAGCTTTCCTGCAAGTCGGCGATCTTCGCCTGAGCTTCGGCCAGCGCGGCCTGCTCGGCGGCGACAGGCGTCTGCTCGGCGGCGCTTGCAGCCGTGTCCTGGGGTGCCGCCGCCTCGGCGGCCTGGCGCGCGGTTTCGTCCGCGGGCGTGGGATTCTGGCTCGTCGGGTTCTCTTGCGTGTTTTCCATGTCGCTGAAAAGTCGTTAGAAAGTAAAAACCAATGGTGGCGACAGCGCACTAAGCGTGAGGCGATTTGTGCGCTGCCAAATCGCGACCTGCGCGTTGGCGCGCAACCGCATATCAAAACGGCAGATGGGGCCGGACAGACCCGTTTCAAGCGGCGCGCCGCGTTCTTTTCGCACCGTCCGCGGGCAGTCGAAATGCGCCGTTACAACCATTTTTGCCACCCAATCAGATTGAGATTGAGTGCGGCGAACAAGTGGCCTATGCTCCAATAAAGCATCGGAAAAGACACGTTAACCCTAATCTGACGTATCCCTTACCGATTTAACCATTTCCACCTGATTCGCCCGTTTCGTCCCGAATCTTCCTGAAGGGAGTACCGTGAAACTGACCTTTGCAATAGGAGTGGTCGCACTGGTACTGGTTGCGGGCACCACCACCATCTGCATGTCCGGAGCGGTCAACGATCACACCACCGAGTACGGTGGCGTGCACGCGACCATGGAACAGCTATTCAGTTCCCACCCGAAAATCTGTCGATGATGCGCCGGTCGCGCTTGGTCGGCCGCCCCTGCAACTCTGCGGCCGGCTCGCGATACGTCCTGCGCCGCTCCTGCTCCACCTGCCGCTTCAGCTTGCTCTCCTCGGTCTCCGCATAGAGCGTTTGTGCAACGCTCGCGGGGCCGCGTACGTCGCACACGCCCAGCACTTGCACCTGCCACACGATCCGCTCGATCTCGATCTCGACCAGGTCGCCGACCCGCACGTCCTTGGCTGGCTTGACGCTGGCTCCGCCGATCCGCACATGCCCTTTGTCGACCGCGTCGGCCGCAAGTGAACGCGTCTTGAAGAAGCGCGCCGCCCACAACCATTTGTCGATGCGCAGTTTCGCGCCCGTTTCGGTTGAAATCCGGTAGTTCATGAGCCTGTTCAAGCTCCTGTGGTGTGCGGCACAGCCGCCGCCTGCACCGGCCAGCCCTGGAGATTCTGCGCGACGATTTCGCCGAGCGCGGCAATCCACGGCTGCGACGCGTTCACGCAGGCAATCCGGTGAAACTCCTTGCCGCCTGCATGCAGGAATTCGTCGCGCACTTCCATGCCGATTTCTTCAATTGTTTCAAGGCAGTCGGCGGTAAAGCCGGGACAGAACACGTCTGCGCGCCGCACCCCCGCCGCGCCGAGCTCCTTCAGCGTGGGCGCGGTGTACGGCTGCAGCCATTCGGCCTTGCCGAAACGTGACTGGAAGGTGATCCGGCATTCCACCGGGGTCAGTTCCAGCGCCTGCATCAACAACGCACCGGTCTGCTGGCATTGCTCGTGGTACGGGTCGCCGAGGTCCAACGTGCGCTTGGGCACGCCGTGAAAACTGAGCACCAGTTTGTCGCCCGCCGCGAAATCCGGCCGGCCGTGATGATGCCAATAGTGACGCACCTGCGCGGCGAGCGCCGCAATGTACGCCGGATGATCCGCGTACTGGCGCACCGTACGGACTTCCGGCTGGTTGCGCATGCGCTCGAGCGCCGAAAAGGCGGCGTCGAACGCGGTAGCCGTGGTAGACGATGAGTATTGCGGGTACATGGGCATCAGCAGCACACGCTCGGCGCCCGCCAGCTTCAGCTGGTTCAGCATGGCCGGAATGCCCGGCGTGCCGTAGCGCATGGCGTAATCGACCAGCACCGTGTAGTCGTTCAATTGCAGCAGGTGGCGCAAGCCCTCCACCTGCTTTTCCGTATGGACGCGCAGCGGCGAGCCTTCGGGCATCCAGACCGCGGCGTACTTTTTCGCGGAGCTGCGGCCGCGAAACGGCAGGATCAAGGTACGCAGAATGATCTGCCAGAGCAGCGCCGGAATCTCGACCACTCGCGGATCGGACAGGAACTGCGCGAGATAGCGGCGGACCGCACGCGGCGTCGGCGCGTCGGGCGTGCCGAGATTGATCAGCAGCACGGCGACGCGATGTGACGCAGCGTTCTGTGAAGGCCGCTCGAGGTCGAAGCGCATAGGCAGCAGGAGTCACCGCTTCACGCGGCGAGTCGATTCAGTGGAAATTCATTATAGCGGCGCGGTCCATGGCCGGGTCCGCCACTCACCCCTGGCCGTTCGGCCGATTGGCAAGCTGCGCGCGCTCGCGCATCATGCCCAGCAAGGCCTGCCGCAGCGGGGACGACGCACCGTTACTGCTGGCTCAAGGTCAGCGAAAGCAGACGCGCGGTGATGTCGACAATCGGAATCACGCGGCTGTAGGCCATGCGGGTGGGCCCGATCACGCCGAGCGTGCCGACAATCTTGCCATTCACCTCGTACGGCGCGGTGACGACGCTCATCTCCTCGATCGGCACGAGATTCGACTCGCCGCCGATGAAAATCTGCACGCCCGCCGCGTGACTCGACACGTCGAGCAATTGAAGGAGACTGGTCTTTTGGTCGAACACATCGAACAGCTTGCGCAGGCGCGCCATGTCCGACGACAGGTCGGCGACTTCGAGCAGGTTGCGCTCGCCGGATATCAGCACGGTCTCGCCGGTGTCGGACTCGTCGGTGCTGGCCGTGACGGCGGCATGCATCAGCGTGGTCATGTCGCCGCGCAACTCGTCGATTTCCTCGCGCAGACGGCGGCGCACCTCGTCGAACGACAGGCCCGCGAAATGCGCATTGATGTAATTGGAGGCCTCGACCAGTTGCGACGGCGAGAAATCGCGCTGGGTCGCCATGATGCGGTTCTGCACGTCGCCTTCGGGCGTCACGATGATCAGCAGGATGCGCTTGTCGGACAAACGCATGAACTCGATCTGCTTGAACACGTGGCTGCGCCGTGGCGTGAGCACTACGCCGGCGAACTGCGACAGGTTGGACAGCACGCTGGCCGCCGCGGCGACAACTTTCTGCGGCTCGCCTGCCTGCAGCGTGGTTTTGACGGTACGCATCACGGCTTCTTCGTCCGCGGCGGATTCCACCGTCAGCATCGTGTCCACGAACAGCCGGTAGCCGCGCGGCGTGGGAATGCGGCCTGCGGAGGTATGCGGACTGATCACGAGCCCCAGGTCCTCGAGATCGGACATCACGTTGCGGATGGTTGCCGGACTCAACTCGAGGCCCGAATAACGTGACAGCGTGCGCGAGCCGACCGGCTGACCTTCGGCGATGTAGCGCTCAATCAGCGTTTTGAGGAGGGTTTGTGCGCGAGGATCTAGCATGACGGAAAATTTTAGCTCAATGACGGAACTACCGCGAGCGCTAACAATACCTGGCCCTGACGAAAACGCGACTGCTTGCCGGGACGCCTGCTCCGTGGTCGGGTGCTGGCGAGGCGCCCGGCATTCGGCCCGGCGCCTCACCGCTCATCTTCCTGGGCATCCCGCAAGCCACGGCCAGCGAGCGTCGACCGACAGATCGCCGCCACACTTTAATCGGCGCATAGGTCATCAAGGCTTCACCATTCTAACGATAATCGCCGCATGCGCTTGCGGCCCGCGTGCGCCGGCCCGCTACCGGGTCTGTCAGCGGTTCTTTTCGCGCCCTACCTATGGTGTAATGCCGGCATGCAAGTGACCAGCCAGTTCAAGACCGTCGCGCTCGTTGGGCGCAGCAACACGCCAGGCATCAGCGAGCCGTTGACCGCGCTCGCTTCGTGCATCGCGAAACGCGGCTTCGAGGTCGTGTTCGAAGCCGACACCGCCGCCGAAATCGGCATCACCGACTATCCGGCGCTGCGTCCCGCCGAGATCGGCGCGCGCGCCGACGTCGCGGTGGTGCTGGGCGGCGACGGTACGATGCTCGGCCTGGGCCGCCAACTCGCGCCGTACCGCACGCCGCTAATCGGCATCAACCACGGTCGGCTCGGCTTCATCACCGACATTCCGATCTCGCACATGAGCGAGATCGTGCCGCAAATGCTGTCTGGCAATTTCGAGCGCGAAGAACGCGTGCTGCTCGAAGCGCGCATCATGCGCGGCGGCAATCCGATCTATCACGCGCTGGCCTTCAACGACGTAGTGGTCAACCGCAGCGGCTTTTCGGGGATGGCGGAACTGCACGTCTCGGTGGACGGGCGCTTCATGTACAACCAGCGCTCGGACGGCCTGATCGTCGCCACGCCGACCGGCTCGACCGCTTACGCGCTGTCGTCGCAAGGGCCGATTTTGCATCCGCAACTGCAAGGCATCGTGCTGGTGCCGATTGCGCCGCATGCTTTGTCGAACCGCCCGATCGTGCTGCCGGACGACTCGAAGGTGAGCATCCAGATCGTCTCCGGGCGCGAAGTGAACGTCAATTTCGACATGCAGTCGTTCACCTCGCTGGAGTTGAGCGACACGATCGAAGTGCGCCGCTCGCGTCATACGGTGCCGATGCTGCACCCGGTCGGCTACAGCTACTACGCCACGCTGCGCAAAAAGCTTCATTGGCACGAATACCCGTCGCACGAAGAAGATCCCAAGACCTGAGCGGCGCGGCAACGCTGGAACGCTAACGACAAAGGCCGCCGCTGCCGAACCCTGAATCTCAAGCTCATCAGACGACCTCCATGCTTCGCCACCTCTCGATACGCGACTTCGTCATCGTCGCCGCGCTCGACCTCGAATTCGACAGCGGCTTCAGTGTTTTCTCGGGCGAAACGGGCGCCGGCAAGTCGATCCTGATCGACGCGCTGGCGCTTGCGCTCGGCGCTCGCGCCGATGCGAGCGTCGTGCGCACCGGCGAGAGCCGCGCCGACATCACCGCCGAATTCGAGACCCATGCGCAGGTCGAACAATGGCTCGACGAGCAGGCGCTCGGCGCCACCGCCGAGAACGACGAGCACGTCGGCACGGTCATGCTGCGGCGCGTGGTGGACGCCAACGGCCGCTCGCGCGCTTTCATCAACGGCACGGCGGCGACGCTCGCGCAGTTGCGCGAGGTCGGCGAAATGCTGGTGGATATTCACGGCCAGCACGCGCACCAGTTGCTGATGCGCCCGGACGCGCAACGCGAACTGTTCGATACCCACGCCGGCCTTTCGGACGTCGCGGCCAACGTCACGCGGGCGTGGCGCGCGTGGCGCGAGAAAGTGCAGGCAGTCGAGCACGCGCAGACGCGCGACCGCGAGTTGCAGCTCGAACGCGAGCGGCTCGCGTGGCAGCTCACCGAACTCGACAAGCTCGCGCCGCAGCCGGGCGAATGGGAAGAGGTCAATAGCGAGCACCGGCGGCTGTCGCACTCGGCCAATCTGATCGATGGCGTGCAAGGCGCGCTCGGCGCGCTGTCCGAGTCGGACGAAGCGATGATCACGCACCTCGCGTCGATCGTGTCGAAGGTGCGCGACCTCGCGGAGATCGACCCGGCGCTGAACGACGTTCTGGCCGCGCTCGAACCGGCCGAAATCCAGTTGCAGGAAGCGGTGTATTCGCTGAGTCATTACGCGCAAAAGCTCGAACTCGATCCGGACCGGCTCGCGCAGGTCGAAAAGCGCCTCGACGCGTTACATTCGGCCGCGCGCAAATTCCGTCTGCAACCCGAAACCCTGCCTGACGAACACGAGGCGCGGCGCGCGCAACTGGCCGCGCTCGATGCCGCCGCCGATCTCGACAGTCTGCACGCAGCCGAAGCCAAGGCCAAAGAAGCATTCCTGACCGACGCGAAAAGACTCTCGAAGGCACGCGCCAAGGCCGGCATCGCGCTGGGCGCGGCGGTCACCACCGGGATGCAGGAGTTGTCGATGAAAGGCGGCAGCTTCGAAGTCGCGCTGGTGCCGCTGCCCGAAGGCGGCGCGCATGGGCTCGAACAGGTCGAATTCCGCGTCGCCGGTCATGCCGGTGTCCCGCTGCGGCCGCTCGCCAAGGTCGCCTCGGGCGGCGAACTGGCGCGTATCAGTCTCGCGCTCGCGGTGATCGCCAGCGCCGCCAGCCCAACCCCCACGCTAATCTTCGACGAAGTCGATACGGGCATTGGCGGGGGCGTGGCCGAAGTAGTCGGACGGCTGTTGCATCAGCTCGGACAAGCGCGCCAGGTGTTGTGCGTGACTCACTTGCCGCAAGTCGCCGCGCGCGGCGACCACCATTTCCAGGTGGCGAAAGCCGGCAACGGCAAGGGCGGCACCGTGAGCAGCGTGATTTCGCTCGACAAGGCGAGCCGCGTCGAGGAAGTTGCACGGATGCTGGGCGGTTTGGAAATCACCGCGACGACTCGCAAGCACGCGAAGGAAATGCTGGCCGCCTAGCGTGAAGTGGCCGGCGAACCGATCGTCCGGGCCATCGGGAATAGGTCGATCCACCATGGGAAAACGGAGAAGGCAGGCTTGACACCTGCCTTCTTCACGCTCAACTCAAGCAACACCCCGTCACCCGAACACCCGCTTCCACAGCGCCAGCACCGCTTCACGCTCGGTGCTGACCAGCGCCGGATCGACCCGCGCCTTCTCCATGCCGTCCAGACGCAGCGTGTGCTGCAACTTGCGGTAGGTGCGATAGGCGGCGCCCACCGTCTCCGCTTCCGCCTCGCTCATCAGACCAAAGCGCGACACTTCTCGCAGCAACGCGATGTTGCCGGTATTGCGGATCAGCTCGGGATCGCTGGCCGCGTGCAACAGCACCCAGTACTGCACGGTGAATTCGATATCGACCATGCCGCCGCGGTCGTGCTTCAGGTCGAACAGCGCGGGCGTGTGGTTCGGGTGCCCGGCCTCGACGCGCTCGCGCATCTCGACGATCTCCTTGGCGAGCGGCGCCGCTTCGCGCGGCGTGGTCAACACCTGCTCGCGGATCGCCTCGAACTTCGCGCCGATCTCGGCGTCGCCCGCGCAGTAACGCGCGCGGCTCAATGCCTGGTGCTCCCAGACCCACGCGGTGTTGGCCGCGTCGCCTTCGCGCAACTGATAGCGGCGGAATGCGTCGAGGTCGGTGACGAGCAGTCCCGACTCGCCGTTCGGCCGCAGGCGCAGGTCGACGTCGAACAACGTGCCGGCGCCGGTCGCGGTGGTCAGCCAGGTGATCAGGCGGCGGGTGTAGGTCGCGTAGACGTCGGCCGCGGCGTCATCGGGATCGTCGTACAGGAAGATCACGTCGAGGTCGGACGCGTAGCCCAGTTCCTTGCCCCCAAGCTTGCCGTAGGCGATCACCGCGAAACGGGGCGCCTCGCGGTGGCGTTTCGACAGCTGGTTCCAGACGGCTTCGAGCGTGACGTCGAGCACGGCGTCGGCGAGTTCGGACAGCCGGTCGCTCACATGTTCGACGCTCAGCTTGCCGGCGAGATCGATCAGCAGAATGCGGAACACCTCGGCCTGATGCGCATGCCGCAGCAGATCCATCTGCTGCTCGACGCCGTCGGCAGCGGCCAGCCGCAAGCGCAGCGTGCGCTTGAACTCCGGCCAGTCGAACGGACTGTTGATCGCTTCGGCGTCCAGCAGTTCGTCGAGCAGTTGCGGATGGCGAATCAGATAGCCGGCCGCCCAGCGCGAGCCGCCCAGCACCGACAGCACCTGATGCAGCGCCTGCGGATACTCGGTCAGCAGCGCGAGGTAGGCGCCGCGCCGGCTCACCGCTTCGAGCAGATCGAAGAAGCGCGCGACCGTGTCGCCGCGCCGCTCGGGCGGCTCGAGCGTGCGCGCGGCTTCCAGCGCGCGCTGCGCGACGATGTCGAAACGTTGCCGGCTGCGCTCCGCGAGCCCCGCGTAGCGCGACGATTGCCACACTGCGCGCAAGCGCGCGAGCAGGTCGTCCGGCTTGGCCACGCCGAGTTCGATCAGGCGCGCGCGCAGCGCGTCGCCGGCGCTGTCGTCGGCGAGCGCGCTGCTCCAGACCCACGCGGCGGCGCCGTCTTCGGGCGCGCCACAGCCGTCGCGGCCGCTCACCTTATCGGCGAAAATCTGGTCGAACTGCTGTTCGACGAATTCGCGATGCGCGTCGAGCTTTTCCATCAGCGCGGCGTAGTCGTCGCAACCCATCGCCTGAGCGAGCGCCGCGCGCTCTTCGGGATCGACCGGCATCGCGTGGGTTTGGGCATCGTTGCGGTATTGCAGCCGATGCTCCAGCTCGCGCAGGAAACGGTAGGCCTGCGAGAGCTTCACGCACACCGACGAATCCAGCAGCCCGTGCGTGGCCGCGTGCCGTAGCACGGAGAGCGTCGGCCGCACGCGAAAGCCCGCGTCCTGCCCACCGCGAATCAGCTGGAACACCTGCGCGCTGAATTCGATCTCGCGGATGCCGCCGCGTCCGAGCTTGATGTCGTCGGCCTTGTCGGGCCGCATCGATGCACGGCGCTGCGCCTCCTGGCGAATCTGCAGATGCAGCGCGCGGATCGCGCTGATCACGCCGAAGTCGAGATAGCGGCGGTAGACGAACGGCGTGACGATCGCGTCGAGTTGCTTCTGCAGCCGTTGCGCGGCGTCGCTCGCACCTTCGGACACGAGGCGGCCCTTGATCCACGCATAGCGCTCCCACTCGCGGCCCTGCACGTAGAAATACTCTTCCAGCATCCCAAGGCTGCACACGAGCGGCCCCGAGTCGCCGTTCGGCCGCAGGCGCATGTCGACCCGGAACACGTAGCCGTCGGCGGTCACTTCGGCGAGCGCGCCGATCAGGCGCTTGCCGAGCCGCGTGAAGAAGTCCTGCGTCGCGATCGGCGAACGCTGGCCGCCCGCGGTCTCGCCATCATCCTCATAAACGAAGATCAGATCGATGTCCGACGACACGTTCAGCTCGCGCCCGCCCAGCTTGCCCATGCCTACCACGCCCAGCACGAGGCGTTCGCCGTGCGGACCGCGCGGCTCGCCGTACAGCGCTTCGAATTCCGCGGACAGAACCGCGAGCGCGCGCTGGATGGTCGCCTCCGCCAGATCGGTCATCGCGCCGGTGACTTCGGCGACGTCCGCCTCGCCCGCCAGATCACGCTCCATCACCGCGCAAAACACCTCGGTACGCAGTTGGCGCAACGCCCGTTTGAGTGCATCCTCGCTCAATGGCGCGCCGGCCGCGCCGGCGGCTTGCGCGCACAGCGCGTCGAGGCGCGCGTCGAGGCGCTCGCGGGTCAGCGGCGCGGACGCAAGCGCCGCTACCTGCGCGACGAGTTGCGGACGGGCCGCCGCGGCGCGTGCGGCGTAGTGTGAATAGTGGGAACTCAGTAGAGTGGCGTCAGTCATCAAGGGTCTGGCTCGCTCGTTGCTTGAATGGCGTTGTTCAGTTCGCTGTAACACCACGATCCGGCGCCCCGGCGCAAGCCGTGAGGCGGCATGCAGACAGGGTTTGCAGGAAGTCCGCCGACGCTATCGCGTGTGTTACATTTCGTCGTTAATTCGCAAAACTACCATACGCCCACCCGCCGCAGCATGTCCGAGCGAAACGAATCCGCCGACCCGCACGAAACCGGGCAGGTCCGGCCTGTGAGCGGAAACGACCACATCGTGCTGCGTCGGATTTTGCGCGTCGTCCTGACGCTCGCGCTCGTCCTCTATTTCATTGCGACGGGTTTGTTTCTCGGCTTGCGCTACGTGGTGCTGCCCCGCGTCGACTCGTTCCGCCCGCAGATCGAAGCCGCCATCTCCGACAAGCTGCATACGCAGTTCACCATCGGCAGGCTGGCGCCGCATTGGAGCGGCTTTCAACCGGGCGTCGACGTCACCAATCTGATCATCCGCGATCACGAAGGCAAAGCCGCGCTGACGATCCCGCGCGCCACCGCCACGGTTTCGTGGCGCTCGCTCTGGCAATTTCATCCGACGCTCTCCAGCCTGATCGTCGAGCAGCCCGACGTGCTGGTCTCACGCAGCGACGACGGCGTGCTGTCCGTGGCGGGCGTGCCGGTGCCGACCCGCCACAGCGGCAACGACACCTTATCCACCTGGCTATTGCGCCAGCAGGCGATCGTGGTGCGCGGCGGCGTGCTGCGCTGGCGTGACGCGATGCACGACGCGCCGGAACTCGCGCTGCGCGACATCCGGATCGCCGTTCTCAACGACGGCTACAACCACCGGCTCGCGATGCAAGCGCCCGCCGACGGTCAGGTGCTGCACGGCCCGATCGATTTCCGCACGCACTTCCGGCACGCGCCGCTCTCCGCGATCGGCAAGCCGATCAACTGGACCGGTCAGGTGTACGTGTCGACGGGTCCGGTCGACCTGCCGATGCTCGCGCGCTACGTCAACTTCCCGATCGAGACGTTTGCCGGCCGCATCGACAATGCAATCTGGATCGACTTTACCGACGGCCAGATGAAGACGGCGAACGGGCAACTGGCCGGCACGGACGTCGCGCTGCGAGTGCGTCCCACACAGCCGAAACTGCTGCTGCCGATCACCCATTTCTCATGGCGCCTCGACGCCGGCCAGGGCGACTACCGGCTGCAGCTGACCGACCTGCGCGCCGAGCTGGGCCAGCCGCCGCTCGAGGACGGCACGCCGCTCACACGCACGCTGACGTTCTCCACGCTGAACGCCCGCTACCGGACCACGTCGCAGCAGAATGGGCAGCTCTTCAGCGTCAACGGCGATCGCGTCGACCTCGGCATTCTCGCGGAATTCAGCCGGGCGCTGCCGCTGCCGCGGCGTCTGCTGAACAGTCTCGTGCGCTTCAACCCGCGTGGCCTCGTCGCCAACTATGTGATCGAAGTCGAGCGCGGCAAACCGGAGTCCGGCGAGGCGGGCAGCGACCGTCGCTCGAGCGGCGCGGAGCCGATCGAGCACTATCGCTTCAACGGCGACCTGCAAGGCATCAGCGTGGCCGCCCAGGAACCGCCGCCGGGGCTCACGCTGCGCAATCACCCGCGCGCGGGCATACCGGGCATCGAAAACCTGTGGGGCCGCGTCGACGCCGACGAGAACCACGGCACCGCGCTCCTCGACACCTCCAATGTGGCGATCACGTTGCCGGGCGTATTCGACGATCCGCGTCTGAAGCTCGACCACCTGCGTGGCCGCGCCGACTGGACCGTGAAGCCGAAGGTGCCAGGCGAAAACCATCGGCCCTTCACCGTGAAGCTGGCCGATTTCGGCGTCTCGAACGCGGATGTCGCGGCCACCGCCAGCGTCGACTACAGCAACCCCGGACACGGCCGCGGCTCGCTGGATCTCAGAGCCGATTTCCAGCGTGCGCAGGTAACGCGCATCGCCCGTTATCTGCCGACCAGCATCAGCGAAAAGCTGCGCATCTATCTGGGCCACGGGCTGCAGGCCGGCATGTCGCACGGCGCGACGATCGAAGTGCATGGCGACCTTACCAAATTCCCCTACTCGCGCGATCCCGACGCCGGTCTCTTCCATATCGTCGCGCCGTTCAAAGGCGGCAAGTTCGACCCTTCGCCCTATCCGCCGCGCAATATGAGGAACGGCACGCCGAACGTGTGGCCGCCGCTCGACGGCATCGACGGCGTGTTCGAGCTCAAGCAGAACGTGCTGCGCTTCGATATCGACCGCGGGCGTTACAAGCGCGTCGCGCTGACGGGCGTCAACGGCAAGATCGACGACCTCGGCAACCGGGGCTCGAACCTCGTGATCCAGGGCAACGGGCGCGGGCCGCTCGCCGACATGCTCGACTACGTGAACGACAGTTCGCTCGGCATCATGGCCCGGCATCAGACCGAGAAGATCCGTGCCGAGGGGCCCGCCTCGCTCGCGCTCAAGCTGACGGTGCCGCGCACGCCGAAACCGCATATCGGCGTGGAGGCCGCGGTGGGCTTCCTGAATAACCGCTTGAGCGTCCCGCACGTGCCGCCGCTGTCGCAACTGAACGGCAGAGTGCGTTTCACCGAGCGCACCGCCCAGGTCGACCGGCTCTCCGGGCAGTTCCTTGGCGGCGACATCCATGCGAACGGCGGGCTGCGTCAGGACGGCACGTATGCGCTGGCGCTCGGCGGCCATATCGCCGTCGAGGCCGCGCGCGGCCTCGATCTGCATGGCCCGGCCGCGCAGGTGCTCACGCGCATGAGCGGCAGCGCGCCGTACGCGTTGAACGTGCGCGGCGCGAAGGGACGCTTGCCGGAAATAACCGCGAACTCCGATCTGACCGGCCTCGCGCTCGACTTCCCCGCGCCGTTCAACAAGCAGGTCGGCACGCCGATGCCGCTGCGCTTCGCCGTCAGCCCGTCCGCGGCGCCGGGCGAAGCGAGCCTCGAACGCGCCGATCTCACCTTTGGGCCGATTGCCGCCGCGTATCTGCTGCGCTACCAGCCGAAAGCGCCGCCGACGGTCGTGCGCGGCGCGATCGGCGTGAACAGGCCCGCCGACCTGCCGTCCGAAGGCGTGGTCGCCGCCGTCGACGTGCCCGAGTTCGACGCCGACGCATGGCGCGCGGTCGTCACCCAGATGCGCAACCAGGGCGCGGCCACAGCACCGGCAACGGCCACACCGCCGGCCGCGCCGAATCCCGCCGTCACACAATTCCTGCCGAACCGCTTCGCGCTGCACATCGACACGCTGACGCTGCTCAAGCGCCATTGGGATGACGTGATCGTCGGCGCGTCGCACGCGGACGGCAAATGGCAGGCGAACGTCGCGTCGAACCAGGTGTCCGGCCACGTCTCGTGGCTGCCGGGTGCCACCCGCGACTCGCCGGGCACGCTGCAGGCGCGCTTTGCCCGCGTCGTGATTCCGTCGGTGGCGGACAAGGACCTGCTAGGCCCGGCGATGTCGGCGCCCGCGCAGAACATGCCGTCGATCGATCTGGTGGTCAACGAGCTGATCGTGCGGGACCGCAACATCGGCCGCCTCGAAGTCGACGCGCACAACTTCGAGCAAGACGGCGTGCCGGTCTGGCAACTCGACAAACTCGACATCACGAACCCCGCCGCCACGCTGACCGCCACCGCGAACTGGCGCACCTCGTCGGAACTGGGCGGCGGCGCCGGCGAAATCACGCCGCGCCGCACCGTGTTCGATTTCAAGCTCGACGTCAAGGACGCCGGCGCGCTGCTCGAACAGCTGGGCCAGCCGCGTACGATCAAGGGCGGCAGCGGCTCGCTGGCGGGCAAGGTGGTGTGGCGCGGCGGCCCCGCGACGATCGACTACCCGACGCTCAACGGCAACCTGACCATGGACCTGCACCATGGGCAAATTCTCAAGATCGACCCGGGTGTCGCCACGCTGCTGGGCGTGCTCAGCCTGCAAAGTCTCGCGCGCATCGCCACGCTGGATTTCCGCGATGTGATCGGCGAAGGGCTGCCGTTCTCGAGCGTCACCGGCTCCGTGCAGATCCACAACGGCATCGGCCGCACGGATAACTTCAGGATGGTGACCGCGCCGGCACGCGTCGACATGGCGGGCTCGGTCGATCTCGCACAAAAAACCCAGGACGTGCACCTGCACGTCATGCCGACCATCAGCGCCGGCGCCGCGGTGATCGCCACGGCGGTCATCAATCCACTGCTCGGCCTGGGTGCGTTCCTGGCCGATCTGGCTTTCAGCCAGTCGGTTTCGCACATGTTCGCGCGCGACTATGCGATCACCGGGTCGTGGTCGAAACCGCACGTCGAGCGGGTGACGGGCGATCGCGGTAAGATGGACGTTCCGGCTTCGACCGTGGAAGCGCACTGAGTTTTATCCGGCCCTTTGCCCTTTGCACCTTTACCCGTCCGGAACAGCCCAGCGCCGCAACGGCGGCCCCAGCCAACCCTGAACGACGTCAGCGGCGCCAGTGGTTCGCGTCGCCGCCTTGCCGGGAGTTTTCCGAAACGCTCATGAGCGAAACACACGTCTTCTCCTCTCCGTCCGCCGCGGCGTCCAGCGGTCCCTCAGCAAGCACGTTCCGGGTCGCCGCGCTGCAGATGGTGAGCACGCCGGATCGCGAACGCAATCTGGCCGACGCGCAGCGTCTGATCGCCGAAGCCGCCGCCGACGGCGCGCAACTCGTGCTGCTGCCCGAATATTTCTGCTTCATGGGCTTCAAGGACACGGACAAGCTGGCTGTGCGCGAACCCTATCGGGACGGGCCGATCCAGCGTTTTCTCGCCGACGCCGCGCGCCGTCACCAGATCTGGGTGATCGGCGGCACGCTGCCGATCACCGCGCCGGAAGCGTCGCGCGTGCTGAACACCACGCTGGTATTCGACCCGCAAGGCAACGAAGCCGCGCGCTACGACAAGATCCACCTGTTCAACTTCGAGAAGGGCGAAGAATCGTTCGACGAGGCGCGCACCATCTGCCCCGGCGGCGAGGTCCGCAGCTTCGAGGCGCCGTTCGGCCGTGTCGGCCTGTCGGTCTGCTACGATCTGCGCTTTCCGGAGCTGTACCGGCGCATGGGCGACTGCGCGCTGATCGTGGTGCCGTCCGCCTTCACCTACACCACCGGCCGCGCGCATTGGGAAATGCTGTTGCGCGCGCGGGCTGTCGAAAACCAGTGTTACGTGCTGGCCGCGGCGCAAGGCGGCAAACACGAAAACGGCCGCCGTACGTGGGGCCACAGCATGCTGATCGACCCATGGGGCGAAATCGTCGCGGTGCGCGACGAAGGCGCCGGCGTGGTCGCCGGCAATCTCGAGCGTGCACGCATCGACGAAGTGCGGCAAAGCCTGCCCGCCTGGCGTCATCGTGTGCTCAGTTGAAGCCGGCATTGAAACTGCGGCGCCCCGCACTCAAGTAGAGTGACTCGGGCGCTAACCGAATCCTTCGTATCGAGCAGAACATACTTCGCATGAACATCATCGAACCCGGTATCCGTAATCTCGCCACCGCCAAGGACATCCTCCTGACGCCCTACGGTCTCGACGAATCCCTGCTCACCCGCACGCTCGCCGAAATCTTCACGCACCGCATCGACTACGCGGACCTGTACTTCCAGGCCACCCGCAGCGAAGCGTGGAGTCTCGAAGAAGGCATCGTGAAGTCGGGCAGCTTCAGCATCGACCAGGGCGTCGGCGTGCGCGCCGTGTCGGGCGACCGCACCGCTTTCGCGTACTCGGACGACCTGTCGCCCGAAGCGATCCGCCAGGCGGCCATTGCCACGCGCGCCATCGCCAAAGCGGGCGGCGGCAAGCAGAAGATCAAGGTGGCGTCGTCGCTAACCGGCATTGCCGGGCGCGATCTGTACCTGCCGTCCGATCCGCTCCATTCGCTCGACGCCACCGCCAAGGTCAAGCTGCTCGAGCGCATCGAACAGATGGCGCGCGGCCGCGACCCGCGTATCCAGCAGGTGATGGCCGGCCTCGCCGGCGAATACGACGTGGTGCTCGTGGCGCGCAGTGACGGCGGCTTCGCGGCCGACATCCGGCCGCTCGTACGCGTGTCGGTCACGGTGATCGCCGAGCAGAACGGCCGCCGCGAAATCGGCAGCGGCGGCGGCGGCGGACGCTTCGACTACGGCTATTTCACCGACGAAGTGCTGTCGCGCTATGTCGACGACGCGGTGCACGCGGCGCTGGTGAACCTCGACGCCCGTCCGGCGCCGGCCGGCGCGATGACCGTCGTGCTCGGACCGGGCTGGCCCGGCGTGCTGCTGCACGAGGCGATCGGCCACGGCCTGGAGGGCGACTTCAACCGCAAGGGTTCGTCGGCGTTCGCGGGCCGGATCGGCGAGCAGGTCGCCGCGAAGGGCGTCACGGTGGTCGACGACGGCACGCTGCCGAACCGCCGCGGCTCGCTCAACATCGACGACGAAGGCAACCCGACCCAGTGCACGACGCTGATCGAGGACGGCATCCTGAAGGGCTACATCCAGGACACGCTGAACGCGCGGCTGATGAAGATGCCGGTTACCGGCAACGCGCGCCGCGAGTCGTACGCGGCGCTGCCGATGCCGCGCATGACCAACACATACATGCTCAACGGCGACCGGGACCCGCAGGAAATCCTCGAGTCGGTGAAGAACGGCTTGTACGCGGTGAACTTCGGCGGCGGCCAGGTGGACATCACCAACGGCAAGTTCGTGTTCTCGGCGTCCGAGGCGTACATGATCGAGAACGGCAAGATCACCTACCCGGTCAAGGGCGCGACGCTGATCGGCAGCGGTCCGGAATCGCTCAAGTACGTCAGCATGATCGGCAACGACATGAAGCTCGATTCGGGCGTCGGCGTGTGCGGCAAGGAAGGTCAGAGCGTGCCGGTGGGCGTCGGCCAGCCGACGCTGCGCATCGATCGGATGACGGTGGGCGGCACGGCCTGATCTCGATGAAACGCATACTTCGTGCACGGAATGTGCGAAGTATGCGGGTTTTCCGCATTTTTGCTCTGCCAAGCTTGTCAGCCGAGCCTGAGCGGGTTATAAAGTCACTCACCCTTTTTGACCAGCGACCTCATTTCGCCATGTCCGCCAAGTTTTACTTTTACTTTTTTTGGTATCTCAGACCGCTGGCGGATCGAGAGGGGTGTTAGTGCACGCAGGACACCGAGAATTCCCGAAAAACCGCCAGCTAGCCTGGCGGTTTTTTTTCGCCTCATGCCTTTGAAACCGCATTTGAAACTTTGTCGTTGAACATTTTTTGATTGTTGTCCGCTCTGGCATCGCTGCCTCATCACAGCCTTCGTTGCCCGCGCGAACACGCTACGAACCGATTCAGGAGAACAGCATGCCCCCGCACAATACCGACGATGTACGCATTCGCGAATTGAAAGAACTCACGCCGCCCGCCCACCTGATCCGCGAATTCGCCTGCGACGAAACGGTGTCCGACGTGATCTACAACTCGCGCAACGCGATGCATCGCATTCTGCACGGCATGGAAGATCGTTTGATCGTCATCATCGGGCCTTGCTCGATCCACGATCCGAAGGCGGCGATGGAATACGCCGGACGTCTGATCGAGCAGCGCAAGCGCTTCGCCGGCGAGCTCGAAATCGTGATGCGCGTGTACTTCGAAAAGCCGCGCACGACGGTGGGTTGGAAGGGTCTCATCAACGACCCGCACATGGACAACAGCTTCAAGATCAACGACGGCCTGCGCACCGCGCGCGAATTGCTGTTGCGCATCAACGAGCTGGGCCTGCCGGCCGGCACCGAATACCTCGACATGATCAGCCCGCAATACATCGCCGATCTGATCTCGTGGGGTGCCATCGGCGCACGCACCACCGAGTCGCAGGTGCACCGCGAACTCGCTTCGGGACTGTCGTGCCCGGTCGGCTTCAAGAACGGCACGGACGGCAACGTCAAGATCGCCGTCGACGCGATCAAGGCCGCCTCGCAGCCGCACCATTTCCTGTCGGTCACCAAGGGCGGCCACTCGGCGATCGTGTCGACTGCGGGCAATGAGGACTGCCACATCATCCTGCGTGGCGGCAAGACGCCGAACTACGACGCGGACAGCGTCAACGCCGCTTGCGCGGACATCGGCAAGGCGGGTCTCGCGGCGCGTCTGATGATCGACGCGAGCCACGCGAACAGTTCGAAGAAACACGAGAACCAGATTCCGGTGTGCGCGGACATCGGCCGCCAGATTGCTTCGGGTGACGAACGGATTGTCGGCGTGATGGTGGAATCGCATCTGGTGGCGGGGCGCCAGGATCTGCAGGAAGGCTGCGCGCTGACGTATGGCCAGAGCATTACCGACGCGTGCATCGGCTGGGACGACAGCGTCGCCGTGCTCGAAGGTCTCGCCGACGCGGTCAAGCAACGCCGGGTCGCGCGCGGCAGCGGCAATTAATACCCTGCCCGGCTGTTCACAGTGCGTTCTTAGTGGTCAGTAGAAAAACCCGGCAGTCGAGCCGGGTTTTTTTTAGCCAAACGGACGAATGGTGCTTCATTGAGCCTCTCTGTACCGTAACGACTCATCACCCCGTCGCGAATGACTTGACGGGTGCGAACGTTACGTATAATATTTTGTACATGAAGGGCGCTTATGGAGTACGAAAAAGAAATTCGCTGGCTGGGTTCCAGTTATCAAGATTTACTCGCCTTTCCCGAAGAACCGCGTCGTCGCGCAGGGTTTCAGCTCGGCAAGATCCAGGCAGGACTCGACCCTGACGACTGGAAGCCATTTGACTCGATCGGCGCGGGAACGCGCGAAATCCGCATCAGAGACCCTGACGTCATTTTTCGCGTGATGTATGTGACCAAGTACGTCGAAGCGCTGTATGTGCTGCACTGCTTCCAGAAGAAAACTCAAAAGCTGACGCCGCACGACAGAACGATCGCCGCAACGCGCTACCGCGCCATCGTTAATGATAGGAAAACTTAACAAATGACCGTCGACACCAAAGTCCGGCACGTAACAAAGCCCGGTGCAAATCTGTTCCTTGAACTCGGCTTTTCCGCCGACGAAGCAAAGCGTCTCTACGCCGCCTCACAAAAGCAGATCAACGACACGCGGCTGCTCAAAGAGCAACTGATGACAGAGTTGTCCAGCTGGATCGAGCAACATCACCTGAAGCAGGCCGAAGCCGCCGAAATTCTCATGGTGTCGCGCCCGCGCGTATCCGACGTGGTCAACAAGAAAACCACCAAGTTCACTATCGACACGCTGGTCGAAATGATGAGCCGGATCGGCAAACCGGTCACGCTGGCCGTCGGTTAACGCGGGGCGTTGACTAACGTGAATAAACACTGCGCGTTCTAGCCTGCGCTGCGCTCGTGTTGCCACAGCACGTCGCTGCCGCCATCAGCGCGATTGAGCACGCGCGCGAGCACGAACAGCAGGTCGGATAGCCGGTTCACATATTGACGCGGCGCCGCGTTGACCGGCTCGTGTTCTCCCAACGCAACAATCGCCCGTTCGGCACGCCGGCAGACTGTGCGGCACACGTGCGCGAGCGCCGCTGCGCGTGAGCCTCCCGGCAAAATGAACTCCTTCAGCGGCGGCAATGCGGCGTTGTAATCGGCGAGCCAGTCGTCGAGTTGAGCGAGATGCCGGTCGGTAATCATCGTGTGGCCGGGAATGCACAGTTCGCCGCCAAGATCGAACAAATCATGCTGGATCGCTACCAGCGCCGCGCGCACCGTGTCGGGCAGCGCTTCGCACAACAGCACGCCCAGATTCGAATTGAGTTCGTCGACGTCGCCAATCGCGGCAATGCGCGCGCAGTCCTTGCGCACGCGGCGGCCGTCGCCGAGACCCGTGGTGCCGTCGTCGCCGGTACGGGTTGCGATCTTGCTCAAGCGGTTGCCCATGATATCTCCCAAGCTTTCAGTGACGATGCGTCCAGCCAACCTGGCGTGAAACAGCGAGCCGCAGCCCAAGCGCCCCTTCGGCCACCGCGTTTATCCATATTGCGCGCATCGTGAAGTCGCCGCCATTATAGGAGCGACGGCCGGCCCGACGCCGGCCCACCGGCGACCGGCGTAAAATGGAACACCTGCTGCAAACCAGCTATGCCCCAAATATCAGGAGACATGCGTGAACCATCCCGTGCCGCCGGCCCCGCTGCGCCGGCCGTTTCCCGCTGAGTTGCTCGACGCGCTCAAAGGCGTCTTTGGCGAGCGCGTGTCGGTTGCCGAAGCGGTGCGCGCCCACCATGGCCGCGACGAATCGCCGTTCGATCCCCAACTGCCCGACGCGGTCGTGTTCGCGCGCAACACCGAAGAGGTACAAGCTGCCGTCAAACTGTGCGGCCAGTACAACGTGCCGATCATTCCGTACGGCAACGGCTCGTCGCTCGAAGGCCATCTGCTCGCGGTGCAAGGCGGCGTGTCGATCGACCTGTCGGAAATGAACCGCGTGCTGTCGATCAACGCCGAAGACCTCACCGTCACCGTCGAGCCCGGCATCTCGCGCAAGCAGTTGAACGAAGTGCTGCGCGACACGGGCCTGTTCTTCCCGATCGACCCCGGCGCGGACGCGAGCATCGGCGGCATGTCGGCCACGCGCGCATCGGGCACCAACGCCGTGCGCTACGGCACCATGCGCGAGAACGTGCTCGGCCTGAGCGTCGTGCTGGCCGACGGCCGCGTGATCAAGACCGGTACGCGGGCGCGCAAATCGTCGGCGGGTTACGACCTTACGCGGCTGTTCGTCGGCTCGGAAGGCACGCTCGGCGTGATCACCGAAATCACCGTGCGTCTGTATCCGCAACCGGAAGCGGTCTCCGCCGCCGTGTGCGCGTTTCCGTCGATGGGCGACGCGGTGCGCGCGGTCATCGAAACGATCCAGATCGGCGTGCCGATTGCGCGCGTGGAGTTTGTCGACTCGCTCGCGATCCGCTCGATCAACCGCCACTCGAATCTGACGCTGCGTGAAGCGCCCACGCTGTTCTTCGAATTCCACGGCACCGAAGCGGGCGTGAAAGAGCAGGCCGAACTGGTCCAGGAGATCGCCGCGCAGAATGCCGGCGAAGGCTTCGAATGGGCGACCCGGCCGGAAGACCGCAGCCGCCTGTGGAACGCGCGTCACAACGCCTACTTCGCGATGCTGCAACTGAAGCCCGGCTGCCGCGCGGTCACGACCGACGTCTGCGTGCCGATTTCGCGCCTTGCCGAGTGCGTGGTGGAAACGGAGCAGGATCTGCAAGCATCGCCGCTGCCCTGCCCGATCGTCGGCCATGTTGGCGACGGCAACTTCCACGTCGCGATCCTGATCGACCCGAACAAGCCCGAAGAGCTTGAAGAAGCCGAGCGCCTGAATCATCGCATCGTGCAACGCGCGCTGCGCATGGACGGCACCTGCACCGGCGAGCATGGCGTCGGCCTGCACAAGATGGGCTTCCTGCTCGAAGAACACGGCGACGTCGCCGTCGACACGATGCGCTCCATCAAGCACGCACTCGATCCGCGCAATCTGATGAACCCGGGCAAGATCTTCGCCTGGGCGGCTTGATGCATTGTCGGGCGCGGCGGCGTTGCGACGTGGCAGCGCGGCCCGCGCCGCCTTCGAAATAGAGCAGCTCGTAATAAGAAGAGCAAGATGGGCGAAAGGCACGAGGAGACAAGTCACATGAACGCACCCGCTGAACTGACGGCTGAAGTACTCGCCCAGCGCCAGCGCGAAGTCGTGCAGGCGCTGATGGCCGTGTTGCCGACCCACTGTCTGCTGTATCGCGAGGAAGACACCGTCGCTTACGAATGCGACGGCCTCGCGGCCTACCGGCGTCTGCCCCTCGCGGTCGCGTTGCCGGAAACGGAATCGCAGGTGCAGCGCATCGTGCAGATCTGCCAGCGGCTCGACGTGCCGATCGTGCCGCGCGGCGCGGGCACCGGCTTGTCCGGCGGCGCGATGCCGATCCGTCACGGCGTGGTGGTGTCGCTCGCGCGCTTTCGCAAGATCGTCGAAGTCGACTCGTATGCGCGAACCGCCACGGTGCAGCCGGGCGTGCGCAATCTGTCGATTTCCGAAGCGGCCGCGCCATATGGGCTGTACTACGCGCCCGACCCATCGTCGCAGATCGCCTGCACGATCGGCGGCAACGTGTCGGAGAACTCCGGCGGCGTGCATTGCCTCAAGTACGGCCTTACCGTGCACAACGTATTACGCGTGCGCGCCGTGACCATGGAAGGCGAGATCGTCGAATTCGGCTCGCTCGCGCCGGACGCGCCCGGTCTCGATCTGCTCGCGGTGCTGATCGGCAGCGAAGGCATGTTCGCGATCGTCACCGAGGTCACCGTCAAGCTGATCCCGAAGCCGCAAACCGCGCAGGTCATCATGGCCAGTTTCGACGACGTCGTGAAAGGCGGCGACGCGGTCGCCGGCATCATCGCCGCGGGCATCATCCCGGCGGGCCTGGAGATGATGGACAAGCCCGCCACGCGCGCCGTCGAGGAATTCGTCAAGGCGGGCTACGACCTCGACGCGGCCGCCATCCTGCTATGCGAGTCGGACGGCACGCCCGAAGAAGTCGCCGACGAAATCGTGCGCATGACCGCGGTGCTGCGCGAACAGGGCGCCACACGCATCCAGATTTCCCGCTCGGAAGCCGAACGGCTGCGCTTCTGGTCCGGCCGCAAAAATGCGTTTCCGGCCGCCGGCCGCATTTCACCGGACTACTACTGCATGGACGGCACCGTACCGCGCCGCAGTATCGGCCCGCTGCTCGCGCGTATCGAAACGATGGAGAAAACTTACCGCCTGCGCTGCATCAACGTGTTCCACGCCGGCGACGGCAACATGCACCCGTTGATCCTCTTCAATGGCAACGATCAGGACGAGTGGCACCGCGCCGAGGCGTTCGGTTGCGACATCCTCGAAGCATGCGTCGAGCTGGGCGGCACGGTGACGGGCGAGCATGGCGTCGGCATCGAGAAGATCAATTCGATGTGCGTGCAGTTTTCGCCCGAAGAGCGCGACGCGTTCCACGCGGTCAAGCGAGCCTTCGACGCACCCGGCCTGCTGAACCCCGACAAGGGCATTCCCACGCGAGCGCGCTGCGCCGAATACGGCAAGATGCACGTGCGTGCCGGCCTGCTGCCTCACCCCGAACTGCCGCGTTTCTAGCGTACCCACGGCGCATGGCCAGGCCGCTCCAGCGGCGTTTCACGGTGCCTACCCTGATTACCCGATGCGGGTCCGCTCCTGGTTGCCAGCGAGCCCCCGCCCGGTACAATCAAACGAAACACAACGAAGCAGGACACCATGGAAGAGGACGACATCGTCGCCGTATGGTCGGAACGCGTGCGTTCGGCCAGCGCCGAGGGACGCGCGTTGCGCATCCGTGGCGGCGGCACCAAAGACTGGTATGGTCAGACGCTGGAAGGTGAGGTCCTCGACACGCGCGCTTATCGCGGCATCATCGCGTACGATCCGGCGGAACTGGTCATCACCGCGCGTGCTGGCACGCCCCTGCTGGAAATCGAAGCCGCCCTCGCCGATCACGATCAGATGCTCGCCTTCGAGCCGCCGCACTTCGGACCGCAGGCCACCTTCGGCGGCTGCATCGCCGCAGGCATCGCCGGCCCGCGCCGCGCCGCGGCTGGCGCGGCGCGCGACTTCGTGCTGGGCGCGGTCATCATGAACGGCCAGGGGCAGAAGCTGTATTTCGGCGGTCAGGTGGTGAAGAACGTCGCCGGTTACGACGTTTCGCGTTTGATGGCCGGCTCGCTCGGCACGCTCGGTTTGATCCTCGAATTGTCGATCAAGGTGTTGCCGCTGCCGCAGGCCGAAGCCACGCTCAAGTTCGACATGAGCGGCACCGATGCGGTTCGTAAGCTGAACGAATGGGGCGGCCGGCCGCTGCCGATCTCCGCGAGCGCGTGGCGTCACGGAACGCTCGCAGTGCGCCTCGCGGGGGCCGAAGCCGCGGTCAAGGCGGCGCGCACGTCGCTCGGCGGCGAAGTGGTCGATGCGGTCGAGGCGGAACGTTTCTGGGCCGGCCTGCGCGAGCAGACCGATTCGTTCTTCGCGACCATCCCGCCGAAAGCGGCGCTCTGGCGCCTCGCGCTGCCGTCCATCACCGAGCCGATGCAACTGCCCGGCGCGCAACTGATGGAATGGGGCGGCGGCCAGCGCTGGTGGATCACCGACACCGACGCGCAAACCGTGCGCATCAGCACGAAGCAGGCCGGCGGTCATGCCACGATCTTTCGCACCGGCCACGGCTATGACCGCAGCGCCGGCGTGTTTACCCCGCTGCCCGCGCCGCTGATGAAAATCCATCGCGGTCTGAAAAACGCTTTCGATCCAGCCCGCATCTTCAATCGCGGCCGTCTCTACCCCGACTTCTGAGCGACGCGATGCAAACCAACCTCGCGGACTTCATTCGCAATACGCCCGATGGCAACGAAGCCGATGCCATTCTGCGCAATTGCGTGCATTGCGGTTTCTGCACGGCCACCTGTCCAACCTACCAGTTGCTCGGCGACGAACTCGACGGCCCGCGCGGGCGCATCTATCTGATCAAGCAGATGGTCGAAGGCGCGCCGGTCACGCGCAGCACCCAGGTCCATCTGGACCGCTGCCTTACCTGCCGCAGCTGCGAAACCACTTGTCCGTCCGGCGTGCAATACGGCCGGCTAGTGGAAATCGGCCGCAAGCTCACCGAAGAAAAAGTCACGCGTCCGCTGCGTCAGCGGCTCACGCGCCGGCTGCTCGCGACCTTCGTGCCGAACAGCGCGGTGTTCACGCCGACCATGCGCATCGGCCAGCACTTCCGCCGCGTCCTGCCAAAGAAACTGCGCGACAAGGTGCCCGCGCGGCAGCGTCCACTGGAATGGCCGACCGCGAAACATCCGCGCAAGATGCTGATGCTCGCGGGTTGCGTGCAACCGTCGATGATGCCGAACGTCAACATCGCGACCGCGCGGGTGCTCGATGCGCTCGGCGTCGAAACCGTGATCGCGCCGGATGCCGGCTGCTGCGGCGCGATCCGCCTGCATCTGGGCTACAACGACGAAGCGCTCGACGACCTGCGCGCCAACATCGACGCATGGTGGCCGTATGTCGAGCAGGGCGTCGAGGCGATCGTGATGAACGCGTCCGGCTGCGGCGCGACGGTCAAGGAATACGCGCACCTGTTGCGCCACGATCCGGCGTATGCGGACAGGGCGCGGCGCATCGTCGAATTGACGCGTGACATCGCGGAGATTCTGCCGGAGTTCGAAGAAGCGCTGACCACGGTCACGCGCCGCCGCTCGGTTCATACGGTGGCGTTTCATCCGCCCTGCACGCTGCAGCATGGTCAGCAGGTGCGCGGCCAGGTCGAGCATCTGCTCACCGCACTCGGCGTCGAAGTGCGCCTGCCTGCGGACAGTCACCTGTGCTGCGGCTCGGCCGGCACTTACTCGCTCACGCAGCCGAGACTCTCGTACGCGCTGCGCGATCAGAAGCTCGAACGGCTGCACGCACAGGAGCCGCAATTGATCGTGTCGGCGAACGTTGGCTGCATTGCGCATCTGCAAAGCGGCACGTCGACGCCGGTCGCGCATTGGATCGAATTGGTCGAGCACATGCTGTCCGTATAATCCGGTGATCGCCATTCGCTGACCTACCGGTTCCGTTCCATGCCCGATCTGACTCACAACCTCGAAGCGGTGCGGCAACGCATCGCCTCGGCCGCGCACGCGGCCGGGCGCGACGCGCGCTCGGTCACGCTGCTCGCGGTCTCGAAGACCTTCCCCGCCGACGACGTGCGCGCCGCGCACGCCGCCGGGCAGCGCGCGTTCGGCGAAAACTACGTGCAGGAAGCCCTTGCCAAGATCGAGACGCTCGCCGATCTGCGCGCGTCGCTCGAATGGCACTTCATCGGTCCGTTGCAATCGAACAAGACGCGGCCGGTCGCCGAGCATTTCGACTGGGTGCATTCGGTCGATCGCCTGAAGATCGCACAGCGGCTCTCGGAGCAGCGCCCTGACAATCTGCCGCCGCTGAACGTGTGTTTGCAGGTCAACATCAGCGGCGAGGCGTCGAAAAGCGGCATCGGCATTGCCGAGGCGGTCGAAGTCGCGCAGCAGATCGCCGCATTGCCGAAGCTCACGCTGCGCGGTCTGATGTCGATTCCCGAGCCGGCCGGCGATACCGACGCGCAACGTGTGCCGCATCGCCAGTTGCGCGAGCTGTTCGAGCGCTTGTGTGCCGACGGACTCGAACTCGACACGCTGTCGATGGGCATGTCGAGCGACCTCGAAGCGGCTGTGCTCGAAGGCGCGACGATCGTGCGCATCGGCACCGCGATCTTCGGCACGCGCGATTACTCTCACTGACCTATCCGGGCCTTGGCCGGCTCTTCACCGAACCTCATTCGGAACATCATGAAAATTGCTTTTATCGGCGGCGGCAACATGGCCGCGGCATTGATCGGCGGCCTCATCAAGCGTGGCGTCGCCGCCGCAGACCTCTACGCGATCGACCCCAACGAAGAGGCACGCCAGCGCAATGAGCAGCAGTTCGGCATCCGCACGGGCGCCGCCGCCGACGCCGCGCTCGCCGACTACGACGCCGTCGTGCTGGCGGTGAAGCCGCAGATCCTGAAGAGCGTCGCGCAAGCGCTGGCGCCGCATCTGAACGCGTCGCAACTGGCGATCAGCATCGTCGCGGGCATTCGGATGGATGACATGTCGCGCTGGCTGAACGGCCACGGCCGCATCGTGCGCGTGATGCCGAATACGCCGGCGCTGATCGGCATGGGCGTGACGGGTCTGGTCGCGACCGGCAGCGTCGACGAAGCAGGCCGCGCGCTCGCGTCGCAGGTGCTCGGCGCGGTCGGCGAAACGGTCTGGTTCGACGACGAAGCGAAGATCGACGCCGTCACCGCGATCTCGGGCAGCGGGCCGGCCTACGTGTTCTATTTCATCGAAGCGTTGCAGGAAGCCGCGCGCCAGCTCGGCATGAATGAAGCGCAAGGCCGCGCGCTCGCTGTCGCGACCTTCACGGGTGCGGCCCAACTGGCGGCGAATTCCGACGAGCCGCCGGGCGTGCTGCGCGAACGGGTGACGTCGAAGGGCGGCACGACGGCCGCGGCGCTGGCGTCGTTCGACGCGAGCGGCATCAAGGATGCGATCGTGCGCGGCGCGCTCGCTGCCGATGCGCGCGCGCGCGAAATGGGCGACGAGTTCGGCAAGCAGTAAGCACGTTCGACGCGGCGCTTTTAGCTTGAGTTGCGACTACGCCTGATCACGCTTTCGCCTGGCGGGAAAGGAAGTGCGCCGTAGGACGCGGCGCCCGAGTTCGAATCGGGCCGGCGCCTACGGCGCAGAAAAGCGCGCATGCCGCGCAACAGGATTAAGGCTACGCAGCGTGACGCCACAAACCGCTGCGAACGCGAACGTAGGCCGGCAGCCGCCGCCACGCTGCGAGAATTAAAACGAAGCCACCGCGTAGTGCGCGGCGATCCCCGCAAACAACGCGCCGCCGAGCCAGTTGTTATGCCGGAACGCGGCGAAGCACGCCATCCGCTCGCGGTTGCGAATCAGCGTGTAGTGGTAGACCGCGCAGCCCGCCGCCACCGCCCAGCCCACCCAGTACAGCACACCGAAACCGAGCATCACGCCGATGCCGACGTAAATCCCCAGCGTCACCGCGTAGCACAGCATGATCGCGGCCACGTCGAAGCGGCCGAACGTCAGCGCCGACGTGCGGATGCCGATCTTGATGTCGTCGTCGCGATCGACCATCGCATATTCGGTGTCGTACGCGACCGACCAGAATACGTTGGCGAGCAGCATCACCCACGCAAGCATCGGCACGTGGTCCTGAATCGCAGCGAACGCCATCGGAATGCCAAAGCCGAATGCGATGCCGAGATACGCCTGAGGAATCGCAAAGAAACGCTTGGTGAACGGATACGAACCGGCGACGAACAACGCCGCCACCGAAAGCTCCTTGGTCAGCGTATTCAGCGGCAGGATCAGCAGAAACGCAAGGAGCGACAATCCCGCCGCCAGCGCGACCGCTTCCCACGCCTTGATCTTGCCCGACGTGATCGGACGATTTTCCGTGCGCTTCACGTAGCGGTCGAAATCACGGTCCGCGTAGTCGTTGATCGCGCAGCCCGCCGAGCGCATCAGCACCGTGCCCACGATGAAGATCACCAGCAACGGCCACGACGGATGACCGTCGGATGCAATCCACAGTGCGTTGAGCGTCGGCCACAGCAGCAGCAGGCTGCCGATCGGCTTGTCCATGCGCACGAGGCGCAGATATAGGGGCAGTCGGGCGAACATGGGCGGATTCGATGAAGTGCGAAGACGGTCCGGCTATTTTACGGGATGCCGGCGGCGGCCCGCTTTCGCGCGGACGCGGTCTGAAAAAAGGCGGCGTCGCGACCGACTCGCCAGTTGCCGCCGCAAAAAACAAAGCCTCCCGCAAAGGGAGGCCTGGTTCTGTTTCGCTGCGGCTTCATCAACGCAGCTTCAGTACGACAGCAGCGTCCGCACGAAGCGGCACACTGAATGAGCGTTGACGCTCAAGCCAGCATCGAGCGCAGCATCCACGCGGTCTTTTCGTGCGTCTGCATGCGTTGCGTCAGCAGGTCGGCGGTCGGCTCGTCGTTGGCGGCTTCCGTCGACGGGAAAATCGCGCGTGCGGTACGCACCACGGCTTCCTGGCCTTCCACCAGCTGGCGGATCATTTCTTCCGCGGCCGGCACGCCGTCCGCTTCCGGAATCGACGACAGCTTCGCGAAATCCTTGTAGCTGCCCGGCGCATGCACGCCCAGCGCGCGGATGCGTTCGGCGATCGAATCGACTGCCAGCGCGAGTTCGTTGTATTGCGTTTCGAACATCAGGTGCAGCGTATTGAACATCGGACCCGTGACATTCCAGTGGAAGTTGTGGGTCTTCAGGTACAGCGTGTAGGTGTCGGCGAGCAAGTGCGACAGACCTTCTGCAATCTTCTTGCGATCCTTGTCGCTGATCCCGATGTTGACGTGTTGTACGGCAGCGGCTTCTTTCTTGGCCATGATGACTCCTTTGAAGAGTGATACGAACCGGTCGGCAAGGTGACGGTCTTGCGGATGGCAAACTCGAAACATCGGACGATCGACAGTTTAGCCTGGAATCCGCAGCGTTCGCGTGACGTGCGCCCGCCCGCCGCATGGACGGACGGGCTGCGATCAGCCGCCCAGCGCGTGCTGTAACGCCTGCGTGACAAGCACCGCCACGCCGCTCGCGACGATCGCGAAACCGACCGCCTTGCGCAGCATGAACGCCTGTTGCCGTTGCGCACCGCGTGCGGCCGTCGGACCTCCTGGCGACGCAAGGATCGTCTGGATCATGATCGTACTCCCGGGTCGTATCGCTTCGTATCGTTACCAGCGGGACGCGGTCGCGCCCCGCTTGGCTGTTGCACTTCAACCAGCTTCAGCCGCCGGTCGATTACTTCTTGCGACCTTCGGCCAACTCGGCCATCGCGGCGATTACACCGTCCGCGTAAGCAGGATCGGCGCGGCGGAAATGCTCGATCTGCCGTGCGACGATGTGCTGCGGCACACCGTCGATATGCCGCGCGATGTTGCCGAACAGACGCTGCCGTTGCGCCGCGTCGAACAGCGCGAACAGCATGCCCGGCTGCGTGTAGTAGTCGTCATCCGCGCGATGATCGTAGCGTTCCACCGCGCCCGCCGCGAGCGGCGGCTCCGACGCGTTCGGGTCCTGCGCGAAGTCGCCGAAGCGGTTCGGCTCGTAGTTCACGTTGCCGCCGAGATTGCCGTCCGAGCGCATCGCGCCGTCGCGATGGAACGAATGCGGGCTCGGCACACGCGGCGCATTCACCGGAATCTGGTGGTGATTGATCCCGAGGCGATAGCGCTGCGTGTCGCCGTACGAGAACAGGCGCCCCTGCAACAGACGGTCCGGCGAGAAGCCGATGCCGGACACAACGTTGGCCGGCGTGAACGCCGCCTGCTCCACGTCCGCGAAATAGTTCGCCGCGTTGCGGTTCAGCTCGATCGTGCCGACGTCGATCAGCGGATAGTCCTTTTGCGACCACACTTTCGTGATGTCGAACGGATTGAAGCGATAGTTCGCCGCTTCCGCTTCGGGCATCACCTGAATCGCGAAGCGCCATTTCGGGAAGTCGCCCGCGTCGATGTTGCCGACCAGATCGCGCTGCGCGCTTTCACGATCTTGCGCGACCACCTGCGCCGCTTCGGCATCGGTGAAATTCTCGACACCTTGCAGCGACTTGAAGTGGAACTTCACCCAGAAGCGCTCGTTGTTCGCGTTGATGAACGAGTACGTGTGCGAACCGAAGCCGTGCATCTGCCGGTAATTGCGCGGAATGCCGCGGTCGCTCATCAGAATCGTCACCTGATGCAACGACTCCGGATGACGCGACCAGAAATCCCACGCGGCGACATTGCTGCGCATATTGGTGTACGGATCACGTTTTTGCGTGTGGATGAAGTCCGGAAACTTCAGCGGATCACGAATGAAAAACACCGGCGTGTTGTTGCCGACCACGTCCCAGTTGCCCTCTTCCGTGTAGAACTTGATCGAGAAGCCGCGCACATCGCGTTCCGCGTCGGCCGCGCCGCGCTCGCCGGCCACCGTCGAGAAGCGCATGAAAAGCGGCGTTTCCTTGCCGACTTGCGCGAATACCTTGGCCTTCGTGTAGCGCGAGATGTCGTGCGTGACCTTCAGCGAGCCGAAGGCGCCCGAGCCTTTGGCGTGCACGCGGCGTTCGGGAATCACTTCGCGATCGAAGTGGGCGAGCTTTTCGAGCAGCCAGACGTCTTGCAGGACAACCGGGCCGCGCGGGCCGGCGGTCATCGAATTCTGATTGTCGGCGACGGGTGCGCCGGCAGCATTGGTGAGCTTAGGTTCGGACATGCGTCACTCCTGCGTAGTTTTTATCGAAACGAATGGGGAAAGAGGCGCGGCACGCGGCGGCCGCAGATTGATGCGGACCGACGCCCTATGCGGACAAGGCCCGATCGATCAGCAGGGACAGCGCGACGGTGCGCACGCTCGGCGCCGACGCGCTCAAGCCGCCGACAACAGTGCCAGCCGGCTGAGCAACGAACGCAAGGATTTGCTGTGAATGGGGCTGCGTCATGATGTCCTCCGGTCTTATCGATTAAATAAGGGATCGGGCGATCCATGGAGGAAACTATAACAATGCTATTAAATAGTCGTTGTTGATTAAATTTATCTATTCAATAGTCTTCGGACTTTTCCGCATGCGCGGGACAAGCGCCAAGCTGGCTGCGGGCGTCCGCGTCCGCAGCCAGCCTAACTACAAAAGATGTGAAACCTCAGCTGACCGCGACAGGCAGATCGAGTTTCTTGACGCCCGGCAGTTCGCAGGCGCTGATCGCGTCGCAAATGGCGTCGATTGCAGGCATGCGCGTGAAGCTCTTGCGCCACGCCAGCACGACGCGGCGATCCGGCACGGGTTCGTCGAACGCGACGTAGCTGAGCAGGCCGGCGTCGATCCCGCCCGCATGCGGCTTGACTTCATGCACCGACATGCGCGGCAGCACGGTAATCCCGACGCCGCTCGCAACCATATGGCGGATGGTCTCCAGCGACGACCCTTCGAAAGTCTTCTGGATGCCGTCCGCGTTCTGCGAAAAACGCATCAGTTCCGGGCACACGCCCAACACATGGTCGCGGAAGCAGTGACCGCTGCCGAGCAGCAGCATGGTTTCCTGCTTCAGATCGTCGGCGTCGATTTTCAGGCGGTTTTCCCAAGCGTGGCCGGACGGCAGCGCGACGACAAACGGTTCGTCATACATTGGACGCAGCATCAGACCCGTTTCAGGGAACGGCAGCGCCATGATCGCCACGTCAATTTCGCCCTGCTTGAGCAGTTCGATCAGCTTGAGCGTGTAATTTTCCTGCAGCATCAACGGCATCTGCGGGACGCGCTTGATCATCTGCTTGACGAGGGTGGGCAGCAGGTACGGCCCGATCGTGTAGATCACGCCGAGCCGCAGCGGCCCGACCAGCGGGTCTTTGCCCTGTTTGGCGATTTCCTTGATGGCGAGCGTCTGTTCGAGCACGCGCTGGGCTTGCGTGACGATCTGCTCGCCGATCGGCGTGACACTAACTTCGCTGGTGCCGCGCTCGAAAATCTGCACGTTCAGCTCGTCTTCGAGCTTCTTGATCGCTACCGACAGAGTCGGCTGGCTGACGAAGCACGCTTCGGCAGCCCGGCCGAAGTGCCGCTCGCGGGCAACCGCAACGATGTATTTCAATTCGGTGAGCGTCATTCGGGGACCAATCAGTGCAATGATTTTGATAGGTTCTAGTTATACACCGATAGGGTCGGTTCGCCAACCTCTGGTTTGTTGGCTGATGGGCTGACGCAGAAGAAGATTATTCCGACACCCGCCCGCGCGCTGGCCGACATCAAACCAGAATCACGCCTTCAGATACTGCTCACGCGCGCCGAGCCAGCGCGCCAGATGCCGTAGCACCACGTCGGGATATTTGTCGAGCAGAACCGCGGCCGCCTCGCGCGCAGGGTCGATCAACCACCGGTCGTTTTCGAGATCGGCAAATCGCAGCATCGCCGCGCCCGACTGGCGAGCGCCCAGAAACTCCCCCGGTCCGCGAATCTCGAGGTCGCGCCGCGCGATCTCGAAGCCGTCGGTCGTCTCGCGCATGGTCTGCAAGCGCGCGCGCGCCGTCATCGACAACGGTCCCGTGTAAAGCAGCACGCACACCGACGCCGCGCTACCGCGCCCCACCCGGCCGCGCAATTGATGCAGCTGTGCGAGGCCGAAGCGCTCCGCATGTTCAATCACCATCAGCGACGCATTCGGCACGTCGACGCCCACTTCGATCACCGTGGTCGCGACCAGCAGCTGCACTTCGTTGCGCGTGAACCCGTCCATCACGGACGCCTTCTCGGCAGGCGTCAGACGCCCGTGCACGAGGCCGACGTTCAGCTCGGGCAGCGCGGCGACCAGCGTCTCGTAGGTTTCGACCGCGGTCTGCAACTGCAAGGTCTCGCTTTCCTCGATCAGCGGACACACCCAGTACACCTGACGCCCCGTCAGCGCCGCCTCGCGTACGCGCCCGATCACCTCGTCGCGCCGCGCGTCGGATACGAGCTTGGTCAGGATCGGCGTGCGGCCGGGCGGCAATTCGTCGATGGTCGACACGTCGAGGTCGGCGTAATAGGTCATCGCGAGCGTGCGCGGAATCGGCGTCGCGGACATCATCAGCTGATGCGGCTGGAAGTCGGGCGCGCCGTCGACAGCGCTTTGCCCCGCAGGCAGCCCCCCTGGGCGACGCGCCTTGGCGCGCAGCGCGAGCCGTTGCGCGACGCCGAAGCGATGCTGTTCGTCGACGATCACGAGCCCGAGGCGCTCGAACTCCACCGTGTCCTGGATGATCGCGTGCGTGCCGATCACAAGTTGCGCGGTGCCGAGCGCGGCGGCTTCGATCGCGGCGCGCTTCTCTTTGGTCTTGAGACTGCCCGCCAGCCACGCGACGCTTACGCCGAGCGGCTCCAGCCAGCCGCGCAGCTTGCGCGCGTGCTGCTCGGCGAGGATTTCGGTCGGCGCCATCAGCGCGGCCTGGTAGCCGGCGTCGATGGCCTGCGCGGCGGCCAGCGCCGCGACGATCGTCTTGCCGCTGCCGACGTCGCCTTGCAGCAGCCGCTGCATCGGATGCGGCTGCGTCAGATCCAGCGCGATCTCGCCGCCGACCCGCTCCTGCGCGGCCGTCAGCGAAAACGGCAGCGCCTTCAGCAAGCGCGCCACCAGCGCCGACTCGTCGCCCAGCTTGCGGCGCGGCATGGCCGGCGCGGCGCGCGTGCGGCGCTCTTCGTGCGCGCGCTTGAGCGACATCTGCTGCGCGAGCAGCTCCTCGAACTTGATGCGCACCCACGCCGGATGCGTGCCGTCGATCAGCGCGGTCTCGTCGGACTGCACGCCGGGGTGATGCAGCGTACGCACGGCGTCCATCAGCGACGGCACGCCGAGCGGCTCCAGGAACGCGTGCGCGACCGCCTCGGGCAGCAACTCCGGCAGCGACGTGCGCGCGAGCGCGTTGTCGATCGATTTGCGCAGATACGCCTGCGTGACGCCCGCGGTGCTCGGGTAGACCGGCGTGAGCGCCTGCGGCAGCGGCGTGTCTTCGTCGACGACGCGCACCGCCGGATGCACCATCTCCATCCCGAAGAAGCCGCCGCGCACGTCGCCGCGCACGCGCAGCCGCGCGCCGATCGCCATCTGCTTGACCTGCGAGCCGTAGAAATTCAGAAAGCGCAGCACGAGTTCGTCGCCGGCGTCGTCGTGCAGCTTCACCAGCAACTGACGGCGCGGCCGGTACGCGATCTCATTGTCGAACACGACGCCTTCGGTTTGCGCGATTCCGCCCGGCAGCAGGTGGCCGATTGGCGTCAGCGAGGTCTCGTCCTCGTAGCGCATCGGCAGATGCAGCACGAGGTCGATGTCGCGCGTGAGGCCGAGTTTGGCGAGTTTGTCGGCAGTTTTGACGGCCGGCTTCGCGGTGGCTTTGCCAGCGGATTTGCCGGTGGCTTTGCCGGCGGGCTTGTCACCGAAGGGGTCAGCGGGCTTGTCGCCAAGGTTTCCATCGGAGTTTTCACCGACGCTTTCGCCCGCGTTTTCACCTTCAGCCGCGGCGCTCGCCCTTTGCGTCGCCACCACGTTCGCGCCGGCCTCGCTCACCTGCGCCGCCGCGCTGCCCCGTGCGACGCGGCGCTTGGGTTCGGCGCCCCCTTCATCGGTGGCGGAGGACAATCGGCGGTCGGACAAAGGCATGGGCTGCTTCGCAAGTACAATATCGGCTGTCAAAGGTATCGCCGCCATACAGCGCGCGGGCGTGCGGGCCGCTCTGGCGTCCCGCAATCATAGCCGCCCGGCTCCGGCTTCGGCTCAATTCAGTCTCAATTCGCTTCCAGTCGTTCGCATGTTTACGCTTTCCGATTTCGATTTCGATCTGCCACCCGAGCTGATCGCGCAAGTCGCGCTGCCCGAGCGCAGCGCCAGCCGCCTGCTCGAAGTGGGCAACACCGGCGACACCGACGCCGCGCGTCTGATCGACCGCCGCTTCGCCGAATTGCCCGAGTGCATCGCGCCGGGCGATCTGCTGGTCTTCAACGATACCAAAGTCCTGAAGGCGCGCTTCCTCGGCCAGAAGGCCAGTGGCGGCAAGATCGAAGTGCTGGTGGAGCGCCTCACCGGCGAGCGCACGGCGCTCGCGCAGATCCGCGCGAGCAAAAGCCCGCAGCCGGGCACCACGATCCGTCTCGCGGACGCGTTCGACGTCACGGTCGGCGAGCGGGTCGAACCGTTCTACACGCTGCACTTCCCGGACGACTGCCTGACGCTGATCGAGCAATTCGGCCGCCTGCCGCTGCCGCCGTATATCGAGCACGATCCCGACTCGACCGACGAGACCCGCTACCAGACGGTGTTCGCGCAGAACCCCGGCGCGGTGGCCGCGCCCACCGCCGGCCTGCATTTCGACGACGCGCTGCTCGCTCAACTCGACGCCCGTGGCGTGGAGCGCGCGACGCTGACGCTGCACGTAGGCGCGGGCACGTTCCAGCCGGTGCGGGTCGAGAATCTCGCCGAACACAAGATGCATAGTGAGTGGTATCACCTGCCGCAGTCGCTCGCCGACAAGATCGCCGCGGCGAAGGCGCGCGGCAACCGCGTGATCGCGGTGGGTACGACCTCGATGCGCGCGCTCGAAGCCGCGGCGCGCGATGCCGAAGCCGCCGGCCGCCCGCTTGCCGCGGCGAGCACGGAAACCGACATCTTCATCACGCCGGGCTACCGGTTCCGCGTGGTCGACCGGCTGGTGACCAATTTCCATTTGCCGAAGTCGACGCTGCTGATGCTGGTGTCGGCGTTTGCCGGCGTCGAGACGATTCGCGCGGCGTATCGTCATGCGATCGAGCAGCGTTACCGGTTCTTCAGTTACGGCGACGCGATGCTGCTCACGCGGCGCGACGTCTGAGCCGCCCGATAAGCCGTTTCAACTTTTTGCAGTTCCCTCAGCCGCCGCGAACCCTTCCGGCGGCGTTTCAACATTTGCGCCGGACTGTTTTCCGGTAGCCCAGGAGTTATCCCATGACCCTCGGTCATCAATCGCAACAAACAACGACCACCGAGCGCCCCGCCAACGGCCTGAAATTCGAACTGCTCGGCACCGACGGCCAGGCGCGCCGCGGCCGCGTCACGCTCAATCACGGCGTGGTGGAAACGCCGATCTTCATGCCGGTCGGCACCTACGGCACGGTAAAGGCGGTCCAGCCCCGCGAGCTGGACGAAATGCATGCGCAGATCATCCTCGGCAACACCTTCCACCTGTGGCTGCGCCCGGGTCTGGAAACCATCGAGGCGCATGGCGGCCTGCACGGCTTCATGGGCTGGAAAAAGCCGATCCTGACGGACTCCGGAGGCTTTCAGGTGTTCTCGCTCGGCGACCTGCGCAAGATCACCGAAGACGGCGTCACGTTCGCGTCGCCGATCAACGGCGACAAGCTGTTCCTGTCGCCGGAAGTGTCGATGCAGATTCAGAAGGTGCTGAACTCGGACATCGTGATGCAGTTCGACGAATGCACGCCGTACGCGACCAACAACGTGCCGACCTCGCACAAGGAAGCAGCCGATTCGATGCGCATGTCGATGCGCTGGGCCCAGCGCTCGATCGACGAGTTCAAGCGGCTCGGCAATCCGAACGCGCTGTTCGGCATCGTCCAGGGCGGCATGTTCGAGGACCTGCGCGACGAGTCGCTGGCGGGCCTTGCGGAAAAAGACTTCCACGGCCTCGCGATCGGCGGGCTGTCGGTCGGCGAGCCGAAGGAAGACATGATGCGCGTGCTGAACCACATCGGCCCGAAGCTGCCGGCCGACAAGCCGCATTACCTGATGGGCGTCGGCACGCCGGAAGACCTGGTGGCGGGCGTGGCGGCGGGCGTCGACATGTTCGACTGCGTGATGCCCACTCGCAACGCGCGCAACGGCTGGCTATTCACGCGGTTCGGCGACATCAAGATCCGTAACGCCACGCACAAGAATTCGCTGCGCCCGCTCGACGAGCAATGCGGCTGCTACACCTGCCGCAATTTCACGCGCGGCTATCTGCATCACCTGCACCGCGTCGGCGAAATCCTCGGCGCGCAGCTGAACACGATCCACAATCTGCATTACTACCTCGAACTGATGCAGGAAATCCGCGACGCGATCGACGCAAAAATGTTCGAGCCGTTCCGCAAACGCTTCCACGAGAACCGCGCGCGCGGCGTCGAACAGGCGCCGTGACGGGCTCCGGCGGCGGATTCAACCGAAGAATCCGCGCGCCTCGCGACCAAAACCTTACAATCTACTTTCGCGGCCCGGCGCAAAAGGCTTTAAACGGTTGATCGCAAAGCCGATTCGCCGCGTCGACGCGCGTCTGGCCGGTGGTAGAATAACCGGCTGATTTTTTTGATCGTTTGACTGATAACGGAGAGACCAACGTGTCGTTCATTTCCAATGCCTTTGCCCAAGGCGCAGCAACAGGTGGCATTGAATCGAACCTGATGAGCTTCCTGCCGCTGATCCTGATGTTCGGCGTGCTGTACTTCATCATGATTCGCCCGCAAATGAAGCGCCAGAAGGAGCACCGCAACATGCTCTCCGCCATGGCCAAGGGCGACGAAGTGGTGACGAACGGCGGCATCGTCGGCAAGGTGACCAAGGTGGGCGAAGCTTACGTCGGCGTCGAAATCTCGGAAGGCACGGAAATCACCGTGCAAAAAGCGTCGATCACGACGATTCTCCCGAAGGGCACGATCAAGTCGCTGTAAGGCCTGCTCTCTCGCGTCCGGCGCGGCCTCGCCGGCGATCCACGCAATCCGCTGCTGAATCGCCCGCGCTCATCGCCGGACGCATCGCTTCCAAGCCAACCTTCCCGTTGGACCACTCATGAATCGCTACCCCCTCTGGAAATACGCCGTGATGCTGGTGGCTCTGGTCATCGGCCTCGTGTACACGCTGCCTAACCTGTTCGGCGAAGCGCCGGCGGTGCAGGTGTCGAGCGGCAAGGCAACCGTGAAGCTCGACTCGACCACGCTGGCCGCAGTCGAAGCCGCGCTTGCCGCCAATCAGATCAAGCCCACCGCCGTCACGTTCGACAACTCGGCGACCAACGCGAACATTCGCGTGCGGCTCACGGACACCGACACGCAATTGCGCGTGAAGGACCTGCTGCAGAAGTCGCTCAACAGCGATCCGACCGATCCGCAGTTCGTCGTCGCGCTGAACCTGCAAAGCGCGTCGCCGGGCTGGCTCTCCGCGCTGCACGCGCTGCCGATGTATCTCGGCCTGGATCTGCGCGGCGGCGTGCACTTCCTGCTGCAAGTGGACATGGCCGGCGCGCTCAACAAGAAGCTCGACTCGGACGCCTCCGACGTGCGCACCCTGCTGCGCGACAACAACGTGCGCGACGGCGGCGTGAATCGTGTGGGCCAGTCGGTGGTGGTCAATCTGGCCGATCAGGCCACGGCGGACGCGGCCCTCAAGCTGCTCGGCCGTAGCATCAGCGAACTCCAGTGGGCCACGCAACCTGCCCCGGACGGCGGTCTGCAACTGGTCGGCACGTTCACGCCGGCGGTGGAACGCGCCGTGCAGGACGCCGCGCTCAAGCAGAACATCACCACGCTGCATAACCGCGTGAACGAACTCGGCGTGGCCGAGCCGGTGATCCAGCAGCAAGGCGCGGACCGCATCGTGGTCGAACTGCCGGGCGTGCAGGACACGGCCAAGGCGAAGGACATCATCGGCCGCACGGCAACGCTCGAAGCGCGCCTCGCCGATCCGGTCAACACGCATCCGAATCCGTCCGACCCGGTGCCGCCGGGCGACGAACTGTTCACGCAAGGCAACCAGACGCCGGTGCTGCTGCGCAAGCAGGTCATCTTCACGGGCGACCGAATCATCGACGCGTCGGCGGGCTTCGACGAACATCAGCGTCCGTCGGTCAACCTGCGCCTCGACTCGGCCGGCGGCCGTGCGCTGCGCAGCGTGTCGCGCGACAACATCGGCAAGCCGATGGCAATGGTGCTGTTCGAGCGCGGCAAGGGCGAAGTGCTGACGGTGGCGACCATCCAGTCGGAACTGGGCGACCGCTTCCAGATCACCGGCCAGCCCACGCCGCAGGCCGCCGCCGACCTCGCGCTGCTGCTGCGCGCGGGTTCGCTCGCCGCGCCGATGGAAATCATCGAAGAACGCACGATCGGCCCGAGCCTCGGCGCCGACAACATCAAGAAGGGCTTCCACTCGGTGGTGTGGGGCTTCGCGGCAATCGCCGTCTTCATGATCGCGTACTACATGCTGTTCGGCGTGATCTCGATGATCGGCCTGTCCGTGAACCTGCTGCTGCTGATCGCGGTGCTGTCGATGCTGCAGGCCACGCTCACCTTGCCGGGTATTGCCGCTATCGCGCTCGCGCTCGGTATGGCGATCGACGCGAACGTGCTGATCAACGAACGCGTGCGTGAAGAACTGCGCCACGGCGCGCCGCCGCAGTTGGCCATCCAGAACGGCTACGCGCACGCATGGGCGACGATTCTCGACTCGAACGTCACCACGCTGATCGCCGGTCTCGCGCTGCTCGCGTTCGGCTCCGGCCCGGTACGCGGCTTCGCGATGGTCCACTGTATCGGCATTCTGACGTCGATGTTCTCGGCGGTGTTCTTCTCGCGCGGCGTGGTCAACTGGTGGTATGGCGGCAAGAAGAAGCTGAAGACGCTGGCGATCGGCCAGGTGTGGCGCCCGGAAACGGCGCCCGCGGGCTCCTCCGCCTACCTCGGCAGCAACGACGCCGCAACCGACACCGCGCAAGCCGTCGCAGCGGCTGCGGCCAAGCCGAAGGCCCCGGCCGGCGCGCAGGCGCGTGCCGGCAAGCCGACCGTACGCCGCCGCAATGCGTCGGGTTCGTCGTCGGGTTCATCGAACACGCCGCAGAAACCGGGTTCATCCCGCTGAGTCCCGGAGAACAAGACCATGGAATTTTTCCGTTTTCGCAAAGACATTCCGTTCATGCAGCGTGCGTTGATCTTCAACGCCATCTCGCTGCTGACGTTCCTTGCCGCTGTGTTCTTCCTCGTGCATCGCGGGCTGCATCTGTCGGTGGAATTCACCGGCGGCACCGTGATCGAAGTGCAGTATCCGGGCGCGGCGCCGCTGGACCCGGTGCGCGGCACGCTCGCCAAGCTCGGCTACGCGGACGCCCAGGTGCAGAACTTCGGCACCTCGCGCGACGTGCTGATCCGTCTGCCGCTCAAACAGGGCTACACGTCCGCGCAACAGAGCGATCAGGTGATGAGCGCGCTGAAGGCCGAGACCCCGCAGGTGCAGTTGCAGCGCGTCGAGTTCGTCGGTCCGCAGGTCGGCAAGGAACTCGCCACCGACGGCCTGCTCGCGCTCGCGTGCGTGGTGATCGGCATCGTGATCTACCTGTCGTTCCGCTTCGAATGGAAGTACGCGGTGGCCGGCGTGATCGCGAACTTGCACGACGTGGTGATCATTCTCGGCTTCTTCGCGTTCTTCCAGTGGGAGTTCTCGCTGTCAGTGCTGGCCGCGGTGCTCGCGGTGCTCGGCTATTCGGTGAACGAGTCGGTCGTTATCTTCGACCGGATTCGCGAGACCTTCCGCCGCGAACGCAAGATGACCGTGATCGAGGTGATCAACCACGCGATCACCAGTACGATGTCGCGAACCATCATCACGCACGGCTGTACGCAGATGATGGTGCTGTCGATGTTCCTGTTCGGCGGCCCGACGCTGCACTACTTCGCTCTGGCGCTGACGGTCGGTATTCTGTTCGGTATCTATTCGTCGGTGTTCGTTGCCGCCGCGCTCGCGATGTGGCTCGGCGTGAAGCGCGAAGATCTGCTGAAGGACAAGAAGGACCGCACCGATCCGAACGATCCGAATGCGGGTGCGCAAGTTTGATTCTGCTGTAGCAGCGGACTCACGCTAATGCAAAAGGCCGGTTCTTCTGAACCGGCCTTTTGCGTTTACCGCCGCCTTCGCCTTGCGTCAGCGAAACCCAAGCTTGCGACGCGCCGCCATCAACGCCACGAGACTCACCACCGCGGCAAAAATCAGGTAGTAGCTCGGCGCGGCCTTCGAACCCGTCGCGCTGATGAGCCACGCGATGATGAACGGCCCAAAGCCGCCGAAGATCGTCACGGCGATGTTATACGCGAGCGACATGCCGGTCGTACGCGTCTGCACCGGGAACATCTCGGACAGCAAACCCGGCAGCGCTGCGAAGTACCCCGTCATCAGGAAACCGAACACGATCTGCATCGCCATCAGCGTGCCGAAGCTCGGATGCGCGATCAGATAAAGAAACGCCGGATAGATCAGCACGAGCAGCAGCAGCGCCGGCACCAGCATGATCGTGGTGCGCCCATGGCGGTCCGACAGATGACCGATCAGCGGCGAGAACACCATCTGGATCACGCCGGTCAGCGCGATCGCCGAGAACGCCACCGACGGCGCCAGTCCCAACTGTTTCACGCCATAGGTCGGCATGAACAGCACCAGATACGTCGACACGGTGCCGAGCACCACCACGCCGATGGCGATCAGAAGCCGCAGTTTCTGGCTCGCGAAGGTGTCGCGCAACGGCGTCGTGGTGGTTTCCGCCGCGAGGAACTCAGGCGTCTCGTCGAGCTTCGTGCGAATGTACCAGGCGACCGGCCCGATCAGCAGACCGAAGACGAACGGCACGCGCCAGCCCCACGACGCCATCTGTTCCGGCGCGAGGCCGCCGGTGAGCAACACGCCGAAGCCGGCGGCCAGCAGCGTCGTGAGACCCTGGCTCGCCACCTGCCAGCTCGCGAAGAAGCCGCGCCGCCCCGGCACGTGTTCCGCCAGAAAAGCGGTCGCGCTGCCAAACTCGCCGCCAGCCGAAAAGCCCTGCATCAGACGCGCGATCACGAGGATCACCGGCGCGGCGAGGCCGATGCTCTGATAGGTCGGCAAGATCGCGATGATCAGCGTGCCGCTCATCATCAGCAGGATCGACAGCGTGAGCGCCGCCTTGCGCCCGGCGCGGTCCGCATACGCACCGATCACGATTGCGCCGAGCGGCCGCATGAAGAACGACACACCGAAGGTGCCGAGCGTCAGCAGCAGCGAGACCGTGTCATTGCCGGCCGGAAAGAACAACTTCGCGATGGTCACCGCGAAAAAGCCGTACACCACCAGGTCGAACCATTCGAGCGCATTGCCGATCGACGCGGCGATCACCGCGCGCCATGAATTGCGCCGGCTTCCCACGATGCCTGCTGCTGTCGTTGCATTCATCCAGATCTCCAGTTCGCGCGAAATATTATTGATGCGGGCTTGGTGCGCCCGATATTGCCGGACCGGATGCGCGCATAGCCGGTACGATGCCAGCGCTCTATTTAACTGGAAAATAAATTCGACGCGAGCGACAAATTGGATGCGGTGCCACATAAGGAGTCCGGCGTATCACGCGCGCGCAAGAAAAAACCGCTTCGTCGCAAAGCGAACGAAGCGGTTTTTTCGTTGCAGGCGCAACGCCCTTACGCGATTCGATATCAATACTCGAAGACGCGAGACACACTCAAGCGCTTATTGCTTGATGCCCTCGGACTGGATATGCAGCTTCGTCTCCATGCTGAAGCCGTATTTGGTGCCGAAATCCATCCCGTAGTCGGCGCGGTTGAATTGCGCGCTCGCTTCGACGCCGCACACTTCGCGCTTGAGCACCGGGTGCTGCATGCACTTGAACGACTCGATCTTCAGATTCAGCGGCTTCGTCACGCCGCGCATCGTCAGGTTGCCGATCACTTCCACCGGCTTGTCGCCGTCGAATTTGACGTCAGTGCCCTTGTAGGTCACCGCCGGATACTTGGCGACGTCGAAGAACGCATCCGTTCTCAGATGTTCGTCGAGCTTGGTGTTGCCGGTCTGGACCGAAGCGGGATCGACCGTCACGTCCACGGTGCCGGTCTTCGCCGCGCGGTCGAGCGTCACCGTGCCGGAGCTTTTCGTGAACTTGCCGCGCCACGTCGACAGCCCGCCGAGGTGATCCGCCTCGAAGCTCGGAAACGTGTGGGCCGGGTCGAGCTGATAGGTGTCGGCGGCAAACGCGCCGAGCGAGAAAGAAGAAGCCAATGCGCCAACCGCGATCAACATGGACGTTTTCAATTCATGCTCCTGGTTCCGTTGAAAATATGGCCGCGCCCGAGCGGCGCGGCGGACATCAAGATCGTCGCACGCGTCACTTTTGCGCGGCGACGATATGAAACTTGATCACGACATCATCGGCGACCACCGACGTGTCTTTCCATTCGCCGGTGCCGATGTCGAATTGCGAGCGCTTGATCGGCAACGAGCCGTCGAAGGTTTGCGTCGCGCCCTGCTGGCTCACCGTGACCGGCACAACCACCGTCTGCGATTTGCCTTTGATGGTCAGCTTGCCGGTCACCTTGAACTGATTGCCGCCGGCCGGCGCGATCGCGCTCGACACGAAGGTGGCGCTCGGATAGGTCTTCGCGTCGAACCACTCCTTGCCGCGCACCTGGTCGTTGTAGCTCTCGTCGCCAAGATCGTAGCTCGCCACGTCGATGCTGAGTTGCGCGCTGCCATCGGCGGGTTTGGCCGGATCGAACTTGACCTGCGCGGTGAATTTGCCGAACTTGCCCTCCACCGGCACGTTCATCTGCTTCGAAGTGGCCGTCACCGAACTTTTCGCGACGTCCACTTGCGCAAGCGCGCTGCCGGCCGCGGTCAGCGAGGCCGCGGCGAACGCGGCGAGCATGTAGCGATAAAACGAGACCTTCATGTTTGTCCTTATTTGAGGAAAGGGAGCATGCGCGACAGCAGGCCGTCACGATCCAGCCATTGATGCTTGAGCGCACCGGCCACATGCAGCGCGACCAGCACGAGCAAGGTGTAATTCAGCGCGATATGCACGTTCTTTAGCAGTTCCTTCAGGTGCGGGTCCGGCGCGATCAGACGCGGCAGCGGAATCAGCCCGAGATACACCACCGGCACGTTCGCCGCCGAGCTATACAGGTAGCCGGACACGGGAATCACGATCATCAACACGTACAGCAGCAGATGCACGAGATGCGCGACGCCGCGCTGCCAGGCCGGCATACGGCGCGGCATTGCCGGGGCCCCGTGAGTCGCGCGCCACAGAATGCGCACGATCGCGAGCGCGAACACGGTCACGCCGATCCATTTGTGCCAGGAGAAATAGCGCAGCTTGGTGGGCGTGAAGCCCGGGATATCGGTCATCACCCAGCCGAGCGCGAAGCCGCACACGATCAGGAGCGCGATCAGCCAATGAAAGGCAATCGCAGTGCGCGTGTACGACTCCCGACTGCCGAATGAAGGATTGAGTGCCATGACAGATCAACGCAAGCTAAGAGAGGTTAACGGCGCAGCTTGCCGAGCTATTCCCGGGCCTCGATGCGACCGGCATCGCTCTTCTGGCCAGGACATGTCCGCTGCGGTACACGCCAAGGCCGCCATGCTACCCCATGCGCGCAAAGCTGGCTGCGGTGGTGTTGAGCGAGGCGGGTCCGAATTTTGCATCAGTGCCGACCGCCATTGAACAATAAGGGACGGAGTCTGTCAGAACTATGCCAATTCGTGTAAGACTTCCGGATGCCGAGGCCGTCCAGATCGGAGCTCGTGGTCCGCGGTTCGCGGCGCGTCCCGTGCGCTGACCGGCGCGGCCCCGAAGCCGCGTTTGGTACTATTGGTCCACTCTTCGCCGCACCAGCCCCAAGATTCGACGTTACCCGCCGCCTCTCACTCCGTTAGCCCTTCTGCCGTATGGAACATGACAACCTGATCGCGTGCCATGAATGCGATACGCTGTTCCGCAAGCCACGGCTTGTCGGACGCACGGCCGCGCGCTGTCCGCGCTGCCGCGCGACGCTCTATAGCGGCGTGTCGCGCAAGCTCGACAGCATCTGCGCAATGACGCTGGCGGCGCTGATCACCTTCGTGATCGCGCAGGGCTTTCCGATCGTCGAACTCGAGACCAACGGCATCACCTCGCAGACCACGCTGTTCGGCGCGCTCGTCGCACTATGGGGCGAGGACATGCAGATCGTCGCGGTGATGGTGTTCTGCTCGACCATCCTGTTCCCACTGACCGAACTGGTCGCGCTGCTCTATGTGCTGGTGCCGCTGCGCGCCGGCTACGTGCCGACCGCGTTCAACCGCGTGCTGCGCGCGATCCAGTTCGTGCGCCCGTGGGGCATGATCGAAGTGTTCATGCTCGGCGTGCTGATCACGATCGTGAAGATGGTCAGCCTCGCGCGCGTGATTCCCGAAGCCGCGCTGTTCGCGTTCGGCACGCTGACGCTGATGTTCGCGGTGGTTGTGACGTTCGATCCGCGCGTGCTGTGGGATCTCGCCGACGAACTCGGCGGCCTCGACCAGCGGCCGCTGCCGCGCACTTCCGCCGATAGCGCGGCGGCGGCGGTCGGCTCGCAGGCCGGCCCGCCCGCGCCGTCCGACGTGCAGGCGGCGGTGCCGACACCACTGTCGGGTGCAGCGCAACCCGCGACGCAGCCCGCGTTGCCGCCGGGCGTGCCGCCCGCGCCGCGTCAGGGATGAGCCGACGATGAAATACGTCACCGCGAAACGCGCGGGTCTCGTCTCCTGCCATGCGTGCGGCCGCGTCGAAGCGCGCATCCGCTCGGTCACGCCGCAGCACTGCGGACGCTGCGGCGCACGGCTTCACTCGCGCATCCCCGACAGCCTGATGCGCACGTGGGCGCTGCTGATCGCCGCCGCGCTCCTGTATATTCCCGCGAACCTGCTGCCGGTGATGCACACCTCGTCGCTGCTCGGCTCCGAAGACGACACCATCATGAGCGGCGTCGTGTACTTCTGGACCTCGGGCGACTGGCCGCTCGCGGTGATCGTGTTCATCGCCAGCATCATGGTGCCGATGCTCAAGCTGAGCGTGCTCGTGCTGCTCACTATCACGGCGCAGCGCCGCTCGCGCTGGCGGCCCGACCAGCGCATCACGCTGTACCGGATGGTCGAGCGGATCGGCCGCTGGTCGATGCTCGACGTGTTCGTCGTCACGCTGACGGTCGCGCTGGTGCGCTTCAAATCGCTTGCCGTGATCACGGCCGGACCGGGCGCGATCGCGTTCGGCTCGGTGGTGATTCTGACCATGATGGCGTCGATGCAATTCGATCCACGGCTCATCTGGGATCCCGTGGACGGCAACACTCAAAATACTCAGGATCTTGAACATGAATAGCCCGCAAGGACCGACGCCCGCTTCCAACGATGCGCCGCGCAACGATTCGAACGGACCCAGACTACCGCCGCAACTCCCCGACCCCGAGATCGAGCCGCGCAGCCGCTGGCTGCCTTCGCTCGTCTGGGTGATTCCGCTCATCGCCGCGCTAATCGGCGTCGCGCTCGTGATCAAGTCGGTGACCGAGAAAGGCCCGACCATCACGATCAGTTTCATCAGCGCCGAAGGCCTCGAACCGGGCAAGACCAAGGTCAAATACAAGGACGTCGACGTCGGTTCGGTGAAGACCATTACGCTGTCGCAGGATCTCTCGCACGTGCTGGTGCAGGTGCAGTTGACCAAGGAAGGCGGAAAATTCGCGGTCAAGGATTCGCGCTTCTGGGTGGTGCGGCCGCGCGTCGGCGCGAGCGGCGTGTCGGGTCTGACCACGCTGCTCTCGGGCGCGTATATCGGCGCGGACGCCGGCCGCTCGACGGACACCGAGGAGAACTTCGTCGGTCTCGAAACGCCGCCGCCGATCACCGGCGACCAGAAGGGTCATCAGTTCATCCTGCACGGCGACTCGCTCGGTTCGATCGACATCGGCTCGCCGATCTTCTACCGGCGCGTGCAGGTCGGCCAGGTGGTCCGCTTCTCGCTCGACAAGGACGGCACAGGCGTGACCATGCAGGTGTTCGTGTCCGCGCCGTTCGACCAGTACGTCGGCACCAACTCGCGCTGGTGGCATGCAAGCGGCGTCGACCTGCGGCTCGATTCGAGCGGCTTCAAGCTGAACACGCAGTCGCTCGCGACGGTGATCGTCGGCGGCCTGTCGTTCCAGTCGCCGCCCGGCCAGGGCGTGGGCGCGCAGGCGCCGAACAACATGACGTTCCGCCTCGCGTCGGATGAAGCGGATGCGATGCGCGACCCGGACGGCGTACCGCTGCGCGTGGTGATGAACTTCAATCAGTCGCTGCGCGGGCTGTCGGTCGGCGCGCCGGTGGATTTCCGCGGCATCGTGCTGGGCCAGGTGACCAACATCGGCATCGACTACGATCCGACGACGCGCAGCTTCACGATGCCGGTGACGATGAACTTTTACCCGGACCGCCTCGGCAAGCGCTTCCGCGAAACCGCGCCACAGCCGGGCAGCCTCGCCGGCCAGACCCTGTTGCAGCAACTGGTCAAGCATGGGCTGCGCGGCCAGTTGCGCACCGGCAATCTGATCACGAGCCAGTTGTATGTCGCGCTGGATATCTTCCCGAAGGCGCCGCCGGCAACCGTCGACGTGGCGAGCGATCCGCTCGAACTGCCGACGATCCCGAACACGCTCGACGAGTTGCAGGTGCAGGTCGCCGACATCGCGAAGAAGCTCGACAAGGTGCCGTTCGACCAGATCGGCGACAACCTGAACAACGCGCTGAAGAACGCCGATCAGCTGTTCACGCGTCTCGACAAGGAAGTCGTGCCGCAAGCGCGCGACACCCTCGTGGCGGCGAAGCAGACCTTCGGCTCGGCCGAGGCGACCTTGCAGCAGGACTCGCCGATGCAGTCGGATGTTCATCAGGCGTTGCAGGAACTGACGCGCACGTTGCAGTCGTTGAACGCGCTGTCGGATTATCTGGAGCGTCATCCCGAATCGTTGTTGCGCGGTAAATCAGGAGATAAACCATGATGTTTGCCCGGCTCCCCCGCCCGCCGCGCGCGCTGCTGCGCGGCGCTGTGTACGCCGGCGCGCTGGCCGCGGCGGTGGCACTCGCGGCGTGTGCGTCGCCGCCGAGCCGCTTCTATACGCTGGGCGCCGATACAGCCGGGTCCGCCGCGCCGGTCAGCGCGAGCACGGCGGCGCCGGCCTGGCTGATCGAGGTCGCGCCGATCGACGTGCCGCCGCAAGTGGCGAAGAATCAGCTGGTCGTGCAGACGGGGCCGACCCAGGTCAAGGTGCTCGAAGAGGAACGCTGGGCCTCGCTGCCCGGCGACGAAATCCGGCGCGCGCTGTCGACCACTCTGACGCAGCAGCTTCGCACCATCGACGTGTACGGCACTGCGCATTCGGATGCGACGCCGGTGTATCGCGTCAGCATGAACGTGCAGCGCTTCGAGTCGTGGCCCGGCTCGCATGCGCTGATGGATGCGGTGTGGAGCGTGCGGGCCGTGCGCAGCAACGCGGTGATGACGTGCCGCAGCGTGGTGAGCGAGCCGGTCGGCGGCGGGTATGACGTGCTGGTCGAAGGACATCGGCAGGCGTTGGCGCAGATTTCCGCGCAGATTGCGTCGGCGGTGCAGGCCATGGCGGCGGCAAATCCTGCCCGTGCGGCAAGTGGCGCCTCGGGCAAGGGGACCAGCGTGGTTGTGCCGGCGTGTCCTTCTGCGGCTGCAACTAAGGCGGCGGCTGGCGGCTGAAGGGGCTGAGGGGGTTGAGTGGGGCGAGTAGCGGCGCAAAGACGACGTGTCCGCCTCCACGCAGCAAACCGCGGGAGCAATGACGCGCCAAACAGGGAGAGTCGATGAGTCCGCCCTCGCGCGTCGCCAACACACCGAATCGTCCACGCGAGCCCGTCGTCAAAAGCACGAGCAAGCGACAAACCCGCAGTCTCGCGCGCCCGCCGCCTGGCTCGTGCAATCATTCCAGCGACACCACGGCCTCCTTCCCACCCCGCGCTCACGCACGTTCAGTTTCGCCGTATAGCTTGATCCGTTGCGTCTCGCTTTCATCAGCTGCACATTCAGACCACGCGTCGCCGGCGGCTCAAGCGCCGCGCCAGGCAAAACCGCATCGGCAATTCGCAGAACGACAACCGGCAAGCTGAAAACGACGACACCGTTCCCGAACTCGGCCCCCAAGTCATAATCAACACTCGGACTGGCGTCATCAGGGAAAGCCAGGGAAAACTAAGCGATTCTTTGACACGTCGCACACGTCCCGCAGGATAAAAATGTTCGACTCGCTCAAACGATTCATCAAGAAATGGCGCGCGTCACGCGACGGCGGCCATCAGCTCGACGCGCTGCTCGCCATCGCCGACCAGAGCGCCCCGTATCCGGAGCGCAGCGAATGGCTGATCGAACTCGCCCACTGGATTCGCCGTGGCCGCACGGTGCAGCCCGGCGCGCTCGATGCTGGCAACCTTGGCGCCGAACCCGCCGCATCCCGCTCGCCTGCGGCGCATAAGCGAATCCGCTACCTGCTGCACGTGCTGGATCGCAACCCCGCGTGGAAGGTCAACGTCGCCGGCACCCTGCGCGCGCTGCTGCGTGAAAGCGACGGTCTCTCCCTTCTGTGCGACGCCGGCATGCCGGTGCATTCGGGCTTCTTCGGCGCGCTGTTCGAGCGCATCGAAGCGTCATTGATCCCGCCCGCACCGAACCGGCGCGACCTCACCGCGATCGTCACGCTGATGTTCAAGTCGGAGCGCGACGCCGACTGGATCGCCACGCTGCCCGCCGACCTGCTGATCCGCATCCACGCACTGTTCGACTACGCCGCGCACGAAGACCAGCCGCGCGAGAGCACGCCGTTCTCGCTCGACCTGCTGGCCGCGCTGCATAACCTCACTTGCCAGATCAGTTCGACCGGGCTGTCGCAAACGGTCCGCAGCCGCCTCGGCGGCGCCGACGACGCCGGCGACAGCGGCACCCACGACGCCAGCGATGTGCGCGTCGCGATGGAAAAGCAGCCGTTCTACCGGCTCACGCGCGCGATGCTGGCCGTCGAAGCCGCGCATCACGCGTTCGAGACCGGCGCGCCGCAAGATCAGTTGCTGCGCGAAGTCAACTACCTGCGGCTCCTGCTCGACGATTGCCGCGCCGCCACCGACAACGTGTTCGCGCATCTCTACCGCAACGGCGTGAGCGTCGACATCGTGTTCCAGGTCGAGCGGATGCGCATGCGCATCGCGCGCGCCGAAAATCTGCTGAACGCCTGGATGGCGCACGACGATCCGCACGCCAGCGCGCGCCTGACCGCCGAACTCGTGAGGGCGAATCACGCGAGCCAGAGCGTCGCGTATCTGATGCGCAGCAATTTCTCGCTACTGGCGCGCAAGGTCGTCGAGTACAGCGCGGATACCGGCGAGCACTACATCGCCCGCGATCGCGCCGAATATCTGAAGATGCTGCGCATGGCGGCCGGCGGCGGACTCGTCACCGTCGTCACGGTCTGCGTGAAGTTCGCGATCACCGGCGCGCATCTGCAAGCGATGCTCGAAGGCGTGCTGGCCGGCATCAACTACGCAGCCAGTTTCCTGCTGATGCACTTCCTGCATTTCTCGCTCGCCACCAAGCAGCCCGCGATGACCGCGCCCACCCTCGCACGCGAACTCGACGGCGTCGGCACGCCAGCGGGCGTCGACAGTTTCGTGAGTTCGGTGACCGCGCTGATGCGCACCCAGGCCGCCGCCGTGCTCGGCAACGTTCTGCTGGTGTTTCCGGTGTGCCTCGGCGTGCAGCTGCTGTGGCACGTGCTGTTTCACGCCGACATCATTTCGCCGCAGAAGGCGCACGCGACGCTGGTCTCGTTCTCGCTGCTGGGGCCGACGCCGTTCTACGCCGCGTTGACCGGCGTGCTGCTGTGGTCGTCGAGCCTGCTGGCGGGTTGGGCGGACAACTGGTTCGTGCTGCATCGCGTGGCCGACGCGCTCGCCTATAACCGCCGCCTGCGCCTCACGCTCGGCGCGGCGGCCGCCAACCGCCTCGCGCACTGGTGCCGCTCGAACGTGGCCGGGGTGGTCGGCAATGTGACGCTCGGGCTGATGCTCGGCCTCGTGCCGGCAATCGTCAGCGCGCTGGCGTTCTCGTTCGAAGTGCGTCACGTGACGCTCAGCGCCGGCTCGATCGGCATTGCGCTCGGCGTGCTCGGCGAGAGCGCGTTGAAATGGCCGGAGTTGTGGTGGGCGGTAGCGGGGGTCGCCAGCATGGCGATACTCAATGTCACCGTGAGTTTCGCGCTCGCGTTCTACATGGCCGTGAAGTCGCGCGACTTGCGGCGCAACGCGGTGCGCTCGCTGCGCGGCGCGATCTGGCAGCGCGTGCGCCGCCATCCGCTCGAACTGGTGTGGCCGGCGAAAACGTCGCGCGAAGCCGGCTAACGACGGCCCGCCGCGCGAGCCTGCCAGCGCGCGCGGCGGAGCCGCCATGCAATCGCGCATGGCGGCCTACCCCGACCGCGTACAATAGCGCCTTATCCAACGCCTTCCGGCAACCTCAATGTCCTTCGACTTCTTCCTACCTTGCCCGCGCGGCCTTGAAGCCTCGCTCGCGGCCGAACTCGCCGAAATTGCCGCCAAACACCTGAACGGCGCGCCGTTCACGGCCGGCGCACAAGTGCCGGGCGGTGTGCATTTCCGCGGAGGCTGGGCCGCCGGCATGGCCGCCAACCTGCATTCGCGCCTTGCGAGCCGCGTGCTGCTGAAGATCGCGCATCGGCCGTATCGCAGCGAGCAGGACATTTACGCACTTGCGGTCGAACAGCGTTGGGAACAGTGGTTTTCGGCGAATGAAACGTTGCGCGTGGATGTCACCGCGATCAAGTCGCCGCTGCGCAGCCTCGAATTCACGACGCTGCGTGTGAAGGACGCAATTTGCGACCGTCTGCGCGAAGTCAGCGGCGCGCGGCCGAACATCGACACCGGCATGCCCGATGTGCGCGTGTTCGCGTTTCTCACCGCCACCGACTGCACGCTCTACCTCGACACCTCCGGCGACCCGCTGTTCAAGCGCGGCTGGCGTCTGGACAAAGGCGCGGCGCCACTGCGCGAGAACCTCGCGGCGGGCATTCTGCGACTGACCGGCTGGAGCGCCGGCACGCCGCTGTACGATCCGATGTGCGGCAGCGGCACGTTCCTCGCAGAAGCCGCGCAAGTGGCGCTGAATATCGCGCCGGGCGCGGAACGCCGCTTCGGCTTTGAGAAGCTCAAGCAATACGAGGCCAAGACCTGGCAGACACTGAAGGCCGCCGCGCTCGACGCGAAGCACGCCGCGCGCAGCTCGCGCGAGGATCTGCAAATTTTCGGCAGCGATATTTCCGGCGACATGCTCGACAAGGCGCGCGCGAACTTCCAGCGCGCCGGTTTGCCGACGATCCCGCTCAAGCAGGTCGACGCGCGCGGTATGACGCCGCCGACGTCGGCGGCGGGCATCCTCGTCGCGAATCCGCCGTATGGCGAGCGGATCGAGGTGCGCGGCCGCAACGCGCGAGGCGAACTGCGCGAAGGCCGCGCCAGTCGCGAGAGCCGCGACGACGACAGCTTCCGCCGCGCGCAGGAAGAAACGCCGGACAGCGAGTTTTTCCAGTCGCTCGGCGATGCGTTGAAGCAGCGCTTCACCGGCTGGCATGCGTTCATCCTGACATCGGATCGCAAGTTGCCGGGGCAGCTGCGGCTGCGCGAATCGACCAAGACGCCGCTCTTTAACGGCGCGCTCGAATGCCGGCTGTTCCGCTTCGATCTGATCGCGGGCAGCGTGCGTCAGCGTCCGCAGCCGGGCGATACGCCGGCGGGTTGAGCGGGCACTTGATACGCGCCGTAGCACGGCAATGAAAACCGCGGACCTTTTGGTTGCGCGGTTTTTTTTCGCCGTCGCGACCCGCGCGCTCGCCGCTCGTCGTCCCGCTACTGCCACACCCTACTGACACCACGCTGTCAGCAGCCCCCCCGCACACTCCTTCTCACGCCATCCGGCGCTTTGCACGGCTTACCCGCCACCCACAGGAGAGTGTCATGTCCACGTCATCCAAGGTTGTTGCATGGTTCGAGATTCCGTCCGTCGATTTCGATCGCGCCGTCCGCTTTTATGAAGCCGCGCTCGACGTCAAACTCAATCGCCAGGAAATCGGCGGCCAGCCGATCGCCGTATTCGGCTACGAAGAACCGGCCACCGGCGGCGCGATCGTCCACAGCCCGTCGATGACGCCGACTGGCGACGGCGTGCTCGTCTATCTGACCGCGGAGCCGACCGTCGATGCCGCTCTCGCGCGCGTCGAGCAAGCCGGCGGCAAGGTCGATGGCCCCGTCATCAAGCTGCCGCAGGACATCGGCTACATCGCGTTCTTCACCGATACGGAAGGCAACCGCCTCGGCCTGCATTCGCGCACCAACGGCTGAAGCCCGACGCAGCGCGGCGCAATACCGCGCAATACAACCGCAACGCGGCGCGCGACGCGGCAGCGCGCGCCACGGCGAACCTCGAGCGGAGCGCGGCATGCGGCGCTATCATCGCGGGACCGTTCCCGTCCTCTTCTACAAGACGCCCACGATGACGCGCCGCGCCGACCGCCTGTTCCAGATCGCCGAACTGCTGCGCGGACGGCGTCTGACCACCGCGCAACAACTGGCCGACTGGCTGAACATTTCGCTGCGCACCGTCTATCGCGACGTGCGCGATCTGCAATTGTCAGGGGTCCCGATCGAAGGCGAGGCCGGCATCGGCTACCGGCTGAGCCGCACGGCGAGCCTGCCGCCGCTCACCTTCACCGCCGACGAACTCGCCGCGCTCGCCGCGGGCGCGCGCATGCTTGAATCGTGGGGCGGCGCGGGCTTCGCGAGCGGAGCGCGCGGGGCGCTCGCCAAGATCGCCTCGGCGATGCCCGCCGACAAACGCGCGACGCTCGAAAGGCTGGCGATCTTCGCGCCGTCGTTTCACATCAAAGGGAATTTTTCGGCGCAACTGGATGCGCTGCATCGCGCGATCGATACGCGGCACGTAGTGGGCTTCGCCTACATCGATGCGAACGGCGCGGCGACCGAGCGCCGCGTCTGGCCGCTCGCGCTCGCCTATTGGGGCGCGCGCTGGACGCTTGGCGCGTGGTGCGAATTGCGCGGCGACTTCCGCAATTTCAGTCTGGAGAAGATCGAAGAACTTCAGGTGCTCGAACCGTATCCGGACCAGGAAGGCCGGCGGCTTGCGGACCTGCTGCGGCACGTGAATGCGAAGCCGAAGTGAAGCGGGTGAAGAGAGCGAAGCAATTGAAAATCGCGGGCGCGCCATCGCGCGACCCGCGATCCCCGCGCACTCATTCCACTGACTTCACCATATCCTCGATCACCTTTTTCGCGTCGCCGAACACCATCATCGTCTTGTCCATGTAGAACAGGTCGTTGTCGAGCCCCGCATACCCGGCCGCCATCGAGCGCTTGTTGACGATCACCGTGCGCGCCTTATACGCCTCGATGATCGGCATGCCCGCAATCGGCGACTTCGGATCGTTCTTCGCCGCCGGATTCACCACGTCGTTCGCACCGAGCACCAACACCACGTCGACCTGGCCGAACTCGCCGTTGATGTCGTCCATTTCGAACACCATGTCGTACGGCACCTCCGCTTCCGCGAGCAGCACGTTCATGTGCCCCGGCATCCGGCCGGCCACCGGGTGAATCGCGTACTTCACCTCGATGCCCTTCTCGACCAGCTTGTCGGTCAGCTCCTTCAACGCATGCTGCGCACGCGCCACCGCGAGCCCGTAACCCGGCACGATCACCACGGTTTCCGCATTGCCGAGCATGAACGACGCATCATCTGCTGAACCCGATTTCACCGGACGTTGCTCAGCTGACCCGCCGCCCGCCGCCGCACCCGGCTCGTTGCCGAAGCCGCCGAGGATCACGTTGAAGAACGAACGGTTCATCGCCTTGCACATGATGTACGACAGGATCGCACCGGATGAGCCCACCAGCGAGCCCGCGATGATCAGCATCGGATTGTTCAGCGAGAAGCCGATGCCCGCCGCCGCCCAGCCCGAGTACGAGTTCAGCATCGACACGACCACCGGCATGTCCGCGCCGCCGATCGGAATGATGATCAGCACGCCGAGCACGAACGCGATGATCGTCATGATGATGAACGGCAGCCACGACTGCGTGAGGAAGAAGATGATGCCGAAGCCGAGCATCGCGATCGCCAGCATCAGGTTGATCAGATGCTGGCCGCCGTACACGACCGGCGCGCCCTGGAAGAGGCGGAACTTGTACTTGCCCGACAGCTTGCCGAACGCGATCACCGAACCGGAGAACGTGATCGCGCCGACGAACGTGCCGATGAACAGCTCGATGCGGTTGCCGAAAGGCAGGAAGCCCGGAATCGGATACTCGGGATCGACGAGGCCGAACGCGGCCGGCTCCGACACCACCGCATACGCGATGCAGACTGCCGCGAGACCGATCAGCGAGTGCATTGCCGCGACCAGTTCGGGCATCTTGGTCATCTCGACGCGCGCGGCGACAAACGCACCGATCGCGCCGCCGATCACCAGCGCGACCAGCAGCAGACCGAGTCCCAGACCGAGGTTCGAGCCCAGCGCCGCAGCCTGTTTGGCGATCAGCGCGATGGTCGTGAGGATCGCGATCGCCATCCCGACCATGCCGAAGGTATTGCCGACGCGCGCCGTCTTCGGATTCGAGAGCCCCTTGAGCGCCTGAATGAAGCAGACCGACGCGACCAGATAAAGCAGCGTGACGAGGTTCAGGCTCATTACGCATTCTCCTTGGCGGCTGCGGGCAGCTTCTTAGGTTCCTTCTTGCGGAACATCTCCAGCATTCGCCGCGTGACGAGAAAGCCGCCGAAAACGTTGACCGCCGCGAGCGCGACCGCGAGCGTGCCGAAGAACTTGCCGGGGCCGCCGAGCGTCAGCCCGGCCGCGAGCATCGCGCCGACGATCACGATTGCCGAAATCGCGTTGGTCACGGCCATCAGCGGCGTGTGCAAGGCGGGCGTGACATTCCAGACCACGTGGTAGCCGACGTAGATCGCCAGCACGAAGATGATCAGGTTAATGACGGTGTGGTTGATGACTTCCATCGCCGTTCTCCAAGGTAGTTATTCGCTTCAGGCCTTGCGTGTGACTGCGCCGTCGCGGGCCAGCAGCGTGGCCGCGACGATGTCGTCCGCGAGATCGATGTTCAACGTGCCTTCCTTCGTGATAATCAGCTTGAGGAAGTCGAGCAGGTTGCGCGCGTACAACGACGACGCGTCCGCGGGCACCATTGAAGCCAGGTTCGTATAGCCGACGATCTGCACGCCATGCTTGACGACCACCTTGTCCGCCTCGGTCAGCGGACAGTTGCCGCCGCGCTGGCCTTCGTACTCCGGGCCGCGGCCGGCCGCGAGATCCACCAGCACCGAGCCCGGCTTCATCGCCTGCACGGTGTCGACCGAGATCAGCGTCGGCGCGGGCCGCCCCGGAATCAGCGCGGTGGAAATCACCACGTCCGCCTGCTTCGCGCGCTCGTGGACCAGCGCCGACTGGCGCGTGAGCCACGACGGCGGCATCGGCCGCGCATAGCCGCCGACGCCTTGCGCAGCTTCGCGCTCCTCGTCGGTTTCGTAGGGCACGTCGAGAAACTTGGCGCCGAGCGATTCGATCTGCTCTTTCACGGCCGGCCGCACGTCCGACGCCTCGATCACCGCGCCCAGGCGCTTGGCGGTCGCGATTGCCTGCAAACCGGCCACGCCTGCGCCGAGAATCAGCACCCGCGCGGCTTTGACAGTGCCGGCGGCGGTCATCAGCATCGGCATGAAGCGCGGATAGAGCGTGGCGGCCAGCAACACCGCCTTGTACCCGGCGATGTTGGCCTGCGACGACAGCACGTCGAGGCTTTGCGCGCGCGTGGTGCGCGGCGCGGCTTCGAGCGCGAACGCGGTGACGCCGGCCTCGGCCAGCTTCTGCGCGTTGTCGGCGTTGAACGGATCGAGCATGCCGACCAGGGTCGCGCCGCGCTTGAGCAGCGGCAGCTCGGCATCGGTGGGGGACTGGACTTTAAGGACGAGATCGGCGCCAAAGGCGGTGGCCGGGTCGACGATCTCCGCCCCGGCGGCCGTAAAGGCGTCGTCAGGAAAGCTCGCGCCGGCGCCGGCGCCGCTCTGGATCGTGACCCGGTGGCCTTGGGTCACGTATTTCTTGACCGTTTCGGGCGTGGCGGCAACGCGGGTTTCGTACGCGCGCGTCTCGGCTGGCACTCCGATGTGCATCGTGGTTTCTCCTCGACTTCCTGTTTGACGACAGAGCGGCCGACGAGGCACGCCGGCTTGCAACTGCAACTGCAACGGCTAACGCCTCACTTTAACCGAAACAGGGCGGGACGCAAAAATCGGGGACAATCCGGAGTGCCCGTGCGGCCCGCTCTGTGCCCTTCCCCGGCAGCCCAGGCCCATAACCGGTAAAATGCGCAGCCATGAAACCGGAAACCTGGCTGCCGCACGTCACCGTCGCGGCGATCGTCGAGCGTGACGGGCGCTTTCTCGTGGTCGAGGAACATACCGCCAACGGCTTGCGCCTGAATCAGCCCGCCGGCCACCTGGAGGCGGGCGAAACGCTTCTGCAGGCGGTGATCCGCGAAACGCTCGAAGAAACCGCCCATCCGTTCGCACCCGAGGCGCTGGTCGGCATGTACATGACCCACTTCGAGCGGACCGGCAGTGAGGGCGTGACCGCGGGTGTCACCTATCTGCGCTTCACCTATTGCGGCACGAGCGGCGCGCCCGACGCGGCCCGCGCGCTCGACCCCGATATCGTCCGCACGCTGTGGCTGAGCGCCGACGAATTGCGCGCCTGCCCCGAACGGCACCGCACGCCGCTCGTCATGCAATGTGTCGACGATTACCTCGCAGGCCGGCGTTTCCCGCTCGACTTCGTGCAGACGCATTCGGTCGGGCCCAAACGGTAAACATCGCGGTAGCCGTCACGAGCGGCTATTTCACGATTCAATGATCCATGCAGTGATGCAGCACCCAGTGAGCACCTTATGAGCAAGCAGAAAGTCGTAGTAGGCATGTCGGGCGGCGTCGATTCGTCGGTCACCGCGTGGCTGCTGAAGGAACAGGGCTACGACGTGGTCGGCCTGTTCATGAAAAACTGGGAAGACGACGACGACAGCGAATACTGCTCGACGCGGCAGGACTGGATCGACGTGGTGTCGGTGGCGGACCTGATCGGCATCGACGTCGAGGCGGTCAACTTCGCGTCGGAATACAAAGACCGCGTGTTCGCCGAATTCCTGCGCGAATACTCGGCCGGCCGCACGCCCAACCCGGACGTGCTGTGCAACGCCGAAATCAAGTTCAAGGCGTTCCTCGACCACGCGATGTCGCTCGGCGCGGAAACCATCGCAACCGGCCACTATGCGCGGGTGCGCGAGAACAACGGCCGCTTCGAATTGCTGAAGGCGTTCGACCATACGAAGGACCAGTCGTATTTCCTGCACCGGCTGAACCAGGCGCAACTGTCGAAGACACTGTTTCCGCTGGGCGAGATTCCCAAAACGAAAGTGCGCGAAATCGCCGAGCAGATTGCGTTGCCGAACGCGAAGAAGAAAGATTCGACCGGCATCTGCTTCATCGGCGAGCGGCCGTTCCGCGATTTTCTGAACCGCTATCTGCCGACCAAACCAGGCCCGATGAAGACCACCGACGGCAAGGTGGTCGGCGAACACATCGGCCTCGCGTTCTACACGTTCGGCCAGCGCAAGGGCATTGGCCTGGGCGGCAGCAAGGACGGCAGCGGCGAGCCGTGGTTCGTGGCCGGCAAGGATATCCCGTCGAACACGCTGTATGTCGCGCAGGGCCATGATCATCCGTGGCTGCTCAGCCATACGTTGAGTGCGGGCAATACGAGCTGGGTCGCGGGCGAGCCGCCGGCGCAAGGGTTCGCGTGCGGCGCGAAAACGCGTTATCGGCAAGCGGATGCGGCGTGCACGTTTAGTGCGGCGGGCAACCGTGCGGCGGGCGAAAACGAAGGCCTCTTCGAACTGACTTTCGACACCGCGCAATGGGCTGTCACACCCGGGCAATCAGCGGTGCTCTACGATGGCGACGTATGTCTGGGCGGCGGCATCATCGAACATGCGGTGACCGGGCAGCCGGCCGCGCGCCAGCAACAAAAGGCGGCGCTGCTGAGCGCGCGCTAAGCGACAGGCGCAGGCGAGCCGTGCACGCAGCCTCACTCGACGGCGCGCCTGCTTCACCTCCACGCTTGCGCGGTGCGCTGTGCCTTCAAACGTCATCTTCAGGTCGCGCCTGCACGTTGCGGCTGCCACGCCGCACCCACGCGCCGGCTCACACAGCCGACGCGAGCTTCACGCTGTTCGCCATAACAAGCAGCCGTCTGTTTTCCTTCGCGGTGGATTCCGTCTGCGCCGCCGGCGCCGGCGATCCCTCCGCGACGACCTTCACTGCACTGGAGTCCCCATGTTCTCTCGACGTTATCTCGCCATGTGGTGCGCAGTGGTGCTGCTCGCCATCTGCGCCGCGCTCGCCGTCACGCATCACCTCGCCTGGTTCTGGCTCATCGTGCCGCTCGCGCTCGTCGCGCTCGGTCTGTTCGATTTGACGCAGCAGCGGCACGCGATTCTGCGCAACTATCCGCTGTGGGGTCACTTCCGCTTCCTGTTCGAGTTCATCCGCCCGGAAATCCGCCAGTATTTCGTTGAAAACGATACCGACGAAAAACCGTTCTCGCGCGCGCAGCGCAGCATCGTCTACCAGCGCGCGAAGAACGACGTCGACAGCCGCCCGTACGGGACCGAAGTCGATGTCAAAGCGATCGCGCACGAGTGGATCAGCCACTCGCTCGCGCCGACCACGCTCGACAACCACGACTTCCGCATCGTCGTCGGACCGGACCGCGCGCAGCCTTACTCGATGTCGATCTTCAACGTCTCGGCGATGAGCTTCGGCTCATTGTCGGCGAATGCGATCATGGCGCTGAACCTCGGCGCGAAGAAGGGCAACTTCGCGCACGACACCGGCGAAGGCTCGATGTCGAAGTATCACCGCGAGCATGGCGGCGACATCATCTGGGAAATCGCGTCGGGCTACTTCGGCTGCCGCAATGACGACGGCACCTTCAGCGCCGAGAAGTTCGCGAAGCAGGCCGCCGAGCCACAAGTGAAGATGATCGAGGTGAAGCTCTCACAAGGCGCGAAGCCCGGCCACGGCGGCGTGCTGCCGGCCGCCAAGATCACGCCGGAAATCGCGGAAACGCGCGGCGTGCCGATGGGCCGCGACTGCATCTCGCCCGCCACGCACTCCGAGTTCTCGACGCCGCGCGGTCTGCTCGAATTCGTCGACCGTCTGCGCACGCTGTCGGGCGGCAAGCCGACCGGGTTCAAGCTGTGCATCGGGCATCCGTGGGAATTCTTCGGCATTGCGAAGGCGATGCTGGAGACGGGGATCCTGCCGGACTTCATCGTCGTGGACGGCGCCGAAGGCGGCACCGGCGCGGCGCCGCTGGAATTCACCGATCACGTCGGCGTGCCGCTGCAGGAAGGCCTGCTGCTGGTGCACAACACGCTGGTCGGCGTCGGCTTGCGGCAACGCATCCGCATCGGCGCGAGCGGCAAGATGATCACCGCGTTCGATGTCACGAAGACGCTGGCGATCGGCGCGGATTGGGTCAACGCGGCGCGCGGCTTCATGTTCGCGGTGGTTATCGCCCCCGTACTCGACCAACTATTTGCTAGACACGCGCGGCGTTTCGCCGTCGTTCGATTCATTTATTAGACGAATACTGCGGTTCGGAACGAAGATTTCGCCCTTGAATTCCGCGCTCGCATGGTCTAGTTTGGAAAGAACCCCAACTATTTAACTTCTCGGGGCTTTGCGTACGAGGCGTTTGTTCCCCGTCGCCCCTTCGAATTTGTAGTTGAGTGTTTCACGTCTTTAATTAGGGCTCCTTATCGTCTTAGTCTGACGCTCATCGCGTCGGTTTACTGAGGGTCTGCCGAGATGCACGTGACCGCTCATTCTGTCATCGAGCTAAATATCACCGAAGGAGCAATCGGCAACAGCATACCGTTGTTGGTTCTCCAAGACGGCAGCATTAGTTTTGTTGTGATGCTATGGGCAAAGCATCTGATGCTCCACGACATTGCCAGCGCAGAAAGCCTCCGGACCAAGGTATGTGGGATTGGTCGTTTCTATGATTTCTTTGTACTTGTGAAAGGCGGAAAGAAAGTACACAGAAACGCGATGCTAGTCGTATTGGAGGAGTTTTATCAGGCGCGGAGGTATGGGTTGCCCGTTTTGAACTGGGAACCTGTCACTCCACAGACCGCGAAGGTCGACGAAGAAGCAGTTACGCGCTTCAACGAATGGTGTGCAGAGAATCTCGGAGTGCCCAGACTGAACCCCACCGAACTGAAACTTGTCACTAGCCTGAATTTTCGAAGCCAGCAGACCTTTCGGCGCGCGCAACAGCACAGACGCAACTGGGACAAACTAAGTCACCTTGCACCGGCGACTCCAGCCGGCAAAGGATTTGCCGACGTTCAGGAGTTCGACCCGCAAGACCGTCATGTAGGGTCTTCCGACTATCCAAAGAAATACTTCCCGCCCGAACGCGTCAGAGCGTTTATAAAGACCCTGAATCTGCGAGACGCACTGTATTTTCTACTTCTCTTCTTCGGCGGCCTACGCGCGTCCGAACCGCTCCATATTTTCGCCCGCGACATCACAATTTTGCCCGACGGCATCGCTCGGGTGGTCGTAGGTCACCCTGAACTGGATTCGTACCGTTGGTTCGATGCACATGGCCGAGAGCGCCTGACCAACCGCGCTCAGTTCCTTTCGGAACGGTATGGAATTGGGCCTCGCAATCGGCTTGCAGCAAAGCATCCGCTTCACTCTGGGTGGAAGGGAATGCGGTTCGACGTCAGCCGCTTCCAAACGGAGGTCTACTGGTTAAGGCCTGACGCGGGCCGCCTTTTTGCCAAACTTCACATCGAGTACATGAAGACTATCCGCTCTCGCGTTGCGGATAACCACCCGTTCTACCTTGTGAACACTTCACTGGATTCGGATTTCGGCAATCCAGTCACGCTTTCGAACATGAACAAATCCTTCTATCGCGCTGCCGCTCGTGTTGGATTGAGCCCTTCTGAAGACGGTGTGAATCCTCACGGCGGACGACACTACTACGGATACTTCCACGCGAACGTCTACAAGACCCAACTGGAACATTTGCAAATGTATATGCATCACGTCTCGATTGAGTCAACAAAGGTCTACTACAACGTCACCAAGGAGACGGCGCGAGCTGAACTTCAGAAAGCTTGGGAGACAATCTCTCGAGACTTCCCTGAAATGCTATGCCTTGACCCTCTTTTTCATCCGGTGCTGGCATGACGCTCCTGACTTTCGTCGCGCCGACATCGGGGCGCACAATCACTTTTAACGCAAATAGTACGGAGCCCGTTTTGCTTCAGAAGATTTCCAAGAAAAGTATGCTGGAATTGATTGCTGAGTACGAGCGACTACGTATCAAAGAGTACTGGGACACACAGATTCTCCGGCGCTCGAAGAAGGGAAAATGGCTCGAAGGCTTCGACTCATACGGACCTAAGCTCACACATTTGACCGCTAGAGCTGCGCAGCAGTTGACCGAGGTCAGTCTCCGCGGTCAAGCACTATGGGGCCACCTTCGCAGATTTCCGCTCAGTAAACAAAAAGCACTCCTTGAATCAATCAGACCGAACAGCCTAAATGAACTAAGGCACGTTTTATATCGCTCGCAAGCGGCGGTCGGACCAGACTTTGCCCTGATGCTTTCTGAGGAACGTACGTCGGAATCCTTCGTTGCCAAACTTTTCTCTCATCTTCGCCTCGGTGAGCAACCGCAGTATTGCCCAACGCGCTACGCTGAGTTCCTGACACTGCTTTGGTCAAAAGGCCTCCTGCTGTATCCGACAAACATGCGGCATTGGAGGTCAATCAAATACGACCCATTCTTCAATCCTATCTACTCGTCTAAGGCCGATTTGCTGTCTTCGGTAGTGTCAAAGAGTATGAGTCTCAGTGCCCCCCCTTCCTACAGTTGCGCTTGTAATGCATTCGCATCGTCGAACTTCCAAAATGGCCAGGACCTTTCGCCAGAGTTGATAAATTCATTCGAGGAAGTGTTCGTGAGCCAGATAGAAGAACAGTTCCCAAAAGAGAAAAATTCCGACAAATGGAGTGCAATGCGTGGTTCGGTAAGAACCGGCATGGTATGGCTTCGGCAATGCTACAACAGGGAAAATCCCCAGCACCCAATTGTTATTTCAAGACCCCCACATCAGAAACGAGGAACGGCTGAGCAGCGTACTTCTGGCGACTTCAAATGGCTGTCCACACTTAGACCTGATTTGAAGGTGTGGGCTGATTCCTTCCGCGGGTACCTCGTAGAATCTGGAGCCGTGCGGATAGAAGCTCCGGCGGGGAAACTGAACATCCTTGCCGATTTTCTATGCCTTATACAAGACCCGCCAGGCACTCCATGGGAAATGACGCGAGAGGCTGTTCTGAGCCCAACGGACCCTGAACGTCTGACATACCTCAAATATCTCGCCGACAGGTTTCCGAGCGATGACCCTAAGCGCAAGAATGATGTGTTGGGGAAATGCCTCGATTTCTTCGACTTCGTGAAAGACCAGCTTCTCCTCCAAGGGCACAAAGCAGCTCAAAGCTTCACGAATCCCATCCATCGCAGCGACAACTTTGGCTACCGCACCAGGCCCAGCGGCACACATCGGCCTCGGCTCGACAATTACATCATCAACACCATGAAGGAGATTCTCCTTGAAGACGATTTCAAATTCTCTAAGTCTATAGGTCATCAACATGTTCCAGTGATGGATAATACGACGGGGAAGTCAGTGACCGTGTGGGACCCCGGCATGACAGTTTGCATGTATGGGCTGTTGGAAACTCCGCTTCGAAGTCATCAGATGCGATGGCTCGATTCAGGGGAATTCGACGAGAAAGTCTACGATGAAACCAAGCACGCACTCGTGAACAATCCGTCCAAGCTCGCCATAAAAGGACGAAAGGAAGGCGCGTTGCGGCTCACTTCGGACTCTGCGGGACAGGAACCGTGGCTTTCAATGTGGGTCAACACAAACAAAACGGCGCGATTCAACAGCAAGGAAATTGGCTATCCATATCCGTATGTGTCTTCACAGTTCCAGGAACTTCTCATTATGCAGAGGAGTTGGCAGCGTCGGTACCTACCGCCAATGCAGAAACTGGTTCCGTACACCGAGTACAGGCATGACACAAAGGAATTGACCCGTACTGCACAGAAACTTCCGAGTTTCGCTCCCCTTTTTCGAGATTCGAGAAGCGCAGACCAGAATCGGCCGTTTGCCTATGACAGACTCAAAGTTTTCTATACCAGCTTGTTGGCAGAAACTCAGCAGCGAATCGAGAAGAAGTACGGCCGCAAGATTCAGCTTGTTCGCACGGTGGGCGACAACGTTCGATGGCTTGTCGATTTGCATACGCTTCGCGTCAGTGGCATCACAGCCCTTATAGAGGCGGGAGTACCGCTAGAAATTGTTTCCCGCTTCATAGCTGGCCATCACACACTGATGATGACAATCCACTACATCAAATACGCGCCTTCTAAGCTTCACGCACGCCTTAAAGTCGCGTATGACCAGATGATAAATGATGTGGACTTCGCTGCTTCTCCCGAATTCCAGACTAACCTCGATGAACTGGCTCCGTACCTGCTTGGACAGAATGGCCCAGGTGCGGGCGCTGGGTTCATTGCACTGAAGGAGGCAACTGGGATTTTTACCATCAATGCCGAAGGAATCTGCCCTGGCACCTCGTGCGATAACGGAGGGCCGCTCATTTCCAAGGCACAAGACAGTTACGGTCCGGTTCCGGGCGGCCAACGTTGCGGGCTTTGCCGCTTCTGGATTACAGGACCGCCCCACCTGCATGGACAAGTCGCCGCTGTCAACAACCTTGCCTACAAAATCCGCAAGAAGGGATTGGAAGTTGCTGAGCTGAACGATAAACGCCTTGACGCAGAAGACCAGGGAAATCAGCGTGAAGCTCGGGCCTTAAATGACAAGGTCGAGCTGCTAAGCCGCGAGCTCGCCATTGATGTCAATGAATGGTTCGCCCGGTATAGATATGCCGAGCAGTCAATGGAGCTCATGAACGACTATCTTGCTACGAAGAGCAAGGTAGTCGGCAAAGGCAAAAAGGTGCCCGCCCTAACGTCGGCCACGGCCACTGAGCTCAAGGTCACGCTCGAGTCGGCTCACGAATTCGCGCTCCTCGACCACATCACGCAGATGGCAGACTTCACCACGGGCTTCCGCAACAATGAAGCTGAACTGGAAAAGCGCTCCGTGCTCAGCACGCTCATGATGGAGAACGGTGTACGCCCGTTCTTGCTTCAACTCACGGAGGAGCAAGCTCACGAAGCAGGAAATCTCCTGTCTTCTATGATTCTCCGGCAGGTCGAAGGGCAAGACCTCGATGAGGTTCTGACCGGACATCGACCTCTCTCCGACTATCCGGCACTTTCCGGAGCTATCAACATGATGGCCGACGAAGCGAACTCCAGCACTGACGACGCGCCGTTCTTGTCTGCCAAGCTTGCGAAGCTCCTGAATACAATGAGGTCAGCGCATAGAGGTACCTCTCAAGGCGAGGGGGCTTTCGCATGACGACGGCCCCGAAACAGCCAGACGATGAGTTCGACCGACTCTATGAGGCCTCCAGGAACTCGCGAGAGAGAGAATCACTTACTCGCCTGAAACGAGCATGCGACTATCTGGAACAGAACGGCCTAAAGATTTCGCCGACGACAGTTGAACGATACTGCCTCGACCATCAGTGGGAAGGTCCGAAGGGACAATCCATTCGCAATTCGCGGGATGTCCTGTACCGATACCTCCTACGCCGACAAGCCAATCAAACGGTGGACCGGGCATCGCCGCGTAAGGAATACAAGCCAGCCATCGCCGACGAAACGCTGCGCGCGTATGTAGCGCTCATCGAGCAGGAACGGGATTTGGCTATCGCGGCGCGCCACCGCATTGAAGCCGCGCTGCGAACAATCCCTGGAGTAAGCCTCGACGAGATTATCCGCATTGGCTTCACTGCTACGCCGAACAAGCAAGTCAAGGCCCCTCGCCATCCGAATAATGACTTGCGGTTTGCTATGTCTAACCTGTTAGATGAGGCTCATCTGGCCAGTTGCGGGCTGCAACTTTACCGAGACCGAGTGCGCGCCATTATCAGTAAGAGTGTGTTGTTGGAAAAATCCCAAGTTGAAGCCATCCGAAAGTTCCTCGATGAGGTAGCAAAAGATGAGGTCGACTCCTGAATGTTCACTACGCGAATCCTAGTTGAGCAACCAACATGTCGAACAGTGAAAGCCCGTCAGACCGCAATTTTTCGATTTTCTCAAACTGGTCGGCCTCGAAGACAGACTCCGACTTTCGTCAGCTAGTCGGACGTGGTGTTCTATCGAGGACGGAGATTGCACGCGAGTGCCAGTTTGCTAAATCGGTTCTAGCACAGAACCCCCGAGTCAAGGAAGCGCTTCGGGTGCTCGAGGACGGTCTTCGAGACCGAGGGGTCCTACCACCGATTGCGTTGGTCGACAGTGACTCCACCGATAACAATCAGATGCCGGTGTTGTCGCAGCGAAAGCGCCACAGCACAGACACTGACCCTGACCGCCGTCTACTCGAAATCGAGAATGCTTCGCTCAAGGCTGAAAACGACTTGCTGAAGCAGCGTCTCTCCAAGTATGAGAGTTTGCACACCGCGCTGTTGCTAACAGGTAGAGTGCCGCGATGAGCGAAGTTCATCTGATACGCGTGTCTTCGATACGCAGCGACAACCCGCACGGGTTCGGTGGGTGCATCTTCTACGGTCCAGAAATCGACAGCACCGGTGACGTATTAGACGCAAAGGAGCATTTCGTTGTCAAAGCGCCAGGCTCCGCGCTTGGCGCAGTTGCTGTCGAAATTGGCCAATGGTGGAGAGTGTTGGGAGACGCACAGCCTAGAGTCCGGGATATCAACGGCTATAGAGTCACGGAACAGCAGGTGAACGCCGAGGCGCTTGAACTCGTCCTGCCTTCAGGCGAGCACCTGGTCTCACTCTTTGCCGAGAACGACGCCTTTCACGGCATCGGCGTCGTGAAAGCAAGAAGATTGTGGGAGACGTTTGGCGAGCGCCTTTATAGCATCCTTGACGAAGGCGACATGTCAACGCTCACCACGGTCGTGTCTCACGATAGCGCCGAATCCTTGCTATCAGGCTGGCGACAGTTCGGAGACACGCGAACCCTTCATTGGCTGCACACGCAAGGCATTGACGTGGCGCTCGGAAAGAGGCTACTTGCGTTTTTTGGCGCGCAGACGCCGCAGGCCATCGAAAGCGACCCGTACAGATTGCTCAGCTTCTGCGCCAGTTGGAGTACAACTGACCAGCTCGCGCGAGGACAATTCAATGTTGCTGACGACGACCCGAGACGCCTTCAGGGCGCGATAGAGGAAGCCCTGTACCGCCTGTTCGCGGACGGCCACACAGCGGCGACCAGAGCGATGGCCATGACCCGCCTCTCCTCCGTCCTGTTTGACGACGAAAGCGAGTCGCCGTGGCGCTCACTTGCAACGGCAGCACTTGATAGTGGTTTGGTTAACGGTAGCCACGTCCAAGTGGACGACCTGATTCAACCGCTCGGTGCCTACGTTATGGAGACAGCGGTCGCATCCGCGTTTGCCAGCAGACTGCGACAAGACGAACTTGATGGACACTTTTTGCTCGACCAGAAGGACATCGAGAACATCGTCGAATCGTACGAGGAAGCCGAGCAGATTTCACTCAATGACGAGCAGCGCAACGCGATTCGGGCCGCAGCAAGCCGCCGACTCGTGGTGATAACCGGAGGAGCCGGTGTTGGCAAGACCACAGTGCTGAAGGCTCTCCGCAAAATGTATGACCGCGCAGGGCTCCTTGTGGTCCAGGCGGCGCTGTCCGGCCGCGCCGCGAAGCACATGCAAGAGGCAACCGGGAAGCCCTCGCGAACGCTGGCGACGTTGCTGAAAAGCTCCTCTCCAGCGCAGTTCGAAGAGCCGTGTGTGATGGTAGTCGACGAAGCGAGCATGGTCGACATCATCACGATGTACGGCTTGTGCACGTTACTCCCATCTCACGTCCGACTCGTCCTTGTCGGAGACCCTTTGCAACTGATGCCTGTGGGTCCAGGCTTGGTACTGCACGCTGTGGTCGATGAACCGCGGATTCCCCGCATCCATCTGAAGGTAGCGAAGAGGTTCGGTAGCGAAATCGCTTTCGCTGCTGCCGCCATACGCGAGGGAGATTGGCCGGCGATGCCCGAAGACGAGACAGCGCCGGTCGCATTCATTCGTCACCGGCCGTTGCGGGACGCCAGCCGCTACGCAGAGGACCCTTTGGCAGAAACGGTGCTGCGGCTGTACCGACTTGCGCCCGACTGCAGCCAGATTCTGTCTCCCAGAAAAGCCGGTCCCACTGGCGTCAATGCGCTAAATGCCCTCTGTCAGACGACACTCGCAGCAGACGCGCAAAAGCTCATTGTCCGGAGCGAAGAGTTTCAATGTCAAATTGACACTGGCCTCCGACTGGGCGACCCGGTCGTATGTACCCGGAACCTGTGGGATACCGGATTGCAGAACGGGTCACTCGGACGACTGACGGGGGTTGAACGCGAACCGCGCGCAGTCTTTGACCGGAACGGCAATCTTGCTGGTCATGCTATCGCATGGATTGAATGGGATGACGGCGAAATCCGTCCGGTTTTCGAAAGTCTCCTCGACGACCTGCAACTCGCGTACGCCCTCACCGTTCACAAGGCGCAGGGTTCGCAGTGGGAGCGAATCATTATTCCAGTTACCAGACACCGCCTCCTCGACAGGACGCTTCTCTATACCGCGCTCACTCGAGCGCGACGTCAGGTCATTCTTGTAGGAGATGAGGATGCGGCTCGCCGCGCTGTACTGTCGGCTCCGCGCGCGAACTCCAGAAACACGGGGTTGGCCGCAAATCTGGCACGTGCGCTCGCTTGAGGCATCAACGACGCCAAGCCTCGGTTAGACGATGGGACATATGAACCATCGCGGAAATCGGCGTTCGAGGGCGTCGTTGATTTATGCCTTCCTCGGAGAGTTGCCGCGTATCGAGCCAACGCGCGGCTTGCACGCGACGTCGACGACAATTGGCGCCCCCCCTATGAGCAACACAGGCATGCGCTCCGCCGCGGGCGCGATTGCTGACGCGCCTCACGTACCTCATCGTGGCTGCTTTGAACGAGACAGGAATTGAACGGCGCAAGTCCACGATGCAATCGCCTCTAGAAGAAGATGTCGCCCGCACCTTCGGTTCCATCCATGTGGCGACAGAGCCCGGACGACAGGTAGCGCAATTTCGGGCTCGGCGCGGTCATGCACCGGTTGCCGTCGTACTCGACATAAATCGGCGGGGGCGTCGTGTCGTTCCACGGGGTAAGCAGCGCCATGAATATTCCGACGGCAGTCGAGGCGAGTAAGCCGTTTGGCCAGACGACTTGAGGGCGGCCCCCGGCAGCGCCGTAACGCGCATTCTCTGCAGCCAGAGCAGCATCCGTGATGAACCCCATGCAACGCATGCACGGCTGACCCGGGAGCGAAGCGATGACCTGACCGCTGATGAAGTAGCGCCCTTCTTCGCCGTGGACGTCCATTCCGACGTCGATGTACGGAATGCGATAGCGACGCGCGAACCGTTCGAGCTCGTCGCGCGCGCCCATCGTGTCAACACATCCGAAGATGTAGTCAACCTTTTTCAGGTCGTCGAGAGCGCGGTTCCACGGGCCGTCGTGCTTGACGATTTGCGTCTCAGGGCTGACCGCTGCTACGCGTGCGCTGATGACGTCGACCTTGCGCGCTTCTGCCTGCGCTTCGGCATAGGTCAGGCCGACCATGCGGTTGCGGTTGGAGTCCTCCGCAAAGTCACAGTCGACCAGGACTTGCTTACCGACGCCAATATGCGCCAACTGCTGCGACACATGCGAGCCACCACCGCATAATCCAATGACTGCTACGGCCGCTTTCTTGATGGTCGCTTCCGACGTTTCCCCGAGGAAGCTTTGACGACTGTGTCGGTTGTCCATGATGCAACTCCGTTTGCGAGAGAGGTTGCTGCAGATTTACGCCAGCCTTTGCGAGCTGCGCCTGTCCCGGCACCAGAGAAACCGCGCTCGCGGAATCAAGGCTGAAGACAATCGCACCGTGAGGTAGCTCAGGGCGAACGTTGACAAAATCAGGGATGAAGCGCCCGTTTTCGCGCGCATCTACCGTGCTGAACCCGGGCGTGCCGTGGTGGTCATGCCGGTGCACGTGGAAGATGCTCACGGGGCTCATGTGCGCCGCTGCGCGCAAGCGACGAAAGGCGCTCGAAGAAACACACGCCCCAACCCTCGGATTGTTCTCGTACTCATCGTCCGGAATCGCGATGTACCGCTTCGCCGTGATGGACCACGTGCCGTTTGCCGTCGTCGATTCGCAGACGAGAAACCCCACCCGTTCCGCGGCAAACGCATGTGGGCGGTCGAGGTCGCGGTGAAGCTCGGCGACCAGCGACGGACTTATCGTGATGGATGTCATTTAAGCGCCACCATGTGTGCACCCAGCATGTCCAGTAGTGGCAACGATGGCGGAACACCCTGCCAGGACCAGACGTACCATACGCGACCTGCGACTGTTCGGTCCGTCCAGTTTGCCGGCTGGCCGGCAATCTGCTCGCGTTCGGCAATCCGCTGAGACAGATAAAGACGGCTCGCATAGCCCCCGACTCCGTTCGGCGCCAGGAGCCCATCAAGGGTGTAGTTCTTGTCCCCGACCTGGAGCCGCAGTGATGGCAGATAAATGAAAACGTCTGGTCCATCCATGAAAGCCTTGGCGCCAGGGACTACGGCCAGCAACGGCCGCAGTCGTTCGTCGTCAATCCCCTCCATCACGACGAGCTCCCGGTGCGGACTGCACTGAGAAACTCTTCGCCGCCAATGACGTGAATGTGCGAGTTATCGTCGAGCGGCGGAAAGTCACCGGGGCCCAGGACCTTTTCGAGGACCTTGTCGGCCGGAACACCCAATTTCTTCTTCAGCTCGGCGACCAGATACGTCCCGGCCTCAATCTCGACCGGGTTATTGTCGATTTTGACGGTGACGAGATGCGGCGCCGGATGGTGGTCGTGGTGATGGCCATGATGCTCGTGGTGGCCGTGCTGCTCGTGGCGGCCATTCGGCTCAGGATGCGCATGCTGCCCACCATGACCTTCATGGCCCGTCAGGGAGTGGCCCGGCTGCTCGCCATGGTCGCTGTGGGCGTGTCTGCCCGGGGTTTGCTCAGGGTTGTGCATGATTACCTCTAAAGTTTGCACCAATGACATCGAACCATTCAATGTCAGCCAAATTGTCCTTCAGAGGAATCGATATGTCAACTGTGATGACTTTTCGGGTAAACGTCAGCCATCTTGACAAGTCATCAATATTGACATATACGAGGCACAAGTTATACTGCCGAACATGGACAAGTTCTATGAAGAGTTCGGGCGGGCGCTGCGAGAGCGCCGAATTAAAGCCAACCTGACGCAGGATGACGTGGCGTCGAAGGTGGGGCTTGGGCGCACGTCCGTCACAAATATCGAGAAGGGACGACAACAAGTCTCTTTACACATGCTTTATCAACTGGCTGATGCCGTTGACGCAGAACCCTCATCTCTCCTACCTTCAAGGATTGAGGCCAAGGAGAAGTCGGAGCTTCCTGCAGAATTGGAAAGTTCGCTGGCCAAGCTTGATGATGAGACGGAAAGACAGTGGGCTCGAGAATTCTTAGACTCGCCTGAGGTTCTCGCTTCTCTCGAGGCCAAACGCTAAAACATGGCAAACCCAGAAAAGACAGCAAAAGAGACACTTGAGACAGCTGGTGTGACTGAAGCGCCAGTTAACGTCGAACTTGTCGCGGAAAAAATGGGCTGCAAGGTGATGTTTCAGACCTTGAAATCTGACTTATCGGGACTTCTCGTAAATAAGCCAGGAAACTGTCTGATTGGAGTCAACTCTAATCAAAGCAAGACTCGCCAACGATTTACGATTGCGCACGAGCTCGGGCATCTCGTCCTACAGCACAAAGGAGACATGTTCGTTGACGGGACGGTCCTTCGCAGAGACGAGAACAGCGGCCGAGCAATAGACCCACAGGAAATTGCAGCCAACCAGTTTGCAGCCGCATTGTTAATGCCTTCCGACTGGGTTTATGAGAAGTTGGCTGAAAACCGGAAACAGTCCCCCAACGGCTCTGCGGAAGAAATGACAACTGCACTTGCGGCCCAATTTGAAGTCAGCCCACAAGCTATGGGTATCCGGTTAGCAAACCTAGGGTGCCTTATCCCTGACTAGATATAGACCCGCCACGCAAGACCGTGCGAGGTCTTGGCGCATCAAAACATACTAGCGGCCGCCAGGCTCGCCTTCCTCGTCAGGTTCTCGGCACATCTCAATCGCGTGAGCTGTCAGATAGACTTCTCAATCGACCGACGCCCATTCATAGACGTCGCGTGCCAATGGGGCGGGGTCATCATGAGCTGATACGACGAAGCCCTGTTGTTCGAGGCTCCAACTTTGCTCGCCAAGGATATTCTCAATCCTCTCACGGTCAAGCGCGGGCATGCTGTCGGTTGCCGGTGTCATGACGAAAAGCCCGAGACCTCGGTCCTGAAGCCGGTTCACCCGAGCATAAGTAGTCAGGTCTCGCGAAGCTCGCAGGAAATTCAGCTCAACGCTGGTCGGAGTCTTATACACGGCTGAGATGACACTTCCAGCCTTGCCTGTAGGTGCAAGATTGAAATCCAGCCAATGAGACTGGCCGGTCGATTCATCGAGGAGCGCTCGTTGTGGTTCAGTACTGATTCTCTCAAACGACAATCCGGCAATTCTTTTCAGCTCATCATCGACAAGACGGCGCACTGCGGCGTTGTCGAGAGTGACGAACTCGCGGGTCTTCCTCTCTTCGCGAGGAACTAGAGGGACAACGTCGTGATAGAGTCGGCTCAAAACAGCATCAACCGACACACCTGACGTGGCCCATTGACTTCCGATTGAGATAGCGTCAGTCTCGAATGGTACGTCGTCGAGGCCGACGACATTCTTCTGCGCACGCAGCATGCCCTGCTCGGCCGCGTCCATGAGTTCGCGAATTTGACCGAGGTCATCTCGGCCATAGATACACTCAAACTTTGAAAGGTCATCGAGCAAACGGAAGCTGAACGGTCCGCCTGGTGTGCCGACAATCACCCCAATGGTGTAACGTTGAGGCGCGAAAGCATCCGGTTGCAGTTCGATGGTGGCCCAGACGCCCTCGAACTCAGCTGCAGGCACAGCGAGCGCATGGCGTCTAACATGCGCAAGAGGGTCTGTGTCCGTCGACATGAATAAGGTCTTCATACGATGCACCCCAATTCATCGGCTAGCCAATCGCGTTGAGCGCGTTGCCCCAAGAACTGCAGGACGTTTGCTGTCAACGTTGCGGCCTCCGTCGAGTCGGAAATCACCTTTGAAATGAACTGCTCCAGTGAAGGCGCGACCTGCACGAGAGCCTGTTCATGCTGCAAGGATGCCACCGCCATCGACGCTTCAAACTTCGTATAGCCTGCCTGTTTAAGGAGGTTCCGGGCCTCCTTTCGCAAACTATTGTGCGCATATTGGAGGCCACTTGCTACCCAGATTAACGTATAGAGAATCAGTTCATTGTCGATGGGGATATAGTCGCCACCATTCGTGCGGAGGAAATTCCCAGTATGGCGGTCCTGATTTTCGACCCAGTGGTCGAAGGCCGCGATTCTGGCGATGTCGCGATGCTTGAACGCAGTTGCCTTTCGAGCTGCTTGGAGCCACTTCCACCGCGCGGAGATGTGCTTGCCAGAAACAGCTGAGGTGCAGAAGGCTGGTACCTCTTTGTACTTCATCCAATGCTGGTCCAGCGGCATGCTCTGACGAAGCCTGCTAACGGGAAGCAGAACAACTGCTGCGAACTCCGGCCGAGGCAGGTCGAGGGCAGCAGCTATCATCCATGCAATGCTCTCTGTGAGCACCATGGGGTTGCCGAGCGGGGCAGCTTTGACAAAGCATTTATGCAAGCTCCCGTTTGCGTCGGCGATGACCGCTTGGTGGGTAGTGTGGTTCTGCCCCTTGTTGGCGGCCGCGCCACGGAACTCCCGCCAGGCATCAGCCGGCAGAATTGGAATCATGTAGTGCCCTCAGTCTCTTTTGTTCTTCTCTGCAGATTACGGCTGCTGCCGCCGACTCTTTATAGCAGGTGTCCCCACGCCGACTTTGTGCTGCGCCCTTTGGGGCGCCGTCCCGGCTTTGGCGGAACCATCGCTCTGCGCATGGAATTGTACATCCGTCAACTGCGGCGAGCATCGCCCTCCGTCTCACCACCGCTGCACCTTCAGTGCATCTGACCAAATCGGGTTGTCCGGCATTTTTTTCCCAATTTAGCAGCACGCTTGCGACAACAGGACGGATGATGCTCGACACCAAAAGAACCAGACCGTCTGCACTAAACGGCGACTACTGTCATTTATCTCGACGAATTCGCTGAATCGCGTCCGCCCGACCGCGCCCGCAGCGCTTCATATAGCTGTGCCGGCCCCAGCAGGATTTCTGTCAGGCCTTCCTGCACGCGCTCCGAACCAAGTGCCTGCGTACTCATTGCGCTATGCGCCTCGAACGCGTCCATGATTGCATGCACGAGTGCTTGCCGCAGGTCTGGTGAGTTCGCAAACTGTTCCTTGCTGTTACTCATCGCCTGTTGCATGAGTGTGTCATTTTCCAGTAGCTTGCCCTTCAGCACCCCGTTCACGTACACAAGCTGGTCCTCGTCCGATAGCTCTCCCTCGAAGAGCCCATTGACCTTCTGGATAATTTGTTCCAGAAGTGCCTTTTCCTTTTCCTGAACGGTGCCGCTACCTACTGCATCCATTGGCGGCAACTTCGGCGCGTCACCCTGACCGAGGCTCAATGTTTGTCGGCCGATGTTTCTCAGGTTGTGGTGCGTCAAAACAACCTTCGACAGGTCGACAGTATCGCGCTCGCGGCCGAACTCCAACAACGGTATCAGCCGCTTGAAGAACAGGAAGCGTTTTTCGATGTCCGTGTTGCCGTAATCGAAAATCTGCGACAGGAATGCGTACAGGCGGATGAATGCACCCATATCGTTTTTGAAGAGCGCGAGGGCGTCGAGCGCATCTTTCGCTGCCTGCGCGGCCTTGTCGTCATGCTGTGCTTCGGCCGTTATCTTCTCTTGCTGCGCAGCCTTGTACCGTTTGAGGAGTCTATCTGCGACGGGCGCAATCGCTGCGCTCAGTTGCGCCTGCGTCCCCTTCGGGTCCATCTCAACCTTGGCCACGCGGTCGACCTCAAAGTCGTCATAGTGGCCACTGGTGTCAAGCTTGGCGCGCAGGTCGAAGACGTGGTGCGGGTCGGTGGTGGCTTCGAGCTCGGCGGTCTCGTAGTAGGTCTTGAACGCCTTCAGAACCTCGGCGGCATCGTTGACAAAATCAAGGATGTAGGTCGTATCCTTGCCGGGGTGGGCGCGGTTCAGACGAGACAGCGTTTGCACCGCCTGGATGCCCCCGAGCATCTTGTCCACGTACATTCCGCACAGCAAGGGCTGGTCGAAACCCGTCTGGAATTTGTTGGCAACCAGCAGCAGGTGATAGTTCGGCTCGGCAAATGCGTCGCGGATATCACGCCCCTTCAGGCCAGGATTCAGTTCCTTACTGGTTTCCGTAACGGGCGTCGGAAAGCTCTCCGCGTCGTCGATTTCCCCGGAGAACGCAACCAGTACCCCGAGCGGATAGTTCTGCTTTTCGATGTACGCGCGAATAGCCTTTTGCCAGCGCACGGCCTCCTTACGACTGCCGACAACGACCATGGCCTTCGCCCTGCCATCCAGAAGCGGCTGCACGTTCTCACGATAGTGCTCGACGACGATGCGCACCTTCTGCGAGATGTTGTACGGATGCAGGCGGACCCATTGCATAATGCCTTTCATCGCCGCACTGCGTTCAACCTCCTTCTCGTCGTATTCCTGACCGTTGTTAGCGAGCCGGAACGCAAGCTTGTAGGTCGTGTAATTCTTTAGCACGTCGAGGATGAAACCCTCCTCGATGGCTTGGCGCATGCTGTAAACATGGAAAGGTTGCGGCAGACCGTCGGGACCGGGGCGACCGAACAGTTCCAGCGTCTTCTGCTTGGGCGTCGCGGTAAACGCCACGTAGGTCAGCCCTTCGCGGCCGGTGCGTGCGCCCATCTGCGCGGCGAGCAGCACTTCGGTATCAAGTTCCCCACCATCTTGCAGTTCTGCCCATTCTTCGGCCGACAGCAGTTGCTTGAGCTTGGCCGCCGCCTCACCCGTCTGTGAGCTGTGCGCCTCATCGGCTATGACCGCAAAGCGTTTGCCTTCCGTTGCCGCAAGTTCTTGCACTGCCTGCAGGGCAAACGGGAACGTCTGGATGGTGCAGACGATGATTTTCTTTCCGTCCTTGAGGGCTTGCCCCAACTGCGCGCTTTTGCTCCCGTGCTCGTTGGTGATGGTAGCCACGACGCCTGTCGTACGCTCGAAGTCGAAGATGGCCTCCTGCAACTGCGAATCGAGCACGGTCCGGTCGGACACGACGAGCACGCTATCGAACATTTTGCGATGGTCGGCGTCGTGCAGGTCGGCGAGGAAGTGCGCCGTCCAGGCAATGGAATTGGTCTTGCCCGAACCTGCCGAGTGCTGAATCAGGTACCGCTGTCCGGGACCCTGCGCCAGGACATCAGCAACCAGCTTCCGTGTCGCGTCGAGCTGATGGTATCGCGGAAAGATGACGGCCTTGAGCTGCTTCTTGTCGTCACGCTTGCCAATCAGGTAGCGGTGCACGATGTCGAGCCAGCTGTCTCGCGCCCACGCCTCTTCCCACAAATAAGCTGTGGCGAAGCCATCCGGATTCGGCGCGTTGCCCGCCGCACCGTGGTTGCCACGGTTGAACGGCAGGAACTGGGTAGCAGGACCTGCGAGCCGCGTGGTCATCATGACTTCGGTCTGGCTCACCGCGAAGTGCACGAGGGCACCGCCGGGGAAGCTGAGGAGCGGCTCTGCCTGCCCGCCCTTTGGCTCGGGATGGCGGTCAAAGCGATACTGGTCGACCGCGTCCTGCACACCCTGCGTGAAGTCCGATTTCAATTCGGCCGTGGCGACCGGGATGCCGTTGACGAACAGCACTAGGTCCAGTGCGTCTTGCAGGTGGTTTGGCGAATGCCGCACCTGGCGGACCACGCGCAGCCGGTTGGAGGCGTAGTGTTGCAGGATGACCGGATTGATGGCCAGCACGGGTTTGAACTGCACCAGGGAGAGCGGCTCCTTGAGCCCCAGCATTTCCACGCCACGGCGTAACACGTCAAGGGTGCCACGCTCGTTCAGGCTCTTGCGTACCCGTTCGGCCAGACGGTCGTTGAGCGCGGAGCCGTGGGTCTTGGTCAGGCGCTGCCAGGTGTCGGGCTGCGTCGATTCAATCCATGCCAGCAGGTCGGGCAGGAAGAGCGCGTTGACGCGGTCGTAGTGCGCGGAATCGCCTTCGGCGTACAGCCAGCCGTTGGCGCCCAGGTGCTGGCACATTTCCGCTTCGAAGTGGTGTTCCTGGTGCAGGTTGCTCATGCGATACCCGAATTGGTCTGTTGGTCTTCTGCAATGGGCTAGCAAACCTCGCGAGTCGTCGGCTCGACGTTGCCTGGAAGGCAAGACTGGCCACCATCTCTCACGCTGCGGCTTCCATCACGGACGAGCGTTCACGCACATCGATTTTCCCGGTAACGGCGGCGGCAATCAGGGCGCTACGGCGCTCTTTTAGCAGGTCGATGGCGCGTTCGGATTCGGCTTTAAGGATGTCCAGCTTGTTAGTTTCAGCGTGGAGAAAAGCCGTGATAGCCAACTGCTCATCGATTTCCGGAATCGGAATTGACAACCGACCTACCTGTTCGCAAGTGATAGCGCCCTTGGTACTGCCACCACCGTCGCTCTCCGTCCGCAGATACTGATATGCCATATCAAAGACGCGCCTCAGAAATTCGACGCGAACAATCCTCTCCTCGGGCTTAATGTAGGCGACGTGCTGATTTATCGTCGCTTCAAACATCAGCGTCGCGGCCATCCCGCGTGTACGCCCTTGCCCCGTTATCCCCAACAAGACCGCTGGTGGCTCGATGATTGGCAAATGACACTCTTGCAACGCAGAAGCCGTTACAAATTGCTCGGACTCCAGCACTACGTCTTGGTTAACTACCGAACTGTTCAACCAAGGGTATATCCCTTCTGTCCAATATCCGGGGTTGTCGCGATTTGGCGTGGAACCATTCCCTATCTTTGCCACATATCTGACCGGCATGACTCGCCATCGCGCCGGCACCTCACCCAGCCAGGCGACGCCCGAATCTTTCATCGGCGCGTCCGGATTGAGGCCACGAGTCACAGCTTGCGAAATGGTGGCCTGTCGCTTTTCTGCCAGCAAGATGAGGAGCTTTTCCTGCTCGGCAATCAGCGAATCAATCTTGCCGGTCTCACGGTCGAGAAAATTCAGAATGCCTGACAGGTCATCAGAAGGTGGAACGGCGATACGAATTGAACCGATTGTGTCGGTATTTAGGTTCAGTTGTGTTCCCCATTTCCCAAGTCCTGCGTAGCATTGACCAGCTTCGAAGACTCGGTATAAGAACTCCGGGGGAATTCTTAAGCGCGGAAAATAAACGAAACCGTCGTGAATGCATGCTTTGATGGAAGAAATACACGGCTTACCGACAGTTCCGGCAATGCTTACGAACAACTCTCCAGGTTCAATTTTTACGCTTAGGCTGGAACCCAACTCGGACATACGCTGAGTGGTTTCCCTAAGCGTTCCGTTTGAAGCTGAAACGTCGGCAATACGCACCCATGCATATTGACCCTCGTCGTCAAAGAACTTCGCGTCGTCGATAGGACGTGGTGAGGCCCCGCGCTGGACTGGCGAGAGCAGTTTGATAGCCATCACTGTCCAATGGCTCGGCACCTTGCCCAGCCACTCCACTCCACTTTCTTTGTATTTTGAATAGCGCCGCAAGCTCATTCCGCCAGCTCCCCGAGCATGCTCATGATGTTCGCGGCGACCGCTTTCAAGTCCTCGTCGATGGCGTGCAGGTCACGCGGTGGCTCGAACACATAGAAATGGCGGTTAAACGGAATTTCGTAGCCGACTTTGCTCTTGTCGAGGTCTATCCACGCATCTGGAGCGTGCGGCAGTACCTCCCGCTCAAAGTAAGCCTGAATGTCGTCGGTCAGCGGTACGTTTTCCGTGTCGCGCGACGCGCTGTCGGGCTGCGGCGACCCCTTCTGCTTGCCTTTCTGGACCTTCACAATCTCGCCTAGCTCGTCGCGCAGCGGCCGTTCTACTGTGATGGTGGTATAGCCAAACTCCTCGTTCCGGAAGACGCGTGAAATCGGTACGGACTTCAACTTGCCGCCAGCAGGTACTTCCGGCGCATGGCCGCCTGCAGGTACAACCCAGCGGGAAAGCTCTTTCCCATCAGCATCGAACACCGTCGACATTTCGGCCTCGACAAAATCCCCGAAGAGCCGCGTAACGGTCGCGATTTGCTCGTCCGACATTTCCTTGCGCTTGCTGCCCAGACTCTTGCGCATCTTCTGCCAGAAACCGGACGCGTCGATAAGCTGCACATAACCCTTGCGGTTTTTCGGCTTCTTGTTCGACAGAATCCACACGTAGGTCGCGATGCCGGTGTTGTAGAACATGTCGGTCGGCAACCCGATGATAGCTTCAACCAGGTCGTTCTCCAGCACGTAACGGCGGATTTCGGATTCACCCGACCCGGCACCGCCGGTGAAGAGCGGCGACCCATTCAGCACGATACCGAAGCGGCTCCCACCGTCTGCGGCTGGGCGCATCTTTGAAAGCAGGTGCATCAGGAACAGCATGGAGCCGTCCGAGACGCGCGGCAAGCCGGGCCCGAAGCGGCCATCGAAGCCCTTCTCTTCATGCTCCTTGCGAACAGCTTTTTCGACCTTCTTCCATTCGACGCCAAACGGAGGATTGGACAGCATGTAGTCAAATTTCCGGCCACCATGACCGTCGTCCGAGAGCGTGTTGCCGACGATAATATTGGCGACATCCTGCCCCTTAATGAGCATGTCCGCCTTACAGATGGCGTACGATTCGTCGTTCAACTCCTGCCCGAACATGGTGAGCCGCGCGGCCGGATTGTGTTCAAGCAGATATTCGCCCGCCACCGAGAGCATGCCGCCAGTGCCTGCGGTCGGGTCATAGATGGTCCGCACCACGGCGTTGCCAGACGTCAACACGTCGTCGTCTTCAATGAAGAGCAGGTTTACCATCAGCCGGATGACCTCGCGCGGGGTGAAATGCTCCCCGGCGGTCTCATTTGAGATTTCCGCGAATTTGCGAATGAGCTCCTCAAACACCAGACCCATCTGCGCGTTGTCGACAGCAGACGGATGCAGGTCGATGTTTGCGAACTTCTCTGTGACCAGGTAAAGCAGGCTGGCTTTCGCTAGTCGTTCCACCTGCGTGTAGAAATCGAAGCGCTCGAAGATGTCGCGTGCAGCAGGGGAAAACGCCTGGATATATGCGTAAAGGTTCTGCCGAATATGGTCCTGGTCGCCGAGCAGCTTGACGAGGTCAAGCGGTGATGTGTTGTAGAACGACTGCCCGGCTTTTCGGGTGAGGAAGGGGTCTGGGTTCAGCCCCGCTTTGGTCTTGGCATCAAATTCAGCAAGTACCGCTGACTTGGTCGGCTCCAGTACGCAATCGAGGCGGCGCAGCACGGTGAATGGCAGGATGACGCGTCCGTACTCCGACTGCTTGTAATCCCCACGTAGCAAATCAGCTACGGACCAGATGAAGGATGAGAGGGTTTGGTGGTTCATTTTTTCGGAGCCTATACCCGCTACAAATTGCTTACCGGCCGCCCGACTGGGACGGTGCTTTTGGCGTTGCCGTATCTATCGGCACAGAACGTCGGAGATTTTACATCCCGACCTGGCAAACTGAAGGCAGATATCGCACAGGCTGTTGCGAGAACGGTTTGGTCAGTCGCGGCGATTCCGGGACGTGGCACCCTCGGTGGCGCAAACAACGACCCGGCCATGCGGTCACCCCTTCCGCGCAGGTAAAATGAGTTCGAGCAGCCACGCGTCGTGAGAGATGGTGCGCCTGCCAGAAACTCAAGCCGCACGCGCTATATCTTGCGCCATCAATGGCTGCCCGCCCGCTTGGTCGGCATCGAGCTGCCGTGCTCGCACGCGATGATGCATGGCGCCGCACACTGGAGCCGGACACCCTCGCTCTGAGTAGAACCGACCTCGTGAACCCCGAGCAGGCTCTCATTGACCAAATCGCCTTGAACAATCTCGGAAGCGCGTGGGCCGCTGCATGCACGCTACTGCAAAAGGAAAGCGTCGACTGGTCGCAAACATCAGTGCCCATAATGGTGTCGTTCGTAGAGCGCTTGCTTCGCGAAGAGCTTGACCTCATGCGGATTAGGCAAGCTCGGCTGAACGGCGCCGATATCCCGTTTCCCAAGGTGCCCGCCGGCGCTCTGGACGACGACGAATGGGCCGTTATGCAAGCAACATGGGAAGCGGCGCGCCTACCCAAGCCTGCTAGCCGATACGAGGCCGCCCTTGCAGTAAAAAGATTACGCGAATGCACTGGCGACAAAAGCCGTGCGACCTTACGCTCACAGATGGAATGCTGTTTCGGTCCACGCTACTCGCTCAGCTATCGCGCGCGCGGGCCAAGTCGAGCTTCTCGTTAGTCCGGTCGATACTGAAGACTGCTGCGGCCGAAAACCGGATACCGCTTGGCGTAAGTCTCGCGTTTGAATCGGTGAAAATTGAGGTGTCGGAGAAGGCCGTCTGCTCGTACCAGCCGTTCTCTATCAATCAACTACAGGCGTTATTCGATGACCCCGTGCACTTGGGTGGACTGCGCCCAGCAAAAGGCGGTTGCGATGCCGCGTTCTGGCTGCCCCAGCTTGCTCTATTCATAGGTATGCGCCTCGAGGAGGCAAAATTTGGCGCGATGTATGACCCGCATCCTAAAGTCACGCAATTTGTTGCCGATAAGCCGTGGTCTAGACATCTCTAGAGATACTTGCATGACCTCGGTCATGGTTGTAATCGCACGTGGACGCGGGCGCTCTGACCCGCCTGGTAGCGCGTGGTCAAATATGCGACAGATACGGCCTAAGTTCCACTATAGGGACGACCATATGTCCCGTCGCGCCGGCAAAAAACAACATTGAGGTGTAGCTTGTCAGAACGCGTTTATTTCGGGCTTGGTCCCGATGCTGCACGGATGGTTCCAGAAGGCTCCATTCTTGTGTATCCGTCTACCGATAGCTGGAATGATTTTGGTTTTAAAACGCTATGTGAATATGTGCTTTCTGAACAGGGTAAGACGACGAGCGGAACCTTTCGCCTCGCATTCGTTAATGGTGGCGAGGAAGTACACGAAGACATCGCGAGACAAGTCAAATCTGGTAACGCTGCTCCCGCCTCCCAGTTTTCGCCTTTCTTTTCTATTCAGACGGGAATGGAAAGATATAGGAGCATAGTCCAGGAACGCGGTCCCAGCGGCGCGAAGGAGCTTTTGAGCAACTTGCATGACCTCGTAGCTCTTAACAGAACCTCCCCCGCACCAAAGTGGCTTGATGCAGCATTGGGCAGTGAACATTTTCACAAGTCCTTCCTTCGGGCGTCCGATACTTTTTTTGCCTACTACCATGCGGCACCGGTACTCGACGGATTAGAGTACGAGAGCTTCCAGACAGCGCCCAGCGCACTAACACTTAGCTTCGAGCTCGCAGGCTTCCCGTCGCCGCATATTTTCAACTTCAGATTTTCGTCCGACTCGAGCCCGGCCAAACGATTTGCTGTCGTTATCGGGAATAATGGAGTCGGCAAGAGCCGCGCTCTACACGAAATTGCGTCCTCCGTGCTCGAAGACAGGCGCACCTTGCATGACGGTCGAGGTGGTCGTCCACAAATTAGCCGTCTCCTCGCCATCGGTACTCCGGGGGAAGCTGAGCACACTTTCCCTCAAGCCTATTCGCCAGGTCAGACGACGCCGTACTATCGACTGGCCGCGCTAGAGACCCGAAGTGAAGACTCTTTACCAAACATTCTCATCCGGCTTTCCCGGGACCGTGAGAATCTCGGGACAATGCAGCGTTGGTCTATCTTCGAAGACGCTGTGGAGAAAGTGCTCCCTTTTGACGACCTGTGCCTGAAAGCCCGAATTGATTCACTCGCCTCGTCTGGCGTGGTACCACTTCGACACCTACGTTCCAGGGGGGAACAAGCCAGCGCGAATAGCATTCAGATGGTCGACTCTACCGGCACGCTTTATCGACTGATTGACGGCAATCCGGTACCACTAAGCAGCGGACAAATCTCATTCATCCGGCTGGCAGCCCAGATGAGCCTTTTCATTGAAAACGGCACACTCGTACTACTCGACGAGCCGGAAACGCATTTACATCCAAATCTGATAACAGATTTGGTGGCTATTATCGACCGAATACTATACCTGAGCGGCTCCATCGCAATCGCGGCAACGCATTCGGCATATCTAGTGCGCGAGGTTACGCGAAGTCAGGTTCACATTGTGAGTATAAGCGACCCTGGGCGGGTGACAGTAGTGCAGCCACGTCTGAAGACTTTCGGCGCGGACGTTGGCGCAATTTCACAGTTCGTTTTTGGTGACAGCATCGTCAACCGGCTAATAAATGACCTTGAAGCCGAGCTCGATAAGAGCACCGATGCCGCAATCCGGTGGCTCGAAAGTGTGAAGGAAGAACTGTCCACCGAGGCGACAATGCATCTGCGCCGGGAAATCGAGAGACGTAGCGGGCGTCTACAATGAAGAAATTGGACCTACCATTGCATGACGACGCCGCCGCCGCGCACGTTCTATCGGTCAATCACCGATTAAAGAGCTATCCACTACTATCCTCGCATCTTAGCGCTATCACGAAGCGCTATGGCGAATATACGGAGTCCGCCGGCAATCCATGGGCATTGGGCGGCCCGCTTCCCCTTCCGCCCACGCTTGGTGACGCCATGCGCGCTCACTACGACACAGCCCCAACAGGCTTGGAATTCATTGCGCATATGCGCTACAAAGCGTCGCCAGACGTGTGTCCAATGTGCGGCAGCTTTGGAACGAGCACTTTGGACCATGTCTTGCCGAAGAGCGTCTATCCAGAGTTCGCGCTCTTTAGCCGCAATCTTGTACCGGCGTGCAGCTGCAATTCACTAAGAGGTGAGCGCTATCAAGGTAAATCCGGCGATGCTCGAACCCTTCACCCCTATTTTGACAGCAGCTTGGGGAAACGACTCGTATACGTTCGCTTTGGCGGGAATTTCGATAATCCGACTACCCGCATTGAGGTAACACATGATGGTATCGCGAATAATATCTATCCGTCGCTGAAGTTTCACATCGATACGGTTCTGGCGAAGACAGCTCTCTTGGTCTGGGCTTCGAAAAAATGGGCGAAGTTTCAGAGAGACCCCGAATCGATATTGTTCAGCCTTCCCCAGAGCGAGCTAAATGAGCATGACATCCGTGACGCAATCCGCGCACGATGCAAAGCCGTAGATGCCGAGTACGAAACGTCAAACAATTGGTATTCCATGTTCCTCTGGGGGATACAGCTTTACGAAGGAGCTACCGCCTATATCCTCCGTCGGGTAAACGCCCGGCGAAGCGGCGAAACAGAGATGCTCTGACGCTTGCTGCATTGTCAGATGCTTGCCAGCAAGTAGCGGTATCTCCATGAAGCCGCTCCGGTCTCTCGAGCTTTAAGACGACTTTGTCGCTGCTGACAACGATGCGTGACTTCTCGGTTGTAGAAGCGGTGGATGGCTCGATGGTCGGCGGTATGGCTTTTGAGAGGTCCTATCGCAATGCACTTATGCGGTCACTGACAATTGCCCAGACCGCTCGCATTGTTGGTCTGGGCAACGCCATGATGGCACGTTCAAAAGACCTCGCGTACCTTCTCGATGGCTGCAGTCGGCACTACCGCTGTCGGCGCAGCCCCCGCTCAATCTATCAAAAACTTCTTGCGGTCACTCACTGCTGCCAACCACCCCGGCGCGCGCCCGCGACCGCTCCAAGTCGCACCACTCTTCGGGTCGCGGTACATCGCCGGTTGCGGTCCTTTCCGCTGTCCCATGCCCGCAGTCGCTTTAACCGACTTCGAAGTCTTCTTGACCGCAGTCTTCGCCTTGCTCGCAGCACCCACAACACCCGCGTTCGCCGCAACAGTCGCTTCAGCACCGCCTGCAATCAGGAACTTACTCCTGTCTTTGGTTTCGGCAATCCACGCCGGTGCGCGGCCGCGTCCACTCCACGTCGCGCCCGACTTTGGGTCCTGGTACATCGCCGGCTGCGGGCCGCGGACGTAATTGCCAGCAGTCTTCCCTTTGCTGACGGGAGTTACCTTCGCCGCTGCTGTATTTCCGTCAACCAAGAACCTGTCGCGATTCTTTGCCGTCGCAATCCAACCGGGGGCGCGGCCACGGCCTGACCACGTAGCTCCGCTCTTTGGGTCACGGTATTTCGCAGCGGCATCACGCGTCTTATCGGCAGTCTTCGCTCCAACCTTCTTCGCACCTCGCTTGCCGCTAGCATGCCCCTCAATATCCGCAGCCTTCAGGCCGTGTTCTGCCATCAGCTTGCGAATTTTCTCGATGACACCCGATGACTGTTTCGCAATCAGAGCCTCGGCTTGCTGCTCAAGCTTTTTAATTTTTGCCTGCATAGATTCCAAAGTTGTCATTTTTTCTCTCCCTTTGAGATGTCCGCACTATGCCATGCGTATCGGCCGTCCGCTAGCTGTTGTCGATTACGTCTTGAGGAGCATTGGCGGAAGGTTCAAATAGCGGAACTGTCTTCAAGGGTCGACGCACGCAACGTCCCCAACTGGACGAGATAGTTTCGCAGGCGCTATGACTTGTGATGCATCCAAGTCGATGCTTTGCACGGCGCATTCCAGGCATAGAAACCGCCATTCACGTTTGTCGCTCAAGGACCGCTACGTTGATGCCGTAATCAACGCTAGCCGGCCGCTCAGTCCGGTAGAAAACAACCATTGAAATCGAGGACTTTGATGGCAACGGTTAGCGGATACATCCCGCAGGTCACCCCACTTATGTTTGAATCTGAAGAAGGACGACGAATGGCGAGCGGGTGTCTCGAAGAACAAATCTCTGACGCCAATCAGAGTGGCCCAGCTGTTGACAATGCCCCACAACCCCGCGCTCCATTGGGAGCTGGATAGCATGGCGGCGGCCTCTGAAGCGGGGAGACTCGATGCAGAGCAATACGTCGAACAGTTGTTTGCAAGTAAGGAAGATGCGCGCGTTCCGCCATGTCCTACGAGACGCGGGCGGTGACCGATGGCCCAACGACCGTCACCACAATGCCCTCAGAAAGCTGGGCAATGCTGAACTCGACGTGACGAGCTACGTAGGAATCGCAGGCATCTTCGACCAGCAGAATGAGCCACGACTACCTGCTGAATAGGTGCACAATAAGATACGCCAGCTCCGACAACGACTGTACAAGTTGCGCCAAGGTGTCAGCTCCTCAAGTCTGTCTGCGTGAGTGTATCTGCGTCATCGTTGAGTCAGTTTGAGCTTAAGTCTCTCATACCCTGGGCCAATCATCAATTTCACATGCCGAAAAGTAAGCCGCGGGATGACCCAGATGCTCCGCGAGCGGTCACAGGTTACGGCGATAGAGTTTTCTTTTACGCGGTCCCGCAGCTAAGTCCCTTCAGCTGGGGGGCAACATTACCCGTTAGGCCGCCAACCTGCGCTCATAAAACGGCCTGTCCCTGTCATCAAGTATCGCGTGCAATGTCGTCAGGTCAGACGCGTCTGGACTCAACCAAGCGTCAATGTTTTCACGCTTTATGGGAACAATGCAGCGGTCGTGTCCAGCAGCGGCGACCTCCGGCGGTGGCTCGTCCGTAATGCAACCCAAAAGTGACAGCGTTGAGCTCGACCCTAATGGCCCGGAAGTTCCCGCGCCCTCGGCAGCCGGCTTGTCCACAGATTTTGTTAGCAAGGTTGTGGACAACCCGCTTGCATTCGTCGCAAGTACTTGAGGGACTTGGGCTTTGCTCTTTGGCTGCAGGCAGGGCAGGCGCTTCATCCGGCGTCACACCCTGCTTGAACCTTCTAGTTCGAAGCCGCTTTGGTCCTAACAGCAGTGGGTTCGCCGGTCTGCTTGAACATCTCGTCCATCAAATCCTGTACGACACCGTCAGCATTCGGAAACTGGTGCAGTACAGAATTTTTCCAGTGTCCCTTTCGCCGCGCCGGTATAGGAGTCGACGGCTTCAGTCGTCAGACCGTGTTCTGCAAGCAGAGCTTTGATATTGGCGATGAGGAGGCATTCTTCTTCCGGAGGATTTCTTCCACCTGCTTTTGCAACTTGGTGATTCGGCTCTGTACTTGTTCCAAGGTAACCATTCACTCCCCCAGCTTTTTCCGTCAAACGTAAATCACAATTCAGATGGCCGTTAAGACTGCCGAATTGTGTTTGAGTTGTGGGCCAGCAGACGGAAAAGTCCAACGCGCTATCGCCGCCCGCACTATTGTCCTCATAGCAGCAAAGCGAAAGGCCCGAGCCCTCGTGCTAACGGCGCGTCATGTTTCACGCGTTTGCCAAAGACACTGCGTTATTGCGCACGGTCTTGAGTGGGTACGGCATACGTCCCAGCATCGGTCGTTACTTTCCACTCGCTACAGCCCCACCCCCTCCCCACGCCTGGTCGGCGCCGGAGCCAGGTAGCCCGCCAGCACAAACAGCAAGCCGCTGCCGATAAAGGAGAGTACGCGCCAGATAGGGCTCGCGGCGCTCATATCCAGCAAAATCAGCTTCGCCACGACAAACGCACTGATAACGGCCCCAACTATCCAAAGGGCCCGGTCATTCACCCGGGAGCCAACCACCAGCGCAGCCAATGCGGTTACTGCCCACGCGAGCGTGATGGCCGCACGCAGGTCAGTGAGCGCCAGAAGATACGCAACCAGCAACGCGATGCCGACAGCAACGACCGCTCGGGCAAACGGACGCGCGGTGGCATGCGCGACCAGTACGACGGCGAACGTCATCCAAAGCGCCTGCAAAGCGGTCGAGCCCGGGTACGCCTTGAATACGACCGAGTACAGCCATTGAATCGCAAACGCGGAGGGCAAGACGAGCCGGGTGGCACAGTTGCGAACCATTGGAAGCGCGGGCGTATCGGGAATCCACGACTGCAACGGGGACGCGTTGAGGACCGCAGCGATGCAGAGTACGACCCAGCCAGCCAGCGCGCACTGGTTGGCGAATGAGTCTGCCATGGGCACATGCTGATGCGCCAGCGCACCCAGAATCACGGGCGCCGTGATGAGAAAGACAAGACGGCTATTCACGCCAACCGGAGTCGCATAGACGTGCACCAGGATACCACTCAGCGCGCACGCTGTAATGACGCCAGCCACCTGCACTATCTCTGCGGCAACTCCGACGGGTGGGACGAGCAAGGACAAGAGCATCACCGTTGCAACGGCCGCTGAGTGGCACACGAGTGCGCTGAAATTACCCTCGCGGCGATACCACCACCCAAGCCCAGTTGCCAAGGCAAGCGTACCCGGCAACGTATAAGCGAACACGGACCCGCCCGGCTCATGACGAAACAGTGCGTAGCCCGAGACCAACGAGAGCACAGCCGACAGCATGTGGATGACCCAGGCATCCGCTGCATTCCGACGCATCACCGCAACGTACCCAACGACTACAGCCAGGGCGGTTGCCACCAATGCGGCGGTGCGTCGAGTGGCGAGAGGCCGATGCCCAGTGCCGCCGCTCCCGGCACTGTCCCCAACCATCGCAGTCGGCCGGGTAGGCTCAGGTATGCACAGACCGCCACCGCACCGGCGAGCAACGGGGTCAGCGCTGAACCGAGGCCTGGAGCCAGAATGGCGACCATTGCGGACAGAATCGCCAACGCGGCGTGCACGGCATAAAACCCTGGAGCGTCTTTCCAGAGCACAAAGTACAGTCCAAAGTGAACCAAAGCAGCGAGCGACGCCGCGACCGTCAAACCCGTCTTGCCCCCTATCCAGTATTCCAGGCCGAGTACCACTGGCGTTAGCAGTCCGGTCATCATCTGCAAGCTGAAGGCGTCTGCCCGCGTCGATTCCCCACCGTTCACGTACAGCAGGGAATAAGACGCGAAGAGCGCAAAATACGCAGCGAGAAATGTGTGCTGCATCCAGAGGGGCAACGCCTGTGCGTGGCCCGTGTACACCCCGAATCCGAGCAGCAACGACCAGATGAACGCCTGGAGGCCCATCTCTATCCAGCGCTGACGCAAACCGACATACAGGCTGACGCTGTGGACGAGCAGCCCAAAGACGAGCACGACGTCGAGATGGACCGTGCCTCGGACCGTCAGAACCGGTGCCAGGTAAGCGCCGGCAAAGCCGAGGAAAGCGAGCGGCTTGGCGGCCTGCCGAAGACTCAGTGCGACCACTACCGCGGAAAATACCGCGAAGATGGCGAATGCCGACCACGCCGCGATAAGTTCATAGAAGGCCATGGCGGCATAGGTGGTCAAATAGAGCACGCCCGCGCCGCCTCCCTGCAGTACGTGAGCATAGTCGGGCTTGCGATTCGACAGTCTCAGCCCAGCCGTCATCAGGCCGACGCCAAGCAATGCAGCGAGCGCGAGTCGCAGCGCCGGCGGAAACAGACCGTGCAGCACCAGCATGGGGAAGAGGAACGAACATCCGAGCAATACGAGGGCCACGCCCACGGCCGCAAATGAGTTTTGCTTGAGCACCGTCCACAACTTGTCGGCAATCGGCGGCAAAGCAACGGGCTCCGGTGTGTACTTTGGCGACATCGCAGGCTCGAGCCCAGTGCTGGTTGCCTGAACTTCGGCGTTCTTTGAGACGGATTGAATCTCTGGCATACCGGCAGCGGCTGGGGGACTCACCGCCACGGGCTCGGCGCTTGCACTTGCATTTGCCGGTGGCAGAAGGCCTGCACCGGGTGCCTCCGTGGCCGATGTGGTTGGCGACGCCTCAAGCTTCGCGACGCGGGCTTGCAACTGTGCAAACAGGCCGGAGAGGCGGCGAAGCTCTGATTGGAGGCTCAGCGCGTAGCCGCCGATACCAAGTAGCAAAAGAAGCAGGACGAGTGTGAACATGCGAGGCCACCCAAAGTTTTGCCATGCAGCGGCGGTTTCGTCCGCTACCCGGCGTCCGAGTTGCCAGGCCATAGCGGAAAACGGCAGCCAGGTTGGAATGGCACGCCCGCGTTGCCAGTTCCAGCACTGTCTACTGCCATCCCTGTCAACCTCGGCTGCCTTGTTCGCGAAAGGACATATCTAGGAAATTCCGCCACTGTGCGAGTTTGCTATTTTTGAGTCGGAATCCTTCTGCCAATGGGCCGCTGGCGATGCTGCCGCACGATTCGCTTCTCGTTGGTTGCTTACAGCCGGAGAAATTCTGTCGATGCGAGAATGCCTCGCGTGCTGATACGCATTCACCGACAAAAGAGCAAGCGCAAGCAGGACCGCCACTACGTAATGCGCAATGGTGCAAGTCTCTCTGACAACACGAAACTTGAGCTTCGCATCCCACGCGGTCACACCCTCCCGCTTCAGGACCATACAACTCACAATCATCGTCAGTTGCCGGGCGACAGGAAACCCAAACGCAAGACCGCGTGCCCATATGGCGCAGTTTCTTTTCAAGTAGCGGCGGAACGACGGACGGGTGCCGTCGCATTCAATCACTCGAACGCCGAGAATTGCCTTACCTACACTATTTCCGCACGCGGCACACACAACGGCGTCGACGAACATTGCGAGAGGCAGGTAAATGGAAGTCGATACCGTCACCGAAACAAAGTGACTCCACCGGAATTGCATCAGGTGGGCACCCGTTGTTGCGTTGACAATACTCACTGCCAATCCGAGAACGAAACTCCACAGTATCAGGTCCAGGCTTCGCGCCGCGTAACGCCTCCATGACCCGGGAGCACCAAGGAGAGCATTGCTTTCCGTTATGTGAGACTGCTGCAGTTCACCGGTGTCTGTCCCCGTTGCATTGCCAGCCGATGGCTCCAATCCGGACATGGTCGTAGGTGCGCGAACGGGCGGGTCCCGGTCCTTCCTGAGAAGAGTGGCGCCGAGCCAGAAAATGCCCCATAGCATGGCGAGTGGGAAAATCGCGATTGCTAACAGCGCGTATAGCGGATTGAGAGTATGTGCCGCCAAGCCGCAGCCGAATGCCAGCCAGATTGCAGATGGCACAGCAAGTGCCCTGACGGTCCATGACCCGTGAGTCATGTCGCCCCCCGTATTCTGTCAGAAGTATTCCCGACTTTACTGCCGCCGATTGTGACCGTCCAGCGGACTTGTGTGTGATATCACCCAAACGCACAGTGAGCAAACGATTGCGGATACTAGACGTAGGTGGTCTCGATGCAGCATCGCAAGTGACGAGTCGAGTCCTTCGCTTGTCGCCGGCGCCAAAGATACTTGCCGTGCAGCTTGGCGCATTCTTTCAGAGAGTATGTGGTTACTGACGTACCGCGTTAGACTGTGCGAGTTATCGAGCCCAGGCGCACAAGTTTGTTCCTTTTCGTCAACCAGTACATTTCCGCCCGCTCAGTTCGTGTGCGCCCGTTGAAACCGCTGAAGTTGTCGACCTCGGAGCCTGGCTGTGTCCCCGCTGCCCCTCTTTTCGCTGTCCTTCATCGCCGCAACCAGGCTCGCCGGGTCCAGAAGCGTCGTTGGGCCCAATCAGAAAGAATTGATTGTGCAGCCACCATCGAACCACAATCGCCGGTATGCCAACACGATAGGCCGCACAACAGGCGGCGTGGGACACCTGTTAGCGCGCTCTCACTTATTATCAGGCGAGCGCACAACGCGAGACGATATCCCCATTCGTACCGTCGGCATCACCGTACCCTTGCAGCGCACGAACCATGGACTCCACCTTCGCCGCCGACGTCAACCTTTCCGCCGATGGAAAGCTCGTCCTCGTCGTTATTTCTGCCCGCAACCAGTCGGTGCAGAGTTCAATCAACCGCGAGGCTCTCGAGCGGCATTTCTGGTTGCCGGCCGGCGCGATTGACGCGCGCACATTGAAGGCATTCGCCGACGGGCGACGGCGCATTTCGGCCGCGGCAGAACGGCGGACGCTCAGGTCGGCCGGGGTGGCGGTAGCCTTGACGGCAGCGGAGTTTGCGAGGTAATGATGCAACTGTCGCCGCACACGACCCGCGAGGTTGTGTAGTGACCGAACTCAACGTAGGTTTGCAGTGTGTTTGTTCGCAGGAACGCAGATGAAGGAAAAGAAGGTCTCGGCCGAAGCATCGGCCCTTGAGCGCGTGGTGAGCGCCGCGCGCGAAGTACAGGCAGCATCGCAACGGCTGGAAGTGCACTACGCGCAGGCTCCCAATGAACAACCGTCGACACTCGAGTTGGCGCGGTTTGCTGCTGCCATGCAGGAACTGAAGGATGCGCGGGAAGCTTTCGATGCATTGCTCGAGAAAAGAGACTCACCACAGTCCTAAGTGAGTCCCATGCGCCCGTCTGCGATGGGCCTCGCGCAATGCTTTTGCAGCCTTCGCGCCTTGGGTCCCAGACTTTCGCTGGCGAGCGCCGACTGCGGTCGGTTTCGCTACGGTTGAGCCAGTCGCACATCTTTCGTCGGCCGGTACTGGCAGAGCATGAACGCCTCACGAGCCGCGACGTCGCTCCCACCGTATATGCCCGCAACGACGCAATCCGCGGCGATGCATTCAAACGTCGAATCCTCGAAAGTAATCACGAAGTGACGCTCGCCGACCGCGGCGGCGTCGCCACTTGACGGTTGCACAATAGCGGACGAATTCAAGACTTCCTGCACGCAATTCTCAGCCAGCCCGTTCGGCGCAAACGGGTGAACCGAAGCGTCTTCTTTCGTATAACATCGACTCGCTCCGCCTTATCGCTTCCACGAAGGACCTGATGTTTTGAGCGCCTTCCTGGTTGGCGACCAGCGCGACACCTTTCAGCCGCAGGTAGCCGGTAGCCAGTTACATATCGGTTCCGGGCCGGTTATCCCGCCGTCGTTCGGGCCGGGCAGTGCAAGGTATTTTCGCAGTACACCCTGTGTAGCAGGCGGTTTGTCAGCCCCGCGCCCTATAACAAAGCCCAAAGGTGCGAGATGCATCGGCGGGTTCACAAGCTCCATCGATATCGCGATTTCGCCCCGATGAGCTGCGCTCCGTACCCCGGCTCGGCGCACCGCGCGTCATTTTCCAGATAGCGTCCGCACCAACCGTATTCGATGCCTCCCAGGGCGCGAGTGCGATGGCAGGGTGCGCGAATAACGCAAACCCTCGGGGAAGACAGAAGGTGGTTGCAAGGAGTGAATCATGAAATCACAGTTGATGGTCGTGCTTGCTGCTGGCGGATTGCTGGTCATGCCGGGGCTCGCAAACGCCCAGGACACGATGCCGGCGCCGCAGGCCCAGCAGCAGCAGCAGAGCCCCACTACTCCGGCCGCGTCCTCTGACATAAACTCGCAGTCGTATGGTGGAGTGCCCGCCACAAACACACAAAGCGGCAGGCGCGCCGCAGAGAAGTGCAGGTTGGACCCGCAATGCAATATCTTCTTCGGTAGCTGAGCGATTTCTGCGCTGTGCATCGTCTCATCAAGTAGACCTGTAGGTGCTCCAGGCCGCCGGCTCCCTGAAGCACTATCAGTTATCGTGTCGGCGGGAAGCCCCCGAGGGTCGTCCCAATTTATAACAACGACGGCCCTAAGCAGACACGCTGCATTGATAACTTCTCGTACACTGCAAACAGCATTAACCTGTCGACGACGGGATTCGAACTATAGGCATTCAACGCCTCGCTATCGACGCCAGGCTACGACCTGCAATTGTGTTCAAAAACATTGGCACGCTGGGCGGATACATCGTGTTGAACGGCACAGCGATGGCCTGGGGCGACGCCACAAAATCAGTCAGTGCGACGCTCACCATCACGCCTCAACCCCACGTTGAGGGGCCGTAGAGGTGAATGGGGAGGTGGTGACCGCTGTCCCGTTCGCGGTCGACGACGATTAGCCTCGCATGACGCGCAATTCAGGCTCTGTCGGCTCCTGCTCATCGACGTCTGCAACGCATATACAATTCGGGCCCTGCTGTTTGGCAGCATACAGTGCGCGGTCGGCGGCTCCGACGAGCATTGCAGGGTCGCTGTCCTGTCCGGCCTGCGTCGCAGCGACGCCCACGCTAATCGTGACGATGCCCGGACTGGTTGCCTCGTGTGGAATGCCAAGGCACTCCACAGCCCGCCGGATTCGCTCGGCCACAATCAGCGCGCCCGCGCCGTCCATACCCGGCAATATGAGGGCAAACTCTTCCCCGCCATACCGGGCTACCGTATCAGTCGCACGCGAAGCGGCAGACGAAATTGCTGCGGCAACGGTGCGCAGGCATTCGTCACCCCGCTGGTGGCCAAACCAGTCGTTATAGCTCTTGTAGGCGTCCACGTCGGCCATGATGACCGCCAGATTCCCGCGCTTGTCGGCCCGGGACGTCTGTTGCCAGTGACGTCCCAGCTCGCGGTCGAAATGACGCCGGTTGAAGAGCCCCCTCAGCCCGTCGCGGAAAGCGAGCCCCTGCAACTCCGCGCGCTCGTGGGCGGCACGCTCGTCCGCCAGCTTTTGCTCCGTAATGTTGCGCATGGTGGCGGTCAGGGAGTCCGGATTGCCCGAGTACGGGTCGATGACGCAGCGCAGGTGCGTCTCCATCCAGACGGCACCACCGTTCCTGTGCAGGAGGCGACTGGTCTGGGAAGCTTCAGATTCGCCCGACGCCACTTTTTCCAGGGCCACCGCCAGGGCACCGCGGTCGTCGGACAGCGCCAGGTCGGGCAGGTACAAGCCCATCACCTGGTCGACGGTGTGGCCCAGCAATGCGGTAATCCGCGGCGATACATAGGTGAGCCGGCCGTCGAGCCCCAGGCTCATGACGATATCGCTCGCGTTTTCCGCGAGCACACGATATCGCCGTTCACCATCGCGCAGCAGCCTGAACAGCCGGTTTCGCAGCGCCTGGGCGGCACTGATGGGCACGGCAATGCCGAGTGCGGCAACCAGAAAGAGCTGCAGGCCGAAGATGCGGCCTTGCATGGTTTCGTAGGGAAAAACCCAGAGCGGCCCGGACCCGCGCATTGTGAACGACACGGCGATGCCGAGACACAGCAGCAGCCCGACCATGACGCCCGCGAGGTCCGCCTGAAACGCCAGCAGCACGATGGGCGGCAGCGCCCAGTACAGGAGCGGAAGCCGGCTTTGACCAAATACGCCTGCCGTGACAATGCAAACCAGCAGCAACAGGAAGGCGGTCTTCCGGAGTTGGCCAGCACGCAGGAGATGCGCGACCTCGCCGGTCCAGAACACCAGGGCGGCGGGCGTGAAGATGGCGAGGCTCAGCGCATCCGACACATACCAGTTGGCCAGGCTGGGCAGCAGATGCCAGTTCAGCTGCCCGCGCAGCAGCGTCGTGGCGAGGACCCCGGATACGGCGGGCGCAAGCAGCACGCCGCCCGTCACGAATCTCACCAGCGGTTTCAGTCGGACCAGCTCGGAGACAGTCGAGACGCGTGGTGTAAAGGCGAACGCAATCAGGACCTCGACGATATCGGCCGACGAGTACGAAGCCGATACCCCGAGGCTTTCGCCCACATAGAGATTGGCCGCCAGATTCCCGAGGACCCCGCCAGCGAAGACCCAGTATCGTTGCCGTCGCGGTGCGGCCATCAGCTGTGACAGCAGCACCGCGTTGGTCAGCCATATCGGCGTGATTTCGCCCGCCATCGTTTTCAACGCGCCGCTGGCGAGGCAGGTCAGCGTCGTAACCATGAGCGCAAGCAACAGGTGCCAGACATCCCCCGCGGTGAGGCACAATGACAGTGAGGCTGCTCGCAATCTGGGCGAGCGGTGAGCAGCCGGATTCTCCATTTTTCTCTCAGTTATCTGGTTATTTGCCAGTGCAACCTGCCGGCCGGAAGAGTCCCGCACCGCGGGCATCGCTTCGATGGCGCGTCGAACAAGGGCGCCTTGCCGCCCTACGAGGTTGTTTATCAGCTCCGGGGCGCGGAAACTTTACGGTGTGGCGGCGGACGCAGCAGTATTTCTCTTGCACGCGCCACGGCGGCGATAGACTGGAACCTCAACATCCGTCCCGGAGTCCGGGGCATGACCTCGCGTACCTGCAACCGCATCGACCTTGCGCGCGAGCAGCTGGAGATGGCGCTCGTCGCGTTCCTTGAGCGCCATCGCTTCGCCTCGGCCATCACCCTGGCCAGCGCGGCCGAACGGGTACTGGGCGAGGCGCTGCGGCACGCCGGCAAGCCGGCGGGCGTGGACTGGAAGTTCGATGCAGCCGACCTCGCGCACACGAAGCTGCACGGCCGGCCGCTGGACCGCCGGGCCTTCAATGCCGCGGAGAGTTGTGTGGCCGCCGCGCTGAGCCACTTCGATAAAGCCGATGCGCCCGACTTCGAAGCCGACCTCGACGAGGCCGCGTGCTGGATGCTGGTGCGAGAATGCGCACCTGCATCCTCGGAACCGGCCTCCGCGGATGCCTCGGCTCCGCCGCCCGCAAACGCGAGGCGTCGGGCACTCACTCCGATTAGTCACCCTGATGTATTGCCGCCCCCTCCTGCATTCCTGCAGCAGGCGCGGCCGGGATGAGGCCACCGCACATGCGAACGGCGCGAAAGCTGCCATATGGCACTCGTCGCAGTACTATCGTCCGTATGGGGGCGCAGACCATGCCGAGCGCGAAAAGAAGATTTACACGGTTCGCGGAAGGTGGGCTCCTGGGAAAGGGTTGATGCGGGCTGGCCCCGAGGGGTTCACCGATGAAATCACCGGACCATGTGAAGAGTCAGGATGCCAGTGCAATTCCAGTTCCTCTTCCACCTGCGGGACATCCCAAAGGACATGCTGACGGAACTGGGCGCGCGGCTCTTTTATAGGGGCAACCGATGGCCGACCGGTTGACGGTGCAGGAGTTCTTTGATGCACTCCGGGCGCAAAAAGTCAGTCCGCTCGTGGACACGTCGGCGGTGCGGGCAAGCGTCGACGCGCGCGTTCGCGTGTTCTGCGTAAGCTATCCCATCCAGGAGCGCTGGCCGGTCCTCGACCTGGAAACCGCCTATCAGCAGACGCTCAACGAACTGCCGGACGTCCTCGACTTAGCCCGCGACGGCTACACGGGAACCGTCAACCTGCGCGGGTACGACAGCACCTACACGATGGACGAATGGTTTGGCGATTTCGCCGAGCAGTGGGCGCTCAACGACATGCCTCATATCCGTGCGGCCATGCTCGAGCTGCTCCCGGCGACCTCGACCTGGCCGTCACCCAGGCTATGGGCGGCCTACAAGCACGCGACCCGCGCGCCTCGCGGTTCATGGCTGCGCCTGCTGATAGGCCGCTAGCGAAACAGGTGCTTCGCAACGCATTCCGTCCCAGCCAGTCGCAGAACCGCTGGTGTGGCTCGCCCCGTGCGAGCGACGTCCGCACGCCCCGTCATCCGACGCGCCCCAATATTGCGCTCAAGGCAGTTTGCTAAGGACGCCCTTTATTTCGTCAAGAGAGAAAGCACGCATAATTTGCGTGCGCACGCTGCCCAGCGCGCCAACCGCCAGTCCAAGAGCGGCAATGGCTTCGTCGTTCGGGGCCTCGAAAAGGGACACGCCGTCGTAGGCTCCCAAAGTCCAATAGATGTCTTTCACGGTCACGCCGGCTTTCTGCGCCGTCTCTTTCACTATGTCGGCTCGCTTCGTGGTGTCCTTCACCGTGCGGATGCCCTGGTCCGTGAAATTCCACAGGCTGATATAGGTTGCCATGATGTATCTCCTATTCCACAGTTGGTTGCTTCCCGCGCCAAATGCGCAGGGTGTCAATCTTTTTCCATCCAGTTTTCGCCTTCGTACCAAGTGTCATTCAAACCTTTTGACAGGTCGACGTTGGTCAAAACGTGCAACGTGCCTCGGATGCCCCGCATCTTTCCCGTCCCGCCCGTGAGCACGAGGTTACCCACGACCGTCCTCTTGTCGGCCGATTGACCGGCCGTTGCCTGCGCTACGCCGTCAAACCGGCCAAATATCTTGTCCCCATTGGCCATGTTGAAGACTGAGTAAGTGAAAACCGGGCCATTGCCACCCAAGCTCTCACTTTCGCCGCGAGACCAGTAGTCTTTAATTGCCACACCAGCAAAGGCAGGCGGGTCGTCCGGAAAAGTTCGATGAAGCTCGAAAAGCCGTATCGTGTTGCTGGGTGTAGTTCGAATTCTGCTCATGCACTTCGAAGGCTATATTCGTCCGCTGCGCAGCCTGTGACCACGCGGCCGGGCTTGCAAGCAGTGCCACGCAGCAGATGGAGAGCAACACTGCGACCCTGCGCATGCTTATGATTCTGCCTTGCGAGGTTATACCGGCTAACGCGTTCCCGACTGCTGTGATGCTTGATGCCTGCATTGCTCTCTTGATGAGTGAGGCGATGTTTTTCATGTGACCTCCGATGGGCCCAGGCGTGTTTCCGGGTGGGCCGGAATCGCGTGGTCGGTTCGAATGGCGACGGGCAACGGCCAACGCGATGCCGGACGGCAATGGCGCAACAAGTTGGCCGCAGAAGTTGGGAAACAGCTATTGAGGCGAATTGATGAGTGACAACGGACTTCACACGTCGCGCCATGCGACGTCCGTCTCCGGAGGGACCAGAAGCGAGCGAACGTAATCGCCCACGCTCTTTGTTAATCAGTCACAGAGACAAGCGCACGCGTACACCGGAAAGGGCGCGCCAGCGCGCTACTGACGGGGTATCGTGAGTACGTGCTGGAAGTCAGTGTCCATAGTCGCCAATTCGTCTTGATTCACTACATCGCCCCGGACACCACAACAAGCCTACGATGAGGCGAGGGGTATTCTTTCAATATCTGGCTAAAGCCTAGGGCAGGGGCTGGTTGTTTGCAACCCACGAGGCATATAAATTTCTCGAGGGCATATGACAGAATCGCTGGCTCTTGATGAAACCGGCCGACCGCTTTCGCCCATGAGCAGGTCGCACGCGTTGAAACAGTGATTGATGTAGTTCAAGGAACTGGTTTGGGCAATGTAACTGGTCGCAGTCCTTAAGAAACGCTTAAGGACCGCGACATTTGTGTTTCTCCAGTAGAAGCGCGTTCGCCGAGCTGGGTAACTCGCAGCCAGCGTTTCACACCGCTAGCGCGCCATTGCTCCATGACTGAGTCAGCGTGCTGCTCGCGGAATGGCTAACGGCTTCGCGAATGCGCACGGCAGCGGAACGCAGCGTGACAGGGCGACTGATGGGTCAGCCTGGGTAGGCAGGCCTGCTGCCAGGTCACCAGGCGCGGCGAAGAAGTCGGCCGCTGGAAGCGAAGCAATCTCATGCAACCGGCCCAGCACAGCCGAGTCATCACACTCTGCCGCAAGCTCCTTCCGCAGCATCTCGAACACCGTGAAGACCGCGTCTGCGTGGCTAGCGTAATTCCGTTTGTCCATTGGCGCTCTCTCCTCGAAAGCGACATTTTACCGTCCGTGGAAATCGACGACGGGAGACGCGCATAATGGCGGCGTCACTGAAGCTTTCCACTCAAAGATGGAGCCGCCGACAATGAACGAACCCAAATTGAAAAGAGACCCCGAGGGCACGCGCCGGCGCATTCTGGAGGCCGCGACGCAACAGTTCTCAACGCTCGGGCTCGCTGGGGCGCGCGTTGACGCAATTGCCACCGCCGCCGGCACGAACGAGCGGATGCTTTATTACTATTTCGAGAGCAAGGAAGGGCTGTACGTCGCCGTCCTCGAGGCCATGTACGTGGAGTTCGCGAATCATGAAGTGAGCCTGGACCTGTCGGGACTGCAACCCGCAGACGCCATTCGTGCGCTCGCGCGCTCCGTATGGGATTACCTGAGGGCAAATCCCCGGTGGCTGAGCCTCATCAACAACGAAAATCTGCACGAAGGGCAATATCTCGCACGCTCGCCAAAACTGCGAGAGGCCATTTCCCCGGTGATTAGCCTGTTGAGCGCGACCTTGGCGCGTGGCGCAGCTGCCGGAGAATTCCGGGCCGATGTGGACGCGCAGGATTTCTATGTGACCCTGGTCGGCATGGGCTATTACGTCGTGTCCAATCGGTTCACGCTCAAAGCGTTCGTCGGGCGAGACTACTCGCAGCCAGCTGTCATCGAGGCAGTGTCCACGATGCATGTCGAGATGCTGCTTTCGTTTTTGAGGCCAGCATCGGCAGCCACACCACTCTATGCTGCGAGCGCTGAAGGCTTCCAGGCAGCAAGCGGACTCCGTTTGTCGAGGAGCACGCCATAAAGGTTGTGCTTGGGTCGGCAGGGCTTATGCACGTAGTCGACCATAACCATTGGTCGGTGCCCGGTCGTTAAAACACTCCCGTGACAGGGAGATTGCCGTCACCGGCGGTCATGCTATCGGTGCCGTGCCGTTCGAGCTTTCGTTGCCGTCGGCCATCATCTCCCCCACGCTTCGCATGCCCTTAGTTTTCACGTGGTGGCCGACTAGATGTCGGTCTCGCGTCGTTCGCTGATGTCACGGGTGGCGGTCCAATATGGTTCGCGGTTGTAATAGGTATGGACCGTGGCGCCCCATTTCTCGTCCGCCATCGAAGGCCAGTGGTCCTTGTCGAACCCCGGCTCATCCTTGAGCCGCTGGGCCGGGATGTCCACGACGAAACACCGGTCAATTGCATCCAGTGTCAGTGCGCTCCACGGGATGGCGTGCAGCGTATCCCCGATGCCGAGGAATCCCCCGGTGGAGAGGACGGCATAGGCAATCCGTCCGCTTCGCACGTCCAGCATGATGTCGGCTATCTTGCCCACGTGTTCGCCGTCGGATGACACGACCCTGTCGCCATTGAGCGTGGTCGCTGCCAGCACCGCCAGTCCGGGCCCCGCGCAACCCCTGTGCCTGACTCCCTACAAACCATTCTTCCATGATAACGGCTCTATCACAGCGAGCGGTCACGCAGCCAGTCGATGCTCGTAGTACGGCCCGTCCCTGTCATCAAGTATCGCGTACTGTGCCGCCAAATCAGAAGCATCCGGATTCAGCCATGCATCCACGTGTTCTTCCTTGATTGGAATGATGCACCGGTCGTGACCTGCCGCTGCAACCTCCGGCGGCGATTCGTCCGTAATGGCCGCGAATGAGAGCAAGTCTGGTTCTCCCGGCGCTGACCAGCGCGACCACAAGCATGCGACATGCATCAGCTCGCCGTAACTCGGGCGAAACTCCAGCACAACATTTTCGTCACGCTCGTGTGTCTCGAGTAGCGTTCCCTCCATCTTGGCTCTGCTCACATTTTCGTAGAAGACGTCGACAAGCATGATGCCATGCGTGTACCCAAACAGAGGTTTCCAAAAGTCCTCTAAATTGTCGCGCCTTGCGTTATATGTGCCAGGATATTTGACCATTGTGGTTGCCGACTGGCGCATGCCGGTGATTTCGGGGGGAAGCGAACTCTGCCACCAACCGCGTACTCTCCCTGGACTAGCCGATGTTGTCTTCTACTGATTGCAGGAGAGCCAAGCCCACCCGCGTTCGTCTGCTACGATGGTTTCCTTCGCAAGCCCGTGGATGGGCAAATTTTACTGACCACAATGCGGCGGCTGCTGACAGAACACGCAACTCATCGAGAGCACCGGCACGGCGGGACGAAGTAATCAGCGGGCCATCTGCTTCCGCGCTTGAGGCGAGCGCCGAATCGTTTTGAGGCGCCGGTCTCATCATAGTGCCGGGGTGGCAAAAATTTCTGCTCGCCGTAGTTCCGGCGCCTCATCTGCGCGGCGCTGGTACGGGAGCCCCTAGTTCCATGTCAGTCATTTGTGCTTGTCGGCAAGCGCACCTGCCGTGAGGCGCCAATCAGGTTGCTCAGGTCTGACTGGGGGAGCTTTTCGGCCGTAGCTTGCAAAGAGCTGCAAAGCAAACCGGCGGCACTCCGCCTTTGCACCTCTTTTCAGGAAAAGTCGCTGGCACGCACGTTGCGTCGGTAAGCGCAACGAGGGGCGGCAAATCTGAGTGCGCCTTTTCACTGGACCGAGAGGACAAAAATGGCCAGGACCGGAGAGCAATCCTTACGTGTCGTAGCGGAGAAATGGCTTGAGTTCAACGCCCTCAGCGCCGCAAGGGTCACTGCGTGTGGCCGTACGCTCTCGGAGGGAAGCCGCTACGTCTGCGTTGAGACCACTCACGACAGTGAGAAGGTCGCGCTGTTCTTCTTTCGTCACGACGATGGCTGCTGGAGGGTTTTTCCTCCTGCTCCGACGTTGCCAGAGATGACCCTGGAGCGCCTCGCTGCGTAGCATGAATCCTGCGCGCATAACAGGCCCGTCGCTTAACGACATCGACAGTCAGTCCATCACTCGACGGCCGCAGCGCGAGCCGCGGTACTACGGGGTACTACGGGAGATGCATCCTGCGCAGTCACCATTGGACGCACCATGACGAAGAAGCTCTGCGACGACAGGCTGTCAGATGCAGGCGACGCAACGACGAAGGCTGGACATATTGCGCCCAAAAAATCAGCGCACCGCAAGTCCCGGCCCGAAGAATTCGCTCCGCTGACCACAACGCATCTGCGGTTTTCTGCGTGTTCACCCGAAGCACGTGGTCCAAAGACAGCCCGATATAGCTAAGCACCAAGCCGAACGGGAATCAAAGCTTGTCGACGCCTGGTACAAGGCGCGCAATCTGATTTCGATGCACAACGGCATGACCGTGCGCTGTGACGGCGAGGAATGGCCACTCGATTTCGAGCAGGAGTTGAAAATGCTCGACGCCACGTTGAAGATGGCTGGAATCGACACCCGGCGCTTCAAGCAGTAGAAACTTGTCGAGGCGCTCAAGTCGAGGCAACTATTGATGGGAATCGATGTGGAGGACCTTTAGAGGTCAGCAGATGCAAACTGAGAAATATCGTGGATACACGCTGTGGGGTCATTCCATCCTGCAGCAGGAAGACATCCCGCAATCGGAACGGTTCCATGCGCGACTCGAAGGTTGTGGAAGTGTCTGGGGTCCTCGGGAGCTTTGATACCGGTGAAGAAGCCGAGCTGGCGGGCCTTTCGTGGTGTCGTACCTGGGTCGATAGCCACGGGTAGCGCAGTGCGTCACGCTCGGCTAATACAACTATCGCGAGCACACTGTGAGTGACAGATGACTCCGATGCAAGGACGCACCCACCCGCTTGTCGATAAGTGGCTTCTTTCTTTTGTTTTTGACAAAGCCTGAGTAGACCAAAATTAATTTCTTTTTTTTAACTAATTAGGTACCAAGCCTTATACATCCCGCGGGAATGGCTCTTCAGCGCGTCGGCACTTACTATCGAAAACTACTGAGACTCGTGACCGGGTGTCTCGGATGAGCTCTGGAACCATCCTACGCTCCCTAGCTAGGCGATGCGACCCAAAGGAATCTTCGCAAGCGCCGGCTTCAGCCCGCCCGGTCAACATCGGTCTTTTCAGCTGGTAGCGTGTTGCTCCCGCGGAGGCGTCAGCCAACGACCCGGCGATACGCGCTTAGATTCCGCACGAGGCAACAAGTTTTGGCGCGAAATCTTAAACTCAAAATTGGCAACAGTTTTTTAGCCTTTATAGCAAAAGAATGAGGAATGGGAATTGATTCCAATCGTTGCTGTATCGAATTTCGCGATATGGGCGTCTGCTGGTTGCGCGCAGGCGGCGACAAATACCTTATTGCCGCTTCCCGAAGAAGAACTAAGCCCTTTTGATTCGCCTGGCTGTAGAGTCCAGGCGGACTTCTCATAGATAAATCCGGTAGGGCTCCAGTCTTGTGCCACTGCACTGCACTGGCGTCCGGCATATCCGCTGCTGTCTGCGTCGGCGGAGCACCATGAAATATATATAGGAGCCGAACAGGTGTTGGTGGCAAGAATGTCCTTAGTCGTATCGCCAGGGCCAGTGAGACTAACGCACTGAATTGCGGCGTATGAATTGTCGATATGACTATTGCTTCCGCTGACCGTCGTACCGGATGCAGGGGCGGGAGAGCTCGCAGGTGTCGGAGCATTAGATGTCGACTGCGCAGGTCCACTTGACCCGTCGCTACCACCCCCGCACCCGGACAGCGCGGCGGCGCAAACTGCAATCGTGAAGAAGAACAGCTTGTGACGTGGGCACTTTTGCGCTGTCTCCATCCTGTCGTCCTGAAGAGTTAGGCCGTCCTTCACGTTCGGAACCGAATGCAAGGCGGCCCTCGAAATTATAGAAATATCGGCCTTCATACTCGCGGAGCGCATAGTCACTCCAACACCTGCGGCCGCCCTGCCATTTTCGTTGTTATCCAGTACGTCGCCAGTCACCACGAAGCCGACAGTAGGCGTCCCGGTATCGGTTGTTTCGTCGGACGAGCCTATCCCACGGCTCCCGACCACGGTAGATTCTATGGCAGCGCTAACGATGCAGCAGAGCAGAGAATTTTGACCTCTGTTTTCGTTCACGGTGAGCATGATGTTCCCTCTCGGTCGGTGACTTCTTGATGAGTTGCGAGCCTCAAAAATCATCTCGTCGAACGTTTTAGTCGAAGACGGATGGAAAAGGACGTCTAGGGATGAAACTCGACAGCCTCTGCGTTTTGGTTAGCTCAATTGACTGGGACTAAGTAAAGGGCATTTCTTGCAGAGATGACCAACGTCTGACCGGCTGCATAGATGTCCATGCCGAGAACGGGGCTCTCTATGCCTAGCGTCTCCGTTAAATCAACCACCGTGGTAACGGCCCCTGTCGCGCTAACCTTCCGGATTCTTCGTGAGCAGCCGTCATACACAAAGAAAGAACCGTCCTCATTTCTCACAAGCGCACTGGGGTGACAAAGTGATGCCGCTCTCCCTTGGCCGTCGACGGACTCCGAGATGCCTGAGCCGGCCACGATAGTGGTGCTGCCATCGACGGCGAGTTTCAGAAGCTGATTCGAGCTCTGTGTAATAAAAAAGACGTTCTCTTGGCTGTCGACGGCGAGTCCAGATACGAGTGGGTCGACGGTTGATGACGACGTGGGGCGTCCTGAGTCGACGTCGAATGACGAGGCTCGCCTGATGAAGCTTTGAGGGTACTGAAAGTCATCGAAGTACACCCAACCGCTGACCTTTTCTACTGTCAAGACAGAGGTTCGGTTAATTAGCGCGGTGGCTGGTGGTCCCGCCAGCATGCCCGGTGTTCTTGCCTTGCCAAACAGGGTGCTTACAACACCTTGTGGAGTAATTTTGCGAATGACATTGTTAGCATGGTCGGTCAGCACAATGTTGCCGGCCGAGTCAAGCGCGAGCGACGAAGGCCCACTGACGAAAGCGTCTGTTGTGTATTCAACGGGAGCACCTGGTGTGGCTGGCTGCAGGAGAGAAACCGTCTTTCCCACACCTCCAAAGAGTGCTGTGACGCCGGGCCCGTCCTCGTACCCAGATGTCCCAGGGACGCCAGCGAGCAGACTCACCGAATAGTCTTTAGCAACCTTGCGGACAGTGAAGTTGTTTGTATCTCCCACATAGATTTCGCCACTTCTATTTACCGCTAATCCGTGAGGTTGATTGAACAAGGCTTCGTCCGCACCCGCGCCATCTGTAGTGCCTGCATCGTTGGGCTGTCCAACGAGCCGGTTCGCCCCCGCATGCAATGTAACGTCAAGGGTCGCGCTCCGGCTTGTGACAGAGCCCCCCGCGTTCGTCACGATGACATCGAATCTTGCTCCGGTGTCTGCAACAGCCACAGGAGTTGTCGTCAGCGTCGATGACGTAGCCCCTGCGATTGGAGCGCCATTCTTGCGCCATTGATAGATATAAGGGCCATTGCCTGATGCAACGACGAAGAGTCGAGCCGTGCTGTCGGCAGCTACTGTAGTGTCGGCAGGCTGGTTACTTATCGTAGGGGGTGTCGACGCCGTGCTCGTGCCGGGGGTGTTGTCAGAGCCTCCGCCACTGCCTCCGCATGCCGATAACATGAGAGCCGCCCACAAACCGGCGATTCGGACTCTTCTCAGAGCCACCCTATCCAAGTGGTTGTGCATGCTGGTCTCCGAAAACGACAGGGCGTTGATGCTTCCAACACTCGGCGTCAGCTCGCGCAAAACAGTGTTTTGTATCGGAGATGGTAGGAACGAGGTCCGCACAAATCCATAGTAAAGAATTACTATGGAACTGCGTGTGCTAGTCGGGTACTTTGAGACAAACCCTAGCGACGAAGTTGTAGGGGACTGGTTGCGTTAGCGAGAAAGATAGTTAGTTCGGTGGATTCCGACGAGGGTCAGGACTACCTGAGAAGGGACCCCAATCGGACCAATTCCGACAGTCTAGTGCACGACATTTTCCTCATGAGGGCGACGACTTGATTTCGGACAGTTCGTTCTGCAACGTTGTTGGCAATCGCGACCTCCTTGGGTGAGCGACCTTCGATGAGCAAGAGGAGGACCCGGGATTCCGCCACAGACAGACCGAAGAATGTTCCCAGTTCCGCGACTCCAGGGACATCAAACGCAGATGTCTTTCGGGCGCGGACTAACAGGAGCGACTCGTTCGCCATTCGAAGGTTCTGAGGTGCGATGGTAATGTCAAAGCGGACACCTTCTCCCCAAGAAAGCGGCACGCAGTATTGCCGAGGTCGATTCGACGAGAGAACCAAGGTGATTGCTTGCAGCAATCCTTGGATGATTTGTGGACATGGGTGGCTCAGTGCGCGCTGAGACCGCGTTAGCATTTGTGCTTCGCCAAGGAGTTTGTATGCGACCATCGAACAGTGAACTAACTCGCCCGTGCGGTTGGTCAGGAAGGCGGCCTCGTTAATACTAGCTAACGCCGCCTCGACCGCTCCAATACGCATCTCCGCATGGGCCACTCGGGCGCCGACGGCACGCAAAAGGCATTCTGTGAACACGCGGACGTTACCCTGTGAGAATTCTTCGATAGCGTTCGCTCGAGCCGAAGTTCGGTGAAAGCTCACTGCCATCTGTCTGCCCGGCTGTGCTAGCAGAATCAGCGCAATAACCTGGCCCAATCTGTGTCGGGGCATGAAGTCGGCGTAGAAGGGCAGTCTTTGAGCGTCCGGCGCGCTGGCGAGCTCGACACTGTCCCACCACTTTCCGGCCGGGCTCGTGCGGGAGGACTGCGCGATAGCGTCGTCTTTGGAAAAGTGCTCTAGGTATTCACGCGCGGCCGAGCTGTCGATGTCGGAATGCCTTAGCTCGTCGAGATTTTGCGCTCCGTCAAACATCAAAAAAGCAGCCGCGTCCGCCCCCAGCAGGGTCCGCGAGGACTGGAGAAACGCTTCCCACGGTGGTGTTTCATCGCCGAGGTGCTGGACTACCTCCATTGCATTCCTGAAAGCAGCTCTTTTATTCAAGTACCACCTCGACGGTCAGAGGGGACATGGGATTTTGCTTACAGATTACAACAAACAAACAATGATTCTCCGTGTTATCTACCGCACAGAGCGCGTTTTTCGTCCACCGCGCGCTCGCGCCGATGGAACAGACGGCGAATTCATCTCTATACACATCCTTCGCGGAGCGGTCCCACTAGCCGGATGCTTGCCGAGCGCAGCATCTCCCCCGGGTTGCCACGTCCCGAGACCGCAACCTTTGCCAGGCCGATTATTGACCCAGCAGCCGTTCGGCGTGTTTCGCCTCACCTTGCCGCCCTCTTACCGCCGTCGGCCGTTACTGTTCTAGGTTCGGCTTCCACCGCCGGCACATTTACTTATCATCTGCTCGTTTGCTTCTTCCCAACCTTGGCCCCACAGGCGGGACTGGGCGGCGGCTGAGAAGCGCACCAGTACCGGGCATCGGACAGAATTTCGGCTTGGACCATCTTATCGTCCACCGCAGCAGCCTTTTCGTTAGCAACCTCTTTAATTGCAGTGTTCCAGCGGCCGTTTTTTGAGCAAGCCAGGCCGATTCAGACCTTCAGCATTTCCCGGAAGCTGTTTTTGAATGCGAGGGGTTGCGCGGGAGTTCCAACGTGGTCGGAAGCTGGTTCGACATCGATTGGCCTCCCTCATGCTGAGACGCATGCAATCGTTTTGCCCCATGCTCTCGCATACAACCCCAAAAGACTACTTCCTGGCGAGCATCAGTTTTTGTACTACTGCAGAAGCATCTTCGTTAGAAAAATGATGCTGAGCGAAAAAGGTATGGACCGCGTTTGACGCAGCAATACGCGAAGTCGAGAACTGGTCATGCGAGCTGGATGACATTCGGCTTCAACCTCGAAGTGGTCGACGTCAATGGCTTCATTGCCAAGATTCCAGTGGCTGCAATGATTGGTGGCAAGCGGCAGAACGTTTTCGCAACTGTCATGTTTGCTGTGTCCCGGCGTACTGGAGCGGTCGTAGGCTACGAGATTGAAATGAGGCACGAAAAAGCCGACTCATTTCGTCGACGTATCGTATCGGTCTATATTCCAAAGGCCGAACGCGCACAGCAACTGGGCTTAACGAACACCCGTAGACTGCTGCACTGAAACATCGACGCTGTTTTTTTCGACAATGCCGGTATGACGAAGGAGTGCTTCGCTGCTACCTCGCAGTCAGCGACGTGGCAGCCCTTTCGCTGCAAGGGGACTGGCTCAGCAATGACCAGCTTGTGGAGTCCACCCGTATCTGGCTGCAACGGAACGCGTTGACGGCAAGCTGGCTGGAGCGGATTGAAGTTGTCGCCGAGGCGCGTGAAATCGCTCGCGCGGTCGTAGAGCATGAACTCAAGGATGAAGGGGATGCGCGGCCCGAGCAGCTTTTCACTTCTGCAATGACGGTTCAATACGCATCTCCCGTTGTTGCCAAAATCTGGAGGCGATGTAACAGTGCAGTCTCAAATTGACGCGCGGATTCGTTCCAAGCACAGACCGAATATGGAAACGGACACATACAAGGGATACAGCATTTGGGGCCACGCGATTCCTCAGCATGACGGCTATGCGGCGAGCGGAACCATCACGAAGGGTACGAAGCTCGTCGAGAGCTCGGGTGTGCTCGCGGCGTGTAGAACAGAAGATGAAGCACGAAGCATTGGCGTCAATTGGGCGCGCGCGTGGGTGGACACCCACGGCTAACCTTCAGTTTTAAGAGCGCGTGACGCGCTCTGTAGGAACACTTTCCAGCACGCGCCTCAGGCAATTCGCCGATGCTGGGCACAACATTGCAAACTGTGTACTTGCTCGGATTTCAGCTGGCGCAGTGGTCCGGTCTGACACGACATAGCCGGCCCGTTGAAAGAACTCAGCGGCGGTCGTCGTCAGCAACCACAATTCAGAAATGTCATCGGCCCGCGCAACGTTCTCGGCGTAAGCCAGTAATTGGCGACCCAACCCTTTCTCGCGAGCGTTGTTCGCTACTACCAGTGACCGCAGCAGCGCACTTGTCCCGAATTTGTCGAGACCAACGCAGCCGATGAAATCTCCGTTTGCGTCCTCTGCGACCAAGAAGTCGTTGAGTGCAAGGGCGGTGATGTCGACCGCCAGCAGCCCGTTCTCTGCGAGCAATGCTTTGATGGCATCAAGGTCATCACTTCGTGCGGAACGTATCTTCATGGCGAATGTATGAGTGCTGGACCCGGCGGAAGGAAATAGCAGGCTACGCTAGTCCGCTCGTAGCGGCTACCACAAACAGCTACAAACAACTCCTACTTACATCAACCGTTCGTCGAAAGTGAGCCAGCAGCTCAAGCGGCAGCCCGAGCCAGCCCGAAGAGCGTCATGGTTGGCTACGAGCACGGAGTTCACCGCACGCGTGGCGCCGACGCCAGTAATGTCGTGTTACCAATCTCGCACCGTCGTTTCACCTGTGTCTTACATCCCCTCCTACACTCCGAGCCGTAGTCACTGACATTGCACTCAATGTGTGAGGAGTAGCGAAGATGAACAAGAAGATTCTCGGTGCAGCGCTCGGTCTGGCAGTACTGGCAGCATCAACGGCAGCATCGGCACACGTCGACGTCGCCATCGGATTGGGCATCCCCGGCGCCGTGTATGCGCCGGCAGAGCCAGTGTACGCACCGCCACCTCCCGTCATGTACGCTCCCGCACCTGTCGCCGTCGCGTACGGCGGTGATGACGACTGGCGAGCCCGCGAATGGCGCGAACGTCGCGAGTGGCGTGAACGTGAATGGCGCCGGCAGGAATGGCGTGAGCACGAGTGGCGCGAGCATCGTGATTGGCGCGGGTATTGAACCGACGCCGGAAAGCGCCACATCCGAGAAATCCAACCGCAGAGTATCTTTGAATGAAAGCTAGCCCGATACGAATCGCCTTGATTACAACGACGCTGGTCTTTGCAACGGCAGGCACGGCTAACGCCGCAGGCTGCCTCAAGGGCGCGGTGGTAGGCGGGGTCGCTGGGCATTACGCGGGGCACCACGCTGTCGTTGGTGCTGTCGGTGGCTGCATGGTCGGCAGGCACCTTGCGAAGCAGCACGCTCAAGAGCAGGCTCAACAGCAAGCTGCCCAACGTCAAGCATTACAGGCGCAATAAAACGTCGTCGGCCTGGTGTACCCGGTGGAACCGGAAAATCGCTGGTCCACCGGGCACCTGACAACTACGTTCAGGTCGTCAACTCGGCGCCAGACTCGACTGTGGCCACCGGAGCGGGCACGGCCGCGCTCTTGCGCGGCGCTTTTCTCGTCGGCCTCTTCTTAGCCGGCACCTTCGCGCTCACGGCCTTCCTAGCAACCACTCTCTTGACCGCAACCTTCTTCGTCGGTGCGGTCTTTGTCGCTGCGACCTTATTGACGACGGCTTTCTTGGCAACTGCCTTTTTGGTCGAAGGCTTCGTCTCGGTCGAAGCACTCACATCGGCCGCCGCACTGGCGCCATCAATCAGAAACTTTGTCCGGTCCTTGGCACTAGCCAACCACGCCGGAGCCCGCCCACGACCGCTCCATGTCGCACCGGTCTTGGGGTCAAGATAAAGCGACGGCTGTGGCCCTTTCCGCTGCCCCTTGCCGCTGGTTGCGCCCACCGCTTTCGCCGTCTTATTGGCCGCAGTCTTCGCCTTGCTCACAACGCCTGCGTTCGCCGCACCGGTCGCCTTCAGCGCTGCTTGCAATCAAAAATTTACTGCGGTCTTTGACGTCTTTAATCCAAGCCGGCGGGCGGGCGTGACCGCTCCACGTTTCGCCAGTTTTGGGATTGATGTATTTGGGCAGACAGCGGTGCCTTCCCCCTGCGAGGGCGGCGGCCGGGCCGCCGTATGTGGTGAGAAGCCGATACGCGGCCGCAGTTTCTTCGCGACACTTGCCGACGCAAGCATAGCCGGCTCAGTAAGGCCACTCCGCTCTCTGACCGTCGGGATTTACGATGACGAACAGGCGCTTGTGAAACGTTGGTTGTCCCGCCGCACCAGCGGCACCACCCGCACCAGCCGAGGCCGGTGGGGGTGGTGCCGCTGGTGCGAAAGCTTCTTTCGGCGCATTTAGCATTTTCACAGTCAATTTTTTAAAGAGCGTAGCGTCTCCGTCTTGGTCAGCCGAGGCTGCTTCTGCGGTCGCGCCAACAAGGGGGCTTTCCGTGGGCACCTGCGTACCATCTCCTTCTTTGAAGGAAAAGGTTGCATTTTTCGCAAGGCCGCTCCCTGTAAGGGTCCACGTAGCCTCATTTTTCACGGTTGAGAATTCGGCTTTTACGTCGGTCAACACGGGACCAGTCTTGCGGACTATCTTCCCGCCGACATAACCCGCAGCGCTGATTCCCGCTAACTGAAGGAATCCCTCGGGCAATTTCGGCAGCGTTTCAATCGTTGCAGGGTCAAGCGCAAGGGTGTACACGATGAAGCCCACCGCGCCGACTAGCGTCCACAAGAAGAACTGGGCGCGCTCCGGAGCAACGATGCCTCCCACAGAATAAAAGTCGCGGAAGGAAGGAGAAAAAGGGCCAGCCGATTTGCCTCCCTTCACCGCGGCTACACCTCCGGCGGCGACACTCGTCCCGACGGAGATTAGAAGAACGCCCGGCAGGCCGTTGGGGATATCCGAAAATGTCGCCATACCCTGAATCAAACTACGGGCGACGCTGAGATACACCCACCCGAATAATGCGACAAAGGTCCAGATTACAAGTTGAAGCCGGGACAAGCTGTAGGTATTTGAGTCGAAGTCGATGTAAATGGTTCTCCATCCACGAATTCTCTCAGTCGGAGTGGACGGCACATCGACCTGTTTCCTATTGCCGAAGTAGGAAATGCCAAGCACGACCGCGAGTACGGCCAGCGCGAATGTGCGCGGCGTCCACCTTCCAAAGGGGGACATCAACAAGGTCACTGGGTTGGAAACCACGTTCTCCACTTGCACATCCAACTTCACCTTGCCAGATAGAGCTTGCGGTAGCCCCTCGACCGTAATAGTAGTTTCAGTCCCAGAGATAGAGAGCTTCGGAGCACAGTAGCGACTTTTGTCGGGGTCGCAGTTGCTAAGTGGAACCCCATCGACGCGAATTACATTCTCTTCGGCGGGTTGCTCGCTAATCGCTGCAGGCGTCCCGGCGCTCCTCGCGAATCCAGTCCCGTATATCTGAAGGGCAGCGTAAGTGTCCTTCCCTTCCGGGTAAAGTGCGGACTTTGATAGCGTCGTTATGACGGGAGCGGCCCGCCTAACTACAAGCTCTGACGTCGAGTAGAAATAGGTTTTCCTGTCGGCGGTGAGTCGCACTCGATACGACCCGGGCGTGAGGGTGGCAGGCACGAAAAACTTCACAGACTTACTTGTCGACTCCTCGGTGAAGACTGCGTGGGGCCTGCCACATTTTTCGTCGATGTCCTCGCATAATTCGACGGTTGCAATAACAGGCAGATTCTCGCCGTCGAGATTGACTTGCTTCCCGCGCCCCGTGTCAGCCGGTACGAGCGCCCCAAGTTTAGGCGTGGCTTCGCTTGCGCCCGCAGGCGGTGTGGCACCATCGGCACGAGCGTTCGGGGCGCAGACGACTAGAAGAGCCAATAAAACCGAGACTGCCTTCATAGTTGTCTCCAATCGGCCAAAAGGAACCGACAAGCAAATAAAGCGCAAGTTTGTGCAGATGGTCTACGCTCGTAGGTACCAGCCGTCTGTGTGATAACCCACGGTAAAAGTGCGGACATCAGCGTGGAGCACCCGTCAGCACCCGTCAACCATATAGACGTTTCCGACCTCAAACCACTTATTGCCGTTCTCGATACGTAGTCCCGGAGGACGACAAGTTCGACGCATGGTATCGCGCCCGTTTTGAGAGAGCCCCCGGGGTTCGTCCCGCGGCGCTGTGGATGGCTTCTCTGTTGCGAAGTATCGACTCCCCGACAGGATACTTAACGACTCCTTCGCTGGCGGCAGTCGAAGGTTTGTGATTCAACTGAGATGTCTGAAGGTAACGTGGAGGAAGTCGTGGAGACATACAAGGGAGTGTTTGACATTTCCACCGCCGAAGGAGTCAACGATTCGGAACGTCTTCTTGTGCGTCTAGCCGACCCGGCGTCTAAAATTTAAATGCCGCGTCGTTGTATTGCCGGAATATCGGGCCGCGAGCGCCAACCTTGGCGTCACCTGTTCCCGTCATCTCCGAATTACCATGCACGTTGTGGCATTCGTCGAGCTATTGGCTGAAGACCTCGCGCACCATTCCTAATGACCTGCACTGTGTAGGTTAAGAGAATGCTCCGGTAAAGCGTCACCTTTCCGCTGGCCCTTGCCAGAGGGCGCACCCTCCGCCTTCGACGCCTTCTTGACCGCACCCTTTGTCCCATCACCGAACTGCGAATTACACCCAATCCTGACGGCCTTGCGCTCCACGACATCACGCCGGCGCAGCTTTTTTCCCAGTTGCACATCCTGCTGGCCGGTCAGACAGTTGCGACGATTTACCTGGGCGCTCACTGGTTCTCAGACGTGCTCGTGGGCCTAAGCTTCGGCGTGGCATGGATAGCGATAGCGGGTGTGCTTCATCACATTGGCGATGAAAATCAGAGAGACACCTCCTCCCTCGGTATAGCGTCGTTCATCGCGTTTGTCGTCAGTGCCACGATACACATCATCATGCAGCACGGTGTCGACCTGTCTCTCCACGCGCCGAGGTAGCTTTTTGGTATTCGCTTGCGTGCGGCGGCAGACAGCAGAAACAGGTACGTTGCGCCCGCATGACTTTCCGAGCTGAAGCGGCTGGCCAAAAACATCATTGACGCCTGGCACGACGGAATCGGTTTTGTCCCGAGATTGCAGGCGAAACACGGCTGGAAGTGACTGCCTGTGTCAACGGCGCCGAACGCACATCAAGGGGGATTCGAACGCGCTAGAGCTTGGGCTGACCCGGATGAACCCCCGATTTGGGGTGCGTCGAATCACGTCCGCGAGCATTCAGTCGCTATCGGACGCAGCCATCGGTGAATCAGTCGTCATCGTCGCCATGATGATGCCGTTCCCATCCACGGTGGCGACCGTGGTCATGCCACCTGCGCTCGTCATAATCCCCTTCATAGCGGTAACCGTAGCCGTAGACCGGAGCGGGTGCGTAGACCACCGGTGGGGGAGCCTCGTATACGACTGGGGGTGGCGCGACATAGACGGGCCCTGGCACCCCCAGATAAACTCCGATGTCAGCGTGGGCGAGAGCCGCGCTGGATGCGCACGCAGCGGAAAGTCCCACTGCCAGAAAAAGGGTAGCGTGTTTCATGGAGTTCTCCTGTCCTGCTCGTTTCCGGCGAGCGCCAAACGATGGCGAACGACGCGGATTTTAGGGGTGGCGCGCGGAAGCAGGTGCGGAGGAAATGTCAAAACTGTATCCGGCAGTAACCCGCTGTGATGCTGCCAGTACCGACCATGCCTACGACGCGGTCAGGGAGTCGCCCGAGACACGGACACGTTCACCGACCTGAACCTGAGGCTGTGTCGTGTAGGCGAAATTCCGGTAGCTGCCGTCCTGCATTCTGACCTGCACCTGGTAGGTCGTAGCCTTGCGCACCGCATGCTCGATGCCATTGCCGGCAAACCCGCCACCAATCGCGCCAGCAATCGTTGCCAGAACACGACCACGTCCTCCACCGACCTGATTTCCCAACAGCCCGCCAGCGACAGCGCCGCCTACGGCTCCGAGCCCCGTCGTCGGCTCGGGTTCCTGGACAGCGTTGACGGCGACAACCTCCCCGGCATTCGGGTCAACTGCTACTGGCCTTGGAGCGGGTTGAGCCTGGCGTTGATAGGTATCGTTGTTCGCATACCTCGGAGCCTGCTCAACCGGAGCGCTACGGTGGTGATGGACGCGCGGCTGGGCTGGTGCCTCCTGCGCCGCACGTTGTTCGACGTACGACTGCGGCGACGTGACCGGCGCGCTGGCGACGGGGGCGGCGGCCGCAATAGCTTGCGTCGGAGGCGTCGTAACAGCGCGTGAAGTGGGCAGCATTCCGGTCGTCATCGCCGCAATGCCGGTCGCACTGGCGAGGATAACGGCCACGGCCGCACCCGCGACCAGGGGATGGATGCGACCGCGCGGCGGCATGTTCGAGGCGACGTTCGTGTTCATTGCGAGCTCCACTGGGATGTACATGCAATAACGTCACAGCAGCGAGGATGGTGCACCGGCAAGCACAATGCTTTGTAAGCATTTGTACCGTCCTGGCCTCGCAATCCGGCGCGCCTGAAAGCTCAGACGCCCACAGAACATGACAGTGACGATGGATGTGCCGAGCGTCCGCTGGTTAGGCTCGAAGCTAAGGCGACGCCGGAATAAGTGCCTCCACCCAGCCGTCCGGTTAAAACATCGGATGCGCAGCCGGATAAAGCGCCGTTCTCAGGGCCAATCCACCGAGTTCGACAAAGATAATCGCCGCAAGAATGTGGACAGCTCTTGTCGGCAGACGGTCGGAAAACTTGTGCCCAAGGTAAGGCGTTAGGCGACCCTCTAAGCTTCGCCAAACTTGGCCAATGGGTTGTTCCTTCGTAACGGCTTGCCAGGCTTGGCAAATTCAGGAGGCGAGGCACAAGGACTTGCATTTCTCGCTTAGACGGTCGCCTCAGACAGCTCTGACACAAACTTTATGCGCCCGATAGATGTCTTTCTTTCGACCACTGCATCAGTGGCGCTGTTGATGTTTGTGCTTTGGCGGATTGCAGAGATAAAGGGTTGGCTTTAGATTTGCGGGCGTAAGCGTTGGCGAGCGCTGCAATCAGCATGCGCCGAGGTGCGTTGACATATGCAGTCCACCGGCGACGAGCGCCAGCGACCTGAACGTACGCTACCGACAGACGAAGTGCACAACAACGCGACCAGCACAAGAGCGGCTATCTGCCCACACCAGCATGATGACAACGGCAAGCAGTGGCTCAAGGAACGCGCCAACGATGTCCAGAGACTGACGAAGTCCGAATGCAACACCTCGCAGATGTGGTGGCGTGACATCAGCCACGCGCATCGCGCGGCGCTCCCCTGATGCCTTTACCCACCCGGTCCATGATGCGCGCCGTCACCACGATACCGGTGGTCGGCGCCACGGCAAATAACGGTTTGCTTAGCGCACCCAGCCCGTACCCGGCGACTGCAAGCCACTTGCGATTGCCAAGGTTGTCGCTGAGGGTCCCGGGGAACACCTTGACGATGGGGGCTGTCGCCTCGGCGATGCCTTCGATTAGGCCAATCGTCGTTGCACTGGCACCGAGACTTGCCATGAGGAACATGGGCAACGGGCTATGGATGATTTCGGATGAGATATCCATGAACAGGCTGACGCAGCCGAGCACCCAGACGCTGTGTGGAATTTGCCGTAGAAGGCTGACTCGCTGTCGGTACGCATGGAATCCATACTCCCCAATGAGCCGGCGCGATTCTGTCGCGCAGGGGATTGAAGCCAGTCACCAGAATGAAGCGGTGACGGCGCTCCTTATCGATTCAGGTGTCCGGCGTTCGCGGTTGCCCGGTCGACAACGCTGGCGATTCACGGTGCAACTTGGCCTGCCGCCGCGCCCGGTCGTTAATCACCTGATGGCGCCGGTGGTCGGTCATCTTCTTCCACGCCCGAATTTCGTCGAGCGTCCGAAAACACCCGACGCAAAGCTTGGTCTTGCCATCGAAGGCACAGACATCGATGCACGGTGACTTGACTGCCATGGTTCAGGCTGCCGCGTGTGAAGGTTGCACTTCAACGGTGACATGCGACAGCCCCTTGAAGCGCCTGAGCACTGCGTGATAGAAGCGCGAGTCACGCTGGGGTTCACCTGTTGCCACCGACACCACGGCGCTCATGTGACCCGGACCCACCCGCCATACGTGCAGGTCGACAACCTTGTCGCCACGGTCCTCGATAGCATGGCGGACGTTCTCTGCCATGCGCCGGTCGGGATTCATGTCGAGCAGGATTGCACCGGTGTCCCGCATCAAGCCGTACGACCAGTTTGCAATCACCAGCGCGCCGATGACACCTGCGAGCGGGTCCATCCATAGCCAGCCAAATGCGCGTGCCAGCAAGAGACCGATGATAGCCAACACGGAGACAGCCGCATCAGCCATCACGTGAATGTACGCGGACCGGATGTTGTGGTCCCGGGTCGCTGCTTCATGCGCGTCGTCGTGGTGCTCATGTTCTTCGAATTCGACTTCGTGCTCGCCGTCCGGCATCCGCACGATGGCTTTGAAGGCGTGCGGCTCAGGAATGTCTTCCTTCGATTCCAGATAGGTGCCACGGTCAGCCAGCGCGAATACCTGCTGCGTCCCATCGGGTCGCAGCGTCGTAACGGACACCGCTGAAGCGTCCAGTCGCGAACCCTCCGTCGCCGGCGTAATCCGGAAAACGGGGGGAACCCCATCCTCGAAGATGGAAACGGCAAACACACCGGACGGCGCGAAAATCTTCTGCACCTCGTCTTCATGAGCATGGTTACCGTGTCCGTGTCCGTGTCCGTGTCCGTGTCCATGGCTATGACCATGACCATGACTATGGCTGTGGTCACCGCCGCTCAGCAGCCACACGCTTACCAGGTTGACCAGCAGGCCGACCACCGCGATAGGAATCGCTTCGCCGAAGTGAATCGGTACCGGCGACAGAAAGCGCGAAACTGCCTCGTAGCCAATCAACACCGCAATCATCGCAAGCACGATGGCACTCGAAAACCCTGCGAGGTCACCGAGCTTGCCGGTACCGAACACGAAGCGTGCGTCCGTGGCGTGCTTGCGCGCGTATGTGTACGCGAGGGCCGCAATCAGCATTGCTCCAGCGTGCGTCGACATATGCAGGCCGTCGGCGACGAGTGCGAGCGACCCGAACATACTGCCGCCGACGATTTCAATCAGCATCATTGCGCTGCACAGCGCAATCACGGCCCACGTCTTGCGCTCGTTCTTTTCGTGACCGGCACCCAGAAAAATGTGGTCATGCCCTGCGCCGAACGCGGCGTCTTTGAACTCACTCATTTTTGACTCTACTTGAAATAGCTGTGAACAACCTCGATGAGCTGTTCGGTCGCGCTGTCACCCGGCTCTTCGCCGCTCTCCGCATCGACAAGATGATTCCTGATGTGGTCCTCCAGAACGACGGCGAGCAGGCCATTCATCGCCCCGCGGCAGCTCGTGATTCGTTGCAGGACGTCTGAGCAGCCGTGCTCTTCCTCGAGTGCACGCTCAATGGCCTCAACCTGCCCCTTGATACGGCGAATCCTGTTGAGAAGCTTCTGTTTTTCCTGAACCGTGTGACTCATCGCGTTCTCCACATACCCCCACCGGGTATACAATAAGTTCGTAGTCTACCATAGGGGGCGGGGGTATAACCGGTTACGCAAAACTCTCCTCGCTCGCGGATTTCACTGGATAAACTGACGGTCGAACGCCGATACTGCGTCTAGCTCGCACCTTCGTGCCGGGCATCAAAACTTGCCCTACCATGAAACTGCATACAGTGCAGAACCGCGGACGCAAAAATGGACGGCAAAGAGCATTGGGAAGGCGTGTATCGCAATAAGGCGGCGAACGCAGTCAGCTGGTATCGCCCGCACCTTGACATCTCGCTGACGCTGATTTGCGAAGCCGTGTCGGACCGGAACGCAGCCATTATTGATGTGGGTGGAGGAGAATCGACGCTGGTCGATGATTTACTTCAGCGTGGATATCGAAGCCTGACCGTTCTCGATGTGTCCGCCGTCGCTCTCGATACGACGAAACAGCGTTTGGGCTCTATCGCCGGGCAGGTAACGTGGGTCGAATCCGATATTATCGTGGTCGACCTGCCTGAGCATCGATACGACGTGTGGCATGACCGCGCCGTCTTCCACTTCCTGACGGAACCATCGCAACGAGACGCCTACACCCGCCTGCTGACGAGAACACTCAAGCCGGACGGCCGCGTTGTAATTGCCACATTCGGACCACTGGGACCAAACAGGTGCAGCGGGCTGGACGTAATGCGATACGACGTTCAGCAGCTCTCCGACGAGTTTGGTCCAGGTTTTGAACTGGTCACCAGCACACTCGAGGACCACAACACGCCGGCTGGTTCCAGCCAGCAGTTTCTTTACTGCAGTTTCCGGAAACTGTGACTGTCGGGTTGCCCCGACTCGGCGTCGCGCCTCGCCTATTACGTGAGCCTGGTCAGGCGCAGCAGGAACCGGACTGCTGCATCGGCGGGCATCTGTTCGTGCCGTACGAGCAGTACACGCAGCAATCCCCGGATTTTGGACTGAGCACAGTCTTGCAATGCTCGCATTCGTAAAACCACACACAGGCGTCGGTGGGCATCGTCTCTTCTTTCCTGTGCCCGCACGCCGGACACGTGATACTCGAATCCAGCACGACTGCAGCCATCACTGCACCTGCTTTACGTGAGACTGATAGCCAGCGTCCGCCGTGGCGTTCGTCAACTCGTCGACCGAAGCCATCTTCGGGTCAAATACCACCTCCGCGCGTTTGCTTGCGAAGTCGACCTTGGCCGAGGTCACGCCGGGTATTTTTTCAAGTGCCTTGCGAACCGTAATCGGACACACGGCGCAATCCATGTTTGTGACATCAAGGGTGACCGTGCGAAACCCCTCGGCTAATGCCGAGGACGCTGTCAGCGCCGTCGCAACGAACGCTGTAATCAGTTTCTTCATGACAGAGTCTCAATAGAAGAGCGGCGCATACAGCGGGAACGACATCAAGGCGAGCCCGGCCGGCACAACAACCCAGAAAACGACGCGCTGGCTGTGCCGCACCGATGGCGCCGCACAGGCTTCGCCCACCGTACATTCTTCGGACCTGGCGCAGAGCCTGCGGAAAGCGACCGCGAAAAAGGCAATGGATATGGCGACAAATAGGGGTTGCAATGGCCGCAGCGCGACCAGGCGCGAACTCCAGGCGCCGCCCACTCCCAGCACGACAAGGAACAAGGGGCCCGCACAGCACGCGGATGCTCCGAGCGCGGCAGCCGCTCCCGCGAGCAGGGAGCCGGTGGTGGTCCAGCGGGGTCGCATGGCACTTCCGTTTCGGACTGGTTGAGTCTAGTCTAGGTGCGTACCTAAGTACGGAGTCAAGCGCACCATGCAGGAAATGACCATCGGACGGCTGGCCGAAGCGGCAGAGGTCAATGTCGAAACCGTGAGGTACTACCAACGCCGAGGGTTACTGCCGGTGCCGCGCCGTCCCACCGGCGGCATCCGGCAATATCCGGCACATGTGCTGAGGCGACTGCGCTTCATCAAGCGGTCGCAGCCCCTCGGCTTTTCGCTGGATGAGGTGGAAGCGCTGTTGTCCCTGCACGACGGTCAGACGTGCAGGGCTGCACGCGCAATCGCGGAACACAGGCTCGCCGACGTGCGCCAGCGCATGCAGGATTTGTCGAGGCTGGAGGCCGCTCTGACGACCCTGGTGCACCGCTGTTCGACATCGAAAGGAAAGATGTCGTGCCCGCTCATCGATACGCTCATGGACGGCGGTGAGCTGACCCGTGAACACATCAGTCCGGGTGTGCCGGCGCAGCACACGCCTGCGCCACACAACCGGGATAGAGCAAACGAGTGTAACGAGTTTGGCGCTCAGCAGCCCGCCCGAGCCATACCGGCAACCGCGACGCGTGAGGTGCAATCTTTTCGTCACCGGGACGTCTAACAACAAGGCTGCACTTATCTCCGGGTAGAACGCAATGCTGAAACTCATTCGCAGATATCTGCTCGCTTCAAGCCTGTTACTGACCGTCGGTAGCGCCTTCGCCGGCGAACAGGCGTTCAATCAGGCCCAGTTTGACAGGCTGAACGCCGACGGGAGGCCGAACATCGTCTACTTTCATGCGACCTGGTGCCCCACCTGCAAGGTCCAGCAACCCATTGTGGACCGCCTGGCAGCGAGCCCGGAAATGAAAGACGTGACCATTTTCGTGGCCGACTACGACAAGGAAGTTGCCCTGAAGCGGGCGATGAAAGTGACCCAGCAGTCGACCTTCGTCGTGTTCAAGGGCGGCCACGAGGTCGCGCGTTCAACGGGGCAGACGCGCGAGCAGGACATCAAGAACACGTTTGCCAAAGCCCTGTAATGGATTTCACTCCGGGTACGTACGCGCTCGGGTTCCTGGCGGGAGCCCTGACGACGCTGTCACCGTGCGCACTCGCACTCATTCCCATACTCGTTGCGTCGGCACTGGCAACACATCGGCTGGGGGTTGTTGCACTTGCCGCTGGATTGGGTGTGTCCTTCTCGGGTATCGGCATTTTTGTAGCGGCAGTAGGTATGTCGTTGGGACTGGATAACGACGTGTTTCGTCGCGTGGCGGCCGTGCTGATGATTCTCTTTGGGCTCGCGATGTTTTCCCAACGGCTGCAGGCCGCTTTCAATCGCGTGGCCGCTGGGATAGGTGGTCCCAGCCAGCGCTGGCTGAGCCGGATAAAGGACAACACCCTGTCTGGCCAGTTCGCGGTCGGACTGCTTCTGGGAGCCGTCTGGAGCCCCTGCGTCGGCCCGACACTGGGCGCCGCAACCACGCTCGCCGCTCAAGGCCGGAATCTCGGCAATATTGCAATGCTGATGGGCATCTTCGGCATCGGGGCGAGCCTTCCGCTGGCCCTATTCGGCTCCCTTTCGCGTGCCTCGATATTACGGCTTCGAGGTCGACTGCGCTCTGCGGGAACCACCGGGAAAGCTGTTCTGGGGACGGTGTTCGTCGCCATCGGCCTGCTGGTGCTCACGGGGCTGGACAAGACGCTGGAGACGGCGCTGCTGTCTGCGAGCCCGGCGTGGTTGACGACATTCACAACGTCGCTTTGAGCAACCAGAGGCGGTTTTCAATGGTCCGCGCACGGAGCGGACTTCGCCTTCACCTTTCCACCTCCGCAATAATCTGAAGCCCATTCAAGCCGTAATTTTCGGTTGCAGAATTCACGAATCCATGGTCATCCATCCCGGCGTCTGCGACGTTGAGGAGATGTACGGCGTCAAGCCACCCCATCGCCCGAACGCGAAACTAGCTGGAGCGGACCATGAAAAACAGGAACGACCAGTCCCTGCGCTGGCAGGTGGAAAAGTGGCTCGCACCAGCTCCGGCGACACCGGTTCATGTGACCAGATTCAGTCGCACAGGGTCGGGCGGGCATCGCTATGTGTGCGTCGAGACGTCGTCACCAGCCGGAGTGCGCGCGTTGTTCTTCTTCAGGCACGATGACGGCAGTTGGTCCGTGTTCCCGCCTACTTCCGACAGGCGGAAGTCGACCGTAGGGCACTCTCTCGGGCCGGTGACCACCGTCACCCTTTCAGGAGACGCATCGTCCTCTTTGGTGCTGCACTCTCCCTGCCGGACATGAGATAGCTGTGTCGACGTCGAACGCTGAGCAGAGCGAAAAGTACAGAAGTTATGTCCTTTGCGGTCACGCTATCCTCCAGCAGGAAGGCATTCTGCAGGCCGAGCGATACGCAGCGAGCGGCACAATCATCAGGGATACGAAAGTCGTTGAAGCCTCCGGCGTGCTCGGCGCGTTCGACACCGAAGAGGAGCGGAATTGGCTGGCCTCGCATGGGCTCGCGCGTGGGTCGATAACCATGGCTACCCGACTTGAACGTCACCTATGCCGCCCCGTAGAACGGGTTCACCGAGCACATCGGCCCGCCGCCAGTCTGCCGCCGCTCTGCCATAAGCATCCGGTATGTGTCCGGCTTGCCTTTCTGAGTCTATGCAGGAGCGAAGACGACCACTGCGCCCCGGTCCTCGAAGTGCGTGAGGCTTCGAAAAAATTAATGCTCTCGCCCTGTGAGGTGGCCGTGAATGGCGACAAGCCGAACCACTTGCGAGGCCGCGTCCGAAGAGAACTGCGATGACATGCTGTGGCTTACGCTTGACCTGCGCATAGCCAGGCGACGTCCACGTCGAGAAGTTGTGAAAGACGCTCACAATCCGCACTCTTCGGAACGGTTACTCCCGCGCGCCAAAGGGTCACCTCGTGTTCGGGGACGCCGAGTGACCTGGCCACCCGACCGGAGGTCACCTTTGCGCGCTTGATGGTCATGTCCAGCCGAGCTGCAAAGGCCCGCCTGGAGCCGTTGTGTTCGAGAGTGCTTCGCAAATGTACATCAAGACTCAGACGACTATGCATGGCGTGCAACGCTCCGTGTAATTCATCCTGACCAAACCTATGTAATTCAAGCTACGAAGGTGTGACACGACTTCGATGCTGATGGTTGCAGTTGAACGCCATCACCCGGGCTGGCATGTCGTCCGCGTCTTTTAAATGCGCGGTTTAATCAACACGGATGCCGTTTTCGCTATCCCGAAGTCACTCCGTCGCTATCTAAGCAGGAGCGCAATGAAAACTCCCATACGACAAATAGTCTGTTGAAAACGTGTTCGAAAGTCCTGTTTGGCATCACCCGCTTTTGTCGCCAGCGGGCCCGGGAAGTTCCACTGGCGGAATATCGACTTGCGTGGAAACGGGCGACGTGCTGTTCCACGACCCTTGTCACACATCGCGATGATGGTCGGCGAAAGCGCCATTGCAATAAGGGGCGCAGACGCAGTGGGGGGCGGCGAGAGAAAAACACTTCTTCAAGGATGCTTCAGCTAGGCCGATTCAATTGCCACCTCGACCACTACCGTCCTGTAATGGAATCTTCGTCGTCTGGCAGCCACAATGACGTCGAATGTCGTACGAACCAGAAGCCAATTGCCAGACTCGTTTCCAGCGACGGTAGAGGCCTCGATACATCAAATAAATGTGGCGCCAGACTTTGAATGGCAAGAGGTTTGCGCATTGACGGGTAAACCCGGTTTATGGGGGGCCATGTTTCCTGTATCTTTTTCATTACGTTAGCAAAACGTAATAAACATCTGACTAATAGCATTGTGGGCAGAGAGTCCGATGCACCTTGTGCAGGTTGCCGTTAGTCAGAAAGCTATATGACTGAGAGAGAACACAGTGAACGTTGCCACCAAAGCAGGCACTTGGGTGAGCCCCTACACGCCTCAAAACCTTGACGCTGCAGTTACACATCTTGAGCGGGTCCTGTGCGCAGAAGGTGCCGATTCGTTGTTCGCCCAGACTTACTGGCGCGGTCGGGTTCTTCAAGCGTATGCGACGAACGGACTCTTGCAACGACAACGGGAGCGGCTACAGCGATTGCTCGACCGTGTCGCCAACGCTCCCGCAGACTCGAGACGTCGGATGCAGGCCGCCCGAGACTACTCCCTCACCTAGCGGGCATCTGACGGACACAGGCTTAGAGCGGCGGACTTGCTTGCAAACCGAATAACCCTTCGCAAGCCCAGATACTGTTTTACCGGGAATCGGTAATAGTCTTTTCCGCAGGCCTTCGCACGCGTGCAACAGCGCCTTCAGCGCAAGTTTTAGAGTTTTTACGGCGGGTCAATGACTCTTTTTAACCTCCTTGGAATCAGATGATGCAGACGGGCACAGTGAAGTGGTTCAACGATGCAAAGGGCTTCGGTTTCATCGCGCCGGACGATGGTGGAGAAGACCTGTTTGCCCATTTTTCCGAAGTGAAGTCGGAAGGCTTCAAGTCCCTTAGCGATGGGCAAAAGGTCAGCTTCGAGGTCAAGCTGGGACCAAAGGGCAAGCAGGCCGCAAGTATCCAGCCGCTCTATTAACATGCTCGTTCATGCCGCACGCTGCGTGCGGCATGAAAAGTCACGCTCCGCAACAAGTTTCGCTTCTCGCATCCAGGCCCACGTAATCCAGCCGACGGGCAGGACACGGCTCAAGACCGGCCGAATCAGTCGAAACGCCTCTATTTACACTGGAGTTGAAACCGATGAACACGCAAGTTCCCGAGCAGGTAGCTACTGCACAGAAGGTCTGCGTTGAGGCCCTTTACGGATTTTTTAGTACTGGTTTTGCGACTTACGAAAGGCTCGTCGCATTGAACCTGCAGGCAACGAAAGCTTCAATACTTGAGAACGAGGCCCTCGCATCGGAGGCCCTTGCCCTTTCCACCAGTGACCCTCAGTCATTCTTCGAACTGCAGTCCCGGCAGTCGCAAGCGGCCACGAAGAAGGCGCAAGCCTACTGGCAACATGTGAATGAGATTGCCGCAGAGACGCGAAATCAACTGCTAGCGTCAAATGAAAAGCTGGCCGGCGAGTACGTTCGTGGGACTCAGGTAATCATCGATAGTCTCGCCCAAAACCTGCCGGCGGGAAATGAAGCGATTATCGCTTTCTGGTCGAAGGGCTTTGGGGCAATGTGGGACGCAGGTAACGCATGGCATGAGCAGACCAAGGCTGCGGCGAAGGAGGCTGTGGACGTCATCGACAAAGCCCGCAAGTCGGTGGCCAAGGCTTAAAGCGCCAGGCACCTCTCATGTGCGGAGAGGAGCGCAGTCATTGTCCCGTCCGCAGATGGCCGACTCGACCGGACATCCGGGAAATTGCAATCCGAGGCGAAGAGACTGAAATGCGGACGCATCCCAGATGCGCCCGCTGCAGAAAGCTGGCGCAGATATCCCGGTGCTACAGATTTTTGGCGCGTCGTTCCACTATCGTTGCAAGGCGCGCATGGAAGCTGAAGTCTACAAAGGGTATGCCATCTGGGGGCACGCCATCCGAGAGCATGGAGATATCCTGCAGTCGGAGCGATATGCTGGCAGCGGGACAATCACAATAGGCTCAAAATTCGTCGAAGCCTCAGGTGTTCTTGGAAGCTTTGAGACCGAAGAAGATGCCCAGGTCGCTGGACTTGCGTGGGCACACGCGTGGATAGATAGTCATGGGTAGTCAGAACCAAGTCGGCGGAAGCCCGGATGCTTCGAAAGTTTCCTTATACGGGTCTCCGTGGCGCATAGCGCTTCATTCCCCTGTGACGTATCCGTCCGAAGACCTGCACTCTTGCGGGCGTCTTGCGCAAAAAGAGTCTCATCCAACTTATGGCTTTATATGTCGAAGAAACTCTTGGATTGAAGACGAAGTAAAGACATATCTAGCTAACTACTTTACCCGGACCGAAACCTAAAATTTAGCAAAAGCGCATTGACTCCGGATTGTGCGTGTCACCTGCGTTGCAGGACACCGATTCGTTATGGTCGCAGTGAGGGCGCAAACGAATCCAGTGGGTCGCCGCGAGGAAAAAAATGTTTCTTCACAAAGTGCTCCGTGATAGGCCGATTCAATGGTATCCCGACCGTCACCGTCCTGTAATTGAACCTTCATCGTTTTGCAGCCCCTACAGCTGTCGACGCTCGGCGAGCACCATCGCGCAGCCCAGCGCTGAGGAAGTTGGACAGGCAATCGCGGCTGCGACCAACACGCCTGCGGAGGCGGGTTCGAAAATGTACGCCGACACGGTGACTTCCAGACGACGCGCTTCATCACCTGGTCACCGTTGCCGAACATGGTGAGCGTTGGACATACGTCTTCAGGAGGCGAACATGACTGATTTTCAGGAGCAAGCCGCGGTAGCCCAACGGGCAAATCTTGACTTCTTCTTTGGCCTGGCCGGCAAGATGCTGGAAGGCGAGGAAAAGCTCGTCCGACTGAATCTGGATATGACGAAAACGACGTTTGCCGATTGGTACCAACGCGTGCAGGACGGGATGGCGAAAAAGGACAGGCTGGAAGTTGGTGATTTGCGAGACGCGCTGGCGCTGCCGACCGAGAAGGTCCTGACGTACGAACGCCAGGTTGCCGAGATTGCGTCGGCTACGCAAGCGCAGCTGGCCGAGGTCGTCAATACCCGGTACCAGGAGGTCAGCCGCGAGGTTCAATCGTTCGCCGAGAATCTCGCGCAAAACGCCCCGGTCGGCTCGGAAGCCGCAATCGCATTTCTGAAACAGGTTATCACGCTGGCCAACACCGCTCAGGAAAGCGTGCAAAAGGGTACAAAGCAGGCAGTCGAAGTCGCGCAAACTAACCTGGACGTCGCAACGAAGGCCGCATCAGAGTTGACCAAGGCATCTGACCAGGCAGTCGAGAATGCGACGAAGTCGAAGGCGGTGAAGTAATCATTTGAAGGAGTGCTGAACCCGCGTGGTGGCCCAGCGTGGCAAGCCGACGCGTTTGGCCACGCGGCGATGTGGCCGCCACCGGACAAGTCCACCTGTCGTGTGCGCTGGTCGTTCTATCCGGCGCACGCCATGTCCGCCACTTCGCCCTCTGTTACCCGGCACGGTTGTTCAGCTTCGGCATCGAACCATTGAGTCTTGCGAGCAGACGGTGCGCTGTACTTGCTGACTTCACCGGCCTCGCGACTTACACGCCACGGGGTCAATAAGTTCGATGGTTTCAACACTCTCCGGATGGTCCGCAGCTTGTCCGCCATTGCGCTCGACATCGCCCGCGGCCGCAACCTCGTTCGCCTGCACGCTTTCGGGGTCGCCATCAGTCAAATCAGCACGCACCTCCTCGCCAGCCGTCACCAACGGCAGACTCACACCGAGCCACGAAACATCTCCCTTCAGCGAATGTGGAGGCGTGTACCTACCATCCCCTCTGCGTTGCCAGTAAGCCGGCTCCGCAGGACTGTCGAAGCAAGACACTCACGCGCTTGCAAGACTAATGGGTCGGCGCGTCGAACAGGGCCAGAAGCAGCCAGAGCATATTCGCCGCGCCCCCACTGTGGCAGGAGGAAATGCGGACGTTCGTTCGTTACTGCTCGCAAGAACGGTTTTTCTGGACCCTGCGCGGCACCCGTGTTCGCTCGTAGAGGTGGCATGGCGGCGCGATTCGTGCGCCGTCGTTTTGTCCGAGCGGTTGCTTCCGACGTTGCGTCACCGACGTCAGCGAAAAGCGCGCCGACGATGAACACCGGACGGCCTGGCGAGTCCAATCAAATACCGACGAAAACACCTCCTATGCCGAAGAAAGAGGACGCCTGAAGAGAACCAGAAGCCAATTTCCGGACATCTCAAATTCGCGGACGACGCGCGATGTGGAGTTTCTTCTTCCTTCTCTGCTCGGATTCTCAAAGGTGTACGCGCCAATGGACATGCGTGCGCAGGGACCAATTTGAGGGTTGGCACCGTTCGCTGATTGCGCCGATGGGGGCTGCCGCCTACGCGTGAGCGCGTCAGCAAACTGGCGGCCCTTGAGGCTCGTGGTTGCGGGACAGACCAAGGAGCGGCAGATGAACGTTTCTCAATATCTGCAGGCGATGGAGCAACTTGAACGCGCGACGGAAAGCATCTGGAACAATGCGCCGGAGCCATTCAAAACCCAGGCATTCAAGTGCGGCTGGGCGCTCCACGATACAAAGAAGCGCCTTCGCTCATGGGGTTACGATTTGCTTCGAGACCGCGACCGAATGTTGCTGGCTACGGCTGGCATGAACGCCCAGCGCCTGGAGGCATGCGGAGATTTTGAGAGAGCGGTAAAAGAGATTCAGGCCGCGATTTTCCTCTTGCGCAATAGTCCTGGCGGCCCGTTTGACGACATCTTCGGCGGGCCACTTACACCAGAGCAAGAGGCTGACTTCCGGCTCCGTGACCTCGGGCCGCCTGCAAGCGCGCCGACTATCGACACCGGACTCCCTGGCGAGTCCAATCAGATACCGCCGAAAAATCCCCCGATACCTAAGAACGAAGACGATTAAGGAGAGCCAGAAACATGTTTTCGGGTCTCTCGAACCTTGCCGACAAGCCTTGTTTTAGGATTCTTCCCGCCCTCGAACCGCGCGCAGGTGCGTGAGCCGGCCAACAAGAAGGCTGCACTAGGCATAAGCGCGGTGGGGCTTCGAATCGGATTTGGCTGAAGTCTCGTACGTGCTCGCTGTGTCAAACCAGGCTTGATGCGTTTACCTGTGAGACGGTCTCAGATTCCTTCTCATTCATCTCGAAGTAACGGTCAAGCGCGGCGAGCGTGATGTTTTCGAGCACGGCGGTGCGCGCTTCGCTCTACACATGTTGCCAAGTGCCGTGACCTTGTAGCCCTGGTCGTCAAGACGTTCCTGGATTTCGTTGCAGCCTTCATAGATAGCGTCAAGCAGCATGGCCGGTCGCCGCTACCGAGTGGCGCAGCGCATCCGCGGACCAGCTCGTCAGAACATCCATTGCCGCGTTGCGATGCGCCCCGACACGGAATAGGATTGCCGGACTGCCGCAGCAATGCGTGGGAGGCGAAGATGCATTTCTCGAAGAGACGGTCCAGCAATCGACGGTCGTGGGTCGCACCTCACGCAAAGGAACGAGTGAGTCAACGGTCTACTTTGTCGGCAACCTCTGTTCGAGAAATCGTGGACGCAGGTCGATGCGTGTCACTTGGGGAGGTTCCGCCCAACCGGCGCTGCTACCTCATCTACAGTAAAGTCGACGACCGCTGTTATGTCGTCGTGCAGGACATCGCTAACTGCGCTGTCATTACAGTTCTGCCCCTCTGAATGTGGAACAACGACGAGTTGTCGGAAAGTTCGCCGCAGGCAGACGAAGCTCGCAGGTTGGCGCTCGAACCACGCTCACGTCAGCCAAAACGAGAAAATGTCGGGTATCAGTCGCGACAGCCGACCGGCCTGTTCAGGCGTCGACGATAAGCCCGGCCTGGAGCGTAACGATTCTCGCAGACGCTTCGCGCAGCGGGATTCGGTCTACGCCAATCGCCCACGCGCCATGAACGAAGGCGACCGGAGTACCTTCTTCAGCATTGCAGGGAGCGGGTTCAAGTTGTCAGTTGGACTTTTTAGAACCTGATTCAGTGGGCAACCAGTCGGGTACGCCACCACGCCATGACGCTTGCCAGGAATACGCCCCAGCACGCGCCAAGGACTAGCATCATGAACGGAATGGCGGCGCACATCGCGTCGAACGAGAGTGCGCGCAGTACACGCGGCAATGCATACTGGTCACAGGCCGTGAGGAACAACGCGAAGAGTCCAGTCGACACAGCCGTGCGCCCGTGCCTGAAGGCAGGGGCAACCCGCACATGGTAGCGGACGATTAAATATGCGAAAAAACAGGCGACGGCCGCAGGAGCGACCAGCAACAGCGAAAAGAGCGCGTCGTGCTGGACTGCAAAGCCCATCAACGCCGCGTGCACACTGTCCAACGCTGCTTCCAACATTGGGTGAAACTGGTACCGGCGAGAAGAGAGCACGAGGGCAAACATCGAACTGACCAGCTTGACAATTGGGAAAACAACTCCGCCATCGACAACTCGCTACCCAACCTGGCTGGTCAGTCTAATGTTGGCGAGCGGGTCAATATTGTGTTGGCGTCAGCACATGCAGCGCCGCGAGGTCAGAAACTCCTCGCTAATCGAAATTTCGACAACTTTGACCGGTACCGCCTCTGAAACCAGGTCCGATTTTCACCGCTGCTTTCAGGAGAGATGTTTCGAGCAATGCCGATGTACGTCACGCCCACGCGAAAAACATCGGGTCCGGTTCGAGGGTCACGCGGAACAAGGATGACGCACGCGGACCGTCTAGCCCTCGAAATTCAACCTTCCCGAGGGGGCCGACGATGATGACTTCCTGCGCACCGCTGTTGAGGTAGGCGTCAGCCTTGCGCTCAACCTGGTCGGCGTCATTGTCGTCCCCGAGCACCTCGATGCACAGGTCGGGAACGGAAGGTAACGGGGCGTCCGAATCGATTTCCGGCCACTTCTCCTCGGGCATCCACACGACGTCGGCAATGCGGATACCGAACGACCGGGTTGATACCGGCTGACGCATCGCCACGCGAGGCCCCAACTGCGAGGCTAGCTGGCAGAACATGTCGGTGACCAGGAGTTGATGCCAGGGACACACCCGTCGATGGTCGACGACTCGTCCCAGCTGGTCGACTTCGTATCCGACCCGTCCGTCGCTGGCCGCTTGAGCATTCAGGTTTCGCCATGCTGCCAACAGCCTGTCTGGGCCCGAGAGATTTTGCGCTTTCATGATGCTCTCCGCCAAAGAGACAAGCCCAGTGTATACCCTCGCGGAAGCATTGAGTCCAGGTCGACTGCCTCAACGTTGCGGATACCCGGACGACCAGAGTGCAGCGTCCACTCCAACGGCCAACGGGCACCGGCCCCATATGAACGTGGCGCTCATCGGATACAGGGGGTACCTCGCTGAGCCCACAGCCGCCAGCGTCAGACCATCGGCGAACACCGTTACACTTCGCGACGGCGGGTGAGCATGCCGGTTGGCCGCGCGCGCTCATCCAAGACCGTACGGTCCCACGACGAGCATGGGATGGTCAGCTGCTCAGCCGCCGAACGGCGCCCAAATGACACACGAAGCCCTGCTTGTCACCAGGTTTGTCCTGAAGCAGGCAAGGCTACGATGCGCATCAGCGTAGGAGGGGTTGAACTCAAGGCATAGCTCGTAGCTCGGTCAGCGTCATCCAGTCGACTCTCCCCCACTCGAACGGTAGTACGATATTCGCTCGTCTGCACGCCGAGCGTGATGCGTCGCTCCGCGGTGGCGTGACCCTTCCGGATAAGGAGGACCTATGCGCGTGCTGATAGTTGGCGCAACCGGACTGCTCGGCAAGGAAATCGTTCGCCTGCTCTCGTCCGACCACCAGGTCATTGGCGCGAGCCGCAATGGCCCGGACCTGTCAGTGGAACTCGCAGACAAGGCGTCCATCGTGTCAATGTACCGGCAACTCGGAACCGTTGATGCCGTGATTTGCGTCGCAGGTGCTGCGAAATTTGCACCGCTTGAATTGCTGACCGACGAAGACTTTGCGTTCAGTCTGACGAACAAGCTGATGGGACAGGTCAATCTCGTCCGGTGCTCGGTCGGTCACATCGCACAAGGCGGGTCCCTGACGCTAACCAGCGGCATTCTCTCCCTGCATCCGGTCACAGGGAGTGCCGTAGTGGGTATCGTGAATGCAGGGGTCGAGGCGTTCGTCCGGTCCGCAGCTCTCGAATTGCGGGGCAAGGCACGGGTTAACGTCGTCAGCCCAGGATGGGTTTCAGAAACACTTGCCGCGATGGGGCAGGCCTATTCGGCAGGTACTCCCGCCGCGGTGGTGGCCCAAGCGTACAAGCGAAGCCTCGTCGAGCACATCACGGGACAGGTCATTCCAGTCAAGAAGTCGTGAAAGCAGGGCAACTTGCGACGCAACAGGAATCGTTGCAGGACTCCGGGTACCTCCGGGCGCTTGCCCCCAAGATGACGGTGGCCGACCTCAGTGCACGCGTCGCCAGCGCGTTCTTCGTGTGGCCAAAGGAACTGCTCGATACCGAGGGATGCGGAGGCCGAGCCGTTGCACGATGCCGCGGAGGAAGCGAATCAGGTCGGGGTTGCGCCGGGCGCAATGAGGCCCCCATCCACCGCCGGCACCGGCGACCAACTTCCCCAGTCGGCCGCCTGATAAGGCCTCTGGGGCTGGGTCAATGCATTGACCCAGCCCCAGAGGCATGCGGTTAATGGTGACGCGTCGTGCGGTCCTTCGTCGCTTCCCTGGCGTCCCCGACGTCTTTCCTGGCTTGTCCCGCGGCTTGCTCAACATCGCCTTTCAGTTCCCGGGCCGGCCTGCCCGTGACCTTGCCCATGGCCTCGTTAAACTTGCCCTTCATCTTTTGAGCAACGCCTTTGACCTGGTCCTTGTTCATGATGCCTTCCTCCAAGTATGCGACCGCGTCGCGTTACCAGATTGCGACAAAAACAGTATAGGAAAAGCGGGGTCTTCATGAAGCAGAGGGCGCGAACGAGCCAGGTTGCACGATTCGCGTATGGTAAATCGCCGGCGACACGACGCCCGGAAGCTAGCGCTTGCGACATGCGTATTGGGGACGCCGGGCGGTTGAAGCAATATGACGTTCTAGGTGCGCTCCATAAACGCGAGACGCGCCAAGCCCTGCCGTCGCGCCGCGCGCCCCTTCACCAACACAACGCCTGCGCTGTTCCGCC
>NZ_VTUZ01000002.1 GCF_008369935.1 Paraburkholderia panacisoli | reverse complement strand
CGCAGCACTCGACTACAGCCTCAAACGCTGGGAAGCGCTTACGCGCTATCTGGATGACGGGCGTGTGCCTGCAGATAACAACTGGGTCGAGAATCAAATACGGCCATGGGCTCTGGGGAGGTCGAACTGGTTGTTCGCAGGATCCCTGCGTGCCGGAAAACGCGCGGCCGCGATCATGACACTGATCCGCTCTGCACAACTGAACGGGCACGATCCGCTGGCTTACCTGAAGAACGTGCTGACGCGCTTGCCGACACACCGTGCCGCCGACATCACGCAACTGCTTCCTCATCGCTGGACGCCGACCACGGCTTGATCGTTTCAGCGATTGCCCTTGTCAAGATGCCTTCCCCGGGTGCTTACCGAGCGCTACGTCAACGTGAAGGTCGATGATGTGGTGAGCGCGTTCGACGCAACGGAACCGCCAGCGGACCCATTGCAGGACCCAAAGGTGGTCGCGTAGCTTGTCGACCATCTTTTTGTTGAGCTTGGGGACGGAAAGGTCGATTCGAGTGACCGAACAGAGATAGCGAGGGGTGTCTTGTCCGTCGAAAGCAGTGTCTTTTGCTTCGTGGCGTAGGAGAGCGGCGAGGTTCTTGGTGTCATCCCTGTCAATGAAGGCACCTTCGGTCAAATCACTGAGCTATACGTCAAGCACGAGCATCTGTCAGCTGGTGTTGCGGCGCAGTTGATTCGTGAGCAGTCAGGTTGGGCGAGACGCGGGGTGACGTCGAATCGATGTTGGCGCTCCGCATCAACTGAAGTGGGCTCACTCGCTTAATTTCTATGTGTCCATTGGATTTGTGGAGTGCGCCCGCGCTTGCGCCTGGACCCATAGGATGTCTTTAATGACGAAATTTTGAGCGACTCGTTCCCACTGTTGAGGACGTTGCGCACTTCGCGCACAAACGTCTCACTGAGTTCGCCTGCCACTTCCAAGCGCGAGGTGCGTCAGCGTTCCTATGGCAATACCCCAGAACGCCGAACCTAATCCCAGGAAACTCATGTTTGAGGCTGTGGCAATGAATGTGATGAACGCCGCTTCGCGATGAGCCTCGTCGTGAACCATCCCCACAATGTTCGTAGCAATCGCACCGAGCAATGCCAGACCTGCCAGCACGGCAACGAAGGTATTGGGGAGCGCAGCGAACAGCATGACGACCGTTCCGGCGAAGGTGCCTCCTACCAGATAGAACAGTCCATTTGCGATTCCCGCGACGTAGCGGCGCTCCGGGTCACGGTGAGAGTCGAGTCCCGTACACAATGCTGCGGTGATTGCTGCGATGACAATCGTTATGCCGCCGGAGAAAGCCACCAGAATCGATGCCAGGCCGGTTCCAGCCAGAACCGGACGACTCGGTGTCTGGTAACCAGAGGCCCGCAATATGGCGAAGCCAGGCAGGAATTGACCGGTCAAGCTGACGATGACGAGAGGCACCGCCAGGCTCACGGTTGACTGCCAGGACCAGGTTGGCATTGTGAACACGGGACGGGTAACGTGGAGACTTACTGACTGCAGATTCGTCAAACCGAGTGCCACGGCGAGAGCACAACCGAACGCTAAAACGAGGATAAGGCAGTAGCGCGCGGCCCATCGACGGAAAACGATGTAACTCGCCAGCATGCCCAGCGCAAGCCAAGGCGTGATTGCAACCGACCTGAACACATTGGTGCCGAACTGAAAGAGAATGCCTGCCATCATTGCGCAGGCTATCCCTTTCGGTATTCGCTTCACTATCTGGTCAAACAACCCGGATACGCCAAGCACGAAAATGCACGCACCGGCGATGATGTATGCGCCGATTGCATCACTCACCGGCATCCCTGGAAAAAGCGTCACGAGCAAGGCACTCCCGGGCGCAGACCAAGCCGTTATGATTGGTTGCTTCAGCCACCAGCTCAAAGCAATTCCGGAGACCGCGGCGCCCATCGAAATCGACCAGACCCAAGACGCGACGACGTCATTGCCAACATGAGCGGTACGCGCAGCCTGGAAGAAAATTGCGAGTGGCCCGGCATAAGAGATGATGACGGCGAGCAGCCCTGCGGTTACTGCCGACACGGACCAACGCCCAATCGGAGCGGCGGACACTAGCGTACCTTCGTTGTCGCGATTCATGGCATCCGGAGGATTTAGCGGATGGAAGATGGGTGACGTGCGAGCGCAGTGACCTGCATCGTCATATACGGAAACAGTGGCAGGCCGGAGAGAATGGTGTGCAGTTCGTCGTTAGACTCGACTTCGAAGATGCTGTAGTTGGCATATTCACCGACCACGCGATGCAGTTGTTGCCATTTGCCCTGACGCTGAAGCTCCTGCGAGTAGGCCTTCTCGCGGGCCTTGATTTCGTCAGCCTGAGCCAACGGCATATCGTGTGGCAGGTGTACATCCATTCTTACTAGATAGAGCATGGGTCTCTCATTTAAAAAGTCGGGGGTCTCTCAGGTCCACCAGCACACTACTGGAATGTCCAGATGTATTTGGTGGTGGACTGTCTGCGTGCTCAGTTATTTTTTGTCGCGACGGTAGAAAGCCAGCTTGTCCTCGTCGATATGCAGGCCTAGGCCCGGCCCTTCAGGCAGATGAAGGTCGAAGTCCCGATACTGCGGCCTCGCGGTCACAATGTCGTCCTTCAACAAAAGTGGTCCGAACAACTCAGTACCCCACGCAAGTTGTGGAAGAGCGCTGAACCCATGCGCCGATGCAATCGACCCAATGCTGCCCTCCAGCATCGTGCCGCCGTACAGCGATACGCCGGCCGCATCCGCAATAGCAGCCGCGCGCATCATCCCGTAGATGCCACCCGACTTCGCAATCTTCAATGCGAACACGTCCGCGCATGCGTCACGTACGAGTTCAAGAGCGTCCTCCGGTCCGGTTACTGCTTCGTCAGCCATGATGGGCACGATGAAGCGTGCGGAAAGTCTGGCAAGTGCTCCGCGCTGTTCGCGCGGTGTGGGTTGCTCGATGAGGTCGATGCCAGCAGCTTCGAGCGCGTAGATTCCGAGGGTTGCGTCAACTTCATTCCAAGCCTGATTCACGTCGACGGTAACTTTTGCGCGGTCGCCCAGCGCGGACTTGATTTTAGAAACGTGAGCTACGTCGTCACGAACGCTACGCCGGCCAATCTTCAATTTGAAAATGTTGTGGCGACGCTCTGCGAGAAGCATTTCCGCTTCCTCGATGTCTCGTTGCGTATCACCGCTCGCGAGCGTCCAGAGGACCGGAAGTGTCGTGCGAACAGCGCCGCCCAGAAGCGTTGAGACCGGGACACCCAGGCGCTTGCCTTGCGCGTCCAGCAACGCCGTCTCGATTGCACATTTAGCGAAGCGGTTTCCTCGAGCAACCTTATTCAGCTTGAGCATTGCGCCGTTGACATTGGTCGAGTCCTGCCCGATCAGCGCAGGTGCAAGGTAAGTGTCGATGGTCAGCTTGATGCCTTCGGGACTCTCGTCACCGTATGACAGACCGCCAATCGTGGTGGCTTCGCCAATACCCTCGATGCCGTCGCTCGTGTGCAGACGAACGATGACCAGGGTTTGTTGCTGCATCGTCGCCATGGCTAGCTGATGCGCGCGAATGGTCGGGAGGTCAACCAGAATTGCTTCGACGGAGGTGATTTGGGCGTTCATACCTTGAGTGGCGGAGTTGATGGGTTGACGCAGTATTGCGTGCCCAATAATCGCCTGTCCAACACCATTAACGTCTAGCTCCATACCGCCGAGGTATAGCATCCATCAGCGGGCCTGGTCTGTTCGGGGCGTAAAGGGTATTTTCTCTTCTTCGTAGAGCCGATAGACGAGTTCGAGCATTTCCCGAATGTCCCGCGACTCGTCGAGCGCGCGCATGCTCATGATGATTGGGGACACTAAGGTCGGGTCGTCCAGTTCCTTGTAGCTGACGTCGTCCCGTTTCAGGCCGTACACGCTGCTCGGAACAACAGCGATACCTTCCCCTGCTGCGACGAGGCCAAGCGCAATCTGCAATTCCCGTACTTCATATATCTTGCGAGGTTTGAGACCACGGTCGTCAAATGCCGACAACACCTGGTCCGCATAGCTGGGTCGGGGCGCCTTCGGAAAAATAATCAACGTCTCGTTGACGAGGTCGCGGAGAGCGACGACAGGTTTGGCAACTGAAAGCGGATGGCCCTCGGGAAACGCAACAATCATCTTCTCCTCGCGAAGAATCACCCGACGGATGTTTGCGTCCTCGTGCCGAATGCGGCCAAACCCAACATCAATATGGCCGTCTTTCAGCGCACGAATCTGGTCCATCGTCGACATTTCGTGGAGACTGAGTTCGACTGTGGTGTTCTCGTCGCGGAAACGCCGGATGATTTTCGGCAGCATCCCGTACAACGTCGAACCCACGAACCCGATCGAGAGACTGCGCTCGATGTTCCCTACGCGTCTTGTCATTGATTCGAGGTCTGCTGTCTGGGACAGCAACTGCGCGGCATGCGAATAAAAAAACTTCCCTGTCTCCGTCAGCTTCAGCGGACGCGAGTTGCGCTCCAGTAGTTGCACGCCCAGATTCTCTTCGAGTTGCTGTATCTGGCGGCTCAGAGGCGGCTGGGCAATGTTCAGCCGGCGGGCGGCGCGCGTGAAATTGCGTTCTTCGGCCACCGCGACGAAATAACGTAGATGCCGCAGTTCCATATCAATACCTCCTGGATATAGACCGATACTAAAACAGTGTTGGACGGGCCTTTCTGATGTCCATTATCCTGCATTCACACTCTGTTTCAGCAATCGATTATACCTTCTGCAGATAGATGAGTCGGTGCCGAATCGAGGGTTAACCCCAGAGAAAATAGAGAGATTCAGGAGCAGACATGAGCGTCAAAGTGTTTGATACGAAGGAAGTGCAGGAGCTGTTGAAGGCTGCTGCGAACGTTGGAAGCCAGGATGGCAATGCTCGCGCAAAGCAGATTGTCAGCCGCCTGCTGGGTGACTTGTTCAAGGCCATCGACGACCTCGACATGACGCCCGACGAAATCTGGGCCGGCGTCCATTACTTCAACAAGCTTGGGCAGGATGGCGAAGCTGCACTGCTTGCTGCTGGTCTCGGTCTGGAAAAATACCTCGACATCCGCATGGACGCAGAGGACAAGGCGGCAGAAATCACCGGCGGCACGCCGCGTACGATCGAAGGTCCGCTGTATGTTGCCGGTGCGCCAGTGCGCGATGGCGTATCGAAGATTGACGTCAATCCCGACGAGGATGCAGGCCCGCTGGTCATCCGCGGCACGGTGACCGGTCCGGACGGCAAGCCTGTCGCCAATGCAGTGGTCGAGTGCTGGCACGCCAACTCAAAGGGCTTCTATTCGCACTTCGACCCGACCGGGGCGCAGAGCGAGTTCAACCTGCGCGGTGCTGTGAGCACTGACGGCGACGGCAAGTACGAATTCCGTACGCTCATGCCGGTCGGCTACGGTTGCCCGCCGCATGGCGCGACCCAACAACTGTTGAACGTGCTCGCGCGGCATGGCAACCGTCCGGCGCACGTGCATTTCTTCGTCACCAGCGACAAGTACCGCAAGCTGACGACTCAAATCAATATTGAGGGCGACCCGCTGATCTGGGACGACTTCGCTTATGCCACGCGCGAAGACCTGATTCCCCATGTGGTCGAAAAGACCGGCGGCACTGCTCTGGGCATGAAGGCCGATGCGTACAAGGAAATCGAGTTCAACATCGAGTTGACTCCAATGGTTCAGGGCAAGGATAACCAGGTCGTCAATCGCCTGCGCGCGTCTGCCACGGCGTAACCGCCCAACGCGGCTGCTACCTCGTACCGCTGCTGCCGCTCAATTCTCCGCAAGAATCTTTCGACACCCGATGCGCGTGCTCCATAGCCTGGAGCACGCGTAGGAGAGCACACATGTCTGCCATTCTCGACAAAGCCACGCAGCTGGATGAACTGCTGCACACCGCAGTTCAGGACGACAAGGAAAACGGTGTATTCCGTTGCCGCCGCGATATCTTCACCAACGCCGATTTGTTTGAGCTCGAGATGAAACACATCTTCGAGAGCAACTGGGTATATCTCGCGCATGAAAGCCAGATTCCCAACAACAACGACTACTACACCACCTGGATTGGCCGTCAGCCCGTGGTTATCACCCGCGACAAGAACGGCGAACTCCATGCGGTCATCAATGCCTGCGCGCACAAGGGTGCAATGCTGTGCCGGAAAAAGCACGGCAACAAAGGCACCTTCACCTGTCCTTTCCACGGCTGGAGCTTCGCCAACACCGGCAAGCTGCTGAAAGTGAAGGACGTGAAGACCACCGAATACCCGGTGCAATTCAATACCAACGGCTCGCACGACCTGAAGAAAGTCGCTCGCTTCCAGAGCTACCGCGGCTTCCTGTTTGGCAGTCTCAACGCAGACGTGATGCCGTTGGAAGACTACCTTGGCGAGACGAAGGTCATCATCGACCAGATTGTCGACCAGGCTGCAAACGGGCTGGAGGTGTTGCGGGGCAACTCTTCGTACATCTACGACGGCAACTGGAAGATGCAGATGGAGAACGGTTGCGACGGTTATCACGTCAGCACCGTGCACTGGAACTATGCTGCGACGATGGACCGTCGCAAGGTCGACGGCACCAAGGCTGTGGATGCAAACAGCTGGAGCAAGTCGGTGGCCGGCGTGTACGGGTTTGACCACGGCCACATCCTGCTGTGGACGAAGACGATGAACCCAGAAGTGCGCCCGGTCTATCAATACCGCGACGAAATCAAGGCGCGTGTGGGTGAAGTCCAGGCAGACTTTATCGTCAACCAGACAAGAAACCTGTGTCTGTACCCGAACGTGTTCCTGATGGACCAGTTCAGTACCCAGATTCGCGTGGTACGTCCGATTAGCGTAGACAAGACTGAGGTCAGCATTTTCTGCTTCGCCCCTAAGGGCGAAAGCGCGACCGACCGCGCTACCCGCATCCGCCAGTACGAGGACTTCTTCAACGTCTCGGGAATGGGCACGGCAGATGATCTTGAAGAGTTCCGCGCTTGCCAGACTGGCTATGCCGGCACCACCGCGCTGTGGAATGACCTTTCGCGTGGGGCGCCGCTGTGGGTCGAGGGGGCCGACGCGAATGCAAAGAATATGGGGCTGAAACCGCGCATCTCAGGTGAGCGTAGCGAAGACGAAGGCCTCTTCGTGTGTCAGCACGAGTACTGGGTGCATGTCATGCGTGACGCACTCAAAAAGGAACAAGGGGAGACGCTGGCATGAGCATCGACTACCAGAAAATCTGTGCCGCGCTGTACCGCGAAGCGCGCCTGCTCGACGACCGGCAGTGGGACGAATGGCTTGCGTGCTATGCCGAGGACGTTACCTACTGGATGCCGGCATGGGATGACGACGACCAGCTCACCGATGACCACGAAAGCCAGATTTCGCTGATGTACTACCCGGACCGTGGTGGCCTGGAAGACCGTGTGTTCCGCATCAAGACCGAACGCAGTGGTGCTTCGATGCCTGAACCCCGTACCAGTCACAACGTGACCAATGTGGAGGTGCTGGCCGAGCGCGACAACGAAGTGGACGTGCGCTACAACTTCAACACGCTCAGTCACCGCTACAAAGCCACAGACCAATTTTTTGGCACGATGTTCGTGACGCTGCGAAAGGTCAACGATGAACTGTTGATTTCCTACAAGCGAATTGTGCTGAAAGACGATTACATCCGCCAGGTGCTCGACGTTTATCACGTTTGATAGCAGACAGCGGTGGAAATTAGAGGTACAGGAGGCAAGATGTCCAGCTACAACGTTGCACTGAATTTCGAAGACGGCGTGACCCGCTTCGTGACATGCAAGGCCGGCGAGAAGGTGCTTGATGCAGCCTTTCGCGCCAAGATTAACCTGCCGATGGATTGCTCCGACGGCGTGTGTGGCACCTGCAAGTGCCGCGCCGAGAGCGGAAGCTACGACCTTGGCGACGACTACATCGAAGATGCGCTGACCGAGGATGAGAAGGAGAGCGGCCTCGTCCTGACCTGCCAGATGGTGCCAGAAAGCGATTGTGTCATCGCGGTTCCGGCATCTTCCACGGCATGCAAGACTGAGCAAAGCAAGTTCGCTGCAACAGTATCAAAGGTGGAAGCGCACAACGATGCGGCCATCCTGCTCGAACTGGATGTGGAAGCCACCGCGCCGGTATTCCTGCCGGGCCAGTACGTCAACATTGACGTTCCCGGCAGCGGGCAGCACCGTTCGTATTCTTTCTCGTCAGCACCGGGTGAATCGAAAATCAGTTTTCTGATTAAAAAGATTCCTGGTGGCGTGATGAGCACGTGGCTTGAATCCGCACAGACAGGTAACAAGGTGGACCTGACCGGGCCGCTCGGCAGTTTCTATCTGCGCGCTGTGGAGCGGCCGTTGCTGTTTCTCGCTGGCGGCACAGGCCTGGCACCGTTCCTGTCGATGCTCGAAGTGCTGGCTCGGGCGAGTTCGCAGCAAAAAGTTCATCTGATCTACGGTGTAACGCGAGACCTTGACCTCGTGCAGGTCGACGCAATCGACGCCTACGTGGCGAAGTTGCCGAACTTCACCTACAGCACCGTCGTGGCTGACACGGAGTCGACCCATCCGCGCAAGGGTTGGGTAACGCAGCACATGCCGGCGGAGGCCGTCAATGATGGCGACGTGGACGTGTACCTGTGCGGACCGCCGCCCATGGTCGATGCAGTGCGTAAGCATTTCGACGACAACGGCGTGAAGCCCAACAGCTTCCACTATGAGAAGTTCACTCCTAACGCAGCACCGAGGACCGCATGAGCACGCAACGATTTGCTGGCAAGGTCATGGTGGTCACCGGCGCCGCGCAGGGTATCGGTCGCGCGGTAGCGCTTCGCGCGGCCGCCGAAGGCGGCAAGGTACTGTTCGTCGACCGCGCCGACTTCGTTTCTGAAGTCGCCGCCGAAGCGGACGGCGCGGACACTGCAGGGTTTGTCGCCGACCTTGAGACTTACGAAGGTGCCGCGTCGGCGATGGCCTTCGCCGTACGCACGTTTGGCGGCATCGACATTCTCATCAATGGCGTTGGTGGCGCGATTCGCATGCGTCCCTTCGCCGAGTTCGAGCCTGCACAGATCGATGCGGAAATCCGTCGCTCACTGATGCCGACACTCTACGCCTGCCATGCGGTCTTGCCGCACCTACTCAAGCGCGGGGGCGGGACCATCGTGAACGTCTCTTCGAATGCCACACGCGGTATCCGCCGCGTACCGTATTCGGCGGCCAAGGGCGGTGTCAACGCGATCACGCAGTCGCTGGCGATGGAGTACGCAGAGCACAACATCCGCGTGGTTGCCACAGCGCCGGGTGGGACCGATGCGCCGCCGCGACGTGTGCCGCGCAACACCGCCGGTGACAGCGAGCAGGAAAAAGTCTGGATGGGCGAAGCGGTGAAGCAAGTCACTGAATCGACCTTCTTCAAACGCTACGGCAGCATCGACGAGCAGGCCGCACCCATTCTGTTCCTTGCGTCGGACGAGGCGGGTTATATCACCGGCACTGTATTGCCGGTGGCTGGTGGCGACACGGGCTGACTTGCGAATCGCCTCGAGCAGCCTGAACGCGGACGCGTCACAACCGGAGGTGACCAACTCTCTTGCCGACTACGAGCTGGGTTATGCGGTCTCGAGCAGAGACCGTTGCTGCAACCGGGTCGGCAAGTGCACCGCATGCGTGGCATTGGTAAGGCCTTATAAATTTGAGGCGACCGATTGGCAACACACGTGCTCCGCCACGCTGTGCATCGGTGTAGGTTTGGCCCTCGCCATCGTGTCCGCTTCAGGAGACAGATTTCATGAGTGAACGCAAAGCCGTTATCCCTGCCGGGATGGAGGCAGTCTACGAAAAGATTGGTTACGCCCCGGCGGTCAAGGTTGGCAACACGATTTACGTGTCCGGCCAGATTGGGCGTGACATGGCCATGCAACTGGTCGAAGGCCGCGAAGCGCAAATAGTCCAGGCATTCGAAAATCTCAAGCTGGTTCTATCGGCTGCAGGTGCATCATTGGGCGACGTGGTTGACCTGACCACTTACCACACTGATATGCGCGACCTGCCATTGTTCATGAAGGTGCGTGACCAATACCTCACTACGCACCCGTTGCCGGCTTGGACAGCGGTCGGCGCGCACATGCTTGGCGGCGCGGCAGGTTATATCGTTGAAATCAAGGCGGTCGCGGTATTGCCTGATTAACCCTGTGAAAATCCGTGCGTCCGAAGATGGTTTGCCCGAATCTGCGCATGGGTCCATCACCGTCTCGCGTGCATCAAGGTGTGCGTTGGCTGGACGCGGACGGGGGAAGCCGGTGTGCATGACGATAGCGGGCGAGGCGGCTATGACACCCACCCATGCCTATCTATCCACGCTCGTGCCAGTCTACTGAACAGCGCGGTCAACCTGGATATCAAGGAGGGGAGTTGCAGTCACTGCGACGGCTATGTGTTCTGATTGGGGCAACACGCCGACAAATGCCGCGATACCCGTCCCACAGACCGCGGCGAGACAGACAGCAGCCGCGGCGATGATTAAAGTACGGCGCGGTGGTTTAAGGCTAACCTTAGCCAGAAAGACGCTCATATTAGTCACCTCCTTGTTCGCGCAGCATTCAAACGCAACAAGCGTGCCGACGGAGATACTCGGTTCAGGGCTGCCTTCCAAGGTAAGCACCTGCGCTGTTGATGCACGACGCGAGATGGTGAAGCCCTGGCTACATGTTGGGGGAGCACAAACACTTCGGCTCGTGTCTGCGGCTAAAGCCCACCACTTGCAGTCGGCGAAGTTGGCCGGACGGACGGCCATGGCCGACAACAGGCACATGGCATGCTCTGCCCTCGCAGGGAAGCCCGGCTCCAGCGGACGCTGGCCGAATTTGTGCAGCAGTTCGATGTGCATCCGAACTGATCACTGAATGGAAGCGGCAGTTGCAGGAACGTATACGCACGGATGGTCAAAGGGTTGGAATGGCCATGCGGCTGGGCAGTCGCTGCGGCACAGCGCCTGCGTTTCCTGCTTGACTTCGGCTATGCAACCGGTCTGCGCGCGGGCGAACTGGTCGACGCAACAGCGGTAGAAGTCAACGGTTGTCGAGTCTTCGCTGATTGAAATTCAGGAGACTTGGAAAATTCACGCGTGCTTTAATAAATATTTCACAATTTCGGACTAGAGATAACCGCCTTCCAGGAAAGCGCTGACCTATAAATACAGTATTCAAATATGAACTCACTCAATTAAGTCAATCAATTGGCTTAATTAATTAAGCGATCTATTCAAACATGGGGTGAAGTCCATATCGTTCGAGGGCCTTGCCAGCCGGGCACTCGCTGGGGTCCTCAGTTACGGTGTGGGCGGCAACGTGCAGCTACGCGATGCAAAGGTATTCAACAGACAAAAAGGCAACACCAATAAAAAGCATTCCACATATTGCATTCGGAAATTGAGCCGTTATGATGGCGTCTCCGTGATTCGATTTCTCGAATGATCGCTTTACGGAGACGGCAGGAATATTTGCCGGGCATACGCGCTGGAGAGGGTAATTGATACTTCCCGCACAGACAGACTAAATCGAGGAGACGAAATGCTGAGTCCCCATGAATTCGCCACCTTAATGCTCATCAAGTCCGCGCCTGATCAGATTGATCTAGGCCGCGCCGAGCTCGACACGCTGTGCGAGCGGCAACTCATATCACTGGAAAACCTCGCGTCAGGACGCTCACGTCCTCATGTCACAAGCGACGGCGATTCCATTCTTAAGGCCGTCGCCCGGATGCGCTAGACATCTGCGGAGTCCACCTCCCGGCCCTGAATGAAATCGCTGCGTTTGCTGTCCCCATGTTCGACGCGAGCGCCGCTGTACGACATGGCGAGCGCGGAAGCAACAGTCGTGAACGAAGCGTCGCTGCTGGAGTTTGGTTCCCGGTTGGGGTTTGGTTTGTAGTGCCTGTTGATGTAACGACCGTCCGAAGTCTTCGCGACACGTGCGACGTGGCAAGCGTCCTTGCACTTCGGTTTATCTACCATCGCGATCCGCCGCAACACCCTCGTCCGAAGGGGGTTTCGCGTGCCGGACCGGATTTTGAGGAATTCAACAATGGCTCTATCGAACACTGAGCAAGTCGCCGCTGCGAAGGCCAACCTCGACGCATTCTCCGAGTTGAGCGGGAAGGTCTTTGAAGGCGTCGAAAAACTGGTCGCGTTGAACCTGCAGGTCGTCAGGTCCACGCTGGCCGAGGCGCAGGAGAAATTGACGAAGGCGCCCGGCGCGACGGACCCGCAGCAGTGGTTCGTGCTGCAAGCAGGTTTCACCGGGCCCTTCACAGAAAAATCGCTGTCATATGGCCGGCAAGTGTTCGACATCGCGTCGGCCACGCAGGCTGAGCTCACACAACTCGCGCAGGCGCACTACGAGCGGTACAACGGACGCGTGCAGACACTCGTCGAGGAAGCGGCGAAAAATGGTCCCGCAGGTTCCGAAGTAGCGATCACTGCGTGGAAATCCGTGATTGCCGCCACCACGACCTTGTGCGAATCGCTGCAGAAAACGGCGCAGCAGGCCGTGCAGGTTGCCGAGAGCAATTTTGACGCAATCACGGCCACAGCGTCAAAGGCCGTGCGAAGCAATCCCGAGCCGGCTCCCGTAGCCGAGGGCGCGAAGCGATAGGGCTGACGTGGGCAGCGATGCTCACGGTGCGGTTTCTGTTATGTATGAAGGATTCCTTATGGGTAAGGGATTCCAGTTTTCAGCACATCCAATTCTTGGACTGAAGGCCGTATTGTTCCAGATGAGCATGAGGCCAGCTTTTGCGAGGACGATTCGATGGCAAAGCAGATCGCGGTAGTAACGGGTGGCATGGGTGGACTGGGCGAGGCGATCAGCATCAAGTTGCATGACGCCGGTTATGCGGTCGTAGTCACTTATTCGCCGGGCAACACCGGTGCGAACGAGTGGCTCGCACGGATGGAAGCAAAGGGACGACAATTCCGCGCCTACGCGGTCGACGTCGCCGACTACGACTCGTGCGAAAGATGCATGGCGCAAATCAGCGCTGAAGTCGGACCAGTCGACATCCTGATCAACAACGCCGGCATTACGCGCGACGCCAGCTTCAAGAAGCTCGACAAGGTCAATTGGGACGCGGTCATCCGGACCAACCTCGATTCGGTGTTCAACATGACGAAGCCAGTGTGCGACAGCATGGTAGAGCGTGGCTGGGGCCGCATCATCAACGTGTCGTCGATCATCGGCTCCAAGGGTGGGTTCGGCCAGACCAACTACGCCGCGGCGAAGGCCGGCATGCATGGCTTCACGAAATCGCTGGCGCTTGAAGTGGCGAAGAAAGGCGTCACCGTCAACACGATCTCTCCGGGCTATATCGCGACGAAGATGGTGATGGCGGTGCCGGAGGAAATCCGCGAGACGAAGATCATTCCGCAGATTCCGGTCGGCCGGCTCGGACAGCCCGACGAAGTCGCCGCACTCGTGCTGTACCTGTGCTCGCGCGAAGCGGGCTTCGTGACTGGAGCCAACATTGCGATCAACGGAGGTCAACACCTGCAATGAACCGGAGAGATCAGCCATGGAGGTTCCGATGAGTGAAGCGGTGACAATTGTCGTAGGTTCATTCGTGCTGGTGATGGCAGCCGTGTTCGTCGCCGCTCACTATCACCGGGAGCAAATGCGCCGAAGACAGCTCAGAGAGATGGATTACCGTCACTACTGGCGGGACTGGCGCAGCGCGTCGCATTGAGCTTGTGCGCTCCCTACACTGTTGTTGCGGTACCGAGGGTGATCGCATCGTTGCCTGTATGGATGGACGGCGTTGTCACGTTAAATTGTTCGCAACGCAACAGCGGAGAGAACACACGCTTGCTCAGAAAGCGGACGGATCCTGGGTGGTCTCGTGACGACGCCAGGCGACGAAGCGTGCAGCGAGCTGTTCGCGATAGAGTGAGGGCCGAAGCAGGTGTCGCTTGAGCGCGAAGTGCTGCCTGATCGGACCGGAGCTCGATAAGAAAGCCTGCGTGCGTTCCGGATCGCAGAAGCCACGCACGCCCCGAAGGAAGTCCCCTTGGGGAATGCGTCACTCGCGTTCGCGCGTCGGCTGATGACTGTTTTCAGCCCGGTTGTTGATCCGCGCGCTGGCTTTGACGAAGACGTGCCTGACGTGAACCAGTGCGGGAATTTCGGCTTTCGCTGCCGGATAGCTGCGCAGCTGGCGCGCCACAAAAGGTAAGACTCTCCGCGCAACGTCAAAAACACTTCGTCAAGGTGCCAGGCTTGCCCGTCCTGCCGCAACATTGTCACGTCAAGAGGTAGATACGCCGCGAAGGGGTCCCAATCGAAGCAGCCGACAACCGCGGAATTCCACGCGTCGTGCGGCAACGTCGCCACGAACTGAACCCTCCCTTCAAGGGCGGTAATCGAATTCACCAGCAAACCGAATGGCTGTCGCCCAAGCTTGTCACAGCGAATGGTCAGCGCGCGTTTGGCAGCTGCGGCGTTATATCCACAGCACTCGATCGCATCTTCTACAGGCGCTATCCGCGAGCCTCGAAAGCGTCCCGAAATCCCGCAATGCGCATCTCGGTCGCATATGTGCAAACCATCATTTCCGAAGCGTTTGCGTTGGTCGAAAACCATTGAAGGGGCATCGAGGTCTAACGCGACCGCGAGCAAGCCCGACGGGCGGAACGGACGCAGCGTTTTGCGAGTCCAGCCTTTTGGAGCGATGCAAATGCGCGAAGCCGTGCGCTCCTTTTTCGCGACTGGAACTGGCACGCCTGATGCGGCCGAGCCGGCCAGTGCTCCTTGAGCACGTCTGGCACAGATTTCGAGTTCACTCACAAACGGCCGCAGTTTAATCACGGCAATCACCTTCAAGGAGACGCGGTGCGTCCGAGACGATACTTTGCATTGCTGCTGTCAATGACAGCTTTTGGTTCGGCCGGAGCATGGGCGAGCGATATTCAATGTGCAACCACGCGGCAACTGGCCGAGCGCGTTATATGCGACCACGCCATCCTGAACAATGAGTACGGCGATATCTTCGAGCAGCAGCAGGCCTTGATGAGCAGCGGGAAACTCTTGCCCGAACAGCTTGCCCGGTGGAGGCAATCGCGCAACGCCTGCACAGACGTTCACTGCGTTGACATCGTCTTTGCTCAGTGGAAATCCATGGCCAAGTCTGTCGGAACCACTTCTCGCACGGGAGCAGCTCCGGTTGTGGCCTCGGCTACCGCTATGGCTCCCGTCGGCCCCACCCCGGATGCAATTGCCTCAATCGCATCTCAGGCTTCCCCCACGTCGGAAGCCTCTCTCGTTCGCCAAGGCAGTGCCGCTGGCGTAGCACTCCCACAGCCGGTCGCGATGCAAGCCTCTTCGCCTGCTGTCGCTTCTGCTGCTTCCACTCCGAGTGACACCCGCAGCCCGACTGGGATGAGCGCCGGCCTGTTGACGGCATTGCTCGTCGCGGTTGGATTCGGTGCACTTTTCAGACGCCGCAAGAAGGGCGGTGGCGCGCCGAGGAACCATTGAAGAATGCTCTCGTCAACGTCCGGTCTTGAGCCGCCCCTCTGGGAAAAAGATGGGTCGCACGTCTGGCTGTAACTACCAGTCGAGCGCATTTGACTTTGACGTGCAGAGCGGCTGGAGGCCCAACGACATTGGGACCACTCTCCGCCGACGCTACCACGCAACTGAAGTTGAATAGCGATGTAACGTGAACTAGCCTTAACGTCTAGCCGGAAGGAAGCCTTTGGTATCGAGCCTCGTCTGAGGTCCGAGACCTTTGCAGCGAACTGTCGACCCATCCGGTACTGGCTAGCGTGGTAGGGCACGGATAGCAAACAGGTTGGTGTCAGAAGACACGATGTGCCGTGCTCCCCGGGTTTCCTTTGGGCTCGCACATTGGTTGGACCTCGTCGCGCTGATACCGTCATATCGGAGGCAGCATGTCAGTTGACAACATCAACACCATCATCATAGTCATGATGGAAAATAGGTCTTTCGATCACGTTCTTGGCTACCTGAGCCTCGACGGGAAGGATGTCAATGGACTCTCGGCCGACCCCGCCTGGCAACAGAATTTCACGAACCTCTACGGCGGCAAAACGTATGCCCTACACGCGCTTTCGCCGTCGACCCAACTAATCCCCGACCCTCCGCATGACCGCACGCCGATTTCGATACAAATAAACACGCCATGCGCGAATGGCGGTTGCCCAGAACTGGGGGGATTCGTCGCGAGCTACGCAACGCGAAACCCTCCGCCAGCCGACCTATCGATGGTGATGGGCTACTACACGGCCGATGTGCTGCCCGTTTATGATTTTTTCGCAAAAAATTTCACAGTTTGCGATAGCTGGTTTGCGCCGCTTCCGACCGGGACTCAGGCAAATCGCTTAATGGCAATGTCAGGAGAGAGTGCGATTAGCGACAATGTCTCTGGTTTTCTTCCCGAGCAGTCCTTGGCGTACGACTGGTTGACCGCGCACGGTGCAAGTTGGTGTGTCTACCAGTCGGGAGGATTTTTCCCGTTCTTCAGCCTGATGCCCAAGTGGTTGCCTGAGATAGTGACTTCTCTCGCGTTGCCGCTAGATGGGAGCGGAGGGAGGTTCAGGCGGTATTCGCGCTTCAAGGCGGACTGGACGAACAGTAGCAACTTACCTCGAGTCATTTTCATCGAGCCGGAATACACGGATGGGCCGCACCGGGTGCCGAACGACGACCATCCGCCTACTGGCGTTGCACCGGGTCAAGCGTTCCTTGCCGATATCTATCAAACGATTTCTGCGTCGGATCGATGGGATGAGACGCTGATGATTGTCACGTATGACGAGCACGGGGGGTTCTTCGACCATGTAAGCCCGCTTGATATTCCGACCGACGTCGCCGGTTATCAGTTTCAAACTACTGGGCTACGGGTACCCGCATTCCTGGTCTCACCCTATGTCGTTCCGGGCAGTGTCTTCTCCGGTGACCTGGACCATACGTCGATACTTCAGCTTCTAGCGGATAAATTCAATGCTGGTGGCACCTACTCTGCTCCGGTCAGCGCACGCACGCAGCTTTCGCGGCTCAGTTCCGCCCTTTCTGATGTGAAATGGCCGGGCTCTGCACCGAAGCTGAATCTCCCCATACCGAGCAACTCGCCTGCACCGCCTTCCGTCTCGCCGCCATGCGGCTCCTCGGCATGTGCACAAGCCTTTCGTAGCGTCGCACTTAAGGTCCAACAGGACCATCCGGAGTTGCTATCTTCGCCGAACTGGGGCGACCTTGCGGGCTTTGACGCGACGTACAAGGGTGGGTCTTGAATTGACGCGAGGTCTATCTTCGTGCGCGTCGCGAACCTGACGGTGTCGGACCACAGGTTTGCGATGCGTACGGGCCTTCGGCAAGAATCGCTGATAGGCAATCAATTGGCTTGAGCGAACAATTGAATCGCTATTCGCGAGAGGGGTACTGCGAGCGTCGCTGAGCGCACGGTCGGTTGCCTTCCTCGACTGTCGAGTTCCGTCAATCAGGCGACGCGTCGCAAGTGGGATTAAAAGAAGACGCCTTGGCCGGTCGTTCCAATGCAGCGAGCCGTTGCAGTGTCACCAAGCCGAGCAAAGCAAGTCCGAGCCCCAGCGTGAAGTCAGCGTGGACTCCCGCCCGGTCGACGATGGTGCCCCCCACTGCCGAACCCACGGCAATCGCCACTTGGATAATGCTGACGAACATGGCCGAACCCGCTTCGGGCAAGTCTGTCGTGCTGCGCTGAATCCACACGCTAAAGCAAAGCGGGAGCGCGCCGAACGCGACTCCCCAAAGCAGCATCCCTGTAGTCTCGCCGATGGTCGAATGTTCAAGCAACAACATTGAAGACAGCGCGCCCAGCAGCAGCAATACCATCGCAGCGACAGACTTCTTGAGATGGTCCGAGACCACCATCGACATCAACGCATTCGAGAAGAAGCCGATAAGGCCAAATCCGAAAAGCAACAGCGTGATGACACTCAACGAGAAGTCGTGCTCGAGCAGCGGAGCAATGTACGTATAGGTTGAGAAATGCGCTCCAAAGACGAACCCGACCATCATCATGCTCAACCTCGTGTGAGGCCGGCGAAGCAGCGTCTTGAAATCGGTGATGCGCAATGCCGATGCTGACGGCAACGAAGGCACCAGGAACGCTTGCGCCAGTAAGGCGAGCGACACCAGGCCCGCAGTGGCAGCGAACGACAGACGCCAGGATGCAAACGACGCGATAAACGTTCCGAGCGGCACGCCGATAACCGTTGCACAGGTAACGCCGGTCAGAATAGTGGCAGTTGCCTTCGCCGCATCCCTTGCTTGCACAAGTCGCGGGGCAGCAGCGGTCGCCAGAGTCCAGAAACCACCCAACGCCGCGCCGAGTAAGGCCCGTCCGACGAGCATGACAGCAAGACTCGCTGCGACTGCACACACGACGTTCGCAACTAGCAGCACGGCTGTGAGAAGCAGGAAAACGTACCGGCGGTCCATCCGCCCAGCGCTGACGATGAGCGTCGGTGCGAATATTGCAGCCATGACACCGGGCGTGGTGACCATAAGACCTGCTACGCCGGTCGACACGCCAAGGTCGTGTGCGATTTGCGGCAGCAATCCGACAGGCAAAAACTCGGCCGTCACGAACGCGAACGCGCTCACAGCTACGGCAATGACGGAAAGCCATTGGCGCACCGACGTTGAACTTCCCTCGAACGTTGCCGGAGTTGTAGGAATTTCGATTTGCATGATGGCATTGATGCGAGATTGAAGTCCGACACTTTAGGCCGGCTTTCAGCTGGGAAAAAGCGTCGTGCCTTGAATAGACTTGCCGCTGTGGCTGAACAATGTCCATGCCGCTACAGACCTCGGCTACAAAAATTTTGACTTTGAGTTGTTACGGGACAGCGAGAGGCGAGCGGAGCGCGTCTCGTCATGCGGCGTGAATGCACAGTGAGTGGGCGTGACCAGCGAACCAAGCTCCCCTCTTGCCAATGGCTTTGATGCAGGAGCGATGGAATTGCTGGCAAAGGGGTTGCCGGAGGACTATCCGGCCGATACGGTGGAATGGTTGATTCTCGATGAGTTAGCCGCGTGCCCCAAGGCCGACCTCTCAGGGACTCTTTGCAATCATGCGGCAGGCTGACCCTCATCAACCTGTTGGCTCAAAGCCTCTGAAAACCACCGGCTGCTGTCGAGCTACAGTAGTTTCTAGGTTATCTGTATGTATACGTAGTAACAGTTAACAAAGGCGTCACCTTGCTGTGGACAACCCGTCAATTCCCTTTGCGGCCAGTGCTTTGCGAGAAAGACACCTGTCCTGAAAAGATTGGGATGGGGCCGGTGAGCGTGGGATAACTTTTTCGTGATGCGGCGACGCGCCCGACTTATTCACAAACTGCCCACACCAAATACCTCCGTGATGTCCCCACGTTTTCCAGCGGGTTCTATGGACGGCTGGGGGCATGCCAGTTTCGACGTATTCACCGAGCCCGGCGCCGATTGATTCAGGGGAAGCCTTCTTCGCCGCATTCGTCCTTGCCGATGAAAGTCCGCTGCATCTTCGACCCCGCGGGTCTCCATGGAAGGGGCCGGTGGCCGACCTGAAAAAGGGCTCGATTCCCGACCTTGAAAGAGGCTCATCACGCTCACGAAATCTCCCTTTATATTTCCGTATGCGCCGTGCCGCCCGGCAACGCGGATCGCCCGTCAGGCTTGTGAACGAGACCTGGCGCTTGCAGCGCCGTGATCGCCTGGTTCGTGCTCGCCGTTCAGACCCGCAGCATTCAGGAATCGGTGCAACGCATTGTCATAGGATGCAGCAACGTTTCAGCAAGGGTCGGTGGCCTGCTCCGTTGGCCTTTGATCCCGGTCGACTGCAGCGGGTGCGTTGCGGGGTTGTCGCGCTTAGGTGTTCGGGCTAGAATCCGCCACGCGTCTGGCAGGCGCCAATTCGCGTGCGGGCGTGCGACTGCGCATGACTGCGATTAAGTGCTTGATTTTGCGTGACGTTGCGTGTCACGGCGGATACCGGCTGGGCGGATGCTGAGATTGAAAATCCGCGTGTCGATGGTTCGATTCCGTCCCAGGCCACCAAGATTCAGCCCTAGGAAGTCGTAAGATTCCTGGGGCTTTTCCTTTTCCAGCGGGTACTGACGGGCATTCGTTGCTTCAGCGAGCGCGCAGGCCGACGGCGGGGCGCGTTCGGCGCCGTTCGGCATCGCGTGATAAAATCGCGCCAGTTCAAGGACTTGCGCGAACGGCGTCATCTGAGCATGGCACCTGATTCGCGCCAGGTGCCGCGCGGCAAAGGCCGCCACCCGCACCGAACCCCTCGCCCGACGATGAGCGGTATAAGCGCCCAGCGACTCTGCTTGCGCAAGGCGCGGCCTATACTGCTTTGGGCCGGCAAGAATGCCGGCACGCGTCGCGCCGCGTTGCTTGCATGGCGCACCTCGCGCAGCGCGACGCGGCACTCATCATTCACGGAGTTTCACGGTGATCCGCAAAGACGCCAAGCGTAGCGCCCTCGTGCTGTTTTCCGGCGGCCAGGATTCCGCCACGTGCCTTGCCTGGGCGCTCGATCGTTATGAAACGGTCGAAACGCTCGGCTTCGATTACGGTCAGCGGCACCGCGTCGAACTCGAATGCCGCGAAGGGTTTCGCCAGGCCATCACGCGCGCGATTCCGGCGTGGGCCGGCCGCCTCGGTGACGATCACATGATCGACCTGTCGGTGCTCGGCGCGATCAGCGATACCGCGATGACGCGCGAGATCGAGATCGAAGCCACGGCCAACGGTTTGCCGAACACGTTCGTGCCGGGGCGCAATCTGATGTTCATGACCATCGCGGCGGCGATCGCCTATCGGCGTGGTTTGCAGGTGTTGGTCGGCGGAATGTGCGAGACGGATTTTTCGGGCTACCCCGATTGCCGCGATGACACGATGAAGGCGTTGCAGGTCACGCTGAATCTCGGCATGGACACGCGCCTGTTGCTCGAAACGCCGCTGATGTGGCTCGACAAGGCCGACACGTGGCGTCTCGCGCACGAGCTGGGCGGCGACGAACTGGTCGAACTGGTGCGCGTCGAGACGCATACCTGCTACGTCGGCGAACGGGCGGAATTGCATGCATGGGGCTTCGGATGTGGCGAATGCCCGGCATGCCGCTTGCGCAAGCGCGGCTACGAAGCCTATCTGGGTGGCGAAAACGTCACCGAGCCGGTCTGACGGCGGGCGCCATGGCACCTGCGCACATCGGGCGATCATCTTCAGAAACATTCAGGAACACGAGGCAGAAAGCAGCATGACTTACGCGGTCAAGGAAATCTTCTACACGTTGCAAGGCGAGGGCGCGAATGCCGGGCGTCCGGCCGTGTTCTGCCGGTTCGCCGGCTGCAATCTGTGGTCGGGCCGCGAAGAAGATCGTGCGGACGCGGTGTGCCGTTTCTGCGATACCGACTTCGTCGGCACCGATGGCGAGAACGGCGGCAAGTACCGCACTGCTGAAGATCTCGTGGCAATGATTGCGTCGCTGTGGCCGCAAGGCGAGGGCGAGCGCTTCGTGGTCTGCACGGGGGGCGAGCCGATGTTGCAGATCGACCAGCCACTGGTCGATGCGTTGCATGCCGCGTCCTTCGAGATCGCAATCGAAACCAACGGCTCGCTGCCGGTGCTCGACACGATCGACTGGATCTGCGTGAGCCCGAAGGCCGACGCGCCGCTCGTCGTCACCAAAGGCAACGAACTGAAGGTCGTGATTCCGCAGGACAACCAGCGCCTGTCCGAGTATGCGAAGCTCGACTTCGAGTATTTCCTCGTCCAGCCGATGGACGGCCCGTCGCGCGACATCAACACCAAGCTCGCGATCGACTGGTGCAAACGCCATCCGCAATGGCGCCTGTCGATGCAGACCCACAAGTATCTGAACATTCCCTGATTTGCCGTGCTGACGATTACACGAAAACTTGAATTCGACGCGGGCCACCGCATTCCCGATCACCGCAGCCAGTGTCGTAATCTGCACGGCCATCGCTATGTGCTCGAAATCACGCTGCAAGGCGATCTGGTCGACACCGAAGGCGCGCCCGATCGCGGCATGGTGATGGACTTCGCCGACGTGAAGTCGCTCGCGGTCGAGCATCTGGTCGACCAGTGGGATCACGCGTTCCTCGTCTACGAAGGCGACACGCAAGTGCGCGGCTTTCTGGAAAGCATGGCGGGTCACAAGACGGTCGTGCTCGACCGCATCCCGACTGTGGAAAATCTTGCCGCTGTCGCGTTCGATATCCTCGCGGGCGTGTACGACGCGCACTACGGCGTGAATCTGCGCCTGCACAAGGTGCGTCTATACGAGACGCCGAACTGCTGGGCCGACGTGGTCCGCGACTAAACCCTCAGCCGGCTGCTCGCGCCGCAGGAAATCCCCTCGGCCGACGGCGCAACCCTCGCGTTATTGTCCACGGTATGATCGCTCCGATAACCATACGGAGCGAGACATGCCGGTCATCGCATTGCGTCGCAGCAGACACTCGGGCCGACACGGCCTGCGCGTCGATCTTCACCTGATTCTCTGCCTAGTCCACGAGGGCAGTCCGCTTTCTCGCGCGTCGACTGGCGATGTGTCCCGTCGCCCTCACGGAGCGCGGCGATGAGCACCTTCACCAATCCTCTCAAGCAACGTCTGAGCGAAACCGATCCGCTGTTCGGACTGTGGCTGTCGCTCGGCAGCGATGCCGCAGCCGAAGCGCTCGCGCACGCCGGTTTCGACTGGCTGCTGATCGACATGGAACACGCGCCGAACGATAGTGGCGACGTCGCGTCGCAATTGCGCGCGATCGCCGCCGCGCATCTGCCGAGCGAGCCGGTGGTGCGCGTGCCCGCCAGCGAGGCGTGGCTCGTCAAGCGCGTGCTGGACGCCGGCGCGCGCACGCTGATGTTCCCGAACATCGAATCCGCCGACGACGCCGCCCACGCGGTGCGTCTCACGCAATATCCGACCGCTGAAGCGCTCGACGGCCAGCGCGGCGTCGCCGGCGTGGTGCGCGCTTCGGGCTACGGCATGCGGCGCGACTACGTTCAGACGGCCAACGCGCAGATCGCGACGATCGTGCAGATCGAGTCGGCCGGCGGCTTGCGGGAGGTCGAGCAGATCGCGGCGACGCCGGGTGTCGATTGCGTGTTTGTCGGACCGGCCGATCTGGCCGCGAGCCTCGGTCATCTCGGCGATTCGAAGCATGCCGACGTGCAGGCGGCGATGGCGCGCATCGTCAGCGCCGCCGACAAGGCCGGGATTGCGGCCGGCATTTTCGCCATGGATGTCGCGAGTGCCAAGCAGCATCTCGACGCCGGTTTTCGTTTCATCGCGCTGGCCGCCGACGTCATGTGGATGTTGCGCGCGACTCGCCAGGCGTTGCAGGAGGTCAGGTCATGAAGGGGAAGGTGCAGGGTGTCGTCGTGCGTGCAGCAGTCATGGCAGTGTTGCTGTCGAGCGGCGCGGTGAATCTGGCGGCCTATGCGCAGGACCGGACGGCGAAGTCGAACGATCCGGAGACGCAAACCGCGGTGGCCGACTACAACGCCGGCAACCTCGGCGCGGCGCTTGCGGAATTCCGCAAGGCCGCCGAGCGCGGCAGCCGGCTCGCCGAGTTCAACTACGCGATGATGCTGCTCAACGGTGAGGGCACCCCGGTCAATGTCGACGAAGGCAAGAAATGGCTGCGCAAGGCCGCCGATGCCAACATGTCGCATGCGCAATACGTGTACGGCAAGATGTACGACGATGGCGAGTTCGTCGGGCGCGATCCGGTCGAGGCGCACCGCTGGTTCCTGAAGGCTGCGCAACAAGGCCATGTGCAGGCGGAACTGGCGCTCGCCAACCAGTTCCTCGATGGGCGCGGCACGGAGCGCGACAACCAGCAGGCGTTCGTCTGGTACAAGAAGGCGGCGCAGGGCGGCGACATGACCGCGCAATACGTGACCGGCTCTTTTTACGAGCGCGGCGGCGACGGCGTGGACAAGAATCTGAACGTGGCGCGCGCCTATTATGCGGCCGCGGCGGCGCAGGGTGATCCGGCGGCGCGGCTGAAGTATCAGGAGCTCAGCGCGCAGTTGCGGGATCAGAAGGAAGTGAAACCGCAGTAAACGAAAGAGGGGCGCTCCTGACGGTGCGCCCCTTCTGCATTTCGACTCTTCGTTCAGGCCTGGGCCAGCCGGCCGCGACCATCGACAAGCGCCGCCGCGCTAACTCTGCATCAGGCGCTTCTGCCGCGCGACACTCATGATGAGTCCGATCGCCACCCCTAGCGTCGTTAGCGCAGTGCCGCCGTAACTCATGAACGGCAACGGCACGCCGACCACCGGCAAGATCCCGCTCACCATGCCGATATTGACGAACGCGTAGGTGAAGAACGCCATCGTCAGCGATCCGGCCAGCAGGCGCCCGAACAGCGTCGCGCCGTTGGCCGCGATATACAGCCCGCGCGCGATCAGCAGCATGTAGAGCGTGAGCAGCACGACCCCGCCGGCGAGCCCGAACTCCTCGGCGAACACCGCGAAGATGAAGTCGGTGTGCTTCTCGGGGATGAACTCCAGATGCGCCTGCGTGCCCTTCAGCCAGCCCTTGCCGAGCGGGCCGCCCGAGCCGATCGCAATCACCGCCTGAATGGTGTGGAAGCCCTTGCCGAGCGGATCGGAGGTCGGATCGAGCAGCGTACAGATGCGGTGCTTCTGATAGTCGTGCATCAGTGGCCATTGCACCTCGGGCTGACAGATCTTGTCCTGAAACGCCGCGATCGACGCGACCGCGATCACGCCCGCAACCAGCACCGGCACGATCAGCTTGAAACTCAGACCCGCGAAGTAGATCACGAAGAGGCCGGCGGCGAACACCAGCACGGCCGTCCCCAGGTCGGGCTGCTTGGCGATCAAACCAACCGGCACCGCGAGGATCACCAGACCGACCAGGTAGTCGTACCAGCGCATCACGCCTTCGCGGCGCTGGTAGTACCAGGCGAGCATCAGCGGTGTGGCGATCTTCAGAATCTCCGACGGCTGGATCACCACGCCGACGTTGATCCAGCGCTTCGCGCCCTTGCGCGTGAGGCCGAACATCGCCACCGCGACCAGCAGCGCGATCCCGAACGTATAGAGCGGGACCGCGAAGCGCATCAGCGTGGTGGGCGGCACATTGGCGAGCGCCCACATCAGCACGAACGTCAGCAGGATGTTGCGCAACTGGTCTTCCACGCGGCCGGGGACGTCCAGGCTCGCGCTGTACAGCGTGACGATGCCGACGCACAGCAGCAGAAACACGATCAGTGCGAGCGGACGGTCGAAGCCCGCGAACATCCGCTTGATGCGGTCGAGCCAGGCGCGCTTGTCGAATTGCATGCCTTTCTCCTTACTCGTCGATGCCGCCGGTAACCGGCTGGCGTGGCGACTTGGCCTGAATGTCGTCGTCCCGTGACGGGGCCGCAGCGGTCGGCGCGGATTCGCTGGCCGGACGGGGTTGATGCGGAGTGCCGGATTTACGCGGCGCGGGTTTCTTTACGGCGGCGGACGTGGAAGCGGGCAGCGCCGCCGACGCGCCAGCGGCCACCGCGGCCGAAGCCGCCGCAGGCGCGGATGCGGCATTCACAGCCGAGGCACCCGAAGCTGCCGCGGCCGCCGAAGCCGCTGCCGCCGCCGAAGCCGCGCCAGGCATCGGCAACGCCGTGAAGCCCGCCGCGATCTTGACCGGCTCCGCCCCTTCCGGCTGCGGCGGCGCGTCGCCGACTTGCGGCGCGGACGCGTCTTGCGTCGCCGATGCCGCCGCGGCGACGGCGGCCGCCTGGGCGCCCGGCTTGTTCTTGCCGACGAGGTAGTAGTCCAGCACCTTGCGCGCGATCGGACCCGCCGACTCCGCGCCCCAGCCGCCGTTTTCGACGATCAGCGCGAGTGCGATCTTCGGCTGCTCGGCGGGTGCGAACGCGATGAAGAGTGCGTGGTCGCGCAGATGCTCGGCGATCGCGTGACCCTTGTAGTTCGCGCCCTGCAGCGAGTAGACCTGTGCCGTGCCGGTCTTTCCGGCCGCCTGGTACTGCGCGCCGATGAACAGTTTGGACGCCGTACCGTTGGTCACGACGCCTTCCATCGCGCGCTTGATGATGTCGATATCCGACTGCTTCACCGCGATCTTGTCGCTCGGATCGCGCACGACGGCGCGCGTTTCCTTGTTGATCGGGTTTTCGATGTCGCGCACGAGGTGCGGCTTCATCACGACGCCGTTGTTCGCGAGCGTCGCGGTGGCGTGAGCGAGTTGAAGAATGGTGAACGAGTTGTAACCCTGGCCGATGCCGAGGCTGATCGTCTCGCCTTCATACCAGCGTTGCTGCTCGGGCTTGCGATACGCCTTGCGCTTCCATTCCGTCGACGGCAGGATGCCGCGCGCCTCGCCCGAAATGTCGATCCCGGTGATCTGGCCGAAGCCCCACGGCTTCATGAAGTTGGCGATGTTATTGACGCCGAGATCGTGCGCGAGCATGTAGAAATACGTGTCGTTCGACACCACGATCGCGCGGTTCATATCGACCCAGCCTTGGCCCGAGCGCACGTCGTTGCGGAACGTGTGGCCGCCGAACGTGTACGAGCCCGGATCCTGGAAGCCCCATCCCGGCGTGCGCTTATGCAGCGTCAGCGCGGCGAGCGCCATGAACGGCTTGTAGGTCGAGCCCGGCGGATAAGTGCCGTGCAGTGGCCGGTTCAAGAGCGGATGGTCCGGCGAGTTGTTCAGATCGTCCCAGGTCTGCTGATCGATGCCGTCCACGAAGGAATTCGGATCGAAGCTCGGCGCCGACACGAACGCGAGCACGTCGCCGGTCGACGGCTCGATCGCGACCAGCGCGCCGCGGCGTCCGGCGAACGCCTGCTCGGCGACTTGCTGCAGACCGATGTCGAGCGACAGCACGAGGTTGTTGCCCGGCGTCGCCTGGGTGCGCGACAGCGTGCGCACCGGCCGGCCGCCGGCCGTCACTTCCACTTCCTCGAAACCGGTCTGGCCGTGCAGCTCGGTTTCGTAGCTCTGCTCGACACCGATCTTGCCGATGTAGTCGGTGCCCTTGTAGTTGTTCGCGTCCAGACGCGGATCGTAGTGGTCCGGATCGCTGTCGTTCTGGTCGCTGGCGTCGTCGATGCGTTCCTGGTCGCGCTGCGAAATCCGGCCGATGTAGCCGATCACGTGCGCCGCGGTCGGGCCGAGCGGGTACTGGCGGAACAGCCGCGCGCGCACTTCGACGCCGGGGAAGCGGAAGCGCTGCGCGGTGAAGCGCGCGACTTCGTCGTCGGTCAGGCGGGTGCGGATCGGCAGACTTTCGAAGTTCTTCGAGTCTTCCTGCAGCTTCTTGAAGCGGCGGCGGTCGCGCGCGTCGATCGACACCACCGTGGCCAGATTGTCGATCACGTTTTCGAGCGAGTCGTTCAGCTTCGACGGCGTGAGTTCGAGCGTGTAGGCCGAGTAGTTCTTCGCCAGCACCACGCCGTTGCGGTCGGTGATGATGCCGCGGTTCGGCACGATCGGCGCGACGGAGATACGGTTTTCATCGGCCTGCAGCGAGTACTTGCTGTAGTGCCAGACCTGCAGGAACAGGAAACGGAAGCCGATCAGCCCGAAGCAGACGAACACGAACAGGCCCGCCGCCGCGACGCGCAGGCGGAATTTCGTGAGCTGTTGCTGAGTGTCCTTGAATTCGGTCATGCGATTCTGCAAAAGGCCGGATGACGGCCATCAAGAGTGTGCGCCTAATCCGGCCGGAACCGGGAGGCATGAACAGCGCTACGCGTCGGGCGGGCCGGGCGGATGAGTTCCAGCAGAACGGAACGGCCGGCGGCCCCGATGCGGGATCAAATGGGCCGCGTATCGTCCGGATCGGCCGGGCGGCGTTGCGGCATCAACAACAGCACGCTGGCGATCGGCCACAGCGCGGCTTCGACGAAACCGTCGATCAGGTAACCCCAGCCCGGAAACGCCGCACCCGTCAGCAGACGGATCACGAACGGCACCAGTTGCGCGGCGACCAGCAGCGGCATCACCGCGAAGGTCTGCACGCCGAGCGACATCCACAGCACGCGGCGGTGGATCGTGATCGCGCCATACGACAACAGCGTGTACGCCAGCGCGTGTTCGCCGAGCAGGCTGGCGTTGTGCACGTCCATCAGCAAGCCGAGGAAAAACGCGATACCCATGCCGACTTTGCGAGGCTGATGCACGTTCCAGAACAGCAGGACGAGCGCGACGAAGTCCGGCACGCCGATGAGGCGCCCCCACGGCATCAGGTTCAGCAGGAACGCCGCGGCGAGGCTGAACGAAATGAAGTACGGATTGACCGGCTGCAGAATGTATTGCGGACGGTTCATGGCTTGACCCCCGGCGTAGCCTGCGGCTTCGCGCTTTTCTCGGAGGCCGGCTTCTTGTCGGCGGGCTTCTTCTCTGCGGCGGCCGGTTTGGCCGGGGCTTTTTCGGCGCTTTTGGCGGCGGCGGGCTTTTCGGCGGCGGCTTTTTCGCCGGGCTTGGCTGCGGATTTGTCCGCCGCGGCTTTGCCGTCGGCCTGCTTGCCGCCCTTCTTCTTCGCTTCCTTCGCGGCCGCGGCGGCGTCGGGTTCTTCGGCCGGACGGGGCGGCACGTTGTTCACGTAGTGCAGCACCAGCAACTGACGCGCGCCGCGCACCGGCGCGATCGGCAGGCAGACCACGCGCGCGAACGCCGTGTCGGCCTGCTTGTCGACCCGCACGACCTTGGCGACCGGCAGCCCCGGCGGATAGACGCCGTCGAGTCCGCTGGTGACGAGTTCGTCGCCGGTTTGCACGTCGGCGCTGATCGGCACGAAGCGCAGATCGAGCGTGTCGCCCTTCGGCGTGCCGTAAATCACGCTGCGCAAGCCAGTGCGCACAATCTGGACCGGCACTGCCTGATCCTTGTCGGTCAGCAGCGTGACTTCGGCCTGCAGCGGGAACACGCGCGTCACCTGGCCGATCACGCCGTCTTCGTTGACGACCGGCGAACCGTCCTGGATGCCCTGCTGCGCACCGCGCCCGATGACCACCTTCTGCGTGAACGGATCGCGCGTGTCGTACTGGATTTCGGCGGGCAGGGATTCCGTGGTGGAGCGCTGCGACAGTTGCAGCAGCGCGCGCAAATGGGTGTTTTCGGCGGCGAGTTCGGAAGCCGTGTTGGCTTGCTGCGAGAGCTGCAAATCTTTGGTGCGCAACTTGTCGTTTTCGCTGCGCAGCGTCGCGCTGGTCACGGCCAGATCGGCGGCGCCCATGAAGATGTCGCGCGGCACGAGGGCCGCGCGTTGCAACGGATAAAGACCCGCGCCGAGCACGCCGCGAACGATTTCAAGCGTCTGGAAGCGTGCATCGGAGATCAGCAAGGCAATCGCCAGTACGACGAAAAACACCAGCCGTGCGAGCGCGGATGGGCCTTGCTTGAACAGGGGCGGCGGACTGTATTCCATGGTCGGCGCCGGGGGCGTGAGCGGTTGGGTGAGACGGCGGCGCGCGCGGGACGCGCGTTCAGCGCGCGGAGGCTGGGCGGTCCAGCCAACGGCAAACCGGCCCGCAAGGGGCCGTGTGCCAGATCCGCGCTACTGACATGGAGAGAGGCTCGCTTACTCGTATGAGAAGATGCTGCCCAGCTTGTCCATGCGTTCGAGCGCCATGCCCGAGCCGCGCACGACGCAAGTCAGCGGGTCTTCGGCGACGAGCACCGGCAGGCCGGTTTCTTCGGCGAGCAGACGGTCCAGATCGCGCAGCAGTGCGCCACCGCCGGTGAGCATCATGCCGCGTTCGGCGATGTCCGCGCCCAGTTCCGGCGGCGTTTGTTCCAGCGCGATCTTCACCGACGACACGATCTGGTTCAGCGGATCGGTCAGGGCTTCGAGAATTTCGTTGCTGGAGATGGTGAAGCTGCGCGGAATGCCTTCCGACAGATTGCGGCCTTTCACTTCCATTTCCTTGACTTCGGAGCCGGGGAACGCGGAGCCGATTTCCTTCTTGATCGCTTCGGCGGTTTGCTCGCCGATCAGCATGCCGTAGTTGCGGCGGATGTAGTTGACGATCGCTTCGTCGAACTTGTCGCCGCCCACGCGCACCGAGCCCTTGTACACGATGCCGCCGAGCGAGATCACGCCGACTTCGGTCGTGCCGCCGCCGATGTCGACGACCATCGAGCCGGTGGCTTCCGACACCGGCAGGCCGGCGCCGATCGCGGCGGCCATCGGTTCTTCGATCAAATACACCTGCGACGCGCCCGCGCCGTGCGCGGCTTCCTTGATCGCGCGGCGCTCGACCTGGGTCGAACCGCACGGCACGCAGATGATGATGCGCGGCGACGGCGAGAACATGCGCGACTCGTGCGCCGTCTTGATGAACTGCTTGATCATCTGTTCGGTGACGGTGAAGTCGGCGATCACGCCGTCCTTCATCGGGCGGATCGCCTCGATGTTGCCCGGCACCTTGCCGAGCATCTGCTTGGCTTCTTTACCGACTGCCTGAATGGTTTTCTTGCCGTTGGGACCGCCTTCCTGGCGGATCGAAACCACCGACGGTTCGTCAAGAACGATTCCCTTGCCACGCATGTAGATGAGCGTGTTGGCGGTGCCGAGGTCAATCGCCAGATCGTTGGAGAAATAGCTGCGCAAAAAACCGAACATTCAAAATCCTGTCTCGCTGGGGGCCGGGCCTCGCAATGTATGCGTAGGGCGGCAGCGGAAAAATAACAGCTTCAACCGGGCGGGAGTTGCGCCACTGGAACTTGAAGCTGCGAGGGAGTCTACCGGAGGCCGTTGCAAAGCCAAGGCGGAAAATCCGAACGATCTTTGGGAATTGTTCAGAAAGGCCTTGGTAAGTCGGTCCGGGTTTGGGTCGAACGCGTAATCATACCTTATAATTTTGGATGTTTTAAAGGAAACGGATGGCACTTTTGCCACCGCCGTCCCCTTTTTCCGACTTGTCCGATCGCGTCGTAACTTGCTGTTGCAGCGTCGTTTTTTCCACGCTGCGGCTGCCCACCACATTTTCCGGTGACTGCATGGCTCTGACCCTGACCGATGTTAAGCGCATCGCGCATCTCGCGCGGCTCGAACTGGCCGACGCCGACGCTGAGCACACGCGTGCCCAGCTCAATGATTTTTTCGGCCTCGTCGAGCAAATGCAGGCGGTCGATACCACCGGCATCGCCCCGCTTGCCCATCCGATCGAGCAGATCGAAGACGTCGCGCTGCGTCTGCGTAACGACGCCGTAACCGAGACCGTCGAACGCGAAGCTTTCCAACGCCCGGCGCCGGCCGTGCAAGACGGCCTGTACCTCGTGCCGAAGGTGATCGAGTAAGACCCGCGCGGCAAGCCCGGCGCGGCTCGCGAGCCTGCGCGGCAGGGCGCTCCGCGCAACGGGCGCGTGCGTCCGCCATCGCCGGCTTTCCCGGCCAGGCTCGCCGGCGGGCAGCCGAACGCCTCCACGGCAGCGTGACTGCGCTGCCGCGCTTTCCAGGATAAAACGCAATGCATGAAAAAAGTCTGACTGAACTGCGCGCCGCACTGTCGGCCAAGGAATGCTCCGCAGTCGAACTGGCGCAGCTGTACCTGAAGCGGATCGACGCGGCCAATGGCCTGAACGCGTTCATCCAGGTCGATCACGAGCTGACGCTCGCGCAGGCGAAAGCCGCCGACGCGCTGCTCCACACCGGCCACGCCGGCCCGCTGGCCGGCCTGCCGATCGCCCACAAGGACGTATTCGTCACCAAGGGTTGGCGCTCCACCGCCGGCTCGAAGATGCTGGCGAACTACGAGAGCCCGTTCGACGCCACCGTGGTCGCGCGTTTGCAGAACGCCGGCATGGTGTGCGTGGGCAAGACCAATATGGACGAGTTCGCGATGGGCTCGTCCAACGAGAATTCGTACTTCGGCCCCGTGCAGAATCCGTGGGACCGCCAGTCGGTGCCGGGCGGTTCGTCGGGCGGCTCGGCGGCAGCCGTGGCCGCGCGTCTCGCGCCCGCCGCAACCGGCACGGACACCGGCGGCTCGATTCGTCAGCCGGCGTCGTTCTCCGGCATCACCGGCATCAAGCCGACCTATGGCCGCGTGTCGCGTTACGGGATGATCGCGTTCGCGTCGTCGCTGGATCAGGGCGGCCCGATGGCGAAGAGCGCCGCGGACTGCGCGACGCTGCTCAACGCGATGGCCGGCTTCGACGAGCGCGATTCGACCAGCCTCGTGCGCGACGACGAAGATTACACGCGCTACCTCGGCAAGCCGTGGAAGGAAGACGGCGCGGACAAGCCGCTCGCCGGCTTGCGCATCGGCCTGCCGAAGGAGTACTTCGGCGCGGGTCTGGCCGATGACGTGCGCGCGTCGATCGACGCCGCGCTCAAGCAGTACGAAGCGCTCGGCGCCACGCTCGTCGATGTCTCGCTGCCGAAAACCGAACTGTCGATCCCGGTGTACTACGTGATCGCGCCCGCCGAGGCGTCGTCGAACCTGTCGCGTTTCGACGGCGTGCGCTTCGGCCATCGCGCTGCCGAATACCGCGATCTGCTCGACATGTACAAGAAGTCACGGGCCGAAGGCTTCGGTCCGGAAGTGAAGCGCCGCATCATGGTCGGCGCGTACGTGCTGTCGCACGGCTATTACGACGCGTACTACCTGCAGGCGCAGAAGATCCGCCGCATCATCGCGCAGGACTTCCAGGAAGCGTTCAATCACTGCGACGTCATCATGGGACCGGTCGCGCCGTCGGTGGCGTGGGATCTCGGCGCGAAGGGCGACGATCCGGTGCAGATGTATCTGGCCGACATCTACACGTTGTCGGTGAGCCTCGCCGGTTTGCCGGGCATGAGCGTGCCGTGCGGCTTCGGCGCGGGCGCGAATGCGCAGCGTCCGGTGGGTCTGCAGATCATCGGCAACTATTTCAATGAAGCCCGGATGCTGCAAGTGGCCGACGCGTTCCAGCGCGCGACCGACTGGCACCGCAAAGCACCGGCAGGAGTGTGAGCACCATGGCCAAACAATGGGAAGTCGTGATCGGTCTGGAGACCCACGCGCAACTGTCGACTCAATCGAAAATTTTCTCGGGCGCGGCCACGCAGTTCGGCGCCGCGCCGAACACGCAGGCTTGCCCTGTCGATCTCGCGCTGCCGGGCACCTTGCCGGTGATGAACCGCGGCGCGGTCGAGCGCGCGATCCAGTTCGGTCTCGCGATCGGCGCGACGGTGGCGCCGCGCAGCATCTTCGCGCGCAAGAATTATTTCTACCCCGATCTGCCGAAGGGCTATCAGATCAGCCAGTACGAAATTCCCGTCGTGCAAGGCGGCCAGATGACGATTCAGGTGCCGGCCAATGAGAAGGCGGGCAAGGAAGCGTACGAGAAGGTCGTCAACCTCACGCGCGCTCACCTCGAGGAAGACGCGGGCAAGTCGCTGCACGAAGACTTCGCGGGCATGACCGGCATCGACCTGAATCGCGCCGGCACACCGCTGCTCGAAATCGTCACCGAGCCGGAAATGCGCAGCGCGGCGGAAGCGGTGGCTTACGCGAAGACGCTGCACACGCTCGTCACGTGGCTCGGCATCTGCGACGGCAACATGCAGGAAGGCTCGTTCCGTTGCGACGCGAACGTGTCGGTGCGGCCGGTTGGTCAGGCGGAATTCGGCACGCGCGCCGAGATCAAAAACCTGAACTCGTTCCGCTTCCTCGAAGAAGCGATCCAGTACGAAGTGCGTCGCCAGATCGAATTGATCGAAGACGGCGGCACGGTGGTGCAGGAAACGCGTCTGTACGATCCGGACAAGCGTGAAACGCGCTCCATGCGCAGCAAGGAAGACGCGCACGACTACCGCTATTTCCCCGACCCCGATCTGATGCCGCTCGTGATCGACGCGGCGTGGATCGAGCGCGTGAAGGGCGAGATGCCGGAGCTGCCGGTGGCGATCCAGCAGCGCTTCGTGTCGCAATACGGCCTCACGCCGTACGACGCCAACGTGCTGACCGCGAGCAAGGCCATGGCCGCGTACTACGAAGCGGTGGTCGGCAAGGTCGGCCCGGCCAACGCGAAGGTCGCGGCGAACTGGCTGATGGGCGAAGTGTCGTCGCAACTGAATCGCGAAGGGTTGGAGATCGACGCGTCGCCGGTTTCGTCCGCGCAACTCGCGCTGCTGTTGCAACGCATTGCCGACGGCACCATCTCGAACAAGATCGCGAAGGAAATCTTCCTCGCGATCTGGGAAGAGAAGGCCACCGACGAAGCCGCCGCCGATCGCATCATCGAAGCGAAAGGGCTCAAGCAGATTTCGGATACCGGCGCGCTGGAAGCGATCATCGACGAGGTGCTCGCCGCGAACCCGAAGTCGGTCGAGGAATTCCGCGCCGGCAAGGAAAAGGCGTTCAACGCGCTGATCGGTCAGGCGATGAAGGCGACCAAGGGCAAGGCCAATCCCGCGCAGGTGAACGAACTGCTGAAGAAGAAGCTGTCCTGAGTTAAGACGCACGGCCCGGGCGTTCACGCGCGGGACATCACGGGCTGTTGCCGGAAACGAAAGTGGGGCAACGGCCCGTTTCATTTTGCGGGCCCGCTTTTGCGACCCCCGAACGCAGATCACGGAGTGTGTGGATGGCGAAGCAACCCGAACTCGACGATTTCCGCGTGCCGTATTTCGACAACGGCAAGAAAAAAACCCGGTTCTCTCTCAACGATTTCGACCCCGGCGCGAAGCCGTTTTCAACCGGCTCGAAAGACACGGACCGAGATCGGCTCGCGGAAATCGGCGCGCAGCTCGAAATGCAGCAGGAGTGCCTGCACGCGCAGCAGAAGCGTCGCGTGTTGCTGGTGCTGCAAGGTATGGACACGAGCGGTAAGGACGGCACGATTCGCGCGGTGTTTCACGACGTCGATCCGCTCGGCTTGCACATCGTGCCGTTCAAGGCGCCGACGCCCGTCGAACTCGCGCACGATTTTCTGTGGCGCGTCCATTCGCAGGCGCCCGCCGCCGGCGAGCTGACGATCTTCAACCGCAGCCACTACGAAGATCTGCTGGTGCCCACCGTGCGCGGCGAACTGGATGCGCAAGCCTTCGAGCAGCGCTGCTGCCACATTCGCCAGTTCGAAGAGATGCTCGCGTATAGCGGCACGACCATCGTCAAGTGCATGCTGCACATTTCGAAAGACGAGCAGCGTGTGCGTCTGCAAGCGCGTATCGACGACCCGAGCAAGCACTGGAAATTCGACGTGTCCGATCTCGAAGCGCGCAAGCAATGGGACGCTTATCAGTCGGCCTATCGCGACGCGCTCGCGATGACGTCGACCGATTACGCGCCGTGGTACGTGGTTCCGGCCGACTCGAAGACGCATCGCAACGTGATGGTCGCCGAGTTGTTGCTGCGTGCGCTGCAGGAGCTGAAGCTCGAATATCCGCCTCCCAAGGAATCGCTGAAGGGTATCAAGGTCGAGTGACCTTGCCCGTTAGCCCCAGAAACGAATTGAACATAAAAGGAACGACATGTTGCGTGTGATTACCGCCAACCTGAACGGCATCCGCTCGGCGGCGAAGAAAGGCTTTTTCGAATGGTTCGGCGAACAGAATGCAGACGTGCTGTGCGTACAGGAAATCAAATGCTCGCAGGACGACATGACGCCGGAATTCATGGCGCCGCATGATTTCACCGGTTATTTCCAGCACGCGGTGAAGAAGGGTTATAGCGGCGCGGGCGTGTACACGCGTCACGAACCGGACGAAGTGGTGATCGGCTTCGGCAGCGAGGAGTTCGATCCGGAAGGGCGCTATGTCGAGCTGCGTTTCGGCAAGCTGTCGGTAATTTCGGTGTACGTGCCGTCGGGCTCGAGCGGAGACGATCGCCAGCAGGCCAAGTTCCGTTTCATGGACGAGTTCATGCCGCATCTGGCTGAACTGGCGCAGCAGCGCGAGGTGATCGTGTGCGGCGATGTGAACATCGTCCATAAAGAAATCGACATCAAGAACTGGAAGAGCAACCAGAAGAACTCGGGCTGCCTGCCGGAAGAGCGCGCGTGGCTGACCAAACTGTTCGATGAAGTGGGCTACGTCGACGTGTTCCGCACGCTCGACCAGCGGCCGGAGCAGTACACGTGGTGGAGCAATCGCGGCCAGGCTTACGCGAAGAACGTCGGGTGGCGGATCGATTATCAGATCGCGACGCCGGGCATCGCGAGCAAGGCGAATCGCACCGACGTGTTCCGCGATATCAAGTTCAGCGACCATGCGCCGCTGACGGTCGACTACGATCACAAGGTCAAGAAGTAAGCACGTCCCGGCCCGCGCCGCGCGGCTTCAGTCGGCGGCTGTTTTACGGCGCGGGCGTCCGATGCCCGCGTAGTCCGGCAGCGCATCCACGCTCTTGCCGATCGCCTTCGCATAGAGCGGCAGCATGTCCGGCAGACGCTTGATGATGTCCTGACGACGCGCCGGCGTGTACGGGTGCACGTAGATGAAGCCGCGCTCACGATCGCCGCGCGTCGCTTGCGCGAGCTTGTCCCACAGCGTGACCGCCGCGCGCGGATCGAAGCCCGCGCGTGACGCGATGTCGCTGCCGATCACGTCGGCTTCGGTTTCGTCGGTGCTCTCGTACTTCATTTCCAACAGGCGCGAGCCGATGCCGAGCGGCGCCGCGCCGAGATCGGCCAGCCCGAACAGTTGCAGGATCGTGCCGGACGAATCGAGCTGGCTGGCCTGGAGCTGGCCGAGCCGCTCGCGCGCATGCTCGCGCAGCGCATGCGCGATCTCGTGGCCGATCAGCATGCCGAGTTCGTTGTCGTTCAGACGCGGGCGGTCGAGCAGTCCGCCGTAGACGACGATCTTGCCGCCAGGCAGGCAGTACATGCGGATATCGGTCGAGCGCACCACCGCTACATCCCACTTCCAGCCCTTGGCCCGCTCGTTCCATTTCAATGAGTACGGAATCATCCGGCCGACGATCGACCGCACGCGCGTGACGTGGGCGTCGGTGTCGGCGTACAGGCGCTTCGCGTGTTCAGCGCCATAGGCAATCTGGTTGAACTCTTCGGCGGCTTGCGCCTCGAGCATCGGCGATGGGATCAGGTTGCGGAATACCAGGTAGTCGCCGTAGCGCAACTGCGTGTTTGAAGTGTTGGGCGTGTACGGCGGCGGAGATGCAGGCGGCGCCGACGTCGCAGCCGGTGTCTTCGCGGTGACGGGCGGCGGGGCCTGCGGTGCCGCAGAGGGCGGCGTGGCGGCCGGCGCGCTGCCGGCGTTGGGTGAGCTGGTAGGGTTCGTCGCGTTAGGGGCGCTGTTCGGCGTCGCCGCTGTCGCGCTCTCGGCGTTTGCCGCAGCCGCTGCGGCCGTCGCTGACTTCGCGGTTGGCGGGGTTGCCGTAGCGGTCGCGCTGGCCGTCGCGGTGGCCGTTGCAGGTGCCGCCGCGCTGGCCGCCGACGTGGCCGCGTATGCGCTCGAAGGCATCACCAACGCGAAGCTGCCCGCACAGCCGAGCGCGCATACCGCACCTAGCGCCGCGCGGCTGGCGCTGAACCCGAACGATGGCGCGCGCCTCATGCCCAGGCGCTGCGCGCGAGTCGAGAGTTGCGCTTTCACAACCGCTCTCTCCACGGCGCGATACGCATCAGAAGCAGCATGCCGGGCAACGCAAGCGCGGTACACACGATGAAGTAGTCGAACCAGCCTATCTGCGCGACCACATAGCCGCTCGCCGCCGATGCCAGCGTGCGCGGCACCGAAGCCAGGCTCGTGAACAGCGCGAACTGGGTGGCCGTGTAGCGCGGGTCGGTGGTGCTCGCGATGTACGCGGTGAACGCGGCCATCGTCAGCCCGGTGGCAAAGGTTTCGAAGCCGTAGACGAGCGCCAGCGCGACCGAGCGCGGCTCGAGCTCTACGGCCCAGTCGATGCCCACCAGCGCCAGCAGCTTCGTCGTGCCCTCGCTCAGCCAGACGGCGATGTCGTAGATCGCTGTGAGACCGGGCGATGCCGGGCCGAGATGCGCGAGCCACGCAAAGCCAAGCGTCGACACCATCTGCAGGATGCCGAAGATCCACAGGCCCCGGCCGATGCCGATCTTCATCAGCCAGATTCCGCCGACAATACCGCCCGCGAGACTCGCGCCGAATGCGGTGGTCTTCGCGATCACGCCGATCTGCGTGCGCGAAAAACCGATGTCGAGAAAGAACGAGGTGGACAGCGTGGTCGCCATCGTGTCGCCAAGCTTGTACAGAAAGATGAAGCCGAGCACGAACAGCGCGCCGCGCCAGCCGTCGCGCTGAATGAATTCCTTGAACGGCTGCACGATCGCTTCGCGCAGGTTCTTCGGCGGCGTGCCGTGCACTTTGGGCTCGCTGACCACCAGCGTCATCGCCATGCCCGGCAGCATGAACGCAGCCGTGACGATAAAGACAGTGGCCCACGGCAAATGGTCGGACAGAATCAACGCGAGCGAGCCGGGTACCAGCGCCGCGATCTTGTACGCGTTCACATGCACCGCGTTGCCGAGACCCTGCTGCGTATCGCTCAGCAGCTCACGCCGGTACGCGTCGATCACGATGTCCTGGCTCGCGCCGAAAAACGCGACCAGGGCCGTCAATGCCGCGACGGTCCAGATCGAATCGCGCGGCGACACGAAGCCCAAAGCCGCGATCGCGCCGCCCACCAGAATTTGCGTGACCAGCATCCAGCCGCGCCGTCGGCCTGGCCGCCAGCCTGGAAAGCGCGGCACATAGCGGTCCATCAGCGGCGCCCAGATGAATTTCCAGGTGTACGGGAACTGGATCAGCGCAAAGAGGCCGATTTCCTTCAGGTTGACCCCTTCGGAGCGTAGCCACGCCTGCACCAGATAGACGAGCGTGAACAGCGGCAACCCCGACGTGAAGCCGAGAAAGACGCAGATCAGCATGCGCGTATTCAGAAACGCGCGCCAGCCGGGATGTTCTTCGTGAGCGGTAAGTGCAGGCGCCTCGTGCGGCGGGTTCGACATGTGGATAGCTTGCGTTAGCTTTTCTTGACGCGATAGACCGCAAGACTACCACGCCAGTTCACGCCCCAGCGCACCACCTGTCCGTCGTGCAGCACGACGCGGTCGAGAATTTCGATGCCGACCTCCGGCGCGAGCGCTTCGAAATCCTTGATCGTCAGCACCCGCACGTTCGGCGTGTTGTGCCATTGATACGGCAGCGACTTCGACACCGGCATGCGACCCTGCAGCACCGACAGCCGGTGCGCCCAGTAGCCGAAATTCGGAAACGACACGATGCATTCCTTGCCCACCCGCACCGTCTCGCGCAGGATCGCGGCGGTCTGATGAATGGTTTGCAGCGTCTGCGACAGAATCGCGAAATCGAAGCTGCCGTCTTCGAACAGGCGCAGCCCATCTTCCAGATTTTGCTGGATCACATTGACGCCGTTTTGCGTCGACGCCAGCACGCCCGCGTCGTTGATCTCGATGCCGTAGCCCTGCACGTCGAGTTCTTCGGTCAACAGCGACAGCAGCGAGCCGTCGCCGCAGCCCAGATCCAGCACGGTGGCGCGCGGTTCGACCCAGCGGGCGATCGCGCGGAAGTCCGGGCGCAACGCCAGGTAATCGAGTGCTCGCTGGTTCATGCGTTCACCTCGTTCGCAATACGTTCGTAGTAGGCGCGCAGCACGTTGTGATAGCGCGCGTCGTCGAGCAGGAAGGCGTCGTGGCCGTGCGGCGCGTCGATCTCCGCATAGGTGACGGTGCGCTTGTGGTCGAGCAGCGCCTTCACCAGTTCGCGCGATCGGGCCGGCGCGAAACGCCAGTCGGTCGAGAAGCTCGCGATCAGATACTTGGCCGTGGTGTGCGCGACCGCTGCCGTCAGATCGCCGTCGAAGGCTTTGGCCGGGTCGAAGTAATCGAGCGCGCGGGTGATCAGCAGGTAGGTGTTCGCGTCGAAGTAGTCGGCGAACTTGTCGCCCTGGTAGCGCAGGTACGACTCCACTTCGAACTCGACGTCGAAGTTGAAGTTGTACGCGTCCAGCGCGCCTTCCGCGCGGCGCAGCGAGCGGCCGAATTTCTCGGCCATGTCGTCGTCCGACAGATACGTGATGTGGCCGATCATCCGCGCGACGCGCAGGCCGCGCTTCGGTTTCACGCCGTGCGCGTAGTAGTTGCCGCCGTGGAAGTCGGGGTCCGAGAGGATCGCCGAGCGCGCGACCTCGTTGAACGCGATGTTCTGCGCGGACAGCTTCGGTGTGGACGCGACCACGATGCAATGCGCGACACGCTCCGGATACATCATGCTCCACGCGAGCGCCTGCATGCCGCCGAGGCTGCCGCCCATCACGGCGGCGAAACGCGTGATGCCGAATTCATCGGCGACGCGCGCCTGGGCGTTGACCCAGTCTTCCACGGTCACGACGGGAAACGTCGCGCCATACGGGACGCCGGTGGCCGGGTTGATACTCATCGGGCCGGTCGAGCCGAAGCACGAGCCCAGGTTGTTCACGCCGATCACGAAGAACTTGTCGGTGTCGAGCGGTTTGCCCGGGCCGACCATGTTGTCCCACCAGCCGACATCCTTCGGATTGTCGGCGTACACGCCCGCCACATGGTGCGACGCGTTGAGCGCGTGACACACCAGCACCGCATTACTGCGCGCGGCATTGAGCGTGCCGTAGGTTTCGACCATCAGGTCGTAACCGGCGAGCGAGCTGCCGTTCTGCAATTGCAGCGGCTCGGTGAAATGCATTTTCTGGGGAGCGACGATACCGATCGATTCCATTCATTCCGCCATTTAACAAAAACAGGGCGGCTAGACGGCGTCGGCAAAGCACGGAGGAAGACTGTGTGCGCGGCTGACGACCTCTTTAGCCGCATTTATAGTGAACCGCGGGGTCTCCCAGCGGCTCGCGCGCCCGCAATCGAGTCAGCAAATCGGCGCGTGATAGGTGTTCAGGGTGTTCTGGAATGCGGTGCCCGATGCCTAGGGCACCGCAGTCAGGCGCAAAGTATAGCGGAAAATCCCGCGCGACAGCGTCGCTGGCGCACCCGCGACACGCCGCGCGCCGCGCGCACTACTGAAGAATCAGCAGCAGTTGCGCGTCGGCATGTTCGGCGGGCGGACGCGCGAAACCGCTGCGCACGTAACGATGCCAGCGGCCGATGATGTAGCTCAGCAGCAGGCTCGCGCGGATCGCGGGATCGTAGCCGGCGGGCAGCGGTATGGCGGCGTGTGCGGCGGATTGTGCGCCTTCGCCCGCAGCGGCATTCGCTTCCATCTGCGCCAGCCGCAAACACTGCTTCAGCGACGCCTCGACGCGCTCCAGCATCTGATTGACGCGCTCGGTCAGCCGTTCATGCTCGCCGACCAGGGCCTCGCACGTCAGCACACGCGTCATGCCGGGATTCTTTGCGGGGAAGTTGAGCAACATCAAAGCGATGGCGCGCGCTTGCAGCACGCCGTTGCTTTCCCTGTCGGCGATCTGGTTGATGAGGCCGAACAGCGTCTGCTCGATGAACTCGATCAGCCCTTCGAACATTTGCGCCTTGCTGGCGAAATGGCGGTACAGTGCGGCTTCCGATACGCCGAGCCGCGCGGCGAGCGCCGCCGTGGTGATCTTTTCGCTTTTCGGCGCTTCCAGCATCGCGGCGAGCGTCTGCAGGATATGCACGCGGCGCTCGCCCGGCTTCAGGCGCTGCGCGCGTTGCGCGGCCGGCGCAGGGGTTTCGTGTTCGGCTAAGGCTTCGTCAGGCTTGTCGATCGGCTGCATGGCTGTCGTCCCGGCTGCTGTCCCTTCCATCGAACCGAGCGGCTGCCCAGTCGTAGCGATTTTAACGAACGAACGCTCCGGTCGACATAGTGCGGCCGGCCGGTGCCCGGCAGACGCGTCGGCACGCCGTCCGCGTGCGGCTTGCGCGGCAGATGTCCGGTGATCCACACCGTGCGGATGCCGAGGCGCCGGTAGTTCTTCAGATGCGAGCGCGTGTCTTCCACCAGGATCACGTCTTCGAGCGACACGTGCGCGTCGCGCATGGCCTTGCGCAACATCGCGTGGTCGGGCTTGGCGCGCCAGCGCCGGCGATCGCGCATGTGCTCGATCGCGATCACCTGCTCGAACAGACGCTCGATGCGCAGTTCGGCGAGCACCGCGCGCGCGTACGCTTCAGGGGCGTTGGTCAGCACGATCTTGCGGCCCGGCAGCGCCGCGACGATCCGCGCGATGCCGCGCTCGTGACGGATCATCGAGCCGAGATCGGGGAATGTGTGCACGACCTTCAGGAAGTCGTTCCCGTCGAGCGGATGGTGGCGCGTCAGGCCGAGCAGCGCCGCGCCGTAGCGCTGCGTGTAGCCGGTGCGCAGCCGATTGGCTTCGTCGATGTCCACTTGCAGCGCGTCGATGATGTACCGCGTCATCCCTTGGTTGATTGCCGGGAAGATTGCGTGTGAAGCGTGGTGCAGCGTGTTGTCGAGATCGAACAGCCAGACCGGCTTGCCACCTGCGATATGCGGACGACGGCGTCGAGAAGTGGGGGTGCGCATGATGGAGGACGCCGTTCAGGCGTGGACAATCGCTGCGCGCGGCGAACGCGGACGGTTCACGGTGCGGGCGGTTGAAGACGAGGGGAGAGCTTGCCGGCGCCACAGAGCAGCGCGTGGCGGCCTGCCGTACGTGTTGCCGTAAATGCAGCAGTAAGCGCCGCTCGCGCTGTAAGGCGTGGCAGCGATGACACACGACACACATGGCGCGCCGTTGCGACGCGCCGCGTGTGCCGGGTTTGAGGCAGGAATCAATGCGAACGGATCATCGTGCCGAACGGCTGTTCGGTGAGAATCTCCAGCAGCACCGAGTGTTCGATACGGCCGTCGATGATGTGCACCGAACGCACGCCGCTCTTGGCCGCGTCCAGCGCCGACGAGATTTTCGGCAACATGCCGCCGGAGATCGTGCCGTCGGCGAACAGGCCGTCGATTTCGCGAGCCGACAGGTCGGTCAGCAGATTGCCTTCCTTGTCCATCACGCCGGGGATGTTGGTCATCATCACGAGCTTTTCGGCGTTCAGCACGACTGCCAGCTTGCCCGCCACGAGGTCCGCGTTGATGTTGTACGACAGGCCGTCTTCGCCGAAACCGATCGGCGAGATGACCGGAATGAATGCGTCGTCCTGCAGCGCTTTCACGACGGCCGGGTTGATCGCCTCGACCTCGCCCACCTGGCCGATGTCGACGTACTGGCCCGGATTGTCGCGGTCCGGCATTAGCATCTTGCGCGCGTGGATCAGGCCGCCGTCCTTGCCGGTCAGGCCGACCGCGTGGCCGCCGAAGTGATTGATGAGCGTGACGATGTCCTGCTGCACTTCGCCGCCGAGCACCCATTCGACGACTTCCATCGTCTCTTCGTCGGTGACGCGCATGCCCTGGATGAACGTGCCCTGTTTGCCGATCTTCTTGAGCGCCTGGTCGATTTGCGGGCCACCGCCGTGCACGATGACCGGATTGATGCCGACCAGCTTCAGCAGGATCACGTCGCGTGCGAAGCCTTGCTTCAGCCGCTCCTCGGTCATGGCATTGCCGCCGTATTTGATGACCACGGTCTTACCGTGATACTGGCGAATGTAGGGCAGCGCCTCGGCCAGGATTTCAGCCTTCAGGGTGGGCGCGATCTGCGAAAGGTCGGGAAGCTCGGACATGGCGGCAGGCTCAGGCACGGAACAGTTAAAACAGGGCGAATTGTACAGGACTGGCGCGCTGCAACAGGGTTTTCGATAATGGCGCGAGCGCTGGGCGGCATGGGCATTGCGCGTTGCGCAATGGCGACACGCAGCCCTCAATCGGCGATCAAGCTTAACGTGCTTGCATGACGCTTGTGAATTAGCCGAATGGACAACTCACGCGGGCTTGCCAGTCGTGGCATCATTTCCTGACCGATGCCTCCGCGATACCCCGGCCCGTCATGAAACCTTCCGCTTCCCGTTCCAAAAGCAGCGCGCGCTGCCCGCGCTGCGGTAACGCGTTCGACTGTGCCATGCATGCGCAGCCGTCCGAGTGCTGGTGCCGCGAAATGCCGCCGTTGCCGGCGGACAGGCTCGATCCACGCAGCCGCTGTCTGTGCCCGGAATGTCTGGCCGCTGAGATTGCCCAAGCCGCTCAGGCGGGGCACGGCGCTGACTTGTCCTGACGCGCGCGGGCTTTGGCATGTCGCGGGCACGTGGCGGCGCCGCGTTGTCCACGTGCCGTTCAGTTAAGCAGCGCGATGTTGGGCCGCCAGTATGCGCAGGTCATGGGCCATGGCTTGCAGCGCCGGCTGCCATTCGCCGAACCTGGGCTGGCGGTACAGCGTCGCGCTCGGGTACCACGGGCTGTCGCTGCGGTCGAGCAGCCAGACCCAGTGCGGATTGACGTCGAGCAGCACCCAGGTGCGCTGGCCGAGCGCGCCGCTCAAATGCGCCGCTGACGTGCACACCGTGATGACCAGATCGAGTTCGCTGACAAACGCGGCAGTATGGTCGAAGCTCGCGAATTCGGCGGTGTAGTCGGTCAACGGCAGACCGGCCGCGCGAGCGGCGGCAACGTCGGCGGTCGCGCCCGGCTGCAGCGAATAAAACGCCACGTCCTGCATGCCGCCGAAATGCTCGGCATAGCGTTCCCAACTGACGCGCCGGAACGGATTGCGCTGATGACCGAGGCTGCCGCTCCATGTGAGCCCGACTTTGAGCCGCGATTCTCCGGCGAGCCGCTTGCGCCACGACTCGCGCGCTGCCGCATCCGCAAGCAGATAGGGCGTCGAGGTTGGGATCGTCTCCTCGCGCGTGTCGAAGATCAGCGGCAGGCTGAGTAGGGGGATCTCGTAGTCGAACGGCGGCATCGATTCGACGCTGCCGCCCGCCGAGTACTGGTCCACGTGGGAGCCGAGGCTGCGTGCGAGCAGCGCGCCCATCTGCGGGAACGAATTCCAGTGCAGACGGCCGCCCTCGCGATGAACGCGCTCGGCCAGCATCGGAATATAGCGGCAGAACTGCAACACGTCGCCCATGCCTTGCTCGCCCCACACGAATAGTGTCTTGCCGGCGAGCGGTTCGCCCCGCCAGGTCGGCGCGGGCATCGACGGGCGTTTGCCTCCGAGTTCCCGCGAGCCGTCCCAGCGCGCTTCGTGCGACAACCAGCCGTGCGTGCAATCGCCGCGCATGAGTTGCAGCATCGCGAGATTGGAGCGCATGGTGGCGTCGTGCGGAGCCAGCGTATAGGCCGTCGTAGCGGCTTGCTCCGCTTCCGTCCAGCGTTGCGCTTCGCGTAGCGCCAGCGCATAGTTGTTATGCGCCAGCGGACTGAGCGGCGTGAACTGCACGGCGCGTGCGCCCGCCTCGAGCGCGTTCGGCAGATCCAGACTCTTGCGGTACACATTGGCGAGATTGGTCCAGCCCTCCCCATTTTCGGGGTCGTCGCGCACCGCGCTTTGCAGAAGCGCAAGCTGCTCGCCGATGTCCCCGCCGGTGAGCATCAGCGCAACGGCGAGATTGTTGCGCAACAGCGGCAGCGCCGGTTCAATTGCGAGCGCGCGGCGATAATGGGCGATGGCTTCGCGATGCCGATCGGCCATTTGCAGCGTATAGCCGACACGAAAGTGCGACAGAGCGCGATTCGGATCGAGTTGGGCAATAATGGCGGCGCATTCGATAGCGTCGTCGTGACGATGCCGTTCGAGCAACGCAGTGATGAGCGATTTGAGCGAAGCGTCGTCGAGCGGATGCAGTTGCGCCGCAGCGGCAAGCCATTTAGCCTCGGCTTCCGGCATGCCGTTGTCGCGGGCTGCAGCGGCTTCGCGCAAATAATTCAGGAAAGCTGATGAGGCGTTGGCTTCGCGAGTGGGAGTGGGCAGCATGGGGGACGCGAGGGAAGGGCCGAGAATAGAAAGCCGGCCTGTGCGGCGCTGTTGCAAATACACCATATTATGGCGGCAGCGCGGCGGCGTAAATCGGACCAGTCCGAAAGGTGAACTAGTGTGATGCATCGTATAACCAACACCGGCCGCGTCAATCTTGGCCATTTGTTCTGGCTGCGCAGCCTTGCCATCATCGGTCAGCTCATAACGATCGCGATCGTGCAGATCTTCATCGGCGTGCATCTGCCGTTGCCCGCGATGCTGCTCGTGATCGCTCTCGAAGTGATCTTCAACGCCCTCACGTGGTGGCGCGTTTCGCAGCAGCGGCCCGAATCGAATATGGAATTGTTCGGCCAGATCTGGGTCGATCTCGGCGCGCTGTCCGCGTTGCTGTTTCTCTCCGGCGGCACCACCAATCCATTCGTTTCGCTCTACCTGCCATCACTGGCAATCGCCGCCGCGGTGTTGCCCTGGCACCTGATGGCATGGCTCGCGGCGTTCGCCGTTGCCTGCTATGCGGTGCTCAGTTTCGATTCCGTACCGCTGAATCTCGACAACCCCGCGAATCTCTTCGACTACTATCGTGCCGGCATGTGGGTGAACTTCATGGTGAGCGTCGGGCTGATCGCATGGTTCGTCGCGCGTATGTCGCGGGCGCTGCGGCTACGTGACGCAGCGCTCGGAGAAGCGCAGCAGCGCTTGCTTCACGACGAACGCGCGGTCGCGCTCGGTGTGCAGGCCGCCACCGTGGCACACGAAATCGGCACGCCTCTGTCTACAATCGCGATGTTGTCCGAGGAACTACGGGACGCGGCACGCAGCGACAAAGGGCTCGCGCCGTACAGCGCCGATCTCGAATTGCTCGAACAGCAGATGACGTTGTGCACGTCGGCGCTCGCGCGATTGCGCAGCCGCGCGTCGACGACCAATCGGCAGCCGGTTGGCGAATGGCTCGAGTCGTTTGCCGAGCAGTGGCGCTTGCGTCATCCGCATGTGAAGTTCGAGCGCATCGGCGTGCCGCCCCCGGAAGTCAGTCTTGACGATACGGTGGCCGTCAGCCAGATTCTCACGATTCTGCTCGACAACGCCGCGCGAGCGAGCCGCGATCACGTGACGCTGTCGTGCTCGCTCGCGTCGCGCGGCGACCAGATCGTGTTTGAAGTCTGCGATGCGGGCCCGGGCATTCCGGCTGCGTTACGCGGCCTGCTCGGTGCGATGCCGGTGGACAGCACGCAGGGCGGACACGGCGTGGGCCTCTATCTGGCCTTTTCGGCGGCGGCGCGTCTGAAGGGTTCGGTCGAGTTGACCGATGTCAGCGCGATTGCGCCGCGCGGCACGCGTGCGGTGCTGAGACTGCCATTCGCCGGGCGCAAATTATCCGGCGCGGCCCTCCAGGGCGCCGCGCCAACCAACACGGAGAAACAGGCATGAGCGAAAAGAATTTTCTGGTGATCGACGACGACGAGGTTTTCTCCGGCATCCTCGCTCGCGGTCTGACCCGGCGTGGCTACACGGTGAGCGAAGCGCACAACGCGGATGAGGCGATCAAGCTCGCGAACCAGCAGAAGTTCAGTGAGATCACGGTGGATCTGCATCTGGGCAACGACTCCGGCCTCACGCTCGTCGCGCCGTTGCGCGATTTGCAGCCCGATGCGCGGATGCTGGTGCTGACCGGCTATGCGAGCATCGCCACCGCTGTGCAAGCGGTGAAAGACGGCGCGGACAATTACCTCGCGAAGCCCGCCAACGTCGAAACGATTTTGTCGGCGCTGCAAAGCGAAGCGAGCGCGCTGCAAGCCGAAGAGGCGATCGAGCATCCCACGCCGTTGTCGGTTGCGCGTCTGGAGTGGGAGCATATTCAGCGTGTGCTCGCGGAACATGGCGGCAATATTTCGGCCACCGCGCGTGCGTTGAACATGCATCGTCGAACACTGCAGCGCAAGTTGGCGAAGCGGCCGGTCAAACAGTAAGCGCGACGTGGCGCTTGCGCGTAGGTGCATGCGCCCGCGGTGAAAAAACGACAACGGGCTGCCTCGTCAAAGGCAGCCCGTTTTTTTACTCGTCATGTTTGACCTGCGTCAGGCAATGCAAATAGCCTGACGCGCCAACAGCACGAACATCACAGCACGTAGCGCGACAGATCCTCGTCGCCGGCCACTTCGTTCAGCGCACGATCGACATAGGCCGCATCGATCTGCACCGCTCTGCCCGAGTGATTGCCGGCCGCGAACGACACTTCCTCGAGCAGCTTTTCAATCACCGTGTACAGACGCCGTGCGCCGATGTTCTCGGTCTTCTCGTTCACCGAATAGGCGATCTCTGCGAGGCGGCGAATCCCGTCGTCGGCGAACTCGAGATGCACGTCTTCGGTGGCGAGCAGTGCCTGGTATTGCTTGACGAGGCTCGCGTCGGTGGACACGAGAATCGCTTCGAAGTCGTTCACCGACAGCGAGTCGAGTTCGACGCGAATCGGAAAGCGGCCCTGCAGTTCGGGGATCAGATCGCTCGGCTTGGCCAGATGGAACGCGCCGCTCGCGATGAACAGAATGTGATCGGTCTTCACCATGCCGTACTTGGTGTTGATCGTGGTGCCTTCAACGAGCGGCAGCAGATCGCGCTGCACGCCCTGACGGGACACCTCGCCACCGCCGGTTTCACTGCGCGACGCGATCTTGTCGATCTCGTCGAGGAACACGATGCCGTTCTGCTCGACGTTCTGCACCGCCTTGGCTTTCACCTCTTCGTCGTTGAGCATCTTGCCGGCTTCTTCGTCGGTGAGAACCTTCAGCGCTTCCTTCACCTTCAGCTTGCGGCGCGTTTTCTTGCCGCCGCCGATGTTCGCGAACATCGAACGGATCTGCTCGGTCATGTCTTCCATGCCCGGCGGCCCCATGATGTCCATACCCACTTGCGGCTGTTCGACGTCCAGCTCGATTTCCTTGTCGTCGAGCAGACCTTCGCGCAGACGCTTACGGAACGTCTGGCGCGTGCTGCTGCCTTCGTCGGCGGTGTCGACGGCGCTCGAACTCGCGCCGAACCCGATCGGGCGCGCGCCCGGCAGCAGGATGTCGAGGATGCGGTCCTCGGCCTGATCGCAGGCCTTGGTCCGCACTTTGCGCATTTCCGTTTCGCGGGTCTGCTTGACCGAGGTTTCCATCAGGTCGCGCACGATGCTGTCGACGTCGCGGCCCACATAGCCGACTTCCGTGAACTTGGTGGCTTCGATCTTGATGAACGGCGCGTCGGCGAGCTTCGCCAGACGCCGCGCGATTTCGGTTTTGCCGACGCCGGTCGGTCCGATCATCAGAATGTTCTTCGGCGTGATTTCCTGGCGTAGCGGTTCGTCGACCTGCTGACGGCGCCAGCGGTTGCGCAGCGCGACGGCCACGGCTTTCTTCGCGCGGCCTTGGCCGATGATGTGTTTGTCGAGTTCGGAGACGATCTCGGCGGGGGTCATTGTGCTCATCGTAGGTCCTTACTCGATCGTCTCGATAACGCGGTTGTGGTTCGTGTAGATGCACATGTCGCCGGCAATCTCCAGCGACTTCTCCACGATTTCGCGGGGCGACAGCTCGGTGTTGTCGGCGAGCGCCTTGGCGGCCGCTTGCGCATAGGCGCCGCCCGAACCGATCGCGCAGATGCCGCCTTCAGGGTCGAGGACGTCGCCGTTGCCGGTGATGACGAGGGTGGTGGTCGCGTCCGCGGCGATCAGCATGGCTTCCAGGCGACGCAACATGCGGTCGGTGCGCCAGTCTTTCGCGAGTTCGACGGCGGCGCGTGTGAGATTGCCCTGGTGTTTTTCCAGCTTCGCTTCGAAGCGGTCGAGCAGCGAGAAGGCGTCGGCCGTGCCGCCGGCGAAGCCGACCAGCACCTTGCCGTTATAGATGCGCCGGACTTTCTTCGCACCGCCTTTCATGACGATGTTGCCCAGTGTCACCTGGCCGTCGCCGCCGAGCGCGACCTTGTCGCCGCGGCGCACGGAGACGATCGTCGTGCCGTGAAATTGCTCCATATGCGTTCCTCTTTGCAAAACGGGTAGGGCGCGGCAGCGCGACGCGCTACCGGATAAACCTGAAAACGGACGGCGCGCGACGCTCGGATTCAGGAGAGCCGGCGCGCGCTCGTGCAGCGCATGTCCGATTTATTTTAGGGCGTGCACGGTCATATCAAGAGCTGCCAAACGGCATAAGACAAAAAACAGGGGGATTGGTACGGCGGCAGGAATGGTGCGGCGGCGGACCGCGCAAAGTGGGGAGGCGCCAGACGTACGCGCGTGCGGAAACCCACAGCGATTGGCGCGATATCGACAATGCCGGGCAGCGGCCGCGTGCGCTGGTCATCACAGCGTCACGCAAACAGCGCCGCACAAACGAAAAAAGGCGCACGGTTCACCGTGCGCCTCTCGACGAAGCAGCGTATCAGGGCGCGGACCCGAAGCCGCGCCGCAAGCGTTCAGTCGCCGAACAGCTTCTGGCGCAGTTCGCGGCGCTCCTGCGCTTCGAGCGACAGGGTTGCCGTGGGTCGCGCGAGCAGACGCGGAATGCCGATCGGCTCACCGGTTTCCTCGCACCAGCCGTAGTCGCCGGAATCGATTCGCGCGATCGACTGCTGCACCTTCTTCAGCAGCTTGCGCTCGCGGTCGCGCGTGCGCAGTTCGAGCGCATGCTCTTCCTCGATCGTTGCACGGTCGGCCGGATCCGGCACGATTACGGTTTCGCGCAGGTTCTCAGTCGTCTGGCCGGCATTGCGGAGAATGTCCGCCTGCAGCTGTTCGAGCTTGTTCTTGAAGAAGGCGAGCTGATCCTCATTCATGTAATCCTTGTCGCTCATCTTCAGGATTTCGGCTTCGGTCAAGAGTCGTTTCGTCGTCATCTGGCTTACTTCTTCAATGTGAGGCAAAACTCTTACATAGTGCCCGCACTTTCGTATTGCCCGCAAAGGCGCCTCGAAGACGCAAAGCGCCAAGGCGGGCACGGACGGTGGACTGTCGTGACGCCGAAGCGCCTGGCGCCCACACGCCGGGCGTCGCAACGCCAATGCGGGGCCGAACTCCTCTGGAAACCGATTCTCAAATGCTCCTGAGGTATTGCTCGCCGGCAGCTGGCCTTCTCAGGCTGTCGCAGGCATTGTCGGCGTGCTTCCCGGACAAGATTTTCCGGCGCCGCGTCTGGCCCGGCGCGGATACGCGCTGACCGGGCAATTCGTTGTCATTCTCCAGTGGGCACGTATTGTAACTGAATCACAATCTTGCACCGCAACTAGCGAAAATCTCCTTACAGCGCACCGATATCCCGAAAATATAACGCGCGCCCGACCAAAAAGCGATGGTCAGGCGCGCTTTAATACAGCAGGGTTTTCACGCGCTTTTCACACACGCGACTTTTCGGTCGCCTTTCAGCCGGCTCGCGCGTATTCAGCAGATGATTAACGGCGCGAGTGTGCATGCGATGCGCGTGCCCGGAGCGGCAGGGCGCAGTGCGCCTGACACCGCGCAAGCCACCCCATGCGCCGCTAACTGGAAGAACGCTCAGGCGAGGCAGGCGTCCAAACCGTCGGTGATCAGGTCCTGCGGCAGTTCGATGCCGATGAACACCATCTTGTTGGTCTTCTTCTCGACCGGTTGCCATTTCGCGGCCAGATCGCTGCCCATCATCTGATGCACGCCCTGAAACACGACCTTGCGATCGACACCCTTCATGTACAGCACACCCTTGTAGCGCAGCAGGCGCTCGCCGTAGATCTGCAGAATGCCGCCGAGGAAATCTTCCAGCTTGTTCGGATCGAACGGACGATCGTTGCGGTATACGAACGACTTGATCTTGTCGTCGTGATGCGCATGGTGGTGATGCGCGTGATCGTGGCCTTCGTGGTCACACTGGCCGTGGTCGTGATCGCAGTTGTCGTGATCGTGGTCGGTGTGGGTGTGGCCGTGCTCGTCGTGCGCGTGAGCGTGGCTGTGCGCGTGTTCGTCTTCGGCGAGGAAGTCCGGGTCGATTTCCAGCTTCGAATTCAGGTTGAAGCCGCGCAGATCGAAGATTTCCTTGATGTCCGCCTCGCCGAAATTGACGACCTTGATCGCCGCCTTCGGATTCATGTGCAGCAGACGGTGGCGCAGATCGGCCACGTGCTCCTCGTCGACCAGATCGGCCTTGGTGATGAAGAGGCGGTCGGCGAAACCGACCTGGCGCTGCACCACTTCGTGCTCATCCAGCTGCTGGTTCGCGTGCTTCGCGTCGACCAGCGTGATGATCGCATCGAGCAAAAATTCGCTGGCGATCTGGTCGTCCATGAAGAACGTCTGCGCGACCGGGCCCGGATTCGCGAGACCGGTGGTTTCGATCACGACACGGTCGAAGTCCACTTCGCCCGCCTGCTTCTTCGCGGCCAGATCGCCCAGCACGCGCGACAGGTCGCCGCGAATCGTGCAGCAGATGCAGCCGTTGCTCATCTGAATGATCTGCTCGCCCGTGTCCTGCACGAGAATTTCGTTGTCGATGTTCTCTTCGCCGAACTCGTTTTCGATGACGGCGATCTTCATGCCGTGTTTTTCGTTCAGGATGCGCTTGAGCAGGGTCGTTTTGCCGCTGCCGAGAAAGCCGGTCAGGATGGTGACTGGAATCATGTTGGTCGCCTGTAGGTCGTGAAACGGTGCGTGATCGGAAGCATAGGCCGGGCGCGGCAGCCGGATGGCGCGCAGCCCTGTCTAGCCGGTTATTGAAACATATCTGTCAAGCCCGCGCTGACGGGCGGGGTTCGAGCCGCTGCCGCGAGCGCCGCCCTGGCGCGAAATAACCCTGAAACTATGGGCGATCAGGCGATTTGCAACAGCAGGCCCTTCAGGTATTCGCCTTCAGGAAAGGCCGTGAGCAACGGATGATCCACGCCCGCGCCGAGGCGCTTGAGAATACGCGCGTCGACGCGCGCGTCGGCGGCCGCGCTGGACACGATCTTCTGGAACAGCTCGGAGTCGATCGCGCCCGAGCACGAGTAGGTGAACAGCAAACCGCCGGGGCGCAGCAGCTTCAGGCCGGTCAGGTTGATGTCCTTGTAAGCGCGCGATGCGCGGTCCACGTGCTCGCGCGACGGCGCGAATTTCGGCGGATCGAGCACGATCAGGTCGAAGCGCTCGCCCTCGTCGTACAGGCGGCGCAGCGTCTTGAACGCGTCGGCGTCGAGCCACGTGGCGCGCGCGGCGTCGAAGCCGTTGGCTGCCACGTTCTGTTGGGCGAGCGCCAGCGCTTCGCCCGACGAATCGATCGACACCACGCGTTTGGCGCCGCCCTTCAACGCCGCCAGCGAGAAGCCGCCGGTGTAGCAAAAACAGTTCAGGACGTCGCGACCCTGCGCGAGTTGCTGCACCAGCAGGCGGTTGTCGCGCTGGTCGACGTAAAAGCCGGTCTTGTGGCCGTTGCGCACGTCGACGTGATAACGCACGCCGTTTTCGCTGGCGATCAGCGCTTCGGACGGCGGTTCGCCCGCCAGCACCCCGGTGATCTGCTCCAGCCCTTCCTTCTGGCGAATCGACACGTCCGAGCGTTCGTAGACATTCGGGCAGCCGATCGCGCCGACCAGCGCCGCTACGATCGCTTCCTTCCACGCCTCGACACCAGCCGCCATGAACTGGCAGACGATCTGACTGCGCTGGCCTGCGTCGTCGGCGACGTAATGATCGACGATCAGGCCGGGCAGGCCGTCCGCTTCGCCAAAGATCAGCCGTACCGCGCCGGTGTCGTGCACCATCGTTTGGCGATGCGCGAGTGCGCGCTGTACGCGGCGCTTGAAGAACGCGTGGTCGATCGGCTCGGTTTCGTCGAAGCTCCACACGCGCGCGCGAATCTGCGAATGCGGGCTGTAGGCGGCGCGCGCGAGAAAGCGGCCGTCGTGCGCGCGCACCAGCACGGTTGCGCCGGGCGTGGGATTGCCATCGACGCGGTCGATCGCGTTGGCATAGACCCACGGATGGCGGCGCAGCAGCGATTTTTCTTTCGACGGTTTGAGCGTAACGGTATTCATCAGGGTGTCTGCAGAGCATTGGGCCGCGTGGCAACAAGCACACGGCGGGTGAAGCGAAAGCGGGGACCGGGAGCCGCACGAAGCGGCGTCAGTCGCGTTTTTTGGCGCGTGGATGCGCCTCGTCGTAGACGCGGGCGAGATGCTGGAAATCGAGCGCGGTATAGACCTGCGTGGCGGTGATGCTGGCGTGGCCTAGCAACTCCTGCACGGCGCGCAGATCACCGCTCGACTGCAGCACGTGCGTGGCGAACGAGTGCCGCAGCACGTGCGGATGCACGTTGGCGGGAATGCCGGCGACCAGCGCCGCGCGCTTCACACGCTCACGCACGACGTTGGGCGACAGCCGATTGCCGCGCGCCGACAGAAACAGCGGATGCGGGTCGTGCTTCACCATCTGCCCGCGCACCGCGAGCCACGCGTTCAGCGCGTCGACCGCCTTGCTGCCGACCGGCACCACACGGCGCCGGTTGCCCTTGCCGAGCACTTCGACCTCGGCGGATTCCAGCTTGAGCCAGCCGGCGGAACGGTAGCCGTCGCCGTCGGTGAAACGGGCGTCGAGGCCGACCAGTTCCGCGAGACGCAGCCCGGACGAGTAAAACAGTTCGAGCATCGCGTGATCGCGCAAACCTTCGGGCGATGCGGCGGCCGGGCTGTCCATCAGGCGCGCGGCGTCGTCGACGGAAAGGGCTTTGGGCAGCGTCCTTGCCTGCTTCGGCGCACGCACGGTGGCGACCGGGTTGGCCGGCAGTTCGACGCGCCCGGCGAGCCAGCGGTAAAACGCGCGCCACGCCGACAACCGGTGGCTGATCGAGCGCGCCGTCAACCCGCCCGAATGCGCACGCGCGACGGCGCCGCGAATGTCGACGGCGGTCAGGCTTTCCAGCGGTCGGCCTTTGGCCAGCAGCCTGAGTTCTTCGAGTTCGTGGGTGTAGCCGCGCAACGTATGCGCCGACAGCCGCCGCTCATGTTCGAGATTCGACAGGTAGGCGGCGATCGGGTCGGCGGCGGTCACGGTGGGCTTTGGAGCGGCTGGCGCGGGCGAGCGTCGGTGAGCGCGTGCTCAGCGCGGCAGCAGACGGCTCAGCGCGGCGCTTGCCAGCGCGCCGATCTGCGTCAGGAAGTCGGTGGCCATGCCGTCGTGAAAGCGGCGCGCGTCGGCCGAGCCCATCACCAGCAGGCCGAAGGTGGGCGCTTCCTCGTTGCCTTCGGGGTCGCGCAGTGCGAGCAGCGCAATCGATTCCGTGACGTGCGCCGACTCGGATGTCGCGTTGCCGGCTGCGTTGTCGTCGGCCACGGCGCTGACCGCCGGCACCAGCCACTGCGCCGCCTCGAAGCCCGTATTCGCGCCGCAGTACGGCGTCGTGAGGCTGCCGGCGAAAATGCGCACTTCCTCGCCGACATGACGCGCGAAATCGGCCTGGGCGTAGGGCTCGGCCACATCCCACACGCGCAGCGCGGCTTGCGGCACGTCGAAGATATCGCGCAAACCGTGGGCGATCGTGCGCGGCAGCGCATACGGATCGCGCTCGGCCATCACGCGGATGGTCCAGCGGTTGAATTTCGACGCGATGCTGTCGTTCTCGTGACCGTAGCGCAGCAGTTCGGCGAGGCGCCGTTCGAGATGCTTGTTCTTGTCGCGCAGCATTTCCATCTGCCGCTCCTGCAGCGACACCGCGGCTTTGCCGTGCGGATTCGCGAGCCGGATGGTCGCGAGCATTTCCGCGTGTTCGGCGAAGAATTCGGGGTTGGCGAGCAGGTATTCGGCGACTTCGCGATCGTTCATGGTTTCGGCTAAAGGACTACAGGACGACGCCCTCGGGGCGGCGCATCGGTCAATCAGTTCAAGCGGACAAGGCGTCGGCCAGTTCGATCTCGCCTTCGAATACGGTCGCCGCGGGGCCGGCCATCAGCAGCGGCTCGCCTTCACGCGTGTTGTCCCACGAGATGGTCAGCTTGCCGCCGTGCGTATGCACCAGCACCGGCGCGTCCAGCAGCCCGCGCCGGATGCCGGCCGCGACCGCCGCGCAGGCGCCCGTGCCGCACGCCAGCGTTTCGCCCGCGCCGCGCTCGAAGACGCGCAGCTTGATCTCGCTGCGGCCGACGATCTGCATGAAGCCCGCGTTCACGCGCTGCGGGAACCGCGCATGGCGCTCGATCACCGGACCTTCGGCCAGCACCGGGAAGGCCTCGACGTCGTCGACCACTTGCACCGCGTGCGGATTGCCCATCGACACCACCGAAATCCAGCGCGTCGTCCCGTTCACGTCGAGCGGCCAGAGCGTGTCCGTGCCTTCGCTGCGGCCTTCGAGGCCCTTGGTGGCGAACGGCACGCGTTCCGGGTCGAATACCGGAGCGCCCATGTCGACCACCACTTCGCCGTTGTCCTGCATGGTCAGCGTGATGATGCCTTTCTGCACTTGCACGCGCACGCTGCGCCGATCAGTCAGGCGGCTGTCGCGCACGAACTTGACGAAGCAACGCGCGCCGTTGCCGCAATGCTCGACCTCCCCACCGTCGCAGTTGAAGATGCGATAGCGGAAATCGACGCCTTCCACGGTGGGTTTTTCGACCAGCAGCAATTGATCGGCGCCGACGCCGAAATGCCGGTCCGCGAGCGCGCGCACTTGTGCCGGCGTCAGGTTGACCAGTTGGGTGTAGCCGTCGAGCACGACGAAGTCGTTGCCCGCGCCGTGCATTTTGGTGAATTTCAGTTTCATCACGCTATTGTAAGTGACGCGCCCGCGGGTGCGCCGAACCTCGCGCTATTTCCGCGCCGGGGCGCTTCTTTCGCCGACTGCTCTGACTGCGTTGGCCGCGCAGCTCAGTACACGCTCGGTTCACCCGGCGGCCGGGTTTTGAAGCGCTTGTGCACCCAGTAGTACTGCTCGGGGATCAGCGGGATCTGCTCTTCGAGAAACTCGTTCATGCGCCGCGCGTCCGCGTCGTCGTCGCCGGTGGGATAGTTGTCCCACGGTTTGAACACCCTGAGGCGATAACCCTTGTAGTTCGGCAGCACTTCGCCGATGAACGGCACGACCTGCGCGCGTCCGACCTTCGCGAGACGTCCCACCGCGGTCAGCGTGCAGGTCGGCACGCCGAAGAACGGCACGAAGGTGGAATTGCGCGCGCCGTAATCCATGTCCGCGCCAAGCATCACCGGCTTGCGTTCGCGCAGCCAGCGCAACACGACGCGCGCGCTGTCGGCGCGGCTCGCCATGTCGGCGCCGAAACGCGCGCGCGCTGCTTTGGCGACTTCTTCCAGTTCGAGGTTCGACATCGGCTGATACAGTGAGCCGCATTGACGCTTGAGCGAATAGTTCAGGAAGATCGAACCGGCCTCGATGCCCACGAAGTGAAAGCCCAGAAACAGCGTGGGCGGCAGATTCGGGTCCGTCAGATCAATCGCGCTGTCGAGCTGGATCAGCTTTTCGAGCTTCTTCGCCGAGCCGAACCACTGCACGCTGCGTTCGAGGTAGCTGCGGATCGCGTGACGGAAGTGCTTCTGCGCGACGTCTTCGCGGCGCTCGTCGCTCCACTCGGGGAAGCACAGCTTCAGGTTGGTGTGGACGATGCGCTTGCGCCGGCTTGGAACTTGATAGAGCAGCCAGCCGAGCCCATCGCCGAGACGGGCGACGAACCCGTAGGGCAACAACGCAAAAAGTTTCAGCAGCCCGATCGCGAGCTGCGCGCCATAGCGGCTCAGCACGCCGCCTCCTGAAACGGGGCGTGGCGCGTGACGGATTTCAGGAAAGCGGAAAAATTGACGTAATACCGCACTCGTAGACACTCTGTGACAATCGAAGGAAGTCGCTATAATAAGGGCTTCGCCGAGTTAATAGACAACTTGCGGGGCGAAGCCAGCGGGTGCGATCCATGCGATCTGCGCCCACCGGTAAGGTAATCCGCTAAAGCGTCGCCGCTTCAAGGCTCCCCGAAGCTGGCTACGTGAAACTCAACCGTAACCACCAAACAGGAGTCTGCAACGTGGCAAACGACTATCTCTTTACTTCCGAATCCGTCTCCGAAGGCCATCCCGACAAAGTCGCGGACCAGATTTCGGACGCCATTCTCGACGCAATCCTGGCGCAGGACAAATACTCGCGCGTCGCTGCCGAAACGCTCTGCAACACGGGTCTGGTCGTGCTGGCCGGTGAAATCACCACCACCGCGAACGTCGACTACATCCAGGTCGCGCGCAATACCATCAAGCGCATCGGCTACGACAACACCGACTACGGCATCGACTACCGCGGCTGCGCGGTGCTCGTCGCGTACGACAAGCAATCGCCGGACATCGCGCAGGGCGTGGACCGCGCGCACGACAACAACCTCGATCAAGGCGCCGGCGACCAGGGCCTGATGTTCGGCTACGCGTGTGAAGAAACACCGGAACTGATGCCGCTGCCGATCCACCTGTCGCACCGTCTGGTGGAGCGTCAGGCGAATCTGCGCCGCGACGGCCGTCTGCCCTGGCTGCGTCCGGATGCGAAGTCGCAGGTCACCGTGCGTTACGTCGACGGCAAGCCGTATTCGATCGACACCGTGGTGCTGTCCACGCAGCATTCGCCCGACATCGATCTGGAGACGCTGCGCGAAGCCGTGATCGAGGAAGTCATCAAGCCGACTCTGCCGGCCGAGCTCATCAAGGGTGACATCAAGTTCCTCGTGAACCCGACGGGCCGATTCGTGATCGGCGGTCCGCAAGGCGATTGCGGTTTGACCGGCCGCAAGATCATCGTCGACACGTACGGCGGCGCGGCGCCGCACGGCGGCGGCGCATTCTCGGGCAAGGACCCGTCGAAGGTCGACCGCTCGGCAGCTTACGCCGGCCGTTATGTCGCGAAGAATATCGTGGCCGCTGGTCTCGCGTCGCGTTGCCTGATTCAGGTGTCATACGCAATCGGCGTTGCTCAGCCGACCTCGGTGATGGTCAACACGTTCGGCACGGGCCGCGTGTCGGATGCGACGATCACGCGTCTGGTGCAGGAGCATTTCGACTTGCGTCCGAAGGGCATCATCCAGATGCTCGATCTGCTGCGCCCGGTCTACGAGAAGAGCGCGGCGTATGGTCACTTCGGCCGCGAAGAGCCGGAATTCACGTGGGAAGCCACGGACAAGGCACTGGCACTCGCCGAAGCTGCGGGCACGGAACCGGTTGCCGCGCTGGCGGATTAACGCTAGCCGTTTTCGCTTCAGTAAAAAACCCCGCCGGCGTGAGCCGGGCGGGGTTTTTTATTGCCTTTGCGTTTGCCGCGTTGACGCGCAGCAAATATGAGGCATGCGGGTCGCGATGAAAAATCGCGAGACGGACCTAACTGAAAACTCTGCGCGTACCCGCATTGTTAGCGCGACAACGCGTTGAACAATCGCCTCAACGCCTCAACGCCTCAACGGCTCAACGCCCTACCGCCTCAACGGCTGGCAAACGGGAACGCAAACCAGCCGCTGCTGCTGCTCGTCGACATGCGACGCGGGCGGCGGCTCGTATTCTGCGGCGCGACGACCGCTACGCGTTTTGCGACGGTCAGCCGCAGCGGCGTCGGCTTGCGCAACAGCGTGCGCAGCGAAAGGCGGCGCGAGCCGCCTTGCAGACGCATTGCGGAGAAGAACGTCTGGAACCAGGTACGAATGCCGTCGACTGCTTTGGCATCGCGCCATTGTTCGCCCAGGGCGCGCGTGCGGGTTGCGTGATGACGCAGCGCACGGACGATGTGGCGGCGGGCGGGACGCGCCGCTTTCAGCGCGGCGCGGGTGAGGGGGGTATTCAGAAGAGTGTGCATGGCTTCACAGGTAGGCAATGTGTCGCGCGACGGAATATGCGCCAATAGCAGCACCAAATGTGCCAATGACGGTGTCGCAACAGACGACGCGAAAGCCTGGAATTCGACAGGAAAAAGCGCGGTGGTCGGCGGCATGGGCCGTGGCGGCCTGTGCGCGAGGCGAAAATACGGAAGCGGCGATCAACATGCGAGCAGGCTACACGTGATTGATGACATCAGAAAGTCGGTTTTTACCCTGCAAATAGGGGTTTTTACCGACTCAAACCGCGTCGCGCGCCAGCTCGGCCGGGCCCTTTGCGATCGATTATCGTGCGTCCTTGCACATTCGAAGTGCGGCGCGATGGCGCATCGCGCGTGAAAGTTGTGCGTAAGGCTGCGGCATCGGAGCGGCGGAATCAGCGCAACGCGATCGCGCCCGCTTTACAATCGAGCATCAGCTAGTCGACAGTAACGGATCACCATGTCACTTCATTCGAAGAAAGAACAGATTCACACGTTGCAAGAACAGGGCTTTGTCGTGGTGCCGGGGTTGGTGTCGCCCGAGCGTTGCGCGGAAATGAAGCAGATCGCGCAGCAGCAGTTGCAGGAAGCGGCCGCACCGATCGAGTTCGAAGCGGATCTGCAGTATCCCGGGGCGCCGTCGTCGAGAACCTCGCCGGGCGGCCATACGGTGCGGCGGCTACTGGATGCGTATGGGCGTCATCCGGCATTCGCGCAATGGGCCACCGCGCCGGAAATTCGCGGCTGGATGGAGTTGTACTTTGGTGAAGAACCGCTCCTGTCGCGCGCGCATCACAACTGCATGATGACCAAGCATCCCGCGTACGGCAGCTTGACCGGCTGGCATCGCGACGTGCGCTACTGGTCGTTCGAGCGTGACGACCTGGTGTCGGTGTGGCTCGCGGTCGGCCCGGAAACCGTCGATAACGGCGCGCTGTGGTTCGTGCCGAAGTCGCACAGCGCCGCGTTCACCTCCGAGCGTTTCGACCAGGCCAAGTTTTTCCGCTCCGATCTGGAAGAGAACCAGGTGTGGATTCGCAGCGCAGTGTCGCCCGAATTGAATGTCGGGGACGTGGTGTTCTTCCACTGCAATACGCTGCATTCGGCCGGCAAGAATCTCAGCGATCAGGTGAAGTTTTCTCTGGTGTACACCTATCACGGCGCGAGCAATGTGCCGCTGCCGGGCACGCGGTCGGCCGCGAAGCCTGAGGTGGCCTTTTAGATTTTCATCTGCGGCGGCGCTGCTTCGCGTTCATGCAATGGGGCACAAAGCCCCGCGCAGAACCGCGAGGCAAAACCAGCGCCGCGCAAGTTCACGAACCCGCGAACAATCACCGCTTGCGGCCGGACATCGCCACGCCCGTCAATCCGGAGAGCGTCGCCACTACGCCTGCCACGATCAGCATGATCGCCTTGTTGCTCGGCGACCCGGTGAACACGCGAGCGACGTCGCTGCTAACAGAGTTGAACGCCTGTCCGCCGAAATACAGCAACACGATACCGCCGACAATCAGCGCGATTGAAATCGCCTTCGTCATCTACTCCTCCCATCTGCGTTGACCGGCCAAAGTGTAGGGGAGGCGCAAGCAATCGTCCATCCCGCATACTGGGCGTCTGCACGCATCGCGTCGATTGGCTAACATAGCGGTCTGGCCGCACTTCGACACAAACCTCTAAAGCGGCATGCCTCCCGCAACGTGTGATCGTCTCACGCCCGCATCGGCCGGGCGACTTCACCAACAAGGACACTAGCAATGGCTTACGAAGCAGCTTCAGAACGCTATTCGGACATGCAGTACCGCGTCTGCGGCAAGTCGGGTCTCAAACTGCCGGCGCTGTCGCTCGGCTTGTGGCACAACTTCGGCGACACCACGCCGATCTCCACGCAGCGCGACATCCTGCGTACGTCGTTCGACCTCGGCATCACGCACTTCGATCTCGCAAACAACTATGGCCCGCCGTACGGCAGCGCGGAGACGAATTTCGGCCGCCTGTTCAAGGACGATTTCAAACCGTATCGCGACGAACTGCTGATTTCGTCGAAGGCCGGTTGGGACATGTGGCCGGGCCCGTACGGACAGGGCGGCGGCTCGCGCAAGTACGTGCTCGCCAGTCTCGATCAGAGCCTGCAACGCATGGGCCTCGACTACGTCGACATCTTCTATTCGCATCGCTTCGATGCCGACACGCCGCTCGAAGAAACCGCCGGCGCATTGGCGAGCGCCGTGCAGCAAGGCAAGGCGTTGTATATCGGCATTTCGTCGTACTCGGCCGCCAAGACGCTCGAAATGACGAAGCTGCTCGCCGAGTACAAGGTGCCGCTGTTGATCCATCAGCCCGCGTACAACATGCTCAACCGCTGGATCGAACACGAACTGCTGGATACGCTGGAGAAGGTTGGCGCGGGCTCGATCGCATTCACGCCGCTCGCTCAGGGGCTGCTCACCGGCAAATACCTGAACGGCGTGCCGGCCGACGCGCGTGTCAACAAGCCGGGCGGCGGATCATTGAAGCAGGAGCATTTGAGCGCGCAGAACATCGAGCACGTGCGCAAGCTCAACGACATCGCGCAGCGTCGCGGACAGAGTCTTGCGCAAATGGCGCTCGCGTGGGCATTGCGCGATCCGCGCGTGACGTCGGTGCTGATCGGCGCGAGCCGTGCGGAGCAGGTGCGTGAGAACGTCGGCGCGTTGAAGAACCTCGCGTTCTCGAAAGAGGAACTCGCGGAGATCGATCGCTACGCCACCGAAGGCGGAATCAACCTGTGGGAAAAGCCGTCGACGGATCAGGCGATCTGATCCGCGTGACCCACACCGCGTAGAAATAAAAACGCAGGAAGCGAAAAAGCCGCCCATGAGGCGGCTTTTTCTTTCGCTACACCAGCGCGGGCAGACCTTCGACCAGCACGACCGCGACCACCACGCCGAGCAGCGCGCCTAGCACGCGCAGCGCGTTGTGCCGTAGTTCCGTCTTGCACGGAAGCGCGCCGACAAACAGGGCACCGGCCAGAGCCATCGGGATGACCAGAATGAAATCGCCGATCGTGAAGTAGGTCGTCATATTCGTCTCCTTATGTATTACTCGCGCGGGGCCGGCTCGGAATGGGGAGCCAGGCACCGTTCGCGCTCGATTTGAGTATAGGAGACGGCGAGATAGACATAGCAGCCCTTCGCGGCATGGCGGCGATTTTTCGCAAGCCGCTGAACCCAGCGCGGCAAGGGCCGTCGTGATTGGCGCAGCGCAGCAAGCAGATCGAAAAAAGTGAAGTGTTTGCTTACACTGGCCTTACTTCTTGGCGTTTTTCCATGCGCACTGGGTCGCGGCTTGCCGAGCTTGCCGAGAGAGCTTGCAGGCTACGCGTGGGCCTGTTCGCGTCCGCGCAAACGCATCGCCGCAACCAGTCCGATGGCGAGCAGCGTGCCCACGAGTCCCGCGACGCCATTCCATCCGTGAGATGCCCAGACATGGCCGCCGTACGAACCGATCACGCTCGAACCAATGTAGTACGCGAGCAGATACAGCGCGGCGGCCTGGCCCTTTGCGTCCTTGGCGAGGCGTCCGACCCAGCCGCTCGCCACCGAATGCCCGGCAAAAAAGCCGAACGTCACGCACGCTATGCCGGTCGCGATCATCGTTAGCGGATGCAGCATCGTGAGTGCGAGACCGAGCACCATCAGCAGCAGACTGCCGGTCAACACGCGAGCACGGCCGAACGTGTCGGCCATGCGGCCGGACCACGGCGACGCGACCACGCCGGTCAGATACACGACGAAGATCGCGCCGATCTCCGTCTGATTCAGTTGATAAGGCGGCGCGAGCAGCCGATAACCGATGTAGTTGTACAGCGTGACGAAGCTGCCCATCAGCACGAAACCGAGCAGGAACAGCAACGGCAACCCCGGCCGCGTGAATTGCCTGAGCAGCGCGCTGCGATGATGCGCGAAGCCAAGCCCGCGACGCGGCACGAAGTGACGCGAGGGCGGCAGCAGCGCGCGAAACGCGAGCATCGACAGCAGACCCAGCACGCCGATCGTGCCGATCGCCACGCGCCACGAAAACAGATCCGCGACGACGCCGGTAATCACTCGCCCCGCCATCCCACCGATCGCGGTGCCGCCGACGTAAAGACCCATCGCGAGACCGAGCCCGTCCGGATGCACTTCCTCGGCGAGATAGGCCATCGCGACGGCGGGCACGCCGCCCAGCGCGAGGCCTTCGAGCGTGCGCAGCACGAGCAACTGATGCCAATGCGGTGCGATCGACACGCCAATGGTCAGCAGGGCCGATACCGTGAGCGACAGCGTCATCTGTTTGTGACGGCTCCAGCCTTCGGAGACGAAGCCGGCGACGAACACGGCGAGCGCGAGCGCGGCGGTGGTGAGCGAGAGCGACAAACTGCTTTGTGCCGGCGTCACGTCGAACGCTGCGGAAAATGATGGCAGCAACGGCTGCACGCAATACAGCAACGAGAAGGTCGCGTAACCGGCAAACAGCAGCGCGATGCTGGCGCGCCAGTATGCGCGCGTGCCCCGTTCGAGGTACGGAATGTCGGACACGGTGGCAGTGCGGGGAGAAGCAAGCGAAGAGGGAACAGCCGAGGTAGCAGTCCGGTGGGATTCCGGCGGCGGGGTCACGAGAAAAATCTCCTTCGGAAACGCGAAATGCACAAAGGAGTTAAGGATACGCTGAAATAGCCGGCGTGGGCCGGCACGCCGTGCAGCGCCTCCCGCCCGCCTTTTCCTCCTCGCAATGAAACCGACGGCCGAAACCGATAGTTGAAATCGGCAACTACCCGTGCGCCGCCGCATCGCTGGCCGGCGCGGACGGATGCACGATCTGTTCGTCGGTCGGCAGGTCGGACGCATTCCAGCCGCCGCCCAGCGCTTTGACCAGCGCAACGCTCGCGGCCATCCGGCGGCGCGCGATCGACACCGCGTTGCGCTCGTTGGTAAGCGCCGTCGTCTGCGCGACGACCACGTCGAGATAAGTGATCGCGCCGTTTTTATAGCGGTCCGATACGACCGCCAGCGCGCGCTGCGCGGCGGCCACCGCGTCGTCCTGCGCGGCGGCTTCCTGTTCGAGCACGCGCAGCGCGGCGAGATTGTCCTCGACCTGAGCGAACGCGCTCAACACCGTCTGCCGGTATTGCGCGACGCTTTCGTCGTAATGCGCGCGAGCCTGTTCTTTCACGGACGCGCGTCCGCCGAAGTCGAGCAGTGCGCCCGCGAGCGTCGGCCCGAGCGACCACAGCCGGCTCGGCGCGAGCAGCCACTGACTGTAATTGGTCGCTTCGAGCCCGCCCGTCACTGACAGAATCAGGTTCGGGAAAAACGCCGCCGTTGCCACGCCGATCTGCGCGTTCATCCCGGCGACCTGCCGCTCCGCCGATGCGATGTCGGGCCGTCGTTCGAGCAACGCGGACGGCACGCCCGCTTCCGCCACCACCGGCACGGCCGCGAGCGGCGCAACCGGCAGCGAGAAAGTGGACGGCGGCTGACCGATCAGAATCGCGATCGCGTGTTCGAGTTGCGCGCGCTGCACGCCGAGGTCGAGCGCTTGCGCCTGGGTGGTCTTCAGCTGCGTCTGCGCCTGCGCGACATCGGCGTCGGTGGCGATGCCGCCGGCGTAGCGGTGCTGCGTCAGATCCAGCGCTTCGCGGTAGGCCTTGATCGTGTCGTCGAGAAGCTGGCGCTCCTGATCGAGTCCGCGCAGCTCGAAGTAGTCCGTCGCGAGTTCGGCTTGCATCGACAGGAGCACGGCTTGTGCGTCGGCGGCGCTGGCCTGCGCCTCCGCTTTCGCGCCCTCGACGCTGCGCGACACGCGGCCCCACAGGTCCGGTTCCCACGAGGCATCGGCTTGCACGAGGTAGTCGTTCAGCGTGAGGCCGGCGGTCGATTTGTGCAGCACGTTCTCCGAGGTCCGCGCGCGCGAATACCCGGCGTTCGCGGTGACCAACGGGAAGAAGCTCGACCGGTATTGCGCGACCGTCGCGCGGGCGGCGCGAAAACGCGCTTCGGCGGCATGCACATTCTGGTTTGCGTTCGCGACCTGCTGTTCGAGTGCGTCGAGCGATGGGTCTGAGTAGATGCTCCACCATGCGCCGCGCGTGAGCGTGTCGGCGGGTTGCGCGGGCTTCCAGCCGGTGCCTTCGAGTTCCTTGTAAGTCGCTGCGGTGGTCGTGGGCGGCTTCACGTAGTCGGGGCCGACGGTGCAGGCGGTGAGGGCGACGGCCAGCGCGAATGCCGAGGCCCGCATGCCGGTGCGCGCGGAGCCGCGTATGAACTCGCGCGCGCCGAGACGAATGTTCGCGGCCGCCCGTCGCGGCGCGACATTGCGGCGCAAGGTTCGCGCGTTCATGACAACGCCCTCGCGGATGGCTGCGCGCTGGCGTGAATGGTCGGCGATAAGCTGGCCGATTCCGAGGTCGAAGCGTTCGTGGTCTTCTCGTCGCTTGCCGCCGCGTTGGAAGTGCCCGTTGCCTCTTCGCCCTTCGCCGCCGCGCCGGAAGCGCCCGCCACCGAACCCGAAGCACCGCCTGCCGCACCAGCAGCCCCTTGTTCACCTTCCACTTTACGCGGCACGATCCGCACCGCCGCGCCATCGACGATCGAGTCCTGCGGATTCAGGATCACCTGCTCGTCGCCGCGCAAGCCAGACGCAATCGCGACGCGCGTGCCGAAGTCCGTCCCGAGCGACACGGGCAGCAGCTTCACTTTACGTTGTGCATCGACAGTCGCGACCTTCACACCATCCGGCCGGAACAGCAACGCGTTACCCGGCAGCGTGAACGGCGCCGCGCCCGCGCCCAACGCGAAATGCACCTGCGCGTACGCGCCAGGCAGCAACTCCCCATTGCGATTGTCGACATCGACTTCGACCAGCATGGTCCGCTGTTGCTGATCGACAGCGCCCGCGGTGCGCGCCACCGTGCCCGGATAATGCCGCGACGGCGTCTCGGTCAGCGTGAGAAACGCCGTCTGCCGCGCGCGCACCTGCTGCGCGTAGGCCTGCGGCAGGTTCACATAAACGCGCAGCCAATCCGCCTGCGCGACATGAAACAGCTCCTTCGCCGGGCCGCCCGCGCTGCCCGCATCGATCAGCGCGCCGACGTCCACGTTGCGCGCGGTCACCGTGCCGTCGAACGGTGCGTAGACCTTCTGGAACGACTGCGTTTTCTCCAGACGCGCGACGTTAAAGCGCGCTGCGTCGAGCGTGGCCTTCTTGGCGAGCATGTCGCCGACCTTCTCGTCGGTCTCCTGCTTCGACACTGATTTGCTCTTCAGCATTTCAGTCCAGCGATCGGCGGTGCTTTTCGCGAGCGCATAGTTCGCGTTGGCATTTGCCAGATCGGCGCGAGCGGCGCGCAGTTGATCGTCCACTTCCGGCGTGTCGATTTCCGCGAGCAACTGGCCGCTTTTCACGCGCGCGCCGATGTCGGCGTACCACTTCTTCAGATAGCCGTTGGTGCGCGCGTAGATCGGCGTGTCGAGAAAGGCCTGCACGTTGCCGGGCAACACGAGATCGAGTCCGGCCGACGACTTCTGCGGCCGCACGACTTCAACGCTCATCTGGCTCGTATGCTCGGCATCGCGTTCGAGCGCCGCGTGCGCGGTGTGACGCGACCAGATGCCCTGGGCCGCGAGCGCGATGACCACCACGGCCGCCACGACGATGACCCAGCGCGCGCGCCTCGCCTTCGCGGGATCGCGCGCGCTGCCGGAACCGTCTGGACGTTGTGCTTCCATCACACTTCCCCTGTGAGATTGCGTGGGCAGTCGACGCTGCCTCTTGTGTTGCATGCGCCGTTGCATGACATATGTGCCGCACGCCGCGTCATGGCTTGTTCACCACATGCTCGGCCGCCCGCTGGCGCCGCACCGCGAGCCGCCGATAGATCATCGAGAACACCACCGGCACGAAGATCAGCGTCGCCACCGTGCCGACCGCCAGGCCGCCGATCACCGCGCGCCCGAGCGGCGCGTTCTGCTCGCCGCCTTCGCCGAGACCGATCGCCATCGGCACCATGCCGATTACCATCGCGAGCGCCGTCATCAGCACCGGGCGAAAACGGGTGAAGCCCGCTTCGACCGCCGCGCGCGTCGCGTCGCCATGTTCGAGCAGGCGTTCGCGCGCGAAGCTGATGACGAGAATCGAGTTGGCGGTCGCAATGCCGATGCACATGATCGCGCCCGTCAGCGCGGGAATCGACAGCGTGGTGCGGGTGAGGAACAGCATCCACACGATGCCCGCGAGCGCGCCCGGCAGCGCGGTGATGATGATGAACGGATCGAGCCACGACTGGAAGTTCACCACGATCAGCAGATACACCAGCAGGACTGCGAACACGAGGCCGGCGAACAGGCCTGAGAACGAATCGTTCATGGTCTGCACCTGGCCGCGGATTTCGATGGTCGAGGTTTTGGGCAGATCGGCGCGGACGTCGTCGACGATCTTGCGGATGTCGTCGGAGACGCCGCCGAGATCGCGGCCGTCCGCGGTGCCGAAGATGTCGATGGTCGTTTGCGCGTTGTAGTGCGTGAGTACCGCGTTGGCGGCTTCGCGCTTCATTGTCGCGAGCGAGCCGAGAATATTGCTGCGGCCGTTCGCATTCAACGGAATGTTCGCGAGCGATTGCAGCGAATCGATCGTGTATTGCGGCGCTTCGGTGATCACGTTGTAGCTGACGCCGTTGTGCGGATTGAGCCAGAACGTCGGCGTGGTTTGCTGGCTGCCGGACAGCGTGATCAGCAGATTGCTCGCGATGTCGCGTTGCGAGAAACCGGCTTGCTGCGCGCGCGTGCGGTCCACGTCGATGAAGATGCGCGGCAAGTCGGCGGGCTGCTGGATTCGCACGTCCGCGAGACCCGGCACCGTGCGCAGACGGTTCAGCAGCTGCGCGGCGAACACGCGATTGCCGGCCACCTCGCGTCCGACGATCTGAATGTCGATCGGCGACGGCATGCCGAAGTTGAGTGTTTGGCTCACGATATCGGCGGGCAGGAACGCGAACTGCACGCCGGGGAATTCGTCGGTCAGCGTGCGCCGTAATGTGCGCACGTAGGCGGCGCTCGGATGATGATCGGGATTCAGCGTGATCAGCACATCGGCATCCGAGGTGCCGATCGTGCCGGTGTTGCTGTACGAGAGGTTGATGCCCGAGACCGGCAAGCCGATGTTGTCGATGATCGAATGCAGCTCGTCGGGCGGGATCAATTGGCGAATCCGCGTATCGACACGATCGGTCACGACGGCGGTTTCCTCGACCCGCATCCCGGTTTTCGCACGCAGATGCAGCGCGATCGTGCCTGCGTCGACAGCCGGGAAGAAGTCGCGACCGAGAAACGGCATCAGCAGCATCGACGCGCCACAGCACAGCAGAAACAGCGTCACGAACAGTCCCGGCCGCGCGACGCGTGCTTCGAGAAACCCGCGATAGCGCACGCGCAGACGCTGAAAACCGCGTTCGAAAGCGTAGTGCACGCGCATGAACGGATTGCGCGTTTGCGCCGGCGCGTGATGCAGGTCCGCCGGTTTGTGGTGATAGCGCAGCAGGTATTTCGCGAGCGTCGGCACTAGCGTGCGCGAGAAGAAATACGAAGCCAGCATCGCGAACACCACGGCCTCGGCGAGCGGGATGAACAGATAGTGCGCGACGCCCGTCAGCAGAAACATCGGTACGAACACGATGCAGATCGACAAGGTCGACACCAGCGTCGGAATCGCGATCTGATGCGCGCCGTCGAGAATCGCCTGTTCGAGTGTCTTGCCCTGTTCCAGTTGATGGCTGATGTTTTCGATCGCCACCGTCGCATCGTCGACCAGAATCCCGACCGCGAGCGCGAGCCCGCCAAGCGTCATGATGTTGATGGTTTCGCCGAGCAACGACAGTGCGATGATCGACGTGATCATCGACAGCGGAATCGACACGGCGATGATCAGCGTCGCGCGCCAGTTGCCGAGGAACAGCAGAATCATCAGACCCGTCAGGCACGCGGCGATCAACGCTTCGCGCAGGACGCCCTGCACGGACGCCCGCACGAACAGCGACTGATCGGCGACGGGGTCGATATTCAGCGACGCGGGCACGAGATTGCGCAGCGTCGGCATCATCTTCTTGATGCGGTCGACAATATCGAGCGTGGACGTGTTGCCGCTTTTGTTGATGGTCAGGAGCGACGCGCGCTGGCCGTTCACGCGCACGACGTTGGTCTGTGGCTGGAAGCCGTCGCGCACATGCGCAACATCGCGGATATAAACAGTGCCGTTGGCCGTCGAGCGGATCGGAATATTGTTCAGGCCGGCCAGCGAATCCGGGCTGCCGTTCATTTCCACTGAGTATTCGGTCGAGCCGATTTTTGCGGTGCCCGAAGGCAGGATCAGATTTTGCGCGGTGACCGCGTTGACCACATCGAGCGGTGAGAGATTGCGCTCCTGCAGTTTGCGCGAATCGATATCGACCATGATCTGCCGTTGCTTGCCGCCATAGGGCAGGGGCGCGGAAGCGCCGGGCACGGTGGCGAGCTGCGTCTTCAGGAAGTTATTGCCGAAGTCGTACAGCTCCTGCTCGGTCAGCGACGCCGACGACAGCGCGAGCCGCAGGATCGGCACCGTCGACGCGTTGTAGCGCAGAATGAACGGCGGCGTGATGGCGGGCGGCAGCGAGCGCAATTGCGCCTGCGACAGCGCGGTGACTTCCGCGAGCGCTTCGTCGATATTCGCGTGCGGCTGAAAAAAGATCTTGATCACCGCGATGCCGTTCAACGAAGTCGATTCCGTGTGCTCGATATCGTTGACCGCCACCGACAGCCCGCGCTCGTAGTTGAGCACAATGCGCTTTTCCATCTCGTCGGCGGGTAGGCCGTTATACGACCAGATCACCGAGAGCACCGGGATGTCGATGTTCGGGAAGATGTCGGTCGGCGTGCGCAGAATCGTCAGCGGCCCGACGATCAGCAAAAGCAGGGCCAGCACGACGAACGTATACGGGCGCCGCAGCGCGAGACGAACGATCCACATGGCTAGCGCGCCCGCTCGAAACCAGGGACGGCGGCGCCGCGCACGCACTGATTGCCGCGGCTACGAGTGGCATGGCGCGTGCCGCGACGGCATGCGGGCACGTCGAGCGGATTGGGCGAATCGTCCTGACGGTGCACGTTTTTGATATCCCACCCCAGCAGGGTTTATGATGGTCTCGTTACGACGTTTTACGCCCAGATCATCGGTTGCGCACAGCGTAAATGGAATAGGGCGAAACGACGGTTGAACAGCCTTTTATTCGCGCTTTTCAAAGCCCCGTAAAACGGGAACAATGACTCGAACCTCTCACGCGTATCACGCGCAGCAGATTGGGTGCGTACGCAACGTTAGCGGCGAAGCGGCGCTTTTATCATCACCTTGACCGGCATGAAATCACAAAGCCGGCTACGGGAGAAACGGGGAAATATCATGCAAATCGGTTCCATTGTCCGGTCGGTGCATATCGCCGTGCCGCAAGGCGCGCGCGGAATTGTCATGCGCATTCTTGGCGACATGGCCATGGTGGCGTGGTATGCCGGCGAACCCGGCGTTTCGCCGCACCTGAATACTGAACCCTTCTTCCTCGAAGACCTGATCGATACGGGCGAGCAGGTGCGTCCGTCGAGCGCGCAGATACATTGAAAGCAATTTGATTCCGAGGTGTGTGCAAGTTGTAATCACGCATTGTGAACCGTCGCCCTCGTCTTTGACGGCGGCCCGGCGCACAATGCGGGCATGAACGACGACAATCTCGACTCACAGGACGCGGCACATAGCGCCGTGCCTTTCGCCCGGCTCCAGCCGGAAATCGTGCTCGATGCGCTCGACAGTGTGCTCAGCACGGTCGGCGTGCGCACCGATGGCCGCATGCTGCCGCTCAACAGCTACGAAAACCGCGTGTACCAGGTGGGCGTCGAAGACGGGCCGCCGGTAGTCGCGAAGTTCTATCGTCCCGAGCGCTGGAGCGATGCGGCCATTCTCGAAGAGCATGCGTTCGTCGCCGATCTCGCCGCGCGCGAAATTCCGGCGGTGCCGGCGCGCGCGTTGGAAGGCCGCACGCTGCACACGTTCGACGGTTTCCGCTTTTCGATCTTCGAACGCCGGGGCGGCCGCGCGCCGGACCTGGACAGGCGCGACACACTCGAATGGCTGGGGCGTTTTATCGGCCGCATCCACGCGGTCGGGCAGACGCTCGACTACACCGAACGTCCCACCCTCGACATCCACACGTTCGGCTACGAGCCGCGCGACTTCCTGCTCGCGCAACGTTTCATCCCCGACGACGTGCGCGCCGCGTGGGAAACCGTGGTGAATCTCGCGCTTGAAGGCGTCGAGCGCGCGTTCGAGCGTGCTGGCGAGATCCGCATGCTACGCATGCACGGCGACTGTCATCCGAGCAATGTGTTGTGGACCGACGCGGGCCCGCATTTCGTCGACTTCGACGACAGCCGCATGGGTCCCGCGGTGCAGGATTTGTGGCTGTTGCTGCCGGGCGAGCGCGTCGAGGCGTCGCGTGCGCTGGCGGATCTGCTCGCCGGTTACGAGGACTTCTGCGAGTTCGAGCCGCGCGAACTGTATCTGGTCGAAGCGTTGCGCACGCTGCGGCTGATCCACTACCAGGCGTGGCTCGCGCGTCGCTGGGACGACCCGGCGTTTCCGGCGGCGTTTCCGTGGTTCAACACACAGCGTTACTGGGAAGATCGCATCCTCGAAATGCGTGAGCAGATCGGCGCGATGCAGGAAGGGCCGCTCTGGCCGGTATGAGCCAGGCGTTGTCCGTGCATCGTCGTAGCCTGTGCTTCAAGGCGTCTGCGACGCCACACTCGACGATTCCACCAGCGTCGATTTGACGATCACCTCGGCGCGCACGTCGCGCCCGATTGCTTCGATCGCGGGACGCATCCGTGTGAAGTCGTCAGGCGTGCAGACTTCGCTATCGAAATGAGTGGTGCCGTCGCGCGTGATCGTGACGACGTTGGTGAGCGGATCGAACGTGTACTGGGACTGGAAATCGACGAAGCGGTCCTGGGTTCGCTTCGCTTCCGGCACGTCGAGCACGCGAAAATTCGCCGGCAACTCGATGCGCGCATGTTCATGCATCGCCAGGTTGTGACAGACGAACGGTTGCGTGCGATGCCGTTCGCCGAGCCAGTAGCGCGTGTCCGCCTCGACGCCGCCGGCGAGGCTCGTCAAGGCCGGAATCGACGCCGCCGCGCCCGGCACCACCAGACTTTCCAGCGTGCCTTTCATCGTGATCGCGAGCGGGCCGTCGGCTGCGGTGAGATCGCTGGTGGTGAGCGTGGCCGTGCCGCGCAGATTGGCGCTGCGCAACTCGGCCTCGATCGACTCCTCGCGCTGCGCGGGTGTTTGCGTGCGCAAACGCGCGCGCGCCGGCTCGGCGAACAGGCCCACGTCTTCCATGTGATACGTGAAGCTCGCCGAGCCATCCGGCTCGACCTTGATCGACAGATCCGTGCTGCGCGTCATCAGCGCAGTGGCGGGCGTACGGGCGAGCACGCCCTGGCCGACCAGCACGGTCGGCCGGTCCATATCCGACGAAGGCAGAAAACCGAATTCCACATTCGATGCGGTCGAATCCGCGTATTGCTGCAAATCCGGCAGCCACGTGATCACGTGATTGATCACGCCATAGCCTGGCACGCTCGGCAGCGTGTAGATCGTGCCGCTGCTGATCAGCGCCGGCTCGTTGCGCACGCCGATCGCGTCGAGCAGCGCGCCATATAACGCGACATGGTCCTTGCAGTCGCCGTAGCGGTTCGCGAGGATCGCGCTCGCGCTGTGCGGCACAACGGCGCCGCGTCCGATGTTGATCGCCACGTAGCGGACATTGCGACGTACCCAGTCATACAGCGTCTTGGCTTTGTCGCGCGGCGTGCGGTCATGCGCGGTTAGCTGCTGCGCGAGGCGCGCAATGGCGGCGTCGTGTTTACCGGGCTCCGCCGAGGATTCGCGGTAGGTGGCGGCGAAGGCTGCATAGTCGGGATAGGTCGACACCATCAACCGGTCGCCATACGACACATAGGCGATCGAGCCATGCTCCAGCCGGCTGAAATGCGCCTTGTCATAGCGATATTCGTAGCGCGTGCGGCCGTCGCGCGTCACCGGTTGCTGCGCGGTGAAACCACGGGCGTCCGCGTACAGCGGTTTGTCGGCGGGCAGATCGTAGATCAGCCGGAAATTGCGGGTCGGCGCGAGATCGGGCGGCGTGAAGTCGCTGAACTCCCCGGGCACGATCGGCTGCTTCTGCATCTTGCGATAGGTGAGATGCACGCGCGCGCCCGGCTCCACGGCGGGGAACACGATCACCTTTTCCTGGATGTCCTGGAACATCGGCGCGTCGAACGAGCGGGCTTCCTGCACGTCGCGAATCTGCTCGGGCTGCACGTCGTGACGCACGCCATCAGCCGTGATCGTGTAGGCCTCGAGAATCTGCACGTCCGCCATGTTGCGGTTGAACCAGACGTATTGCTGTGCCACGCGCCCGACACCGGCTTCGTTGTTCACGCGCAGCGTCATCGAATCGAGCTTGGCGTAGGAGCCGTCGGTGTTGACGGTAAAGGTCTGCGTCTCCCCCTCGTTGGTGTACGGATCGTCCAGCTTGGGCGTCCTATCCGCGCTGGCGACGTGGATGCCGGCAAGCCAGCCGAACGAGGCAAGACAAACCACCGAGAAGAGTCGCATGGCACGCAGGTATCCGAACGGTAACGTTGACGGGATCTGCGGCTAGAGTCGGTTTGCGCCGCGGGGATGTCAAGCGGCTGCCAGACGTTGAGATTGAGCAAAACGCTTAATTATGTAATGATAGTCATTCGCAATTGAAAGACGTCGCCAGCCATTTGTCACATTTCTCCTCCTCTGTGACTGCCAGCCAGCCTCTCAACCGGACGGCCCGGACCGCAAGCCGGGTCGTTCGCCTTTCCCTTTTTCAACACTTCTTGACCGCTGCTGGGTGAGCGCGCGTTGGCGCCAGGCGCCGGCAAAGGATTGAGTCGCCGCGCCTGGAGCCCGATGTGAATGCGCCTGAATCGATCGAAATGAAACCTGCCGCCGAGCGCGGCACGCCCAACACCGTTCACAAGCCGGAACTGGGCCACCATCTGATGGACGACGCCGAGCGGGCGGTGCGGCGCCAGCGTTCGCGGCGCGCGACGTTCATCAAGTGGCTGCGCAAGGTGCATGGCTGGGTCGGCTTGTGGGGTGCGGTGCTGGGCTTGATGTTCGGCGTGACCGGCTTTCTGCTCAACCATCGGGGCGGCCCGCTGAAAGTGCCCACCGGCGAGCCGCAGGTCGAGGAAATGCAGATCCCCGTGCCGCAAAAACCGCTGCATTCGCCGATGGAGATGGCGAAGTGGCTCAAGAGCGAACTGAACATCGACGGCAAGCCGGGACGGACGAAGCGCGAGCCGGCGCATCCTGTGGCGTGGGGCGATCGCAGCACGACGCAGCCGGAGCTGTGGCAGGTCGGCATCATGGGGCCGTCGCAAAGCGTGCAGGCGGAGTACTGGGTCGGCAACGGGTTCGTATCGGTGAAACGCACGCAGAACTCGTTTCTCGCGACGATGAACAACCTGCACAAAGGTGTGGGCTTGAGCGTCGGCTGGGTGCTGTTGATCGACACGATCGCAGGCAGCCTCATCCTGCTTTCGCTGACCGGTGTGCTGCTGTGGACCGAGCTGAACAAGCGCCGCGTGGTGGGCGTCGTGCTGATCGGCGGATCGGTGATTGCGGCTGTGGTCTGCGGATTGATGTGAGCGGCTGGTTTGCGTCGCCCGGCGTCCGCCCCCGCCGCACTCGCAAACCTTCCATCAAACGCTACAAGCCGTCCCGCCCGAAGCGGCGATCTCCCGTGCCGCCTTCGCGCCTTCGACCTGAAGCAACGTAGGCAGCGACACGCCGTTTTTGGCCGCCGTCACTTCGGCAAGAATGGAGACGGCAATCTCCGGCGGCGTCCGGCTGCCGATATAAATCCCGACCGGCCCATGCAGGCGCGCCAGTTCGGTCTCGTTCAGATCGAACTCCTTCAGCCGTTCGCGCCGCGCCTGGTTATTCCTTCTCGAACCCAACGCGCCGACATAAAACGCCGGCGTTTTCAGCGCTTCCATCAGCGCGAGATCGTCGAGCTTCGGGTCGTGCGTGAGCGCGATCACCGCGCAGCGCTCGTCGAGCTTCATGTCGATTACGGTATCGTCCGGCATGGTCCGCACGATTGTCGTGCCGGGGATGTCCCACTCCTCGGTGTACTCCTCGCGCGGATCGCACACGGTCACCTGATAATCCAGCCCCACCGCGATGTTGCACAGATAGCGCGACAACTGCCCCGCGCCGATCACCAGCATCCGGTAACGCGGGCCGTGGATCGTCAACAGGCGCGCGCCGTCGAAATGCACGCCGTCGGTTGCCTGCGCATCGCCGAGTTGCACCGCGCCCGTGGTCATGTCGACTTCGCGCGCCACGAGGCGGCCGCTCTCCACCGCGTTGCACAGTTCGGCGATGCCGCTCTGCTTCGTCAACGGTTCGAGCACCAGCTGGATCGTGCCGCCGCAAGGCAGGCCGAAGCGGTGCGCTTCTTCCGCGGTGATGCCGTACTTGACCGCTTCCGGATGCGTCTGCTCGATGCCCCTTTGCCGCACGCGGTCGATCAGATCGTCCTCGATGCAGCCGCCCGAGACCGACCCGACCACGAGTCCGTCGTCGCGGACCGCGAGCATCGCGCCTTCGGGACGGGGCGACGAGCCCCATGTCTTGACCACTGTCACCAGTAGCGCGCGATGTCCGTCTTTCAGCCAGCGTGCGCTGGACTTCAGGACTTCGAGATCCACGCTGTCCATGATCTTTTCCTCTTCGTTGCATCGGCGCCGGACTCGGCGCTGGTGGCATCATTCGATTCCGCATCGGGTTGCGCGGCTTCGGCGGGGGCGGTGTCATCGCCGGCCTGCGCGGTTTCAGTGTCACCATCTCCGGCGAACTGAGCGCCGAAGCGCTTGAAGAACTCGCCAGCGATCTTGCGCGCCGCGCCATCGATGAGTCGCGAGCCGATCTGCGCGAGCTTGCCGCCGACCTGCGCGCTCGCCGTGTACGTGAGCTTGGTCGCGGCGTCACCGTCGGCTTCGAGCATGACACGCGCATTGCCCTTGGCAAAACCCGCGGCGCCGCCCTGGCCTTCGAAGACGATATTGTATGCGTTCGGCGCATCGATGTCGGTCAGCTGCATGCGCCCCTTGAAGCGCGCCTTGACCGGACCGACCGCGGCGCTCAGCGCCACCAGATACGCGTTCTCACCGTCCGCGTCGATGCTTTCGCAACCGGGGATGCAGGCGCGCAGGATCTCCGTATCGTTCAGCGCTTCCCAGGTGCGCTGTTGCGGGATCGGCAGCGTGTGGGTTTCGGTCAATTCCATGAGCTTGCTCCTGCTGTTGTCGTGGCCGCGAAGTTCGGACGAGGCGCGCGCGTGAGTTGCACGAGGTCGCGGCCCAATGCAGCCAGACTGTCTAGATTATGAGCCGGACGATGCGCGTCGACATACGGCAGGATCGCCTGCACGCCGCGCGCCTTCGGAGAAAAGCCGCTGAAACGCAGCAGCGGATTGAGCCATACGATGCGGTGCGCGAAGCGGCGCAGGCGCGCCATCTCGGTGTCGAGCACGTCGATGGCTTCATGATCGAGTCCATCGGTGACGAGCAGCACCGTGGCCCTGCCGGTCAGCACGCGCCGTGCCCAGCGGCGGTTGAATTCGGCGAGCGCCGCGCCGATGCGCGTGCCGCCCGACCAGTCGACCACCAGATCGGCGAGCGTTGCGATCGCCACATCCGGGTCGCGCTCGCGCAGCGCGCGTGTTGCGTTGGTGAGGCGCGTGCCGAACAGGAACACCTGCAGGCGTTCGCGCGACTGCAGAAGCGCGTGACAGAAATACAGCACCGCGCGCGAGTAGCTGCTCATCGAGCCGGAAATGTCGAGCAGCAAGACGAGAGGCGGCTTGCGCTCGACCACCGCGCGATATTTCCAAACCGTCCAGTCGCCGCCTGCACGCACCGCGTGCCGCGCGCTCGCGCGCAAGTCCGCGTGCGTGCCATGCGACGCGGCCTTCAAACGGCGGGTCGGCTCGGTCGCTAGCGGCAGCCGTTGGCCACGAATCAGATGACGCAAGGTGCGCCATTCATCGGCGGAAAGCGTGTCGAAATCGCGCTGGCGCAGCCGCTCTTCGGCACTGAACGTGACGTGCGCGTGCAACTCGTGCTGTTCGGTCTCCTGCGGTGCGTTGCGATGCGGCGATGGCGGCACGCGTACCGCGAGCGCATCGGCGAGACGGTTGTTGCGTTTGGGCGGCGGCAGCCCGTCGCGGACTTTCGGCAGCAGCAGCGCGCGCAGCTTGCCTTCCCAGTCGGGGTCGCGCCAGAACAGATCGAACGCGGCGTTGAACAGGTCGCGTTCGTCGGGCGCGGACACCAGCAGCGCGGCGAGGGTGGCGCGCACGTCGTCGCGACGGTCGAGGTCGATCCATTGCAAGCCCGCGAGTGCGTCGACGGCTTGTGCAGGGGACATCGGCAAGCCTGCGCCGCGCAGCACGCGCACGAAATGGACGACGTTGCGGGCGAGCGTCGGGGTGTCGCCGTCGAGCGGCGCGGCGGGTATGGCCGAGGTTGTGCTCGAGGTTCGCGCGCCTCTCAGATCCGCTGGCGGGTTTGAGTCGGTGGCATCGCTATCGCTCGCATCGGTTCGGTTCGTCATGCTCACTACCCCGGTGTCGCGAGACACTGTGCGATTTGCGCGGCATCCACGCGCGCCAGATCGTCCTGATACTTGAGCAGCACGCCCAGCGTGTTCTGCACCGATTGCGGATCGAGTTCCGTCACTGAGAGCGCTTCGAGCGCGCGGCACCAGTCGATCGTCTCGGCGATGCCCGGCGCCTTGAACAGATCCATGCCGCGCAGCCGATGCACGAAATCGACCGCGCGCCGCTGCAATTCGGCCGATGTGTGCGGCGCCCGCGCGGCGACGATTTCCAGTTCGCGATCGCGCTCCGGATAGCCGATCCATTGATACAGGCAGCGGCGCTTCAGCGCATCATGCACTTCGCGGGTGCGGTTCGACGTCATCACGACGAGTGGCGGCTGCGCCGCGCGCACCGTGCCGTACTCGGGAATCGATACCTGGAAGTCCGACAGCAGTTCCAGCAGGAACGCTTCGAACGGCTCGTCGGCGCGGTCGATCTCGTCGATCAGCAGCACGCGCCGGGCGCCGGGGTGGTTTTCATCGGGCATCAGCGCTTGCAGCAACGGCCGCTTCAACAGGAATTCGCCGCGATACAAAGTGTCGTTGTCAGGCCGCTCGCCGGCGGCTTCGGCCAGACGCAGCGCCATGATTTGCCGCGGGTAGTCCCACTCGTAGAGCGCGCTGGCCGTGTCGAGCCCCTCATAGCATTGCAGTCGCAACATCGTGGTGCCGAGCATGCCGGCTGCGGCTTTGGCGAGTTCGGTCTTGCCGACGCCCGGCTCGCCTTCGACGAACAACGGCCGCTCCATGCGCAACGCGAGATACAGCGCAGTCGCCAGTTCGCGGCTGGCGAAATAGCGCTGGGCCGCGAGTTGCGCGAGGGTGTCGTCGATTGAAGCTGGCTGCATGGTGGTCCTGAATCTGCGCGCGTGTGTGGCCGCCGATATGAGACGCCCGTGAAGCGCGAAGCGGCCCGCGCGCGCTGCGTCGCATGTTTGCGTGTTCGCGTATCGTAGCGAACGCGGCTGACGTGCCTGAAAAACACGCCACGTCAGCCGCCAACGGCAAGGCTCGCTATGCGTTCGCCTTTGTTACGGCGCGAGCGGCCAACACCGGAATCAGATGCGCGCGGTACTCGGCGCTCGCGTGCATGTCGGTGTTCAGATCGGCGGACGGCACGCTGACCGCGCGTGCGGCGTCCGGCGTGAAATCCGCCGACAGCGCGCTTTCCAGCTCCGGCACCCGAAATACCGAAGTCGCCGCGCCCGTCACCGCGACACGCACGCCGCTCGCGAACTTCGCGACGAACACGCCGACCAGCGCGAAGTGCGACGCAGGATTGCGGAATTTCTCATACGCCGCGCGCTCCGGCACCGGAAACTCGACGGCGACGATCAGTTCGTCGGGCGCCAGCGCGGTCTCGTACATGCCGACGAAGAAGTCGCTTGCCGCGATGCGCCGCCGGTCGGTGACAATGGTCGCGTCCAATGCCAGCGCCGCCGCCGGGTAGCAGGCCGCCGGATCGTTGTTGGCGAGCGAGCCGCCGATCGTGCCGAGCGCACGCACCTGGCGATCGCCGATATGCGCGGCGAGATCCGCAAGTGCAGGCGACACGCGGCGCAGTTCCGCGTGCTCTGCGACGTCGGCATGACAGACCGCCGCGCCGATCGTCACCGTGTTTGCGTCGACGCTGATCGACTTGAGCGCCGCAATCCGCGTCACGTCGACCAGTTGCGACGGCTGCGCGAGCCGCAGCCGCATGGTGGGCAGCAGGCTTTGGCCGCCGGCGAGAAACTTCGCGTCACTGTCGGCGGTGAGGATGGCGGCGGCCGCCTGCGGATCCGTCGCGCGTTGATACTCGAATGAATACATGTCGAATGCTCCGCTCAGGATCTCAGTGGGGTTGCGTGGCCGCGTGAATCGCGGACCACACGCGATGCGGCGTCGCCGGCATTTGCAGATCGGTCACGCCGAGCGGCGCGAGCGCGTCGATGATCGCGTTGATCACCGCCGGCGGCGAGCCGATCGCCCCCGCCTCGCCGCAGCCTTTCACGCCGAGCGGATTGTGCGTGCAGGGCGTGCCCTTCGCGGTTTCGACGGTGAAGTTCGGCAGATCGGACGCATGCGGCATCGCGTAGTCCATGTACGAGCCGGAGAGCAGTTGGCCGCTGTCGTTGTCGTACACGCAGCGCTCCAGCATCGCCTGGCCGATGCCCTGAGCGAGCCCGCCATGCACCTGGCCTTCGACGATCATCGGATTGATCACGTTGCCGAAATCGTCGACCGCGGTGAACTGCTGGATTCGGCACACGCCCGTCTCCGGGTCGACTTCGACCTCGCAGATATACGCGCCGGACGGATAGGTGAAGTTGGTCGGATCATAGAACGCGCTTTCTTCGAGGCCCGGTTCGAGCACGTCGAGCGGATAGTTGTGCGGCACGTACGCGGCGAGCGAAATCTCGGCGAAGGCCTTGGTGCGGTCGGTGCCCGCGACGCGGAACACGCCGTCCTTGAACTCGATGTCCTCGGCCGCGGCTTCGAGCAGGTGTGCGGCGATTTTCTTCGCTTTGGCTTCGATCTTGTCGAGCGCCTTCATAATCGCCGTGCCGCCGACCGCGATCGAGCGCGAGCCATACGTACCCATGCCGAACGCGATGCGGCCCGTGTCGCCATGCACGATCTCGACGCTCTCCAGCGCAATGCCGAGCCGGTCGGCGACCACTTGCGCGAAGGTGGTCTCGTGCCCCTGGCCATGACTATGCGAGCCGGTGAACACCGTGACCGAACCGGTTGGATGCACGCGGACCTGGCCGACTTCGAAGAGACCGGCGCGCGCGCCCAGCGCGCCCGCGATGTTCGACGGCGCGAGGCCGCAGGCTTCGATGTAGCACGAGTAGCCGAGGCCGCGCCGCTTGCCGTTCTTTTCGGATTCCTGCCGGCGCGCGGCGAAGCCTTTGACATCCGCCAGTTCGAGCGAGCGCGTGAGGATCGAGTCGTAGTCGCCGGTGTCGTAGGTGAGCCCGACCGGCGTCGCGTACGGGAACTGGCGGATGAAATTGCGGCGGCGGATTTCCGCGGGATCGAGGTTCATTTCGCGCGCCGCGGTTTCGACCAGACGCTCCACCACGTAGGTCGCTTCGGGGCGGCCCGCGCCGCGATAGGCATCCACGGGAACGGTGTTGGTGAAGACCGCTTTCACCTCCGCATAGATCGCGGGCGTCGCGTACTGCCCGGCGAGCAGCGTCGCGTACAGGATGGTCGGCACGCATGACGCGAAGGTCGACAGATAGGCGCCCATGTTCGCGGTCGTGTGGACGCGCATGGCGAGGAACTTGCCGTCCGGGTCCATCGCGAGTTCGGCCTTCGTCACGTGATCGCGGCCGTGCGCATCGGAGACGAACGACTCCGAGCGTTCGGCAGTCCATTTGACTGGACGGCGGATCTTCTTCGAGGCCCACGTGAGCGCGACGTCTTCGGGGTACAGGAAGATCTTCGAGCCGAAGCCGCCGCCCACGTCCGGCGCGATCACGCGCAGCTTCGATTCCGGCAGCGACAGTACGAACGCGGCCATCAGCAGGCGCTCCACGTGCGGATTCTGATTCGCGACGTAGAGCGTGTAGCTGTCGTCCTGCACCGAGTAGCTCGCATTGACCGCGCGCGGTTCGATCGCGTTCGGGATCAGCCGGTTGTTGACGATGTCGATCGTGGTGACATGCGCGGCCTTGGCGAACGCGGCGTCGGTCGCGGCTTTGTCGCCGTGGCCCCAGTTGTAGCAGACGTTGTTCGGCGCTTCGTCGTGAACGGCGGGCTGGCCCGGGTCGTCCGCATGCGCGGTGTCGACCACGGCCGGCAGCACGTCGTAGTCGACCTCGATCAATTCGGCTGCGTCTTTCGCGGCCTTGATCGAATCGGCGATCACGAGCGCGACCTGATCGCCGACGTGGCGTACTTTGGTATGCGCGATGACCGGATGCGGCGGCTCGTTCATCGGCTTGCCGTCGGTGCTGTGGATCAGCCAGCCGCACGGCACGCTGCCGACTTTGTCCGCCGCCATGTCCGCGCCGGTGAAGATCGCGACCACGCCCGCCGACTGTTTCGCGGCTGTGGTGTCGATGCTGTTGATCTTCGCGTGTGCGTGCGGCGAGCGCAGGAATACCGCGTAGGTTTGCTGGGGCAGGAGGATGTCGTCGGTGTACTGGCCGTTGCCGGTCAGGAACCGGTAGTCTTCCTTGCGTTCGACGGAAGCGCCGATGAGGTGGGTGTCGGGTGCGTTCATCGTCGGCTCCTCAGACGGTGGCCGGCGCAGTGGCCGCTGTGTCGGCACTGGCGGTGGCCGTGCCGGATGACTTCATGCCTGCGGCGCCTTCGAGCACTGCCTTGACGATGTTGTGATAGCCCGTGCAGCGGCACAGATTGCCGTCGAACTGGGCACGCACGTCGTCGCCGGTGAGGTCGGGCTGACGCTGTACGAGCGAAACCGCGCTCATCACCATGCCGGGCGTACAGAAGCCGCACTGTAGTCCGTGGCAATGTTTGAACGCGGCTTGCATCGGGTGCAGCACACCGTTCTGCGCGAGCCCTTCGATCGTAGTGACGTTCGTGCCATCGGCTTGCACCGCGAGGATGTTGCACGACTTGATCGCGCGGCCGTTCAGGTGAACGGTGCATGCGCCGCACTGCGCGGTATCGCATCCGATGTGCGTGCCGGTGAGGCGGAGTTGATCGCGCAGGAACTGGACAAGTAGGGTGCCGGGGTCGACTGAGGCGCTGATGGGTGCGCCGTTCACCGTCAGACTGATGCTGATCGCCATGAAGTGTCTCCTATGTCGACCGGAGTTAGTGCTTTAGCGTGTCGATCCGGAGTTGGCGCTTTAGCGCCTACTCCGGTCCCATGCTTCAGCACTTACTCCGGTCCCATGCAAGTTAATTGCTGATGGGTGAGACCGGACCTTTGTTTTTCCTTGCCTTCAGCTGCCTGCTCGTGGGGTCCGATACGGGTGCTGCGGTTCTTATGAGGCTGCCGAAAAGTAAAGCACAAATCGCGCGGGCGCGCTATGAGGGGAAGTTTGCTTTCCGGCCTGGCGCGCGCAAGCACCGGCTTCGCGCCGCGTGAGGCGGCGGAAACGGCGGATGTTATGGGCGATATTGGCTAGCGCAACGAATAACTAGCAAACGGCGGCTAGCAAAAACGGCGAGGCGGTTTGATGAGTGGTCGCGTCGACGCGCGAGGCGCCGACGGAATGACTGCGTTGTTCATGGCGCGGAGTTTGGGACAGATCGGCTTCCGGCAAACAACCGCGCGCAGACAGGAAGAACGAATTACTTCGCCAACTTCGAATGACGCCGCGAATAGCCGAAATAGATGACCATCCCGATCAGCAGCCAGATCACGAATGCCGCCCACGTCACGCCCTGAAGATTGAGCATCAGGAACAGACACGACGCCACCGCGAGAACCGGCACAACCGGCACACCAGGGCAGCGGAACGCGCGCGGCAACTCAGGATGCGTCTTGCGCAAAACTAGCACGGCGATCGACACCATCGAGAACGCGGCCAGCGTGCCGATATTGATCAGCTCGGCCAACACGTTCAATGGCACCAGCGCGCCGATCAAACCGAAGAAAATGCCCACCAGCCAGGTCGTGAAGAACGGCGTCGCAAACCGGGGATGCAAGCGCGACAGCCGCGCCGGCAACAGGCCGTCGCGCGACATCGCGAAGATCACGCGCGTCTGACCATAGGCCATCACCAGAATCACCGTCAGCATGCCGAGCACGGCGCCGAGGTCGATGAAGCCCGCGACCCACGTCTGCCCCGCCTCCTGCAACGCATACGACACCGGGTGCGAAATATTCGCGAACTTCGCCGACGGCACGATGCCCGTGACCACCGCGGCCACCGCCACGTACAGCACCGCGCACACGCCGAGCGACGCAATGATGCCGATCGGCAGATCGCGCTTCGGATCCTTCACCTCTTCCGCCGCGGACGACACCGAATCGAAGCCGATGAACGCGAAGAACATGACCGCCGCCGCGCCGAACACGCCGTTCCAGCCGTTCGGCATGAACGGATGCCAGTTGGCCGGCGTGACGTGGAAGACGCCAACGGCGATCACCAGCAGCACCACGGTCACCTTGATCGCCACCATGACGTTGTTGATCCGCGCGGATTCGCGCACGCCGACCGACAACAGCGAAGTGATCGCCATCATCACGAGGAATGCGGGCAGGTTGAAGAGCGTCTCGTGGCCGGGCAACGCGCCCGGCGCCGCCGTCAGTGCGACCGGCAACGACACGCCGAAGCCCGACAGCAACGATTGCAGATAGCCCGACCAGCCGACCGACACCGCTGACGTGGCCAGCCCGTATTCGAGCATCAGGTCCCAGCCGATGATCCACGCGGCCAGTTCGCCGAGCGTCGCGTACGAATAGGTGTAGATGGACCCCGCAACCGGAATCGTCGACGCGAATTCGGCGTAGGCGAGCGCGGCGAAGCCGCACGCGAGCGCCGCGATCAGGAACGAGATCATCAGCGCCGGGCCGGCCTGCACGGCGCCCGTGCCGGTCAGCACGAAAATGCCGGTGCCGATGATGGCGCCGACACCGAGGAAAGTCAGATCGAGCGCGCCGAGCGCTTTCTTCAGGCCGGCGTTCTGAGCGCTTGCCGCGATCATGTGCTCGACGCTCTTTTTGCGAAACAGGGACATTGGCGTGGGTCTCCAGTAGTGCACGCGTGTTGCGCGCCGAATGTCGGGGAAACCCGTAATTTTAGCGGATGCGCGCTGCCGGCTAGTTTTGGGATGACCTGCGCACGGCTTGGGAGACGGGCGGAAACTCCCGGCTGGAAGGGCTTCGCGCGTGACGTTCCTGCGTGGGAAGCAGCGCGGCGGCAATGCTTTCGCTCGAACGCGCGAATAAAGGGGAGGGATTCGCTCTCTTGCGGGCTCGCCGGCGGGGGCTAACGGCGAGCGATTCAGTCAGACATGGCGCGGCGATAACGGCGAAGGCGGCGAAGGCGGCGAAGGCGAGGGCGAAGCGACGTCAGCCCGCCATCGCCGGGTTCAGATCGACGAGCCGGTTGCTCATCACGTAGAACGTCAGTTCGGCGTTATTGCGCAGCTTCATTTTCTCGAGCAGCCGCGTGCGGTACACGCTGACCGTCTTGACCGACAACGACAGCGCCGCCGCGATATCCGTCAGCCGCTTGCCCGACGCGAGCATGCACAGCGTTTGATATTCGCGATCGGAGAGCTTTTCGTGCGGCAACTGCTCGCCGTCGAAGGACACGTAGTCGGCGAGCGCCTCGGCCATCGCCGGGCTCACGTATTTGCGGCCCGCCGCGACCTGCTGGATCGCGCCGATCATCTGCGCGGCGTCGACCGTTTTTGACAGGTAGCCGGACGCCCCGGCCTTCAGCGCGCGCACCGCGTACTGGTCCTCGCGATACATCGAGAACATCAGCACGGCCACGCGCGGCGCCTTGCGCTTCAGGCGCTTGAGCACTTCGACGCCGTTCGTGTCGGGCAGCGAGATATCGAGCAGCACCACGTCGTAGCTGTGCTGGCCGATGGCGTCGAGCGCTTCGGCGCCGCTTTGCGCCTCGTGGACTTCGCGCGCCACGCCGCGGTCGAGCAGCAATTGGCGCACGCCCTGGCGAACCACGGCGTGATCGTCGGCGATCAGGATGCGCAGGCTCATGACGGCGCGCTCACGATTGCAGTGCGCGCCTCGCGGCGCGAGGCGCGTGCGCGAGCAGCGCGTCCCAGGCGAAGCGCGCCTGCAGCAGCGTTCCGCGTGCCGCGTTGGCGCTCGCGCCACCCTGCGCGCCGGTACGCCGGGCGCTGATGCGCAGCGTGCCGTCGAAGGCGGCGCAGCGCGCCTGCATGCCGCTCAGCCCGAAATGGCCGTGGCGAGGGTTGCGGGCGTTGCGTGTGAGCCCGATGCCGTCGTCGCTGACTAGCAGCGTGAGATGACGCCGGCTGGTCTCGATCCGCACGTCTGCCGATTCGGCGTGAGCGTGCCTCGCGATGTTGTTCAGCGCTTCCTGCGCGACCCGGAATACGGCCAACGCGGCGTCGGCGGGCAGGCGCGTCAGGCGCACGTCGGCGGCGCAGACGAAGTTCGTGCGCAACTGTGTGCGCATGGCGAAGTCGCCGGTCCAGTGCGCCAGCGCGCCGGCGAGGCCCGCTTCGAGCGATGGCGCGTGCAGTTCCGCGATGGCCTGACGGCTTGCTGCATACACAGCGTCGAGCGAGCGGTTCGCGACCGTGAGCGCGGCGGCGCATTGCGGCGGCGCGTCGGCGGGCAGCCAGGTTTCGACGCCGGCCAGCGCGAAGCGCGTCGCGGTCAGCTCGGCGCCCACGCCGTCGTGCAGTTCGCGCGCCACGTGACGGCAGGCGGCTTCCTGCGCCTGCACGAGTTCGGCCGACAACTCGCGCACTCGTGCGCGCAGCCGTGCAAGCTCGTGTTCGGTCGACGAGGACGGCGCGTCGAACCCGTCGCGAACCACTGACGAAGAAAAGGGGGCGTTGAACTGGACGGCAGTCGGCGTATCCATGAGTTTCCCTCTCAGGAAGCCGTGTGGACCGCGAAGCGGGTGCGCATCGGCGGCGCGAAGACAAAAGAACGCATGCGAGTCTCTAGCCTCCCAGGTGTAGCCGTCACGCGCAGCGCGCAAACGGCAAAACGCGATGATGCGAAGTAACGAAAGTTACATTCAGTAACAATCAGGCCGGACCGGTAAAGGCGTGTCAATTCGACTGATCGTGCGGCGCGATGATATCCCAAAAAAAGAAAGAATGCAGTGCTACCAAGGCTTAGCGCTCACTTTTCATGCAATGGTTGATGTTTGCAAGCCACGTTTTTGTAGGAATAATGCCGACGTGAGACTTCCGTCGCGATGGCGCCAATTGTAACCAGCAACAAAAAAGGAGCCCGAAGGCTCCTTTTTGCTGGATCGGCGGCGCGTGCCGCGAAAACGATACGTGGCTTAGCCGACGAACGCCTTTTCGACCACGTAGTGACCCGGCGCATTGTTGCTGCCTTCCTCGAAGCCCAGGTCGTCCAGCAGCTTGCGCGTGTCGCGCAGCATGTGCGGGCTGCCGCACAGCATCACGCGGTCGTCTTCGAGCGAGAAGCCCGGCACGCCGAGGTCGGCGAACAGCTTTTCGGTTTCGATCAGCTCGGTGATGCGGCCGCGGTTCTGGAACGCTTCGCGCGTGACCGTCGGGTAGTACAGCAGCTTTTCCTGCACCAGTTCGCCCAGGTGCTCGTGCGCCGGCAGGTGGTCGGTGATGTATTCCTTGTACGCCAGTTCGTCGACGAAACGGCAGGTGTGCGTGAGCACGACACGCTCGTAGCGGTCGTAAATGTCCGGGTCCTTGATGATCGACATGAACGGCGCGAGACCCGTGCCGGTGGACAGCAGCCACAGCGTCTTGCCCGGCAGCAGGTTGTCGGCCATCAGCGTGCCGACCGGCTTCTTGCCGATCAGGACTTCGTCGCCAACCTTCAGATGCTGCAAACGCGATGTGAGCGGGCCGTCCTGCACCTTGATGCTCAGGAATTCGAGATGCTCTTCGTAGTTCGCACTAGCGAGGCTGTAGGCTCGGATCAGCGGCTTGCCGTCGACTTCGAGGCCCACCATCGTGAACTGGCCGTTTTCGAAACGGAACGACGGATCGCGCGTGCAGGTGAAGCTGAAAAGCGTATCGGTCCAGTGATGGACGCTCAGGACGGTTTGTGAATTCAGGTTGCTCATGGCTTCTTGGATAGTGCGAAAACAAAGGCGGCCAGTCGTTTTAGCCGGCCGGCACGGCAAGGGCGATGCTGCGCTAACCCGTGATCGGGAGTCACGCGCAATCCGCTATTTTACCGCGCCCGCTGCCTGAGGGCGGCGGCGCGGCGGTTGAGCGTGGTGAAGCGGGTTGCCGGACCCCGCAAGCGTGGGCGCCGGCTGTCGATATAACGGGCGCCGCGAACTACGTTGGCGTGGATGCCGCCGCGCTTCAGCAAGGGGTACGGCGATGGGCGAAAGCCGCGCAGGGCGGCTGCCATCGGCTGTCCGGCATGCGCCGGATAGGCGCGCCGCGCGGGCAACATTTTTGGGATCATACCGAAAGCCGGCGTGCACTGCAGCATTGACCCTGCTGATAAAACTGGCAAGTGCGGTGAGGCGGGCGGGCAATCAGGCAAATCAAGCTTGCGCGAAGCGGGTGCCACGTACTTCAAGCGCACGTCGTCTGGATGGCTTGCTTTTGGTACACAAGTGCGATAAGAAGCCGCCATGGTCGGCGCAGACCATAAGCCCGATAAGACGCTGCGCCTATGATGTTTTGATGACGCCGAACAGTGCGAGCGTGAGCTGGCGGCCGCCCGAACCGCCGCGAAGCGTGCGCCGCCAAGCCCGCCAACTCACGCGAGCCGATCAGGCCGGCGCCGTTACCCGCTTTTTCCCGCGTTGCTTCAGCACTCTCGCCTGCAACACGATCACCAGCAACAGGAACACGCCGCGAATCACCGACTGCCAGTAAGCCGACAAGCTGATGAAACCCAGCCCGTTTTCGAAATTCAGCAGGTTGAACACCAGGCCGAGCAGCAGCACGCCGGCAATCGTCATCGCCACCGAGCCCTCGCCGCCGGTGAGCAGCGTGCCGCCGAGCACGACCGCCGAAATCGCGAACAGCTCCCAGCCGACCCCTTCGTTCGGCTGCCCCGCGCCGAACTGCGCGGCGAGGATCACGCCCGCCATGCCGGCCAGCAGGCCGCTCACCGCATAAGCCGTCACCAGCGTGCGGTCGACGTTCAACCCCATCAGCCGCGCGGCTTCCTCGCTGCCGCCGATCGCCAGCGCATGCCGCCCGAAGCGCGAACTGCGCAGTGCGAGCCAGCCCGCCAGCGCGGCGACCAGCGCGACGATGCCCGGAATCGGCAGCCCGAACAGATCGCCTTGCCCAAAGTTGCCTAAGTTCGACTCGGCCGCGATCGACACCGCATCGTTCTTGCCGAGCAGCAGCGCCACGCCGTGCGCACCGAGGCTCGTCGCGAGCGTCACGATGAAGGGCAGGATTTTCAGCCGCGTGTTGATCAGGCCGTTCAACACGCCGACCGCGAGCCCAGCCGCGCAGCCGGCCAGCACCGCGACCCAGCCGCCATACACGCTGGTCAGCGCGGCGACCACGCTCGCCAGCGCGGCGACCGTGCCGACCGACAGGTCGATGCCGCCGGTGATGATTACGAAGGCCATGCCGATCGAGATCAGCGCGAACATCGAGTTGTAGCGCCAGAACGACGTGATGTTGTACGCCGAGCCGAAATGCTCGTAGCGCACGAGGCCGAAGACGACGAGGGCCGCCAGCGCGAGCAGGATAGGAAGGTTCTTTTTCATCGCATCGAGTCCGGGAGTGTGCGTGAGCTGCGTTAGGCGTTAGCGCGAGCGCCGCTGCACATAAACGGCCGCGACGATGATGCCGGCCTTCACCACCAGCGCCGCCGCGTCGGGAATGCCGTGCGCGAGCAGCGTATAGCGCAGCAACTGGATGATCAGCGCGCCGACCAGCGTGCCGCCGATGTACGCCTTGCCGCCCGTCAACGCAGTGCCGCCGACGGCGACCGCCGCAATCGCATCGAGCTCGACGCCGAGCCCCACCACGTTCGCGTCCGACGACGAATTCACCGAGATCGAGATCAGCCCGGCGAGCCCCGCGAGCGCCGCGCACAGCGTGTAGGCGATCAGCTTCACGGTGGCGGTCGGCACGCCGCACAGATACGCGGCCTTTTCGTTGCCGCCGGTGATCAGCAGATACTGGCCGAACAGCGTTTTGCGCACCACCCACACGAACACGCCGACCAGCGCCAGCATCAGCAGCACCTGGAAGGGCACGCCCGCGATCTTGCCGAGCGCGATCCACTGGAAGGCGGGCGTGTTGAACGCTTGGAGGCTGCCATCGGTGACGACCTGCGCGATGCCGCGTCCGGCGATGAACAGCACCAGCGTCGCGACGATCGGCTGCACGGATAGCTTCGTCACCAGCAAGCCGTTGAATACGCCGCACACGGCGGCCGCCAGCACCGGCAGCACGAACGCGAGCGCAATGCCGCCGGGGCCCGCTATGTTGAGGAACAGCATTGGCGCAAGCGCGCCGGAGATCGCCATCGACGCGCCCACCGACAGGTCGATGCCGCCCGTCGCCACCACCAGCGTCATGCCGATGCCGACGATCACGATCGTCACCACCTGGGTCATGTTCACGTTGAAGGTTTGCAGCGACCAGAAGTGCGGCGTGAAGATCAGATTGAACAGCACCATCGCGAGCAGCACGATGATTTCGCGCTGCATTGCGAGGTGCCGCCATTTCCGTACGGTGCTCGCGGGTTGCGCGCGTGGCGCGGCGGTCATGGACGCGGCGGCGTCAGCATGCCGGGCCGGTTCGGTGTGCAGCGACTCGGTGTGCAGCTTAAGCGCCATGACGGTCGCCCTCCAACGCGTCTTCGATATGGGCGGCGTTAGCCGTTTGCGCGGCGTCGGCCAGTTGCGAATGGCCTTCGCTGCCGTAGGCGATGGCATCCATGATCGCGGTCTCGCTCATCTCGGCGCCGTTCAGTTCGGCGACCGTGCGGCCGTCGCGGATCACGACCGCGCGGTCGGCCACCGCGGTCAGTTCTTCGAGTTCGGACGCGGACAACAGCACCGCCAGGCCCGCGTCGCGCAACTCGCGCACGATCTTCGCGACATCGGCCTTGGCGCCGACGTCGATGCCGCGCGTCGGTTCGTCGAGCAGCAGCAGCGACGGCTCGGCGGCCAGCCAGCGCGCCAGCAGCACCTTCTGCTGATTGCCGCCGGACAGTTCGCGGATCGGCTGATCGGCGGAGCGCAGCTTGATGCCGAGCGACGCGATGAAGCGCTCGACGATCGCCTGCTGCTTCTTCACGTCGACCACGCCGTTCCTCGCAAGCGTGCGCAGGCAGACCAGCGTGAGGTTGTCGCGCACCGACAGCTCGGGCACGATGCCTTCGCCCTTGCGGTCCTCGGTGAGATACGCGAGGCCGCGCGCGATCGCGTCCTGCGGCGACTTCAATGTGACGGCTGCGCCGCCGATCGACAGCGACCCCTGCTCCAGCGGATCGGCGCCGAACATCAGCCGCATGGTCTCCGTGCGGCCCGAGCCGAGCAGGCCCGCGAGACCCACGGCTTCGCCAGCGTGCACTTCGAGCGACACGTCGCTCACCTTCGGATGCGCGCTCACATGCGTGGCCGCAATGGCCTGCTTGCCGCGCCGCGCGAGGTTCGCTTCGCGCGAGGCAGTGTCTTCCTGGACGACGGCGGCCAGCGTGCGGCCCAGCATCGTCGTGACGAGTTGTAGCTTGTCCATCTCCGCCATCGTGCTTTGCGCGACGGTCTGGCCGTCGCGCATCACGGTGACGCGGTCGCACAGCGCGTAAAGCTCGTCGAGCCGGTGCGACACGAAGATCACCGCGCGGCCGTCGTCGCGCAGCTTGCGCACCACGGTGAAGAGCAGCTCCACTTCGCGTTCGTCGAGCGACGAAGTGGACTCGTCCATGATTACCATCTTCGCGTCCGACGACACCGCGCGCGCGAGCGCCACCATCTGCTGGATCGCGGTCGAATAGCGGCCGACCGGCTTCTTCACGTCGATCTGCAAGCCGAACGATTCGAGCAGCGCGCTAGCGCGCTGCTGCACCGCGCGCCAATCGATCAGGCCGAAGCGGCGCGGCTCGCGGCCGAGAAAAATGTTTTCCGCCACCGAGCGGAACGGCACCAGGTTGATCTCCTGATAGATCGTGCTGATGCCGGCTTCGCGCGCCTGCTTTGGCGTGCGGAAATCGACTTCCTGGCCTTCGAAACGCACGCTGCCCGCGCCGCGCCGATACGCTCCGGTCAGTATCTTGATCATGGTCGATTTGCCGGCGCCGTTCTGGCCGATCAGCGCGTGCACTTCGCCGGCGGCGACGCTCAGATTGGCGCCGCGCAGCGCGGGCACGCCGCCAAAGCTGATGCCGATGTCCTGCATCTCGAGCAGCGGCGAACGGGCGAGGGGGGAGTGTGGCGTCTCTTTGCCGGATTCCGTCACGGGGAGTCCTCCTGATGCGGGTGCTGCACAGGCTCGCACGGGGATGTATCGCCGTGCGGGTCCGGGCTGGATGCAGGGGCGTGTTCGAAGCTTCGCGGTCGAGCCATGTTACGCCGCATAAAAGCGAAGCGACGGTCCGTGCAATCACGGGCGCGTCGCTTCGAACCCTTCCCGTCACCCGCCTACCGAGGAGACGTTTTTCAAAGGCGGGTGACTTCCTGCTGCAACGCCGTGAAACGAGTCCCCTTGGGGCGCTTGTCTTTCTATTGCTTCTCGATCAATAGCCGTACTGCATGCTCTGCTGCACGTTGCTCTTGTCGTAGAACCGGTCGGACACCTTGACCCACGTCGGGATCTTCTCGCCCTTCGCGTAACGCTGCGCGACATCGCAGGCGAGCGGGCCGAAGAACGGGCTCGACTGCACACTCGCGCCGAGTTCGCCGGCGGCGATCGCATCCATGCCGCCCTTGGTGCCGTCGATCGTGACGATCTGGATGTCCTTGCCCGGCTGCTTGCCGGCGGCCTTGATCGCGGCGATCGCGCCGAGCGCCATTTCGTCGTTGTGCGCGTAGACCGCGGTGACGTCCGGATGCGCCTGCAACAGCGTTTCCATCACCTGACGGCCCTTGTCGCGCGCGAAGTCGCCGCTTTGCGACGCGATGATCGTCATGCCCGGATTCTTCGCGACGATTTCGTCGAAGCCCTTCTTCCGATCGTTGGCGGCCGACGCGCCGGTCGTGCCTTCCAGTTCGATGATCTTCGCCTTGCCGTTGGTCGCCTTCACGAGCCAGTCGGCGGCGCGGTGGCCTTGGTCGATGAAGTCCGAGCCGATGAACGTGATGTAGTCGCGCCCCGCCTTGGCGACCGATTGATCGACATCACGGTCGACCAGGATCACCGGAATGCCGGCCTTTTTGGCCTGCAACACGATCGGCGCAAGCGGCTTTTCTTCGCGCGGCGGGAACACCAGCAGATCGACGTGCTGCGCGATCATGCTTTGAATGTCGGAGACCTGTTTGGAGTTGGAGCCGTTGGCGTCGGTCATCACGATCTGCCAGCCGCATTTGGCCGCGACGTCCTTGAAGCTCTTGGTTTCCGCGAGACGCCATGGGTTGTTGCTTTCGGTCTGCGCGAAGCCGACCTTCAACGGGGTCTTGGTGACCAACTTCGGCAACGCGTCGTCGGCGTGCGCGGTGGCGACGCCGAAACCGATTGCCAGAGCCAGCAGCGAACCTGCCAGCGGACGAATCTGCTGCTTGCGCGCATGCTTGCGCGATTGCGTGTTGAGCGACGCCATGTCTTCCTCCAGTACCTGGTGAGGTAGGGTTGTATTTGCTTTTTGAGTTGTTTGTGCCGGCCGGCGGCGCTATGCGTCCCCGGACCAGACGTGCCGATTATTCCACCAGGAATTATTATCGGTCAATCACTAATAATATTAATTATTGGCGTTTTTGCCTCGGTAATTACCCTCACCGACGCGCGTTCGACGAGCGGTCCATCGAGCTTGACCATCCGATGCCGCACCGGGGCGCCAGCAGCGCGGTTGTGCTCTTCCTGCAGAAGCGTTTCGACGGCCCAGCGTCCCAGCTCGTAGTTCGGCAGCACCACCGTGGAGAGCGGCGGATGTGTGTGGCGGGCGATTTCCTGGTCGTCGTAGCCGAGCACCGACACATCTTCGGGCACGCGCAGGCCGAGTTGCTTCAACGCTTCGATCGCGCCGATCGCGGTGAGGTCGTTGGCGCAGAAAATCGCGGTCGGCGGATTGGCTTCGCGCATCAGCGAGAGCGTCAGTTCGAAGCCGAGGCCCGAACTCCAGTCGCCGTCGCGCACCAGCTCCGGCGCGTAGGGCAGGTCGGCAGTGGCGAGCGCCGTGCGGTAGCCCTTGAGGCGGTCTTTCGACGCGTCCTGCCACGGCTCGCCGTTGATATAGCCGATCCGCCGATGCCCGGCTTGCAGCAGATGCTCGGTGGCAAGATGACCGCCCGCGACTTCCGCCGGCACCACCGATGAAAACCCGCCTTCGCCCGTGTAGCAGTTCAACAGCACGGTCGGCACCTGCGAGAGCGCGGCCGGCAGCGTCACCTTGCGCGTATAGACGGTTGCGTAAATCACGCCGAACACATTCGGATTCGCGAGGACCGTGTCCAGCACCTGCTTTTCGATATCGGCGTTGCCGTGCGTCGAATAGACCGCCAGCATCTTGCCGCTTGCATAGGCCGCGTCGCGCGCGCCGTCGATGTTGACGACCGGGTGCGGGCTGGTGGAGATTTCGTCGGCCAGGTAGACGATCAGATTGCGTTCGTCGGCGGAAGCGGCAACCGGCTCGCGCAACGACAGCCGGTAGCCGAGATCGTGTGCGGCCTTCAGCACCTTGTCGCGGGTGGTCTCGGAGAACTTCGCGCCGGTGGCGTTGTTCAGCACCAGCGAGACAGTCGATTGCGACACGCCGGTGAGCTTGGCGATGTCGGTCATGGTCGGACGGCGTTGAGTCGATTTTTTCATTGTGGGTCGCGCTGCGGCGGCGCAAAAGCGGGGGGATGCCTGGGGCGTCTTCGTGCTGACGGTACCACTAATAATATGCGCCAGGCAACGTACATAAACCCCTCATTTGGGAGGAACCGATGAGCTTGCCGAACGAACCCTTACGGAAAATTTATTACTAATAATATTGACCGATTCACTTTGTCGTGCGATTCTCGGTCCCGCGGACTTTGACGCTCCGCCGGCCGCGCGATGTGCGCGGCACAGAAATTAACTTTCATGGTCGACACAGGAGACACCGATGCGCGTTCATGCCGCCATCCGCCCGAGGCCCTGCCTTTTCTGACAATGCGCGACGTTTCCTTGAATCCGATCCGACCGCCCGCCACCGAACTCGCGTGGCTCGATGATCCCGCCATCGCTGCCACGCTCGTCACGCTGACGGCGGGCGCGCTGCGGGCGGTGATCGCGCCCGGCGTAGGCGGCGCGCTCGCGGCCTTTTACGAGATCACAACCGATGGCCCGCTGCATTGGCTGCGGCCGGCTGCGCATGCGGCGTTCGAGCAGCGTGATCCGCTGCGGATGGCGAGTTTCCCGCTGTTTCCGTACTGCAACCGGATTCGCGACGCGCGTTTCGAATTCGGCGGCGGCACCGTCGACCTCGCCGGCAACGACTCGCGCTTCGCGCACGCGCTGCATGGCAATGCGTGGCGGCATCCCTGGCAGGTGGGGGCGCGTAGCGATGGTTCGGTGGACTTGCACTTCGAGCACGAGCCTGATCCGCGAGTGCCCGGCGACTGGCCGTTTCGCTACCGGGCGCAACAGCGGATCGAGTTGCGCGGCGGTGCGCTGTGCGTCACGCTGTCCGCGCAAAATCTGGCCGTGCGGCCGATGCCGTTCGGCATGGGGCATCACCCGTACTATCCGCGCACGGCGCAAACCCGCGTGTACGCCGACGTGCAAGCGATGTGGCATGCCGACGCCGACGTGCTGCCGACGCATCTCGGCCCGCATCCCGCAGTCGACGCGTTGCGTGAAGGCATGTCGCCCGATGCGTTCGATCTCGACAACAACTTCGCCAACTGGACGCGCGAGGCGACCATTGCGTGGCCCGACGAACACCGCCGCTTGACGATGACCGCCGACGCTCCGTTCGATCACCTGGTCGTGTTCGCTCCGGCCAACGATGCGCAGCTCTGCGTGGAGCCGGTGACGAACACCACGGATTGCTTCAACGCGGTCGGCATGCGTGAGCAGGTGGGCGGCTGCGTGTTGGCGCCCGGCGAGGAGATCGCCGCGACTTTGACGTGGACGCCGCAGCGCGGCTGAGGGCGGCGCGCGGTCCGCGCTGATGCAGTGACGCGCTGATGCGTGCAGGAGCGCAAGCAGGCAAGCGTTAGCGCTCAGTAAAAACAAAAGGGCGGCCACGCCGCCCATTCAAATCTGAACCCGCCACCCACTCACTCCACCCGCAAGCGCGCCATATATGGCAAATGATCAGACAGCCACGCGGTTTCCTGCGTCGGCTGAATCCATTCGATGGGCTGCATGCCGCGCACGAACATCTTGTCGAGCGCAAGCGCCGGCGAGAAGGCAGGGAAAGTGCGGCCCGACTCGCCGAGCAGCGTCGCCACCTCGTGCAGACCATGCTCGCGAAACAGCGGCACCGAGTCATTGCGCCAGTCGTTGAAGTCACCGGCCAGCACCAGCGGACCGTCGGGTGCTTCTTTCTCGATCCAGTGCGCGATCCAGTTCATCTGCCGCAAGCGCGCCGGCCGCGTGAGCGCAAGGTGCGCGCACAGCAGCGTGACCGAGTGACCGCCGAAGGTCGCCCTCGCCACCAGCAAGCCACGCTTTTCGAAGCGATGCGCGGAGATGTCCCAGCGTCCGCCGAGATCGAGCGGATGCGGCGACAAAATTGCATTGCCATGCCGCCACGACGGCTTGAACACGTTCGGGCCGAGCGCCACTTCGAGTTCGAGCGCACGGGCGATTTCCGTGGCCTGGCAGTGCCAGACATCGTTCAGCGGATCGCCGATCGGCGCGCCGAAACTGCTCGCCAGCATCGGCGACGGCATGCGCCGTGCCATCGCTTCCTGCAGGAAATAGGCGTCCGCGTGGGTCGACTGGACCCAGCGCTGCATGGCCTGCCAGGCCTGAAAGCCGAGCGGTGTGCGGCCTTTGTGAAGGTTCCAGCTCACCGCGACGAAATCGTTCGGCGCGAGGTTCTCGCGGATCAATTCTTCTGGGTTTCGCATGCCGCGTTATCCACGTGTTCTGTTTGAAGGCTTCGGTTGTGCGCGCGTCGCGTTCGGCTGTAGGTTCGCGCTTCGCTCTCATCAACGATCAATTTGCATTACTGGCGCCGTCCGCGAGACTCGCACGCACGCGGTAGACCAGGTTCGGATCCTTGTCGACGATCGTCCAGCTCGCCCATTGGCCCGGCGCAACCGTCAGACCGGGATGGCTCGCGTTCACCTGGCGCGGCTGCGGCGGCAGCTTGCAGCCGATGTCGGTTTGCCGCGCGGCGTCGTCTTCGAGCGTCTCCTGCGTGTCGATCGACAGCGTGATCCCGTTCGTATCGGCCCGCAGCGGCGAGACCGTCAGCGTGCGCGACAGATCGAGGCTGCCGGCCGGCTGGTCTTTACAGCCGACGTTATGCTGCACCGTCTTGTGATGCGTATCCGTGCGCGCCTGGCCGACCGTGGTGGTGCCGTCGAACGAATCGATCTGCTGTCCGTCGCGCATTACCTGTAACTGCCATTGCACAACCTGCTGCGCCGGCCGTTGTTGTGCGTTTGCAAGCAACGAGGTGCCAAGCAGCACGGCGACGATACTGGTTTTCCACATAGAAGGGATCTCCGGCTCTACTCGGCCCGAATGGTCAGAGAGCCATCTTACCCCCGATGGCTGCAACGCTTTTCTGACACTTGGATCAGGGCCGGGTTCAGCAACAATGCATTGCAGATAAGGACGACAAGCGTCGAAAACAACCGTTGTTAGCAGCAGAGCCGCACGACTGCTGGCTTGCACGGGAATATGTCGTCGTTACACTGGACTTGAAACGGCGGCCACGAGGCGCCGTCGCAGCAAGGCCAGCCAGACGGGGTGAGCGATGACAACAGCAATGGTCAAACAGGAAATCGCCGTGGCGTCTTTCAGCCGGGTGTACGACCTCGATCAGGTCGAAACCGCGCTGAACGATCTCGGCGAAGGCGCGAACGAGGCGCTGCGCGCAACGTACGAAAAGATGCTGAAAACAGGCAATCTGCGCTTTTGCGTGAAGCCGAACCGGATGCCGTCGATCGACGATCTGATCGACGCGCTCCCCAACTTTTCAGTGCCGCTCGACGACATTCGCAAGCAGGTCGCGCTGTGCCTGGAGACCGAAGACCGGCTCGAACTGATGCCGATCCTTCTGCTCGGCGATCCCGGGATCGGCAAGACGCATTTCGCGAAACAGTTGGCGCGCCTGCTCGGCACCGCTTACCAATACGTGGCGATGAGTTCGTTGACGGCGGGATGGATTCTGTCGGGCGCGTCGTCGCAATGGAAAAACGCGAAGCCGGGCAAGGTGTTCGATGCGCTCGTGAACGGCAGCTATGCGAACCCCGTCATCGCCGTCGACGAAATCGACAAGGCCACCGGCGATTCCCAATACGATCCGCTCGGCGCGCTGTACGCGCTGCTCGAACACGACACCGCGCAGAGTTTCATCGACGAATTCGCCGAGATTCCGATCAATGCGGGCAACGTGATCTGGATCGCCACGGCGAACGACGAGCGCTCGATTCCCGAGCCGATCCTGAACCGGATGAATGTGTATGAAATTCCGCCGCCGGATCGCGACGGCACGCGGCGCATCGCGCAAGCGATCTATGACGAGATCCGCTCGGCGCACAACTGGGGCCTGCGTTTTCCCGAGGTGCTCGGCGACGCCGCGCTCGATGCGCTGAAGCTGGCTTCGCCGCGTGAGATGCGACGCGCGATTCTGAACGGCTTCGGTGCGGCGCGAATCGATGGGCGGGATCGGATCGAAGCCGGCGATATTCGTCTGGACCATGGAAATCGGCGAAAACCGATCGGATTTTGAATGTTTTTGCCCGTTTTTCTGCATGAAAGCCGCCTTTGGGCGGCTTTTTTCCGTAAAAAAGCGGCGATCCGTTCTGGAATCGCGGTGAATGCCACAGCAATTGTTTCTTTTTTTGAGATTCTAAGTTGAATTCAATTGATCTGGCCTTTCGATAGTCAGGGAATACACTTAAGACCCAACGAGATGGCCGCTGTGCAACGAAGCGAGAGGCCGCTCCGCAAGTACAAAACCCAACATCAACGACTATTGGAAACCATCATGAGAACCGCTTCCTTCGCTTTGCTTTTCTCAGCTGCCATCGCCGCACCGGCATTCGCGAGCGGCTATGGTCCGGCGACGTCGTATCGTCCGGAAGTCGAAACGTACACGCAGCCGAGCGGCGTGACCCGCGCGCAAGTAAAGGCCGATGTTGCGCGCGCCCGCGCAACTGGTGAACTGGACCAGAATCCGTATGCGCCGATTTCCGCCGACAGCGTGAGCGCCTCGCCCGACAACGGTCCCAAGACCCGTGCACAAGTAAAGGCCGAATTGGCTGAGGCGCGCGCGAGCGGTCAATTGAATCTGAATCCGAATGCACCGGCTTACGCACAGGAACTTGCGGTCGGCGGCTATACGGTGCCGCGCGCGCAAGTGAAGACCGACCTGGTAGAAGCTGTGAATCATCGCGTGGCGAGCACGCAGAGCTAAGCTGCAGCGCTCGACGGCTTTTCGGTTCAGCCAAAGCCGTCGCCGAGTCCTTCGAGTCCATCGCGCGTGCGAAGAAGCAAGCGCTTCGATCTTCGACGGCGTACACTGATCAGTCCGGCCGTTACGTTTGAGCCGCGCTCAAGACCGAATGCCCGCAGTCGTTTCGACGTGCGGGCATTTCTATCTGTGCGGCATCGTACAATTTCGGGTGGCGGTTGCGATACGGCAGGTGCGTTCGACAACGAGCGGTGTGCGGCACACGAGAGTCGCATCCTGTCTTTCTCTCTATCGGTGAACGAGGCAGCGCGCGGCGATGTCAGCCGCGTCAAGGGACATGGACCAAATCGAATGTGTAGTGATCGGCGCCGGCGTGATTGGCCTCGCGGTGGCGCGCGCGCTGGCGGCGCGCGGGCGCGAGGTGATCGTGCTGGAAGCCGCCGAAGCGATCGGCGTGGGCACCAGCTCGCGCAACAGCGAAGTGATTCACGCGGGCATCTACTATCCGCGCGGTTCGTTGAAAGCCACGCTCTGCGTGCGCGGCCGCGAGATGCTCTACGACTATTGCGCGGAGCACAACGTCCCGCATTCGCGCTGTGGCAAGTTGCTGGTCGCGACTTCGCGCCACCAGATTCCCCAGCTTGAAAGCATCATGGCCAAGGGGCGCGACAACGGTGTGCTCGACCTGATGCGTATCAGCGGCGACCAGGCGCAAGCGCTCGAGCCGGCGCTCGAATGTGTCGATGCGGTGTTCTCGCCGCAGACGGGTATCGTCGATAGCCATCAGTTCATGCTGTCGCTGCAGGGCGACGCCGAACGCGACGGCGCGGTGTGCGCGTTTCATGCGCCGGTAAAGGCCATCGAAGCGAGCAATGGACGCTTCGTCATCACGGTGGGCGGCGATGCGCCGACCACGATCAGCGCCGCGTGCGTGATCAACAGCGCGGGGTTGCAGGCGAACGCGCTGGCCCGCAAGATCCGCGGACTCGATGCGCGTCACGTGCCGCCGCTCTATCTGGCGCGCGGCAACTACTTCAGCATCTCGGGGCGCGCGCCGTTCAGCCGTCTGATTTATCCGATGCCGAACGAGGCCGGGCTGGGCGTGCATCTGACCATTGATCTCGGCGGCCAGGCGCGCTTCGGTCCGGATGTCGAATGGGTCGACACGATCAACTACGATGTCGATCCGCGTCGCGCGGAATCGTTTTATGCGGCGATTCGCGCGTACTGGCCCGCGCTTCCCGACGACGCGTTGCAGCCCGCGTATGCGGGCATTCGTCCGAAGCTTTCGGGCCCGGGCGAACCCGCCGCCGACTTCGTGATTCAAGGGCCGGCTGCGCACGGCGTGCGCGGGCTCGTCAATCTGTTCGGCATCGAGTCGCCGGGTTTGACGGCGTCGCTGGCGATCGCGCAGCGTGTGTGCGAATTGAGCGGGCGCGCGTAACGCCGTCCAGCACGGGGTTTACCAATTCGGTTATCTCTATCATTTGGGCGATCACGCGCGACGGCTTCATTGCTATGCTTGGGGACCGCTGTCATCAGAACGGCGAGTCGTTCATATAAACGGAGTGAGTCCCCATGAAATCTTCCCGTCGTACGTTTTTGATCACCAGCATTGGTGTGGCGTCCACGTTCGCGCTGTCGCGCCAGGCTTTCGCCGATGCACCTAAAGTCGCCGAATCCGATCCGACCGCGCAAGCGCTCGGCTATAAGGAAGACGCGAGCAAAGTCGACAAGGCGAAGTTCGCCAAATATGCCCCGGGTCAGGACTGCGGCAATTGCAGCTTCTACCAGGGCAAGCCAACCGATGCCTATGCGGGTTGCCCGATGTTCGCGGGCAAGCAGGTCGCGAGCAAGGGTTGGTGCAGCGCATATAACAAGAAGAGCTGAATACGCTGAAGCGCGACGCACGAAAAACGTCGCGCGGGATGCGCCGAATGATGGCGGCGCTTCATCGAAGGCAGATTGGCGAGGTGTCTTCCGTTGCGCGCGGAAGGCGCCTTTTTGCTGTGCGGGAAACAGTTCGAGCGCTTTTTATGCACATGCGTCGAGGCGGTCAAGCAGGCTGGCTGGCGCGCTGCGTTCTCTCACATAGCCTCATGCACAACGGCGTCTGACGCGATCTTGCTCGCGCGGCAAGCATGCGTCCTGTGCGCCGCTCTTTCACGACTCTCGCGTGACGAACGTACGCGGCGCTGCTTCGGCTAACTGCGCGCCTTCATCAGCGGCGGCCGCTTGTCGAACCATGGCCGCGCCGCTTCGAGTTGCGCCGCCAGCCGTAACAGCGTGGCTTCGCCGCCGGCACGCGCGGCGAATTGCACGCCGACCGGCAGCCCGCGCGCGTTCCAGTAAAGCGGTACGGACATCGCCGGCTGGCCGCTCAGGTTGAACAACTCCGTGCATCCCGCCCACGCAAACGCCTTGTTCGATGCTTCGGTCAGTAGCTTCTTCATCAGCGATTCGAGCGGCACTGCGGTGACCGCGCGCATCTGCATGCGCTCCGTCGAGGTGGGCTGCATCTCGCCGATCTTGATCGGCGGCGCGGCAAGCGTCGCGCACAGGATCGCGTCGTAGCGATGCAGCAGATCGGTGAGGCGTTCGGTGATGCGACGCTGTTCTTCGAGCGCGGCAGGCAGGCCGCGCTCGCCGAGTTTGCGGCCGACATGTGCCATCGCCCACGTCGAAATTTCGAATTCGGCGCGCAGCGGTTTGTGGCCGGTGATGCGCTCGGCGTTCAGCACCAGGTCCTCGGCGGTCACCGACCACAGCATGAGAAACGCATGGCGGACCGCCGCGAAATCGATGCCGAGCGACACCGGCTCGATGTTATGGCCAAGCGAGCTGACGAGTTGCGCGGCGTCGTCGAGCGCGGCGCGAGAGTCGGGCGACAGCGTCGGCGCCAGCATCGCTTCGGTCACGTAGGCGATGTTCAGCGGCTTGCATGGCTCGCGGCTCGCGGCCAGAAAAGTGCCGGGCGCGCCGAGCGGTCGCTCAGCATTGCCGCCGAGCAGATCGAGCAACAACGCGCTGTCGCGCACGCTGCGCGAGATCGCGTGATCGATGCCGAGCTCGCCGGCGCTGGCGGGCGCCGCACGCGGTACTCGTCCGCGCGACGGTTTGAGGCCGAACAGTCCGCAGCACGAAGCCGGAATGCGGATCGAGCCGCCGCCGTCCGACGCGTGCGCGAGCGGCACGATGCCCGCCGCGACGGCCGCCGCCGCGCCGCCGCTCGAGCCGCCCGGCGTATGGTCGAGATTCCACGGATTGCGACACGCGCCGAATAGTTCGGGCTCCGTATAAGGCATCTGGCCGAGTTCGGAGGTGCTGGTCTTGGCGAAGATGTTGAGGCCGGCCGCCTTCGCGAGCGTGACTACCGGCGCATCCTGCTCGGGAATGAAGTGGCGGTAGTGGCGGCTGCCCATCGCCATGCGCAGTCCGGCAACCGGCGCGCCGAGGTCCTTGATCAGATAGGGCACGCCCGCCAGTGCGGTTTGTGCGCTCGTGCTTTCCGATCCGTTCGCGCCATTCTTTGTCCGGTTCGTGTCGTCGCGTGACGCGCGCTGACGCGCTGCGTCGTAGTCCTTCAGGACAATTGCATTGATCGCGGGATTGACGGCCTCGGTGCGCGAGATCGCGATGTCGAGCAATTCGCGCGCGCTGGCCTGGCCGGTGCGCACCAGTTCGGCGAGGCTGATGGCGTCATGGGCGAGATAGTCTGGATGCACGACGGATGGGTCCTCACTATCGAGCGTGGTTCTGCCGCTGGGCTGTGCATGCAATGAACCCGCTTCGCTGGGCTTCCCGTCGCCCGGGTTGATCGTCACGCATGGAAAAAGACGGCGTGTCAGCGACACGCCGTCTTTTGAGAGAGTAACCGAGTTGCACGCAAGCGTGACTCACGCGGGTTCAAAAACGCCCATATAAATGCGTGAATTCAAAACGCGGGTTACTGAAGCGGATGGCTGAACCGCGCCACAGCGTCGAGTTACAGACGCTCGCCGAGGAAGGTCAGCGTGCGGCCATGCGCGAGCGCGGCGGCACGCTGGTTATACGACGCACGTTCCGAGCAGTTGAAGCCGTGATCGGCATTCGGATAAATGTGGAATTCGACGTCGCCGCGGCCCACGAAGCGCTCCTGAATCTGGCCGACGTCCGACAGCGGAATGTGTGCGTCGAGTTCGCCGTAGTGGAACTGCATCGGCACCTTGACGTGCGCGGCCTGGTCGAGCTGATTCTGGATGCCGCCGCCGTAGTAAGCGACCGCGCCGTCGACCGAGCCTTGCGCCGCGGCCAGATACGCGAGCCGGCCGCCGAAGCAATAACCGATTGCCGCAACCTTGCCGGTGACTTCCGGCATCGCGCGCAACGCCGCAGCGGCTGCGCCGATGTCGGACACCGCCTGATCGACGTTGGTCTTTTGCATCAGTTCGATGCCCTTGTTGCGATCCGCGCCGTCATAGGTCAATTCGACGCGCGGCTGCACGCGCCAGAACACGTCCGGCGCGAGCGCGACATAGCCGTCTTGCGCGTACTGATCCGCGACCGAGCGGATATGCCCGTTCACACCGAAGATCTCCTGAATGATGATCACGGCCGGACCCTTGCCGCCTTTGGGCAGCGCCAGGTAGCCGCCGAAACTGTCGTTTCCGGCGGGGATGTCGATCCATTGGGAAGTCGTGCTCATGTTGTTCTCCATTGACCCGCGCGATGCCGCGCGAGCTTGGTCTTAACGAAATGCCAGAGGCCAAAAGTGCCCAAAGCGGGCGGTTAGTTTGCCATCAAAAGAAACGGCTTGCAGTGAGGCCCGGCGCGGCTTCGCGGACCGTGCCGCCCGTCGCTATTCTCGTAAGGCGATTGAAACATTCTCGATAATTCATTTTTCCGCTGCGGCACGCGTCGGTACAGTCGGTCGTGTCGGCTCGCCTATGTGCGAGCGTATCGCTGGAAAAGGAAATGATCATGACTGAAGGCAGTTTTGTGACGCCGTTCGCGCAGCGCTTTGAAATGCGGGTCCCCGTCGTGCAGGCGCCGATGGCTGGTGGCGCGACCACGCCCGACATGGTGGCGGCGGTGTCGAATGCGGGCGGGCTGGGGTTTCTGGCGGGCGCGGCGTTGCCGCCGGAAAAAATCGCCAGTGAAGTCGCGGCGATTCGCGCGCTGACCGATCGTCCATTCGGCGTGAATCTGTTCGTGCTCGAACCGGCCGCGCCGGACGATGCCACCGTGCGTCGCGCGCTCGAAGCGATCGATCCGCTGCGAGCTGACCTCGGTTTGCCGCCGGGACAGCCGCTCGCGCGTTATGCGCCGGATTTCCGCGCGCAACTGGAGATGCTGATCGAATTGCGCGTGCCGGTCGCGAGCTTCACGTTTGGCCTGCTTCCGGCCGACGACGTCGCCCGGATGCATGCGAATGGCCTATATGTAATAGGCACCGCGACGCACGTTGCCGAAGGCGTCGCCTGGCGCGATGCCGGCGCGGATGCGATTGCCGCACAAGGCGCCGAGGCGGGCGCCCATCGCGGCACTTTCATCGGCGCATTCGAGGAGGCGCTGATCGGCACGATGGCGCTCGTGCCGCAGCTCGTCGACGCGACCGGACTGCCGGTGCTTGCCGCCGGCGGCATCATGGACGGTCGCGGCGTCGTAGCCGCACTCGCGCTCGGCGCGCAAGCCGCAGTGATGGGTACCGCGTTTCTCACCTGTCGCGAAAGCGCGATACCGCAGGCATGGAAAACCCGCGTGCGTACCATGTCCGACACGTCGACTTCGGTCACACGCGCGATCACCGGCCGCCACGCGCGTGGCATCCGCAATCCATTGATGGGGCGCTTGAGCGAAACGATGGACAAGATCGCGCCGTATCCCGTGCAAAATGCTTTGACGCAGGAACTGCGTCAAAGCGCGAGCCGCGCGCAGAACGGCGATTATCTTTCTCTGTGGTCGGGCCAGGGTGCACCCTTGGGCCGTGCACGTCGTGAAGGAATCGGCGCGGCCGAACTGGTCGCGCAAATCGAGCAGGAATGGCGTGCCGCGACGGCACGGATCGCGGCCCTCGAACGCTGAATCGGCATCACCACGGGCGCGTGTCCCAACCCATTGCGACGCGCCCGCTATTCAGTACAAAGGCGGTTCGAATCACTAATGGTTTTACCCGCGAAAGTGTCGAACCGCACGCTTTAGAATAAAACCTCACCTAGCGGAAACCCGCACGGGTCGGCGCTTTCCAGCCAGTCAATCCAGTCCGGACCGGGCCCGGTGGGATAAACGCTATTGGTGTTCATCCCACTTACTCAAAAAAGTCCCACAAATTAATTTGATCACCTACACTTGCGCGCAAGTACGGTTTGCCGCCTGTCACAAACAGTCCGTCAAACGTGCTGGCCAAGTGCATGAACGATGCAACCGGCGTGATCGTCCACGGGACTGAGCGACACGTGTTTGGGGAAGCGGGGGCACAGGGCGATTACGTTGTTTTTGGGACCGAAACTGGAGACTTACATGAACATCAAGATTCAAAAGCTGTTGCCGATCAGCGCTGCGGCGATGCTGTTCGCAACGTTGGCAACATCGGCTGCGGCCGACACGGTCGTCAAGATCGGTCACGTCGCGCCGTTGACCGGCGGGATCGCTCACCTGGGTAAAGACAACGAAAACGGCGCGCGCCTGGCAGTTGAAGAAATCAACGCCAAGGGCCTGACGATCGCTGGCCAGAAAATCACGCTGCAACTCGATCCGCAAGACGATGCGGCCGACCCGCGCACGGCAACTCAAGTCGCCCAGAAGCTGGTCGACGACAAGGTCGTCGCAGTCGTTGGTCACTTGAACTCGGGCACGTCGATTCCGGCGTCGAAGATCTATAGCGATGCAGGCATCGTGCAGATTTCGCCGTCGGCAACGAACCCGGCCTACACGCAACAAGGTTTCAAGACGACGTACCGCGTCGTTGCGACCGACGCGCAGCAAGGTCCGGCACTGGCCAACTACGCAGCGAAGGGCATGAAAGTGAAGAGCGTCGCGATCGTCGACGATTCGACCGCTTATGGCCAGGGTCTCGCGAACGAATTCGAAAAGACCGCCAAATCGCTGGGCCTGAACGTGATGTCGCATGACGCGACGAACGACAAGGCTGTCGATTTCCGCGCGATTCTGACGAAGATCAAGGGCGAAAACCCGGATGCGATCATGTACGGCGGCATGGACGCCACCGGCGGCCCGTTCGCGAAGCAAGCCAAGCAGCTCGGCCTGCGCGCGAAGGTGCTGGCGGGTGACGGCGTCTGTACCGACAAGCTGGCGGATCTGGCCGGCGACGCAACCGACAACATCGTCTGCTCGGAAGCCGGTATGGCGCTCGAAAAGATGTCTGGCGGCGCAGCGTTCCTCGCCAAGTATCAGAAGCGTTTCGGTCAGCCGATTCAGATCTACGCTCCGTTCACGTATGACGCTGTGTACATCATCGTCGACGCAATGAAGCGCGCGAACTCGACGGATCCGGCCAAGATCCTGGCAGCGATGCCGAGCACCGACTACAAGGGTGTGATCGGTGAAACCACGTTCGACTCGAAGGGCGACCTTCAACACGGCGTGATCTCGCTGTACAACTACAAGTCGGGCAAGAAGACGCTGCTCGACGTGGTGAAGATGTAAATCCGCGCGGTCGAGGTCGGTGGATTCGCTGGCTTCGATTAGCAGGTTAAAAAGGCACGCGAGCTGTGAGGCTCGCGTGCTTTTTCTTTTGGGCGTGGGAACAGGGGACTGCGGCGCGAGGGCTCGGTATGAGGAATGCCGAAGCCGTGGCGAGCGGTTAAGTCGACGACTGGCGCAGCTGCGTTATTCGAGATTGTGCTGCTCGACGCGGTGCGGTACCGTGCCCTGGAATGCTTATTTTCATGGAGCTATGCGCTCGCGCAATCGTTTGCGAGAGTGGGAGCGCAGGCACGTCAAACGGAGTGATCTTTGAGCAGTACTACTTTCAGAACGGGTCGCTCGTAATCACCAGCGCGTTTGTCTTTTTTTGGGCCCGAGCGTACGTGCCGGACTTTGGATTATTTGCACGAGCGTCGCCGCGATATGTCTCACGAACTGTGGCGACGCACCTTTGAAACGCCGCCAAAAAAAGCGCATTGCCGCTTGAAACGATAGCGCCGGAAATCCCCGGCTTATCGCAAGAAATATCGATACGGCGCAGATTAAAAAACGGCGGGTCCGTTGCCCGTCTCGCCGCTCTCCTTCGACGCTTGCAATGCCGTGCCGTTAATTGCTGTCGTTATTCGCCCCCGTGATTCACGTTCGTCACTTCCTGGTCACGTGGCTGCCAAGGCCCCCGAGTAAGCCACCGTTAGTCCCCCCGGCGGAACTCACTGCCCCAGGTCGAGGTGCCCATCGCCGTGGTCAGCAGTCCGGTGATCGGCGCAAGCGGATCGCTGCTTCGACTGCCGCTTCCCGTTTCACCCCCCGTCGCCGAACCGAGTGCGCCCGTCGACGAAGACACGACCGATGTCACCAGAGCAAGCGGACTGCCACTGCCGCTCGCCGCGCCACTCAGCGCGAGTGATGTGTCGCTCAACGCATCGGCGCAAAGCCCGCGCGCAACGTAACGTAAGCCGGCGGATTATCACTCGGCGTCATATGGGGGCCGCCGCACCCGCCGCACGCCCCGGCTTCAGATCTTCAAACGCCGCAGCACCTTCGGCCCGACGACGGCGATCAATGCGGAACACACCGCGACCACCGACAAGCCGATCGTCAGATTGGTCAGTTGCGTCACCGCGCCGATAATTACCGGCCCGAGCAGCAGTCCGAAGTACGCCAGCCCAGCAACGTGCGCGAGCCCCTCGGCCGCGTGAATGCCCTTCACGCTCGCCGCCGCCGCGAACAGCACCGGCATCATATTCGCGAGGCCCAGCCCGATCAGCGCGAAGCCCGCGAGCGCGGCGACCGAATTCGGCAGCAGCAGTGCGTCGACCATGCCCGCGCAGGCGAGCGTCGCGCTCATCATCACGAGTTGTGGCGCGCCGAAGCGGGCGCGCACCGCGTCGCCGGCAAAACGCGCCGCTGCCATGCCACCCGAAAATGCCGCGTAGGCCGCGCTGGCGAGCGCGGGAGAGGCCAGCACGACGTCGCGCATGTAGACCGTGGCCCAGTCGTACATAGCGCCTTCCGCGATCAGCGCGACCAGCGCGATCGTGCCGAGCGCCCACAGCGCCGGCGAGCGCCAGCGGCTCGCGCGCGGCGTGGCGGAGTCCGGATGTTCGGCGTGCGGCACGTGCGGCAAGACGGACGGGCAGGCCATCACGAGGACCAGCGCGCTGGCCGCCGCCGCGAGCGCCAGATGCAGCGCCGGCGCCATCCCGCGCGCCAGCAACGCGCCGCCGACCGCCGCCCCGAACATCCCGCCGATACTGAACATGCCGTGCAACGACGACATGATCGGCTTGCCGAGCGCCTTCTCGACGGCGCTGGCTTCGGCATTCATTGCAACGTCGAGCGTGGCCAAGCCCGCGCCGAACGTGGCCAGCACGACCAGCAGCATCCAGTAGGCCGGCACGACCAGAATCAGCGCCGCGCACACCGCCATCACGAGGCCGCCCGCCAGGCAGGCGCGGCGTGTGCCGACCCGCGCGATCCACGAAGCATTGGCCGCCATCGCGCCGATCGAACCGCCGGCCACGGCCAGCAGCGCGAACGAGAGCATCGCCGCGTTCAACTGGAAGCGGTCGCGCACCGTCGGCACATGCACCCCCCAGGACGCGTACATCATGCCCGCGATGAAGAACACGGCCATCGTGGCGAAGCGGGCCCGCTGCCGCGCGGTGTCGGACAGGTCGCGATGAGCGGCGGGAAGGACGGCGAATTCGGAGGTTTGGTGGTCGGGCACTGAGATCTCGGGGAGGGCTGCCGCGTGAGAAAGCACATCTAAAGCGGATTTTCGATTCTAGCGAAGCGTGCTGTCTTATGCTTGGAAGGCCGCTGCCGGATACTGATGATTATTCGTTTTGAATGCGACTGGCGGCAGGCCGGTTCGCCTGGTCCGTCTTTTCGCCATTCATGGCCCATCCATCGAGGTATGCGCTCTTGAACATCCCCGCTCACGCTCCGCTGCATCTGCTGCACACTGCCGCGGTCGGCACGCTCGCCACGCACGCGCGCCAGCCGGAAGGCTTCCCTTATCCGTCGATGTTGCCGTTCGCGCCGGACCCGCGGCATCGCCCGACGATTCTGGTGAGCCGGCTCGCCGAGCACACCCACAACCTGCACGCCGACCCGCGCGCAGGTTTTCTGGTGGTCGACGCACCGGACGGTGACGTGCTGAGCGGCCAACGTGTCACGCTGCTGGGCGCGTTTGAACCGGTCGACCCGACGCCGGAAGTCGTGCGGCGCTACTTGCGTTATCACCCGGATGCGGAGCGCTACCTCGTTCTCGGCGACTTCACGTTCTGGACCATGCGGCTCGAACGGTTGCGGTATATCGGCGGCTTCGGGGCAATGGGATGGCTGGGCGGCGCGGAACTCGATCCGTTAGCGCCGCTCAGTTTCGATGAAGAGAATGCGCTCATTGAAGAATTCAGCCGTTCTCGCGTCAACGCTGGCGGATTTCAACTGCTCGGCATCGACCGCTATGGCGCGGACCTGAAACTGGATGGCGTGCGCAACCGGTTCGCCTTCGATGGCGCCAAGCCCGACATCGAATCCTTGCATAGTGCGCTTGAAGTTTGCATGCAACGGCACACCAATTAGCTTTTACCGGTATTTGGGGAAGCACTCATGTGCCAATAGCAGCTCGGCGCATGCGGCTCAATACGTCCCAGCGGGTTCCGGTTCAAGCTTTCATGGCGTGAAATGTTTATGCGGGATTGCTATCTAAAATTTCATTTTTTGATAATTAATTCTATAAATGCTACGCCGATCCCGCTTTTCAGCGAAATACGAAATTAGCTAATTGAAAGGGAGTCGCGGAACTCAGTTCCGGTGGGAAAGTTTTTGAAACGGAATCGAATTAATTTTTCGCCAGTGCTTTTGCGGTCTTTCTATTTTGTGTTAATCTCGCCATCAAATTCCGAGGCATGATCACCTTCAAAGGGCAAGTCGGCTTCAGACCGGCAGTCATTTAATCCAAACCATAAGGGAACCTATGTCTTCCTACAAGGAACTACTCGCGCAGCGCGAGAAGCTCGAAAAGCAGATCGAAGAAGCGAAGTCGCGGGAATACGCAGAAGTATTGAATGAAATCAAGCAGAAAATGGCCGACTACGGCATCTCGCTCACTGAACTCGGCGGTGGCCGCGCAGCCAAGGGCGTGAAAGCCGCTCGTCCGCGCGCCGGCGTTGCGCCGAAGTATCGTGACCCGGATAGCGGCAGCACGTGGTCGGGCCGTGGCAAGCCGCCGCGCTGGATCGCCGGTCTCGACCGCGAAAAATTCCTGATCCAGAAGTAATACCTGCGGCCAGCCGCTTACGCTTGCGGCTCGCAAGTCATACGAATTGCATTACGCGGCTGCGCTTGTGGCGCACTGCCGTAGCAAACGGAAACCGCGTACCGTTCAAGGGCGCGGTTTTTTGTTTTCCCGGCGCTGGTGTCGTATGCGCTTCGTGTAGTTGAAACACGAATGCTTTTCGTTTAGATAACCAGCTGATTTAAAAGGATTTTTTTGGTATCTCCGCAGCTTGCCCTGAAGTCTGCCGAGTAGAATATGAGGATTGAACTTTTGATCCCGATTCTGAGATGCCTACCGCCGCCGCAGCCCAATCCGTCGAGAAACATCGCGTCGCGCGCAAAAGCACGTTTGTGAGCATCGTTCTCAATACCGTGTTGATGACGCTGCAAATCGTCGTCGGCGTGTTTGCCCATTCACAAGCACTTTTTGCAGACGGTATCCATTCGCTTGCGGATCTAATTTCCGATTTTGTCGTGCTGATTGCCAATCGGCACAGCGGCGCGAAGCCCGATGCGGATCACAATTACGGACATAGCCGTTATGAAACGGTTGCTTCATTATTTCTGGGCGCATTGCTAATTGCAGTTGGCGTCGGAATGTTATGGCGCGCCGGAACCCGGCTCGCCAATTTGCAAAGCATTCCCGCCGTCCACACCAGTGCGCTCGCCGTTGCCGTACTGGTATTGATTTCCAAAGAAGGCCTGTTTCGCTACATGCTGCGTGAAGCGCAGCGTGTGCGCTCCGCCATGCTGATTGCGAACGCGTGGCATGCGCGGTCTGATGCGGCGTCGTCATTGGTGGTCGCGATCGGCGTGGTGGGCAGTCTTGCCGGCGTGCGTCTGCTTGATCCTATCGCCGCGGCGATCGTCGGTTTCATGGTGGCGCGCATGGGCTGGATGTTCGGCTGGGACGCGCTGCAGGACCTGTCCGACCGCGCGCTCGACCAAGCCGCTACCGCCGACGTGCGCGCGCTGCTGCTTGCGACGCACGGCGTCCGGGACGTGCATGAATTGCGCACGCGCAAGATGGGCGACTTTGCGCTTGTCGACGCTCACATCCTGGTCGATCCATTGATCTCCGTGTCGGAGGGGCATTACATTGCCGAGTCGGCGCGGCTACGTGTCTTGAGCGACAGCCGCGTCCTCGACGCGCTGATCCACGTCGATCCCGAGAACGATGCGGTGGCACACCCGCCGGTCGGTCTGCCGAGCCGGGAACGGGTGGTCGACGAGGTCAACGCGACGTTGGCGGGCAGCGGGATGAAAGCCACGGCGGTCAACATTCACTACCTGAGCACCGGGCTCGACGTGCAGATGGTGTTGCCGGCGGCGCCTTCCGGTGGTCACGACAGCGGCAGCGCGCCGATGCCTGCGCATATCGATCTGGAAGCACTCAAGCGCCGCCTGGGTGCCCGCAAGGTGGAGGTGCTGCGGGAAGTGGATACGTCCACGGCCGAAACCGGCAGCGGCGCAGCGGCACCGCCGCAAGGCGGCACGGCAAGCGCTCGCGTCAAAGCCGCTGAACCGCACGGCGCGGCCTGATTTGCGCTCCTATTGAGCACACGGCCACGCCGCAGACCAGCACGCCAGCTTGTCCCGCTCAACCCATCACAGCGGCAATTGCGTATCGAATTTGATTTCGCGCAGCACGACGCTCGTGCGCACCTGCGCGACGGCCGGAATCTTGAAGATGCGTTCGTGCAGGAAGCTGTCGTACGCCTTGATGTCGGGCGCGACGATCTTGAGGATGTAATCGGATTCGCCGGTCGTGCTGTAGCACTCGGTGACTTCGGGGCAGGTGGCGATTTCCCGCTCGAACTGCTCGACGCCTCCCTCGGTGTGGCGCGTCAGGTGGATATGCGCGAGCGCACACACGTGCAGCCCGAGCTTTTCCCGATCGAGCAGCGCCGTGTAGCGCTGGATCACCCCGGATTGCTCCATGTCCTTGATGCGCCGCCAGCATGGCGTGCTCGACAGACCGACCTGATCGGAAATCTCTTGCACGGAGCGGCGTGCGTCCAGCTGCAGCAGGCGCAGGATCTTTTGTGAGAACGTATCGAGTGTCAACTGCGCCTCCGTTTGCGTCGCCGTATCACGCATGGTAGAGGGCGCGAAAACGAAACGCAATGTAAAACGGCTTACGCGAGGGAGATCGCCTAATTTGCTGGTTCCTCGGTGGTGTTTTGTCCTGAGTCGTCCCCTTCTTTGGCGGCCACGAGCAGGGCCGCCTGACTCGCGCGCAACTCCTTGAGCATGTTGCAGAAAAGCGTGCCCTGTTCGATCGCGTCGTCCAGCGCGACGTGCGTGTGCGGGTGATCGTCGAACCAGTGCTTCGGAAAGCGCGGCTTGATGTTCTTGCGGTACGGCAGGCCCGTCATCGCGAAAGCCAGCGTCTTGATATCGAGCGCCGACCAGGAAAACGGGCAACGGCCGACAAAGCGCATCATGTACCAGAACATATAGGTGAAGTCGAAGCCGGCCGGCATCGCAACGAACACCGGCTTGCCCGGCAGCGCCTCGACCCAGTCGACATAGGCCGTCAGCGCGGCCTCGGGACCCTGCAAGTCCTTGCGGCAGGCGGCCCAGGCATCGGGCTGGGTCTTCCACCACGCTTCCTGCACGGGATGCGGCTTGGCGCCGTCGAGCAGTTCGAGATTGGCGGAGAACGTGGCGATCAGCCGCTTGTCTTCCGTGTACGCGGCGGACGCGAAACTCAGCATGGAATGCGGGCCGGGAATCGGTCCATCCGCTTCCACATCGGTGCTGACGTAGATTTCGCTGCTCATGCTTGTACCCCGTCGGCGACATAGGGATTGGTACGGCGTTCCGCGCCGAACGTCGAGGTGGGACCGTGGCCCGGCACGAAGGTGACGTCGTCGCCGAGAGGCCAGAGCTTTTCGCGAATCGAGCGCACCAGGTCCGCGTGATTGCCGCGCGGAAAATCCGTGCGGCCGATCGAGCCGGCAAACAGCACGTCGCCCACCAGCGCGAGCCGGTGCGCGCGGCTGAAAAACACCACGTGACCGGGCGTGTGCCCAGGGCAGTGATAAACCTCTAGTGTTTCGTCGCCGAAGTGCACGGTGTCGCCGTCCTGCAGCCAGCGGTCCGGCTCGAAGGCGTCGGCGGCGGGGAAGCCGAAGCGCGTGCTTTGATCCGGCAGCTTGTCGAGCCAGAAGCGCTCGTCGGGATGGGGGCCCTCGATCGGCACGCCATAGTGCGTGGCCAGCGTCTTCGCACCAGCGCAATGATCGATGTGGCCATGAGTCAGGAAGACTTTTTCGACCGTCACTTTCTGGCGCGCGATTTCGCCCTGGATGAGATCGAGGTCGCCGCCGGGATCGACGACGGCCGCGCGCCCGGTCGCCTCGCAAACGAGCAGCGAGCTGTTCTGTTGGAACGGCGTGACGGGGATCAAAGTGACTTTCATGGATGACGGCGCCGCTGGAAAAACGTTGATTGTACCGGCCTCGCGCCGCTCGTCACCGAGGCTTGGACGCCCGCCGCAGCGGGCATTTGTCTGCCTATTTTTGCGGCGAACGTGAAAATTGATCAAGGTTTTCAGGTGCTTGCCATCTCAAAATTTTGTTTTAGGTATAATGGACCCCATGCACAGGAAACTGTGATGTCACACGGCGATGCGTCCCCATCAAAAATGGGTCCGCGGATCGCCATTCAAGTATGGGCTGTCGCGTTTGTCGACGGCCATCAAGCATCGATACGTTCGATGCACACGTCTTGCCCAGCCAGGCGCCGCGCGCCTGCAACGGACTTAACTGCCGTGACGCTGGGTGGGGCCTACGCCGCCGTTCCTGCGCGCTGAGTTGCGCGCGCAAGAACGTGTTTGCCACGTTCGATGGCGGCATGTGGGGTCTGGTCAGGCTGCCGGGGACAGGTTGCGCCAGACGTGAAAATTAACCGTGCGGTAGCGGCTGAGTGAGTCGCATCCGGGCTTTGACGTACTGCGCTTTTTTGCGCGGCGCGTTGTCGCCCATTGCCGCCGGAGTCGCAGGCAACACGCTCAAATTCGCGTGATGCGGCTCGACAATTTGATTGCACGTCTTATGAAAACTCGGTTATCCCGCAGTCTGGGGACTCTTTTTGCCTTTTTTGTGCTGGCCGGTTGCGCCACGCCTCCGGGCGCCAGCGACACGTCTGCAAACGACGTGCCGCGTAGCACGAAAACAGCGCAGACGGGCTCTTTCGGACCGCAATCCTACGGTAGCGCGCCGGCATCAGAGCCGACCGCGCAAGGCACTCCGTTGGCCGACGCCAAGCCTCTGACGGACGACGGCACGGATGTGTCGGACTTTCATCAGACGGGTCGCGCATCGTGGTACGGTCGTTTCTTTCATGGCCGCCGTACCGCTAACGGCGAGCGTTATGACATGCACGCGCTGACGGCCGCGCATCGTACGCTGCCGCTCGGCTCGTATGTGCGCGTGACCAATCCGGCCACCTCGCGCTCGATCGTCGTACGTATCAACGACCGTGGTCCGTACGCTCGCGGTCGCGTGATCGACCTGTCGGCGGCGGCCGCCACTGCGCTCGACATGCGCCATATCGGGACGGCGCGGGTCCAGATCGACGGTCTGACGCAGCAGGAAGCACGCGCCGAGATGAACGAAACGCTGGCGTCCAACTCGGGTTCGAGCGCCGAGAAATGATGTAGTGGCAGCCGGTGCGCCGCTTAGGGCGCGCTGGTGGCGCCGCGCGGCACGGCGATCACGCATGCCGTGTCTGCAGAAAAACGAAGGGCCGCGCAGTCGAAACTGCCGCGGCCCTTTCTTTTATCCCTCTGTTTTATTCTTCGTCCGCCTTCAGCGCCAACGCGCGCGTGTACAACGCATTGCGCGACGCGCCGGTGATAGCCGCCGCCACTTTCGCCGCGCTGCTCACCGTCAACTCTTCCAGCAGGATGCGCAGCAACGCGTCGTGATCCTGTTCGCCGGCGGCTTCCGTCGACGCGCCTTCCACCACCAGCACGAACTCACCGCGCTGCCGGTTCGGATCGGCGGCGAGCCACGTTGGCCCTTCGGCCAGGGTGCCGCGATGCAGCGCTTCATGTAACTTCGTCAATTCCCGTGCGATCAGCAGCTTGCGCTCGCCGTCGAACGCGTCGGCCAGCGCCTGCACCGTTTCGACGATGCGGTGCGGCGCTTCGTAAAACACCATCGCGTGCGGATGTTTGGCGAGCGACTGCAACGTGGCGGCGCGGGCCTTTGCCTTCGGCGGCAAAAAGCCGAGGAAGGAGAACGTCGCGACCCAGTCGCCGGCCGCACTCAGCGCAGTCGCGAGCGCGCTCGCACCGGGCAGCGGGATGACCGGAAAACCGGCTTCGCGGACGGCGTCGACGAGCTTTGCGCCGGGGTCGGAGATGCCGGGCGTGCCCGCATCGGACACGTAGGCCACGCGCTCGCCTGCCTGCAGATGCTCGATCAGGCGCAGCGCCGCGACTCGCTCATTGTGCTGATGCACGGCGACGAGCGGTTTCGAGATGCCATAGCGCGCCAGCAATTGACCGGTGTTGCGGGTGTCCTCGGCGGCGATGCGGTCCACGAGTCCGAGCACATGCAACGCGCGCAACGTCACGTCGGCGATATTGCCGATCGGCGTGGCCACCACATAGAGCGCGGCGGTGGGGTACTGCTGCCCTTGCGCAAGTTCGGAGAGAGGAGTCATGAGGCAGAAGACGCAAACAGACGGAAGGAGGCCGCCATTGTGCCACGCGGGGTTGCGCAGGCCGGGCGGCGGTGAGACGGCGGGAGTGTGCCGCTGCGAGACGGGGATTGCAGCGGGGGCGACGCTAATAACAGCTGCGCCGAAGACAGCGCAGACGACCGCGCCGCGGAGTGCGATTGAGACGGTGCAGGGGACGGCACCAATAGAACCTGAGTGGAGGGCAGCGCGGAAGTGTGAACCGGGAACCACGCCGCAGACGTCGCTGCGGACAACGCCGGGAACGGCAGATGGGATTGCGCTGCGGACGACGCCGAGAACGGCACGTGGGATTGCGCAGCAGACGGCGCCGATAATCACCCCGCGACGGATAGCGTCGACGAGTGCGCCGAGAGCTACATTGGAGACAGCGCCGGGTACGACACCCAGAACTACGCCAATAAAGCGCGCCGCTCCACCCCACAACTTTTCCCGACCCGCCGGGTCCAAACTCGTCGGCGCGGCTTTCGAGTTGCGTGCGCGCGAGTTTCTCCAGCGCCAACGTTTGCACTTCGTCGCGCATAACGTGTCGTGCCGGGGCGGCGAGATTGACCTCGTGATGCGCGAGCGCGACGGCGCGCTGGTGTTCGTCGAAGTCCGTGCACGCGCGCAGCGTCGCTACGGCGGCGCGGCGGCGAGCATCGGTTGGCAAAAGAAGCAGCGCATCGTGCGCGCGGCACAGCACTATCTGGCAACTCGCAGTGGCGCTTCGGGGGATCAGCCCGCGTGCCGTTTCGACGTGATTGCGTTCGACGGCGGCCGGCTCGTCTGGTTGCGCGATGCGTTTCGCGCCGACGAAGTCTGACGCGATGCGCGGAGAACGGGTGTGAGTACGATAAACTTGCGCTCGCGTGCGAGCCGTTGAGCCACGCCGACAACTTAGGATGCTGCGCATTTCACGATGGTTTTGCGCTAACACACTGCGTTGCCGGCAGCGTTCATCGGCGTGGCGCGACTTTGCCATACGACTTCACAACAGGGCTGCGTAGTGCGGTCCATTCGCGGTAGAAGATAGAGACTCGATGTCAGTCGAACGCATTCAACAACACTTCCGCGACAGCGCGGCAGTCAAACTCGAAGCCCTCGAAACCCTGTCGATGCCGATCGCCGCTGCGATCGACACGATGTTCGCTGCGCTAGCAAACGGCAATCGCATTCTTGCTTGCGGCAACGGCGGCTCGGCGGCCGATGCGCAACATTTCGCCGCCGAACTGATCGGCCGCTTCGAGCGCGAGCGGCCGGGCTTGCCGGCGATCGCGCTAAGTACCGACACGTCGGTGCTCACCGCCATCGCCAACGATTACTCGTTCGAGCAGATTTACTCGAAGCAGGTATGGGCGCTCGGTCAACCAGGCGACGTGCTGCTCGCGATCAGCACGTCCGGCAATTCCGCGAATGTGCTCGCTGCCGCCGAAGCAGCGCATGAGCGCGAAATGATCGTAGTCGCGTTGACCGGCAAGGGCGGCGGACGCATGCAGGACGTATTGAGCGATACCGACATCCATGTGTGCGTGCCCTCGGAGCGCACCGCGCGAATTCAGGAAGTGCACTTGCTGACCATCCATTGTCTATGCGACGGCATCGATGCCATGTTGCTGGGCGAAGACTGAGACTGATTCCGAAGGAGAGCTAGTTGATGAGCGTATTCCGCGTCAAGAAGACACTGGTGAGAACCGTGCTGGTGATTGGGTTCGCGGCGGGGCTGTCGGCGACGTTGCAGGGCTGCTTTCTCGCCGTCGCCGGCGCGGCGGGCGGGGGCGCGCTGATGGCCACCGACCGGCGCACGCTTGGTGCGCAGACCGAAGACCGCGAGTTGCAGGTGAAGGCGCTGTCGCAGATCAGCCAGAATTTGCCGGACAGCGCGCACGTCAACGTGGCGGTGTTCAACCGCCGCGTGTTGCTGACCGGCGAGGTGGCGGGGGACGTGTCGAAGCAGCGCGCCGAGAGCATCGTGCGTGGCTTGAACAACGTCAATACGATCGTCAACGAACTGGCGATCATGCCGGCCAGCTCGTTCTCGTCACGTACCAATGACACTTATCTTGAAACGCGTGTGAAGACCGCGCTGATCGCCGAGAAGAACATTTCGGCGAACAACTTCAAGGTGGTGGCCGAGCGGGGCTCGGTGTATCTGATGGGCCTCGTCACGATGGACGAAGGCAACCGCGGCGCCGATGTTGCGAGCCGCGTGCCGGGTGTGGTCCAGGTCGTGAAGGTGTTCCAGTACATTCAGCCGCAGGAGGCTGCTGCGGCGGCCACGGCGGCTGCTACCGCGCCGGTCGCGGCTTCGCAGCCGGATGCAGGCGAGCCGACGGTCGGCGCGATTCCGGATTCGTCGGTGAGCTCGCGGCCGCTTGAGCAGCAGGCTCCCGCGCCGGTCAGCAATTCGAGCTCGGTGCGTCCGGGTAATCCGAAGGCGACGCCATGAAGTGTGGCGTTGCGATCGTGACTTCTACGCTGCTGATTGGCGTGTTGGCGAGCGTCGTTGCAACGGCTGCGTGCGCCGCCGACGCGCAGCGCGGACGCACAGTCGCTAATGCGAATGCGTGTATGGGATGTCATGCGGTGGACCGCAAACTGGTCGGTCCATCGTTTCTACAGATCGCCGCGAAGTACAAGGGCGATGCACAGGCGCCGGCGAAACTGGCGCTCAAGGTGAAGGACGGTGGCTCAGGTGTGTGGGGCATGATTCCGATGCCGGCGCATCAGTCGATGAGCGACGCGGATGTTCGAGCGGTGGTGGATTGGGTGCTTGCGGGCGCGCCTGCGAAGTGATGAATTGTCAGCCTTTTGGGCTTGGCAAAAGAGAAAATGCCTGTGCTAGAATTGTTTGCACGTTGGGGGGGTAGCTCAGCTGGGAGAGCGTCGCGTTCGCAATGCGAAGGTCGGGAGTTCGATCCTCCTCCTCTCCACCAACCAGATTCCAAGCGACACCAAAGTTTTACCAGAAAGCCCCGTCAGGCCTAGCCTCACGGGGTTTTTTGTTGCAAACTTCTGCAAGGTTCCACCAACCGCTACAACCCCCACACTGGGGTAATTCTGGTGGTCGCTTCGAAGTGTCGCAGACCTGTTACCCCAATCATGGCCAAAACCGACCGGACTCCCTTGTCAGACGCGGCGGTGCGCGCCGCTGTCCCGCTCGAGAAGATCCGGAAGCTGTACGACAGCTTGGGGCTGCTCGTCGAAATCCATCCGTCAGGCGGTAAGTACTGGCGGCTCAAGTACCGGTTCGCGGGCAGGGAAAAGCGGCTCGCGCTGGGCGTGTTTCCCGACGTAAATGTGCGCGACGCGCGCAAGCTCCGCGATGAGGCCCGTCAGCTGCTCGCCGCCGGGATCGATCCGGGCGCGGTACGCAAGGAAGAGCGCATCGCGCAGCGTGAGGAACAGGACCGGCGCGAGGCGGCGATGCGCTTCATGCTGGATAGCGACGGAGCTCTGTCGCTCAGGCTGGGCAAGCGCTCTCTGAACCTGACAGCAGCAGAAACAGTCGAGCTTCGTGTCTTTCTCGATGCGACGCGTGCCGTCATTCCCAAAGGTTAAAAATGGCGCTTACTGATCTGAAGATCCGCAACGCAAAGCCCACCGACAAGCAGCAGAAGCTGTTTGACGAGCGTGGGCTGTATCTGCTTGTTACCCCCGCCGGGGGTAAGTGGTGGCGACTTAAATATCGGTTCGGGGGAAAGGAAAAGAGCCTGTCGATGGGCGTGTATCCTGATATCGGCTTGAAGCAGGCACGTGAGCGCCGCGACGCTGCACGCAAGTTGCTCGCGAATGGCATCGATCCGAGTATTGACCGCAAGGTGCAGAAGGCGGCGACGACTGAGCGCGCCGCGAACAGCTTCGAAGCTGTGGCTCGGGAGTGGTTTGCGAAGCAATCGCCGGGATGGGCCCAGAGTCACGCCGACAAGGTTATCGGACGCCTCGAGAATGACGTATTCCCGTGGCTGGGTGGTCGGCCTATCGCCGACATCACTGCGCCGGAAGTACTGGCGGTGCTGCGCCGGGTTGAAACGCGTGGAGCCCTTGATACCGCGCATCGTGTCCATCAGAACTGCGGGCAGGTTTTCCGGTACGCCATTGCTACCGGGCGAGCGGAGCGCGACGTGAGCGGGGATCTGCGCGGTGCGCTGCCGGCGGCGCGGCACACCCATTTCGCGTCTGTGACGGAACCCTCCGAGGTGGCAGCGCTGCTGCGGGCGCTCGACGGCTTCCAAGGCACCTTCGTGGTTCAGTGCGCGCTGCGTCTGGCACCCCTGTTGTTCGTACGTCCCGGCGAACTGCGCACGGCTGAGTGGGCACAGTTCGACCTTGACAAGGCCCAATGGCGCTACACGGTCTCGAAGACCAAGACAGAGCATCTGGTGCCGCTCGCCAAGCAGGCCGTCGCGATCCTGCGCGAGCTGCACGCGCTGACGGGGCTGCGCAAGTACGTCTTTCCGGGACGGGACGTCAAGAAGCCAATGAGCGGAGCGGCGATCAATGCCGCGTTGCGGCGTATGGGCTACGACACAAGGACAGAAATTACGGGCCACGGTTTCCGGGCTATGGCGCGCACAATTCTGCATGAGCACCTGCGCTTTCCGGGCGAGGTTATCGAGCACCAACTCGCGCACAAGGTGCCGGACGCGCTGGGAACGGCCTACAACCGCACGAAATTTATCGTGGACCGGACTGCGATGATGCAGGCGTGGGCGGATTATCTCGATGCGCTCAAGGCGGGTGTCCAAGTTGTGCCGATTGGCATGTCGGGCGTGGCGTAGCCCGGTTTCATAGAACAGAACCAAAGTAAAATCGCGCGCAACCGTCGCCCAATGACGGCAAGCGACAAGCCTTACGCCTCTCTCAATGGAGCGAACGTGGGATCCCCTAGCCAGGCTGTCGCGGTCTTGTTCGCTAGGGGAACAACCGGAGAGCAGATTGGCCGACGAAATCACGCCGCAGGATCGGCACCACGCCGATGAAGAATTCAAACGACAATCTGACGGACGCGCTGGGTTCGCTCGATCAAAGATGCCCGACTGGGCGCCGGCTGCTCTGGTTTGCGCTTATGAAAAGGCGCTGGGTAGCATCGAGAGGTTGCGGCAGGATGTCGAGCGTGAGCGCTTGCATGGGCACTATCCGCCGGCCTATTGGGAAACGCTCTATCCCGGCGGCCTTGTCCGATGCCTGGGCGCCGTGGAGGTCGAGGCAGCAATGCTTTGGCGCCTCGCTCATTACCATCCCGAAATGCGCGCTGCTTGGAACGTCGTGGTCTCTCACCCGTGCGATGGCCCGTTGGCAGCGCGTTTCTTGGCTCGCGGCTGGACCACTGACGATATACCAAATTACTTCATTGAAGAACTTGGTAGAGGGTTGCGCGTATCTGAGCGGGTGCCGACACGCCCGGCCGCAGTCCGTAAGCGTAGCGCCGAACGTGTAGCCCGGCTGGCGACGGAGTTGGCGCAAGCAATTGAAGTGGATGACGACGCCAAGGCAGTTTCACGTGGCTATCTCGCCCAATATCTCGGCGTCAAGCATCTTCGCTACCGTGTGACCACTGGTCAACCCGTATATCTCGACATGCGCGTTCTGCCGTTTCTAAGCTATCGGCCGGTCCCGGGTGAAGTTCGGCGTAGCGATATCGAGGACGACGAAGGCGAGGAACTGCCATGGGATAAATGGCCTGTCCTTGCGCGCTATGAATGGGTGTGCGATGCACTCGAAGACGACAATTTAGCCACAGTCCTGCGCAGCTATTCGCAACGCATGGACGAAATCGCGTTCGCGGAACCCGAAATCAAGCGGCCAAACAGCGGACTTCCTGCTGCGCGAATTCTCATCAATTACATTTCCGAGTTTTTTCGAGAGTGGTATGGCGCGCCGTGTGATGATGCAGTGGCATTGTTCGTTTCTGCTGCACTCGACCTTTCGGAGCCGCTGGGCCGCGACGATGTCCGACCCCGCGTGAGGAGGTCCAAAGGGGCGTAATTTGCACCTCGACACCAAGTTGCGTCCCGTTGCGCCGCTAGGAAGACGCGTAACACTGCCAGCTATTCCAACCACTCGCCCCTCGCGGCGAAGGAGAACTAGCGATGGCAAAAACGGCGGTAGTCACCTCACCTGAATGCGGCGCCCAATTTCCCCCACCCGACGCGCTGCCGCTGGACGGCTTCTCGCGCTGGCACGACCTGCGCAGCTTCGTCCCATTCTCCCGCGAAACTTTGCGCAAGCGCGAAATGGAAGGCCGCTTTCCGCGCCGCCATCGCCTTTCACAGCGCTGCGCAGCATGGCCGAACCGTGAGATTCACCGCTGGTTCGCCGATCCCGTGAACTACCGCGTGGAGGACAAGTAATGAGCGCCTTGTACATTCACATTGAAACGATCTTCGGCGAACCAGGCTTCGTCGTTTTGCGCACGAGCATGACACCGCACGAACCGCCAGTGGTGATGCTGGTGCGTACCGAAGAACTGGACGATTCGGTGCTGACGATGCTGGACGCATTGGACACAACCGATAACTTGCCGCCCCTCGCTGTCGGCAAGCGCGCCAAAAAGGATGGGCGTTATGAATAGGACATTCTTCCGGCGCGACCGTCTGCCATCTGTAATCGCTGTGCTGGCATCAATGGGCATCGAAACTACCAAGCCGAATGCGTCGGGATATGCGCAGGTTCGCTGCCCGATTCATGGTGAAGCCAACCCGAGCCTGTCTATCCACTTGGAACGCGGTAACTGGAAGTGTTTCGCTTGCGGCGAAGCCGGCGGCGACTCGCTCGAACTGTATCGCCGTGTCCGCGGTCTGTCTTTTACCCAGGCGGCACGCGAGCTGGGCGCATGGGAGGGCCAATGAACACGGTTATCGATATTCATGAGGCCCTCGGCGCAGACGAATGGGAGAAGGCGGCACGCAAGCTGTTCGAGTCCGAAATCAAGAAGGGCTTTGAGCTCGTCGGTTTCCACCTGTACCGCGCCGCCGATTGCTCGATTCGTCATGCGCGCGTGCGGATGCACAAACCGGACCCGACAAAACCGAAGGGTTACGACAAGTTTATTCGCCCGTTTTACAAGGACGGCAGCTGCTGGAAAAAGGAGGAGCCCGTGCAGGCGGGCGGGAAGCTGTTGTACGGGGTGCCCGAGGCGATGGCTGCGCCGGATGCATTGTTGATTGTGCCCGAGGGTGAGCAGAAAGCGGACGCACTGACGAAGATCGGTGCGGGCCGTTTCGTCGGTGTCACCAGCGGTAGCGCGACGAGCGCGCGCGCCGCGGACTGGGCTTGGATGGCTGGCCGTCGCGTGCTGATTTTTCCCGATTATGACGAATCCGGCACGAAGTACGCCGACGAGGTAACGGCCACGCTGGAAGCGCTGGGATGCACTGTAGAGCGGCTCGATGTGGCCGCTATGGGTTTGCCGCGCAAGGGCGACGTAATGGACTGGATCGAGGCGTTTACAGAGACTCACGACCGCATGCCGAACGCCGATGATGTACTGGCACTGCCGACGAAAAGCGCGCCGCCGGAGAGTCGCGTCGAGACCATCAGCACCGCAGCGGAAACGGAAGGCGAGTCAGACGAGCATGCAATCGAGCGTTTGGCTGCTCTCAAGCCGATGCAGTACGACCGCGTGCGCAAGGAAGAAGCGAAGCGCATGGGGGCGCAGGTTTCGACGCTCGACAAGCTTGTTGCGGCGGCGCGCAAGGAGGACGGCACCACGGATGGCCATTTTGCAGACGTGGAACTGTGGCATGCGCCGGTAGATGGCGCGGCGCTCCTCGATGAAATTGTGCGCGTAGTGCATCGCTTTATCGTGTGCGGCAAGGCGACCGCGTGCGGGGCCGCGCTCTGGATCGCGATGACATGGTTGATGGAGTCCGTGGGCGTTGCCCCTATCGCAGCCATCACGGCCCCCGAAAAGCGTTGCGGCAAGTCGCAACTGCTGTCCCTGATGGGGCGACTATCGAGCCGCCCGCTGCCCGCCAGCAATATCACTCCCGCCGCCCTGTTTCGCGTTATTGAAGCGTTGGCGCCGACCCTGCTGATCGACGAGGCGGACGCCTTCATGCGCGAAAACGAGGAGTTGCGCGGGTTGCTTAACTGCGGGCACACGAGGGATGGCGCCTATGTAATTCGGCTCGTGGGTGACGATCACGCGCCGAAACAGTTTTGCGTTTGGGGTGCGAAGGCGATTGCCGGTATCGGACAACTTGCCGACACAATCATGGATCGCTCTATAACGCTGGAATTGCGCCGCAAGCTGCCGCATGAGCACGTGGACAAGCTTCGCCATGCCGAACCCAGCATGTTCGAAGTGCTGCGCGCGAAGCTGGCGCGCTGGGCAGTCGATAGCGCGGAGGCCGTGCGTGCTGCCCGTCCCGTCATACCCGACGCCTTGCACGACCGCGCCGCCGACAATTGGGAGCCGCTGCTACAGATTGCCGAGGTAGCGGGCGGTGCGTGGCCGGAGATGGCACGGCAGGCGGCGCTTAAGCTGTCGGGGGACGCAGGGCAGTCCCAAAGCTCCGGTGCCGAACTGCTGACCGATATTCAAGAAGTATTCGAGATGCGGCACCTACAGCGCATCTCGTCCGCCGATCTGTTGATCAATTTGTGTGATGACGAGGAGAAGCCGTGGGCGACGTTGAATCGCGGCAAGCCGATGACTCCTCGCCAACTCTCACAGATGCTAGGTGAATACGGCATCTCAACCATCAGCATCAAATTCGGCTATGGGGACGTTCGCAGGGGCTACAGGATAGAGCACTTCCAGGACGCTTTTTCTCGTTATCTTGGCACCCCTGTATCCGCTACTCCGCTACCGCCCAATGTCGGCGAGCATTTGGAGGTAGCGACGGCGAAATTGCAATTCGCTACCCACGTTCAAAATCCGCTACCAGCTGCTTTCTCGGCATTGGCGGGCGAAGTGTCGCAGGAGGTAGCGAGTAGCGGATACACGGAAAGCGGTAGCGGATCGGAAAATCATTTCGCTACTCCGAAAACCTTGTCAGGTAAGCCAGGTAGCGGAGTAGCGGATACAGCGGCGGAAATCCACGGCGAAGGCCATTTCATGACGGACGACGAAGCGGAGGATCGCGTATGAACGCCGGGCAGATTTTGAGCAAGGCACAGACGATGGGTGTGCGCCTGAGCTTGAATGGGGATGTCGTGAAAATGAAGGGGCCGGCGAGCGCTATTGCGACGATCAAACCCGAGATCGCTGCGCACAAATCGGCGATTGTCGCGCATTTGCAGGCAGCGGCGGGCGTCCCCGCCGATAGCATCGGCGCGCTGATCGACCCAAACGGAGGCGTGTATTTGCCGTGGGGGCCGTATTTGTCGGCAGATGACGTGCAGCGTATGCGTACCGAACTGTTGGCGATGATCGAGCAATTGGCGGCGCTCGAAGGCTGGCCGCACAAAATCTTTGATGACGTGATGGAGCGCGCCGTGCGCGGCCCCTTGTCGGACTTGCTACCGAACCTGAGCCACTTTCACGATCGCATCACCGGGCTAAAGGCGGAACGGGATGCGCGTGAAGTGCTGAATCGGCGCACATGGGACTGTGACTAACAACTATTCGGACACGCGCCTGGTACGGATGGGCGCAGCGATTCGATTGGGAGATGTTCGCGGCGTAAGGTGCACGCCGCGCGACTAGTGACCCGGCGCGCTATCGCGCGATTGGTGGCGCTGGGACGGCCCGCGATCGAGAGCGCCAATCGATTGCCCCGAACGGCGCAGCGGCTTGCTTATTGGGCCGTTGCCGTACTTCCATGCAGGGGTAGGGGGCATCGAATCGCTAGGCCAATTGGTCCGTGACCGTGGCGGAGCCTCAATTTTTACGGCCGCGAAAAAAAGCGAGGGGGTAGGCAATCACCCGCCTTGCGTGATGCTGAAGCGCTCGGAGAAGCCGCACCCTTGGATGGTGGTAGGAGGTTCAAATCCTCTCGCCCCGACCATGAAAATCAAAGGGTCACAGATTTCGGTCTGTAGCCCTTTTTTCATTTCCGATTAGGTCGACGATTTGTACCTCACTAGGGTTAAGGCTAGGGGGACCGTCGCACGGCAACCTTGTTCATGTCCGCGCAGAATTGACCCACATTTAAGGCAGTCCGGCGGTGCGCCAGAATGCGCCGACCACCAACAACCGCCTACCTGCTGCCGGCCCTGATGATTAGGCTAAATACTGGCATACGGCCGGGGGCATGGTGGCACTGACCTGGACCGATATCGGTCATGAAGGCTGCGTGGTGACCATGCGGCGTAGCACGGCTAAGGAGACAAGACGCGCCGCATCCCGCCGAACGCCGAAGGGTTCGATACGCTGAAGAAATGGGAGCCGCTCGCGCATCCAGTTCACGTGTTTGCCAGCGCGACGGGCGAACCGATCACCGAAATCAAGACGGGGTGGGCCGGGGTACTGGTACAGGCCGGCATTGAAAACTATCGTTAGCATGGCCACGGTCACGTCTTCACCCGCCGTCTCCTGATATTCAGCGCTAAACTGAACACAGTTCGCGAAGTGCTTTGCCATTCGGACCTAAAAATCGGGCTGCGCTATATGCGCACCTGTCGCCCGGGCACACTGCCGCGGCACGTAGCTCTGCTCGATAAGCTCGTGAATAGATTTGCAAAGCGTGCGTAACTGGCTATCACGGCACAAGCGGGAATCTTTTTCAGGCGGCGTGAATATTTGTGCGTTGTTCAGAATCCACAAGGTGCGCGAAAATCGCAGCCCACTGCAGTCCGATACGAGTTAACAGGGTGCCGGTTGCGGCAAGAGTAATAAAAATGCATCAGGAGCATTGCATGACCAAGCCCCAAAATATTTCTGCTTTGATCCAAGAGTTTCGGTCCCTGTATGATGCGGAACAAAAGGATCAGGTATGGCGACAACTGAGCCAGCGCGTCCGCAATTTTTGGGATGACCGCATTTTATCGAGCGCCCCTGGTCCCTTGTCCGATGCTGAATGCGACGAGATTATCCGAATCCTGGACCGCAGCGGAAAAGGGAATAGGAAAGATAGCGAGGCCATTGCAAAAGTGATGGTTCCACAAGGAGCGTGGCGGCGTATGCTCAACGAGTTCCATAGCAACAAGGAACTCGGGAGACTTCTTTTTGATGTGCTAAACGAATCGGATGCCCGGCGTAAGGCGAATCTCATCGACGAGCTCTATGCGATGAACGCAGGCCAGAAGAACAACCTCACGGGACCTAGCGGCAACACAGTAGGTGCCTACCTGGCTGCATACGACCCGGTAAAAAATATTTCGATGGTTTCGTTGAATGACCGCCGTGCAGTCATAGAGTTTTTGGGATTGCCGGTTAACTTCGAGTGGGAATCAGCGACGATTGGTACCCGGATGGTCGAAACCAACCGAATCATCCTTATTGGGATGCGTCAGCTGGGTTTGGAAGGGACCGCACGGACCATTGCAAGTTTCTTCTATCTTCCGTCGGTTAAAGCGCGCTGGAAGGGAGAGGACACGGTCAAGCGAATCGACAACAAGGACGTTAGTGTGACCGTACCCACAGTCCCAGACGAAGACGAGGACGACGCGGTTGACGGCGAGTCGGTACGGGAATCGATGCAGATACAGGGGCTTATCGCAAGGATCGGCGCTGCGATGGGGTTTACTATTTGGTTGCCGAAGGCTGACCGGAGTCGCGTGCTCAAAGTCTGGCAACCAGGGCCCGACTCACTAATAGACGAGTTGCCGCTTAGTTACGGTTCTACAACCATGAAGACCATCGAGCAGATCGATGTCCTCTGGCTGCGAAAGCGCTCGATCGTGCGTGCGTTCGAGGTAGAACATACGACTTCTGTTTACTCGGGCCTTTTAAGAATGGCGGATTTGGTCGCGTTGCAACCGAACATATATCTAAAGCTACACATCGTCGCACCCGCAGAGAAGCGTGAGAAGGTCCTACAGGAAATAAAGCGCCCGGTATTTTCGCTCTTGGAAGGTCGCGCCTTGAAGGAAATGTGTACGTATCTGTCTTACGACAATGTCAAGGATATCGGCGATTTAAAGCATCTTGGGCGCATGTCCGATGAGGTAATCGAGGACTACGAGGAAGCCGCAGAGTAGAGGTTCCGCGGCGCAAGTCGCACAGTCGCCCGCAAGGGCCAGCCTCGGTCGATCCGGCCGCCTATGCTGTCGCTGGTTGCTCATCGCGGTCTTCTCACGCCTGCTCGCCGTCAAAGATCATTAGAAGGCCGTCGAGCGGGGTTGCCCGCCCCAAGTCCCCGATTAGGCCGCAGAGGGTGGCGTTCGGGGCATGGCAGAAGTGGTCGGCCCGATGCTACAATCGCGCCGGCTGGGCGTGGATGGCTACTGTGCGGACCATTTAGCCAGGAAAATCAAAGACTTCTATCGACCGGCGGTGAAAAGTTCTGGTCGATAGGCCGCTGCGACTTGGCTCAAAACCCGGCCTATCCGTCAAGGTCGAGCCAAACTACGGCGCCAACGCAGCACCCAGAGGTCGAGTCTGGGGCGCCGTCCCATGGGGAGCAACACGCATGACGCCAGAAACAAAGGCACGTCAGCAAATCGACCAAAAGCTCGAACAAGCCGGCTGGGTCATTCAGGACATGAAGCAGCTCAACCTATCGGCAAAGGTGGGCGTGGCCGTGCGCGAATACCCCACGGATACAGGTCCGGCGGATTACGTATTGTTCGTCAATCGCAGCGCTGTGGGCGTCATTGAAGCCAAGAAGGACAGCGCGGGTGAAAACCTCACCGCAACCGAAAGCCAAACTGAGCGCTACGCCACCGCCAACCTGAAATGGCGTAAGGACAACTCGCCGCTGCGCTTTCTGTTCGAAGCCACCGGCCAGATCGTCCGTTTCACCGATAACAGCGACCCGGCCCCGCGCTCCCGCGAGATTTTCCACTTCTTCGAGCCCGAAACTCTGGCCGCCTGGCTGGCCCAACCGGGAACCCTGCGCCGCCGGCTGGCGGAACAGATGCCAGCCCTGCCCACGCAAAACCTGCGCGACTGCCAGATCAGCGCCGTCACCGGGCTGGAAAAATCGCTGGCGCAGAACAAGCCCCGCGCGCTGGTGCACATGGCCACCGGCGCCGGCAAAACTTTCACTGCAATTACCGCGGTGTACCGGCTGATCAAATTCGGCGGCGCCAAGCGCATCTTGTTTCTGGTCGATACCCGCAACCTCGGCAAGCAGGCGCATCAGGAATTCATGGCGTACACGCCACCCGATGATGCGCGCAAGTTCATCGAGCTGTACAACGTGCAGCGACTCGCGTCCAGCAGTATTGACCCGCATTCGCAGGTGTGCATCAGCACCATCCAGCGTATGTACTCGATTCTCTCGGGCGAGCCTATCGACGAGTCGGCCGAAGATCTGTCGCTCAATGAAATGCAGCAAACTACCAAGCAGGAAAAGCTCGTGCGCTACAACCCGGCCGTGCGGGTGGATAGCTTCGACTTTATAGTCATCGACGAATGCCATCGCAGCATCTACAACTTGTGGAAGCAGGTGCTCGATTACTTTGATGCCTATCTGATCGGCTTGACCGCAACACCCGACAAACGAACCTTCGGCTTCTTCAATGAAAACATCGTGGCCGAATACACCTACGAGCAGTCCGTCGCCGACGGTGTGAACGTTGGCTACGACGTCTACGAGATCGAGACCGAAATCACCCAGAAGGGTGCCGCCGTCAAGGCCAAAGAGTGGGTGGATCACCGCGACCGGCAAACGCGTAAAAAGCGTTGGGGTGAAACCGAAGAAGGCATCGCCTACACCGGTAAAGAGCTGGACCGGTCCGTGGTCAACGTCAGCCAGATTAGACAAGTGATCCAGGCCATGAAAACCGCCGTGGAAATGCAGATTTTCCCGGCCCGTAAGGAAACGCCAAAGACACTAATCTTCGCCAAGACGGACAGCCACGCCGACGACATCATCAACATCGTGCGCGAGGCTTATGCTCAGGGCAACGCGTTCTGCAAGAAGGTCACCTACCGCGCCGAGGAAGACGCCGACAGCGTGCTCGCCAGTTTCCGCAATGACTACAACCCGCGTATCGCGGTCACCGTGGATATGATCGCCACCGGTACCGACGTGAAACCGCTGGAAGTGCTGCTGTTCATGCGCGATGTGCGCAGCAAAGGGTACTACGAGCAAATGAAAGGTCGTGGCGTGCGCTCGTTGGATGGTGACAGCCTCAAGCGTGTCAGCAACAGTGCCGATGGCGCCAAAACCCGCTTCGTGCTGATCGACGCTGTGGGCGTGGAAAAGTCGCTGAAAACCGAAAGCCGCCCGCTGGAGAAGAAACCTGGCGTCGCGTTGAAAGACCTGCTGCAAGGCGTGGCAATGGGTAGCCGCGATGACGACACGGTGCTTTCGCTGGCTAACCGGCTGGTGCGGCTGGCCAAGCAACTGGATGTCAAAGCCCAGGCGCGCATCGAGAAGGCTTCGGGCGGGATCACCGTGGCTGAATTGGGCAAGGGCCTGATTGCAGCACTCGACCCCGACGCCATCGTCGCTGCGGCGCTAACCACAGCTCGGGGAAAAGGCATCACCCGCAACGAAGACACGCTGTTGCCTGAAGAAATCGAGGCTGCTCGCGCCGAGCGCGTGGCCGCCGCCTGCGGACCGTTTGACAAGCCCGAGTTGCGTGACGAGATCGAAGGCGCCCGCCGTGAACGCGAGCAGATCATCGACCACATTAACCTCGATCAGGTCACTTTCTCCGGTTTCAGCGAGCAAGCTGAAACACAAGCCAAGGCCGTGATTGACAGCTTTGTCAGTTACATCGCGCAGCACAAAGACGAGATTGCCGCCTTGAGCTTCTTTTACCAGCAGCCCTACCAGCGCCGCCAACTGACCTTCGACATGATCGAAGAGCTGCACGAGCATTTGAGCCGCCCGCCGCTGATGCTCACCACCGAACGCTTGTGGAGCGCCTACGTCCGCGTGCAGGCTGGCCGGATCAAAGGTGGGGACAGCAAGCGCCAGCTCACCGATCTGGTGTCATTGGTGCGCTTTGCGCTGGGAATGGAGGCCGAGCTTAAGCCTTTCAGCGAGCAGGTGGATAAGCGCTTTCAGGAGTGGATCTTCCGCCACAACGCGCAGCGCGCCACGGCCTTCTCCCCCGAACAAACCGAGTGGCTGCGGCTGATGAAGGACCACATCGCTAGCTCGTGCTCCATCAGCCGCGATGACTTTGACTACGCCGAACTAGCCGACAAGGGCGGCTTGCAAAAAGCCTGGGGCCTGTTTGGCAAGCAGTTCGACGAGCTGATGAATGAAATGAACGAGGAGTTGGTGGCGTGAGTGATATGCATCCTGATCTGTTGGTATCACTCGGCGAAGTTGCTGCAGAGCCGGTCGAGCAAACTGGGGCAACGAGCGATTTCATATACATAGACATTAGTAGTGTCGACCGTGAATCCAAGAAGGTCGTCAGCCCTAAAACTATTCCGGCAAGTGAAGCTCCAAACCGAGCAAAGCAGGTATTGAGGGCCGGGGACGTTGTGGTATCGATGACGAGACCAAACTTGAACGCTGTTGCGTTGATTCCAGAGGACTTGGATGGCGCTATTGGTTCAACCGGTTTTCATGTATTGCGATCAAAATGGATCAAGCCGGAATTTCTGTTTGGCCTCGTACAGACCGATGGCTTCATTGAGGCCATGTGTGACGCGGTACAGGGTGCCCTGTATCCAGCGGTCAGGCCAAAAGACGTTTCATCTTTTCAGTTCATCTTGCAGTCATCGAGCCAGCAAATACGCATCATCGCCAAACTCGAAGAACTGCTCTCTGACCTCGATGCCGGCGTGGCCGAACTCCAGGCCGCGCAGAAAAAGCTTGGGCAATATCGCCAGTCACTGCTGAAATCCGCCGTGGAGGGTGCGCTCACCGCCGAGTGGCGCGAGCAGCATCAGCCCACCGAAACCGGTGCGCAACTGCTGCAACGCACCCTTGCCAAACGCCGTGCCCGCTGGGAAGCCAAGCAGCTCGCCAAGTTCAACGGACAAGGCAAAACCCTGCCCAAAGACTGGAAGAAAAAATATCCCGATCCGGTGCAGCCGAATATCAGCGATTTGCCGCAACTGCCAGAGGGGTGGGTGTGGGCGAGTGTTGAGCAGATCGCCTCTGACGAGCGATACAGCCTTTCGATTGGTCCCTTCGGCAGCAACCTAAAAGTGCCGGATTACCGCGAAGCTGGTGTCCCCTTGGTTTTCGTACGCAACATTCGGTCAGGCAACTATGGTGGGGCACACACCAAATACGTGACGCCCGAAAAGGCCGAGGAGCTCGGTGCTCACAGCGTTGCTGCGGGTGACGTATTGGTTACAAAAATGGGTGAGCCACCCGGGGATGCAGATGTTTACCCCGATGACCAGCCGCCCGGAATCATCACTGCCGATTGCATCAAGATCCGATGCTGGGACGGGCTGATGAACCCGCACTTCTTAAAGTCGGTGATCAATTCACACATTGGGCAACGCCAGATTGAACCGATGACGCAAGGTGTCGCGCAAAAGAAGGTCAGCCTTGGGCGTTTTACTGGCCTCGCTGTTCCGGTGCCACCGATCGACGAGCAGTCGTTGATCATGAGCCTGGTTGACGCGGCAGACAATGAGGCCGCAGCGCAAAGGTTGGCGATTGAACTAGCCCTGAAGCAATCTGCCGCTCAACGCAAAAATATCCTCAAAGCTGCCTTCTCCGGCCAACTGGTGCCACAAGACACGAACGACGAGTCGGCCAGCTTGTTGCTGGAGCGCATCCGTGCCGAGCGGGCAGAGCGTGCGAAGCAGCCCAAGATGCAGAAAGCCAAGCAACGGAAGGGGATCGCTACCGTGGTGAGTAAATTGATTGATGTGCTAGCCGAGGCGGGCGACTGGCTGCCGGCGCAAGAGGCATTTCGCCGGTGCGGTGTTGCCGATGGCGCGCAGACTGAACAAATCGAAGCGCTCTATGCCGAGCTGCGCGAGCTGGACAAGTCCGGCCGCTTGGCCGTGGAGGCCGTGACTGACACACAAGGACGTAAGTTGCACGACCGGTTGAAGCTGTTGGCGACCTGACCATGCGTCTGGATAAACTCACCATTGGCAGCGCCGACGCCGGCCCGGGGCAACATTTCAAGAACCTTAAGAACGTCACCATCGACTTTGATCAGGACCACTGGGTGACGGTGGTGATCGGCTGGAACGGCACTGGCAAGTCAAATGTGCTGGAAGCGTTGGCTATCATTTTCCGCGACCTGATCGTCAAAAAGCGCACGCCGGCGTTCGCCTTCCGACTCGCCTATCGCATGAGCAGCGGCGATGCCACACTGCATATCCACATTGATGCTGACCCGGGCCGTGAGAAAGAACCCTTCATCATTCACGTTGCTACCGACGTGCAGGCCCGGCAGGCCAAGCTCGTTCATAGCTTGCCGGAGTTCGATCTCGTCGACCCACAGCCACCCGGCAACAAGCTTAAGCTGTCCGCGTTCCTGAGGGCAGAAGGGCAGTACCTGCCACGTTATGTGTTCAGCTACTACTCGGGCGAGAGCACGCGTATGCATGAGGTGTTTCGCCCTTATCTGGAGAGCTATGACAGCAAACTGCGCAATGGCGAAGACCCTGGCCTGAAGCGTTTGTTCTACGCCATGCCGGTGCACAGCCAGTTCGTGTTGCTGGCGTTTTTGATTCAACAGTCGGACGTGGTTCGGGGGTTTCTGGACAATCATCTTGGTCTTGATCCAGAGGAGGGTATTGAGTCGGTGCTGTTCGTGTTGCGCCAACCACCGTGGAAGTCGAAAGCTCCCGATGGCGATCCACGCTTCTGGAACGCACGTGGCGTAGTGCGCGATTTCCTTTCGCGGCTCTATGACATCGCTTTGGCACCGGTCGACTTCACCAGCCGTGTTTCAACTTCGATCTGGAATAAAGAAACGCTGCAATTCAAATACCTATATGTGAAGGATATTGCGGCGCTGCGCCGCCTGGTCGGCAATCAGACACCAGCGCAGTTTTTTCGTGATTTGGAAAGCACATACGTCTCCGAACTGATTGAGGAGGTGCGCATCCGCGTTCGCCTGAAAAAGAACGATGGCAGTGTGACCTTTCGTGAATTGAGCGAAGGCGAGCAGCAATTGCTCACCGTGCTGGGTTTGCTGCGCTTCACGGCCGAAAACGAAAGCCTCTTCCTGCTCGATGAGCCTGATACGCACCTCAATCCCCGTTGGTGCGTGGAATACCTGAACTACCTGAAGTCTTTTGTGGGGCAAAACAGCGAGGGGCAGGACAACAGCCATGTCGTACTTACCACCCATAACCCCTTGGCCATTGCCGAGCTGGTCAAGGAGCAGGTGCAGATCCTGTACCGCCAGCCCGGAACACGCACAGTTCACGCCGAGAACCCGGCCGTGGACCCAAAAGGCATGGGGTTCGCCGGCATAGTGACTAGCGACATGTTCGGATTGGGCTCCAGCCTAGACAAGGCTACCAACGAAGACTTGCTCGCCTTGCATCGTCTGTCTACGCAAGCCACGCTAAGCGATGTGGAACGGAAAACGCTGACTGAAATCCGTCAGCGTCTGGAAGGGCTGGACTTCAATTTCGCGGCGCGTGATCGACTCGAGCAGGAATATCTGCGGGCTAGATTCGATCTGACATCAGATGCGTCCATCGAGGGTGCCATCGTCACTCCCGAAAACAAGCAAAAGGCCTTGGATGCCTTGGTGCAAAGCCTGCTTCGCAGCTTACAGGAGGGGCGACGGTGAGAGTCGTCATCATTCCATTGCCCCCGCATCTGCCGTCGCGCTGGAATATCGTTTACAAGAGCCGGGTTGCGGCCGTCGGTATGCTCGCTACCCATCAGCAGCGGTCCGATTACATCACGAAGCACGGCAGTTGGACCCAGCTCAAGAAATGGCTGGCGGCCTTCAGTGGCTACAAATGCTGGTACTGTGAGGCTAAGAATCCACGCGCGCCGTTAGATGTGGATCACTTTCGTCCCAAGCTCGGCATCACGGTGGATGGCATCAAACTGGCCGGCCATTCTGGCTACTACTGGTTGGCGTATGAGTGGTCGAACTTTCGCCTTTCCTGTCAGCGCTGCAATCGGCCCGAAAAGGATGAAGCTGACACATTGCACGGCAAGGCCAACGAATTTCCCATTGAGGACGAGGCTCACCGTTGCCAAGTGTCGGCGGCGCCGCTGGCCGCCGAGTCACCTAGGCTGTTGGACCCTTGTGTGCAGGCCGACTGCGAACTGTTGGCGCACGGCATTGATGGTGAGGTCAAGGCCGCGGCACCGGACGGTACTTGGGAATCCCAGCGTGCGGACTACACGATCAAGCAGCTTGGCTTCAACGAATGGAACACACCCGAGAGCAAACGAAGCCGTTGGCAGACACTTGCAACCCTAATTGCTATCGCCGGCAACAACACCAATCAACTCGTGATTGACGAGCTGAAAAGAAACCTTTCCTTTGATCAAGAATACTCAAGCTTCCTTCGCTCTGCCATCGGCACGCATCGCGACAAAGCTTGGGTGGAGGCTCTTTTATGAACACAAACACCCTAGTCCAGAAAGTCTGGAATTTCTGCCATACACTGCGCGACGATGGGGTAGGCTATGGCGACTACCTGGAACAACTCACCTACCTGCTGTTCCTGAAGCTGGCCCATGAATACGCTCAAGAGCCCTACAACCGCGACACCCATATTCCCAAGAGCTACTCCTGGGCCAGCCTGAAGTCCAAGGTGGGCGAGCCGCTGGAGTCGCATTACCTCGCCACTCTGCACAAGCTGGGGCAGGAGCCGGGCATGTTGGGCGCCATCTTCTTCAAAGCACAGAACAAGATTCAGGACCCGGCCAAGCTCTCGCGGTTGGTGCAGCTGATTGATGCCGAAAGCTGGATCAGCCTAGGCGCCGATACCAAGGGCGACCTGTACGAAGGCCTGCTGCAAAAGAACGCGGAAGACACCAAGAGCGGGGCGGGCCAGTACTTCACACCGCGCGCCTTGATCGAGGCGATAGTGGCCTGTGTGCGTCCCGAGCCGATGAAATCCATTGCCGACCCGGCCTGCGGCACTGGTGGGTTTTTCCTTGGTGCCTACAAGTGGCTGACGCGGCCGGGCGCCAAACTGGACAAGCGCCAGAAAGAGTTTCTGCGCGACAAGACCTTCCGCGGCAATGAGATAGTGCCCAACACGCGCCGTATGTGTCTGATGAACCTGTTCCTGCACAACATCGGCGAGCTGGACGGCGAACCATCCGTCGAGCGCTCGGATGCACTGATTACTGAGCCGAAGCAAAAGGTGGATTACGTACTGGCAAATCCACCCTTTGGCAAGAAGAGCAGCATGACCTTCACCAATGAAGAAGGTGAAGATGACAAGGAGGCCCTGACTTACGAGCGCCAGGACTTCTGGGAAACCACGTCGAACAAGCAACTGAACTTCCTGCAACACATCGTCAGCATGTTGAAGGTAGGCGGAAAGGCTGCCGTGGTGTTGCCCGATAACGTGTTGTTTGAAGGAGGCGCCGGGGAGAAAATCCGTCGCAAGTTGTTGGAAAACTGTGACGTCCACACCGTGCTGCGCCTGCCCACGGGCATCTTCTACGCCCAGGGAGTGAAGGCGAACGTGCTGTTTTTTGATGCCAAACCCAAGGACGGCCAGATTCACACGAAAGGGATCTGGTTCTACGACCTGCGCACCAATAAGCACTTTACGTTGAAGACTCGGACGCTAAAACTCGACGACCTGAAGGATTTCATTGCTTGCTACAATCCGGACAACCGGCACGAGCGCACCGAAACTGAACGCTTCAAATACTTCAGCTACGACGAGCTGATGGTCCGTGACAAAGCCAGTCTGGACATCTTCTGGCTGAGGGATGACAGCCTGGATAACGTCGATGACCTGCCACCACCCGATGTGCTACAGCAAGAGATCATTGAACACCTAGAAGCCGCGTTGGCGTCTTTCCGGGACGTGGCTGTCGGGCTGCAGCAGCACGATTGACACCGATCTGCAAGCACTACGGACAGAGCAACTGCCGGCATTTTCTAGGCAGTTCCGCCGACCCGACTATTCAGAGATCCATTGGACTGAGCTTGACCTGCGAAAACGGACACATATCCTTTTGAACAGGAGGTGTCGAAAATGGTCGGGCATCGTACCCCTTACGCTGCGGAATTCCGGGCGCACATGGTCGAACTCGTGAAGGCCAGACGCACGCCTGAAGAGCTCGCGCGTGAGTTCGAACCGACGGCCCAGACGTTCATCAACTGAGTTGCTCAGGCCGATCGTGATGCGGGTGTGCGTCATGATGGACTGACCGCGGCGCGATCGCACGACGTATACGATCTCGGCGCCATTGCGATGCGCGGCGATCACGCGAGGGCGCGTCGAGGTCTTCCTGAAGATCCGCGTCGAGACTGACCAGTACTTCTCCCGGCGCGCTCAGGAGTGCGGCCAGTACGCGTTTTGATGTGCGTGATTGCGTGAGAGTTTGATGCCACGGATAAGGCGCAAACAGACTGATGTGCAGCAATTTTTGCACCGCGGCCATTTTACGAAACCCTTCGAGTGGACGAGAAATCAGGTGCAAACGTACCGGTACTTCTTTGGACGGTCGCGGCGAGCTCCGTATGTGAAACACTTTGGCGACCCGCCTGTCTCGGTATGGTTCAGACACTTCTCGATCACGTCGCCGTTTACGCCAAGGGGCCGCTGTTAAGGACCGACGTTTTAAGTGTCTGTCCGACCACTACGGCGAACGGCTACAACTGGCTGATACTGTTGAAAAAATCGGTGACGGACAATCTCGCGAGGTTTTCATAGGTCGTTCTACCTTTAACCAAGGCCTGTAGGGCGGTTTGTAGGCGGTCTGAGAGGGTGAATTTATTGCCAGCGATGGGAAAACAATGCGCCGCGACTTTTTCAAACTGTATCGGCCGAATCCGGTTGGTTGTGAGTCTCGACTAGATCGCGCGAATTCGACCGCCGGCGAATTTTCGCTTCGCAGCCGAGCGGTTGTTGAAAAACGAAGATCGGGCACAGTGACGCTCGCGCCTCGCGTAGGCGATGTAGTGAAACGCACGATCGAAGATCAACCTGGACCTCGCCGAAGGTGGCGAGCATCAGTTCTGGACCGCCAAATTCGTGAATCCGAACCCGCGTCCCTGACTTGATGTTGATCTGCAGGGGGGGCCGCCCAATGAGCGGGAGCAGTAGTCAGTTGTTGCCGAGCGTTCGCGCGCGCTGCGCGGCGACCTCGAATCGTGCGGCGCTTAGATCGAGCGGCTTACGAATTCTTCGTGATCTTCAGCGGATTCTGCGAATAAGGGCGCGCAAGGTGACCACACGGGGTTCTGTATTGAGTGAGCGTGGCTGGGCGCGATCGATTCCGGCTACGCCAACTTTATCGGGCTACCACCGCGGCAGCACGGTCGCGGTGGGGGCAATTTTGGGGGCAACTTATAAATTATGAGATCGAGAGTCGTTAAGGGGTAAGCTTTTGCCGGCTTAGTTTGATAGTCCTCCTCTCGTGCAGAACGTCATCAACGGCGCATCCTCGACGGCTTCGACCTGATACCCGAGCAGAAGAAACGCATGCAGGCCTGACCCTGAACCGCGATGCACAAACGATCTTCGCCCGCTCAGCGCTCGCACTACGTTGCGAGCGACCGACGCCCCAACGTCACCATCCCCGTGCCGATCACCGGGAACCACCTTCTCTCTCCACGCCGCTTCGACGATTGCCGCGACGACCTCTGGACCGTCGTTAGCCGCGTGCAGGAAACCCTCACGAAAGCGGATCGCGCGGGCGCTCATCAAGCGGGCGCGCAATGTCCACCCGGCCCGTGATCGCGGTATGGATCAGAACTTGAAGCTAAACCGCGCTGTGGATGCTCGCCGATCGGAGCCAGTCGGCGTCGGCTTGGTGGCTGGACTATCTGTGAGATTGAAGTTCATCGACTCACCGCGAAGTGCACCCCGCATTTTCATTTATCTGAAGTTTCCGGTTAAAGTGCCGTTATACAGTTTGTATGTAGTTGCTTACAATTATTCGAACTGAAAGATTCGTAATCCTATGAAACTGTCTTTTGTACAGAAACTCTGGCTGCCGCTGATCCTGAGCTTGCTGTGTCTCGCCGGAATATCGATCTACAACGCGTACCAGACGAGACAAATGCGGCTGGAGGAGCGCAAGGCCGACCTGATACACGCGGCGGAGATCGCCCTGAGTGTCGTCAAGACCTCTGGCGACGACGCGGCCGCCGGCGTCATGCCTTTGGCAGAAGCCCAGAAGCGGGCAATGGCCCGCATCCGGAACATGCGATATGGCGAGGACGGCTATATGGAGATCATCAATTCGCAGCGGAGGGTCCTGATGCACCCAGCGAACGCGAAATTGGATGGCAAGGACGCCGACGACTACAAGGATCCGAACGGCGTTTACCTCTTCAGGGATATCGTTGCTGTCATCAAGCGCGACGGCAAGGGCTTTACCGCATTTAGCGCTCCGAAGCCGGGAGCCACCGAGGCCTCTCCGAAAATTGCCTACAGCGTGACCTATCGGCCGTGGGACTGGATTCTTATGACAGGGCTCTATGTCGACGACATCAACGCGGCATTTCGGTCGTCGCTGTCCCAGAGCCTGGGGATTCTGGTGGTACTGGCTGGCGCCCTGTCGGCTGTGGTGGTGCTGCTCAACCGCGGCATCCTCCGGTCACTGGGCGGTGAGCCGTCCTATGCCGCCGAGATCGCCAACCGGATTGCCGATAACGATCTGACTGCTGTGGTGAAGACGGCGCCGGATGACCGCTCAAGCCTGTTGTTCTCGATGAAGCGCATGCAGGAGCAGCTCACACAGACGATCGGCACCATCAAGGTTTCGGCAGACTCGATTGCCACCGCCACGCACCAGATCGCGGCGGGCAACCAGGACCTGTCGCAGCGCACCGAAGAGCAGGCCGCCTCGCTCGAGGAAACGGCGTCCAGCATGGAGCAACTGACCTCGACCGTCACCCAGAATGCCGACAATGCCAGTCAGGCCAACCAGCTCGCTGCGCAGGCTGCTTCGGTGGCAGAGCAGGGCGGCACCGTGGTTTCGCGCGTCGTCGACACCATGGAAGGCATCAACGCCAGCTCGGACAGGATCGCCAATATTGTCGGCATCATCGAGGGCATCGCCTTTCAGACCAATATCCTCGCGCTGAATGCGGCTGTCGAAGCAGCGCGGGCGGGTGAGCAGGGGCGGGGTTTCGCGGTGGTGGCCTCGGAAGTGCGTTCGCTGGCGCAACGCTCCTCGGCAGCGTCCAAGGAAATCAAGGAGCTCATCCACGATTCCGTGGAGCGCGTGCAGGCAGGCGCCGGCCATGTACGGGAAGCGGGTGCGAAGATGCGTGAGATCACCCGCGAAATCAGACGGGTGACCGACATCATGGGTGAAATCACCGCAGCATCACAGGAACAGAGCAAGGGCATCGGCCAGGTCAACCTGGCCGTCACGCAGATGGACGAAGTCACGCAGCAGAACGCGGCACTGGTCGAACAGTCGGCGGCGGCCGCCAGCTCGCTCGAGTCGCAGGCGAACGATCTGAAAGCGTCCGTATCGATGTTCAGGCTGAACGCCTCATGCGACGCCGGCGTCAGCGGTTCCGTCGCGCCGACACAAACGGCGGCCCCGACGCGCGCCAAGACGCCGGCCACGGCAGCCTTCAAGCGGTCCGCACCACGGCCCGGGCGGGTGGCGCAAACCGCCAAGGCAGAAGAATGGGGCAGCTTTTAGGGGGCCACCCATATCAGGGGTAATTGGCGGGGAGACCAAACCCTGTCGGTCGGTGTCGGCACCGAAGGTTTGCACGCCCCGTCGTCCAACGCTGAAAAAGCAAGAGACGGCACCCGTTACTCCCGCAGACAACAACACCATGGTTGCCACGGATACCGGTGCTGCAGACTGCCAAACGCTCTGCGCGCATTTTGAAAATTGAAGAACACTGACAGCGTACTGGACCAGGTAGTCGAGCTCGTGGCCGCTAGCCCACTGACGCAGGAGCACTGGGTCATCGACTACCGGATCTACGATCCGGACAGCGACGGCAAGACGAAACTCGATCACGTGCGCGAGATGCTGACCAACCTGGTTCATCATAAACGCGTGCCGTTCCGGCGGGTCCTGATGGATACCTGGTATGCCGCACGCGAGCTGATGTTGTTCATCGAGTCGCTACCGAAGATCTACTATTCCTTTTGCCCGCGGCGCGCCAACCGGCAGGTGCATGACTCCGGCGCGACATCCCCGTACCAGCGCATCGATTCGCGGGAGTGGGATGTGGGGGCTCTCGCGCATGGCAAAACGATCAAGATCAAAGTCTTTCCCAAACATCACAAAGTGAAGCTATTCCGGGTTGAGGGGTCGACGCACCGCACGGACCACCTCACTCAGGATTCTTCGCTGGCCACACACAACGCATGCGGCCTGCGCTGGAAGATCGAGCAGTTTCATCGCGAGGCCAAGCAACTGACCGGGATCGAGCGCAGCAATGTCGCAAAGCCCGCATCCAGCGCAATCACATTGCCTGCGCCGTACTCGTGTGGATTCGGCTTGCTGAGAGATTGCCAGACAGACCTGTCGGACTCTCATCAGGTCAAACACCAGATTCTCGACGACTTCCTCCGTCAGCAACTCAAAAATCCAAGCCTTCGGATGAAATTTGCGTAAGTCCTATTAGGTCAACCACTAAAACGTTTTTACATAGAAAGAGATGGAATGATGCAAGAACCACAAGCAGAAAGAAGTATTTATGTTGGCGGGGAAAGGCGAAATCAACCGCAGTCGTCGCATGGAAGTTTCAATGCTGACATGAATATGCGAAGCCGGCTATGGGGCATCTTTAGCGGCTCCATAGGCAATATGCTCGAATATTATGACTGGTTTATCTATTCAGCACTCGAGATTTATTTTGTCAAAGGCTTTTTTCCGGATGGTGACCAGACCGCAGCACTACTTAAATCCGCGGCCGTGTTTGCCATTGGTTTTCTCGTTCGCCCGATTGGAGGATGGGTATTAGGGATTTACGCTGACCGTCGCGGCCGTAAGTCTGCGCTGCTGGTGTCCGTTGCGATGATGTGTTTTGGTTCACTCATGATTGGCATGACTCCGACGTATCAGACCATCGGCATCGCGGCACCCATCATTTTGCTTATCGCCAGAATTTTACAAGGTCTCAGCCTTGGTGGGGAAGGTGGAAGCGCGGCCGCTTATTTGAGCGAAACAGCGCCCAAGGGGCGACGGGGATTTTACTCAAGCTTCCTATACACCACAATTTCTCTTGGGCAGCTTCTGGCTATGGCGACGCTAGTGTTGCTTCAGCAGTTCTTTTTGACGTCGACGCAGCTACAAAGCTGGGGATGGCGCATTCCTTTTCTTATTGGCGCATTCATTGCGTTCATTGGCATTTTGCTGCGCCGGAACATGGAAGAAACTGAGTCTTTTACCAAACATGCCAAAACTCCACGAAAAGTGGGGGCGATTCGCGAGGCGATGCACCATAAGAAGGCCTGTGTGATGGTTTTTGGTTTGACATTGGGTGGTTCTGTCGCGAACTATACTTTTGCCGCCTATATGCAGAAATTCCTTGTAAACAGTGCGGGCATGGACAGAAGTACCGCTAGCCTTATTTCAGTGCTGTCGTTAATTGGGTTCACAGTGATTCAACCGGTTTTTGGAGCCTTATCAGATCGTATCGGGCGTCGCCCCCTGCTCCTAACTTTTGGAATGGTAGGAACCTTCGGGACCATTCCTTTTTTTGCGTTTCTCGCTGGTACAAAAAACCCGTTCATGGTTTTTGCCTTGGTTATGGCGGCACTCGCAATTGTGGCAATGTATTCGTCAGTCAGCACAATTACCAAAGCTGAGCTATTTCCTGTCGAAGTCCGCTCCTTCGGCCTGGCGGTTCCCTATGCCATTAGTGTTTCACTTTTTAGCGGAACGGTAGAGTATATCGCGCTGTGGACTAAAAAGATTGGACATGAAAACTGGTTCTTTTGGTATGTTTCGCTCTGCATTTTCTTCTCCCTTATTTGTTACCTTTGGATGCCGGAAACAAAAACCGCGTCGTTGATTGATTTAGATTAGGGTCACGCTGTTAATTCAATTCGTGTCGACGTCGCCATTGGACGGTCAGCGTTTCCGTCGTTCAGCTCGGACGAATCGGTGACAAGCGCTACCCTGTCCAAAGGGGCGCGGCGGCAATCGAGTGTGATGACACGACAGGTCGGACGGGAACTCGCAAAGCCTGGATTACAAAGAGAGCCTTGAGCTTGGGGACGGAACGAGGCGCGAGTCAGCGGATTTCATCGGGGCCGCAGCGAAGCAGGCTGCAAGCACGCCGCATGTAGAGCTGCAACCTGTCCTGTCACTCAGCACACGCGAAAAACCAGGCGTTTCATATCCCCGGAAACGGGCTTAAGTACCCGGTTTTAGATTCGTCAGTCCAGATTCGTCGTACAGTGCGTTCCCGCACATATGAAGAAATAGCGAACCAATAGGATGGACTCGACAGTCGCCTTTCTGGCCTGTTCAATCCCTTGTTTTGCCACACCTGTGTGGAGCGTGAGATGGATCGCCTTCAACTGCCTGACGCGTTGCTCTGCCCGGGCGCGCCTCTGGCACGTTCACCCATTTACAGCAGCACCCCCGAGTACGTCGCAGCGTCGCAAATGACCGCGTTCACCGCAGCCCTGCAGGCGCACACGGGGCAGGTCTTTGACAACTACGAAACGCTGCACGAATTCTCGGTGCGGGCATATCGAACGTTCTGGCAATTCTTCATGCAATGGTCGCAGGGGCTCGACTGGTCGGGCAGCCTCGAGCCTGTGTGCGTCGGCGACGAATGCGAGCATGCACGCTTCTTCCCGCAGGTCCAACTGAGCTATGCGGAGAACCTGCTGGGCCTGTCGGTGGCGAGCGCCGACGCGCCTGCGCTGACGGCCTGTTACGCAGATGGCCGACGGATACGCCTGACGCGCGGTGAACTGCGTGAGCGCGTGGCGCGTCTCGCGGATGCTCTCTCGGAATGGGGGCTGCGCGAGGGGGACCGCGTGGTCTGCGTGATGCGCAATGACGCAGACGCAGTCGTTACTGCGCTGGCCGTCACCGCGCTCGGTGCCACGCTGTCGACGGCTGCACCCGAGATGGGCGTCGAGACGATCCTCGATCGCTTCACACCGCTCGCGCCGCGACTGCTGTTCGCGCACACTGCGGCGCGGGGATTCGACACGGGCACGTCGGTGGCGGCCAACGTCGCCGATCTGGCAGCCGCGTTGCCGTCGCTGCAAGGCGTCGTCCGTCTGGATGACGGAACCTTGCCGGACACGGTCAAGCAGCGGATCTATTCGCTTGACGAACTGCTCGACCGCGGCGACGCCGGGCGCTTCGAATGGCGGCGCTTCCCGTTTAACCATCCGCTTTTTGTCATGTTCTCGTCGGGTACCACTGGCAAACCGAAGTGCATCGTGCACGGCGCCGGCGGCAGCCTGCTGGAGCACCTGAAGGAGCATCGGCTGCACAGCGACCTGCGGCCCGGCGACCGGATGTACTTCCACACCAGCTGCGCCTGGATGATGTGGAACTGGCAGTTGTCGGCGCTTGCGTCCGGCGTCGAGATCGTTACCTATGATGGTCCGATCTCGACGGTCGATACGTTATGGCGCCTCGTCGCCAACGAGCGCGTCACTGTGTTCGGCACGAGTCCCGCTTACCTGAAGATGTGCGAGGACGCGGGCCTCGCGCCGGGACAGCAGTTCGATCTCAGCGCACTGCGCGCGATGATGTCGACTGGAGCGGTGCTGTTCGACACGCAGTTCCGCTGGGTGCGCGATCAGGTGAAGCCGCTGCGCCTGCAGTCAATCTCAGGCGGCACGGACATCCTCGGCTGCTTTGTGCTGGGCAATCCGAACATGCCGGTCTACGCGGGCGAAGCTCAATGCAAGAGTCTTGCGCTCGATGTGCAGGCGCGTGAACAGGGCGCGCGCACCGACGGGATCGGCGAACTGATCTGCGCGAACCCGTTTCCGTCGCGTCCGCTCGGTTTTTTCGGCGACGCGGATGGTGCGGCCTTTCACGCCGCCTATTTCGCCAGCAACGCAGGGGTCTGGACGCACGGCGACCTCATCGAGTTTTCGCCGCAAGGCACTGCGCGATTGCATGGCCGCTCAGACGGCGTGCTGAATGTGCGTGGCATCAACGTCGGGCCGAGCGAGATCTACCGCGTATTGAACGACATCCGGGAAATCCGCGAGGCGATGGTCGTCCAGCAGCGCTCACACTACATGCCGGCGGATCACGCGCATGCGGAAAGGGTTGACCAGCGCACCGTGCTGCTGCTGGTCCTGCGCGATGGCGTCGAGTTGAGCGCAGCGTTGGCCGCCCGGGTGCGCCGCGACCTCGCCCGTCGCGCGTCGGCAGCGCATGTACCCGACCGGATCATCGCCGTCGCTGCGTTGCCGGTCACACATAACGGCAAGTTCTCCGAAGCGGCCGCGCGCAACGCGATCAGCGGTTTGCCGGTCGGCAACGCTGCGGCGTTGCGCAATCCTGAATGCCTCGACGCGATTCGGCGTCATCCGGCGCTCAACCCGGTCACGCGTGAGTTGGCGCCGGTCGGCGAGTCTCGCGAGGACCTCGAACGGCATTTGCAGACGCAGTGGGAGAGACTGTTCGACTTCGCCCCGATCGGTCGCGATGACAACTTTTTCGAGCTGGGTGGCAATTCGCTGCTCGCGGCGAGATTGCTCGCCGGTGTGTATCAGTCAACCGGGCGCACGATTCCGCTCGCGACCCTGCTGACCGCGCCGACGATCGCGAGCCTCGCCGCGGTAATCGACGACTGCGCACTGCCGCAGTCGTCGCCGACTGTCGTGCCGATGCGCGCCGGCACGGGCACACCGCTTTTCTTTGTACACGGCGTGAGCGGTACGGTAATGGAATGCTGGACGCTAATCGGCGCGATGCAGAGTCCGCGCCCGGTCTTTGGACTGCAGGCGCGCGGCCTTGACGGCGAGCAGCCGGCACAGCAGCGTGTCGAGGACATCGCGGCCAGCTACATCGAACAGATGCGCACCGTGCAGCCAACGGGGCCATACGCGGTGGCCGGTTACTCGTTCGGCGGGCTGGTCACGCTTGAGATCGCGCAACAGCTGCGGCGCGCCGGCGAGCAGATCGAATTGCTGTGCCTGATCGATACCTATGCGGACGCGCATTGCCTGCCGTGGCGCGCCAGGCTGCGGCACCGTTGTGGCTATATGGGCTCACATTGGCGCAAGCTGCGCGCGGTGCCTGCGTCGCAACTCCCCGGTTACGTGAAGGACAATCTCGCGGGCGCGGCCGATCACTTGCGGATGCGCGTCGGGTGCATGGCACACCGCCCGGACAGCCATAACGCGTTGATGCCGCCGGAGCTCCGGAGCGTGCGCGAGACGTTGCGGGTAGCGATGACGATCTACCGGCCGCGGCCCTATCGCGCGGGACCGATCGTCTATGTGCGCGCGACGGGTGCGCAGAATGACCTTGGCAATCAGATGGCGCTGTGGCGGAACGTCGCGCGCGCCGGACTGGTGATTGTCGAGGTGTCTTGCGACCACTTCAATCTGATCGCCGAGCCGAACGTGCAGATCGTCGCGGCGGCGCTGGACCGGGGGTTGACCAATAATGACAAATCCCGGGCTGGCGCTCCGGTGCTCCGGCGCGTCGCGTGCGCTTAGGTCATCCTTCGTCAGCCTCGCCGGCCTGGCTGGGGCCGCGGAGCGCGTACCGGTGCCGCGTCCTGGAATGGAGTGCCGAGTCCTGCACGCTATCAGTCGGCGCCCCAAGGCGTGCGCAGGGATAGAACGGCATGCGGCATGATCTCTTCTCGACACGAGACGTAGGTAGTGGCGGCTCTCTCTTGTTGCCTCATCTGAGTCGCCTGTCGTTACCCGAAAAAACCGTGCAGATATGGGTACTGGACGACACCTGTATCGAACCAGCATGCTCGGCGCTCGCCAACACGCTTTCCCTTGACGAACGACAGCGTGCACGCGCCTACAGGCAGGAAAGGCATCGTAATCGCTTCATTGCCCGGCGGAGCATTCTCCGCTGGCTGATCGGCGGCTATCTGTCCTGCAAACCCGAATCGCTGCGCTTTAGTGTTACGCAATTCGGCAGGCCTGTCCTCCAGGCGCCAGGCGCTGAAAGACTCGCGTTCAGTGTTTCCCACACTGACGGGATGGCGTTGCTGGCCTTCGCATGGGATTGCCGCGTTGGCGTGGACGTCGAGCGCCGGAGTGACGGCTTAGACATTGCGGGCATTGGGCGCGGGATATTCTCTGCATTCGAGGAGGAGACGCTTGACGCGGCACGCCCTGATTCGGCTGAAAGCTTGCTCAGTATCTGGACCCGCAAGGAAGCTCTGCTGAAGGCGCTCGGCACGGGCCTCTCGGGCGAGCCAAACGCCTACACGACTGAAGACGATTCACTACTCGGCGAGGGCTACTGGTGCGCTTCGCATAATGGCACCGCCATTTCGGGCTGGACGTGCCTGGACCTCGTCCTCGGGCCGCAAGTCCGGGGCGCGCTGGCGGTGTCGCTCGAAGACGCAAGAGTCACGCTTCAGCTTTGTCCGGTATCGAATTGGGTCAACACCTGGCGCGACGGCAGTGCTGCACTAACCCGAAGTTAGGCACGGCCCCCGAACTAACCTGTTGAAGCGCCGAGAGATTTTCGAGGCGAAAGGGGTGGGTACTGGGAACAGACGGGGTCGATGCTGAGCAGCGCGCAATGGTGTGGTTGCTGCCAGCCTCAGCAACTCGCATCTTTGCGCAAACAACGCGACGAGGTTGCCAGCGAAGTTGAGCGACTGGTGCACGCACACCCTCTTTGGCCGGTCCTGACCAGCATGCCGGGAGCCGGCGTCAGGACCGCCGCCAGACTCCTCATCGGAGGTCGCCCACAAAACCTTCGCCTCAGCTGCGCATCTCGCCGCCTACGCCGGCCTCGTCCAAGTCACCCGACGCTCAGGCTCGTCTATCCGTGGCGAATACCCCTCCAGACGCGGCAACAAGGTACTCAAGGGAGCGCTCTTCCTCTCCGCCTTTGCCGCCTTGCGGGACCCGGTCTCGAGGGACTACTACACTCGCAAGGTCCAGCAGGACAAGCGCCACAATCAGGCGCTCATCGCACTTGCCGGACGACCCAACCCCCCACCATTCAAAACCTGAAAAAACGCCACCGCCTCATTCAGCTGCTGCCCCTGATCCTCCATCGACCGCGACGCCGCCGCCGCCTCTTCCACCAGCGCCGCATTCTGCTGCGTCACATTATCCATCTGGGTAATCGCCAGATTCACCTGCTCGATGCCGCGGCTTTGCTCGCTCGACGCCGCCGCGATCTCCGACATGATGTCAGTCACGCGCGTCACGGCCAGCGTAACTTCACTCATCGTCTTGCCCGCCTCGCCGGCCAGCGCCGACCCGTCGCGGATCTTGTCCACCGAAGTGGCGATCAAATCCTTGATCTCCTTCGCCGCACTCGACGAACGTTGCGCGAGGCTTCTCACTTCGCTCGCGACCACCGCGAAGCCGCGTCCCTGTTCGCCGGCGCGGGCGGCTTCGACGGCCGCGTTCAGCGCCAGAATGTTTGTCTGGAACGCAATGCCTTCGATGATCCCCGTGATGTCCGCGATCTTCGTCGAGCTTTCGCTGATGTCGTGCATGGTGTCGACCACCCGGCCGACCACCGTGCTGCCCTTCTGCGCGACCGATGAAGCGTTCGCGGCCAGCATGCTGCCTTGCTGCGCATTATCGGCGTTCTGTTTGACCGTCGACGTGAGCTGCTCCATGCTCGACGCCGTTTCCTGCAGCGACGCGGCCTGCTGTTCGGTACGCTGGCTCAGGTCCATATTGCCCGCGGCGATCTGGCGCGCCGCGCCGGCGATGCTGGTGCTGCTGTCGCGCACGCGTCCGACGATCGCCGTCAGCCGTTCGTTCATCTCGCGCAACGCGCTCAGCAGTCTGCCGGTCTCGTCATTGCCGTCGACGGTAATGCGGGTGCGCAGATCGCCTTGCGACACAGTACGCGCGACGTCGATGGCAAACCGCAGCGGCCCGGTCACCGCGCGCGTGATCATCACGCACGCGCCGATCGCCAGCGCGATCGCAATCAGACTGATCACAATCACCAGGTTGCGCTGGGCCTGGTAATGCGCGGCATATTCCTGGATTATCTGTTCCTGCCGGCCATGCGTGTACGTGGCGTACGCGTCGGTCGCGCGGATCAGCGCGGCGAGCAGCGGCCGGCACTGGTCGTCCATCTTGACGATGGCTTCGTCGCGCTTGTTGGCGAGCGCGAGATTGACGATGTCGGTGGCGACCGGCCCGTAGGACGCTTCCACGCGATTGATATCCGCGACGAGGCTGCGTGCCTTCTCCGACGTGTCGGTCGCGGTCGCGATCATGTCGTTGAGTTTTTTCAGATTGGCTTGCACATCTTCGTGCGCGCGCATCACATCGGCTTTCTCTATTTCGAGGTCCTGAGGTTTGGTCACCAGCACGAGATTGCGCGCGGCGATCGCGCGGCGGTCGACCGCGGTTCGCACCTGCACCGCCATGTCCGCCCGCGCGTTGATGCCGTGCACGAAGCTGGAAAAGCCATCGGTCGAATCGGTCAGCGCTTTCAAGGAGAAGCCCGACACCGTGAGGACGATGAGCGACAGCATGCCGAAGCCGGCAATGAGCTTGCTTTTGATAGTGAGGTGCTTGAGTGCCACGATTTTATTTTCTCCAATAACGAAACGTGAAAGCGTTCGCATGGACTCTCAGGTCCGGGCATGGGACCGTCTATGTGGCCGCCGAACATCGAAGTGGCCGCGCGCGGTCTATTCCTACTGGCGGCTGGCTGCGCTTGGCAAAACATCGCCGCGCGTCGACGCCACGCAAAATAGGTATCCCAACTACTGGATATCGGGTCGAAAACATCCGGACTTGAGGCACCTCGGGCATTTCTCCCATGCGCTGCACACAATGACCGACGAAACAGGAAATCTTTGCGAGTCTTGATGCATTTAGGCGCGTGTTGAAAGCAAAGCCTTTCAATTGCATGTCCTGTGACGAAGGGGTGAACACAGCTCGAATAGCTCGCAATGGCGCCGCTCAAAAAACGGCTTGAACAGAAAAGCGCGCATTGCTATGATTGAGTAATCACTCATTTATAAACTGTTGATCGAAAGCAATTCAGCATGGCTCGTCCGCGAAGTGAAGAAAAACGCAGCGCCATCCTGGCGGCGGCCGCCGAGGTCATCGCCGGGCAGGGGCTGGGTGCGCCCACCGCGCGCATCGCGAAGCTGGCGGGCGTGGCGGAAGGCACGCTGTTCACGTACTTCGACAACAAGGACGATCTGCTGAACGCGCTGTATCTCGACATCAAAGCCGAACTGCGCGATGTGATGATGACCCGTTATCCGAAGCAGGCGAGCGTGCGGGAGCGCGTGCAATACGTGTGGAACAAGTTTGTCGACTGGGGCGTCGCGCAGCCGCAAAGGCGCCGCGCGATGGCTCAACTGAGCGTGTCGGAGCGACTCACCGAGCATACGCGGACCGCCGGCATGCAATCGTTCGGCGACATCCACGAACTGATTCAGACGAGCGTCGCCAGCGGCGCGCTGCGGGATCAGCCGCCGGCGTTTGTGTCGGCGGTCATGAGTGCTTTGGCCGAAACCACGATGGACTTCATCGCACAGGAACCGGCCCATGCCGAGCGTTATCGGCAGGCCGGCTTTGAGGCGTTCTGGAACGCGATCGCACAGCACTGAACGTTTTTTTGCCCTCGACGCCGCCGCCGGCGCGCAAAGCTGAACGCGCGTCCGGCATCGGGGCCGAAGCCGCGGCCCCCAAGCAATCAGAGGACGAATGACATGGCGAATTGGAGCACCGCGGACATCCCGCGTCAGACCGGCCGGCTTGCGGTGATCACCGGCGCAACCGGCGGGCTGGGTCTGGAGACGGCGCTTGCACTCGCCGGCGCGGGCGCGGACGTCGTGCTGACCGGCCGCAGTGCGCAAAAAGGCGCGGCTGCACTTGCCGCGATCCGCGCGCGGCATCCGGCCGCGTCGGTGCGCTACGAGCATCTCGATCTGGCGAGTCTCGCGTCCGTACGTGAATTCGCCGGGCAATTCGCGCAAGGGCATGCGGCGCTCGATCTGCTCATCAACAACGCGGGCGTGATGATGCCGCCCACACGGCAGACCACGTCGGACGGTTTCGAGCTGCAGTTCGGCACCAACTACCTCGGCCAGTTCGCGTTGACCGAGCGCCTGCTGCCGCTGCTGCGCGCGGCGCGGCAGCCGCGCGTGGTCAACCTGGGCAGCATCGCGCACAAGAACGGCGCGGCGATTCATTTCGACGACCTGCAATGGCAGCGCAGCTACAAGCCGTGGTCCGCATACGGGCAGTCGAAGCTGGCGATGCTGGTGTTCGCGCTCGAGTTGCAACGCCGCAGCGAGGCAAACGGCTGGGGACTCCTGAGCAACGCGGCGCACCCCGGCTACGCGCGCACCGATCTGATCGCCAACGGACCAGGCGCAGACGGTCTGCTGCACGCGCTCAACCGTCGGACGCTCGAACCGCTGCTCAGTCAATCGGCGGCGGACGGCGCATTGCCGACGCTATTCGCCGCCGCCGCGCCGCACGCCAAACCCGCAGGCTATTACGGACCGACCGGCTTTTTCGAGCTAAAAGGTCCGCCAGGCGAAGCACAGATCGCGCGGCCGGCACGCGACCAGGCCGTCGCTACGCGCCTGTGGGAAATCTCGGAAGCATTGACCCATGCGCGCTGGCCGAGCGCGATCGAGGAGCAAGTATCGTGAAGGTTCTGATCTTTGGCGCGACCGGCATGGTCGGGCAGGGCGTATTGCGCGAATGCCTGCGCGCGCCGGACGTCGAGGTGGTGCAGACGGTGGACCGCACCCGCAGCGGTCAGCTCGATCCGCGCCTCGTCGAGGTGATTCAGCCGGACCTGATGGACTATCGCGCGATAGCGGCGTCGCTCGAAGGGTTCGACGCGTGCTTTTTCTGCCTGGGCGTTTCGTCGGCTGGGATGCAAGAGGCGCAATACTCGCGCCTCACTTACGACCTCACGCTGGCGGCCGCGCAGACGCTCGCCGCGCTCAACCCGCAGATGACCTTCGTCTACGTGTCCGGCGCGGGCACCGACAGCACCGAGCGCGGCCGCAGCATGTGGGCGCGCGTCAAGGGCCGCACGGAGAACGCACTGCAACGGCTGCCGTTCAAAGCCGTCTATCTGTTCCGTCCCGGCGTGATCCAGCCGCTGTACGGCGCTCGCTCGAAGACGCGCTCGTACCGGCTGTTCTACGCGCTGACGAGCCCCTTCCTGTCGACGCTGCGCACGTTGCTGCCGAACCGGATTCTGAGCACCGAGGACATGGGGCTCGCGATGCTGGCGGTCGCGCGCCACGGCGCGGCCAAAGCGGTGCTCGAAACCGCCGACATCCGCGCGCTCAGCCGCGCGGCGTGTCCGCCCGCGCTCGACCTGCGCGCCGGTTGAGCTGGACCGGCGCAGGTCGAAGACCGGTTGAGCGCCGCGTCGGCGGGACGTCATCGAGTCGTTTTGGCGGGCAAAGACCCATCTGTTCGATCAATTGAAGCGCGTTTGCTCTGCTACCTTAACGGCTCACGGAATGCGCCTTCCGGAGGCGGTCCATTCACATTTCTTTCCGCGTTGTCTAGCGCATGCTCGAACCAACAGCAATGGTGACGCGCCGACCGAACATTGTGATTGCAATCAGCCTCGTGCTGGCCAGCGCGATACTTGCGATCGCCGTGTGGTTGCTGGCGCAAATGCGCGACGACGCGTTGCGGCGCGCACAGGACTCCGTGTTCAACGTGTCGCTGCTGGTCGAGCGCGACGTGTCGCGCAATCTCGAGATCTATGATCTGTCGCTGCGCGCGGTGATCGACGGGTTGAAGCAGCCCGGCCTGCTGGAACTGACGCCGGCCCTTCGGCAAATGGTGCTGTTCGACGGTTCGGTGAGCGCGAAAGACATCGGTTCGGTGTTCGTCGTGGACGAAGCCGGTAACGTGCGGTTCGATTCGCAAGCCTCGCCGCCGCGCCACCTCAATCTTGCCGACAGCGACTACTTCAAGGTGCACCGCGATTCGCCCAACGTGGGCCTATTCGTCAGTCACCCATTTATCCCGAAGTTGACAGGCGAGGACCTCAGCATCGCGCTGAGCCGGCGCATTTCGCGGCCGGACGGCAGCTTCGGCGGCGTGGTGGTCGGCACCATGCGCCTCGCGTACTTCCGCAGGCTGTTCGACGGCATGAACCTCGGCCCGAGCGGATCGATGGCGCTGATGCTGAGCGACGGCACGATGCTGATGCGGCGTCCTTACGATCCGAAAGTGGTCGGCATCAACCTGACCGGCACCGCCAATTATTCACGCTTCGTGCAGCAGCCGAGCGGTGAATTCTTCGGCACTGCGGCGATCGACGGTGTCGAGCGCTGGTATGCGTTCCGTCATATCGACATGTATCCGCTGATCCTCGACGTCGCGCTGTCCACGCGCGATATCTACGTGCAATGGCGGCATCGCGCGTGGATCATCGGCTTGCTGATCGCCGGGCTCGACCTGACGATCATCACGCTGGCGATTCTGTTCGCGCAGCAACTGCGTCATCGCCGCGCGGCCGAGGACGAGCTGCGCGAACTGGCGCGCACCGACGGGCTGACCGGCCTGAACAATCGCCGTGCCTTCGAGGAAGTCCTGCACGACGAGTGGCGCCGCGCGCAGCGTAACGCGACGCCGTTGTCGATGCTGCTGATCGACGTGGACAGCTTCAAGGGCTTCAACGATCTGTACGGCCATTCATCGGGAGATGACGCGCTGATCGATGTGGCGCGCAGCATTGCGCGCAATGTGCGGCGTCCTGGCGATACGGCGGCGCGCTACGGCGGCGAAGAATTCGCGGTGCTGCTGCCGGCTACGGACGAAGCCGGTGCGACGCGTATTGCCGAGCAGATTCGCGCGGCGGTGCAGGCGTTGCGGCGCCGCCATGTGGCGAGCGCGCATCATGTGCTGACGGTGAGCATCGGCGTCGCCACCGCGCACGGCAAGGCGGTGGCGACCCGCCGCGCGCTGGTCGATGCGGCGGATGAAGCGCTTTACGATGCCAAAGACGCAGGGCGTAACCGCGTGCAGTGCTATCGCTCGACGGCAAGCGCCGCGGCGTTCGATGGTCGAGCGACGCCTGCTACGGAGGCGTGAGACGTGACCTGATGGTTGATTCGGCGGGACAGGGGCGACGCTGCGTGAGGCGCTGCCCGCGCCGCTCAGCGTTGGAGTACTGCATGCGCTCGCGACGAAAGCACAATCGCACGGACAAAAAAAGCTCACGCCGAGGCGTGAGCGAAAGACGGAGAGTATTGCAACATTGCATGCGCTTATTGTGGGTGCGCAGCAAAGCCAGTTTAAGGGCTGCCCACAAGCGAACGTATTGGACGAATCTGAAACGCCGGTTTGCCACATGAGCTCGCGCCCCGCGCGACTGCCTGGAGCCAGGCACCGTGAGATCGCGTTTCGACGCCGATCGGGCGCCGTCGCCCGCAAGTCATCCGGGCGGACCAAAAAGCCGGCACCGGCCACCCGTCGCCGCGAATCGCAACGAGCCTGGTATTCGCGATGCCTTCAGACCTTGCCATCACTCGCTTCCACCCCCGCTTTTTGCCGCGCTTGCCAGGCCCAATCCCACTCCGTACACTCGCGCGTAATTCCCGGGCCGCGCCTTTGCACGCGCCGTCCGGCACCCATCACGCCGAACAGAGGAGAACCCCCGCCGTGGCCGATTCCTATTTCCCCCGCTGGCGCCGCCAGCCTGCCGCCGCCGAGGGCAGCATCGTCGGCACCGACGAGCGCCTCGCCTGGCCGCAGATGTTCGCGATGGGCATCCAGCACGTCGTCGCGATGTTCGGTTCGACCGTGCTCGCGCCGCTGCTGATGGGCTTCGATCCGAACCTGTGCATCTTCATGTCCGGTATCGGCACGCTGTTGTTCTTCGTGCTGGTGGGCGGCCGCGTGCCGAGCTATCTGGGGTCGAGCTTCGCGTTCATCGGTCTCGTGATCGCGGTGACGGGGTACGGCGGTCAAGGTCCGAATCCGAACATTCCGGTGGCGTTGGGCGGGATCATCGCGTGCGGCGTGGTGTACGCGATCATCGGGCTGATCGTGTCGGCGGTCGGCACCCGCTGGATCGAGACGCTGATGCCGCCGGTGGTGACGGGCGCGATCGTCTGCGTGATCGGGCTGAATCTCGCGCCGATCGCGGTGCACGGCGTGAGCGGCAGCAACTTCGATTCGTGGATGGCGCTCGTGACGGTGCTGTGCGTGGGCGCGGTCGCGGTGTTTGCGCGCGGCATGCTGCAGCGTCTGCTGATTCTGATCGGCTTGCTGATCGCGTACGTGATCTACGCGATCGTCACGAACGGTCTCGGCATGGGCAAGCCGATCGACTTCTCGATCGTCGCGAACGCCGCGTGGTTCGGCATGCCGCACTTCACGGCGCCGGCGTTCGACCCGCACGCGATGGCCCTGCTCGCGCCGATCGCCGTGATCCTGGTCGCGGAAAATCTCGGCCACATCAAGGCGGTGAGCGCGATGACCGGCCAGAACCTCGACCGCTATATCGGTCGCGCGTTTCTCGGCGACGGACTCGCGACGGTCGTCTCCGGTTTCGCCGGCGGCACGGGCGTGACGACCTACGCCGAGAACATCGGCGTGATGGCCGTGACCAAGATCTACTCGACGCTGGTGTTCGTGATCGCTGCTGTGATCGCGCTGGTGCTGGGCTTCTCGCCGAAGTTCGGCGCGGTGATCCAGACCATTCCGGGACCGGTGCTGGGCGGTGTTTCGATCGTCGTGTTCGGGCTGATCGCGGTGACCGGCGCGCGCATCTGGGTGGTCAACAAAGTAGACTTCTCCGACAACCGGAATCTGATCGTCGCCGCGGTGACGCTCGTGCTCGGCGCGGGCGATTTTTCGTTGAAACTCGGCGGCTTTGGCCTTGGCGGGATCGGCACCGCGACGTTCGGCGCGATCATTCTGTATGCGCTGCTGCGCAGAAAGCCGGCGCAGGGGCCGGTGGCCTGATTCGGTTTGCTGAGCGGCGGTGAGCGCCAGTTCGCCAACGTTGCCGGCTTCTTCTCCTGTTTCGTGATCGAGAAAAAGCCGGCGCCGCCGCTACCACAAGCGAAGCTCTATTTCTTCCGCGCGGTCAGCGCCGTCTCCGACAAATCGACCTCGCGCATCAGCTTGTTCAAGGTCTCGTCGTTGATCTCCTGACTGGCGCGCAGCGCGAGCAGCGTCTTGCGCTCGGCACGCATCGCCGCCAGTTTCATCCTGAACTCCAATGCATCGGCGCGGCGCGCCATTTCGCGCGGCTCCTTTTCTTCATGGAGCGTCGCGAGCCGGCGCCGATACAGGTCCATCACCCGCGCAGTGACATCCGCTGCATACGCCGACTCCGATTCATCCAGATCCGCGCAGTCTTTATCGTGGATCTGGTCGACCGCGCGAATCGCGGCTTGCGCGGCCATCCTGCGCGCGAGCGCTTCTTCGGCCGCATGCGGGTCACTGCCGCGCCGCCAGCCGCGCAGCAACACCGGCAACGCACCGACCGCCACCAGCAGCGACAGCAGGATCACGCCCGATGCGATGAAAATGGCCAGATCGCGGCCCGGCAGCGGCGCGCCGTCGGGCAACAATTCCGGCAACGACAACACGCCCGCCAGCGTCACTGCGCCGCGCACGCCGGCTACTGTCGTCACCGTGACCATGCGGAGGCCAGGCACCGCGCTCGCCATGCCGTGCTTTGCCGCCCCGCGGCTCGCGAACCAGCGCAACAGCCATACCCACGCGAAGCGCATCGCGTACAGCGCGGCCGCCACCGCGGCGATGTAGCCGATCAGCAGCCCGACCTGCGCGTTGCTGGTTTCGTGTGCATCGAGCAGCGCGCGGCCGAGAATGTGCGGAAACTGCAGCCCCAGCAGAATGAACACCATGCCGTTGAAGACGAACTCGATCATAGTCCACGTGCTGTTGCCGCGCACGCGCGACGCCACCGATCCCGCGTTCGCCAGGCTCGCGTAGTTCATCATCATGCCGGCCGAGACCGCCGCCAGAATGCCGGACAACTCGAAGCGCTCGGCGGTCAGATAAGCGGCGAACGGAATCAGCAGCGTCATCACGACGCCGGGCGCGGGGTCGCCCCCTTCGCTGAGCCTCAGAAAGTGCACCGACACGAAGCTGAACAGCGCGCTGACCGCAGCGCCCACCGCGAGGCCGCCCACGGCGATCACCACGAAACTGATCGACGCGTCGCGCAGCGAGAACACGCCGGTGAGCACCGCGGCGATCGCGAACTTCAGCGCGACCAGACCGGACGCGTCGTTCATTAGCGCTTCGCCTTCGAGGATATGCATCAGACTGCCAGGAATTCTGTCCTTGCCGACGATGCCGGACAGCGCCACCGCATCGGTCGGCGACAATACGGCGGCCAGCGCGAATGCGACCGGCAGCGAGATGGCCGGCACCAGCGCATGCACGAAGTAGCCGACCGCCAGCACCGTCATGAACACGAGGCCGAGCGCGAGCATCAGGATCGCGCGGCGCGCCATGAAGAACTCGCGCTTGGGGATGCGCCAGCCATCCGCGAACAGCAGCGGCGGGATGAACAGCACCATGAAAATTTCCGGATTAAAGGTGACGTGCAAGCCGAGTTTCGGCCACGCGAGCAGCGCGCCGATTGCGATCTGCACGAGCGGCAGCGGCAACTTGAACGGCAGCGTGCGGGTCAGGATGCCGGAAGCTGCGACTGCGAGCAGGAGAATCAATACGGTGAAGACTATTTCCATCGGTCTATACGTGGGGATATAACGGGTTTCCGCGAAGATTGAACGACGATCTCGCCGCGTGGCGTTCACGAGGCGCCAGGGCCAAAGTGTAGCCCGGCGACGCCTTGCGCTATCGCCAGTCCGGCAGGCCGGCCGCGCGTACGGGCGGACACGCAGTATCGAACCTGGCGTCCGGCCCACCTTCGGCCACGCACCTCGTTGGTGCGCGCTACGCCCCCGCACGGCGCATCGGCTCATCTGCCGGTGCAATCTCTAGAGCAAATTTCATTCGAATGTGCGACAGCGTGCGCATGGAGCTTGCTTAAGCAGTAGCGATAACGCACATTTTAGAAACGGCGCCGAGGGTTGTTCGCTTCCGCGTCCGAACCGGGCCGGCTCTCGTGTGAGAGGATTGCATGACGATTGCGCAACAGGATAGAACGGCCAGCGCGCCGCATGGCTTTGACGTCGAGGTGACGTCGGGGCTTCAACGTTTTTCGGTGCAGCATGGCGAGCTGACGCTGACCAGCGTGTTCCAGCCGATTTTCAGCCTCTCGCATATGCGGGCGGTCGGCTACGAGGCGCTCTTGCGCGCGCACGACGCGCTCGATCGCGCCGTGTCGCCGCTCGACATATTCGGCGAGGCCGCGCGTCTGGGCGACGTGCTGCACGTGGACCGGCTCGCGCAGACGCTGCATCTGGAAAACTTCAAGGTGCTCGGCGCCGAGCGCGAGTGGCTATTTCTGAACATTCACCCCGATGCGCTCACCGATCCGTATCATGCCGCCGCGTTGCTGGCCAATCTGCGCCGGCTCGATCTGCCGCCGCGGCGCATCGTGCTCGAAGTGCTCGAACAGCGCGCCGAAGACCTCGAACGTCTCGCCGACGCGGTGCGCCAGTTCCGTGAGCGCGGCTTCCTGATCGCACTCGACGATTTCGGCGCGGGACACTCGAACGTCGAGCGCATCTGGCAGTTGAATCCCGACATCGTGAAGCTCGACCGGATCATGCTGTCGCACGCCGCGCATCGCGCCGACATGGCGACGATTCTGCCGGGACTGGTCGCGCTGCTGCACGAAGCGGGCAAGTTGGTGCTGATCGAAGGCGTGGAAACGGAGCATGAAGCGCAGATGGCGCTCAGCTGCAACGCGGACTTCGTACAAGGCTTTTTCTTTGGCCGGCCGAACCCCGGCGCGGTCGACGCGGCGCACGCGGTGGCTTGCATCGACGAACTCACCGAGCGGTATCGCGACCAGACCGAAGCTCGCGAGCGCCGCAACGCGAGCCGTCTCGCGCCGTACCTGCGGGCCTTCGAGCGCGCCGCCGAGCGGCTTGCCGCGGGCGAGCCGCTCGACGAAGTGTGCTGGAACTTCCTCGCGCTCGATCACGCCGCGCGCTGCTTCCTGCTCGACGCGAGGGGCAAGCAGGCGGGCCGCAACGTGGTGCTGCGCGCCGATCGCGCCGCGCATGAAACGCGCTTTCTGCCGCTCGCCGACGCGCAAGGGGCGAACTGGCTGCGCCGCCCGTACTTCCGTGAAGCGATCAATGCCCCGGAGCGCGTGCATGTGACGCGTCCGTATCTGTCGATCAACGAGGCCTTGCCGTGCGTGACGCTGTCGGTGGCGACGCGCGTCGGCGAGCAGACCTGCGTGTTGTGCGGCGACATCGATTGGGTGGACGAAGAGCGCTTCTGAGATGATGTCGTTTTAACGACACCCGTCTTCGCTCATGTCCATCCTGCTCGAAGTCATTGCCACGACCGTCGCCGATGCGCGCATCGCCGCACAAGCGGGCGCCGACCGTATCGAACTCGTCACCGCGATGGGTGAGGGCGGGCTGACGCCGAGCGTCGGCCTGATCGAAGCGGTGGTGGCCGCTGTCCGGATTCCGGTGAATGTGATCGTGCGGCCGCATAGCCGCTCGTTCGTGTACGACGCCGACGACTACGCGGTAATGCTGCGCGACGTGCGCGCGGTCAAGGCGGCGGGCGCGAACGGCATCGTGATCGGCATGCTGAACGCCGATAGCGCGATCGACCGCGAAGGGCTCGCGCGCGCTATCGATGCGGCCGATGGTCTGGCGATCACCTTTCATCGTGCGTTCGACGAAACGCGCGATCTGCGCGAAGCGCTCGACGTGCTACTCGGTTTCGACGTGGTGACGAACGTGCTGACGTCGGGCGGAAAGCCGTCGGTGCTGCACGCGGAAGTAGCGATTCGCGAACTGGTGCAACAGGCGGGCGGCTCGCATTGCACGGTGCTGGCCGGCGCGGGTTTGACGGTCGATGCGGTGGCTGGCTTCGTGAGCCGAACGGCAGTCGAAGCGGTGCATTTCGGTTCGGGCGCGCGAGTGGGCGACCAAGGACTTGCGCCGATCGATACGGAAAAGGTCGCGCAGGTCAGGGCATTGCTGAACGCGATTCCGAGCGCCGCGCCACGCGGCTAACGTCCGCATGGCCGGCACCGCATGGCCGGATCAGCCGATCAAGAAAAGCCGCTTCGAGCTCACACCCGAAGCGGCTTTTCCCATTCACGCTGCGCAGCGCGTTTCTTGCCCGCAAACGCTACTTCGCCACCACCACGGGAATACCGCGCAATTGCCCCGCGCCCTTCATCTCCTCGAGCGACTTCTTCACTGCATTGCCCGTCGCCGCATCGATCTGCAAGCGCGTCGCCAGCTCACGTTCGCCACGCTTCACACCCGCCAGATTCGCCAGCTTCACGTGACCGTAACCGCGCACACGCGCGTGCAGATCGGCGAGCTTCGCGACGTCCTCCAGGTTGTTCGCATCGAGCTTCGCGAGCGCGCGCTGCAACGTGGTTTCGTAGTCGCTCGCGAGTTCGCGCTCCATCTTGCGCTCCAGCGTGCGGCCGAACGGATCGAGCGTCGTACCGCGCAGACCGCGCCATTTCGCCAGCATCCCGAGCACCGGCCACATCCATTGGCCGAAGGTTTTCTTGGTGGGATTGACGCCGGGTTGCGCGCGCGTGAGCGTCGGCGGCGCGAGGTTGAACTTGATGCCGAAGTCCTTGCCCGCCACGCCTTCGAATTGCGCTTCCAGCGCTTCACGGAACGCGGCATCCGTATGCAGACGCGCGACTTCGTATTCGTCCTTCACCGCGAGCAGACGATAGAACGTCGTGGCCACCGCGCGTGTCACGCGTTCGCTGGTCGCATCCACGGCGGTTTCCGCGCGGCGCGCCGCATCGACCAGCGTGCGATAACGCTTCACGTAGGCAGCGCCGCCATAAGTCTGCAGACGTCCTTCACGATGCGCGATCAGTTCGTCGAGCGTGTCGACGCGCACGGCCTGCTTCGCCAGGTGCCGTGCCTGCCACAGCGATTCGAGCGCGGCGGGATCTTCGGCGGCCAGCCGGCCGATCGAAAACGCCAACTGGTTCATCGGCACCGCGACGTTGTTCAATTCGATCGCGCGCATCATCGCGCCGAACGACACCGGCACCAGACCGAGTTGCCACGCGTAGCCGAGCATCAGAATATTCGCGCCGATCGTGTCGCCGAGAAAACGCGTCGCCAGCGCCTGCGCGTCGCACGTGGACATGCGCTCGGCGCCCGCCGCGTGACGCATCTTGTCGATCAGCGCGTCGGCGTGCAGCGTCGCGTCCGGATTTTGCACGAACGTCGCGTTCGGAATCGCATGCGTGTTGACGACGATGCGCGTGCGGCCATGACGCACCGATTGCAGCGCATCGGCGCTCGCGCCGACCACCATGTCGCAGGCGAGCAACACGTCCGCCTGTTGCGTGTCGATGCGAACCTGGTTGAGCCACTCGTCGCGCGCGGCGAAGCGCACGAACGACAGCACCGAGCCGCCCTTTTGCGCGAAGCCCATGAAGTCCAGCACCGACGCGCTCTTGCCTTCCAGATGCGCGGCCATGCTGATCAACGCGCCGACCGTCACGACGCCCGTGCCGCCGACGCCCGTCACCAGGATGTCGTACGGCGCGGCATCGAGCTGCGTCGCGGGAACCGGCAGCGCGTCGACGCGGGCGGCCAGCGCTTGCGGATCGAACGCGGCGCCCGCGGCCTTCTTCAGCTTGCCGCCTTCCACCGTGACGAAGCTGGGACAGAAGCCGTTCACGCATGAGTAGTCTTTATTGCACGACGACTGGTCGATGCGGCGCTTGCGTCCCAGTGCCGTTTCAACCGGTTCGACCGACAGGCAATTCGACTGCACGCCGCAATCGCCGCAGCCTTCGCAGACTTCCTCGTTGATAAAGAGACGCTTGTCCGGGTCGGGGAATTCGCCTTTTTTGCGGCGCCGCCGTTTTTCCGCCGCGCAGGTCTGGTCGTAGATCAGCACGGTTACGCCGTCGGTGTCGCGCAACTGGCGCTGCACCGCGTCCATTTCGCTGCGATGGTGGAACGTAGTGCCCTTCGGAAAGAGATCGTGATGGCCGTCGTATTTCTCCGGTTCGTCGCTGACCACGACGAAGCGCGACACGCCTTCGGCTTCCACCTGGCGCGCAATCTGCGGCACCGAGATGCTGCCGTCGACCGGCTGGCCGCCCGTCATCGCGACCGCGTCGTTATAGAGAATCTTGTACGTGATGGTGGCTTTCGCGGCGACCGCCTGGCGAATCGCGAGAATGCCGGAATGGAAGTAGGTGCCGTCGCCGAGATTCTGGAACACGTGCCGCGTTTTCGTGAACATCGAATGCGAGGCCCAGTCGACGCCTTCGCCGCCCATCTGGATCAGGCCGGTCGTGTCGCGCTCCATCCACGAGGCCATGAAGTGACAGCCGATGCCGGCCTGCGCGATCGACCCTTCCGGCACTTTGGTCGACGTGTTGTGCGGGCAGCCCGAGCAGAAGTACGGCGTGCGCTTCACGCTGTCGGCCGCGTTCGAGAGGATTTGCGGTGCGACCAGATCGACCACGCGTTCGCGTCGGTCGAGGGCGGGCTTGTGTTTCGCGAGCCAGTTCGCGAACACCGGCAGGATGCGCGACGGCCGCAGTTCGCCGAGCGACGACAGTAGCAGCGTGCCGTCCTCGGCGTGCTTGCCGATCACGACCGGCCGCGTGCCTTGCGTGCGGTTGTACAGATAGTCCTTGATCTGCTGCTCGATGACCGGGCCTTTCTCCTCGATCACCAGCACCTCGGACAAGCCGCCAACGAACGCATCGATGCGCGTCATCTCCAGCGGAAACGACAAGCCGACCTTGTAGATCCGCACGCCGGCCGCGTCCAGATCGGCGACCGTCAGATCGAGGCGGCGCAGCGTTTCCATCAGATCCAGATGCGCCTTGCCGCACGTGACGATCCCCACGTTCGCGTGCGGGCTCGGCGCGATCCATTTGTCGATGCTGTTCGCGCGCGCGAAGTGTCGCACTGCGTCGAGCTTCGCGTGCATCCGCGACTCGATCGTCAGGCTCGGCAGATCGGGCCAGCGATTGTGCAGGCCGCCGGCGGGGACCGTGAAATCCTGCGGCGTGGTCCATGTGGTTTGCAGCGCATCGAGATCGACCGTCGAGCCCGATTCGACCGTTTCGGAGATCGCCTTGTAGCCGACCCACGCGCCCGAAAAGCGCGACAGCGCCCAGCCGTACAGGCCAAATTCGAGCATGTCGGCGATGTTCGACGGGTTCACCACCGGCATGTGCCAGGCCATCATCGCGAAGTCGCTCTGATGCGGCATCGACGACGACACGCAGCCGTGATCGTCGCCCGCCACCACCAGCACGCCGCCATGCGGCGACGAGCCATAGGCGTTGCCGTGCTTGAGCGCGTCGCCCGCGCGGTCCACGCCCGGGCCCTTGCCGTACCACATCGCGAACACGCCCTCGACGGTGCGCTCGGGGTCCGCTTCCACCCGCTGCGTGCCGAGCACGGCGGTGCCGCCGAGTTCTTCGTTGATCGCCGGCAGGAAGCGGATATCGCTCGCCGCGAGCAGCTTGTTTGCTTTCCACAACTGCTGGTCGACCATGCCGAGCGGCGAGCCGCGATAGCCGCTAATGAAGCCGGCGGTGTTCATGCCGCGCGTCTTGTCGAGCGCGCGCTGCATCAACGCGAGGCGCACCAGTGCCTGCGTGCCGGTCAGGAAGATCCGGCCGCGCGTCGCGGTGAGATTGTCGGACAGTTTGTAGTCGGCGAGAGCGGGCGTGCCGTCGATGGGCAGGCGAGCGGTCATAGGTGAGTCTCCGGTGTCGATCGGAGTTAGCGCTTTAGCGCTTACTCCGATCCCATGCAAGATGGTTGCTGTTTCGCATCCGCGCGCGAGGGTGGGGACCACAAAGTGACGCTGCGGAAGAGACTCTATTTTTTAACGCCGATTAGAGAGGATTTTTTCTACTTTGCCGGGCCGCTCGCGAATGGGCGCGAGGAGCCGTGCGTTTTAATGAAGTTTTGAGTTGGATTTGCCATGCCGCGGCGGGGTTCGGGTATGCCCTGGGTGTCTCAGTGCCGTTTAGAGCCGCGTGGGCCGCAGCGTGGCGCGTGACTGAGCGTGCCGCCTATCTCGCCATTTTTCGCGTCGCCGCGCCGGCCGCCGCGTCCTGCTGAACGGGCGCAACGTCGAGTGGCACGACTTCGTCGAAATGCGAGTAGTCGATGTGGCTCACGCCGTCCTGCTCGCTCAAGATGTCGACGAAACGGTGCTGCCAAAAGATCTGCTGGCAGGTCCACATGTGGCGCGCCTGCATGGTTTGCGAAGTCGATTCGTCGACCCCTTCGAGCGTGAGCAGCAGCGACGTGTCGCTTCCTTTGAGCGTCTCGGCGGTTTCGCCGAACAGCGGACTGCTTTCGTCGACGATGTGCATCAGCGTCCAGCCCAGTTTGAACACCGGGTGCTGATCGCGCACCAGCGTGAGGTCGTAGAGCTTGCGCAGCGTGTAGCCTTCGACGGAGGTTTCCTGGCGCAGAATGCGCAGCCTGGCGCGGGCCTCGGCAATCACGTTCTGGCGCGCGTTGGCCGCGCGCACCATCAGCGTCATGCGGCCGTCGAGCGGGCGGACGATCGCATAGCGGGCGAACATGATCTTCGCGTGCGGGCGTGAAAACCGCGCGAAGATCAGCCCGGTCGCCAACGCGATGCTCGACATGCCGAAGAAGATTTCGAGCGTCGCGATCCAGTGCGCGTAGACGGTTTGCGGGTGCATGTCGCCGTAGCCGACCGTCGCGAGCGTTTCGACGCTGAAGAAAAACGCGCCGCCGAAGCCCGCCGGAAACTGATTGGCGATCGGCGCGCGGCCGAGCATGTAGAGCGCGGCGAACGTGGTGTTGAGCAGCACGAACAGCATCGCGAGCGAGATGAAAAACGTCGGCCAGCTCACGACCAGCGCGCGGTGATAGAGGTCCTGCCAGAACGGCGTCGGCATGCCGTGCGTGATCACCACGCGATCGTCCAGACGCAGTTCACGGCTGCCGCGCGCACGACGCTTTTGCGCGCCCGCTTCGGCGTCGCCGATGCCGGAAAAACGGTCTGACGGTTCAGTGGCCATCGCGCGCTCGGGGAGATGAAAACGGGCCAAGCGTAGCATGGCGCTTGGCGTGTAGAGGGTGATTTTCGGCGGGTGAAGTGGCTGTGTCGGCTGTGTTGACGCAGTGTGGACAGCGGCGCTAATCCTTGCGTTGGTGTGGCGTGCGCAATGAAGTTCGCGGTTATGTTCGCGCGGCGCGTGCAACTCCGTTCGCGGTTGCGTTGGCGCATGCGTCGGGCGCGCGCTGCGGGATGGTTCGCGCATCGCGGTGCCGCCGCGCAGTGACATTGCGCACTCGTGCGCGGAAGTCCAGCCGACGCCCCAGCGGGGCGTCGCGTCACGCCGGACACCCGCCTCGCGCGAAGACCGCCTACGGAAAAGCTCGCGGCTTTGGAATCCCCGCTCCGTGCTCGATATCGTCGACCGCTTGCTGATGCGCGGAGGCCACCGCTTCGGCTTCGTCGGCATACCCGCCGTCGCCGCCGACCGTGGTCCACGATTTCACCGCTTTCTCGCGATGGCGGATTTCGTATTCCGCATCCCAGCGCGCGCCGCTGAGTTCCAGAGGGCGGACGTGTATCGAATACACGCCGTAGAGGAAGAACTGTTCGTCCATGAACGCCTCCTGCCGGTTGATTCAAGGTGGCGCGGCGCGACAGCGCGCGGCGCCGGTCTGCCTAAAGTTCGATTTCTCCGAGGATCCTGTGAGCGAGCGCCTTCGCTTCCTCGAGCGCTTCCTCCGGCGTCGACGAAGTCGCTTCCACTTCGTAGAGCGTGGTCTCCTGATCGTCGTTGGGATCGCCTTCGTCGCGTGCGAGGGTCACGACGCCCTGCCACGTATCCGAGCCGACTTCCCTTACCGAAGCCGTCGCCGTGTAGATTCCCTTGGTATAGGTGATGTCGTCCATGACGCCGCTCCCTCCAACGGTTTCGGTTTTTTCATCCTAGCACGATGATGGAGCTTCGGTTTCCTGCCCCGGCTGCGCTCCATGTCCGCGACAATGCGCGCCGCACAAGGCAGGACAATTACAGCAGCGCGACGACCTCATCCAGTGTCGGCGCATGTGCGCCGGCATGCCGGCACGCGGCCGCGCCGGCCGCCAGCGCGAATGCGAGATGTTCGGGCCACACGCGCTGCGGCGCAGTCATCAGGCTGAACAGCAGACCGCCGATCGACGCATCGCCGGCCCCCACGGTATCGACCACCTCGACCCGCGGCGGGCGCGCCTCGATCACCGACGCACCGTCGATCACCATGGCCGACTCCGGTCCGCGCGTCACCATCACGGTGGCGGCCGGATTCATCGCCCGCAACTGCGCGAGGGCGGCCGCTTCGTCGTCGGTCTTGAACAGCAGGCGCAGATCCTCGTCGGAGACCTTGATCAGATCGGCGAGCGCCGCCATCTTGCGCAGCGTCGGCTCGTAGCCGTGCTCCATCAGATTGCGGTAGTTCGGATCGAAGCTGATCTTCACGCCGCGCGAACGCAACTCGGCCGCCAACGTCGCGAGCGTATCGCCGAGCGGTTGCCGCACGAGGCTGATGCAACCGAAATGCGCCCACTTCACGTGGCCGATCCAGCCCGCCGGCAAATGCGCCGGATCGAACGCGAGATCGGCGCCGTTTTCGCCCATGAAGAAGTACGCGGGCGGATGCGTCTGATGCACGATCGCAAGCAGAGGTGGGCGCTCGACGCGCTGCATGAAGCGCATGTCGAGACCCGCGGCGACGCTCGCGTTCCACAGGTCGTCGGAGAAGTTATCGACGCCGAGCGAGCCGGCGCACGCAGTCGGCAAGCCGAGTCGCGCGACACAGCGCGCCACGTTCCAGCCCGCGCCGCCGGGCCGCGAGAGCCATTGCGACGCGCCGGTGCGCACGAGATCGGTGAGGATGTCGCCGGCGGAAACGAAGAGGGGAAATTCGGGGCTTTCGCTGGGATTGTTCATGGTGTTTTCTCCGCTGATTCGGACGTGGCGGACGCGGCGGCCGCGCCGTCGGGCAGCGCATGAGCCAGCACTTCGTAGCATGCGCCCATCGTGTGATAGTCGGTCTTGCCGGCCGGGCTTTTTTCGTCGCTGTACTTACGATTGTCGCAGGTGAGTATGCGATACCACGCGCCGTATTTGTGATCGACGAAGTGCGCCCAGCTGTAGCGCCAGATCTCGTCGTACCAGTCCCAGAAGCGTTCGTTGCCGGTGCGCTTGCCGAGCAGGGCGGCGGTCGCGAAGGTTTCGGCCTGGACCCAGAAATACTTGTCGTGGTCGCACACGGTGCGGTCCGGGCCGAAGCCGTAATAGAGGCCGCCGTGGTCTTCGTCCCACGCATGCGTCATCGCGGCGTCGAACAGTTCGATCGCGCGCGGCAGCAGCCACGGCAGCGGCCGGAAGCGTTCGAGTATCAACAGCAGCTTCGCCCATTCGGTCTGATGCCCCGGCTGGAAACCCCACGGGCGGAAGATGTTCGAACTGTCTTCCTCGTTGTAGTGCCAGTCGACCGACCAGTCCGCGTGAAAATGCTCCCACACCAGACCTTGCGACAGCTTGGCCTGCCGCAGCGTGATGTTCGACGCCACGCGTTCGGCGCGGTCCAGGTAGACGAGGTGGCCGGACGCTTCATGCGCGGCCAGCAGCGCCTCGGTGGTGTGCATGTTCGCGTTCTGCCCGCGGTACGAACTGACCCGCCACTCGGGCGACGCCTCGTCGGCGTAAAGACCGGCGGCGGCATCCCAGAAGCGGTGCTCCATCAGCTCGAAGGTCGCCCCGATCATCGGTTTCGCTTCCTCGATGCCGGCCATCGCCGCATGCGAATACGCGAGCAGCACGAACGCGAGGCCGTAGCAGTGGCGCGTCGCGTCGAGCGTGCGCTTTTTGCCGTCGCGCCATTCGAGTTCCCAGTCGTAGCCTGCGTTCTGATCGTCCCAATGCACTTCGCGCAAGAAGCGCAAACCGTGGCGCGCGTATTCCAGATGCTGCGGGTCGCCGAACTGCCGATACGCCATCGCGTAGTTGAAGATATAGCGGCAACTGCTCACCAGATGGCGGGTGGTTTTGTCGTAGACGGAACCGTCGTCGCGGAAGAAGTGGAAGAAGCCGCCGCTCGGATCGAGCACGTTGGGCGCATAGAAGCGCAGCGTGTCCTGCACGTGCGCGAGCAGAAACTCGCGGCTGCGGAAGCTGTCGACGGGCGGCACCACGGCGGCGTCATTGGCGGGTTGAAGCGGGTCGGGTTGCGTCATGGCGTTCTCACCAAAGTACTGGCACGGACAATCAGTTGAACGGGCAAGCGAACTTCCAGCTCGGCGGGTGCGTCTTCAAGCAGCAGCTCGACGCCGCGCCGGCCGAGCGCTTCCTTGTCGACCGCAATGGTCGACAGCGGCGGCGTGGCATGGGCGGCGGCGGGAATATCGTCGAAGCCGATGATCGCGATGTCCTCGGGCACGCGCAGGCCGCGCGCGAGGCACGCGCGCAGCGCGGCGAGCGCGGCGGCGTCGTTGAAGGCAAACACGGCGTCCGGCCGCGGGCCGGGCGCGTCGAGCAGGCGCAGCATGGCGCGCGCGGCGCCGGTGTCGGGGTCGAGGCCGGCGTCGATGGTCACTTCCAGCGACGGGTCGAACAGCAGCCCCGCTTCGAAGAACGCCTGCCGGTAACCGAGCGCGCGCTGAGCAATGCTGAAGTGCGCGAGCGAGCCGCCGATGAACGCGACGCGCTTGCGCTGCTGTTCGAACAGATGCCGCATGGCGAGCGTGGCGCCCGCGGCGTTGTCGAGATTCACCGAGCGCAGACCGGGCGCCCACAGATCGATCAGCACGAGCGGGCGTTGCATCGCCACCAGCGTGGTCAGCGTTTCCGGCTCGACGAAGCCGGCCACCGCGACCGCGTCCGGCGCGTGCAGGCGCATCTGCTGGATCACGTCTTCGGTGGGACCGGCGGTCAGCACGGAAGGGACGATGCCGCGTTCGCGGCAAGCGTCCTCCACGCCATGCAGCACATGCGAAAAGAACGGACTGGCGGCGAAGTTGTTGTGCTGACGGTGCAGCAGGAAGGTCAGCCGGCGGATGCGCGGACGCAACTGGGCAGCGTCGTAACCGAGCTGCCGCGCCGCTTCGACCACGCGCTCGCGGGTGGCGTCGGACAGACCGGGCTGGTTCTTCAGTGCGCGTGAGACGGTGCCGATTGACACGCTGGCCGCACGGGCGACGTCGCGGATGGTGGTGGCCATCGAATGAAGCGGCCTCCGGAGTGTGGCCGCACGGGTGTTTGGGTTCGGGCGATTGTATAGTAAAACGATGCGAAAACCGCCCTGTGCGCGTTGGATAAGTACCCGGAAATACCCGTAGAGACTGAGGTTGGCCCGATATATGCTGTTTAGTAAAAATAGCTAAACAATTGCTAGTTTTGAAGCTTCGGCGTGGGGCGGCCTGCGCGTCGCGCGCTTATTCGGAAGCCAGTGGGCTCGCCTCGGCCTGTCCTCGCATCAAGGCCGTGCTCTCGTCGGCGTCGATCAGCACGAAGCCGCTCGTCGCGTGCTTCGCGCGGCGCTTGGCGAGCGCCGCGACCGACGCGATCTGCTCGCTGCCATACTCCGACGCGCCGCCGGCCGGCTCGACGCGCACGCAGCCGATCGCCATCGTCACAAAGCCGAAGAAGGTCGGGTTGCCGCGCCTGTCCTCACCATGGATGCCGCCGGCAAGCCGCTCGGCCGGCGCGTAAAAGCGCTGCGCGCCCTCGTTGAAGGCGCGAATCGCCTGCAGCGCGCGCTCACGCCAGTTATCGCTCTGGAACAGGATCAGGAAGTCGTCGCCACCGACGTGCCCGAGGAAGTCGCGCGTCGGCTCGCACACGTCGGCGAGCACGGCGGCGGCGAATTTCAGCACTTCGTCGCCCTGCCAGTAGCCGTACTGGTCATTGAACGGTTTGAAGTGGTTCAGGTCGACGTAGCACGCGTAGAAGCCGGCCTCGTTGCCGAGCAGGCGGCCAATGTGCGAGCTGATCGGAATGTTGCCCGGCAGGAAGGTCAGCGGGTTCGCATAGCGCGCCGCTTCGATGCGCACCTCGGTAACCGCGCGCACGAGGTTCTCGCCGGTGCCGAGACCGGCGTATTTGCCGTTGTCGGTGATCACGAAGCCGTCGGCGAGATAGCGCTGGTCGTCGCTCGCGAGCAGCTTGGCCATCTGCTCGACGCTCATCGATTTCTCGATCACCACCGGCGACGCGTTGGCGAACTGCATGCACGGGCGCTTGCCGAACAACTCGCGGTGATACGGCAGCGCGTAGCGGTCCATGAAGCTGCGCCGGTTGATCAGCGCGACTGGTTCGTCGCGTTCGACCACCGCGACCGCGTGCAGATCGGGCAGGTGGTTGAACAGTTCGAGCACGTCGTTGTTGGTGGCGTGACGCGGCAGCGCGGGCGCCGTCACCAGCATCTTCTCCGACGCCATGCTGCCCGACGGCGACGCGCTGCCCAGCGCGCGCGTGGCTTCCGGAAACACGGCGATGTGGCCTGCGCCAAGCGCGTCGCGGGCGCTGTCGGTCACGCAACGCGCGGGCTGCGCATGCGGCCGGCCGAAGATATAACCCTGGCCGCAGTCGATCCCCATGTCGCGCACCACGATCAGATCCGCTTCGTTTTCGATACCTTCGGCCACCAGTTGCGCGCCGCTCGCCTGCGCGAAGTGCTGCATCGCGCGCACGGCCTCGAATTTGAGCGGATCGCTGGCGATGTCGTGGATGAAGAAGCGGTCGATCTTCACCACGTCCGGTTGCAGACGGACCCACAGACTCATGCTGGCATTCGCGGTGCCGTAGTCGTCGAGCGCGAATTGCGCGCCGGCCGCGCGCAGCGCCACGATCACCGGCAGGAATTCGCCGGCGTCCAGCAGCGTGCTCTGCTCGGTCAACTCGACCACGATCCGCTGCGGATCGACGCCTCGACGGCGCAGCAGCGCGAGCGTCTCGTCGCGGTCGTCGGCGAGGCGGCGCAGCGCGCCCGCGCTGAAGTTCAGGAACAGCTTGCCGTCCACATCGAGCCGCGCAAACGCGTCGACGCAGGTGTGCGCGGCCGCGCGTTCGAGTTCGATCGCGCAACCCTCGGCGAGCGCTTGCGAAAACAGCGCGAACGGCGTTTCGAGCGGCGTGCCGGCCGGACCGCGGATCAGACCTTCGTAGCCGAGAATCGCACCCCCTTCGAAGTCGACGATGGGCTGGAAGACGGCGGACAGCTCGCGCCGGGCGATCAGCTCCTCGATGCGCGGCGCGGCGGATCGGGAGGGCGAGCAAAGGTGCATGGCAGAAGGACGTAGCGATCGACCTTCGGCTTATCGGCTGGTCTGGCCCGGAATTAAGTGAACTTTTAGTGACGCTCGGCACCGGGATGGTGCGCGGCCAGGAATCATCCTATGCCGTCCGGCTGAGGCGACAGCGCCCGCGTTTGCGCGTGAAGTAACAAAAAAGCCGCACAAGGCGGCTTTCTTCAAACGACGCTCAGGGAGGCGCTTATGAATGTCCTGTTTGCATTGCGCGCGTATTCAACGGCGTGCGACGGCCGCGGCGGTCCGCTCGCGCGGCGCGAGCTGGGTCTCGCCGCTGGTGTCGCGCGCGCCCCAGCGTTGCGCGAGCGCCGCGCACACCATCAGCTGGATCTGGTGGAACAGCATCAGCGGCAAGACTACGGCGCCCACCGCATGCGAGGCGAAAATGACCTTGGCCATCGGCACGCCGGCAGCGAGGCTTTTCTTCGAACCGCAGAAGATGATCGTGATCTGGTCCGCGCGGTTAAAGCCCAGGCGCTTGCTGACGAAGATCGTCACGGCCAGCGCGAGCGCGAGCAGCACGACGCTGACGAGCAGCAAGCCGCCCAGCGCGGACAGGGGAATCTGGTGCCACAGGCCTTCGGTGACGGCCTCGCTGAACGCGCCGTACACCACCAGCAGGATCGAGCCCTGGTCGACGAACTTCAGCACGCCGCGATGATGCTCGATCCATTTGCCGATCAGCGGGCGCAGCAGCTGGCCGGCCACGAACGGCACCAGCAGTTGCAGCACGATGTTGCCCACCGTGTGCCACGGCGAGGCACCGCCGGCGGCGGCCTGATTGGTGACGACGAGACTGACGAGCGCGGGGGTGATGAAGATGCCGAGCAGGCTCGAAGCCGACGCGCTGCATACGGCGGCCGGCACGTTGCCTTTGGCAATGGACGTGAACGCAATCGACGACTGAACCGTCGACGGCAATGTGCAGAGGAAGAGGACCCCCGCATAGAGCGCCGGCGTGACAAGTGGCGAAAGGAGCGGCTTAAGCGCGAGGCCGAGCAGCGGGAAGAGCGCGAACGTGCTGAGAAGTACAACCAGATGAAGACGCCAGTGCGTCGCGCCCGCAACGATCGCTTCGCGTGAGAGCTTGGCGCCGTGCAGGAAGAACAGCAGGCCGACTGCCACGTTGGTCACCCAGTTGAACCCGACGGCGGCCTGGCCATGAACTGGCAGGAGGCTGGCAAGGACCACGGTGCCGACGAGGCACAGGGTGAAGTTGTCGGGAAGCAGTTTCGGGCGAGCCATGTCGGAATCTCGATGCGGTGATGCGCAATAGCGCGGCGCGCACGCGTGACACACGCGTGAAGGAGGCGCCGCCGTTTATCGGAAACAACTATTGTTGCTTAAATTCGATTAAATAGGCAAATTCATTTGCAGAATTGATTAATGATTGTTGCGCATCAAAAGGCGCCGTGGCGGTGGCGGAATGCCGCCGCTGCCTCAACGTCAGTATTGGCGACGGCCTCTGATTGGTCCATCCCGATTCAACAATTCAGACGACAAGGCATTCGCCGATTCGTCATAGGCAAGGAGGTCCGCGAAGCCCTGCAAACGCCCGGCGCGCAGGATGTTTCGATGCTCGCGCGCAAGGACTGTGTCGCAGAAAAACGTCGCAGTAACAAGGTGTTACATCCACGGCGGAGGCCTAACACTTTTTGGCTCGACACCCTCTGCCGCCACCCATAAATTACGGTTCAAAGGCCGTCGGGATGACCCGCGTCGCGACATGAACGCGGCGTCTCTGCCAGTCCCAGAACAAGTCCATCGCAGCTCGAACGGTGGTCTTCAGGCAAGTCTTCGGGCATGAGAGTCACCAGGTGGACGGGTTGTCGAGAACTAGGCACTGGGCGTTGGGCGCGGTCATCGCTGCGCTGTGTTCGTTCGCCTTTGCAAAAGGACCGGGCTTACCGCATGGCGCTGGCGGAGCCGGTCACTCGCATGTCGCTGCGCAAGCGCGCAACGGCGGCCACCACTACAGCGCGTCTGCCGCAAGACCCGCGCGTGACCGGATGCCCGAGCGCAGCCGTGAATTTGCGGGCGTCACTTATGCCGATGGCTTCAATGTCTATCGCCCCGGCATGCGGCGTGTGGCCGGACCGTCCGGTTATGCCGGCGATGGCGGTGGCCGCATGCAGTACGCGGGCGCCATTACGCCGGTCAGCGCCGAATCGCGCACGGTGCCGCGGCCGCCACCCAACGCACCGGTGCGCAGCGGTTCGATTCGCGCCGACGTCGCGCGCTACAACGAAGAACGCGGCTCGGCGCGCGCCATGCAGCGCCCGGCCGACGACCCGCGTCCGCCAGAAGGCTCGCCTTATCGCAACTAGCGGTAGCGGGCCGCAACTAGCGGCTGACGAGGCCGCTGCCGAGCGATCAGAGGCGAGCAAGTAGCCGCCGGCGGACGTTCGCAACACGCGCATTTCTCTCTCGCGGGCAACCCTGCCACGACGCGACCCCGCACGCTCTGCTCCTGCCAAATCTCGTTCAGCATTCCTGCCGAACCCTCGCCTCCGTTTCCCAACTGCCTGTCTTCGGTCGCCGCTTGAACGCGTGCGCCCCCGCGACCCGCCGAATGTGACGTTTCGACGCCACACTTTTTTTGATAACGCTCGCAGGCAAAACGCTGGCGTCGTCAAATCGGGGCTTTCCTGCGGCGGCGCGTCATTTCCATGTCATTGAGTGCGTAAGCGCCGGCCGGCGCGGTGTTCGCGCCGCTCGTCCGGTCGCGACGCCGGCGTCGGTTTCATAAGGACGCCGCTGATCAGGGCAATAACAGGCCGATAAGCGACAAAACTAACCAGACCGATATACCCGCAATAACCAGCAATATTTTTTTTCATAAAAATGGTCCGCAAAGATGGTCCCGCCCAGATTGGCTCGATGATCGAACGGACGACAACACTGCTTCGCGCGAGCTCCCCCTTTCGCACAGCCGCACCCCTTTTGACAAAGACTGGAGAACCCATGAAAACAAGCATCAGCAGTGCGCTGAAGACCACCCTCAAGGCAACCGCGTGTGCCGCTTTGCTGGCCAGTGCATCGTCTGCTTTTGCGCAATCGAGCGTGCAACTTTACGGCCAGGTCGACGAATGGGTCGGTTCGCAGAAATTCCCTGGGGGGAAGACCGCTGTGGTGGTGTCCGGCGGGGGCATGTCGACGTCGTACTGGGGTATGAAGGGGTCTGAGGATCTGGGCAACGGCTATAAGGCGATCTTCACGCTGGAAGGCTTCTTCCGCGCACAGAACGGCCAGTACGGCCGCTTCACGGGCGACACGACGTTCTCGCGCAACGCGTACGTCGGTATCGAATCGCCGTACGGTACGGTGACGGCCGGCCGCCTGACCACGCCGCTGTTCGTGTCGACGATTCTGTTCAACCCGTTCATCGACTCGTACGTGTTCTCGCCGATGGTGTACCACACGTACCTCGGCCTCGGCACGTTCCCGACCTACACGACCGATCAGGGCGTGACCGGCGACTCGGGCTGGAACAACGCGGTGTCGTATTCATCGCCGAACTTCAGCGGCCTGTCGGCCACCGCGATGTACGCGCTCGGCAACACGACGCAGAATGGCGCGAAGAAATGGAGCGGCCAGGTGCTGTACTTCCACGGCCCGTTCGCCGCGACCGCGGTCTACCAGTACGTGAACTTCAACAACGTGCCGGGCGACCTCGGCAGCTTCGAAACGTCGGGCGTTCCTGGGCTGCGCAGCCAGAGCGTCGCGCAAGCCGGTGTGTCGTACGACCTGAAGTTCGTGAAGTTCTACGGCCAGTACATGTACACGTACAACAACCAGCAGGTCACGAGCTGGCATGTGAACACGGGACAAGGCGGCGTCACGGTGCCGTTCGGCCCGGGCTCGGTGATGGCGTCGTACGCGTATTCGCGTAACGGCGGCGGTTCCAACCAGACCCGTCAGACGGCCGCGATCGGCTACGACTACCCGCTGTCCAAGCGCACGGACGTGTACGCGGCTTACCTGTACGACCACATCACCGGTCAGTCGAGCGGTAACACGTACGGCGCTGGCTTGCGCGCGAAGTTCTAAGCGGCGTCTCGAGGCTGCTGGGGCGGGGCCTGCTCTTAACGGCGATGATGGGCGCCGCCAGCCCGGACAAGCGCACGCCACAGCAAATCGCCACAGACAGCAGCATCGACAGCAAAGCCCGCCTTCCTTCCGAAGGCGGGCTTTGCCGCTTCTGGCCTTCACATCGCACGAGTTTGCCGACCATCTTTTAATAAACCCGGCAAAATGACCCCGATTGATTCCTGAAGCGAGCGATTGAGATGGATACCCTCGTCAGCATGAAAGTGTTCCGCCATGTGGTCGAAGTCGGCAGCTTCGTCGGCGCGGCCGAGCGGATGGAGATGTCGGCGGCGATGGCGAGCAAGCATGTGATGCACCTCGAACAGCAGCTCGGCGCGCGCCTGCTGAACCGCACCACGCGGCGCGTCGCGCCGACCGAGGCGGGCCGCGAATACTACGAACGGCTGAGCCAGGTGCTGACCGAACTCGAGGAAGCCGAGCAGGCCGTCGGCGCGGCCAGCGTCGTGCCGCAAGGGCGCTTGCGGGTGTCGTCGTTGTCGGCGTTCGGCTTGAGCCACGTGATGGCCGCGGTGGCGGACTATGCCGCACAGTATCCGCAAGTCGTCGTCGACATGACCTTGTCCGACCGCGTGGTCGAACTGATCGACGAAGGCTTCGACGTCGCGATCCGGGCTTCGCCGAGCGGTTTGAAATCGTCGTCGCTGATCGCGCGGCAGATCGCGACCGCTCACCTCGTCCTGTGCGCGTCGCCCGCCTATCTGCGGCGACACGGCACGCCGAAGAGCGTCGCCGATCTCGCTAACCACAACTACTTGCAGTACGCGGGCGTGTCGGCGCTCGAAATCGCGCCCGGCGACGCGTCGCCGCGCGTGCGTCTGTCGGGCAATCTGATCGTCAACCATCTCGAAGCGCAGCGCGTGATCGTGCTGCAAGGCGCGGGGATCGCGATGCTGGGCACCGAGGTGATCGGCGACGACCTGGCCGCGGGGCGTCTCGTGCCGCTGCTCGTCGACGAAGTGCCGCCGCGTGAATTGCCGATTCATGTGGTTTACGCGAGCCGGCGGCATCTGTCGGCCAAAGTGCGCTCATTCGTCGACTTTCTGGCTGAGCGGTTCTCGAACGAATCGCTGTGGCCGTCGCTGGAGCAGATCAGGGCGTTGGCGGGGCGTTAGCCAGGGCGTCGGAGTTCGCGGCCGGCCGGGTTGCTCGCGCGCTCGAGCCAAGCTTGATGGGCGGGCGGTGTGGACTAGCGCCGGGCGCACGTCAGCCAACGCACCACCGCGTCCCAACGCGCCGCTAGACCGGCCGGGGCGCCGCGACCCATTTCGCTATACTGGTTGCCAGCACCCATACGCGTAACGATCTGGGGGAGACATGACCGATCTGTCCACGCCGCAGCGCGCGGGCGGCCAGAAGCTGCCCGCGGGCCGGCGCCTGCGCTTTGTCACCGCCGCCGCGTTGTTCGACGGCCACGATGCGTCGATCAACATCATGCGGCGCATCCTGCAGTCGAGCGGCGTAGAGGTGATCCACCTTGGCCACAACCGCTCCGTCGCTGAAGTTGCCAACGCCGCGCTGCACGAGGACGCCGACGGCGTCGCCGTGTCCAGCTACCAGGGCGGTCACAACGAATACTTCCGCTATCTGGTCGACTTGCTGCGCGCGCGCGGCGGCGAGCGCATCAAGGTGTTCGGCGGCGGCGGCGGGGTGATCGTCCCCGAAGAGATCGCCGAGCTTGAGCGCTATGGCGTCGAAAAGATCTATTCGCCGCACGACGGCCAGCGGCTCGGGCTGCAAGGGATGATCGACGACATGATCGGGCGCTGCGCGCCAGGCGCGCGCGCGGCGATGGACGCGGGGCAGTCGGCGGTCGAGGAGTGGGTCGCGGATCTGTCGGCGCGGCGGCTGCCGCGGTTCGAAGCGCGCGGTGCGAAACGTGGCGACGAGCAGGTGGCAGGCGCGGGTAGTTCCGCTGGGGAAGCGGGCCAAGTGGGCGATGCGCCCGACGCGACGAGCCGCGGCGCGGATGCTAATCGCACCGTGAGCACGGAGAACACCGCCAACCCGTCCGACCCCGCATCCCCCACCTTCCGCCGCCTCGCGCAACTGATCAGCGCCTTCGAAGCGAACGCCGTCGATCCCACCGGCCGCGCAACACTGTCAGCCCTCGCCAAAGCCGCCGCGATTCCCGTCCTCGGCATCACCGGCACGGGCGGCGCCGGCAAATCGTCGCTCACCGACGAGCTGATCCGCCGTTTCCGGCTCGATTATGGCGACGCGCTCACCATCGCCGTGCTGGCCATTGATCCGTCGCGCCGCAAGTCGGGTGGCGCGCTTCTGGGCGACCGCATCCGCATGAACGCGATCGGCGACTGGGGCAACGGCGCGCGCGTCTACATGCGTTCGATGGCGACGCGCGAAGCGTCGAGCGAACTCTCCGACGCGCTGCCCGACGCGTTGATGCTGTGCAAAGCGGCGGGCTTCGATCTGATCATCGTCGAGACATCCGGAATCGGGCAGGGCGATGCGGCGATCGTGCCCTTCGTCGACGCATCGTTGTACGTGATGACGCCCGAGTTCGGCGCGGCGAGCCAGCTGGAGAAGATCGACATGCTCGACTTTGCCGGCTTCGTCGCGATCAACAAGTTCGATCGCAAAGGTGCGCCGGACGCATTGCGCGACGTCGCCAAGCAGGTGCAGCGTAATCGCGCCGACTTCGCGAAGTCGCCCGAGGAGATGCCGGTGTTCGGCACGATCGCTTCGCGCTTCAACGACGACGGCGTGACCGCGTTGTATCGGCAGATCGCCGACGCCCTGCGCGCGTATGGGCTGCGCTCCGGCGGCGGGCATCTGGCGGCGCCTGACGGTCTGCGCTTTTCGAGCGGCCGCAACGCGATCGTGCCGCCGGCGCGCGTGCGCTATCTGGCCGACATTGCGCAGACGGTTCACGTTTACCGCGAGCGAGCCGAAGCGCAAGCGCGCATCGCGCGCGAGCGTTGGCAACTGATCGAGGCGCGCCGCATGCTCGAGGAGGCGAGCGTCACTGCTGCGACCCACCACGCTCCAGTCCCCCTCGACACCCTGATCGCCCACCGCACCGCCGCGCTAGGTGAGCGCGAGCGCAAACTCCTCGACACCTGGCCGCAGACCGTGGCCGCCTATTCCGGTGCCGAACACGTCGTCCGCATTCGCGACCGCGAACTTCGCACCGCGCTCACCGTGACGACGCTCTCCGGCTCCGAAGTCCGCAAGGTCGCGTTGCCGAAGTTCGTCGACCACGGCGAAATCCTGCGCTGGCTGATGCTCGACAATCTGCCGGGCTACTTCCCTTTCACCGCCGGCGTGTTCCCATTCCGCCGCGAGAACGAAGACCCCACCCGCATGTTCGCCGGCGAAGGCGATCCGCAACGCACCAACCGCCGCTTCAAACTGCTCTCCGAGGGCATGCCGGCCAAACGCCTTTCGACCGCGTTCGACTCTGTCACGCTATACGGCGAAGAACCGCACGAGCGTCCGGACATCTACGGCAAGGTGGGCAATTCGGGCGTGTCGGTCGCGACGCTCGACGACATGAAAGCGCTGTACGACGGCTTCGACCTGTGCTCGCCGCAAACCTCGGTCTCGATGACGATCAATGGCCCCGCGCCGACCATCCTCGCGATGTTCTTCAACGTCGCCATCGATCAGCAGATCGCGCGCATGGAAGCGCAACAAGGCCGCCCGCTCACGGACGACGAACTCGCGGCGACCCGCCGCGCGGCATTGGAGAACGTGCGCGGCACCGTGCAGGCCGATATCCTGAAGGAGGACCAAGGCCAGAACACCTGCATTTTTTCTACCGAGTTCAGCCTGAAAGTGATGGGCGATATTCAGGCGTATTTCGTCGAGCACGGCGTGCGTAATTTCTATTCGGTGTCCATCTCCGGCTATCACATCGCGGAGGCCGGCGCGAATCCGATTTCGCAACTCGCCTACACGCTGGCCAACGGCTTCACCTACGTCGAGGCCTATCTGGCGCGCGGCATGTCGATCGACGACTTCGCGCCGAATCTGTCGTTCTTCTTTTCGAACGGCATGGACCCCGAGTACACGGTGCTGGGCCGCGTTGCGCGACGCGTCTGGGCGGTCGCGATGCGCGAGCGATACGGCGCGAACGAGCGCAGCCAGAAGCTCAAGTATCACGTGCAGACTTCGGGCCGCAGCCTGCACGCGCAGGAGATCGACTTCAACGATATCCGCACCACGCTGCAGGCGCTGATCGCGATCTACGACAACTGCAATTCGCTGCACACCAATGCCTTCGACGAAGCGATCACCACGCCGACCGAGGATTCGGTGCGCCGCGCGGTGGCGATCCAGTTGATCATCAACCGCGAATGGGGACTCGCGAAGAACCAGAATCCGAACCAGGGCAGCTTTGTGATCGACGAACTGACCGATCTGGTGGAGGAGGCGGTGCTCGCCGAATTCGACCGGTTGACTGAGCGCGGCGGCGTGCTTGGCGCGATGGAGACCGGTTACCAGCGCGGGCGCATCCAGGACGAGTCGATGCTGTACGAGCATCGCAAGCATGACGGTTCGTATCCGATCGTCGGCGTGAACACGTTCTTGAGCGCGCATCCGCATGAAGCGCCACAGCCGATCGTGCTGGCCCGCTCCACCGATGCTGAAAAACAGAGCCAGTTGCGACGTCTGCGCGCTTTCCAGGCCCGGCATCGCGAAGCGGCGCCGGGGGCGCTCGAACGTCTGAAGCGCGCGGTGATCGACGATGACAACGTGTTCGCGGTGTTGATGGACGTGGTGCGTGAGTGCTCGCTCGGGCAGATCACCCACGCGTTGTTCGAGGTGGGTGGACAGTACCGCCGCAACATGTAGGCGCGCAGTGCACCGCTTACAGCGGATGCACGGCATGCGCTGCGGCCCGGCATTGGGCGAGCCGCAGCAACGGAGCGCCAGCGCGCGCTGCTTGAGTCCGCGCGTTAGCGCGAAGCCGGGCGCGCAATCCCCAGCCGCGCCTTCGCGTCCTCATATTCCTTCGACAAACGCTGCACCAGTTCGCTGACGCTCGGCACATCGTCCATCAGGCCGACGCCCTGGCCTGCGCCCCAGATGTCTTTCCATGCCTTCGCCTTGTCGCTGCCGAAGTTCATCTTGCTCTTGTCCGACTCAGGCAGCGCGTCCGGGTCCAGCCCCGCGTTCAGAATGCTTTCGCGGATGTAGTTGCCATGCACGCCGGTAAACAGATTCGTATAGATGATGTCCGACGCCGTTGAATTGACGATCGCCTGCTTGTAGCTGTCGACCGCGTGCGCTTCCCGGGTTGCGATGAAGCGCGTGCCCATGTAGGCGAGGTCCGCGCCCATCGCCTGGGCCGCGAGGATCGAGCCGCCGTTGGCAATCGAGCCGGACAGCACGATCGGGCCGTCGAAGATGCGCCGTACTTCGCCGACCAGCGCGAACGGCGAGGTCGTGCCCGCATGGCCGCCCGCGCCCGACGCCACCAGAATCAGGCCGTCGACGCCGGCGTCCAGCGCCTTCTGCGCGTGACGCAGATTGATCACGTCGTGCAGCACGATGCCGCCGTAGCTATGCACGGCATCGACGATCTCGCGTGCGGGCGCGCGCAGGCTCGTGATGAAGATCGGCACCTTGTGTTCGACGCACACACGCACATCCTGTTCGAGCCGTGTGTTGGACTGATGGACGATCTGGTTGACGGCGATCGGCCCGACGATCGCAGCGGGGTTGGCCGCCGTGTGCTCGGCGAGTTGCGTCTGGATCTGCGTGAGCCATTCGTCGAGCAGCTCGGCGGGGCGGGCATTCAGCGCGGGGAACGAGCCGACGATGCCGGCCTTGCATTGGGCCAGCACGAGTTCCGGATAGCTGACGATGAACATCGGCGAAGCGACGACGGGCAGCGCAAGGTTTTGCAGGACGGCGGGCAATGCCATGGTGCGAGTCTCCTGATTTGAGCGAACCGGTGCGAGGTTGGGCGCCCGGCGTTGGGTGAGTTTAGCGGCACATGGGATGCGGCGTGTCGCAGCGGACTGGTTCACGCTGCCGCGACGATCTCCGCACGCATCGGGCAAGGCCGCTCGAAAATTAAAGAACGGTCGTTCGATTATAGGTGAAGCGCGAGTTTCGCGCTGGCGGCTTTGTTTCGAACGGTTGGAAGGAGTGTTCAGGTTCTATGCTTGCGTGGGATATCCCACCCCGTGCATGCATTTGGGGCTTCTACAATGCAGTCACTCACAAATGACAAAAGAGAGAGAGACGCCATGGCCTTCGAGAATTTCACGCCCTTTCGCGTCGCCGTGGGCGATGTCGATATTTTTGGAGTGAAGGGCGGAGCAGGGCCGCCTTTGTTGCTGTTGCACGGTCATCCGGAGTCGCATCTGATCTGGCAGCGCTGCGCCGCGCAACTGGCGGCACACTTTACCGTCATCGCGACCGATCTGCGGGGTTATGGCGCGTCGGGCAAACCGCCGGGCGACGCTACGCACATGCCGTATTCCAAACGCACGCTGGCGGCTGATCAGGTGGCTGTGATGCGCCATTTCGGCTTCGCGAAATTCCTCGTGTGCGCGCACGATCGCGGCGCGCGCGTTGCGCACCGGATGGCACTGGATCACGCGGACGCGGTGGAGCGTCTGATGCTGCTCGACATCGCGCCGACGCTCGCGATGTACGAAGCCACCGACCGCACGTTCGCGACACACTATTTCCACTGGTTCTTCCTGATTCAACCGGAGCCGTTGCCCGAAACGCTGATCGGCGCAAACCCGGCCGCTTATGTCGATGCGGTGATGGGCAGTCGCCATGCAGGCCTGGCGCCGTTCGAGCCCGCCGCACTCGAAGCCTATCGCGCGGCGCTCGCGCAACCGGGCGCCGTGCATGCGATGTGCGAGGACTACCGCGCGTCGGCGAGCATCGACCTTGAACACGATCGTGCCGACATCGAACGGGGCAACAAGATCGGCTGTCCACTTCGCGTGTTGTGGGGCGATAAAGGTGTGATCGAGAAGTGCTTCGACGCGCTCGCCGAATGGCGTCACGTGGCGCGCGACGTGAGTGGCCGTGCGCTGTCGTGCGGGCATTACATTCCCGAAGAAGCGCCGGACGAACTGGTTGCGGAAATGCTGTCGTTCTTCGAAGCGGTCGAATAGCAGCGCTCGGCGGCTGGTTTCATGCGCCGTCGCGAGCGCGGCGGCGCGTGTCGTTCAACCGAGCGGCGGCAGACGGCGCTCGACCGGCGTCGATTTGACGATCGCGGTGCTGGTCTCCGCGCGCTCGGTTACTTTCGACAGAATCTCGTCGAGTTGCTCGATCGAATGCAGATACAGGCGGCAGATGAAGCAATCGTCGCCGGTCACCTTGTCGCATTCGACAAACTCCGGAATACGCCGGATCACCTCTTCCACCAGATGCAACTGACCGGGTAAGGGCTTCACGCGCACGATCGCCTGCAGCGTGAAACCGAGCGCGCGTGGATTGATCTGCACCGTGAAGCGTTCGATCACCCCTTGTGCTTCGAGCCGCCGGATGCGTTCGGCGGTGCTCGGCGCCGAGAGTCCTACCGCGCGCGCCAGTTCGCTGACCGCCTGGCGGGCGTCCTCAGCTAGCGCAGCGAGAAGCGCCCGGTCAGTGTCGTCGAGCGACGCGGGCGTGGATGTGGCAAGGCGTTTGCTCATGATGGCCTTCGATTATTAGGTTGCATCGGCGGATGGCCTAAGTTTAGTCATGTATTCGCGCAATCGGATTAATTACACTGCTGGTCATGCAGGAATCAATTCGAGGATCGAATCATGGCATCCAATGAAATTCGCCGTGGGGCCGCGGAGATGAGCATGGCGATGCTGATGTCCGGCACCATCGGCTGGCTGGTGGTGTCGTCGCAGCAAAGCCCGTTCAACGTGGTGTTTTTCCGCTGCATTTTCGGTGGCGCGACGCTGGCGCTCGTGTGCGCGGTGCTCGGCCTCTTCAGGCGCAGGCTGTTCTCGTGGCAAATGGTCGGCCTCGCGCTGCTCGGCGGCGCGGCGATCGTCATCAACTGGGTGTTGCTGTTCGCCGCGTATTCGCGCGCGTCGATCTCGATGGCGACGGCCGTCTACAACACGCAGCCCTTCATGCTGGTCGCGCTCGGCGCGCTGGTGTTTCGCGAGCGTATCAGCGCGTCGACGGTAGCGTGGCTGGTGGTCGCGTTCATCGGGCTCGTGTTCGTCGTGAAGGTCGAGCCAGCGGTGCTCGCGGTGCCGGGCCAGTATCTCGTCGGGGTCGCTTATGCCGTGGGCGCGGCGGCGATGTACGCGGTGTCGTCGATCATCACGAAGCGGCTCAAGGGTACGCCGCCGCATCTGATCGCGTTGATCCAGGTTTCGCTCGGCGTGGTGATGCTCGCGCCGTTCGTGCGCTTCGACGCGCTGCCGGCGAGCGGTGCGCAGTGGCTCGAGCTGGTCGTGCTTGGCGTCGTCAATACCGGGCTCATGTATGTGCTGTTGTACGGCGCGATCCAGAAGTTGCCGACTTCGATGACCGGCGCGCTGTCGTTCATCTATCCGGTAGTGGCGATCATCGTCGATCGCGTCGCATTCGGGCAGACGCTTGCATGGATTCAGGTGCTCGGCGCAGTGCTGATTCTGCTGGCAGCCGCGGGTGTCAATCTCGGCTGGCGGATCGTGCCGCAGAAGCGCTTTTCGTCGACGTGAAAAACGCTGCGTTTATCTGGTCAGCAGCAACGCTACGGATTCCGAATAACTTGGGCGTGCTATTGGGTGCTATTACGCACGATCGTTCATATGAGCGGACCAATGGCGCGTAAGCCGCGCGATGTCATGGTCTCGTAACACCGTGTGTATGCGGCCTTAAATGGCGGTGTCAATCTTCTGTAGGGAAATCACCGATGCGGTGAAAAAACCGCCACGCGTATCATTCATAGCGACGCTGATCACGTCCGACAGAATTTCCGCCGCTCGCCTCGATGGTCGAGCGGCTTTTCTTTTTGTGGCACCGTTTTGTGCAGAGGGTCTGACGACGCTTTCCCACACAAGCTGATGCGCTAGCGCGCATCAGCACCCGCGCACTACGCCCGGCGCGCGATGATCCGCGTGCCATCCATCTCCAGTGGTCCATTTTTCGCCGCCAATTCGCCGACGATATCCTTCACCAGCGCAGGCCATTCGCCACGCGGCTTGAGCATCGACGCCGCGGCGCGCATCACGGCGGCGTCGTCGAGCATTTGCAGCAGCGTGTCGAAACTGATCGCGCGGATTTCGAGCAGCTTGAACACGATCAGCACCTTCAACGCGTTTCTCGCGTTGCGCGCGGGATCGGCGCGCAGCCACGCGACGCGCGAAAAGGCCCGTTCAAGCGCCTGTTCGACGTTCGTGAACGGCGCACCATGGCCAGGGATCACGAGGCGCACGTCCAGCCCGGCAATCGCGTCGAGCACCGCCTGTTCTTCGGCGAACCCGCTTTCGCCTTCCAGCTCGGGAAAAATTACACCGAAGCCGTTTTCCCACAGTGCGTCCGCGCTGATCAGGATGCGCTCGTGCGCGCAGTACAGCATCAGCGAATGCGGATCGTGGCCGGGCGCGCCGAGTACCTGCCAGTCCAGCGCGCCGAGCCGCAATTGCGCGCCGGGCGCAATCGTGCCGGTGAAGCTGAAGCGCTCGCAGGTTTGACCAGTCGCGCGAAAGGTGAGGCGCGCTTCGTCCCAGTCGCGCACGGCGTCGGCTTCGGATGCGGGAATCACAGTGCGGCACGGCCACGCCGCCTGCAACAGCGCATTGCCGCCGCAATGGTCAGAATGCAGATGCGTGTTGACGATCAGATCGAGCGGCCGCGCGCCGAGCGTTTGTCGCAGCAGCGCGAGCGTTTGCGGCGCATGCGTTGCATAGCCGGTGTCGACGAGCGCGGCGCAGGCGTCGTCGACCAGGAGCACGTTGTTCGACGAAAGCCAGCCGCGTTCGAAGACCCGGATCGACTCCGGCAGCGCGATCATGGCGCACGGACCTGCGCGTTCGCGTGCGTGGACGCTTCGGGCTTCGGCATCACGAGAATGGTCGAACTGCCTGTCAACACCGTCTCGCCGTGCTGGTTCACGACAGTGCCTTCGAGATGCGTCAGATCGCCGTTCAGGCTCGGCTTCCAGTAAGCGTCACGCACGCGCCAGCGGATGGTCAGCGAGTCGTGCGCATGGACGGCCTTCTTTAGCTTGATATCGAACTCGAGGCCGAGCGGTTGCGCGTAGGTCGAGAAATGCGTCGCCAGCAGCGCCATGAAATGCGCGCTTGGCTGCGTGCCGGACGCGATCAGACCGCCGAAGCGGCTTTGCGCGGCATAGGTCTCGTCGTGGTGTAGCGGGTTGAGATCGTTGACGAGCGTCGCGAACGATTTCACCGAGTCCGCCGACAACTCGAACATCGAGCTGAACGTCTCGCCGATCGTGACGATGCGCGGCGGCGCGTTCATCGCTTCACCTTTGTCTGGTTCGCCATGCACTGCGCGTGGCGTAGCTCGATGGCGTCCCATACCGCGCGCTTCTCGTCGTCGTCGAACAGCGACCAGCCGGCGATCTCGTCGATGGTGCGCAGGCACCCTTCGCACCAGCCGGTCGATGCATCCATCGCGCACACGCCGATGCAGGGCGACAACACGGCGCCGTGTTCGTCTGCGTGATCCATACGGGCGGTCATCGCGTCACGCCGTTTCGCGCAACGCCACGTCCACGACCGGTGCGCCCGTCAATGCGATCAACTCCTGCGCCGTCAGATTGAACACCGCATGCGGATGCCCCGCGGCGGCCCACAGGCTGTCGAGCACGAGCAGGTCGGCGTCGATCAGCGTGACCGGCTCAGTGGCGTGACCGATCGGACAGACCCCGCCAATCGCATAGCCGGTTTTTTCGCGGACGAATTTCGCGTCAGCCCGGCCGATCTCGCCGACCTGCGCGGCCACCTTCTTTTCGTCGACGCGATTCGCGCCGCTCGCGATCACCAGCACCGGCGCATCGTCGTCGCGGCGGCGAAACAGGATCGACTTGGCGATCTGCGCGACCGAGCAGCCGAGTCCAGCGGCGGCTTCGGCGGAAGTCTTGCCGGTCTCCGGCAACATCACGACTCGCCCGGCGTGACCACGTTCGCGCAACAACAGCGCGACGCGGCGTGCCGAGTCGGGCAACACGGTGAGATCGTCGGATTCGAGGGACACGTGGTCGGTCATCGCTTCAGGTCCTGATTGATAGTTGAATGGGTTCGATGAGCGAGGCTGGTGAAATCCAGACACGCCTCGATGCGCCGGGATACGCTCAAGCGCAGTTCGCCGCGTCACTGCGCGCCTTGGCGAGCAGCGCTTTACCGGCGCGCGACACGTTGGGACGGCCGATCTGCGTCGAGATGAAATCGCCGATCGCCACGACCTGCGCGAGATCGATGCCGGTCTCGATGCCGAGACCGTTCATCAGATACAGCACGTCTTCGGTGGCGACGTTGCCGGTCGCACCCTTCGCATACGGGCAGCCGCCCAGCCCCGCCACCGACGCGTGATAGATCTCGATGCCTTCCTGCAACGCCGCGTAGATGTTCGCGAGCGCCTGGCCGTAGGTGTCGTGGAAGTGGCCGGACAGGCGCTCGCGCGGAAACACACGGGTCACCGCTTCGAACACTTCGCGGGTGCGCTTCGCAGTGCCCACGCCGATCGTATCGGCGATATCGATTTCATCGCAGCCGAGCGCCGCGAAGCGTTCGACCACATCCACCACCGACGCGACCGGCACCTCGCCCTGATACGGACAGCCGAGCGAGCACGACACGCTGCCGCGAATCCGCACGCCATGTTGTTTGGCGGCCGCTGCGACCGGCGCGAATCGATCGATGCTTTCCGCGATGCTGCAATTGATGTTCTTCTGCGAAAACGCTTCGCTGGCGGCGCCGAAGATCACGATCTCGTCGGCACGCGCGGCGAGCGCGCCTTCGAAGCCGCGCAGGTTCGGCGTCAGCACCGAGTAGATCGTCCCCGGCCGGCGTTCGATACCGGCCATCACGTCGGCGCCGTCGGCCATCTGCGGCACCCATTTCGGCGATACGAACGAGGCCGCCTCGACATTGCGGAAACCCGCCGCGGCCAAACGGTTGATCAACTCGATCTTGGTCGCGGTCGGCACGAAGTCTTTTTCGTTCTGCAGTCCGTCGCGCGGACCGACTTCGACGATTTTCACTTGCTGCGGTAAGGCCATGATCTGTCTCCTGCCGCGCGAGGCGGCGCTTTTTCAGTTCGCTTGTTCAGTTCGGTTCAATCACATCAGTAGCCGCGTTCGAGACTCACCACGCCGCCGACGGTCTCGCCCCGCATGAGCGCTTCGATTTTCCGAGCGACCTGTTCGACGCTTTCTTCACGCAGCGTCAACGCGGACATGTGCGGTGTGATCGTGATGCGCGGCGCCTGCCAGAACGGATGATCGTCGGGCAGCGGCTCTTCGCGGAACACGTCGAGCGTGGCGGCGGCGAGCTGGCCGCTCGCGAGCGCGTCGAGCAGATCCGCTTCGACCAGATGGCCGCCGCGCGCGACGTTGATCAGATACGCGCCGCGCGCGAGTTTCGAAAAGGTCCGCGCGTTCAGCACGTCGCGCGTATCCGGCGTATGCGGCAGCAGATTCACCAGCACCTTCACGCCGTCGAGAAACGCGTCGAACTGCGCCGCGCCGGCAAACGTGGTGATGCCGTCGATTTGCCGCGCGCCTCGGCTGTAGCCGCGCACCGGCATGCCGAACGCCGCGACCGCTTGCGCCACCTGAGCGCCGAGCACGCCCAGACCGAGCACGCCGACCGTGAAGGTTTCGCGCTGATGCGGATCGAGCACGTGCCAGCGGCGTTCGTTTTGCAGCGCCTGATATTCGTCGAAACGGCGCAGGTAACGCAGCACCGCGTGCGTCACGTACTCGGCCATTTGCGGACCCATGCCGGTGTCTTCGAGGCGGATCAACTGGGCGTTGCGCGGCAGCGTGCCGGGCCGTTCGTGTTCGAGCGCGAGGATCGCGTCGACGCCCGCGCCAAGATTGAAAATGGCGCGCAGGTCGTCGCGGCCGGCCAGCATCTCATGCGGCGGACGCCACACGACCGCGAAATCGGCGGGTGCGGTGTCGCCCGGTTGCCATTCGCGCAGATCGGCCTCGGGCAGCGCGCGGGCGAAGTCGTGCAACCACGCGGCGGCGTCGGCATGCGGCATGTAAAAGAGGATTTTCATACGGTCCGAAAAGCGCCTGTGTTGTCGGGTCGGGTGACGAGGAAGCCACGTCGCGACGGCTGCGGCGCTTCTGACGACGCTTGCTGCATGAGGCCTCCTCCTCTATGGATAGGCTTCATTCTACTTTTTCGACACGGATCGCGCGCGCTTGCGCACGGGCGTGCGGGACTTGGGTCCACGTGCCCGCAGAGCCAGGCCGTGTTGGCCACCGCATTGGCTCACGCGCCGAGCCATAACCAAAGCACAAAAACTTGGTTCGTTCGTCAGGCTCGCGGCGAGACAATGGCTGCCCGGATTCCCGCGATGAGGCACCTATGCTTTCATGCACCAGATCGACATGGCCGCCACGGCTCGTCACCGTTCCCGGCTTGCACGGCAGTGAGGGCGCGCACTGGCAATCATGGCTGGAGCGGCAGTTCGCGCGCTCGCTGCGGGTCGAACAGGCCGACTGGGATGCGCCGGATGTCACGCGCTGGGCACAGTCGCTGCGCGATCTGCTCGCACGCGAGCGCGGGCCGTTCGTGCTGGCCGCGCATAGCTTCGGCTGCCTCGCGGCCGCGCATGCGTTGCAGCAGGCGTCGTATGCGAACGATGTGGTCGGCGTGCTGTTCGTGGCGCCCGCGAGCCCGCGGAAATTCGCATTCACGGGACCGTTCGACGCGCGCCGTCTCGGCGTGCCGTCAATCCTGATCGGCAGCGAAACCGATCCGTGGATGCCGCTCGCCGGTGCGCGCGATCTCGCGCAGCGGTTCGGCAGTGCGTTCGTCAATCTCGGCGACGCGGGGCATATCAACACCGCGGCCGGTTTCGGCCCGTGGCCGCGCGCCAAGTATTTCATCGATACGCTCGTGCATTGCGCGGCACCGCTGCGCTTTCGCGAAGAGGCGTTCGAGGCCGCGCAGCCCGCGTTCGTGTGAGCGATGTGACGCGGCGTGCGGCCTGTCATGCGAGTCTTGCGCGCAACGCATGCGCAGCGTGAGCGGGCACGACGCGCGCCGCTGGCCCGGAAAGCGATCCGTTAGAATCGCGCTTCACGCCGCACGCTGATGTGGCCACGGAATTCATCAAAAACGGGCGGGACAAAATGGCAGGCAAAACGGGGACATCGCGCTGGCTGGCAGCCGGCATGACGGCAATCACGCTCGCGCTGGGCACTGTGTCGACGGCGCATGCCGACGCGTCGTTGCTCAACGTGTCGTACGACGTGACGCGCGAGCTGTACAAGGACATCAACGCGAACTTCATCGCGGCATACAAGCAGAAGAGCGGCGAGAGCGTGGCGATCCGCCAGTCGCATGGCGCGTCGAGCGCGCAGGCATTGTCGGTGCTGCAAGGTCTGCAGGCCGATGTCGTGACGATGAACCAGCCCAACGACATCGATCTGCTCGCCGAAAAGGGCCAACTCGTGCCGGCCAACTGGCGAGCGCGTTTGCCGGACGACAGCGCGCCGTACACCACCACGATGGTGTTCCTCGTGCGCAAGGGCAACCCGAAGCACATCAAGGATTGGGACGATCTCGCGAAGCCCGGCGTGCAGGTGGTGATCGCCAATCCGAAGACCTCGGGTAACGGACGCTATGCGTATCTGGCCGCGTGGGGTTATCGCAAGCAGCACGGCGGCACCGACGCGCAGGCGCTCGACTTCGAAAAGGCGATCTTCAGGAACGTGCCGGTGCTCGATACGGGCGGCCGCGGAGCGACGACCACGTTCACGCAACGCGGCATCGGCGACGTGCTGGTGACGTTCGAAAACGAAGTCTCGTTGATCGCCTCGGGCGTGGGCGCGGACAGCTTCGAAGCGGTGTATCCGTCGGTGAGCCTGCTGGCGGCGCCGCCGGTGTCGATCGTCGACAAGGTGGTCGACAAACGGGGCACGCGCAAAGAGGCGCAGGCGTATCTCGACTATCTGTGGTCGCCGGCCGCGCAGGAAATCATCGCGCAGCATCATCTGCGTCCGCGCGACAAGAACGTGCTGGCCAAGCATGCGACGGAGTTCAAGCCGATCAGGACGTTCACCGTCGAAGAGATGTTCGGCAGCTGGCAGAAAGCGCAACAGACGCATTTCTCCGATGGCGGAACGTTCGATCAGATCATCGTCGACAAGAAGTGATTCTCTGCCTCGATGTTAAAAAGGCCACCTGTTGTAAAACAGGCGGCCTTTGCTATTGAGCGTGCATTACCGCATGCGACGCGATGCCAGAGCTCAGTTCGGCGCAGCGTGCTTGTCGCAGCCGTGCTCGCAGCCGCTCTGATCCAGCGGCATCTGCTGCGCGGCTTCGGCGCGAATGCCGAGACGCTCCAGCAGTTTGCGGTCGGCTTCCGCTTGCGGATTGCTCGTGGTCAGCAACTGGTCGCCGTAGAAAATCGAATTCGCGCCGGCGAGGAAGCACATCGCCTGCAGCGCTTCGTTCATCTGTTCGCGGCCCGCCGACAGACGCACCATCGCCTTCGGCATCGTGATGCGCGCGATCGCGATCGTGCGCACGAATTCGAACGGATCAATCGCTTCCGTGCCGGTCAACGGCGTGCCTTCGACCTGCACCAGATTGTTGATGGGCACCGATTCCGGATACGGCTCCATGTTCGCCAGTTGCGCGATCAGTCCGGCGCGTTCGCGGCGCGATTCACCCAGCCCGACGATCCCGCCGCAGCATACGTTGATGCCCGCGTCGCGCACGCGTTCGAGCGTGTCGAGACGGTCCTGGTAAGTGCGCGTCGAGATGATCTGACCGTAGAACTCCGGCGACGTGTCGAGGTTATGGTTGTAGTAATCGAGTCCCGCTTCGCGCAGACCTTGCGCCTGATGTGCTTCGAGCATGCCGAGCGTCACGCAGGTTTCGAGGCCCATCGCCTTCACGCCGCGAATCATGTCCTTGATCGGTTCGAGGTGACGATCTTTCGGATTGCGCCACGCGGCGCCCATGCAGAAGCGCGTCGCGCCGTTTTCTTTCGCGACCTTCGCGGCGGCGAGCACTTCGTCGACCGGCATCAGCTTGTCGGCTTGCAGGCCCGTGTCGTGATGCACCGACTGCGGACAGTACGCGCAATCTTCCTCGCAGCCGCCGGTCTTGATCGACAGCAGCGTCGACAGTTGCACGGTGTTCGCGTCGAAGTGCTCACGGTGCGTTTGCTGCGCGCGAAACATCAGGTCGTTGAACGGCAGTTCGTACAACGCGACGATGTCGGCGACACGCCAGCGCGCGAGCGCCTTTGCGCTGCTTGCCGCGGAGTTGGCATGGTGGCTGGCCTCGGCGGGCGTCGGAGCGATGTTCAATTGCGTCATGGGGTCGATCCTCATGGATGGATATGATGGTGTGGCTCAGCGCTGCGTTTGACGCAGCGTCTGCAAAAGCCGGTTGATGTCGAGCTGATCGGCGGCGAGTTCGGGCGAAGCCGGACTCAGATGCGGCACGATGCCGAGCAGCGGCGCGTCATATTCGCGAGCGAGATGCTCGCGGATCGACGCGATGTTTTCGTCGGGAAACGTCATGTCCGGATCGACGCGGTTCGCGACCCAGCCGGCGAGCGTGAGCCCGCGCGCGGCGATCGCTTCGGCGGTCAGCAACGCATGGCTGATGCAGCCGAGGCGCATGCCGACCACCAGCACGACCGGCAGCTTCAGCGCGACGGCGAGGTCGGCGGTGTCCTGCGTCGCGGTCAGCGGCACGCGAAAGCCGCCGACGCCTTCCACGACGACGATCTCTGCGCGCTCCACAGCCTGCGCATGACACGCGACGATGTGATCGAGGTCGAGCGTGACGTTTTCCAGCGCGGCCGCGATGTGCGGCGCGGCCGGTTCCTTCAGCAGATACGGCGTGCGCATGGCCGGCGGCAGCAGCACGTTCGACGCGGCGTCGAGTTGATCCGCGTCCTCGTTGTGCAGCACGCCGTTCAGTTCGAATGCGCCGGCGGCGATCGGCTTCATCGCGGCGGCTTGCAGGCCTGCGCGAACGAAGCCGCGCAACAGCGCCGCGGACACGAGGGTCTTGCCGATTTCCGTATCGGTGCCGGTGACGAACAGGGACAGGGCGGGTTGATTCGCGCTGGTCATGCCGCGTTCGCTCCGAGTTGTTGCAGGCCGGCTTCGAGACGGTCGAGGTCCGCGTGCGAGTGCGCGGCGGACAGCGAAATGCGCAAACGCGAGGTGCCGGCGGGCACGGTCGGCGGACGGATCGCGGGCACCCACAGCCCCGCGCGATCGAGCGTGGCCGCGATCTCGAGCGTCGCCTCGTTCGCGCCGATGATGAGCGGCTGCACGGCGGTGTACGAATCGACCGGAATCCACGGCGTCGCTTTCAGCATGGCGCGCGTGCGTTCGATCAACTGCTGAAGATGCGCGCGGCGCTGATCGCCTTCGTCGCTGCCGATGATACGCAGGCTCGCCGACACCGCATGCGCGGCGGCAGGCACCGACGCCGTCGTGAAGATGTACGGACGCGCGCGCTGCACGAGCCATTCGATCACGGTCGCATGCGCCGCGACGAACGCGCCCGAGACGCCCGCCGCCTTGCCGAGCGTGCCGATCGAAATCAGGTTCGGCGAACGCAGCGCAGCTTGCGCGATCGCGCCGCGGCCTTGTGGGCCGAGCACGCCGAAACCGTGCGCATCGTCGACGATCAGCCACGCGCCGTGCCGTTCCGCGAGTTCGAGCAGACGCGGCAGCGGGGCGATGTCGCCGTCCATGCTGAACACGGTGTCGGAGACGATCACCTTCACGTTGGCATCCGACGCGTCGAGCATCGCGCTCAACGCGTCCATATCGCAGTGCGGATAGATCTGCACGTCGGCGCGGGACAGGCGTGCGCCGTCGATCAGCGACGCGTGATTCAGCGCGTCGGAGAAGAGCGTCGTGCCGCGTCCCGCGAGCGCGGTGAGCGTGGCGAGATTCGCCATGTAGCCGGTGCTGAAGTAGAGCGCGCGCGGCGCATCCACGAAGCCGCCGGCGAATTCCGCGAGATCGTCTTCGAGTTGCGCATGCGCGCGCGAATGGCCGCCGAGCAGATGCGAACCGCCGCTGCCCGCGCCGTAGCGCCGCGCGCCTTCGGCGATCGCTTCAATCAGTTGCGGGTGCGCGGCGAGGCCGAGATAGTCGTTACTGGCGAAGCCGATGATCGGGCGGCCGTCCACCGTCATGTGCGCGGCGCATGGCGTGTCGGCGGTGCGGCGGCGACGGCGCAGGCCGCGCTCGTCGATTTCCTTCAGCCCTTGGGCGAGTGTGTCGAGCAAATGCATTAGCGGGTCTCCGCGAGCGTGGTTTCGAAAGTCTCGCGAGTGCGCGATGCGAGCAGCGCGAGTTCTTCGTCGTCGAGGATGTAAGGGGGCATCAGATAGACGGTGGTCGCAATCGGGCGCAGCAGCAGTTCGCGTTGCAACGCGTTTTCGAAGAAGCGGCGCGAGAAGGTTTTGGCATGCTGGGCGTCGTCGATCACGGCGTCGAATGCGAAGATCGTGCCGCACTGGCGCAGGTTGAGGACCTGTTGGTGCTCGGCGAGCGGTGCGAGTGCGGCCTTCAGCTTTGCCGACTTTTCTGCGTTCGCAGCAAGCACGTTGTCGCTGGCGAACAGATCGAGCGTAGCGAGCGCCGCGCGGCACGCGAGAGGATTGCCGGTGTACGAATGCGAGTGCAGGAAGCCGCGCGCGGTGTCGTCGTGATAGAAGGCGGCGAAGATTTCATCGCGCGACAGCACGATGGAAAGCGGCAGATAGCCGCCGCTAATGCCTTTCGACAGACACAGGAAGTCCGGCCAGATGCCCGCTTGCTCGCACGCGAAGAAAGTGCCGGTGCGGCCGCAACCGACGGCGATTTCATCGGCGATCAGATGCACGCCGTATTGATCGCACAGTGCGCGCAGACCGGCGAGGTACGACGCGTCGTGCATGGCCATGCCGGCCGCGCATTGCACGAGCGGCTCGACGATCAGCGCGGCGATTCGCGCGGCGCGTTCTTCGAACAGCGAGCGAACGTGATCGAGCGCGCGGCGTGCGACATCGGCGGCGGTTTCGCCGGGTTGGGCGAGACGCGCGTCCGGCGACGCCACGACGTGCGCGTGGCGGATCAACGAATCGTAGGCGTCCTTGAAGAGCGCGACATCGGTGACGCCGAGCGCGCCGATGGTCTCGCCGTGGTAGCTGTTGGCAATGCAGACGAATTCCTGCTTGTCCGCGAAACCTCGGTTGCGCCACGAGTGGAAGCTCATCTTCAACGCGATCTCGACGGCGGACGCGCCGTCCGAGGCGAAGAACGCGTGGCCGAGCGTGTTGCCGGTGAGTGCGCTGAGACGCTCCGCGAGTTCGATAGCCGGCTCGTGCGTGCAACCGGCGAGCATCGCGTGTTCGAGCGTGTCGAGCTGGTCTTTCAGCGCCGCGTTGATGCGCGGGTTCGCGTGACCGAACAGGTTGACCCACCAAGAGCTGATCGCGTCGAGATAGCGATGACCGGCGCGATCGTAGAGCCACGCGCCTTGACCGCGCGCGACGGGCACGAGCGGCAAACGCTCGTGGTGCTTCATCTGGGTGCAGGGGTGCCACACGGCACGCAGGCTGCGGGCGACCCAGTCTTCAGGGGCGACTGAGGATGCTGCTGACTTTTCCAAAGGGTACTCCAGGGTGCTTTTCTGGCCGCCGCGCGGGTGGCTTTTTAGGGCCCTTTCAGGCGCGCTGCGCGCATCTTTTTCCGGCGCTGCGCGCTGCCTTGGCGGGCGTGCGGGGTCGAGATTAGCGGTTTATTTCGCGCTGTGCACTAGGGGTTGGAGCGCCGGTTTTGCTTGCGGCATCGGGGTTTGGCGCTGTTCGGTGCAGGTGGTTTGTGTTTGCGCGCGAAGGTCGCTGATCGGCGGAGTTGACGACGACAAAGTAGTTGGGGGGTGTCGGCAGGAATCGGGTCGTGGGACGGGGATTTTGCCGGGGCGCCGGGTTGAGAGGCTTTGTGAGCAGTGGCTGTCTCTGCTGGATTTAGTGGCGTTCATGAGCGTGAGGAAGAGAAAACCTTCACAGGATGACGGGACTGCCTTGGCCGTCCCGTATCAGCAAGCCGCGTGCTAGCGCTCGCCGCGCTAGTGATGGGGGCGCGCTCTTTCGGCGGCAAGACGCGTCTTCTTGGATGAGGCTAAGGCGACTGGCTGTACCCTCGCGGTTTCGCCATGCCGACACGCCTTTGCATTGATCCTACGGATGACTTAGCGATGGCATCAGGATAATCAGCCCCTCGTGTCCATCATCGGCCCGGTCGCGGACCGTAGGAAATATGGCCGGGGCCGCGCCCGCCAATAGCGTAGTACCAGCAGGCGACACATGTGCTTCTCGAATGCAGGAGCGCGCGAGGTGCACGCGATTGCGCCTTCTGCCTGATCCATCCACCAGTGGTGCTATGCGGTAGCACCACCACATTGCGAGACCAGGCTATAGGAAAATTGACTTGTTGCCTTATGCGCTAACGCTCATCAAGGCTATTGAGTTTATCGACGGAGCGACCGGTAGCCGGAGTGCGGCCAAACCGGCTGCGGCTTCCTTAGGGAATATCGAGCAGAGCAGGGAGTCGAATTGAGGCATCTGCCTAGCAGCGGTCCCACAGCACCGAGAGCACGCAATTAATCAGCCATGGCGCAGGCCCAAAAACCTACGCTACTCCCGACTAGCAATAGCCCGCCGCCCTTCATCATCACCGCCAGCAGAAGAACCCTGCCCGCCATCCGCCGTTTGCGAACCCTGAACGCCCCAAACAACCGAGTTATCCACCGCATACAACCGGCAAGGGTCCGAACTCTGCTTCTGGCAATTGGCGACCGCCACCGACATCGGATCATCCCCGCCCTCGGCCCACGACCACGCACCCGAATCCGACACGGCAAACGCGCGGCTAGGATACTGATGCAGGAAGTTCCGATACCCATTGCGCCCGGCTTCATCGACGAACGGCACCGCGTCCACCGCATCGAGCGCGGCGAAGCCGCTTGCCTTCGGCGCAGAAGGATCGGCGACCCGATACTGCACGCCCGTCGGCATCCCCACGCGAGCAAGGAAAGCCTCGACAGCCGGCCACCACACACGCACGCCGTCGCGGTCACCGACCAGCCGATGCGCGTCGTTCTTGTAGTTGCCGAAATCGACCATCTTCGCGCTCGCACCGTGCGCGCCGTAAGCCGAGTACATGGCGGCCACCAGCGGCGCGGTCCAGACCGAATCGTTGTCGCCGTACATCCACAGCGACGGCACTTTGGTTTTCTCGCCATACGCGCCGAATGCGTGCGTCAGGTTGCCCTGCCAGCCGGTGCAGGCGTCCTGCCGCAAGCCGCCCGAGAAATTGATCAGCGCCCGCACGCCCGGGGCCGCCTCGGTGCCGTAGGCCATCGTCGCAAGGCCGCCGTGCGAAGTGCCGGCCACGACGATATGGGCCGCGTCCACGTAAGGCTGCTTCGACATGTAGTTGACCGTGGCCGCCACGTCGCCGGCCTGGCCGAGGCCGTTGCGTTCGACATCGCAACCGTCCTGCTCATACACGCCGTCCGAACGGCCGAAGCCCTGGCGGTTCGGCGCGACCACTACGTAGCCGCGGCGCACGAATTCGCGCGCCAGCGGCAGCGGGTCGCTGCGCTCCTGCGTGTGCGGGTCGCCGGGGATCTTGCCGTGGTTGAACACGATCATCGGGAACGGGCCTGCGCCGTCCGGCTTATAGATCGTCGTTTCGAGCGTGACCGTGCCGTCGGCGTCGACCGGCACGCGAATGATCTGTTCGTTCAGGCGCGCGGTCGGCAGGTAGAGGTCGTCGTCGAGCGCGATACGCGGCACGTGCGCGCGTGTCAGCGGTCCCGCCTGCGTGTCGGCGAGCGGATCGGCATGCGCGATTGCGACAGCGCACGTAGCCGCTGCACAGATCACCGCACACTTCGTCAGAACCTTGCTGAACACCATTCACGCACCTGCCTCAAAGACCTGCCCTGAACACCGTGATGTCTGTTTGCCGGATTCGTGGCTGACATTCGCCTTTCGTCCACGTTTTCGACAAACAAAAACCCATTCGCGTACGCAGTGCGCGAAGCGCACGTACGCCAATCGAGATCGCACGGGATGAACCCAAACGGCCGACGCGACCCCACGCGCCGATGATGAACGCCACTCATGCTGCTCGAGCCTGCCGCCGAACCCACACTGTCTGGTGATCGGCAGGGCTCCTGCGCATTTTGCGGAGCCGGTATCGATCCGCTCTCGCAACGTGACGTCATGAAGCTAAGGCCTTATCCTGGCACGACAATTTTGTTTTGTGCAATCAAGGAGAACCCGCGCCGCAAAATTTGCGTGCTTAGTCAAGGAGCCTATTTCTTGTGGCTTCGAGCGGTCTTTTGAGTGGATGAGGAGCGCTAGATCGCGGCCAATCGCCGTCACAGGTGTTGCGCGGAAGCCATGCCCGGTCGTGCAATAAAGGGGGCGACAACGTATCGCCCTGTCGCACGCTGTCGAAAACCTGTCGTTGCAACAAATTCAGGCTTAGCTTCACGACCTCCACTGATTTTTTCAACCGGCAAAACCTGTCACGTTTCCTTTCAGTTTGCAAACTGACATGGATAAATAACGGAAGGGTTCTCATTACCTTTCTCATTAGGGCGGTAAAAAAGGGCAGTGCATGCGGTGAATCAGACGCGCGAACTTCAATCGGTCGATGCAAACCCCTCTTTGCAATATGGCAGGTGCGAAATCGCACATACCGCCTGCCAACGATCAATAAATCTCTCGTGCGCGTCGAGTTGCGCGAAATCCTTTCGTTTGAAATATCGATTGAATAAAAATGAAAGGAAGTGCAGAAAAATTCCTAATTTATCCGTAAGGCAGGGGAAATGAAAATGAAGGGAGCGCTCCCGGGTGTGGACGTCCTGCGGTTCTTGCTGGCCTGCTATCTAGCCATTTACCACACGCTGCTTGAATACCCGGCAGCGCAGGCAATGCCTTGGGCTGACATATTCAAGTTCGGTGGTGGCGCGACCAGTATTTTTTTTATATTGTCCGGATTTATTCTGTCGCACGTTTCGGTAGAAATGACGTCGGGCGAAAGGAAAAAGGTTTCGGCATCCCGATTCTTTATTAATCGGTTCACCAATCTTTATCCTATCCACATTATTACGTTAATGTTGACGGTCACATTGATGACCATTAATTTCCATCCATTCGACGTTGAACTGAGTAATCTCGATTCCGCGCCACCGATAATGCACACGATGAGCACCGCGGAGGTGTCAATCAATGCGATTTTGCAGATCCTGCTGCTTCAGGCGTGGAATCCCTTTTACCTATCGTTCAATATTCCATCGTGGTCGCTGTCGACGCTGTTCTTTTTCTATCTGCTATTTCCAGTAGCCGCCCCTCGCTTGCTGTCCGTGCGCCGCAAGTGGCCGTTGCTGGCTGCGATGTGGGTCGCCAGCCTTCTCCCGGCGGTCATTGTCGTCGTAAATGGCTGGTACGGCGTGTGGGCGATGGGGATGCTCCACACCAATCCGCTGATACGGTTGCCGGAATTTTTCGCGGGCATTCTCGCTTACGGCATATTCGCGGAGCACTCCCAACAAATCGCCGGAATCGTTGCGCGTCACCGGCGAATCCTGACAGGAACGCTAGCAGCGCTTTTCATCGGCGCCGCTTATCTGTTCGCGGAGGGGCCGCCATTCTGGGAAGTCCTTCTTCACAACGGTGCGATCTTGCCCGTGCAAGTCGCAGTGATATTTGTTTCTGCGAGTTTGTTCCAGTGCGCGTCGCCACACGTTGTCGGTTGGACGAGGCGGCTCGGAAACGCTTCTTTATCGATCTTCGCTCTACAAATACCGCTCTTTAGCGGATTTCTGAAAATCCAGAAGATGCTTGGCATTCCCTACCCGCTTTTGTCTTGTGTTCATAGACTGCATGTGTGCGCTGAGGCGGCAAGCGAGGTGCCGGCGCATTTATCGGCGTATCCGGTCTATCTGGTAATGATTCTCGTCGCGTCGATACTGTTCCAGGAAAGAATCGTCGCGCCTCTTAGAAGCACCTTGCGCCGTGTATTGAATCGTCCGGGGGGAGCGCCTCGTCCCGCGCAAATGATGCCCACGGCCTCGGTTCCCCTTCGTGAATGACCGTGAACGGGCAGCGCGCGACGAATCACACGCTACTCGCTGACCTCGCCGTCGACATAGCGCCAGAGGCCGTCGTCGCCGCGCAGGAAACGGCTCAACTCGTGCAGCCGGTGCGCGCGCCCGCCCACCTTGTAACGTGCGACGAATTCGACGGTCGCGTGATCGGCGTCGATTTCGGCGAACGCTTTGATCTGCAGTCCGAGCCAACGGGGCGCGCCGGACGACGCGGGGTCCGCATCGAGATCGGCGGGGCAGGTGTGCGGCGCCCAGGTGGCGCGCAGATAATCCGTTGCGCCGACCACGTAAGCGCTATAACGCGAGCGCATCAGTTCGAGCGCACGCGGCGCGGGCTCGCCGCCGTGGATATAGCGGCCGCAGCATTGCGCGAAACGGGGCGCCTTGGCGCCGCTGCCCTGGCCGGGTTCGGCGCCGCCGCAAGGGCAGTCGGAAGGTCGTTGTATCGTATTCATCAAGCTTTTAATTCAGACCGCGCGCAATCAAAATTTTCTGGATGTCGCTCGTGCCTTCGTAAATCTGGCACACGCGCACGTCGCGATAAATCCGCTCGACCGGGAAGTCGCTCAGATACCCGTAGCCGCCGTGAATCTGCAAGGCCGCCGAACAGATGCGCTCGGCCGCTTCGGACGCGAACAGCTTGGCCATCGCCGCTTCGGTCAGGCACGGCAGACCGGCGTCTTTCAGCGCCGCCGCGTGCCAGATCAATTGACGCGCGGCTTCGAGTTGCGTCGCCATGTCGGCGAGACGGAATTGCACCGCCTGGTGCGAAAAGAGCGGCGCGCCGAAGCTCTCGCGTTCCTTCGCATAGCTCAGCGCGGCCTCGAACGCGGCGCGCGCCATGCCGACGCTTTGCGCGGCTATGCCGATGCGCCCGCCTTCGAGCCCCGACAGCGCGATCCGATAGCCTTCGCCTTCCGCGCCGATCAGGTTCGCGGCCGGCACGCGGCAGTCTTCGAAGACGATCTGCGCCGTATCCGACGAATGCTGGCCGAGCTTCTCCTCGACTCGCGCGGCCACGTAGCCCTTCGCATCGGTGGGCACGATGAACGCGCTGATGCCGCGCTTGCCCGCCGTCTTGTCGGTCACGGCCATCACGATCGCGACGTTGCCGTTCTTGCCGCTCGTGATGAACTGTTTGACGCCGTTCAGCACGTACGAGTCGCCATCGCGCGTCGCGGTGGTGCGCAGCGCGGACGCGTCGGAGCCGGCTTGCGGTTCGGTCAGACAAAACGCGCCGAGCATCTCGCCGCGCGCGAGCGGCGTCAGCCAGTCGCGTTTCTGCGCGTCGTTGCCATAAGTCAGCAGAATGCTGCACACCGGGCAGTTGTTGACCGAGATGGCCGTCGACGTGCCGCCGTCGCCCGCGGCGATCTCTTCGAGAATCAGCGCGAGCGCCAGCGCATCCATGCCCGCGCCGCCATACGCTTCGGGCACCAGCACGCCGTAGGCGCCGAGTCCGGCGAGCTGCCGGTGCACGTCGCGCGGGAACGTGCGCTCCCGGTCCCACGCGGCCGCATACGGCGTGATCGCTTCGCGCACGAAGTTACGCAGCGCGTCGCGGACCATCAGGTGATCCTGATCCAGCACCATGGAATTGTCTCCTTACCAGTCGAGCGGCGTGCCGTCGTATTGATAGAAGCGGCCGTTGAACGCGTCGCGCGCGGCCGCCGCCTGCGCGAGCACCTCGCGCATACCGGCGACGCTGCGCTCCGGGTCGATTGCCGCCTGCGCGCCGCCCATGTCGGTGCGCACCCAGCCGGGATGCAACGACACGCACGTGGCGCGCGACGCTTCGAGCGACGCGAGCTTCAGCGCGTCGTTCAGCGCCGCCTTGCTAACGCGATACAACCAGCCGCTCGTGCCGCTCGTGTCGGCGATACTGCCCATCTTGCTGGAGATCACCGCGAATACGCCGCCGGCTTCTTCGACGAGCGGCAGCAGGATCGGCACCAATTGCATCGGGCCGCGCACGTTGGTGTGCATCACGTGATCGAAGTCCTCGGCGGTGATCGTCTCGATGCGCTCGGTTCGCGGGCCGTACACGCCCGACACCACGATCGCCGCATCGAGCCGTTCGCCGTCGAGCTTCCAGCCGAGCGCGGCGATCTGCTGGGACACGGTCACGTCCACCGCGAAGGTTTCCGCGCCGAGTGCGTTCAACGCGTCGAGCGCGGCGTCGTCGCGCGCGGTGGCGAGCACGCGCCAGCCGCTCTTCTTGTACTGCCGCGCGAACTCCTGGCCGATGCCGCGCGACGCACCGACAATCAACACTGTCTTCATCGAATACCTCAGCGTTTTGACGACGCAGCGAAGCGCGTCAAACCAGTTCGACACCCATCGCCGTCGCCTCGCCGCCGCCGATGCACAGCGTCGCGACGCCGCGCTTCAGGCCGCGCTTCTTCAATGCGCCGATCAGCGTGACCAGAATCCGCGCGCCCGATGCGCCGATCGGATGGCCGAGCGCGCAAGCGCCGCCGTTCACATTGACCTTTTCATGCGGCAGATGGTGCTCCTTCATCGCGGCCATCGTCACGACCGCGAACGCTTCGTTGACTTCATACAGATCGACGTCGTCGGCACGCCAGCCGTTCTTCTCGAACAGCTTGCGAATCGCGCCGACCGGCGCGGTGGTGAACTTCGCCGGTTCCTGCGCGAAGGTCGAGTGGCCGACCACGCGCGCGATCGGTTCGACGCCGAGGCGCTTCGCCGTCGATTCGCGCATCATCACGAGTGCGGCGGCGCCGTCGGAAATCGACGACGAATTCGCCGCCGTCACCGTGCCGGTTTTGCTGAACGCGGGCTTGAGCGTCGGAATCTTTTCGAGGTTGGCCTTGAACGGCTGCTCGTCTCGATCGATCGTCACGTCGCCCTTGCGGCCCGCCACTTTCACCGGCGCGATTTCCCATGCGAACGAACCGTCCTCGTTCGCGCGCTTCGCACGGTTGAGCGATTCGACCGCGAACGCATCTTGCGCCTCGCGCGTGAAGTCGAACGACGCCGCGCATTCCTCGGCGAAGGTGCCCATCAGACGGCCTTTTTCGTACGCATCTTCGAGGCCGTCATAGAACATGTGATCGATCACCTGGCCGTGGCCCATGCGCATGCCGCCACGCGCCTTCGGCAGCAGATAGGGCGCGTTCGTCATGCTCTCCATGCCGCCCGCGACGATCACGTCGACCGAACCCGCGGCCAGCATGTCGTGCGCGAACATCGCCGCGCGCATGCCCGAGCCGCACATCTTGTTGACCGTCGTGCTGCCGGTGGCGAGCGGCAAGCCGGCGCCGAGCGCGGCTTGCCGCGCGGGCGCCTGGCCGAGGCCGGCGGGCAGCACGCAGCCCATCACCACTTCGTCGATCTGTTCGGGTTTCAGGCCCGCGCGCTGCACGGCGGCCTCGATCGCCACCGAGCCCAACTGCGGCGCGGTGAGCGATGCGAAGTCGCCCTGAAAGGCCGCCATCGGCGTGCGCGCGACACTCACGATGACAACCGGATCGGCCTGCGCTTCACTACGCTTTTCGCTCATGTTTGTCTCACTCATGTTTAAGCTCCTTGATTACACCTTCGACGATGGCCGGCACGTCGCCGAGCTGCGCCGCGTCGGCGGCCACCACGTCGTTGTCCGCGTTGCGCGGGCCGCTTGCCGACACTGCGGCCACGCATTCCTTGTAGGTCGCTTCGAGCGCGGCCGCGTCGCTGATCGTCATGCCGAGGTTGCGCATCTTGCCGTCATGCACGCCATACGCCCAGCCGTGCACGGTCAGCTCCTGACCGCGCGCCCATGCGTCGTTGACGATGGTGGTGCGGCACACGTTCACCACCTGTTCGATCGTGTTCAACTCCACCAGCCGCCGATGCCGCGCTTCACCGAGCGGCCATTCCTCGATCAGCGCGGCGTGCTTGCTGCGCACGTCCTGCACGTGAGCGAGCCAGTTGTCGGCGAGACCCACGCGGCGGCCGTGCAGTGCCGCGGCCACGCCCGAGCAGCCGTAATGGCCGACCACCATGATGTGCTTGACCTTCAGCAGATCGACGGCGAACTGGATCACCGACAGGCAGTTCAGATCGGTATGCACCACCACGTTGGCGATGTTTCTGTGCACGAACACTTCGCCCGGCGGCAAGCCGATGATCTGGTTGGCCGGCACCCGCGAATCGGAGCAGCCGATCCACAGATACTCAGGCGCCTGTTGATGCGCGAGGCGCGAGAAAAATTCGGGGTCTTCGGACAGCTTGCGTGTGACCCAGGCGTCGTTGTTGTCGAACAGATGCGAGAGCGGGTTGGAAGAGGTGGAAGCGTTCGTGTTCATGGTGCGTCTTGTGCGTCTTGGCGGTTGCTCGACCCATTGACAGGTCGAAGTCGTTACATAAGGTTCGGACGATGCAGTCGATGATGCGGACGGCGCAGGCGCTTCACGCCACGCGTACGCTGGGCACGGCTGCGGGCGTATCCGGTGCGGCCGAGGCAGCCGACGCGGCAAAACGCGCATCGGCAAAGCGCTCCGGATAGCGGACGCAGAAGCGCACGCTGCTGTCGTACGGGAAAAAGTCGGGCAGTTCGCCTTTCAATAGATGATCCTTGTGCCGTTGCCACAGCGCGGGATCGAAGAAGTCCGCGTGATGCTGCATGAAGGAACGGCGCACGCGTGGGTCGCCGAGCAGGAAAGTGCCGTACGTCTCAGGGAAAATGTCGTGCGGGCCGACCGAATACCACGGCTCGCCCGACATTTCGTCCTCCTCGTTACGTGGCGCCGGCACGGCGCGTACGTTGCAGTCAGTCAGATATTCGATTTCATCGTAGTCGTAGAACACGACGCGGCCATGGCGCGTGACGCCGAAGTTCTTGTACAGCATGTCGCCGGGGAAGATGTTCGCCTGGATCAGTTCCTTCACCGCGTTGCCGTATTCCTTGATGCCGTGCTCGACGTCGCTGTCGTTGCCGTTTTGCAGGAACAGATTGAGGGGCACCATGCGGCGCTCGATATACATATGGCGAATCACCAGGTTCGCGCCGTCGTATTCCATCAGCGAAGGCACTTCCTTTTCGAGTTCGCGCACGAGCGCTTCATCGAGCCGCGACACCGGCAGCGCGACGCTCGAATATTCGAGCGTGTCGGCCATGCGGCCGAGACGATCGTGCCGTTTGACGAGCTGATACTTTTCCTTGATCTTCGCGCGCGTGGTTTCCTTCGGCGGTGGAAAGCTGTCCTTGATCAGCTTGAACACATAGGGGAATGACGGCAGCGTGAACACCAGCATCACGAGCCCCTTGATGCCGGGCGCGATAATGAACTGATCGCTCGAATGCGACAGGTGATGCAGCAGATCGCGATAGAACAGATTCTTGCCCTGCTTCTGCAAGCCCACCGACGTATAGATTTCCGCCTTCGGCTTGCCCGGCATGATGGTGCCGAGAAATTCGACGTAAGCGGACGGCACTTCCATGTCGACGAGGAAATACGAGTGCGCGAAGCTGAAGATGATCAGCAGTTGCTCGCGCGTGAGCAGCACCGTATCGAGCGCAAGCACGCCCGGCTTAACATGACGCAGCGCTACCGCGAACGGCAGCAGCGCATCGCCGTTGATGATCCGTCCGACGATATAGGCCGACTTGTTCCGGTAGAACAGCGACGAGAGCACGTGAATCTGGAAGTTCGGTGCTTCGTCGAATGCGCCGAACCCGTCGTGAATCATCTGCACCACGCAACCGACGTCGCGCGTCAGGTCTTCGAACGGCGGCTCGAGCTGGAAGTTCGTGACGATGCGTTCGAGTGTCGCGGCGAGGCCATCCTTGCCGGGGTAGTACGCGCGAAAGGTCGGCTTCGCGGCCGGCTCGTCGTTCTCAAGGTATTCGGTCGAGATCGCCGGGCGCACGAAAATGAAGTCGTTGTTGAAATACGAGCGGTGCAGGATCTTGCAGCACACCGAATTGAAAAACGTCTCCGCGCACTCGGGCTGGCGGTGCGTGGTCAGGAGGCCAATGTAGTGCAGCTTGATCTGCTGCCACACGTCGTCGTCGATATTTTCCGCGTCGTATTCGTCTTCGAGCGCTTCGACGCATTCCTCGACGCGCTCGTCGTACGAAGTAATGCGCTCGCGCGCGAGCTTTTGCAGGGCGTGCCAGTCGCCGGCTTCGAACAGCGTTTTCGCGCGGATCGCGGCGTCGCGGAAGATCCGGTAATGGCGGTCGAATCCTTCGAGCATCGTCTGGGCGACGTCAAAGCCGATTTGCGACGACAGCAGTTTAGGGAAGTGATTCATGTCGACCGTGCATTCGTCCCGTGTCGTGAAGACACCCGTGATTGTATCGTCCGGGTGGGCCCGCGACGCATCGCGCCGCTCGGCTCGCGCCTGGACGCCTTGTGGGCGTTCTCAGGCGTTGGCCGACTTTCAGACTATCTCCGCTCATTGCACCGGTTCGGTTCGGGTTCACCGGCGCAACTTCCAGCAAAAAAATTCGTGTCGCGCTTCACTTCACTGCGCTTAACTGCGTTACGTTGCGTTTCCTCTGCGGCGCGCCGCGCTCACGCGGGCCGGGCCTCACGTGCCCCGCCATCGAGTAGCGCACGCGCCTGCGCTTCATATTGCGTGAGATCTTCGAGCGTCGCGTTGAGGTCTTCCAGTTGACGCTCCAGCACCTCGCGATGACGCGCTACCGTGGCAAGGAACGCATGCAATTGCGGCACGGTGTCGGTCGGCGATTCGTACACATCCAGCAGCTCGCGGATTTCCGACAGCGTGAAGCCGAGCCGCTTGCCGCGCAGCGTGAGCTTCAGCCGGGTTCGGTCGCGGCCCGAATAGACCCGGCGCAGACCGCCTGACCCTTCGCGGCTCGGCGAGAGTAAACCCTGATCTTCGTAGAAGCGGATCGCGCGCGGCGTGACGTCGAATTCCCGCGCGAGCTCGGTGATCGTGTATTGCGTGTTCATCGGGGCATCCCGTGGCCGGGCAGAAAATCGGATTGAACGATAGAATCGACGTTTACGTTATCGTCAACTTGAGCTGAACGCAACCATTGCTGCAACCACGGCGCGAGAGGGCAGAAACAGCCACCATAACGCCACAACCACGCCACCCGGCATCGCACACCTTGCCATGACGGACGGCCGACGGAGGAAGACATCCCCAATGAATGCACTCGAACATCAACTCCAGTACCCATTCGACGACCGCTTGCCGGAAGCGGGCCACACGATGGAAGTCGCGCCGGGCGTGTTCTGGCTGCGCATGCCGCTGCCCTTTGCGCTCGATCACATCAACCTGTGGCTGCTGCGTGACGAGATCGACGGCAAGCAGGGCTGGACGGTGGTGGACTGCGGCATCACGTCGGACACCATCAAGCAGAACTGGGAGACCGTGTTCGACTCGCTGCTCGACGGCTTGCCGGTGCTGCGTGTGATCGTCACGCACTGCCATCCGGACCACATCGGCCTCGCGCACTGGGTGTGCAGCGGCGGTGACAAGCAGCGCTGGGACGCGCGGCTCTGGATGACGCTCGGCGAATACATGCAGGCCCGCGTGATGGCCACCGGCGACGGTTCGAACGCGGGCGGCGAGGCGGCGGCGCGGCACTTCGCGCGGCATGGCCTGAACGATCCGGACTCGCTCGAGCAACTGCGCAATCGCAAGAGCTACTACACGAGCCTCGTGCAGGCGATTCCCGCGCAATACCGGCGTCTGCGCGAAGCGGACGGCGTGAAGATCGGCGGCAAGACGTGGCGGGTGGTGACGGGCTTTGGTCATTCGCCGGAGCACTGCGCGTTGCATTGCGAAGAGACCGGCGTGCTGATTTCCGGTGACATGGTGCTGCCGCGCATTTCGACCAACGTGTCGGTGTTCGACATCGAGCCGGAAGGCTCGCCGCTCGCGCTGTATCTGGAGTCGCTCAAGCGCTACGAGGTGATGCCTGAAGACACGCTCGTGCTGCCGTCGCATGGCAAGCCGTTTCGCGGCGTGCGCACCCGTATCCAGCAGTTGCGCGAGCATCACGATGCGCGCCTGGCCGAAGTGCGCGAAGCGTGCATGGAGAAGCCGCGTAGCGCCGCGGACATCGTGCCGTTGATGTTCAAGCGCCAGCTCGATATCCATCAGATGACGTTCGCGCTGGGTGAGGCGCTCGCGCATCTGCATCTGCTGTGGCTCGCGGGCGAGCTGAAGCGCACGCAGGACGCGGACGGCGTGATCCGTTTTTCGGTGGCGTGATCGTTCCAACGCGCCGATAAAAAAGCCCGGTTTGCGCTGTTGCGCAAACCGGGCTTTTTGTTTTTCGTTCGCCTTTGTGTACCTTCCGGCGCGTGCGGAATTATTGCACCGCCACCGTCCCGAAGTTCTGCCGTCCAAACGGACTCACGTGATAACCGCTCACGTTCGTGCGCGTGATCGCTGCGGCGGTCGGGTACCCGAGCGGAATCCACAGCGCCTGATCGTGGATGATCTGCTGCGCCTGTTCATACGCTTTGGTTCGCTTGGCCTGGTCAGGCGTGGCCTTGCCGTCGGCGATCAGCTTGTCCAGATCCTGATCGCAGAAGCGCGCGAAGTTGATCCCCGACTTCACCGCATTGCAACTGAAGAGCGGCGACAGATAGTTGTCCGGATCGCCGTTGTCGCCGGCCCAGCCCATGAACAGCGAATCATGCTGGCCTTGCTTGGCCTGCTTGATCAATTCGCCCCATTCGATCACCTTCACGTCCGCCTTCACGCCGATCTTCGCGAAGTCGGCCTGGAGCAGCTCGGCGCCGGCCTTCGGATTCGGATTCAGCACGCTGCCGTTCGGCCGCACCCAGATCGTCGTGTCGAAGCCGTTCGGATAGCCCGCGTCGGCGAGCAGCTTCTTCGCCTTCACCGGATCGTACGGCCACCCCTTGATCGACTTGTTGTAGCTCCACGTATTCGGCGGATACGGGTTCGTGGCCGGCGTCGCGGTGTTGTCGAACACGGTCTTCAGATACGTGGTGCGGTCGAACGCCATGTTCAGCGCGGCGCGCACCTTCTGATTGTCGAATGGCTTCTTCTCCGTATTCAACGCGACGAACGCCGTCATGAATGCCGGGGTCTGCACGATGGCGAGCGACTTGTCGCCCTTGGCGTCGGCCAGATCCTGCGGCTTCGGTGACAGCGCGATCTGGCATTCGCCCGCTTTCACCTTCTGCGCACGAACAGTCGCGTCCGGTGTGATCGCGTAGATCAGTCGATCGATTTTCGGCTTCGGCCCCCAGTAGGTCGGGTTCACGTCGTAGCGGATCACCGCGTCTTTCGTGTAGCTCTTCAACACGAACGGGCCGGTGCCGACCGGCTTTGCATTCAGATCGACCTGCTTGCCGGCCTTGAGCAACTGGTCGGCGTATTCGGCCGAATAGATCGACGCGAAGCCCATCGTCAGGATCGGCACGAAGGTCGCGTCCGGCGCGTTCAGTTCGAACCTGACGGTGTTGTCGTCCACCTTGCTGACCGACTTGATGAGCTTCGGCAAACCCATCGACTGCGCATGCGGGAAGCCGCTCGCGCCCGCCACCTTGTGCCACGGGTTGCTGTCGTCGAGCATGCGCTCGAACGAGAAGACGACGTCGTCTGCATTCAGCGCGCGCGTGGGCTTGAAGTAGTCGGTGGTCTGGAACTGCACGTTCGGGCGCAGATGGAACGTATAGGTGAGGCCGTCGGCGCTCACGTCCCATTTGTCGGCCAGCGCCGGCACCACTTTCTTCGCGGCCTCGTCGTACGAGACCAGTGAATTGAAGACCACATCGGCCGACGCATTGGTCGTGACGAGCGAATTGAACTGCACCACGTCGAAGCCGTCGGGGCTCGACTCGGTACAGACGGTCAGCGGTTTGGCGAGCACGAGCGCGGGCGCCGTGAACAGTACGGCGGCCGCGAGCAGTTTGAAGCGCATAGGTTCTCCCATAACAAGCGCAGTCAGGCAGTGCGTCTGGTTGTGTGGTTATTCCGGTGACGCAGGCAGGACGTTGGCGTCGCCACCGATTGTGATACGTTTCCGGCGCTCGCGCAGGGGCGGGTGAGCCTGCCCATGCGCGTCGCGGCCTTCGCGAAAGCTTATCGAAGGGGGATTGCGGCGACAACAACATAATCCGCATATCCATATTGTCATGCCGCGCTCGCTCGCCGCATCAGATAGTCAACGCCCTCGATCGCGCGCACGCCGTACCACGACACCATCTCCCCGTCGATCAATTCGATGCGTTTGCCGGCCAGGCGCGGATCGCGCGCGAGCGCATCGCGATGCGTCGATGTGAAGCGATACGGCTCGCTGGACAGCAGGATGCGATCGACGCCGGCGAGCCACGGCGCGGCGTCGAAGTCGAGCGTCGGATAGCGCGCGGCGCCTGCCGCTCCGCCTTGCACGTCGGGCAGCGTGCGCCAGTTCACGAGCCGCAGCATGGCGGCGATATATGTATCGCGCGCGACGGTCATCCATGGCTCGCGCCAGATCAGATACAGCACGCTCTGTGCCGTGAACGCGTGAGTCGCGGCGGCGCGCAGCCGGTCTTCGAGCATCTCGCTCAGGCGCTGCGCTTGCTGGTCGCAGTCGAAGATCGCGCCCAGCAGCGCGTACAGCGCCAGGTTGTCTTGCGGTGTCTGCGGGTGGGTCACGACGATGTGCGGCACACATGCCCGCAATTGCTCGACGGTATCGCGTTCGTTTTCGTCGATATTGACGATCAGATGAGTAGGGCGCAGCGCGCGAACGGCGTCCAGATTCACAGCCTTGGTGCCGCCGACCTTGCGCACTGCGCGCACCTTGTCGCGCGGATGCACGCAAAATCCGGTGCGCCCGACGATCTGCCCGTCGAGGTGAAGTGCGAAGAGGGTTTCGGTGATGCTCGGCACCAGCGACACGATGCGCGCGTGGACACCCGCTGTTTCGTGCGCGACGCCGGCTGCATCGAACGCACGGGGCTGCATGATTTATTCGGCGGTGACGCGCGGCTTGCGCGGCGCGCGTTCGAACGCGTAGTCGTAGAGCCAGCGCGGCAGCACATGCAGCAGCATCGCGACGATGCGCATCTGCCAGGGGAACACGGCGAAAGCGGTCTGCCGCTCGATCGCGTGCGCGGCCTTCACCGCAAAGCGGTCCGCGTCCATCAGGAACGGCATGGTGTACGGATTGTGCTCGGTCATCGGCGTGCGGATATAGCCGGGCGCGATAGTGACCACGCCGACGCCGTACGGCCGCATCTCGACGCGCAACGCTTCGAGATACTTGAGCGCCGCCGACTTCGACGCGCTGTATGCGCCGGAGCCCGGCAAGCCGCGCACGCTGGCGACGCTGGCGATGCCGACCAGCGTGCCGCGCTTCGCGGCGATCATCGCGGCGGCGAACGGCTCGAAGGTGGCGACCATGCCGAAGTAGTTGACGTCCATCACTTCGCGGAAGGCCCGCAGATCGCCATGGCCGGTAACGGCGCCGCGGCTGATGCCGGCATTGGCGATCACGACGTCGGGCAAGCCGTGTTGCGCGATGAAGCGCGCGGCCGCGTCGGCGAGCGCTTCGGCGTCGCGAACGTCGACGGAATAGAGGGAGACGGCGTTGTGCGGATGGGACTGCTGGAACGCGGCGAGGGCGTCGCCGCGGCGGGCAACGAGGCCGAGAATCGCGCCGCGCTGGGCGTACTCGTCGGCGAGCGCGAGGCCGATGCCGCTCGAAGCGCCGGTAATGAAAACCTTCAGTGGTGAACTCATTCCGGCGCCTCGTCTTTACATCTTCTTGGCGCGGACCTGCTGCACCAGGTAGTCGAGCACCTGGATCGTGCCCGGCAGGCTGTTGGTCGCGGCCGGGCCGGTTTCATACTTGCCTTGCACGGCCATCGTCGGCACACCGTCGATCTTGTAGTCTTCGAGCAGCTTCTTGTCTTTCTGCATCGCGCTTTGCACCGAGAACGAGTTGTACGCTTCCATGTACTTCTTCGGATCGACACCGTTCTTCGCGAGGAATTTGGCCTGCTCTTCCGGCGTCATCAGGTAGTTCTTGTTGACGTGGATTTCATTGAAGACTTTCGGCGTCAGTTCCGTGGCGAGGCCCAGCGCGTCGAGCGCGTGAAACATCTTCGAATGTGGAATGAAGTCGTCGCGGAAGGCGACCGGCACGCGCCGGAACACCACGTCCGGACCCTGCTTCTTGACCCATGCTTCGAGGTACGGGTTGAATTCGTTGCAATGCGGGCAGCCGTACCAGAAGAACTCGGTAACTTCGATCTTGCCGGCCGGCACGTCGGTGGGCTGCGGTGTGGCCAGCACGGTGTAGTCCTTGCCCGCTACCGGCGCGGCGGGCGATGCCTGCGCCGTGGCGGCGACCAGGCCCAGCGAGAGAAACAGAATGCTCAGTAGTTTTTTCATGTTGGGTTGACTCGAGTAGGCGATGAAACGGTGGCGCCACGCAATTGCCCGTCACCGTTTTTAGTTTCGGCATGACACGTTGCAGTCGTCCGACGTGCTTGTGACACGCGCAGCGCGCCGATAGTTCGGTGGCTGCGCGTGCCGACGATTACCGTTTGTTTATTGTTTGGTGAAGCGGATCACGGCGGTATCCACGCCCGCGTCCGACAGACGCTGACGGCTCGAATTCATGTCCTCGAACTTCGAGAACGGTCCGATGCGCACGCGATAGTACGTGACGCCGCCCGCATCCCGCTGGGTGACCTTCGATTCGAAACCCTGGAACGCGAGACGCGCGCGCTGCTGTTCGGCATCGGCGGAGGTCTTGTACGCGCCCACTTGCAGGAAGTAGCCGGTATTCGCGTCAGCCGGCGCGGGCGCTGCGCCCGAACTCGGCTTGCCGTTCGCGGCCGTGGCAGCCGACGTGCTCTTCGGCGCCGAGCCCGCCGCGGTGGCGGCCGGCGCGCTGGACGCTTGCGGTTTCTTCGCCGGAGCCTGTGCGACGCTGGCGCCGGTGCCGTTATCCGGCGACGGCTTCGGTGCGACCGCCGTGCCGTTCGCGTTGCCGGCCGACGGCGGTACTTCGACGATCTGCGGTTCTTCGAGCATGCCCGACTGGGTTTGCGAATTGGTCTGGCCCGGCGCAGTGTTCGGCGGCGAGGGTTGCGCGGCTTGCGGCACCGGCTGACCCGGCGTCTTGCCTTGCAGCGGACGGTTCGGATCGTATTGCGCCTGGCCGGTGCCGGTGCCGGTGTCGGACGCCGCGGGCGGCGCCACCTTCGATACGAACGGCGTAGGCGCACGGGTGATATACAGCGCCACCACTACCGCGATCGCAAGGCCGACGATCAGGCCCAGCACGATGCCGAGAAAAGTCCCCCCGGTTTGTTTCGATTGCTTTGTTGTGCGGCGTGGTTTTGCCATCGTATGAATCACCTGCAAAAAGAATCCAGGAACGGCCGCCGATTATAGCGACGGCCGCGTGCATGTTGCGCCGGAGGAGTTACATCTTGACGGGAGCGGAGACGCCGATCGTCGCGAGACCATTGGCCAGCACCTGACGCGTGGCGGCGAGTAGCGCGACGCGTGCATTGCGCTCAGCCGCATCGTCGACCAGCACGCGTTCGGCTCTGTCATTGTAGAACGAGTGGAATTCCCCGGCGAGGTCGCGCAGGTAGAACGCGACCGCGTGCGGCGCGAGTTCGTCGGCGGCGTGGTGCAGCATGTCCGGGAACTCGGCGAGCTTGTTCAGCAGGGCCATTGCGCGTTCGCTCGTGAGCGGCGACACGTCGACGCTGGCGAGCGTGCTCTCGTCAGTGTTGTAGCGCGTCTTGCATTCGGCGATCACCGAGCAGATGCGCGCATGCGCATACTGCACGTAATGCACCGGATTTTCGTCGTTCTGCTTCAGCGCGAGGTCGATGTCGAACACGAATTCCGTATCCGCCTTGCGCGAGATCAGGAAGAAGCGCACGGCGTCGCGGCCGCGGCGAATCGTCTCCTCATCGATCAGGTCGATGGCCGCTTCCGAGCCCGGCGTCGCGCCGCCCGACCATTCGATCAGATCGCGCACCGTCACGTAGCTGCCGGCGCGCTTGGAGATCTTCACCTCTTCACCGTTGCGCATCACCGTGACCATCTTGTGCAGGATGTAGTCGGGATAGCCCTTCGGAATGCCGATGCCGAGACCCTGCAGGCCGGCGCGCACCCGCGCGATCGTGCCGTGGTGGTCCGAGCCCTGGATGTTGATGACCTTCGTGAAGCCGCGCTCCCACTTGGCGACGTGATAGGCGACGTCCGGCACGAAGTACGTGTAGGTGCCGTCGGTCTTGCGCATCACGCGGTCTTTGTCGTCGCCGTCGTCGGTGGTGCGCAGCCATAGCGCGCCTTCCTGTTCGTAGGTCTTGCCGGCGGCGATCAGCGCGTCGACGGTTTTCTCGACCCGGCCTTCCGTGTACAGCGACGACTCCAGGTAGTACTGGTCGAACTTCACGCCGAACGCCTGCAGGTCCATGTCCTGCTCGCGGCGCAGGTAGGCTACCGCGAAGCGGCGGATCGCCTCGAGGTTCTCGACGTCGCCCGCGCCGGTGACCGGCTCGCCGTCGCTCGCGGCCACCGTGGCGCCGTTCAGATAGTCCTTCGCGATGTCGGCGATGTACTCGCCGTTGTACGCCGAAGCCGGCCAGCCTTCGTCGCCGGGCGCGAGGCCGCGGGCGCGCGCCTGGGTCGACAGCGCGAGCGTGTGGATCTGCACGCCGGCGTCGTTGTAATAGAACTCGCGATGCACGTCCCAGCCTTGCGAGGCCAGCACGTTCGACAGCGCGTCACCGAGCGCCGCCTGGCGGCCATGGCCGACGTGCAGCGGGCCAGTCGGGTTGGCCGACACGAATTCGATCAGCACATGCTTGCCGGCGTCGCGGTGCGAGCGGCCGAAGGCCTCTTGCTCCGCGAACACGGCGGCGATCACCGCCTGCTTGGCCGAGGCCGCGAGGCGCAGGTTGATGAAGCCGGGGCCGGCCACTTCGGCCGCCTGGATCAGACCTTGGGCTTGCGGCTGCGCGAGCAGCGCGTCGACGATCTGTTGGGCCAGCTGGCGCGGATTGGCGCGCAGCGGCTTGGCGAGTTGCATCGCCACATTGCACGCGACGTCGCCGTGCGCGGCGACCTTGGGGCGCTCCAGCGTGATGGTGGGCGACACGAACGCGGCTTCGCTCGCGCCTTGCGTGGCGAGCGCGACCTGCTTCACGGTGTCGGCGAGCAGTGTTTCGAGGGTATGTTTATGTGCGGGCAGCATGCTTGTTGCGAGTCCAGTGAGGCAATCCGGTGATGCGGAAGAGGCGCCGGCCGCGCGGCTGGCGCAGCCGATTCGTCAGAAGCGTGGAAAGCGGCGCATCGGGCGCGCGATCGGGCACTTTGCCTGCAACGCGCTTAGCGGTGCATGGCAGCGTGCCGTGGCGGTGGCTGCCGCGGCTTGCGGGGTTGCGGCCCATCGGCCCGGCCACGCTGCCTGCGCTTCGCCGCGCGCGGCGCATTGCGGCGCGCTTTTCCGTCCAGACGGATTTTAGCAGGTGCTAATATGTTCAATGAGATGCCCAGCAAGGGCCGTGGCCGCCGCGCCTGATCGGCGAGTCAACGTAGCGCGCGCCGGCGGCCGCCTTTGGGGCGCTCGCGCGTCGATCCGACATAACGAAAAAGGGAACAGTCATGCTGATTACTTTCAAATGCCGCGCCTGCCCAGACGTGATGATGCTGGAGAATCTGGCTCAGTATCTGGTCGGCATTGTCGGCAAACGCCTTGGGGCGCGGGGTGTCATCACCCACGACGAACTGGGCACGGCCATCGAGAAACTCGAGGCGGCGATCACCTTCGACAAGCAGGAGCGCGCCGAACACGACGGCCATTTCCATGAAGGCGAGGATGGCCACGATCATCACGAGATTCCGCCGGGGCTAGCGCAGCGCGCGTATCCGTTCCTCGACATGCTGCGCGCGGCGCAGAAGGAAAACGCGGATATCGTCTGGGGGCTCTGATTTCAGTCGTGGCGGGCGAGGGCGTGTGTTCAGACGGCAGCGCCTCGTGATCCAACCCCGGCGCATCAAAGGCGCACCCAACGAAAAGAGCCCGCTCGATGCGGGCTCTTTGTCGTTCAACGCTCTGTTCCGATCGACGGGCCGTGCTGTTACTGGCTCGCGGCGTCCGCCGGCGCGGCCATCGGAGCCGACGCGCCTTTCGTCGTTTTCTGCTTCTTCGGCTTCTTGACGTGTTTCACCGTCGGCGGCGAGTACGAGCTCACCGCGCTGGAGCCGCCCGGCGCAGCGGGCTGGGCCAGCGCCGCCGAGGCGCCCACCGCAAGCGAAACAGCAGTCAATAACAGCGTCAGCTTCTTCATACGATTTTCTCCGTTGGCGATTGCAATTGGATGAGCCGACGCGTTTTGGCCGCGTCTGGCGAGATAAAACCGCTTCAGTCTACAAAGCCGAAAATTACGATGCCGCAAATATTCAGTCTTTCAGACCCGATATAGTGGGTTTCCCGCCACATGGCTCACAGCAACGGCGCCAACGCCCGCTCGGCATCCTGTTTCGACAGCGACATGCGCTGCGCGTAGTCTTCGAGCTGATCCCGGCCGATCTTGCCGACCGAGAAATACGTGCTGTCCGGGTGCGCCAGGTAGAAGCCCGACACGCTCGCCGCCGGCAGCATCGCCAGCGATTCGGTCACGCTCATGCCGATTTCGTTCGCTTGCAGCACGTCGAACATGTCGCCCTTCACCAGGTGATCCGGGCAGGCCGGATAGCCGGGTGCCGGGCGGATGCCGCGATACTTTTCGGCGATCAGGTCGTCGTTCGAGAGGGTTTCGGCGTTCGCGTAGCCCCACAGGTCGCGCCGCACGCGCGCGTGCATCGCTTCGGCGAACGCTTCCGCAAAGCGGTCCGCGAGTGCCTTCAGCATGATCGCGCTGTAGTCGTCGTGATCCTTTTCGAACTGCTTTTCCTTCACATCGACGCCCAGACCCGCGGTCACCGCGAACATGCCGATGTAGTCGGCCACGCCCGAGTCCTTCGGCGCGATGAAGTCGGCGAGCGACCGGTTCGGCCGCATCACGCCGTTCACCACCGGGCGCACGCTTTGCTGGCGCAGATTGCGCCACGTGAGCGCGACTTCCGAGCGTGATTCGTCCGTGTAGATTTCGATGTCGTCGTCGTTCACGGTGTTGGCCGGCAACAGCGCGATCACGCCGTTCGCCTGCAGCCAGCGGCCCTGGATCAGACGCGCGAGCATCGACTTGCCGTCGGAGAACACGCGCCGCGCCGATTCGCCGACGATCTCGTCGTTCAGGATCGCCGGATACGGGCCGGCCAGGTCCCACGTCTGGAAGAACGGACCCCAGTCGATATAGTTCGCGAGGTCGCTCAGATCATAGTTCTTGAACACGCGGCGGCCGATGAACTTCGGCTTGACCGGCTGGTAGCTCGCCCAGTCGACCTTGGTCTTGTTCGCGCGGGCTTCGGCGAGCGTGACCATCGGCTGCGCTTTCTTGTTGGCGTGCTGCTCGCGGATGCGGTCGTAGTCGGCCTTGAGTTCGTCGACGTACTTCGCCGCACCTTCGTCGGACAGCAGGCTCGACGCCACCGACACCGAGCGCGACGCGTCCGGTACGTACACCACCGGGCCTTCGTAATGCGGCGCGATCTTCACCGCCGTATGCACGCGCGAGGTGGTCGCGCCGCCGATCAGCAGCGGAATCTTCTTCACGCGGAAGTAGTCGTCGCGCTGCATTTCCGATGCGACGTAGGCCATCTCTTCGAGGCTCGGCGTGATCAGGCCCGACAGCCCTATGATGTCCGCGCCTTCGACCTTCGCCTTCGCGAGAATGTCGTTGCACGGGACCATCACGCCCATGTTGACCACTTCGAAGTTATTGCACTGAAGCACCACCGAAACGATGTTCTTGCCGATGTCGTGCACGTCGCCCTTCACGGTGGCGATGACGATTTTGCCCTTCGCGCGCACGTCGCCGCCGGCCGCGGCGAGCTGCTTCTTTTCTTCTTCGATGAACGGGATCAGATGCGCGACCGCCTGCTTCATCACGCGCGCCGACTTCACGACTTGCGGCAGGAACATCTTGCCCTGGCCGAACAGGTCGCCGACGATGTTCATGCCGTCCATCAACGGGCCTTCGATCACGTTGATCGGCCGGCCGCCGTCGGCAGCGATCTTCGCGCGCACTTCCTCGGTGTCTTCGACGATGAAGTTGGTAATGCCGTGCACGAGCGCGTGCGACAGACGCTTCTCGACCGGCTGGTTGCGCCACTCGAGGTTCTCTTCCTTCTTCGCGGCGCCGGTCTTGAACTTGTCGGCGATTTCGAGCAGCCGGTCGGTGCCGTCTTCGCGACGGTTCAGCACGACGTCTTCCACGCGCTCGCGCAACTCCGGATCGAGGTCGGCATACACGCCGAGCTGCCCCGCGTTCACGATGCCCATGTCCATCCCCGCCTGGATCGCGTGATAGAGGAACACGGTGTGGATCGCCTCGCGCACCGGGTCGTTGCCGCGGAACGAGAACGACACGTTCGACACGCCGCCGCTCACCTTCGCATACGGCAGGTTCTGCTTGATCCAGCGCGTCGCGTTGATGAAGTCGACCGCGTAGTTGTTGTGTTCCTCGATGCCGGTGGCGATCGCGAAGATGTTCGGATCGAAGATGATGTCTTCCGGCGGAAAGCCCACTTCGTTCACGAGGAAGTCATACGAGCGCTTGCAGATTTGCGTCTTGCGCTCGAAGGTGTCGGCCTGGCCTTGCTCGTCGAACGCCATCACCACGGCGGCCGCGCCGTAGCGGCGAATCAGGTTCGCGTGATGACGGAACGCCTCTTCGCCTTCCTTCAGCGAGATCGAGTTGACGATCGCCTTGCCCTGCACGCACTTCAGACCCGCTTCGATCACTTCCCACTTCGACGAGTCGATCATGATCGGCACGCGCGCGATGTCCGGTTCCGACGCGATCAGATTCATGAAGCGAACCATCGCCGCCTTCGAATCGAGCATCGCCTCGTCCATGTTGACGTCGATGACCTGAGCGCCGTTTTCGACCTGCTGGCGCGCGACGGCGACTGCCTCGTCGAACTGGTCGTTCAGGATCATTCGCGCGAACGCTTTCGAGCCCGTCACGTTGGTGCGTTCACCGACGTTGATGAAGAGCGTCCCGGACGTGACGTTGAACGGCTCGAGGCCGGCAAGGCGCATGGTGTGATCGGTCATGGCGTATGTGCGAGTCGATTGCTTGCGTTGAGGTGCGGCTTGGGTGCGACTTAAATGCGGCTGAGGTACGTCTTTGGGTGCGTCTGCTTCGATGACGCGGGAGCGGCGGTCGGTGTTCTGGCCGCCTGACTCATGAGACTCAAGCGGCGTCGCGATACTGGGTCGGCCACTGGCGCGGCTTCACTTCGGCGAGCGCCTGCGCGATCGCCGCAATGTGCTCCGGCGTCGTGCCGCAGCAGCCGCCGGCGATATTCACGAGACCGGCCTGTGCGAATTCCTTGAGCAGGCCGGAGGTATCCGCGGGCAATTCGTCGAAACCCGTATCGCTCATCGGATTCGGCAAACCTGCGTTCGGATAGCACGACACGTAGGTGTCGCACAGCTTTGCCAACTCGGCGATATACGGCCGCATCAGCGCCGCGCCCAACGCGCAGTTCAACCCGAACGTGAGCGGCTTCGCGTGACGCAGCGAGTTCCAGAACGCCTCGACGGTTTGCCCCGACAGAATCCGCCCGGATGCGTCCGTGACGGTGCCGGAGATCATGATCGGCAGACGCTCGCCGGTGTCCTCGAACAGCTCGTCGAGCGCGAACAGCGCGGCCTTCGCGTTGAGCGTGTCGAAGATGGTTTCGACGAGGAACAGGTCCACGCCGCCGTCGAGCAGCGCCTTGGCCTGCTCGTAGTAGGCCGTGCGCAGTTCGTCGAAGGTCACGTTGCGCGCGCCCGGATCGTTCACGTCGGGGGAAATGCTCGCGGTCTTCGGCGTCGGTCCGATCGCGCCGGCGACGAAGCGCGGCTTATCGGGCGTCGAATATTTGTCGCACGCGGCGCGCGCCAGTTTCGCCGACTCCAGGTTCATTTCGACGGCCAGCGCTTCCATGCCGTAGTCCGCTTGCGCCACCGTGGTCGCGCCGAACGTGTTGGTTTCGATGATGTCGGCGCCCGCGGCCAGATATTGCTCGTGAATCTCGGCGATGATCTGCGGCTGCGTGATCGACAGCAACTCGTTGTTGCCCTTGATGTCGCGCCCGTAGTCCTTGAAGCGCTCGCCGCGATAGCGGGCTTCGTCGAGCTTGTAGCACTGGATCATCGTGCCCATTGCGCCGTCCAGAATCAGGATGCGCGACTTGAGCAGCGCGGGCAGCGCCGTGCCGCGCGTGTAGGCGGGCTCGGGACGGACTGGCGTGGCGGTTTGAGCAGGCTGGTTCATGGCGGACGAGGAGGGCTTGCGCCGGCTTTTTCGGAAAACCTGTCATTGTAGCCGCTGCCGGCCGGATGCGCCCGGCGCGGGCGAAGCGGCCGCCTCGGCCGTCGTGACGGAGGGGTGGTGCGGGAAAGATAACGCGAAATCAGAAGCGCGTGGGTCACCATCGCGGGCGACCGCTTTGAAACGCCCGAACGCCTGCATAGAAAACGGCCCAGCGAGGCGAAAGCCTGCTGGGCCGCTTCATGATTGCTGACCGTCTTACAAAAGGGCCGCCGGCTGGAGCGGCGGCGCGGTCAATCAATGTTGGTCGCCAAGAACGTCGAGTTGAATCTTCTGTCCCGTGGTTAGTGAAGGATCACCGGCTGATGCATCAGGCTGTCGAACTGGCCGAGAAATTCGTCGACTTCGTCCAGCGACGGTTCCTCTTCGATCAGCTTCTGCACGTGCTCGCGAAAACGCGCCGCCATAGCACCGTCAATGTAGATCTCACGCTGCAAGTTTTTGTCGACGATCTCGTAGCCACCCGACTTCATGGCCAGCAGACCTTCCTGCGGCGGAAACTCGACGACACAATAGTTGGGGCTGTTGTAGATCATTTGCATGGCGACACTCCTTATTTCCGTTGGCTCCTGGCCGTTTCTGCACCATACGTGGAGCGTACATTGTGGAATTCAAGGGGTGGGTCCGGATTGACGCTTGTAAAAGTTCCGAACCTACCGGTTAGACCGGCCTTGCAAGAAACGTTTCAAGCAGTGCAGCAAAACGGTGAGATTGCTCGATGGGCGCGAGGTGTGCGGCGTCGAGGAGTTCGAACTGTGCGCCTTCGATGGCGTCTGCTATTGCCCGCGTAGCAGCAGGTAACGTGCCCGAGTCGTGGCGGCCCGCCACAGTCAAAGTCGGGCAACGGATAGTTCCCAGCTTACTGCCTATGTCGAAATCGCGCAGCGCTTCGCACGCCATTGCGTAGCCTTCTGGCAACGTATGCGCGAGCACGTCGCGAATCTGTTCGACTGCTTCGGGATGCGCGGCCTGAAAGTCGGGCGTGAGCCAACGGTTCAACGTAGAGGACAGCAGCGCTGCCATGCCATCGCTGCGCGCCGCATGGGCGCGCTGGTCCCATACCGCGCGGTTTTCCGGCAACGTGCCGCTCGTGCTGTCGGCAATTGTCAAACTGTCGACGCGCGAAGGGTGGTTTAGCGCGAACTGCTGCGCGATCATGCCGCCCATCGACATGCCGACCAGATGCGTCGTCGGGGCGCCGAGCGCATCGAGCAGCGCGGCGAGATCGTCTGACAGATCGCTCACGCCGAACGGCTTATCCGATAGCGCGGTGTCGCCGTGGCCGCGCACGTCGTAGCGCAGCACGGTGTAGTCGGCGCGGAAATAGCCGGCAAGCTGGTCCCAGACGGACAGGTCGCCGCCGAGTTGATGAATGAACGTCAGCCACGGGCCGCCGCCCTCGTTGCTCAACACGTAGCGCGTTTCGATTCCGTTGATGTTCACTTGCATGCGGGCTCCTTGAAGGGGACGCAGTGGAAAGGTTCGTTCGCGCGCGCGGGGTGGTGCCTCTGCTCTGCTTTGTATACGCAGCGGCCACGTGAACGGTTGCAGCAAGTCGTGCGAGTCAGCGTCGTCGCTGAAGTTTCGACGATCTTTGGAAGACCCTGTTCTCGAAGGGGATGTCAGGGCTTGATGATGCCTGGCCCGGTCGAATCGAGCGGCGAAGCGGGCGTGGCGCCGGGCGTAGTTGCCGGTGTGTCGGCGGGCTGAGGGTTTGCCGAATTGTCGGACGGGGAAGGGGCGGCCGCGGCTGCGCCATTGCCATCGACCGAGGCCGCGTTGTCGAGATCGAGCTTGCCGTGCCACAACAGCTCGAATTGCGTGCCGTTCGGCTCCGTTTGCACGATGCGCGCCGGCAGCCAGCCGAGCGACGGTGCGAGCCACACGTCGATGCGGCGCATATCGCCATCATGGCGAGGCAGGCGTTTGAAATGACGCGCATCGAGAAAGCCTTCGGTCGTGCGGATCGTTTCGTCGCCGATCGTCTCGACCGGCCAATTTTCGCCGCTGTCGTTATCGACCACGAAGAACTGCCGCGTCACACCGGGCTTGTAGGCAGCCGGGTCGCCGCGCACGAGACTGGCGAGTTGCATCACCATGCTGAAGCGGTCCTGGGCGCCGTCAGGCAACGGCAGCGTGGCCGGCGTGCGTGTGAACGCGATCTTTTTTTCGTTGCGATTGAAGATCGCGATGTCTTCCGCGCGACGGCCGCGTTTTTCGACATACTGGTTCGGCGCGAGGCCGAACGCGTCGATGCGGCCATGGCTTGAATAGACGAAGGGGCCGACAAAAGGCACCGGCACCGAGACAATCATTTCGTAGCTTTGGCCGTTGCTGGTCCAGTGGATCGTGCCGAGCGGGTTGCGCACGCCGTTGTAGAACGTGTCGTACTGCAATTCGCCGGATGGCGGGACCGAAAACTTCACGCCCGTCGACGCTTGCGGCGCGCTGGCGGCAGCGGGTGCGCTGGCTGCGGCGGTGGTCGCGCCGGCCCCGGCGTTCGCGCCCGGGCCGGGCGTCGCGGCCGGCGCACTGGCCGCCGCGTCCGATGCCGCTACAGCCGGCGGCGCGGCTTGCGTTGCCGGCTGTAGCGCGGTCAGCACATGCTCGCGCGGCGGACGCGCCACGGCCTTGCGCGCCGGCGTCGGGGCAGGCTTGGGCGGCGCGGCGTCGGCGGGTTTGGTTTCGATCCGCTCAGGCGTCAGCAGCGCGACTTGCACCGGCACGCGCTCGTGGTCTGCCGGATTCAGCGTCGCGCGGTTGCGCTCGAACCACTGGGCGGCGATCCAGTGCACAACGGCCACCGCCGCGAGTACCGCAAGCCACCGCCATGCGTGCGAGCCGTCGCGCGGCCCGTTGGGCGGCGGTCGATTGGAACGGCGTGTGGCGGAAGCGGTGGCCATCGGCAAATGAATGTGTGGGACCGAAAGAGTTGAGATTGCTGAGTGTGGCGCGCTTGCGGCGGTTGCCCGCAAAAGGCGCCCGATCTGATGCGCTAACGCGTGATCAGTCGCGAGATCGTGCCGCGAACGATTTCGACCACCTGACCACGCACGATGTTCCGCGCCGGCGAAAACGCGCGCAAGCCAAACGTTTTGCACAGCACGTGCTGCGCAGTGCCACCAGCTTCAAGTTTCAGCGCCTTTGACCGAGTCGCGACCGCGACATCAATCCGCGTGACGCGGCGCGGCACTATACCCCAGCTCGTACGAAAGCTTTTCCGCGCATTCACGCAGCGCCCTGTCGATCTCGCCGCCCCAACTGATATCGAACGCGCCTTCCTGGCCAAGCGTGACGAGGCCGAGCGCAAGTTCGCCGGTCGAGTCGAACACAGGCATGCAGAACGCGTGGATGGTCGGCAGCAACATCCCTTCGACGCGCGCCGCCTGGTGCTCGCGCACCTCGGCCAGAACCTTGTCCACCTCTTCGCGCGTGCGCGGGCCGCTCATATGTGACGAGCGGCGTGAGTCGGCCAGTTCGCGCTCAAGCATCGCGGCGGTCTTGCTGGCTGGCAGATACGCGGCGAACAGCAGACCGGTCGCGGAACTGAGCAGCGGCATCACGTCGCCCAGTTTCAACGATGCCTTCTCCGGATGGCTCGATTCCATCCAGTGAACCATGGTTGGCCCCTGATTGCCCCACACCGCAATGCCCACCGTCAGATCGAGCCGGTCGCGCAGTTCGGCGAGCGCGATACGCGCGAGCTTCACGCCATCGACGCGCGCAAGCCGCGCGAGCCCCAGTTGCAACGCGAAGCCGCCCAGCTCGTAGCGGCCCGACAGCGGGTCCTGCGCGACGACGCCTAGGCGCAGGAAACTCACCAGATAGCGATGCGCTTTCGCCGGACTCATGCCGGCGCGTTGCGCAAGATCGCGCAGCATCATGGCGCGCGGTTCGCGGGTCAGCACGTCGAGCAGTTTGAAACCGACTTCGATCGACTGGATGCCCGAGCGCAGTTTCTCTTCGCCAGCCTCGATGCTTTCGTCGTCGGCTTCGGGGGCGTCGAACGGTTCAGCGGTGGCGTTGTCGGCGGGGGGGCGGATCGCGCCGGAGCGGGCAGTTGAGGGCATGAGCAGGGCGCATCGAGCGCGTTTAAAAAATGACGGAAAGAAATGAGTGGCTGCGCGTGACAGTAGGGCTTACAAGCGGGCTTACAAGCGTGGTCAACAAGCAGGGCTGGCAAGGGTAGCCGCGCAGCGACACTCGCGCCCGCGCCTGCCATCATGTCTGGCAATGCGCGGCTGATAGCCCGCGCGCGCAACCCGCCTCTACCCGCACACGCCGCCGTCCACTTGGGTCACGCCGATTCACCATCGTAGAATAGATTCCCTCTATCGTCACTAACACGGTGTTCACTCCTCTATGAAACTTGCCACGCTGAAGGACGGCACGCGCGACGGCCAACTGATCGTCGTGTCCCGCGACCTGCACACCGCGGCCATCGCCGACGCGATCGCGCCCACCATGCAGCGCGTGCTCGACGACTGGGCCTTCTACGCGCCGCAACTGCAGGACCTGTACGACGCGCTCAATCAGGGCCGTGCGCGCAACACCTTTTCTTTCGACGCGAAGGAATGCATGGCGCCGCTGCCGCGCGCGTTTCAATGGGCCGACGGCTCGTCGTACGTGAACCATGTCGAACTGGTGCGGCGCGCGCGCGGCGCCGAAATGCCGCCGGAATTCTGGACCGACCCGCTGATGTACCAGGGCGGCAGCGACGACTTCATCGGTCCGAAAGACGATGTAGTGTGCGCATCCGAAGCGTTCGGCATCGACTTCGAGGCGGAAGTCGCCGTGATTACCGCCGACGTGGCAATGGGCGTCACGCCCGACCAGGCGCTCAGAAGCGTGCGGCTGATCACACTCGTCAACGACGTGTCGCTGCGCAATCTGATTCCCGCCGAACTCGCGAAGGGCTTCGGTTTTTTCCAGAGCAAGCCGGCCACGTCGTTCGCGCCGGTTGCGATCACGCCCGACGAACTGGGCGAGCACTGGCGCGAAGGCCGCGTCCACCGGCCGATGATCGTGCACTGGAACGGCAAAAAGGTCGGCCAGCCGGATGCCGGCACCGACATGGTGTTTCACTTCGGCCAACTGATCGCGCACGCGGCGAAAACGCGCAATCTGCGCGCCGGGGCGATCGTCGGCTCGGGCACGGTGTCGAACAAGGACGCGAAGCGTGGCTACTGCTGTATCGCCGAGAAGCGCTGCCTCGAAACCATCGAGCACGGTGCGCCGCAAACCGAGTTCATGAAGTATGGCGATGTCGTGAAGATCGAAATGCTCGATGAAGCGGGCAAGTCGATTTTCGGTTCGATCGAGCAGGGCATCGCGCCGCAGGATTGAAGTTGGGTTCGAGGGCGGCTTGTCGCGTGCAGAGCGGCATGCGACCTGCGAGCGCATCCGCGCCAACCTCGACGCAAACCTCATACGGGCGAAAGGGTTTCGCCCGATGCCGCCGCCCCGGCGCGCGGCTACACTGACTGGCGCGGCGGCAGGGCCGGGGTGGCTGGCCGCTGGGTGTTGGAAAAACCCGCATCAGACCCGTTGAAAAGCAAGACCCGAGATCCGCGCCCAGCAGCGCGTGAGCGGGCACCGGCAGTCCATCAAAACGAAAAACCGACGTGAGGAGACAGCATGCCGCGATTGGAATCCCTTGAATCTGGAAACGTGCGCGCGAGTGTGAACGCGAGCGCGCGCCAGCCGCGCGGCCGGCTCGCGCGTCGCGCCGCCTCGCTGTGCGCAGCGCTTGCATGCGCATTGCCCGTGATGGCGTCCGCCCAGGTCAAGATCGGCCTCGTGCTGTCGCTCACCGGACCGGCCGCGTCACTCGGCATTCCCGCACGCGACACGGTCGCGTTGCTGCCCAAACAGATCGGCGGCCAGACAGTCGAGTACATCGTGCTCGACGACGCCTCCGACACCACCCAGGCCGTGCAGGACACCAAGAAGCTGATCTCCGAGAATCACGTCGATGCGATCATCGGTTCGTCGATCACGCCGAATTCGCTGGCGATGATCAACGTGGTCGCAGACGGTCAAACGCCGATGATCTCGCTGGCGTCGTCGGCGAAGATCATCGAGCCTGTCGATGCGAAACGGCACTGGGTATTCAAGACGCCGCAGACCGATGCGATGATGGCCTCGGCGATCGCCGAACACGCGAGCACACACGGCGTCAAAACCATCGCGTTCATCGGCCAGGCCGACGCGCTCGGCGAGACCTTCTACGCCGAAGTCGCGAAGTTCGCGCAACTGCATCATATGGACATGGTGGCGAGCGAGCGCTTCAATCGCACCGATCCGAGCGTGACCGGCCAGGTCCTCAAAATTCTCGCGACCCATCCCGATGCGGTGGTGGTGGGCGCCGCGGGCACACCCGCCGCGCTGCCGCCGAAGACGCTGCGCGAACGCGGCTACAAAGGGCTGATCTATCACAATCACGGGGTCGGCAATAACGATTTCCTGCGCGTGTGCGGCGCCGATTGCAACGGCACCTTCCTGCCTGCGAGCCCGGTGCTGGTCGCCGCGCAATTGCCGGCGGACCATCCGGCCAAGCGCCTCGCGCTCGACTACATCGCGCGCTTCGAGGCGCTGCGCGGAGCGGGCAGCGTGTCGGCGTTCGGCTCGTACACCTCGGACGCGGGCGCGCTGCTCAACCAGGCCGTGCCGATCGCGCTGAAGGCGGGCGCGCCGGGCACGCCGGAATTTCGCCGCGCGCTGCGCGATGCGCTCGAAGCGACGCATGGACTCACGGACACCAACGGCGTGGTCAACATGAGCGCCACCGATCATCTCGGGCTCGATCAACGGGCGCGCGTGATGGTCGAAATCAGGAACGCGAAGTGGGTTTATCAGCCGCGTTGAATTCGCAGCCCATGCGCTTGCCGGCGCGGCCACGGTTCAACCGACTCAACCGCCGCAGCAACATACGGATTGCTTACCATGTCTCACGCACCACACAGTAACGACGCGTATTACGCGCACTACCAGTCGCTCCAGTTGCATCGTCATCCGCATGGCGTGCTCGAAGTCGTGATGAGCGGCGAGGGTGCGAACAAAAGCGGACTCGCTACCGCCAACGCGCGGATGCACTTCGAACTCGCCGAGATCTGGCGCGACATCGACCGCGATCCCGACACACGGGTCGCGATCATTCGCGGCGAGGGCAAGGGCTTTTCGGCGGGCGGCGATCTGCAACTGGTCGAGGACATGGCGACCGATTTCGACGTGCGCGCGCGCGTGTGGCGCGAGGCGCGCGATCTCGTCTACAACGTGATCAACTGCAGCAAGCCGATCGTTTCGGCGATGCACGGTCCGGCGGTCGGCGCGGGACTCGTGGCGGGGCTGCTCGCCGATATCTCGATCGCGACGAAGGGTGCGCGGATCATCGACGGGCATACGCGTCTAGGCGTCGCCGCCGGCGATCACGCGGCGATCGTCTGGCCGCTCCTGTGCGGGATGGCGAAGGCCAAGTACTACCTGATGCTGTGCGAGCCGGTGAGTGGTGAAGAAGCGGAGCGCATCGGCCTCGTGTCGCTCGCCGTCGATGAAACCGATCTGCTGCCCAAGGCATTCGAAGTCGCGCGCAAGCTCGCCAATGGTTCACAAACGGCGATCCGCTGGACCAAGTACGCATTGAACAACTGGCTGCGCTCGGCGGGGCCCGCATTCGATACGTCGCTCGCGCTGGAATTCATGGGTTTTGCCGGACCGGACGTGCGTGAAGGCGTGAACTCACTGCGCGAGCGCCGCGCACCCGATTTCGGCGCGGCCGACCCGTGGCGCGAACCGCCGCAGCAAGCGTCGGGCAATGGTGCAAACACCGGCGCCGACAACGGCGCAGCGGGCGATGAGCGACCCTGACGCCGTGTTCCGCAAGGTATGATCGACTCACCCGCGCGCGCATCGCGCTCACTCCTTCCCCCTATGCAGCGAGGCGACAAGCATGACCGACACGACTGATTCCACGCCGCCCTTTCCCGGCTTTCCGGGTTTTCCGCCCGCTGAAATGCTCGATCAGCTGTGGGGCATGATGCGGCTCTCGCCGTTCGGCTCCGCGCTCACCGGTGCGCAACCTGGCGGCGGCCTCGGGCCGTCGCTGTCGATGATGTCCGACATGATGGCGCCGCTCACCAACATCGAAGAACTCGACAAGCGCATCACCGACATGCGCGCGGTCGAACAATGGCTGAAGCTCAATCTGAGCATGCTGCAGTCCGCGATTCAGGCGCTCGAAGTGCAGCGCGCGACGCTCTCGGCACTGCGGGCGTTCGGCGCGTTCGCGCAGTCGTCGATGGCGCAGCCGGCTGCGGCGTCCGCCGCGCCGAGTCCCGCGCCGGCGCGCGGCTGGCCGCATCCGGCCGCTCCGGCCGCGCCAAGTGCCGCGTCGCCGCAAAGTGCCGCGCCGCAAGCGGACAACGAGGCTTCAGCCGAAAACGGCGAAGAAGAGACGCCCGCCACGCCCGCGTTCGACGCGTCCGCATGGTGGAACCTGCTGCAATCCCAGTTCAACCAGATCGCCCAGTTCGCTGTGACGCAACCGGCAGTGGCCGTGGCCGCGGCGGGTGGAAGGGCGGCAACAGACGCCGCGCAGGATGCGGAGAGCGCGCCGGCAGCGGGCAGTCCAGCGGCTGGCGCCTCGCCTGCGTCGACCGACGACACGAAGGCTGCCACGAAACGACCGGCCGCGAAACGGGCGCCGGCGGCCGCAAAGCGCGCGGGTAGCACGAGCGCGAGCGGTTCAAGCGCGAAAAAGTCTACTTAACGCCACGAACGAAAGACAGAACGAAAAGCGGAACAGCGGGAAGCAAGCCACGCGCCGGCACGACGCTAAACGATAAATTCGCCGCGTGTCATGGTTTTGCCCCCGTTTATCCGCGACACTGCGCGAATCGTGCAATTTGTTGAAAAATGTCAATCAACTAGCGCATTTGCGGCTGTCGTCACGCGAGTTCGGACAAGTCAGCGTGCTATCATTGTGTAAGCTTAATTTGGCTTTTGGGCGTGCGCTGAAAAGAACCAATCCAGCCGCCCTCGCTTAATTCGACGCCGGGAATCACCGGCGCAGGGCTGGAAGGTGCGGTTTTCATCGCAAACTGGCTCGACCTCAGGCACAGGGTATCCCTCACCCACGGTTGGCCGCCCAGCGCATAACGTATCCAAAGTTATCCGCGCTGGCGCACGCGCCCGGACTTCTTTGCTGCCCGGTGCATCTGGGCAGCCGATTACCGCGTAAAATTGAATGCTTGGCCGACAGACGGCGCGTTTCGTTCGTCGTGAGCAAAAATTGCTACACGTAGTAGTGACAGACACAGACAGTATGCGCAGAACAGGGGTGGGACTATGAACACCATGCTTTATCCGGAACTTTATAAATCGCTCGAATCCGTTCGATGGGACATGGAGAAAGACATTCCCTGGGACAAGTTCGATGCATCGCTATTGACCGACGAGCAGGCCGCGACGATCAAGATGAACGCGATCACCGAATGGTCGGCGTTACCCGCCACGGAAATGTTTCTTCGTGACAACCATCACGACAGCGATTTCTCCGCGTTCATGAGCGTGTGGTTCTTCGAAGAACAGAAGCATTCGCTGGTGCTGATGGAATATCTGCGCCGCTTCAAGCCCGAACTGTGCCCGACCGAAGAAGAACTGCACGCGGTGCGCTTCGAATTCGATCCGGCACCGCCGCTCGAAACGCTGATGCTGCACTTCTGCGGCGAAATCCGCCTGAATCACTGGTATCGCCGCGCGGCCGAATGGCACACGGAGCCGGTCATCAAGCAGATCTACGAAACCATTTCGCGCGACGAAGCGCGTCATGGCGGCGCGTATCTGCGCTACATGAAGAAAGCGATGGCGCAAACCGGCGACATCGCGCGTGCTGCGTTTGCGAAGATCGGTGTGCTGATGGCATCGGCGCGCCGCACGGAAAAGCCGCTGCATCCCACCAACCTGCACGTGAATCAGGCGCTGTTCCCGCGCGACACGATTCAATCGCGCCTGCCGGACCCGGAGTGGCTCGAACGCTGGCTCGACGAGCAGATCCGTTTCGACGACGGTTGGGAAAAGAAGGTGGTCGAGCGCATTCTGCACAATCTGTCGATCCTGTTCGAGCGCACGTTCAATACGGCGCAGGAATTGAACCGTTATCGCAAGGAAGTGGTTGCGCGCTTGCAGGCGGATCAGAAGTCGGCGGAGCAACCGGCTTGATGCGATTGATGCGGGTGAGTTCGCGCGTTGGGTGCGCGAACTCAGGCCCGCTTCGGCGACCGCGCCGCGCAAAGTTTTGATGGTTTCAGAAAACGGTCCGGCAGGCTTGAGCTTGCCGGACCGTTTTGCTTGATAGTGTACGCCGTGTATCGTGACGGCATTTTCTCTTTCCTCCGCTCTGTGATGGCTGCTACTTTCGAACGCAAGATTCTTACGCGCGATGCACTGGCGAAGCTGCGCCCTTCATTGAGCGCGCCGGTCGTGTTCACCAACGGCGTGTTCGATATCCTGCATCGCGGGCATGTGACGTATCTCGCCGATGCCAAGGCCTTGGGCGCTTGTTTGATCGTCGGCGTGAACAGCGATGCTTCGGTGCGCATGCTCGGCAAGGGCGACGACCGGCCGATCAACAACGAAGCCGACCGGATGGCGTTGCTGGCGGCGCTGGAGAGTGTCGATTACGTGGTGTGCTTCGGCGAGAAGACGCCCGTCGAGTTGATTTCGGCGCTGCGGCCCGACGTGCTGGTCAAGGGCGGCGACTACGATATGGACGCGCTGCCCGAGTCGGCCATCGTGCGCGGTTGGGGCGGCAAGGCGCTGGCCATTCCGTTCGAGCATGATCGCTCGACTACCGCGCTGCTGAAGAAGGTGCGCACGCAAGGCTGATTAGCGGCCGCTGCGGACGTGGCGTCGTAATGTCGTCACGTCGTCATATAGAGGGAAGCCTGGGGCCGTGCGGGCCACGCGGCCCGCTTGGACCTGTCCGCGTCCGCCTCGTTACTGCGGCAATTCGGATGCCGAGATCGGCGCTGCCGGCGCCGGACCGCCGACCACCGGCTGATCGGCCGCTTGCGCAGTCGTGACCGCCTGCACTTTCAACCAGTCCGGGTGAACTTCGCGATTCAGGTGAACGGGCTCGCGTCCGCCGGCGGTGGGCGGTGGGCCGAAAACGCCACGCACCGCGACAAATGCCAAGATGTTGGCGAGTAACAAAATGGCGATCGGCCAGCGAAGCATTGTCGGTTGTCCCCGTCGAGAAAAAAGTGAGCCGCTGTCGTCTGCAGGGCCGCGACTTAGACGCCGTGTTGCGGTACGTGTTCGGCGGCGATCAGCGCCAGGCCGGACAGCACGAGCGAATCGTGGCGAGTATGCGGTACTTTGAGCGCGCTGGCCACTTCGTCCACAGCGCCGCCGCCGACCACCAGCCGCACCGGCACCTGCCATTCATCCTGCAAGTCGCGCCAGCTCCGCTCGATCAAACCCGCTTGCGCCAGCGTGCAACCGCCGGACAGCGAGCGCGGCGTATCGGTCGCGAAGAAGGGGCCGCGGCGCGACGCGGCGGGCGCGCTGCCGTCATCGAGCAGGCCGCGGGCCGCGGCGGCATCGAGCGTCGGCAGTTGCGCGGTGTGCTCGCCGAGCGAGCGCATCATCAGCGTCCAGCCAGGCGCGATCAGACCGCCGACAAAGCAGCCGTCCGCCCGCAACGCCTCGAGCGTGGTCGCCGTGCCGAACGTCGCGATCAGCAGATGTTCGCCGGGAAACGCCGCGTGCGCGCCAATCATGCCGGCCCAGCGGTCGCTGCCGAGTGCCTGCGGGGTGGTGTAGCGATTGGTCACGCCGCATTGCTGCGCGGTGGCGCGGATCGTCGTGAGCGGCAGTTGCGGCCAGTGCGCGTCGAGCAGCGCCGCAATCCGCGCGGCCACGCTTTCGCCGGCTACGTTGGACAACCAGGCGCCGGCGGGCGTCGGCAAGCTCGACCAGTCGGGTTGATCGGCGCCGCCGTGCGCGACATGGGCCAGCGCGCCGGCCGCGAGCTGCGTGCCGTCCGCTCGCACCAGCGCCCACTTGATCCGGCTATTGCCCGCGTCGATCAGCAGATGAGGCGCGCCGCTCGTCATGCGGCACCGTCGGCCAGACGCAGCGAGACGTCGCCGCTCGCAACGGTCTGGCGGCCGCTCGCGGTATCGAGCAGCAGCTGGCCGCGCTCGTCGACGCCCGCCGCTACGCCGCGCGCCAGTTCCTCGCCTTGTTCCAGCAGCACCACTTCGCGGCCCGCGTAAGCATGCACGGCGTTCCAGCGCGCCTGGAACGGCGCGAAGCCTTCCGCGCCGAAGCGTTGCAGTGCCGGTTCGAGCGCGTTCAATTCGGCGGCGAGGGTGTCGGTCAGATTGGCGTTGGGCAACGCCCGTTGCAGCGCGGTCGGCACGGTGCCGCGCGCTTGCGGCGGTACGCCGGCGTTCAGCGCGCCGACCTTGGCCGCCAGCTCGTCGGCGCCCTTCACATTGGTGCCGATGCCGATCACCACGCCGCTGGCGTCGTCGGTGCTCCACGCGGTTTCGATCAGGATGCCGGCCAGCTTGTCGCCTTCGAGCAGAACGTCGTTCGGCCACTTCAGCGCAATCTGGCCGGGGCCGGCGACCGGCAGCGAGCGCAGTCCGTCGACCAGCGCGACGCCGACGGCGAGGCTCAGGCCCGCGAGCCCTTCGAGCGGACGCGGCAGCACGCACGCGACCGAAAACAGCAGCGCATTGCCCGGCTCCGCATACCACGGACGGCCCCGGCGGCCCCGGCCGGCGGTCTGCAGATACGCGACTCGCACGATCGGCCGCGGCAGCGCGCCGGCTCGACGGGGCAGCGCCTTCACGCGCGTCATCAGGTCGGCGTTGGTCGAGCCGGTTTCCTCGACGATTTCGATCGGCCAGTCATTCGCGTGCGCGCCGAACAGCGCGACGGCGCGCTCGCGGTCGATGCGCCAGTCGGCGCCCGTTGCAGCCGCGGGCGCGGCCTGGGGTGGGGTCTTGGAAGCGTTCATAGCGCATATTGTAGCGACAGCGAACTCCATGAGGATTCGAGCACGGCCTATCCGCCGCGCGTTCGTTACAATGGCCCCTAAACCGATAACCAGATTCTCGCGATCCTTGAACTACGACACTCCGCCCGGCCTTGAAGTCGCGGCCGGCAGCCAAGGCAAGATCGTCCGGCTTTCGGGCCAGTGGACGGCGCTCGCGCTTGCGCGCGACCGCGACACTGGGCATGTGATCCCTCTGCTGCGCTCGCTGACCGGCGCCGAGGGTATCGGCCAGTGGGACCTGTCGCGGGTCGACAGGATGGATCACGTCGGCGGCCAGGCGCTGTGGCGCGTGTGGGGCCACAAGATGCCGCCCGACACCACGCTCAACGATACGCAGCGCGACATTTTCGAGCGCATCGCGTTGCTCGACACGGTGCGCGAGAAGGCTGAGCCGGTGGTCAAGTTCGACCCGTTCACGCGCCTCGGACTTGCAATCTTCTCGTTCTTCGAGCATCTGTACGGCGGCGTCGCGATGCTTGGGCGCGTCGTGCTCGATCTGCTCGCGATCCTGCGCAAGCCGAAAATCACGCCGTGGACCGAAATCTCGGCGAACATCTACAACGCCGGCGCCCGCGCGCTGCCGATCACCGCGCTCGTCGCGTTCCTGATCGGCATCGTGCTCAGCTACCTGTCCGCGCAGCAGTTGCGGCTCTTCGGCGCCAACCAGTTCATCGTCAATATTCTCGGGCTGGCGGTGATCCGCGAACTGGGCCCGGTGCTCTCGGCGATTCTGGTGGCCGGCCGTTCGGGCTCGGCGATCACCGCGCAGATCGGCGTGATGCGCGTGACCGAGGAACTCGACGCGATGCGCGTGATGGGCATCCCGCACGGCTTGCGTCTGATCCTGCCGCGCGTGGTCGCGCTCGGCGTGGCGATGCCGCTGCTCGTGATGTGGACCAACATCATCGCGCTGACTGGCGGCGCGCTCGCCGCCAAGATCGTGCTCGGCATCGACATGAGCTACTTCGCGCGCGCGTTGCCGGGCGTGGTGCCGATCGCGAATCTGTGGATCGGCCTCGGCAAGGGCGCCGCGTTCGGCATGCTGATCGCGATCGCCGGCTGTCACTTCGGCTTCCGCATCAAGGCCAACTCGCAGAGTCTCGGCGAAGGCACGACGACCTCGGTGGTGACCTCGATCACCATCGTGATTCTCGCGGACGCGGTGTTCGCGATTCTCTTCCAGAACGTGGGGCTCGGATGATCGCGCCACTCACCCAGGCCGTGCGCGGCCAACCCGTACCGTCGATCGCCGAGCCGGTGATCGAGGTGATCGACATCACCAAGCGCTACGGCCGCAACATCGTGCATCAGCATCTGAGCCTGGACGTGCGGCGCGGCGAGATCGTGTCGATCGTCGGCGGCTCGGGTTCCGGCAAGACCACGCTGGTGCGGCAGATTCTCGGCCTGGAGCGGCCGTCGTCCGGCACCATCAAGCTGTTCGGCGAGGACCTCGCGACCATCTCACCGGAAACCGCGCTCTTGATGCGCAGCCGCTCCGGCATGCTGTTTCAGCGCGGCGCGCTGTTCTCGTCGCTGTCGGTGTTCGACAACATCGCGCAGCCGGTGCGCGAACTCGGCACGGTGCCCGAAGACCTGATGCGCGACATCGTGATGCTCAAGCTCGAGATGGTCGGCCTGCCGTGCAAGCATGCGTCGAAGATGCCGTCGGCGCTGTCGGGCGGAATGATCAAGCGCGTCGGCATTGCCCGCGCGATTGCGCTCGAACCCGAACTGCTGTTCCTCGACGAACCGACCGCCGGGCTCGACCCTGAGGCATCCGATGAATTCGTCGAGCTGATCTCCGCGTTGCATCGCGCGCTGGGTTTGACCGTGGTGATGGTCACGCACGACCTCGACACGATGGTCGCGCTGTCCACCCGCGTCGCCGTGCTGGCCGATCGCAAGGTGCTGGTCGCCGCGCCGGTCGAAGAGGCGGCGGGCGTCGATCATCCGTTTATCCGCGAATATTTCCTCGGCCTGCGTGGGCGCCGCGCGTTGCAGGCGCTGCCGCCGGAGCGCCGCGCGAAGCTGCCGCGCGCGGCGCTGGTGCCGGCGTCGTCCGAATTGCCGCTGTGAACCAGGAACACTGACAATGGAAAACAAATCGCACGCCTTCTGGGCCGGACTGTTCACGATCGTCCTGCTGCTGGCCATCGCGGCGGCGGCTTTCCTGTTCAACGTCGACCGTTCCGTGCGGGTGCCCTACGATCTGATCGCGCGCACCAACGTGACGGGGCTCTTTGCCGATGCCGCCGTGCGCTATCGCGGGCTCGACGTCGGCAAGGTGCAGTCGATCAAATTTGATCCGAGTCATCCGGGCCAGATTCTGGTCCGGATCCTCGTCGATACGCGCGCGCCGATCACCCATTCGACGTTCGGCAGCTTGGGCTTCCAGGGCGTGACGGGGATTGCCTTCATCCAGCTCGATGACAACGGGCGCGATCCGCGGCCGCTGCCGTCGTCGATTCACAATGTGGCGCAGCTGCCGATGCGCCCCGGTCTGCTCGACCAGTTGCAGCAGCGCGGCGACATATTGCTGCGCAAGCTCGAAAAGGTCGCCGACGACGTGAACAATATGCTGTCGCCGGAGATGGCCGCGCAGTTGCAGGGCACGGCGGCGAGCCTGCAGAAAGCCGCCGACGGCGTCGCCACGCTGACCCAGCAGATCGCGCCGGCCACCGCCAAGCTGCCCGCGACGATCGATCAACTGAATCGCACGCTGGCGTCGACCAACCAGATGATCACCGGCCTGAACCGCCCGAACGGCCCGTTGGAGACCAACCTGAACAAGGTCGGCACGGCGGCGCAGCAGGCCGGCGACGCGCTCACGGCTATGAACGGCACGTTGCAGGAGTTGTCGTCGCGGGTCGGTTACGACACCTTGCCGCGCGTCAACTCGCTCGCGGAGGATGTGCGTTCGGCGGCCCGCTCGGTGGATCGCGCGGCGGACACGTTCAGCACCAGTCCGCGCAGCGTGCTGTTCGGCGCGCCGGCTGCGGCGCCCGGTCCGGGCGAGGCCGGCTTCGCGTGGCCCGCCGCCGGCGCCGCACGCTGAATCCGAAGGTTTGAAGAAAGGAACGTTCTCATGTCACGCTCGATTCAACGGTTGTGGTCCTCGGGCGCCGCCGCGGCGGTGCTGCTCGCGTTCGGCGTGCTGGTTGCGGGTTGCGCGGGCAGGTCCGCGGTGGTCTCGGACATTCGCTACGATTTCGGGCCGCCGAGCGAGGTGGCGTCGGCGGGCTCGCTGCCCGCCGTGAAGGTGCTCGACGTGACCGCACCCCCGGTGCTCGAGTCCGACCGGCTGATCTACCGGCTCAGCTACGTCGACGCGCAGCAAACGGCGTCGTATGCGAACAGCCATTGGACCATGATGCCGTCGCAGTTGCTGACCCAGCGTCTGCGTGGCGTGCTCAGTTCGCACGGCACCGTGCTGACGGGTGCCGACGGCGTGGCCGCGCCGGTGCTGAAAGTCGATCTGATGGAGTTCGAGCAGGTTTTCGACAGCCAGACGGAAAGCCACGGGGCGATCAGCGCGCGCGCCACCCTCACGCGTAGCGGCAAGGTAATCGGCCAGCGCACGTTCAGCACGCGCGCGCCCGCCGGTTCGGCCGATGCGATCGGCGGTGCGCGCGCGCTCGCCACGGCCAGCGACGATCTGGTCGCGCAGATCGTCGTGTGGCTTGGCGCGCAGGCGACGGTCGCCGCGCAATGACCGGCCGGCAGCGCACGCAACGGAGCGCTGCATGAGCGAAAGACCCTGGCTGCGCCGTCCGTCGGTGCTGGCGCGGCAAGCGTTGCTGCTGTATGCGGCGCTGATCGTCTACGGGTCGTGGTATCCGTTTTCGGGCTGGCGTTCGCTGGGTCTCGCGCCGTTCGCCTATCTGTTCGATCCCATGCCGCAGTACCTGACGGCGTTCGACGTCGTCACCAACGTGGTCGGCTATATGCCGTTCGGCGCGCTGGTGGTGCTCGCGGTCTATCCGCGCTGGCGTGGTCCGCTGGCGGTCGCGGCGGCATTCGTGCTCGGCGCGCTGCTGTCCGGCACGATGGAGGCGGTGCAAACCTATTTGCCGACGCGGGTCGCTTCCAACCTCGATCTGGCCGCCAACACGCTCGGCGCGCTGCTCGGCGCGGCCATCATGTCGCCGGCGACCGGTGCGCTGCTCGATCGCGGCTTGCTGAGGCGCTTGCGGCTGCTGTGGTTCGAACGCGACCGCGCGGCGCTCGCGTGCCTCGTCGCCGCATGGCCGTTCGCGACGATGTACCCGGCGCCGCTCCTGTTCGGTCTCGGCAACTGGCCGCGCGCGTTGTGGCAGCGTTTCGATTCGACGACCCAGGACGCGCTGCTCGCGTGGACGCCGCCGGGCTGGCACATCGGCGCATGGCCGGCGCTGGCTGCCGCGTGGCTGCCCGACGACGCGTGGGAAGCCGTGATCACCACGCTCAACCTGTTCGCCGCGCTCGCGCTGGCGTCGCTGCCGGTGCGCCGCCATGCGCCGCGCGTGCGTCTGCTGCTGCTGTTCATCGTCATGACCTTGTGCGTGAAGGTGGGCGCCACATTCCTGCAATCGCAGTCAGGCCTTGCATTCGACTGGGCGACACCTGGCGCGCTCGCGGGGCTCGTGTGCGGCACGGCTTGCGCGCTCGTCGCGCTGCCTTTGGCGCGCAGGACGCGCGCGGCGCTGGCGGGCGTGGCGTTGGTGGTCGCGCTGGTGTTCGTCAATCTGCTACCGGTGAATCCGTATTTCGATGTCGTGCTGGCCGACTGGCGGCAAGGGCGGTATCTGCACTTCAACGGGTTGGCGCGCTGGCTCGCGTGGATCTGGCCGTACGCGGCGCTCGTGTGGCTGGCGTTTGTCGTCGAACAGGCGTGGCTCGGGCGGCGCACGAAGCGCGTGTGAGATGTGCGTGAGGCGTGTGTGACGCGCGTTTGAAGCGCGCATGAAGCCTACGTGTGCGCCGCCGCGCGCATGGCCCGCGTCGGCGGTCATCAGCCTCGCTCGCTATAATCGTCCGCACAAGAGGCGCGCTGACAGCGCCATTGCCCTCCCTTACAGTCTCGCCCCCGGACATCATGGACTCCTTCTACAAGTACCACGTCTTCTTCTGCCTGAATCAACGCGACCCCGGCGCCGAGCGCCCGAGCTGCGCGAACTGCAACGCGCAGGAGATGCAGGAGTACGCGAAAAAGCGCGTGAAGAAACTCGGCCTTGCCGGCCCCGGCCAGGTGCGCATCAACAAGGCAGGCTGTCTCGATCGCTGCGAGCTTGGCCCGACGGTCGTCGTGTATCCGGAAGGCGTCTGGTACACGTATGTCGACGAGAGCGACATCGACGAGATCGTCGACTCGCACCTCGCGAACGGGAAGATAGTCGAGCGTCTGAAAATCGATCAATAAGCATTGCCATGAACGTACACACGAAGAAATATCTGATCGACGGCCCGGTCGGCAAGATCGAGGTCGCGCTGGATCTGCCCGACGAGATGCGCGAGAACGGCGCCGCGCCGCGCGGCATCGCGCTGGTCGCGCATCCGCATCCGCTGTTCGGCGGCACGATGGACAACAAGGTCGCGCAGACGCTCGCGCGCACGCTCGTGCAGTTGAACTACGTCACGTATCGCTCGAATTTTCGCGGCGTCGGGCAAACGCAAGGCGAGCATGATGCGGGCATCGGCGAGCGCGACGATCTGCGCGCGGTGCTGGATCACATGCGCGCCGAAGCCGGGCAGCGCGATCTGCCGCTCGTGCTCGCGGGCTTTTCGTTCGGCACGTTCGTGCTGTCGCATGTGGCTGCGCAGCTGCGCGAGGAAGGTCAGGAGATCGAGCGAATGGTGCTGGTCGGCACCGCGGCGAGTCGTTGGGACGTCGCGCCCGTGCCGGAAAACACGCTCGTGATCCACGGCGAAATCGACGAGACGGTTCCCATTCAATCCGTTTACGACTGGGCGCGTCCGCAGGAATTGCCGGTGGTCGTGATTCCGGGGGCGGAACATTTTCTGCATCGCAAGCTGCACGTGCTGAAGCGGATCATCGTCGACGCTTGGCGATGAGCCGGGTGCCGCGCGCGTTTTCCGGGGTACAGGTACGCGAAATCTCAAATTAATCGCCGTCCGTTGCGCAAGATTGGCGGAATAGCGCGCGTATAATGAGCGCTCTTTTTTGGGCGCAGCGCCGCCCAGCCGGCAGTTCGCGCGACGCGTAGCGTGCTTTTCGCGCGCAGCGGCGCCGGTGCGGGGCGTGCTGCGTGAACCGATCGCGTCGCCGGAAGTCCAATGGGCGCCGCGCCGTTTTACGGCCAGACGCCCGCTGACCGGCTCTTCCAAACTATGCGCCCTGCGCGCGAAGTATTTTTCCGCACGAATCGACCCTATGCGTTTCTCCACCACCGGCCGCACGTCATTCCCGTCAGTTGTTTCTTTCGTTCCCGTCAAGCTTAGCCGCGCCGTCACCCTCGGCATCGTGTTGCCGGCGACCCTCGCCGCCAGCAGCGCGTTCGCGCAAGTGCCGCCGCCGGCGGTGAACGCGCGCTCGTGGGTGCTCGTCGACGCCACCAGCAACCAGGTGCTCGCGTCCGGCAATGCCGACGAGCGCGTGGAGCCGGCCTCGCTGACCAAGCTGATGACCGCGTATCTCGTCTTCGAAGCACTGCAGACGAAGAAGATCAACATGGACCAGACGGTGATGCCGAGCGAAGCGGTGCGCCGCGTGCGCACCGACGAATCGCGCATGTTTATCGAAGCGAACAAGCCGGTGACCGTGCACGATCTGGTGTACGGCATGATCGTCCAGTCGGGTAACGACGCGGCGATCGCGCTGGCCGAACTGGTCGGCGGCAGCGAAGCGCAGTTCGTCAACATGATGAACACCGAAGCGCAGCGCCTCGGCATGACGCACACCCATTACGCCGACGTGAACGGCATGCCCGACCCGCAGCACTACACCTCGGCGGGCGACCTCGCGGTGCTGTCGGCGCGCCTGATTCGCGACTTCCCGGACTACTACAACATCTTCTCGGTCAAGGATTTCACGTACAACAAGATCAAGCAGCCGAACCGCAATCGGCTGCTGTGGATCGACCCGACCGTGGACGGCCTGAAGACCGGCCACACGCAGGCGGCGGGCTACTGCCTGATCGCGAGCGCCAAGCGTTCGCTGCCGGGCACGAACGACGCGTCGCGCCGTCTCGTCGCGGTGATGATGGGCGAGACCAAGGAGCACGATCGCGTGCAGGACAGCCTGAAGATGCTGAACTACGGCTACACCGCGTATGACACGGTGCGGCTGTACAAGGCGAATCAGGTGGTCGGCACGCCGCGCGTCTACAAGGGTGCGCAGGACAGCGTGCAGATCGGCGTGAAGGGCGACCAGTACATGACCGTGCCGAAGGGCATGGGTGACAAGGTGAAGCCGCAGATCGAGCAGATCGATCCGCTGATCGCGCCGATCGCGAATGGTCAGCAGGTCGGCACCGCGAAGCTGGTGGCCGACGGCAAGGTGCTCGCGCAATTCCCGGTGGTCGCTTTGCAGGCCGTGCCGCAAGCCGGCGTGGTGGGTCGTGTGTGGGATTCGCTGATGCTGATGTTCAACAAGAAGAAGTAAGAGTCCGTTCGCAATGACCGCTATTTCCGCTGTTTCGTTGGACCCGATCGTTTATCTGAATGGCGAGCTGGTGCCGTTGTCCGAAGCGCGCGTGCCGGTTCTCGACCGCGGCTTTATTTTCGGCGACGGCATTTACGAAGTCGCGCCGCTGTACGCGCCGCTGTTCGAGCATCAGGACGGCCGCACCGCGTTTCGGTTCCCGCAGCACCTCGCGCGGCTCGCGCGATCGGTCGGCAAGATCGGCATCGCCAATCCGTTCGACGACGCCGGCTGGCGTAAGCTGATCGAGCGCGTGGTCGCCGCCAACGAGGCGGACGGCGGCTTGCCGGCAGACCAGGACGCGATTGCCTATATTCAGGTAACGCGCGGCGTCGCGAAGCGCGGCCACGCGTTTCCGGCCGGCATCCAGCCGACCGTGTTCGTGATGGTCACGCCGCTGCATCTGCCCGACGCCGCGCAGCGCGCGCAAGGCGTGCCCTGCGTGAGCGCCGAGGATCGCCGCTGGCTCAATTGCGACATCAAGTCGGTGTCGCTGCTGGGCAACGTGCTGATGGCGCAATACGCGGCCGAAAACGACGCGTTCGAGACGATCCAGTTTCGCGACGGCGTGCTGACCGAAGGCTCGTCGTCGAATGTGTGGATGGTGAAGGACGGCGTGTTGTCGGCGCCGCCGCGCAGCCACAAGATTCTCGAAGGGATTCGCTACGGTCTGATCGAAGAGCTGACGGGCGAATGCGGGATCCGCTTCGAAGCGCGTGAGATCAGCGAAGCCGAGTTGCGCGCGGCCGACGAGATCATCGTCAGTTCGGCCACCAAGGAGGTGCTGCCGGTCACCAGGCTCGACGGCCAGCCGGTCGGCGAGGGCAAGCCGGGTGCGGTCTTTGCTGCGCTGTATGCGGCGTATCAGCGAGCCAAGGCCAAGGAAGCGCAACGCGCGCAACAAGCGCAGCAAGGAGTAGAGAATGAATCCCGCGAACGACTCACTGTTTGATTTCCCCTGCGATTTCCCGATCAAGATCATGGGCAAATCGCACCCCGAGTTCGCCGAAACCATCATTACCGTGGTGCGCCAGTTCGACGGCGAAGTCGACGCGTCGCGCGTCGAGACGCGGCCGTCCAGCGGCGGCAACTACACGGGCCTGACGGTCACGGTGCGCGCTACGAGCCGCGAGCATCTCGACGATATCTATCGCGCGCTGACCGGCCATCCGATGGTCAAAGTGGTGCTTTAACGCAGCGCGCGCTACTTCGTGTCACGGCGCGACGCGCAACGCGTCCGCCGCCAGACCGGCACATGCAGCGGGCCCCGCCTCGCAAGCCCGGTCGAACAACTGCTTGAACCTCCCCACCTCGTCGAACACCCAGTCGCGGAACGCCTTGACCCGGGCGGTTTCCAGCATTTGCGGCGGGCAGATGAAGTAGTACTGCCATGGGCTCGGGCAAGCCACATCGAATAGCCGTACGAGGCGGCCCGCGGCGATCTCGTGCATCGCCAGCGAGCGGCGCGTGAGCGCGATCCCCTGACCGTCGATCGCGGCCTGCAGCAGATTCGACGAATCCTGGTACAGCACGCCGCGCTTCGGCTCCGGCCAGGCGCTGAGTCCGGCGGCGTCGAACCACGGGCGCCAGAGTTCGTCGTCGGAACGCAGTAGCGGGACCTGGGCGAGATCCGCCGGCGTTTTCGGCAGCTTGCCGCCGTTGAAATTCGGCGCGCAGGCCGGAAAGAAAATCTCCTCCAGCAACAGCTCAGCGTGCAGCCCCGAATATTTGCCGAAGCCGAAACGGATCGCCACGTCGACGTCGTCGCGCGCGAAGTCCGTTAGCGCATTGGTGGACAGCAGTTCGAGATCCCATTGCGGATGCGCCTCGATAAAGCTGCCGATGCGCGGCGTCACCCAGCGCGCGGCGAACGACGACAGCATCGACACCACGAGGCGCCGCTCGCGATCGCCGGCGCGGATTTCGCGGGTGGCGTCGGCGAGCGCCATCAGCGCGCTGCGCACTTGCGTGGCGTAGCGCCGGCCAGTTTCGGTGAGCCGCACGCGTTTGCCGTCGCGCGCAAACAGCGAGACGCCCAGTTCGGCCTCCAGCGCGCGAATCTGGTGGCTGACCGCGCCGTGGGTGACGAACAGCTCGTCGGCGGCGCGCGAGAAGCTCTCGTGGCGGGCGGCGGCCTCGAATGCCTTGATCGCGTTCAGCGCGGGGAGTTGACGGAGGTCCATCGCAATATTTCTCACATAGAGGTGAAAATTGATCGTTTTGCGTAAACCCTTGCTACGCCTACGATTGTAGCCATGAAACGACTTTTGACGAGGGCATTATGCGAGAAATTTCCTCTAGCATCGCGTTCGAAATCCGTAACGGCGAAACGCTGCCGATGAAGGTCGCCCGCAGCACCAAGCTGGTCGTTCACGGCGGGGCGATCTGGGTCACGCGCAGCGACGACACCGAGGACTACTGGCTGCAGCCCGGCCACACGCTGCGGCTGCGGCGCGGCGAGCGGCTCTGGCTGAGCGCCGAGGGCACCACGCACGCGAAAGTCGCGTTTTCCGTGCCGACGCGTTGCGACGAGCGCGCGCTGAACTGGCTCGCGCGGATCGGCGAACGGCTGCTGATGCGCATGCGAGGCGGCTGGCGCACGGTTTGAGGAGGGCTGGCGGCGGCCCGCGGGTTCGGTGAGACGGCGCGGCCGTGCCGCCATGAGCGGCGCGCCCGTGCGTCGACCCAGCCACGAACGCCGCCGATCCGCACACTAATCAACCCGGGCGGCGACCCCACCGTCGCCGCCTGGCACCCTCGATGCACTCACGTCCGGCGCGGATGCCCAGATTTCGGTAAACTGCCGGGATCATGTGCGCCACCCCGGTTTCCCCGTCTCCCTTGCCCGCCACGGCGCCGCTTACGCTGCGCTGGCGCGGCAGCGAACCCTACGAAGTCAGTTTCGAAGCAATGCGCGCGTTCACCGACGCCCGCACCGCCGACACCCCCGACGAAATCTGGCTGGTCGAACACCCTCCGGTCTTCACGCTAGGCCAGGCCGGCGATCCGGCCCACCTGCTGGCCGCCGACAGCGGCATCCCGCTGGTCAAGGTCGACCGGGGCGGCCAGATCACGTATCACGGGCCCGGGCAGGTGGTGGCCTACCTGCTGCTCGATTTGCGCCGCCGCAAGCTCATGGTGCGCGAGATGGTCACGCGGATCGAGCAGGCCGTGATCGAGACCCTGGCGGCGTATAATCTCGCCGGAGAACGCAAGGCGGGCGCCCCCGGCATCTACGTGGCGCCCGGGCCGGACGCCGGGCTCCACGCCGGCGCCAAGATAGCGGCGCTGGGTTTGAAGATCCGCAACGGCTGCAGCTATCACGGCGTAAGCCTGAACGTGAAGATGGACTTGCGGCCGTTTCTGGCCATCAATCCATGCGGCTACGCGGGGCTCGAAACGGTCGACATGGCAACGCTCGGCGTCGCCGCCGGCTGGGACGACGTGGCCCGCACCCTGGCAGCACGCCTCACCGCAAACCTCGACGGCAGTCCCGCGGCCGTCGCCCAATCACAGGCCGGTGCGCTCACCGCCTGACTGGACCCGAACGAATGACTGACGTTACCGCGAACCTCGCAGCTTCTCCCGCGCCCGAAGGCGTGCCGGCGTACGACGCCACCGCGAAGCAGAAGGCGCAAGCCAAAACCGCCCGCATCCCGATCAAGATCGTCCCGATCGAAAAGCTGAAGAAACCGGACTGGATTCGCGTCAAAGCGGCAACCGGCAATTCCCGCTTCTACGAAATCAAGCAGATTCTGCGCGAGCACAATCTGCACACGGTGTGCGAAGAAGCGAGTTGCCCGAACATCGGTGAATGCTTCGGCAAGGGCACCGCGACCTTCATGATCATGGGCGACAAGTGCACGCGCCGCTGTCCGTTCTGTGACGTCGGCCACGGCCGTCCCGATCCGCTCGACCTGGAAGAACCGGGCAACCTCGCGCGCACCATCGCCGCGCTGAAGCTGAAGTACGTGGTGATCACCAGCGTCGACCGCGACGATCTGCGTGACGGCGGCGCCGCGCACTTCGTCGAGTGCATTCGTCAGACGCGTGAGCTGTCGCCGGAAACGCGCATTGAAATTCTGACGCCGGATTTCCGGGGCCGTCTGGATCGCGCGATCGGCATTCTGAACGCCGCGCCGCCCGATGTGATGAACCACAACCTCGAAACGGTGCCGCGACTGTACAAGGAAGCGCGTCCGGGTTCGGACTACGCGCATTCGCTGAAGCTGCTGAAGGACTTCAAGGCGCTGCATCCGGATGTCGCCACCAAGTCGGGCCTGATGGTCGGTCTCGGCGAAACCGAAGAAGAAATCCTGCAAGTGATGCGCGATCTGCGCGAGCACAACGTGGACATGCTGACGATCGGCCAGTATCTGCAGCCGTCGGAACACCATCTGCCGGTGCGCTCGTACGTGCATCCGGACACCTTCAAAATGTACGAGGAAGAAGCGTACAAGATGGGCTTCACGCACGCGGCAGTGGGCGCGATGGTCCGTTCGAGCTACCACGCCGATTTGCAGGCGCATGGAGCGGGTGTGGTCTGAAGGGTTTAGCTCGTTGCTACAGGTGTCAAGGAAGCCCGCACGTGTTGCGGGCTTTTTTTATGGGCTCGGCGTCTCTGCTCGGCGTGCGCCAGCCGAATCCATCTCGTCGCGAATCCGTCAGTCGGCGGATTTTGCGCCTTCGCGTTGAGCCGAAGCGCGAAACGCTCCGACAAGCTTGTCGACGATCTGGTCGAGCGCCGCGTGCTCGTCGTCGCTGAGTACTGACAACAGTTCCGCTTCCAGCTCCCGCCCCAGTTCGTCGCTGGCCGCGCGCGTGCGCTTGCCGGCGGCAGTCGGCCATAGCTGTAAATGGCGCGCATCGTCCGGATGGATGGTCCGCCGCACCTGCTTGCGCTCGATCAGGTCAGCCATCACCTTGGACAGCAGCGTCTTTTCAATCAACGTCTGCTCCCTCACGGCCGTCGCCGTGATGCCCGGTTCGTCGCAGATGATCCGCAGCACGCGCAGTGAGCGCACGTCGAAACCGCACGCCGGTTTGTACACCGCATTGGCCCGGCTGATCATTTCGGTCTTGATCAGGTCCAGTTTGAACGTGAGGTATTGCGCAAATTTCAGGTCTTGGGCAACGGCGCTGGTTTTCGGTTTGGCAGATGGCATACCGCTTCGGGTTATCCGGTTCGGGGTGAGTGGGAGCGTCTGGGGCGCCGCACGTGCTGGCGCCCTCATCAATCCCGATGATAGACGAACCTTCGTTGTCGCACCGATCTGTACGTAAAAGCACTAGTTGAAACTTTCAACTATTAAAGTATCTTTGTGAAACGGGTTTCGCCCCGCTACGGTGAGGGCGGGAAGCTACGTACATCATGTTTCAAGGGATGCAGGCATGCAGACAAATGTGGAGTGGGGTGCGCTCGCTGAATCGATGCGGACGTGGCGGCGCAATATTCACCGGCATCCGGAGCTTGGCTTTCACGAGCATCGCACCGCCGAAATGGTTGCCAACCTGCTGACCAGCTGGGACGTCGAGGTCCAGACCGGGGTCGGCGGAACGGGTGTGGTCGGCACGATTCGCGGTACGCTGGGGGCGGGTCCGTCGATCGGGCTGCGCGCGGACATGGATGCGCTGCCGATGCAGGAGAAGGGCTCCGTGGCGTACCGTTCGACGCACGACAACATCTTCCACGGCTGCGGTCACGACGGCCACACGGCCATTCTGCTGGGCGTCGCAAAGCACCTGTCGGCGCATCGCGCGTTTCGCGGCACTGTCCATCTGATCTTCCAGCCCGCCGAAGAAACTTTGCGCGGCGGCTCAGAGATGATCCGCGACGGCCTGTTTGAGCGGTTTCATTGCGACGAAATCTACGCACTGCACAACAACAACGCGCTGCCAGCGGGCAAGGTCGGCGTGCGTAGCGGGGCGATCTTGTCGGCCTGCGATCTCTTCAGGATCAATATACAAGGTGTCGGCAGCCACGCCGCGATGCCGCATCGGTCGGTCGATCCGCTAATGATCGGCGCGGCCATCGTGCAATCGATTCAGAGCATCGTGAGTCGCAATATCGATCCACTGGATACGGCCGTCGTCAGCGTCTGCAAGTTCAACGCGGGTACCGCGATCAACGTGATTGCGGACACGGCGGTGCTGGAAGGGACCGTGCGCACGCTATCGGTCGCCGCGCAGGAGCTGACGTTGAAGCGCCTACGCGACATTTGCGAGGGTGCCGCGCGCATGTACGGATGCACGGTGGAATTCGAGCATCTGCAAAGTTCACCCCCCACCGTCAACACGCCCGAGCAGACCGAAGTGGTGCGGGCCGCCGCGGAACACGTGCTCGGCGTCGACAACGTGATCCCAAACGTGGCGCCGCTGATGGCATCCGAAGACTTCGCGTTCATGTTGCAGCAGCGCCCGGGCTCGTACTTCTTCCTGGGCCACGACGGTTTGACCTGCCATCACCCGGAATTCGATTTCGACGACGACACCGCGCCGGCTGGCGCGGCGGTGTTCATCGAAATCGTGCGGCGTCTGTTGGGTTAGACCCGCGCGCCAATCACCCCATCAAGGAGAACAGGAATATCCGCAAACCCCATGCCGTCGCCGGCGATGGTCAGAAAGGTGGTGATTGCCTCCATTCTCGGCAATGCGTTCGAGTGGTTCGACTTCGCCATCTACGGGCTATTTGCGGCGACCATCGCGCGGCTGTATTTCCCGGCCGACAACCCGCTCGCCTCCCTGATGCTGACGCTGGCGACCTTCGGCATCGGGTTTGCCGTGCGTCCGCTCGGAGGCGTGCTGTTGGGCTTGTATGGAGACCGGGTAGGGCGCAAGAAGGCGCTGTCGGTCACGATCGCGTTGATGGCGGTCGGCACCGGCATGATCGGCTTGCTGCCGACATATGCCGCAATCGGCGTCGCTGCTCCGATCCTGATGGTGTTGGCGCGGATGATTCAGGGCATTTCAGCCGGCGGCGAGTTCAGCGGCGCGACCACCATGTTGGTGGAATTCGCGCCGGCTCATCGCCGTGGATTCTTCGGCAGCTTCCAGATGTGTTCGCAGGCGCTCGCGTTTTCGCTGGGGGCGGCGGTGGCGTATCTGCTCACCACGCGGCTTGACGCAGCCCAACTGGAAAGCTGGGGCTGGCGCCTGCCGTTTCTCGTCGGCATCCTGATCGGACCGGTAGGGTGGATCATCCGTTCGAAGGTCGACGAATCGCCGGAGTTTCTCGCTTATCGCCGCACCGCGACCACCTCGACAGAGAAGGCCACGCGCACGCCGCTGCGCGACCTCGTGCGAAAGTATCCGCGCGAGATGATCTCCAGCACCGGCATTTGCGTGGTGGGCACGGTCTCCGCGTACGTATTCGTGTTCTTCCTGCCGATCTTCGCGAAGCAGCGGCTCGGCATCGCGGCGGCGGACGCCAATCTCGCGACCTTTCTCGGCACGGCGGTGATCCTGCTGTGCTGTCCGCTGGCGGGTTATCTGTCCGACCGCTACGGACGCAAGGCGGTGCTGCTGCCGGGCATGCTCGGCTACGGCGTCGCTGCGTGGTTCTTCTTCCACCACTTCATCGCTGCGCCTTCGTTCCAGTCGCTGCTGATGTTGCAAGTGGGCGTCTCGTTCTTCATGAGCTTTATCTGGGCGCCCGTGCCTATCGTATTGACGGAAGTATTTCCGGTGGGCGTGCGCTCGACAGGAGCGGCGCTGACGTACAACCTGGCCGTGCTGCTGTTCGGCGGGCTCGCGCCGTTCATCAACACGTGGCTCGTCAAGGTGACGGGCAGCAATGCCGCGCCGTTGTACTACGTGCTGTTCAGCCTGTTGATCGGCGTGGTGAGCACACTTCTTCTACCTGAACTCGGTGCAGGCAGGCTGCGGACGCGGGTGGCATCGTAGGCGCAATCGCGATGCGTGGGTGAGCGCTGTACACTGCCACGCAGCGCGACGGATGGCGGCCGAACCGGCCGCCCCTCGCGATGACCTACACCCGCAGACCTCGGCTCTTGAGCCGATAGACAAGCTGGGGCCGCGTAATCCCCAACGTGCGCGCCGCAGCCGACAGATTGCCTTGCGCGCGCTGCACGGCGCCTTTGAGCAGAGCGGTTTCAATATCGTCGAGCGAGGTCGGTTCGATATCGCCGCTGATCCCCATCAGCAGACTGTTCACCTTTCTGGCGACGCGCTCGATTTCCGCGTCGGGCGTGGCGGCTGCCTGGTCCAGCAAGGAACCTGTCGGCGTCAACGCGCCGTTGGTGCCAAGGCCGAACATCTCCGCGTCGATCGTTTCGCCGCTTGTGAAAAGATGGCTGATATCGATTGCGCCACCATCCGGCGCGAGAATCACGCCGCGCTCGACGAGGTTTTCCATCTCGCGAATATTGCCGGGCCAGCCGTAGTTCAGCATCGCGTCGATGGCACGCCCGGTAAAGCCGGTTACGTCGCGCTGATGTAGTTCGCGATACTTGTGCAGCATGTGGTTGAGCAGCACCGGCAGATCCTCGCGCCGTTCGCGCAACGAAGGCACGCGGATCGGGAACACGTTCAGACGGAAGTACAAGTCCTCGCGGAAGCGGCCCGCGCGGATTTCGTCCTTCAGGTCCAGGTTGGTTGCCGCGACAACCCGCACGTTGACGCGGCGTGTCTGCGTATCGCCGACTCTTTCGATTTCGCCTTCCTGCAGCGCGCGCAGTAATTTGCCCTGCGCCGTCAGACTGAGAATGCCGATCTCATCCAGAAACAGCGTGCCGCCGTTCGCGCGTTCGAACCGGCCGGGCCGGCTTTGTTTGGCATCGGTGAAGCCGCCCCGTTCAACGCCGAACAATTCCGACTCGACCAGCGCTTCCGGAATCGCTGCACAGTTGACCGCGATGAACGGACCGTTGCTGCACGCGCTGATCCGATGTAGCGTGCGCGCGCATACTTCCTTGCCCACGCCGCTCTCGCCAAGAAACAGGACCGTCGCGCGCGTGCTCGCCACGCGCCGGATCATGTGGCACACCGCATTGAACCCGGGCGACGCGCCGACCATATTGGCGTCGCCGAAAGCCGTCGGCGTTTGCGCGCTCACGTCGCCGAGAACGGCCACGCTCTGCTCGCGTTTGACCGCCCCCGCGGACAGTCCTTGCGTGAACGACTGCGCCTGCATGAACCGCAGGTCGTCCGCCGCTTCTTCACCCCATTCTTCGACCGGCTTGCCGACGATCCTGCATTGCGCTTGCCCCAGCGCGCGGCACTCGACTTCGCGATAAAGAATCGGCCGTCCCATGAAGACACTGGTATAGCCGGACGCATAACCGATCTGCGTCCAGCACACAGGCTCGGCGCCGATACCATAAATGCGGATGTGCTCTTCGTCCTCAGCGCAATTCTTCCAGATGAATTCGCCGTAGTACTCGCCTTTCTCGACATCGATTTCAAGCCGCACCGGTTCGACGAAGGTCATGCCTTCCAGCATGTGCAGTTGCGGACCCACTGCGAACATTTCGGTGATCGTGCTATCGGGGCGGACCTTACGCGCCAGTTCCGCATCGCGCGCGCCGGAGTTGTAGCCCATCCGCGTGAGGAGGCCGCGCGCGGCATCGATGCCCAGACTCTCGATCAGCTCGCGCCGCATCACGCCCACCGAGCCGGTGTGAACCAGCAGCATGCGTTGATCGTCCAGCCAGATGCGCCCGTCGCCCGGCGCGAAATGCAGCCGCGACATGAGGTCCGCGATGTCCGGATATCGAAGGCTGTCCACGCAGCCGCCCTTGGGCGAGACCAGCGACATGCGTTCGCTAGCCGCCGGCTGCGCTTTTTCTCGAGTGACCATCAGGATTCGTCTCCACCACGTTTCTTCAAGTTCCATCGACCGGCATTGCCCATCAGTATGCAACGCTCCGCAACCCGGCGCACCGCGAATCGCGTGCCAGCCGACATCGGGTGTTCCCGGATATCGATTTGATCGGGTCGCTATGACCCGGGCGCGCCTGATTTCGCTCATTTGATCGAGCGTCACGGATTCGATGGTGCGCGGCTGGTTCGTCGCCGGATTGCTGCCAATGATTTTTTGTGTTGATTCGCAAGGGCTTACGCGTGGTGATGCGCTGCATCCGCCGCGCTTGAACGGGTCGTTGGCATAGGGGTTGCATAAAGAGGCGCCAACGCCGCATCGGGACCAAAACGTGAAGCGGCTCACGGCGTGAACCGCGCGGCCGAACCCGATGTGCCGATTAGACCGACAGGAGACAGCAATGCCATTGCATCCGCCCTACATCGAGCCGCCTTTGCGAGCCTTCGACGTCACCCGGCGCTACGTGCGTGTCCGGCAATGTCGCGACGATGGCTTTGTCGAGTTCGACTTCGCCATCGGCGACCCGGGGCTCAGCGTCGAGCTCGTCATGGCGTTTCAGGACTACGACTCTTTTTGCACGGCAAACCATGTGGTCCATCTGAGTCGAGAGGAAGCCGAAGCACTCGACTCCGAACAACTGAAATGGCGCTACGGAAAGCCAGGTCTGTTTGATTGACCGGAATAGAAAACCAAGGAGACACCCCTATGCAAATCGACATCAAAACCTCGGCGGTCCAGCCGATCCGCCAGACCTTCTCTCACGTCGCGCGACGGCTCGGCGCTGACAAGCCCGCTTCGCGATATCAGGAAGCGACGCTGGAATTGCAGCCCGAGGACAACTTTCACTACCGCCCGTTGTGGGAGCCCGAATTCGCGCTCTACGACAAGGGCCGCACCGCGATCAGGATGAACGACTGGTATGCGTTCAAGGACCCTCGGCAGTATTACTACGGTGCGTACACGATCACGCGTGCGCGGCAGCAGGACGCGATGGAGAAGAACATCGAGTTCGTTTCCAAACGACGCCTGCTGAGCGACCTTCCGGACGACGTGAAAGCGCACATCGCCGCGCTGATGGTGCCGCTGCGGCACGTCGAGTGGGCGGCCAATACGAACAACTGCTTCGTGACGGGCTATGGATGGGGCACGGCAATCACGCAAGCCACCATGTTTCACAGCATGGACCGGCTCGGCATTGCGCAATACCTGTCGCGCCTCGGTCTGCTGCTCGACGGCAATCAGGGTACGTCGTTGCTGGAAGGCAAGGAGCGCTGGCTCAACGACCCGATGTGGCAGGGCCTGCGTCGCGTGGTCGAGGACACGATGGTGGTGAAGGACTGGTTCGAGACCTACGTCGCGCAGAACGTCGTGCTGGATGGTCTGCTGTATCCGCTCGTCTATCGCCATATCGATCAGCGTCTGTCGCAACAGTACGGAGCTGGTATCGGCATGCTAAACGAGTTCGCGAGCCTCTGGTTCGACGAGTCGACTCGCTGGGTCGACGCGACGCTCAAGACCGCGGCGTCGGAATCGGCGGACAACGCCACGCTGCTCGTCCAGTGGATCGCGAAGTGGCGTCCCCGAGTGCTCGATGCGCTGCACCCGCTTGCAGCCGCCGCGCTCGGCGAGTCCGAAGCCGAGTCCGCATTGCGCGAGATCGCCGAAGCGTTCGATGCGCGTGTGTCGAAACAGGGCGTGCCGCTCGCAGCCGCTGCGGAGGCGAATCATGGCTGATTCCGTCTTCATTGCGTTTCAGACCAACGACGACTCCAGGCCGATCATCGAAGCGATCGAAGCGGACAACCCCCACGCCGTCGTCAACGCATTTCCGGCGATGGTCAAGATCGACGCCGTTGGCCGCCTGGTGATCCGGCGTGAATCGATCGAAGCGCGCATCGGCCGCGACTTCGATCTGCGTGAACTGCAACTCAACCTGATCTCGCTGGGCGGCAACATCGACGAGACAGACGACGAATTCGTTCTTGAATGGAAAGCCTGAGCGGCGAACGGGAGACATACCATGAGCACCACTAGCACGACGCCGAAAAAACTGAGCATCAAGGAAAACTACGCAATGCTGACGCGGGGCCTCGGATGGGAGACCACCTATCAGCCGATGGACAAGGTCTTTCCGTACGACAGATTCGAAGGCATCAAGGTCCACGACTGGGACAAATGGGAAGATCCGTTCCGTCTCACGATGGATGCCTACTGGAAATATCAGGGCGAGAAAGAACGCAAGCTGTACGCGATCATCGACGCATTCCAGCAGAACAACGGCCAGTTCAACGTCACCGATCCGCGCTACATCAACGCGCTGAAGCTGTTCCTGACCGGCGTGAGTCCGCTCGAGTACGCGGCGCATCGCGGCTTCGCGCTCGCCGGGCGCAACTTTCGCGGGGCCGGCGCGCGGATCGCTTGCCAGATGCAGGCGATCGACGAACTGCGTCACGCGCAAACGCAGGTCCACACGATCAGCCATTACAACAAGTTCTTCAACGGCTTTCACGACTTCAAGCACATGCACGACCGGGTCTGGTATCTGTCGGTGCCGAAGTCGTATTTCGAGGACGCGATGAGCGCCGGGCCGTTCGAATTCGTGACCGCCATTTCGTTCTCGTTTGAGTACGTGCTGACCAACCTGCTGTTTATGCCGTTCATGTCGGGCGCCGCGTTCAACGGCGACATGGCGACCGTGACCTTCGGCTTTTCCGCGCAGTCCGACGAATCGCGTCACATGACACTGGGATTGGAAGTGGTGAAGTTTCTGCTCGAACAGGACCCCGGCAACGTGCCGATCATCCAGAAGTGGGTCGACAAATGGTTCTGGCGCGGCTATCGCCTGCTGACGCTGGTCGCGATGATGATGGACTACATGCTGCCCAAACGGATCATGTCCTGGCAGGAAGCGTGGGAAACCTACTTCGAGAAAAACGGCGGCGCGTTGTTTCACGATCTCGAACGCTACGGCATTCGCATTCCGAAGTATCACGAGGTTGCGTCGAAAGAGAAGGACCGCATTTCGCACGAGGCGTGGGGCATCTTCTACAACTACACGCACGCAGCGGCGATGCACACGTGGATTCCGTCCGATGACGAAATGACCTGGCTGGCCGAAAAGTATCCGGCGACTTTCGACAAACTTTATCGGCCACGTCTCGAGTATTGGCGCGAACAGCAGCAGCAAGGCAAGCGCTTCTACAACAACACGTTGCCGATGCTCTGCCAGATCTGCCAGATACCGATGGCATTCACCGAGCCCGACGATCCGACCAAAATTTGCTATCGCGAAAGCGACTACCTCGGCAACAAGTATCACTTCTGCTCGGACGGCTGCAAGGACATCTTCGACAACGAGCCGGAGAAGTACGTGCAAGCGTGGTTGCCCGTGCACCAGATTTTCCAGGGCAACTGTTTCGAGAAAGACGCCGACCCCACGGCCGCCGACTTCGATCCGCTCGCCGAAGTGCTGCGTTACTACCACATCAACGCGGGCGAAGACGGTCACGAATTCGAGGATTCGCCGGACAGGAGGAACTGGCTGCGCTGGACCGGCAGGCCCAGTCACGCAGGTGAAGAGACGCGCGAAACCGCGCAAGCCGAAAAAACCGCCTGAGCGTGAGAAGCGCACGTCAATCGAATCCCGCAGGAGACAAGTTATGTCAGTTATTGCACTCAATGAAGGCTACAAGGGCGAAGTGAAAGACCGTGAAGAAAACTTTCACGGCAGCCGCCTGCTGTTTATCGGCTGGGAAGATCATCTGATGTTCTGTGCGCCGCACTGCATTCCAGTCGCGCCGGAGATGACCTTCGCCACGCTCGCGAACGAGGTCATTCCAGGGATCTATTCGTCGCATCCCGACTGGGACAAGGTCGACATCGGCGAGATCGAATGGTTTCGCTCCAACGAGCGCTTCACGCCCGAGTTCAACCGGACGCTCGGAGAAAACGGCTTGCAGCACAAGGCGGTGATCCGCTTTCGCACGCCCGGTCTGTCCGGCATCAACAGCTCATGCAGCTGAAGCCACGGCTCATGCAATCACGAATCAAGGAGACGCTGCAATGAGCTATCAGCTAACCATCGAGCCGCTTGGGCACACGATTGAAATCGACGATGACCAGACCATCCTCGACGCTTGTCTTCGAGCCGGCGTGTGGCTGCCGCACGCGTGCTGTCACGGCCTGTGCGCGACCTGCAAGGTGCAGGTCACCGACGGCGAGGTCGAGCACGGCAACGCGTCGCCGTTCGCGCTGATGGACTTCGAGCGCGACGAACGCAAGTGCCTTGCCTGCTGCGCGACGGCGCAATCCGATCTGACGATCGAGGCCGATATCGACGAGGACGTCGATGCGCGTCACTTCCCGGTCAAGGACCACAGCGGCCGCGTGAAGGAGAGCGTCGACCTGACGCCGACGATCAAGGGCATCTTTATCGAACTCGCTGACGAGGGTATCGAGTTTCAGGCCGGTCAGTATGTGAACGTCCATATTCCCGGCGAAGACATGCCGCGCGCGTTTTCGCTCGCCAGCCATCCCGGTTCGTCGAAGCTGATCGAACTGAATGTCCGACGCGTGCCGGGCGGAAAAGGCACCGGCTACCTGCACGAAGGGTTGAAGCCCGGCGACAAGATTCGCTTCAGCGGTCCGTTCGGCCGATTCTTCGTGCGGGCGTCGGACGCGAAGCCCGTGATCCTGATTGCAGGCGGATCGGGGCTTTCGAGCCCCAGGTCGATGCTGCTGGATTTGCTGGAGCAGGGCGATGGGCGGCCGATCACTCTGGTGTATGGCGCGCGCGATCGGGCCGAACTTTACTACCACGAATTTTTCGTCGAGTTGACCGCGCGGCACGCAAACTTCACGTACGTCCCCGCGCTTTCCAGCGAGGCTGAAGATTCGACGTGGGATGGCTTTCGCGGCTTCGTTCACGAAGCCGCGAAAGCTCACTTCGCCAACGACTTCCGCGGCCACAAAGCGTATCTATGCGGGCCGCCGGTGATGATCGAAGCGTCCATCAGAACGCTGATGCAAGGGCAACTGTTCGAGCGCGACATCTATACGGAGAAATTCCTGACCAGTGCGGATGGAGCGCAAGCGTTGGCGAAAAGCCCGCTGTTCAGATCGCTCTGAGCGCTGAACGCTGGCGCCTGGCGCGCAGCGCAATTCGCCGGCACGCGCCTCGCGACTCTCGCGGATGCGGCGCAGCGATGCGCGCGCGACGGCCGGCAACATCGAAATCAAGCCGTGTCCGGGTCGCGACGCACTCACCGGGACGCTGGTGGCAGGTGGCGCGTTGACACTGTGGCAAGGGCAAACGCCACCGCTGTTGTCATCGTTTTCGTTCGACGCGCTGACCGCGGCGCGCGACGCCGCGCCGTCGCTGCCTCGCGGCATGCTGTTCGAACAGGTGCCGGCGGACTGGTTGCGCATCGTGCGCGAACTGGACTGCGTGTCGTTGCACGCGAGCCACCGGTATTTGAGCGAGCCGCTGGTAGCGCAAATCCGTGCCGCGGGGCTGCGCGTGCTGGCCTACACGGTGAACGCTCCGGCGCGTGCGCAACTGCTTGCGCAATGGGGCGTCGATATGATCTGCACGGATCGCCTCGACCTGTTGCCGCACGACATGCTGGCCATGCGTCCATGAAATGCAGCAGTCGATGGAGCCGGCGCAGTGCGCCGAGCGTCGTCGATATGCCAAATGCAGCCGCGCACCCGCCGGGCACGTATGCTCAAGCCCGTCGGGGTTTTCCCGGAGACATCGCTTCAATGAATTCCGGATTCCCCGACGGCGTCCGTCCGGATTTCCGGAATCCCGGACGGCATGCGTATCGCTGATATAAAAACACTACATAAATCAAATACATAGGCGCGTCACTCAGCTGGCATCGACCTTGCGAAATAGATCACGCGGCCGCAACGGTCCAACAACTAAAGCAAGGAGACAACGATGTCCGATTTCCCTTCCCGGTATTTCTAGATTCGTCGTCTTGTCGCGGCCTATTGCCGTGCACGGGCGTAACGAATCTTCGTTCGCGTGATGCGCAGTGTGGCAGGCCTTGAGCTCATCTCCACCCAGCAGGAACCATCGTGAAGAAACCTTTCTATAAAGTGCTGTACGTCCAGGTGATCGTGGCCATCATCATCGGTATTGCACTCGGGCACTACTACCCGAACCTCGCCGTCGACATGAAGCCGCTCGGCGATGGCTTCATCAAGCTGATCAAGATGGTGATCGGGCCGATCATCTTCTGCACGGTGGTCACGGGTATCGCCGGCATGGAAGACATGAAGAAGGTTGGGCGCGTGGGCGGCAAGGCGCTGCTGTACTTCGAAATCGTCTCGACCTTCGCGCTCGTGCTCGGCCTCTTCGCCACGCACGTGCTGCGCCCGGGCGCCGGCTTCAACATCGATCCGGCCACGCTCGACGGTAAGGCAGTCGCCTCGTATGCCGCGAAGGCGCACGGCCAGACCACCGTCGACTTCCTGATGCATCTGATCCCGGACACGCTGTCGTCGGCTTTCGCGCAAGGTGAAATCCTGCAGATCCTGCTGATCGCGCTGCTGTTCGGCGCGGTGCTCGCGACAGCCGGTGAGAAGGGCAAGGTCGTGACGAACTTCATCGAAGGTCTCTCGCACATCCTGTTCGGCATCGTGCGCATCATCACGAAGCTGGCGCCGATCGGCGCGTTCGGCGCGATGGCGTTCACCATCGGCAAGTACGGCATCGGTTCGCTGCTGCCGATGCTCAAGCTGATCGGCACGTTCTATCTGACCTCGATCGTGTTCGTGGTGGTGGTGCTCGGCATCATCGCGCGCCTGGTGGGCTTCAACATCCTGCGCTTCGTTGCGTACATCAAGGAAGAGATGCTGATCGTGCTCGGCACGAGCTCGTCCGAAGCCGCGCTGCCGCAACTGATGCTGAAGCTCGAAAAGCTCGGTTGCTCGCGCTCGGTGGTGGGCCTCGTGGTGCCGACCGGCTATTCGTTCAACCTCGACGGCACCAACATCTACATGACGATGGCCGTGCTGTTCATCGCCCAGGCGACCAACACCGAGCTCACGTGGATGCAGCAGCTCACGCTGCTGGCGGTGACGATGCTGACCTCGAAGGGTGCGAGCGGCGTGACGGGCGCGGGCTTCATCACGCTGGCCGCGACGCTGGCGGTGGTGCCGACCATTCCGCTGTCGGGCATGGTGCTGATTCTCGGCATCGACCGCTTCATGAGCGAATGCCGCGCGCTGACCAACATCGTCGGCAACGGCGTGGCAACGGTGGTGGTGTCGGCATGGGAAAAGGAGCTGGACCGCAACAAGCTGAATGCCGCGTTGCGCGGCGACGTGCCGGTCAAAGAACCGGCCAGCGCCTAAGCCGCGCGCCGGTTCAGACTCCAACCGTAACGGCCGCGGACGCCCGTCATGAAACCGGGTGCTCCGCGCCGATCCACTGCGCCGCCGCTGGCCAGCGAAGCTGGCGCCGCCGGCGCGCCGCCTTATGCCACAATGTCCGATCCCTACCGAACGGACATGACCAACGTGACGCGCCGCCTGCTGATCCTCTTCGCGCTCGTTGCCGGGCTCGCGGCGGCATGCTGGCTGACCTATAGCATCGCGTGGCAAAGCGGGATCGACAACTTGCGGCGCAATGCCGCCGTGCGCGTCGAGCGCACCGCCAGCGCGCTGAAAAGCACGCTCGAACGTTACGAATCGCTGCCGTATCTGCTCGCCGAGCATCCCATCGTGCAGGACGTGCTCGTCGATCCCAGTGCGGTCAACGTCAAGCGCGCCAATCTCTATCTCGAAGACCTCAACCTTCATGCGCGGGCGACGGTCACGTACATCATTCCGCTTGACGGCTATTGCGTCGCCGCCAGCAACTGGCGCGGGCCGGGCAGCTTCATCGGCGCGGGCTATCAGTTCCGGCCATATTTTCTCGATGCGATCGACGGCCGCGTGGGGCGCTTCTTCGGCATCGGCACGATTTCGCAGGCGCCGGGCTATTACATCTCGCAGCCGGTGCGGCGCGACGGCAAGATCGTCGGCGTGGCGGTGGTCAAACTGGATCTCGAATGGTTTCAGGGCGCGGATGCGTCCGAGCCGCTCGTCGTCACCGACGATCACGGTGTGATCTTTCTGTCGTCGGTGCCGGCGTGGAAGTACCACACGATACGGCCGCTCTCCGGGCCGGTCGCCGATTCGATCTACCAGGCACGTCAATACGCGCAGCAGCCGATCCCGCCGCTGCCGGTGACGATCCAGCGCACGCTCGAAGGCAACGCGCAGATCGTGCGCATCGGCGGCGGCCGCCAGGCGCCGCGCTATCTCGCGTCGCGGCGCAGCATGGGCGAGCCGGACTGGCATCTGATCACGATGTCGCCCGTCGATCCAGTCGACGCCGATGCGCGCAAGGCGACCATCGTCACCGGTTTTGGCTATATCTCGATCGTGCTGCTCGCGTTCTACTGGCGCATGCGCCGCGCTCGCGTGCGCGAAGTGATGCGCAGCCGCACGTTGCTGCAAAAGGCCTACGCGGAACTGAACCAGCGCGTCGCCGAGCGCACCGCGGACCTTTCCGAGGCAAACGAACAGTTGAAGAAGGAAGTGGCCGAACGCACGCGCGCAGAGCAGGAATTGCGCGCCGCGCACGACGAGCTGATCCAGGCGAGCAAGCTCGCCGCCCTCGGTCAGATGGCGGCCGGCATCACGCATGAACTGAATCAGCCGCTCGCCGCTTTGCGCGGTTTCTCGGACAACACGCGCGTGCTGCTCGAACGCGGCGACCAGGCGTCGGCGCGCGAGAATCTCGAAGCGATTGCGGCGCTCACGGAGCGGATGGGCAAGATCACCAATCAGTTGAAGCTGTTCGTCGGCCGGGCGCGGCCGCGCAATGCGCGTGCGCCGGTCGTGCGGGCGCTGCGCAACGTCGTCGGATTGCTGCAGAAGCGTTTGCAGGGAGTCGAAGTCGAGTTCACCTTGCTTGATGCGGCGAGCGGCACGCGCACACCGCTCAGTCTCGCCGACGACCATCCCGAGCTGATTGCGAATTGCGACGATCTGCGGCTCGAACAGGTGCTGATCAACTTGCTCGGCAATGCGCTCGACGCGACCGCCGGCATGAGCGCGCCGCGCATCGTGGTGGAAATCGAAGTCGCGGAGGCAAACCTGTCATTCGCGGTGAGCGACAACGGCCCCGGCATTCCCGACGATGTCCTGCCGCGTCTGTTCGAACCGTTCTTCACGACCAAGGAGATGGGCCAGGGCTTGGGCCTTGGCCTTGCAATCTCCTCGTCGATCGCACGCGATTGCGGCGGCACGCTGGTCGCGCGCAACGCGCCGGACGGCGGTGCATTATTCGTGTTGACGCTGCGCCGCGCGCGCGTGCAGACGAACACACCGGCGGACCCGCTGACCACGGGCTCCTGAATCAAGATGGAAAACGCGATGAACGACGGCCTGCAAGTGCTGTATATCGAAGACGACGAACTGGTGCGGCGCGCCAGCGTGCAGAGTCTGCAACTGGCGGGCTTCGAGGTGATCGGCCATGCGTCGGTGGAGGCCGCGGCGAAGATGATCAGCGCGGATTTCTCCGGCGTGATCGTCAGCGACATTCGCCTGCCCGGCGCGAGCGGTCTCGATCTGCTCGCGCAGTGCCACGAGCGCGCACCCGATGTGCCGGTGATCCTCGTCACGGGCCACGGCGATATTTCGATGGCCGTGCAGGCCATGCGCGACGGCGCGTATGACTTCATCGAAAAGCCGTTCGCGTCCGAGCGGCTGATCGAAACCGTCAGGCGCGCGCTGGAGCGCCGCAAGCTGGTGCTGGAAAACCTCGCGTTGCGTCGCGAGTTGGCCGGGCAGGGCACGGTGGCGCCGCGGATCATCGGCCGCAGTCCCGCGATCGAACAGGTGCGCAGGCTGATCGCGAATATCGCGCCGACCGACGCTTCCGTGCTGATCAATGGCGACACCGGCGCGGGCAAGGAGTTGATCGCACGCAGTCTGCACGAGTTGTCGCCGCGGCGTGACAAGCCGTTTATCGCGGTGAACTGCGGCGCGCTGCCGGAGCCGATGTTCGAGTCGGAGATGTTCGGCTACGAGCCGGGCGCTTTCACCGGCGCGGCAAAACGGCGAATCGGCAAGCTCGAACATGCATCGGGCGGCACGCTGTTTCTCGATGAGATCGAGAGCACGCCGCTCGCGTTGCAGGTCAAGTTGCTGCGTGTGTTGCAGGACGGCGTGCTGGAGCGGCTAGGCTCGAACCAGCCGATTCGCGTGAATTGCCGCATAGTCGCCGCGGCCAAAGGCGACATGGCCGAGCATGTCGCGGACGGTTCGTTCCGGCGCGATCTGCTGTACCGGCTGAATGTGGTGACGATCGCGTTGCCGCCGCTGGGCGAGCGTCGCGAGGACATCGTGCCGCTTTTCGAACACTTCCTGCTGGATGCGGCGGTGCGCTATCAGCGGGCCGCGCCGATCCTCACCGATCGCCAGCGCGCGAGCCTGATGCAGCGCGACTGGCCCGGCAACGTGCGGGAACTGCGCAATGCCGCCGATCGCTTCGTGCTCGGCGTCGCCGACGATCCGGTCATGTCTTTCGCCGACGACGGCGCGGCCACGCAGCCGTTGAAGGAGCGCGTCGAGCAATTCGAGCGGGCGATGATCGCGCAAGCGCTGGAGGAGGCGGGGGGCGTGGTCGCGGCGGCGGCGGACAAGCTGCAGCTCGGCAAAGCCACGCTCTACGAGAAGATCAAGCGGTATGGCCTTGCGGCCAAAGGGGAGGGGAGCGCTGAGAAGTGACGGCGCCGGCGGCACGAGGCGATGCCGGCGCGTTTGAATCTGATCGGTTCAGAATGGGCTGGCTGGCGTTACGCCTTCAGCGCTTTTTCCAGCAACTGGTCGAGTTCCGCGAACTGCGGCTCACCGACGTAGCGCTTCAGAATCTTGCCGTCTTTGTCGATCAGGAACGTGGTTGGCGTGAGCTGCACGTTGCCGAACTGCTTGGCGGCCGAGCCGTCGTCCATCGCAACCTTGAACGGCAACTGACGCGTTTGCGTGTAATTGGTCACGTACATCGGCGCGTCGTAATTCATTGCGACCGCGACGAATTCGAGGCCCTGCCCCTTGAAGCGGTTATAGGTCTCGACCATCTGCGGCATCTCTTTCATGCAGGTGTCGCAATTCGTCGCCCAGAAGTTGACGAGGTAGACCTTGCCTTTGAGGTCGGCGGTCGTGAGCTTCTGGCCGGACAGCAGCGTGAAGGTCGCATCGGGCACGCGCTGTTGGCCGGCAAACGCGAAATACCCGGCGACGGCCAGCGCGATGGCCACGGCAGCCGCGATGAGGTAGCGAAGCGGGTTCGCGCGCCGGGCGGCGGAGGGGTTGGAGCTCATGAACAGAACCTCGGGAGTCGCGCGGAGCGCGCGGGACAGTGGGTCGGTTGGGGCGCTAGCCCCGGTGCAGGATGGCGCCGTTATTGTAGCTCCATTCCGCTGGCGCGGCAGGAGCGGAGTCGGCAGCGGATAATAGGGTTTTACGTTCTGGTCAGTCTGATCTTCTGTCCCCATGTTCCGAGTTGCTTGCCGCGTTAGCCGCCGCGTTTGCCATTTTCTGTCCCGAATCCCTTTGTGTTTTGTCCTGGGTAGCCGCTGCCGGCGTGATCCGTCCGCTGAGACGCGGCCGGCCGGTTCTCCAGGCGCTTCTTCGGGACTGCCGCGGGGGCGTGCGGTGCTCGGCACGCTGGCGCTCGGCGTCGCGCTGAGTGCCTGCTCGCCGACTTTCGACTGGCGCACCATCATGAACAACGACAATGGCTACACCGTCGACTTTCCGGCGAAGCCGGGCAACGATCAGCGCGCGGTGCAAATCGACGGCGCGCCGATGCAGATGGCTATGCAGACAGCCGAGGCGGGCAACGCGGTGTTCGCGGTCGGTACGGTGATGCTGCCGGACGACCACGAAGTCACCCAGCGCGCCGCGCTCGATTTTCTGCGCGACGGCCTCGCCCGTAACGTAGGCGCGGCGCCGGATGCGCATGCGGTCCAAATCCCGCTCGCCGCAGGCGGCAAGGTGCCGGGGCTCGAAATGAAGCTGAGCGGCGAAGCAGGCTCGCAGCACGAAATGCGCACCGTCTACGCGCGGCTGGCGGCGCGCGGACGGCATGTCTACCAGGCGGCGATCATCGCTTCCAAGCCGTTGCCGCAGGAACAGGTCGACCAGTTTTTTTCGTCGTTCCAGCTGTATTGAAATCGGCATTTTTGGCCGATTCGGCGCGTGATGGATTGCCGCGGGCAGTGAAAGTTCCTTCGCAGCATCACGCGCTAATTCCCGGTTTACGTTGAAGTTTTCCACTTTCGCGACGCGCCTGTGGATAACTCTGTTGAGAACTCGACGCCATTTGCCGTAGATGCCCATCCCGTGGGCATTCTGTCAGCGGTCGCCCGTGTGCACCGTTTTAAAAAAATCAATCAAATCAAAGGCTTTGGGAGGCGACTTTCGATGCGCCTTTCAGATGTATCAAAATCTATCGGGAGCGCGTACATGTGCATAAGTCAAGTCTTGACAGCATATTTTTCTCTTCATCCCGAGCCAAAAGCCCGGCGATATTGGATCGCTTCCGCGATCTGGGCGGCACCCGGCATCGCTGAACCGGCCAGATCGGCGACGCTGCGCGCGACCTTCAGCACCCGGTAGTAAGCACGCGCCGACCAGCCGAAGCGCTCGCCGGCTTCGCGCAACAGAGATTCACCCGCCGGGTCGGGACGGCAGACTTCGTCCACTTCACGTCCAGCCAGTTCATGATTGGTCTTGCCTTGCCTGAGCAATTGCCGCTCGCGCGCGAGGCAGACCCGCCGCGCGATGGCCGCGCTCGCTTCGCCCGTCGTGGTCGCCCGGGCCGACAACTCAGCCGGCGTGAGCGCCGGAATCTCGAGCTGGATGTCGATCCGGTCGAGCAGCGGGCCGGACAGCTTGCGCAGATAGCGAGCCACAATCTCCGCCGTACAGCGGCAGCGGCCGCCTGGGTCGCCGCGCCATCCGCATGGACAGGGGTTCATCGCGGCGATCAATTGGCAGGCCGCCGGGAAATCCGCCTGCAAGGCGGCGCGCGAGATCGTGATGCGGCCAGCTTCGAGTGGCTCGCGCAGCGTTTCGAGGACCACGCGATCGAATTCGGGCAGCTCGTCCAGAAACAACACGCCCAGGTGCGCAAGCGTGATTTCGCCGGGTTGCGGTGGATTGCGTCCGCCGACCAGGGCCGCCGCGCTCGACGAATGGTGTGGCGCGCGAAACGGCCGCTGCCGCCACTGCGCCGGGCTGAAACCGGCGCGGCTCGCGGACAGCAGGGCGGCGGAGCTGAGCGCTTCGTCGTCGGTCATCGGCGGCAGCAGGCCCGGCAGGCGGGCGGCGAGCATCGACTTGCCCGCGCCGGGCGGCCCGATCAGCAGCACGTGATGCCCGCCGGCCGCAGCCACTTCGAGCGCGCGCCGCGCGGCGCGCTGACCGATCACGTCGGCCATGTCAGGAACGAGGGCGGGCCCGGTATCCGCGAGGTCCGGCGCGGCGACGGGGGCGAGCCGCGCGTCGGGTGTGTCCGTCAGATGTGCGCACAGCGACGGCAGGTCAGCTGCGCCGTAGACATCGACGCCGGGTACGAGCGCCGCTTCCGCCGCGCTGGACGCAGGGAGGTAGAGCTGTGGAATGCGGTCCGGCGGGATGTGGGCCGTTGCCGGCTCGCTGGAAAGCGATGAAAGCGAAGCCGCCGCACTACCGCTCTGGGCAACAGCGCTGCGCGCGGTCCCGCAAGCCATCGCGAACGCGCCGCGCATCGGCCGCAGTGCGCCCGTCAGCGACAGTTCGCCGGCAAACTCTCGATACAGCAAGGATTCAGCGGGAATCTGTCCGCTCGCGGCGAGTATCCCGAGCGCGATCGGCAGATCGAAGCGGCCGGATTCCTTGGGCAAATCCGCGGGAGCGAGATTGACGGTGATGCGCCGGACCGGGAAATCGAAGCCGCAGTTTTGCAGCGCCGCGCGCACGCGCTCGCGGCTTTCGCGCACTTCCAGATCAGGAAGGCCGACGATCGAAAAAGAGGGTAATCCGTTCGCGAGGTGAACCTCGACGGTTACTTCGGGCGCGCGGCCGGAGGCCGGCGCGCGACTGCGCACCACGGCAAGCGACATGTTTTCTCCCGCCGGACGGCGCGCCAAGGGCGCGCGCGAGTCCCCTAAAACGCTGATGACGTCACGGCTCGCTTGCCTGTGATGTGCAGCACGACGCAGCTAGTGCGCTGCGAGCAGCGCGTGATTAGGGCATTTGCGTCGTGACCGGCAGCTTCTGTTCGAGTTCGGCGACGCGGCGCTCCAGTTCTTCGAGGCGCGCGCGGGTGCGCACCAGCACCTGAGTCTGCGTATCGAATTCCTCGCGCGTGACCAGATCGAGTTTCGAAAAGCCCTGCGATAGCATGGCTTTGACGTTGCGTTCGACATCTTTGGCCGGCGAGTTCTTGAACAGCTCGCTCATGCGAGCCTGAAAGTCGTTAAAAACATCGTTCGGTTGTTTCATGGTGTTCCCCTTTGTGCACAAAAGATGTGCATTTCTCGTTACGCCTGTGCTCGGTCGCCCCGCATGGGCAATCTTGGTGCGTGCCGCGTTAAGCGCTGCTGCCGCATGAGCGGCTTTGGTGCGCGCCTCTGCGTCCAAACCCTTCGGACACTCTAGCAACGATCCATACGCCGCGCCACCGCGCGCCGCCATCGTTAGCCATCCGGCCAAGGCCGCTTGTGCCCCTTGCGCGAAGCGCGCGGGGCGCAGTCTGACACAACATGGCATGCGAGTTGCTGTTACTGCCCCGCGCGCACTGTCGGAAGCTTTTCCCCGGCAGTGAAACGAGACCACGCGAACAGGTTATGGGTACGCAAACGGGTTACGCAACTTAGCGAGGGATGTCATGAAACTCATTACCGCAATCATCAAGCCGTTCAAGCTCGATGAGGCGCGCGAAGCCTTGTCGGCCATCGGCGTCTCGGGCATCACGGTGACGGAAGTCAAGGGGTTCGGCCGTCAGAAGGGCCACACGGAGCTGTATCGGGGGGCTGAATACGTGGTCGACTTCTTGCCGAAGGTGAAGATCGAGGCGGCTGTCTCGGACGACATCGTCGACCAGGCGATCGAAGCGCTCGAACGCGCGGCACGCACCGGCAAGATCGGCGACGGCAAGATATTCGTCACGCCGATCGAACAGGTGATCCGGATTCGCACCGGTGAGACCGGCGCGGACGCTCTGTAATACGAAAAGATTGCGACACAAATAGCGACAAGAGGAAACGAAAGATGCGCAAATTATTGATGTCCCTGCTGATGGCCGGTTCGCTGGTCGCGGGCGGTATGGGCGCCGCCCTCGCGGACGACGCTTCCGCTCCTGCCGCGGCCTCGGCTCCTGAGGCGACGGCCAGCGCGCCGGCGCCGGACGCTTCGGCTGCACCCGCCGCTTCGGCGCCGGCCGCTGACGCTTCCGCCGCTGCGGCTGCCAGCGCGCCTGCTGCATCCGAGGCAGCACCGGCAGCCCCGACCGCGCCGTTCTCGGTCGATTCGTCGAAGATCAATTCGGGCGACACCGCCTGGATGCTGACCTCCACCGCGCTCGTGCTGTTCATGACGATCCCCGGTCTGGCGCTGTTCTACGGCGGCATGGTCCGCAAGAAGAGCGTGCTCGCGATCCTGATGCAAAGCTTCGCGATCACCTGCGTCGTGACGATCGTCTGGATCGTGGTGGGCTACAGCATTGCCTTCACACCGGGCGGCTCGTTCATCGGCGGCTTCTCGCGCGTCTTCATGGCGGGCATGAACTACGTCAAGGGCGACAAGGCCACGACGCTGACCGTCAGCCATCTGGCCCCGACGATCCCGGAAACGGTCTACTGCGTCTATCAGATGACGTTCGCGATCATCACCCCGGCGCTGATCACGGGCGCGTTTGCCGACCGTATGAAATTCTCGGCGATGCTGGTGTTCATGACGCTGTGGTCGATCATCGTCTACTCGCCGATCGCGCACATGGTCTGGGAACCGACCGGCTGGCTGGCTTCAGCGGGCATCCTCGACTTCGCGGGCGGCACGGTGGTGCACATCAACGCCGGTATCGCGGCGCTGGTCTGCGCGCTCGTGCTCGGCAAGCGTATCGGCTACGGCAAGGAAGCGATGGCGCCGCACAACCTGACGCTCACGCTGATCGGTGGCGCAATGCTGTGGGTGGGCTGGTTCGGCTTCAACGCGGGTTCGGCGGTGGCGGCTGACGGCCGTGCCGGTTTCGCGATGTTCGCCACGCAAGTGGCAACCGCCGCAGCGGCACTCGCCTGGATGTTCGCCGAGTGGGCGGCCAAGGGTAAGCCGTCGGTGCTCGGCATCGTGTCGGGCGCGGTCGCGGGTCTGGTGGCGATCACGCCGGCTTCGGGCTTCGTCGGTACGCTCGGCGCGCTGGTGATCGGTATCGTGGCCGGCGTGGTCTGCTTCTGGTCGGCAACGTGGCTCAAGCACAAGCTCGGTTACGACGATTCGCTCGACGCGTTCGGCGTGCACTGCATCGGCGGGATCGTGGGTGCGCTGCTGACCGGTGTGTTCGCGGTCAAGGACATCGGCGGCGCGGACGGCAGCGTGATTCTGCAAGCCAAGGGCGTGCTGACGACGCTGATCTACAGTGGCGTCGTGAGCTTCGTCCTGCTGAAGGTCATCGACATGGTGATGGGCATCCGCGTGACGGAAGAACAGGAGCGCGAAGGCCTGGACGTGAGCCTGCATGGCGAGCACGTCGAATAAGGAACGCTCCGCGAGCCCGCGCTCCCGGGCTCGCTGGATCACGGTGTAAGCACAGCGATTTGGCCCGCCTTCATGGCGGGCTTTTTTCTTGTCCGCTCTCTTGCAAGCGGCAGTTTTTCCTGCCTATCATCGCCATAGCGAGAATGCATTCGCGTCCGCTTGCGAATGGAGAAACCGTCCCCAAATGGACAAAGCATTTGCTCTACAATCTTTTTTCTCCAGTCTGCGAGTGATCAATGGTTCCGCACCTAGTTACGGCGTTAAACGGCCCGCTGCTCGATCTCGAGCGGAAGATCCTCGACGCCACACCCGCCATCGAACGCTGGTTCCGGCTCGAATGGCAGGAGCACACGCCGCCGTTCTACTGTTCCGTCGATCTGCGTAACGCTGGTTTCAAGCTCGCGCCGGTCGACACCAATCTGTTCCCCGGCGCATTCAACAACTTGCCGCAGGAAGTATTGCCGCTCGCCGTGCAGGCCGCGATGGCGTCGATCGAGAAGATCTGCCCGGACGCGAAGAACCTGCTGGTGATTCCCGAGCGCCACACGCGCAACGCGTTCTACCTGGAAAACGTCGCGCGTCTGGCCGCGATCATGCGTCAGGCCGGTTTGAACGTGCGTTTCGGTACGCTCGACGAAAGCATCAATGGTCCCGTCACGATCGCGCTGTCGGACGGGCAGAAGCTCGTGCTCGAACCGCTCGAGCGTTCGCAGCGGCGCCTCGGCCTGAAGAATTTCGACCCGTGCTCGATTCTGCTGAACAACGATCTGTCGGGCGGCATTCCGCCTGTGCTCGAAAATCTGCACGAGCAGTACCTGCTGCCGCCGTTGCATGCGGGCTGGGCGGTGCGCCGCAAATCGACGCATTTCTCCTGCTATGACGACGTTGCGAAAAAGTTCGCGAAGATGGTCGAGATCGATCCGTGGATGATCAATCCGTACTTCGCGCACGTCGAAGGCGTTGATTTCCAGGAGCGCACCGGCGAGGAAGCGCTGACCGACGCGATCGACGGCGTCCTCAAGAAGATCGCCAAGAAGTATCGCGAGTACGGCATCTCCGAGAAACCGTATGTCGTCATCAAGTCGGACGCGGGCACCTATGGCATGGGTGTGATGACCGTGCACGACGCATCCGAAGTGGCCGCGCTCACCAAGCGCGAACGCGCGAAGATGGCGGCCACCAAGGACGGCCTCGAAGTGCACGACGTGATCGTGCAGGAAGGCGTGTACACCTTCGAGCGCATCGGTGAAGAAGTCGCGGAACCGGTCGTCTACATGATCGACCGCTATGTGGTGGGCGGTTTTTACCGCGTGCACGGCAGCCGCGAGCGCGACCAGAATCTGAACGCGCCCGGCATGCACTTCGTGCCGCTCGGCTTCGAGCATACGGCGCTGCCCGACGCACACGCCAAGCCCGGCGCGGCGCCGCCGAACCGCTTCTACATGTACGGCGTGGTGGCGCGGCTCGGACTGCTGGCCGCATCGGTCGAACTGGAAAAGACCGATCCGGAAGCGATCCAGGTCTAAGCCACCCGAGGTGGCCGATGGCGGCATGCGTGCCGCCATCGCCATTTTCACCGACTATATTTACGATCAATGCCAAGCCCGTCAGGGCGCACCGGAACCTTCATGGATATTCTTTTCATCGCCGATCCGCTCAAGCAGTTCAAGATCTACAAAGACTCGACCTATTCGATGATGGCGGAAGCGGCGCGCCGCGGCCACGTGGTGTACACGTGCGAGCCGAAGCATCTGGCGTGGACGGGCGGCGACGTCGAAGCGAACGTGCAGCGTGTGGCGATCGTCGGCGACGTGACCGATCTGCATCGCGACGTCTGGTACGCCGCTGACCCCGCGGCGCCGCGCGCGTTGAAAAGCTTCACTGCGGTGGTGATGCGCAAGGACCCGCCGTTCGACATGGAATATGTGACGTCGACGTGGCTGCTCGAATTGGCCGAGCGCGGCGGCGCGCGCATCTTCAACAAGCCGCAGGCGATTCGCGATCATTCGGAAAAGCTGGCGATCGGCGAGTTCGCGCAATTCGTCACGCCCACGCTGGTCACGCGCGACGCGAGCCGTTTGCGCGCGTTCCATGAGCAGCACGGCGACGTGATCCTCAAGCCGCTCGACGGCATGGGCGGCATGGGCGTGTTTCGTGTGAAGGCCGACGGCATGAACCTCGGCTCGATCATCGAAATGTTGAGCCATGACGGCGCGCGTTCGGTGATGGCGCAGAAGTTCATCCCCGAGATCAAGGAGGGCGACAAGCGTATTTTGCTGATCGGCGGCGAAGCCGTGCCGTATTCGCTCGCGCGTATTCCTCAGGGGAATGAAGTGCGCGGCAACCTGGCGGCCGGCGGGTTGGGCGTCGCGCGCCCGCTCACCGAGCATGATCGCAAGATCGCCGACACGCTCGCGCCGGTGCTCGCGGCGCGCGGTCTGTTGCTGGTCGGGCTGGATGCGATCGGCGACTGGCTGACCGAAGTCAACGTGACGAGTCCGACGTGTTTCCGCGAGATCATGGATCAGACCGGCTTCGACGTGGCCGCGATGTTCATCGACGCGCTGGAGCGCGCGGCGGCTTGAAGCGCGGGCCTTGAATGCGCGCCGGGGCGCCCAACCTGAGTAGTAGATCGAGGCAAGTCGCCGCGAGCGCGGCGCCGTATTTGGCGGGAAAATGAGCCTGATACAATGCCCGCTCTTCCGCGCCAAGCCGGATCGATGCCTTGTGACGGGCGTCGGCGGCACGGCTCGCGGAAGGTGAACGAGCAGGGCTTCGGCGGCGCCGGCATCGCGCCACGCGTCGGCAGTCGCTCGTCAAAGGGTGCGTTCCGGCTCTCATGACCCACGGCCGGTCGAGGGCGCTGACGAATCGGGCTTCGTCCCGGTCCACGGTTCGAGGCCGTTCTTTTGTAGTAAGGCTGACATGGCAGGCATTCTGATCATTGCGCACGCTCCATTTGCCACCGCGTTGCGCGATTGTATTTCGCACATCTATGGTGGCTTGCCGGCGCGCATCGGCGTGATCGACGTATCGCCCAATTGCGAACCGACGGAAATGGTCGCGTTCGCTTATTCGGAAATCGAGCGGCTGAAGGAAGAGAACGGCGCGCTCGTGCTCACGGATATGTTCGGCGCGACGCCGGCGAATATCGCGGGCCGACTCGCCACGGTGCCGAATGTGCGCGTGCTATGCGGCGTCAATTTGCCGATGCTGGTGCGCGCGGTGTGTTATCGCGCGACGCCGCTCGACACGCTGGTCGACAAGGCGCTCACCGGCGCGACCAAGGGCGTGCATGCGATCGGACCCGCTACCCCGGCGCCCGTGCCGGCGTCCTGCGACTGCTCGCCGGCGTTGCCACCGGATGCTGCGCCCGGCGACTGTCTGCCCGCATTGCCGGCTGAGGCTGACCTGACCCAGAAGACCGACGCGGCCGGTTTGTAAGCGGACCGCGTCACCCTTCAAACGCGTCGCAAGTGCTTTGCTTGCAGGTTCACCTTTCACAACACATTACCCGCGCTCTGGACATCACATGCTTCAACAGGAAACGACTATTGTGAACAAGCTGGGGCTGCACGCACGTGCGTCGGCCAAGTTGACGCAACTCGCGGGCAACTACCAGGCGGAAATCTGGATGAGCCGCAATGGCCGCCGCATCAATGCCAAAAGCATCATGGGTGTGATGATGCTGGCCGCGGGCATCGGCAGCACGGTGCTGATCGAAACGGAAGGCGCCGACGAAAAAGATGCGATGGACGCATTGTTGAAACTGATTGCCGATAAATTCGGCGAGGGTCAGTGAAGTCGCGCGTGCACGTTGCAATGAGCACCAACGCCGCGGCTGTCCGCGGCGTTTTTTTTAGCGCGCGACAATGGCAGATCACCCCACACTACTCGCGTCGTTGAAACGAAAGCGGCTGAAGGCGGGTTGTCGTATTGATTGCGTTAATTCGTGCTGCGCTGCACACACCCGTGACACTCGCGCGGAGGGCGCGGAATTTATAATGACGACGATAGTCTGAGAGCATTGCAGCGGTTTGCCGCGGCATCACACAACTAGAGGAGGTGCGCGTGTCCTTCACGCTGCATGGAATTCCCGTGTCACGCGGTATCGCCATTGGGCGGGCCTATCTGATCGCACCGGCCGCACTTGACGTAGACCACTATCTGATCGAACCCGCCCAGATCGACGGGGAGGTGGAGCGCTTTCGCGCGGCCCAGCAACACGTGCATCGGGAGCTCCACACGCTGCGCGCCGATCTCGCCGCGGACGCGCCGAGCGAAATGGGCGCGTTCATCGACGTTCATTCAATGATCCTGAACGATGCGATGCTCGTGCAGGAGACCATCGACCTGATCCGCACGCGCCGCTACAACGTGGAGTGGGCGCTGACCGAACAGCTGGAGCGACTGTCGCGCCATTTCGACGATATCGAAGACGAATATCTGCGCGAGCGCAAAGCCGACATCGAGCAAGTGGTGGAGCGCGTGCTGAAGGCGCTCGCGGGGGCGTCGGCTACGCTCGGGCATGGCGTGCACGGCGCATGTGACGAGATGATCGTAGTCGCGCACGACATCGCACCCGCCGACATGATGCAGTTCAAGACGCAGACGTTTCAGGGCTTCGTCACGGATCTCGGCGGCCGCACCTCGCATACGGCGATCGTCGCGCGCAGTCTGGGCATTCCGGCCGCGGTCGGCGTGCAGCATGCGAGCGCGTTGATCCGTCAGGACGACCTGATCATTGTCGACGGCGATCACGGCATCGTAATCGTCGATCCCGCGCCGATCGTGCTCGAGGAATACTCGTACCGTCAAAGCGAAAAAGAACTGGAGCAGCGCAAGCTGCAGCGCCTGAAATTCTCGCCGACGCAAACGCTGTGCGGTACACGCATCGAGTTGTGCGCGAACATCGAGCTGCCGGACGACGCGCGCGCGGCGGTCAACTCGGGGGCGACCGGCGTCGGCCTGTTCCGCACCGAGTTTCTGTTCATGAATCACAAGTACCGCATGCCCGAAGAGGAAGAGCAGTTCGACGCGTACCGTCGGGCGGTCGAGTTGATGAACGGGTTGCCGGTCACGATCCGCACGATCGACGTCGGCGCCGACAAGCCGCTCGATTCGATGGGCGGCGGCGACGGCTACGAGACCGCCGCGAATCCCGCGTTGGGGCTCAGGGCGATTCGCTGGAGCCTGTCGGAGCCGCAGATGTTCCTCACGCAATTGCGCGCGATTCTGCGCGCATCGGCGTTCGGCAAGGTGAAGATTCTGATTCCGATGCTCGCGCATGCGCAGGAAATCGACCAGACGCTCGATCTGATTCGCGAAGCCAAGCGTCAACTGGACGACGCGGGTATTACCTATGATCCGAACGTGCAGGTCGGCGCGATGATCGAGATTCCGGCTGCCGCCATTGCGTTGCCGCTGTTCCTGAAGCGGCTCGATTTCCTGTCGATCGGCACCAACGACCTGATCCAGTACACGCTGGCAATCGATCGCGCGGACAACTCGGTGGCGCATCTGTACGACCCGTTGCACCCGGCGGTGCTGCATCTGATCGCCTTCACGCTGCGCGAGGCGAAGCGCGCGGGCGTGCCGGTGTCGGTGTGCGGTGAGATGGCGGGGGATCCGGCGTTGACGCGTCTGTTGCTCGGCATGGGTCTGACCGAGTTTTCGATGCATCCGAGCCAGTTACTGGAGGTCAAGCAGGAGGTGCTGCGTTCGCATCTGAAGACGCTGGAGAAGCCGGTGGCCGATGTGCTCGCTTCTTTCGAACCGGAAGAGGTGCAGGCCGCGCTCAAGCGAGTCGCGGAGGCCTGAAGGGTCGGCTAGCCGGGCGCGTGTCCCAATGTGAAACGCCGCACTCGTGTGCGGCGTTTTCCGTTCAGCTTTGGTTCAGCGCAGACATCAAGTCCGATGCGGCTCGCCGCATACCGGACAATCCGGCTGGCGCCCAACGCGCATCGTGTTCCATTCCATCCGCAGCGAATCGAGCATCATCAGACGGCCCCGCAACGGCGTGCCGATTTCCCCAATCACCTTGAGCGCTTCGGCGGCCTGCATCGAACCGATGATGCCGACCGTCGGCGCGAACACACCCATCGTCGAGCACGCGACTTCTTCGAACGGCTGGTCTTCCGGGAACACGCACGCATAGCAGGGCGACGCTTCATCGCGGAAATCGAACGTGCTGATCTGGCCGTCGAAACGCAACGCCGCACCCGATACCAGCGGCACGCGATGCTTCACGCACGCGCGGTTGATCGCGTGACGTGTCGCGAAGTTGTCGGTGCAATCGAGCACGACGGTCGCATGGGGCACCTCGCGATCGAGCCAAACATCGTCGACCCGCTCGGCGACCGCGTTCACCACCACCTCGGGATTGATCTGCGCGATCGCGTCGCGTCCGGAGTCCACCTTCCGGCGCCCGACCGACGCGCTCACATGCAGGATCTGCCGCTGCAGGTTGGTCAAATCAACCGTATCGGCGTCGACCAGTGTCAGACGACCAACGCCTGCCGCCGCGAGGTACATGGCCGCGGGAGAACCCAGACCGCCCGCGCCGATGATGATCGCGTGCGCGTCGATAAAGCGCTGCTGCGCCTCGATGCCGATTTCGTCGACGAGGATGTGGCGGGAGTAACGGAGGAGTTGATCGTCATTCATGGCGGGGCGCGCGAGTGTGTCGCGCAATGGGACTCAGACCTGCGGGCTGCAACGCGCGTTTCGTGGCTGTTATTTTAGTCGCGCGAAGGGTGCGGCTCGTAGAGGGTCCTGCGGCGAATCTTCGCGGCATGATTCGCCGTGAAGACTCGCGAGGGTTGCTGCTTACTTGCCTTGCGTAGCCGGAGCCGAGCCAGGCGCCGGAACTGCGGCCGGGGCCGTTCCCGATCCACCCGGAACCGGTTGGGTCGGCTTCACCGCGACCGGCGCGGACGCCGACGTGGCCGGCTTGTTCTGCGCAAGACGACGCTCGGTCAGCGACTTCGATTCCTGAACCGGCTTGCCTTCGAGCTTGTCCAGTGCCTGCTGCATCATGAAGTCGTCGTTCGAACCGAATTCCACCGGCTTGCGCTCACGATCCTTCTGACGCTGTTCCGGCGTCTTCTTGTCGTTCTGCTCTTCAAGCTGGCGCAACTGGTCCATGCGTTCCTGTTCGCGCTGTTCCGCTTCCTTCTTCTCGTTCGGGTCTTGTGTGTTCGCAAGGTGATTCGAGTAGTCGACTTCGCGGGTCACGAGCGCGTCGTCCGGATCGCCTTCTGCGTACTGATCGACCGGAATGTCGGGGCGGATGCCCTTGTTCTGGATCGAACGGCCGCTCGGCGTGTAGTAGTACGCGGTGGTCAGGCGCAGCGCGGTGTCCGCCGTCATGGGGCGCACGGTTTGCACCGAACCCTTGCCAAAGGTGGTCTTGCCGAGGATCAGCGCACGATGCTGATCCTGCAGCGCGCCCGCGACGATTTCCGACGCCGACGCCGAATACGCGTTGGTCAGCACGACCATCGGCACGGTCTTGAAGATTGCCGGGATGTCCTTCAGCGGATCGTTGTCGAAGGACTGCAGGCGGTAGTTGTCGTAGGTGTCGCGATAGACCTGCTTCGAATCGGGAATCTGGCCGTTGGTGGACACCACTACCGAATTCGGCGGCAGGAACGCGCCGGCCACGCCGACCGCGCTTTGCAGCAGACCGCCGCCGTTGTTGCGCAGATCGAGGATAAGACCCTTCAGGTTCGGCTCCTGACGCGCAATGTCTTGCAGCTTGGCGGCCAGATCAGGCGTGGTGCGTTCCTGGAAGCTGGTGACGCGCACGTACGCGAAGCCCGGCGCCAGAATCTTCGCCTTGACCGACTGGACCTTGATGATCGCGCGCGTCACCGTGAGCGGGAACGTGCGGTCGTCGGTCTTGCGGAAGATCGTGAGCGTGACCTTGGTGCCCGGCTCGCCGCGCATCTGCTTGACCGCCTGGTCGAGCGTCATGCCGCGCACGGGCTTGTCGTTGATGCGGGTGATCAGGTCGCCCGGACGGATGCCGGCGCGGAACGCGGGCGTGTCTTCGATCGGAGAAATCACCTTGATCAGGCCGTCTTCCGACGAAATCTCGATACCCAGACCCGCGAAGCGACCCTTGGTCTGCTCCTGCAGTTCCTCGTAATCGGTCTTGTCGAGATACGACGAGTGCGGGTCGAGGCTCGACACCATGCCCTTGATCGCGGCGGTGAGGAGCTTTTTGTCGTCGACCGGTTCGACGTATTCGTGCTTGATTTGTCCGAACACTTCGGCAAAGAGCCTGAGCTGGTCTAGCGGCAGAGGTGCGGCGGCGCTAGCGGGTTGCTGGGCCGAGGCGGACAGTTGCAGGGTGGCAAATGCACCGGTAGCAAGGCCCGCGGCAATCAGGCCGATATTTTTCAGGTTCTTTCGCATAGAGTCTGTTGCGGTCGGAAGCGCGTGGCAGCGTCGATTGAGATTGGACGGACAAGTATAACTGCACACCCGCCCAGTCAGGGGGCAGGGCGGACAATCGTGATTCGACAGTGCAGACCAGAGCTGGTTCGTGCGATGGGGCTCGCGCTAGCGAAGTAATCTGCCGTAACACGCGGATGGCGGCTCGAACGGCTCACTTGCACGAGGCCGGCCGTGCCGGCCGGTACGCGTGGCCAGCTGGCGCGGCCCGCGGCCCGCTGGCCTCTGCTCTGCGGTACTTTTCAGTGCAACGGCCCGCGGCGCGACGGCGGAATCAGCCTGCTTTGCCCTGGCTGGCAACCGCGGCTTGCGCCTTCGCAATGGCTTCCTGGTCGCCCAGATAGTAGTGTTTGATCGGCTTCAGGTTCTCGTCGAGTTCATAGACGAGCGGTACGCCGTTCGGGATGTTCAGACCGACGATGTCGTCGTCCGAGATGTCGTCGAGGTACTTGACCAATGCGCGGATCGAGTTGCCGTGCGCGGCGATCACGACCTTGCGGCCCGACTTGATGGCCGGCGCGATCGACTCGTTCCACAGCGGCAGCACGCGTGCGACCGTGTCCTTCAGGCACTCGGTGAGCGGCAGTTGTTCACGCGGCACCTTGGCGTAACGCGGATCGTCGTAGGGCGCGCGCTCGTCCGTCGGCTCCAGCGCCGGCGGCGGCGTGTCGTAGCTGCGGCGCCAGACCAGCACCTGCTCGTCGCCGAATTTCGCGGCGGTTTCGGCCTTGTTCAGGCCAGACAGCGCGCCGTAGTGGCGTTCGTTCAGACGCCACGAATGCACGACCGGCAGGTACATCAGATCCATTTTGTCCTGCACGTGCCACAAGGTGCGGATCGCGCGCTTGAGCACCGACGTGTAGGCGATGTCGAACGTGTAGCCGGAGTCTTTCAGCAGCATGCCGGATTGCTGCGCTTCCAGGTTGCCCTGCTCGGTGAGGTCGACGTCGACCCACCCCGTGAAGCGGTTTTCCTTGTTCCACGTCGATTCGCCGTGGCGGATGAGAACGAGTTTGTACATGAGATTGCCGGTCGGTAGTAAGGAAGCGGTAAAGCGCAGCGAGGGTCCTTTAGAGGAGCGCCGCCATCGCGTCAGACGGTTATTTTATAATGGCTCGATTGCCCTTTTCGATTTCTCTCTTTTTCGGCGGATTTTCCGTGAAGTTTTTCACTGATTACACAAACCTTGTACTGATCGCGATCGTCCTCATCTCCGGTGGGTTGCTGCTGTGGCCGACGATCAGCCGGCGCGGCCGCGGCGGCCTGTCGGCCGCTGAAGCCACGCAACTGATCAACCGGCGCAACGCGGCGGTGATCGATCTACGCTCGTCCGCCGACTTCGCCAAAGGGCATTTGCCCGCGGCACGGCACCTTGAATTCGCGGAGTTGCAGGCGAAGGTCGCGCAACTCGTGAAGAACAAGAGCAACCCGGTGCTGCTGGTATGCCAGACCGGCCAGCAGTCGAACAAGGCAGCGCGTATCGTGCAGGATGCAGGCTACGCGGAAGTCCACGTTCTCGAAGGCGGTGTCGACGCCTGGCAGAAAGCCGGTATGCCGGTTGTGAAACAAGGAGCAGCGAAGTGAACAAAGTGATCATGTACAGCACCCAGGTGTGCCCGTATTGCCAGATGGCCGAACGTCTTTTAAAGTCGCGCGGCGTCGAGCAGGTTGAAAAGGTGCTGATCGACAAAGATCCGGCCCGTCGTGAGGAGATGATGACCCGGACCGGTCGTCGCACGGTGCCGCAGGTGTTCATCGGCGAGACGCATGTCGGCGGGTACGATGACCTGTCCGCGCTCGATCGCGCGGGCGGTTTGATGCCGCTGCTCGAAGCCGCCTGAGTTCGCGCGCCCCCGGGCGCGCGAGCGGGCGGGTGAAATACAAGCCGGCGTGTGTCTGTCCTGCCGGGACGGGCGAGACGCCGCAACGATCTGGCGGCCATGCAATCATGCGCCGCCACCATGCATACCTATCAGGAATCACTCAATCATGTCCGACGAGAATAACCAGCCGTTCTTCAACATCCAGCGCATCTATTTGAAGGACATGTCGCTCGAGCAGCCGAATTCGCCGGGCATCTTCCTCGAGCAGGAAATGCCGTCGGTCGAAGTCGAAGTCGACGTGAAGGCCGAGCGCCTCGCCGACACCGTGTTCGAAATCCTCGTCACGGGCACCGTTACGGCCAAGGTGTCGGACAAGGTCGCGTTCCTGATCGAAGCCAAGCAGGCCGGCATTTTCGACATCCGCAACATCCCGGCCGAGCAGATCGATCCGCTGGTCGGCATTGCCTGCCCGACGATCCTGTTCCCGTACCTGCGCTCGAACATCGCCGACGCGATCACCCGCGCCGGCTTCCCGCCGATCCACCTCGCCGAAATCAACTTCCAGGCGCTCTACGAGCAACGTCTCGCGCAGTTGGGCAGTCAGGACGGCGCGGCGCAGAACGGCGTCACGCACTAACGTGTCGCAGGCGGTGCCGGCTATGAAGGTTGCTGTCCTCGGCGCCGGCGCATGGGGCACGGCCCTCGCCGGCCATCTGGCCTCACGGCACGACACGGTGTTGTGGGCGCGCGAGCCCGCGCTCATCGCCGATCTCCATGCTTCGCATGAAAACGCCCGCTATCTGGCGGGCGTTGCTTTGCCGGCGGCGCTTCGCTACGAAGCGGACCTGAGCGCAGTGCTCGACCACGCGCTCGCCGACGACGCCTTATGCGTCGTGGCGACACCGGTGGCCGGACTGCGCGGTCTGTTTCGCGCGATGCGCGACGCAGGCAAGGTGCCGGCGCACGTGGTGTGGTTGTGCAAAGGTTTCGAAGCCGATTCGCAGTTGCTGCCGCATCAGGTGGTCGCGACCGAGTTGCCGGAGCATCGCAGCAACGGCGTGCTGTCCGGTCCGAGCTTCGCGCGCGAAGTCGGGCAGCGCTTGCCGGTCGCGCTGACGATCGCGAGCGCGTCGGCGGCGTGCCGCGAGCACACGGTCGCCGCGTTTCATCATGACGCGATGCGCATCTATACCGGCGACGACATCGTCGGCGTGGAAGTGGGTGGCGCGGTGAAAAACGTGCTCGCCATTGCGACGGGCATTGCCGATGGTCTCGGCCTCGGCCTGAATGCGCGCGCGGCGTTGATCACGCGCGGGCTGGCGGAAATGTCGCGCCTCGGCGTGACGCTCGGCGGCCGGGCGGAAACATTCACCGGCTTGACCGGCCTGGGCGATCTGATCCTGACCGCTACCGGCGATCTGTCGCGCAACCGCACGGTCGGCCTCCAACTCGCCGCGGGCCGCACGCTCGACGACATTCTCGGCGGCCTCGGTCACGTGGCCGAAGGCGTGCGTTGTGCGCAAGCGGTTCTTGCGATCGCACGCGCGCACGCGATCGAGATGCCGATCACGCAAGCGGTCTGTGCCGTGCTGTTCGACGGCGTAGCGCCTCGCGACGCCGTCAGCGCCCTGCTGCGGCGCGATTCCAAAGCTGAATAAGCGTTGTCTTTCAGCCGTTTAGCGCGCTTCAGCGTTGAACGGCTGCCCCTTATCGCTGTCCACGTTTTCATCGACGTTTCGGATCGGCGAGGCTCTCATGCTCACATTCAATGCCTGCACGCTGGAAGCGCGCGTGGTCGACATCACCACGCTCGACGTGGATGCGATCGTCAACGCGGCGAACACGTCGCTATTGGGCGGAGGCGGCGTGGACGGCGCAATCCATCGCGCGGCCGGCAAGGACTTGCTGCACGAATGTGAAACATTGGGTGGCTGTGCGACGGGCGATGCGAAACTCACGCGCGGCTACCGCTTGCCGGCCAGCCACGTGATTCACGCGGTCGGCCCGGTGTGGCGAGGCGGCGCGCACGGCGAGACCGATCTGCTCGCGTCGTGCTACCGGCGCTCGCTGGAACTGGCGCACGACGCGCGGTGCAAGAGCATTGCGTTTCCCGCAATCAGTTGCGGCATCTACCGTTTCCCAGCCGACGACGCGGTGCGGATCGCGCTCGCCACGGTGCTCGACACGTTGCCGCGCACCCCGCAAATCGAACAGGTGGTGTTCGCCTGCTTCGACGACGCGATGTTCGCGCGCTACGAAGGCGAATTGAAGCGCCGTCACGCGCCGCCGTCGAAGCCGGTCTGACGCCACGCTTCAAACACCACGACCGCGACGGTATTCGACAGATTCAGGCTGCGGTTGCCGGGGCGCATCGGCAGACGCACGCGCTGATCGTTGGCGAACTGGTCGAGCACCGCGTCGGGCAGGCCGCGCGTTTCGGCGCCGAACACGAACCAGTCGCCTGACTGGAACGCATGCTCGTGAAAGCGACCCGAGCCGCGCGTGGTGAACGCGAACATGCGTGCCGGGTCCGGCGTTTCTTTCGCGACAAACGCGGCCCAATCGGCATGCACATTCATTTGCGCATACTCGTGATAGTCGAGGCCGGCGCGCCGCAGTTTGGCGTCGTCGAGCGGAAAGCCGAGCGGCTCGATCAGATGCAGCCGGGCGCCGGTATTGGCGCACAGGCGAATCACGTTGCCGGTGTTCGGCGGGATTTCCGGTTCTACGAGAACGACATTGAACATAGTGAGACCACGTGGAGACTAGTTTTTCGGTGTGCGCAGCGCGACGAAGTTCGTGACCCGCCGCGCCCTGGCGGCTTTGAGCGTTCGCGCGAGCGCCTCGAGCGTCGCGCCGGTCGTCATCACATCGTCGACGATGCCGACGTGCAGACCGCGCACCGCTCGCGTGGCCCTGAACGCTCCGCCGACGTTCAGGCGGCGCGCGTCGAGATCGAGCCGCGACTGCGGCGCGGTGTGGACCACCCGCTGCAGCAAGGTGGCGTCGCTGCGTACATTCAGCGCGCGGGCCAAGGGCCTGGCGATCTGCCATGCCTGGTTGTAGCCGCGCTCGGTCAGACGTTGGCCGGCGAGCGGCACCGGCGCGATCACATCGGGCCAGTCGGAATCATCTTGCCGGCCGTCTTGCGCGAGCCGCGCGAGGCGCTGTGCGAACTCACGCGCGAGCATCAGCCGCGCGCGGAATTTCAGGCCCACCGCCAGCGTGTCGAGCGGTGCGCGGTAGTCGGCGAGCGCGAAGGTCGCATCGAACGGCGGTGGCTCGGCAATGCAGTCCGCGCAACGATAGCGCGCGCGACTCGACCATCGCGTCGCCGGCAAAGGCACCGCGCACACGGTGCAGCGCAGGCGGCTCTCGTTCCAGTACGCCTCGTCGCAGCCGGCGCACAACGTTTTGTGCGACATATTGCCGCACAACGCGCATAGGTTCGGCAGTACGGCGTGCATCACATGCGGCCACGCCGAATGCAGACGGCGCGCGAAACGCGCGAAGCTGCCGCCGGAAGAGTTGGAAAATGGTCGCAATAACACGAGGGGACGCCCGCGAAGGCCTTTCACGCTGAATGCAGGGAAGCGAACGAGTATACTTCCTGCTCTACGCCAGCACGACACTCATGCCCCCAACTTCCGCTCAATCTGGCCGTCCGGCCTATGATTCCCAGCGCCTAAGGCGTATTTTCGACCGCCGCGCCGCGACCTTCGGCGAGGTTGCGTTCCTGCCGCGCGAGATTGCGCAGCGCATGCGCGAGCGTCTCGATTACATCAAGGTTGCACCCTCTAGCGTGCTCGATGCCGGTTGCGGCGCGGGCGAAGACATCCCCGCATTGCGCGAGCGCTTTCCCGAGGCGCCGGTGTTCGGCTCCGATCTGTCGCACGGCATGCTGACGCGCGCGTTGCACCACGATGCGGGCGACACGAGCTGGCGGCGCTTTTTGCCGGCGTCGCTCGGCAAGGCGCTCGGCGCGCGCGGCCCGCGGTTCGCGCAGGCCGACTTCTCGGCGCTGCCGTTCGCGTCCGGCGCCTTTGAATTCATCTGGTCCAATCTGGCGCTGCATTGGCACTCGCGGCCCGATCTCGTGTTCCCCGAGTGGCAGCGCGTGCTCAAGGTGAACGGCCTGCTGATGTTCAGCACGCTCGGCCCGGACACGCTTAAGGAATTGCGTGGCGCCTACGCCGAGGTCGAGGCCGCGCACGGCGTGGCGTCGCGCAAGCATGTGATCGACTTTGTCGACATGCACGACCTCGGCGATATGCTGGTCGAAAGCGGCTTCGAAATTCCCGTGATGGACCAGGAAACCCTCACCATCACCTACAAGTCGCCCGAGTCGCTGCTTGCCGACGTACGCCGCTGGGGTGCGTATCCGTTCGAGCGCGAAGCATTGTCCGGCGCTGCCGCGCGCAGGCTGCACAAGGCCTTGCTGGCGGCGCTCGAATCGCGCCGCCGGGCCGACGGCACGATCGCGCTGACCTTCGAGGTGATCTACGGACACGCATGGAAAGCGGTGCCTCGCACCACGGCCGAAGGACACGGCATCGTGCGAATCGAGGACATCGGACGAGGTCCGTCGAGGAATCGTTGAAGCGGTAAAGAGGACATCCGTTATGTCTGAAATTTGCACTTCGCAAGACCCGCAAAAGGCGGGTCAAAACGGCGCTAAGGCTTGTCACGCCTGGCTTGTGGGCCAATCGGGGCTTGCTTGTGGATGCTATGGATCGCGCCTATAATGCGTCAGTTTGTCGCCCGGAGTTCCCACATTTGGGGCGGCAGGCCCGAGGCGCAGGGCTGCAACATGAAGTGACGCGGTAGGGTTCGCGCGGCCGGAATCGATGGCCGCGAGAAATGGCCGAAGGCGGTGATTCGCGGGAGGCAGCGGTGGACGCAACAGATCTGCTGGCGGATTCAGAACCGGTCCTCAAAGACTGGACAATGAAACGCAACTGTTCGATGTCGCCGCGGCAGTTCGTATGTCTCTATGTGTCGCTTGCGTTGTTCTCGTTGGCAATTGCTTTCATGCTGGTTCTGGTCGGCGCCTGGCTGGTGTTGCCGTTCACCGGTATCGAATTGCTCGCGGTGGGCATCGCGTTTGCCATTTATGCGCGTCATGCTGTCGATTACGAACGCGTCCGGTTGTTTCCGAACCGGCTGGTGATCGAGCAGGTCAGCGCCGAGCAGCTCACGCAGTTCGAATTCAATCCGCGCTGGGTGCGGGTCGAGCCGGGCTCAACGCCGCGTGACCAGATCAAACTGGTCTCGCGCGGCCAGACGATCATGATCGGGCAACATCTCGCGCAGTATCGGCGCGCGCAGTTCGCAGGCGAATTGCGTATGTGGCTCTCGCGTTGTTAGACGCGGCGGGGCACGCGCGGTTCAAGGGGAGCGCGGGACAGGCCAGCGGGGTCGAGGGTTTGAATGGAAAATTTGGGTAAGGAAGCTATGAAAACAATCAAGCGAGCGCTCATGAGCGTGCTGGCGATGAGCGGACTGCTTTTCGCCGGTGCCGCCCTGGCAGTGGGCGATGCTCCGGGCGGCCCTGCCGTCAACGCGATCAATCTCCAGCCGCCTGCGTCGAGAATCGCTGAGGAGCTCTTCAGCCTCCACATGTTCATGCTGGCTCTTTGTACGGTCATCTTTGTCGGCGTGTTCGCCGTCATGTTCTATTCGATCTTTGCTCACCGCAAATCGAAGGGCCACAAAGCTTCGAATTTCCACGAAAGCACCACCGTTGAAATCATCTGGACGATCGTGCCGTTCGTGATCGTCGTGCTGATGGCGCTGCCCGCCACAAAAGCCGTCGTCGCGATGAAGGACACCACGAACGCGGACCTCACGATCAAGGTCACCGGCTACCAGTGGAAATGGGGCTACGACTACGTGAAGGGTCCGGGCGAGGGCATCGGCTTCCTGTCCACGCTGGCCACGCCGCGCGCCGAAACCGAAGGCCGCAAGCCGATTTCCACGCTGTATCTGCAGGAAGTCGACAATCCGCTGGTCGTCCCGGTGGACAAGAAAATCCGCATCATCACCACCGCGAACGACGTGGTCCACTCCTGGTACGTGCCGGCCTTCGGCGTGAAGCAGGACGCGATTCCGGGTTTCGTGCGCGACACTTGGTTCAAGGCTAACCGGGTCGGCACGTTCCGCGGCTTCTGTACCGAACTGTGCGGCAAGGAACACGCGTTCATGCCGGTCGTGGTCGAGGTGCTGTCCGCCGAAGACTACGCGAAGTGGGTCGACGAGCAGAAGAAGAAAATGGCCGCTGGCCAGGACGATCCTAATAAGACCTACACGATGGCCGAGCTGATGGATCGCGGCGGCAAGGTGTATGCGGCGAACTGCGCGGTCTGCCACCAGCCGACCGGCAAGGGCGCGGGCGCATTTCCGGCGCTCGACGGCAGCAAGATTGCGAATGGCGCGATCGCCGAGCACGTGAGCCTGGTGCTGAAGGGCAAGAACGCGATGCCTTCGTGGGCGCCGACGCTGAACGACGTCGAAATCGCGTCGGTAATCACGTACGAACGCAACTCCTGGGGCAACCACACAGGTGACATTCTCCAGCCGAAGCAGGTGGCGGACGCCCGTAACGGCAAGCTGCCGGAAGGCGGCAACCATCTGACCGACGCGGGTGCAGCGGCAAGCGGCGCAGCGGCGGCTTCGGGTGCGGAAGCTGCGGCGGCCGGCTCGGATAGCGCGGCGGCGGCGCAGGAAGCATTGCCGGCCAGCATCTACTTCGAGACCGGCAAGAGCACGCTGCCGGCCGACGCGAAAGCGGCGGTCGACGCGGCTGCAGCCTACGCGAAAGCGCATCCGGATGCGAAATTCACGCTGTCGGGCTTCACCGACGCCACCGGCTCCGCCGACCTCAACGCGAAGCTCGCGAAGAGTCGTGCCGAAGCGGTGCGCGACGCGCTGAAAGCAGCCGGCATTGCCGAAGACCATATTATTTTGAAGAAGCCGGAAACGATCACGGGCGGCACCGACGCGAAAGAAGCCCGGCGTGTCCAGATCAGCCCGGCTGCCTGACGTGTTCATGGTCAGCACCGCAGTATTCGCTTTAGGAGATTGTCATGTCTAGCATCGGACACGATGTAGTCGCAGGCCACGAGCACGTGCACGGCGACCATGCCCACGAAACGCCGCATGGCTGGCGCCGTTGGCTGTTCGCAACCAACCACAAGGACATCGGTACGCTGTACCTGATCTTCTCGTTCACCATGTTCCTCTCCGGGGGCGTGATGGCGCTGATGATCCGTGCCGAGCTGTTCGAGCCGGGCTTGCAGATCATGCGTCCCGAGTTCTTCAACCAGTTGACCACCATGCACGGGCTGATCATGGTGTTCGGCGCGATCATGCCGGCCTTCGTCGGCTTCGCGAACTGGATGGTGCCGCTGCAGATCGGCGCGTCGGACATGGCTTTCGCGCGGATGAACAACTTCAGCTTCTGGCTGCTGCCGGTGGCGGCGGTGCTGCTGGTGGGTTCGTTCTTCTCGCCGGGCGGTGCGACTGCCGCGGGCTGGACGCTCTACGCGCCGTTGTCCACGCAAATGGGCCCGGGCATGGACTTCGCGATTTTCGCAGTCCACTTGATGGGCGCATCGTCGATCATGGGCGGGATCAACATCGTCGTGACGATTTTGAACATGCGCGCGCCCGGCCTCACGCTGATGAAGATGCCGATGTTCGTCTGGACGTGGCTGATCACCGCGTACCTGCTGATCGCCGTGATGCCGGTGCTCGCAGGCGCGATCACCATGGTGCTGTTCGACCGTCACTTCGGCACGTCGTTCTTTAACGCGGCAGGCGGCGGCGACCCGGTGATGTACCAGCACATCTTCTGGTTCTTCGGGCACCCCGAGGTGTACATCATGATCTTGCCGGCGTTCGGGATCGTGTCGCAGGTGATCCCGGCGTTCTCGCGCAAGCCACTGTTCGGCTATAGCTCGATGGTGTACGCGACCTCGTCGATCGCGATTCTGTCGTTCATGGTCTGGGCGCACCACATGTTCGCCACCGGCATGCCGGTGACGGGCCAACTGTTCTTCATGTACGCGACGATGCTGATCGCCGTGCCGACCGGCGTGAAGGTGTTCAACTGGGTCGCGACGATGTGGCGCGGATCGCTCAGCTTCGAAACGCCGATGCTGTTCGCAGTCGGCTTCCTGCTGGTGTTCACGTTCGGCGGTCTGTCGGGCCTGATGCTCGCAATGGCCCCGCTCGACATCCAGTATCACGGCACTTACTTCGTGGTGGCGCACTTCCACTATGTGCTGGTGGCGGGCTCGCTGTTCGCGCTGTTCTCCGGCTGGTACTACTGGGCGCCCAAGTGGACCGGCTGGATGTACAACGAAACGCGCGGCAAGATTCACTTCTGGGCGTCGATGTTCTTCTTCAACCTCGCGTTCCTGCCGATGCACTTCGTCGGTCTCGCAGGTATGCCGCGTCGTTACGCAGACTACCCGGCTCAGTTCACCGACTGGAACCAGGTCATCTCGATCGGCGCGTTCGGCTTCGGTCTGGCACAGGTGTACTTCCTGTTCGCGGTTGCGCTGCCGGCCTACCGTGGCGGCGGCGAGCACGAAGAGGCGGGCGACAAGCCGTGGGACGGCGCAACGGGCCTGGAATGGACCGTGCCGAGCCCGGCTCCGTTCCACACGTTCGAACACCCGCCGACCGTCGAGTAAGCGGTCTTCGGCGAGATGCCTGGCTTCGGCGGCGTGCTATAGCGTCGAGCGGAACCGGGCAGCCGCCGGGCGGCGGCAGCAACCCGCCGCCGGTCACGGAAAGTATTCAGAAAATCGAGCATGGCGCGCAATCCACAAGAAAGACGTACACCCGAACAGATTCGCGCGGGCAACAGGCGGATAGGTCTTGTGATGTTCATTGTCGCGGCGATTTTTTTCGCGAGCGTCATCATCAAGCAGTGGTTTTTCACCTGACGCGACCGTTGGAGTCTGTCTGCAGGTTTGTTGAGGATTGAGATGTCGACGCAACCGCCGGCTCAGGCCGATCGCTCTTTCAACCGTTCGATGCTGATCAAGCTGCTCATCGTCGCGTTGATGATGTTCGGTTTCGGTTTCGCGCTGATACCGATGTATCGCGCGATCTGCCAGATCACCGGCATCAACAATCTCGTGCAGCGTGATGCCACGGCGCGCGAGGCGAAGAATACGCAAGTCGACATGAGCCGGACGATTTCGATCGAATTCGACGCGAACGCGCGCGGCCCATTGGGATTCAAGCCGGAACAGCGCAGCCTCGACGTGCATCCGGGCGAAGTGACCACGGTGATGTACGAGGTCAGCAACGAACAGGCGCGCACGATTCAGGCGCAAGCCATTCCGAGCTACGCGCCGAAGCAGGCCACCGAGTACTTCAAGAAGATCGAGTGTTTCTGCTTTACGCAACAGACGTTGACGGCGAATCAGACCAAGCGGATGCCGGTGGTGTTCGTGGTCGATCCGAAGTTGCCGAAGGATGTGAAGACGATCACGTTGTCGTACACGTTCTTCGAATTGAACACGCCGGCCGCGGCGACGGCCGGGAGCGCGGCGCCCGCGGCCAAAACGGCGGGGCCCTCCGCCAATCCCGCCTGACGGCGCGAGCCGCGGGCGAAGGAAGACGAGACGAGATGAGCGATAACGGCGGCAGCCCGCGCAAGAGCAGTTTCGGCCAGTCGATGCGTGCCGTGTTCTGGTCGTTTTTCGGCGTGCGCAAGCGGCGCGATCTGGAAGCGGATGCGGCGCAACTGAACCCGCTGCATGTGATTGCGGCCGCGTTGATCAGTGCGGCGATCCTGATCGGCGTGCTGATTCTGGTTGTGCGCGCTGTAGTGGGATAGACGTTCAGGCGCGCGGCAGGGCGAGCAAAGCAGGGCCCACGAATTAGAGTGAAGCGGTGCGGTATCGACGCGCCGCCGAAGATACAGCCGGACATTCCGGAACAACTGGACTGAAGTGGAGAATCAAGAATGAGCGGTCAAAACGAGAGCCCGTACTATTTCGTACCGCATCCGTCGCGGCATCCGATCAGCGCCGCGGTCGGGTTGCTGGTCATGCTCGGATCGCTTGCGGCCTGGATCAACGAGCTTGACTGGGCGCCGATCGGCGTCGTCGCCGGCTTGTTGTGGCTGCTCTTTACGCTGTGGCACTGGTTCGGTGACGCGATCGCCGAGTCCGAAGGCGGCATGTACGGCAAGAATGTCGACAAGTCGTACCGCTGGAGCATGAGCTGGTTCATCTTCTCCGAAGTGATGTTCTTCGGCGCGTTCTTCGGCGCGTTGTTCTATGCGCGCGAAATCGCGATGCATCAGCTCGGGAGCCTCGACTACAAGCTGATCTGGCCGGATTTCTCGGCGGTGTGGCCGAACAACGGTCCGGCAGCGCTGGTCTCGACCTACAAGTCGATGCAGCCGTGGCCGGTGCCGACCATCAACACGGCGCTGCTGTTGTCGTCGGGCGCCACGCTGACGGTTTCGCACCACGCGTTGCGTGAAAATCATCGCAAGAAGGCGATTGTCTGGCTCGCGGCTACGCTCGTGCTGGGCGTCTGCTTCCTGTTCCTGCAAGGCTTCGAATACTTCCATGCGTACAACGAACTGAACCTGACGCTGGCGTCGGGCGTGTATGGTTCGACGTTCTTCCTGCTGACGGGCTTCCACGGTTTCCACGTGTTCCTCGGCGGCACGATGCTGGCCGTGGTGCTGGCGCGTTTGATCCGCGGCCACTTCACGGCGGAGCATCACTTCGCGTTCGAAGGGGCAGCCTGGTACTGGCACTTCGTGGACGTCGTGTGGCTTGGGCTGTACATCGTCGTGTACTGGCTGTAACGGAGTCTGGCCTGCGCCGACCGGCTACCCGGCATGCGCAGGCCGTTCGCGCAACGTCCTGCGGGGCGGCGCGCACGAGCAGTATGCAAGGACGCAAGCGGCGCCGCCCTCGACCTGTCAGGGCGGCGTTTTGTTTAGCGGCGCGGAAATTTTTGCGTGGGACTCAACGCCCGTAAGGAATACCGGTCGACTGAATCCAGCCCATCCAGTGTGCGAACAGGATGAACAGGAACAGCGAGATAGACAGGCCGACCCGTGTGGCGAGCGACCAGACCATCCGCTTGGTTTTGCCCTTGTCATGCATCATGAAATACAACGCCGACACCATGCTGGCGATGATCAGAGTGAAGGCAATGGGAACGAGAATGTGCATGGAACTGGCTGAAACCAGGAAGCGCAGAGGCAAGAAGTTTATTATCGCACCCCGCGCGGGCGTTTGCCGTCGGTTCCAGATGGCGCCGCAAGCAATGCCGGAGCGTGTTCGATGAAGATCCGCGTGATTCCCGCGCTGCTGATTCTGCTGGTGATCGTCGTGACCGTGCGGCTCGGTTTCTGGCAGCGCGATCGCGCGCATCAGAAGGAAGCGCTCGAAGCGCACATCACGCAGTTCGAAAGCGCACCCGCACAGCCGGTAAGCGCCGCCCCGGTCGCGCTGAAGGACATCGAATTTCATCGCGTGAAAGCGCGCGGCAGTTTTGTCGCGGACAAGGTCGTGTACCTGGATAATCGTCCGTATAACGACCAGCCGGGCTTTTACGTCGTGATGCCTTTTAAACTGGCCGACGGCGGTTACGTGCTGGTCAATCGCGGCTGGCTGCCGCGCAACATGAGCAATCGCGAGACCATCGCGCCGTACACGACGCCGCAAGTCGAAATCGAGATCGAAGGGATCGCGCGCGCCGATGCATCGCGCGCCTTCGAGTTGGGGCAGGGCGGTTCGGCTACGCATCAGTTGATCCGCCAGAATCTGGATATCGCCGCGTATGCCGCCGAAACCGGGTTGCCGCTGCAATCGTTCGTGATTCAGCAATTGAGCGACGACGGCGACAAGCTGGTTCGCGACTGGCCTGCGCCAACTAGCGGCGTCGAGCGCAACTACGGTTACATGTTCCAGTGGTGGGGCATGGCGGCAGCGGCGTTGGCCTTCGGCCTCTACGCCGCGCGGCGCGCCGCGAGGAAAGAACGCGCGCCGGGCGCGTAAACAGGAAAGAACGCTTGCCAGTCAGTCGCGCAATAGGCAAGAACGCGCTGCGCACTTAATGGGAAAATGCACGCGCCGCGCGCGTATCGCAGCACATGTGGCTTGCCGGTCCAGCAAAGGGCCGGCCAGCCGCGCAATCATTGAAAGAGGTCCGTAGTGTCGACGCAATCTCCCCGTTCGCCGCAAGCCGGCAAATCCGCAGCCCCGAAAGCGATGCCTGGTCAACCCAACGGCAAAGGCTCCTGGCAGCGCGGCCGCTGGATGCTGTTGCTGCTGGCGATCATCTGCGCCGCGCCGATCGCCGTGTCGTATTTCATGTACTACGTGATCAAGCCGAGCGGCAGCAGCACGAGCTACGGCACGCTGGTCGAACCGCAACGGCCGATCCCCGACTCGCTCGTGGTCACCGGCGAGGACGGCAAGCCGGTGAAGCTCGCGACGCTGCGCGGCCACTGGCTGCTGATTTCAGTCGACAGCAGTGCGTGCGACAAAGCCTGCGTCACCAAGCTCTACTTCATGCGGCAAATCCGCGCAGCCCAAGGCCCGGAACGCGAGCGCGTCGTGGAAGTGTGGCTGCGCACCGATGCAGGCAAGGTCGCTGACGTGATACAAACCGCCTATCCCGGCACCGAGATGCTGATCGCCGATCCGGCGCAGGTCTCCGCATGGCTGCCCGCCGACCAGGGCACCCAGATCACCGACCACATCTACATGGTCGATCCGAACGGCAATCTGATGATGCGTTTCCCGAAAGATCCGAACCCCAGCAAGATCAAGGTCGACGTGACCAAGCTGCTCAAATGGTCGAGCATCGGCTGATGCCGCAACCAGGGTAAGAAGAGATGTTCGTATTGCAACTGGCCTTGATCGGCTTGTGTATCGCGTTGTTGCCGCTGTCCTACGTTTGGGTCAAGGCCGACGACAACAAATTCCGCAAGCTGGTCTGGCTGACCACCTTCCTGACGCTCGATCTGGTGATGTTCGGCGGTTTCACGCGTCTCACCGATTCCGGGCTCGGCTGTCCCGACTGGCCGGGCTGCTACGGCACGTCGTCGCCGTTCATCGCGCACGCGGCGATTGCCGCCGCGCATCAGGCCATGCCCACCGGGCCGGTCAGCATGACGAAGGCCTGGATCGAAATGATCCACCGATACTTCGCGATGGCGATCGGCGTGCTGATCATCGCGCAGACGATCATTGCGTGGACGGCGCGCATCAAGCGCCGTCCGCTGCATGTGTCGCCGTGGTGGACGACCTCGCTCCTGCTGCTGATCCTCGTGCAGGGCGTATTCGGCGCGTGGACCGTGACGATGAAACTGCAGCCGGTCATCGTGACGACGCATCTGCTGCTCGGTCTCGCGCTGCTCGGCACGCTCGGCTGGCTGGCCGCGCGGCTCACCCCATTGCCCGCTTACGAACCCGAAGCCGCGCGCTGGCGCGCGGCGGCGCTGGCGGGTTTGGCGCTGCTGGTCGCGCAAATCGCCTTGGGCGGCTGGGTCAGCACCAACTACGCGGTGCTCGCCTGCACCGACTTCCCGACCTGCAACGGCCAATGGGTCCCGCCGATGGACTTCGCGCATGGCTTCCACCTATGGCGTGCGCTCGGCATGACCGGCGACGGCGACGTGATCACCCAGGACGCGCTCGTGGCGATTCACTGGACGCACCGCACGTTTGCATTCGTGGTGATCGCCTATCTGCTGTGGTTCGCGCTGAAACTGCGCCGCTTCGAATCGCTGCGGCGGCCGGCGAACGGCGTGTTGCTGGTGGTGCTGGTCCAGTTCGTCACAGGGCTCTCGAATATCGTCCTGCAATGGCCTTTGCCGATTGCGGTCGCGCATAACGGTGGGGCCGCGATCCTGCTGCTTTTGCTCGTTATGTTAAACTTTCGGATCGCTTATAGCCGTCCCGGCCGCGCCGTGCTCCCCGCGCGCGATGCCGCGCCAGCGTGACTCCACATGGACAGCACAACACTCTCCCAAACACCCGGTAGCCGGGTCTCCCAGTACATCGCCCTGACGAAGCCGCGCGTCACGCAACTCGCCGTGTTCTGCGCCGTCATCGGCATGTTCCTGTCGACGCCCGGCATGGTGCCGTGGACGGTGCTGATCGGCGGTACCGTCGGCATCTGGCTGCTGGCCGGCGCGGCATTCGCCATCAATTGCCTCGTCGAACAGAAAATCGACGCGAAAATGCGCCGCACTTCGTGGCGGCCGTCTGCTCGCGGCGAGATCACCACCGCGCAGATTCTGCTGTTTTCGGCGGTGCTCGGCGGCCTCGGCATGGGGACGCTTTACACGTTCGCCAACCCGCTGACCATGTGGCTGACGGTAGCCACCTTCGTCGGCTATGCGGTCATCTATACGCTGCTGCTCAAGCCGGCCACGCCGCAGAACATCGTGATCGGCGGCGCGTCGGGCGCAATGCCGCCGGCACTCGGCTGGGCCGCGGTCACCGGCCACGTGCCGGGTGACGCCTGGATTCTGGTGCTGATCATCTTCGTGTGGACGCCGCCGCATTTCTGGGCGCTCGCGCTGTATCGCCGCAAAGACTACGAAAACGCCGGTCTGCCGATGCTGCCGAACACGCACGGCGAGAAATACACGCGTCTGCATATCCTGCTGTACACGATCATCCTGTTCGCGGTCACGCTGATGCCGTTCATCTCCGGGATGAGCGGCGTGGTCTATCTCGCGGCCGCGGTGTTGCTGGGTGCCGTGTTTCTCGCGTATGCGTGGAAGATCTATCGGGAGTACTCAGATGATCTGGCGCGCAGAACCTTCCGTTACTCGATCGTGTACCTGTCGCTGCTGTTCGCCGCGCTGCTGATCGACCACTATGCGCGCGTCCTGATCGGCGCGTAACACCATGTTCAACAACCGCTTCGCGCGCGCGGCGCGTGCTGCTGTGATTGCTTGCGCGCTTGGCGGCGCGGTACTGGCGGCGGGCTGCGGCAAGCAGCCGCCCGCGTTCCAGAATCTCGACATCACCGGCAATACGCAATTCGCGAGCGACTTCTCGCTGCCCGATACGTCCGGCAAAATCCGCACGATGGCGGATTACAAAGGCAAAGTCGTGGTGCTGTTCTTCGGCTACACGCATTGCCCGGATGTCTGTCCGACCACGATGGCAGAGCTTTCTCAGGCGTTGCAGCAACTCGGGCCGGAGGACGCGAAGCGCGTGCAGGTGCTGTTCGTCACCGTCGATCCCGAACGCGACACGCCGACCTTGCTGGCGCAATACGTGCCGGCGTTCAATCCGACCTTCGTCGGCTTGCGTCCGGCCGATGACGCTCAACTCGCCAAGGTCGCGAAAGACTTCCGCGTCTACTACGCGAAGGCGCCGGGCAAGACGCCCGATAGCTACACGATGGATCACACGGCGGCGAGCTATGTGTTCGACACGCAAGGCAAGCTGCGTCTGTTCGCGCGTGACGGCCAGGGCGCCACGCCGTGGGTGCACGATATCAAGTTGCTGCTCGACTGATACGCGGCAGACTAGACAGGGGCGCGTGACCCGAGCACGCGCCCGTTTTCACATCCCCTCGCTGTAATCAACTCCCAACCAGCCTCAACCAGGCCTCAAGCCGGCATCGGCAAATTCAGCCCGGGCGCGAGACGCGTCGTCTTGAACTCCGTCACTTCGTAACGCGCGAGCTGCTGCTGCGCGAACGGATCGCTGGCGAGGATCTGGTCCAGCTTCTCGCGCTCGATGCGCACCGCCAGAATGATGCCGCCGTCGCGCGGCACTTTCGGCCCGGCGGCCACGAACACGCCCGCTTCGAACTGCTTCGCCAGAAACGCGCGATGCGCGTCCAGTGCGTCGTCGATGCGTTCGAGCGATGCGGTGTAGATAAGGTTGATCACGTACATGAGCGTTCTCGCAGGCAATGGAATGGGCCGCGCGCACTTCACACTCGCATGCACGGCCACGGCTTTGAATTATCAGGCAGCGGACGCTTTGTTGTGCGCGATCAGGACGAGCCCGAGCCGCCGCCGTGCAACGCAGTCCGTTTCCTTGCCGTGTTTCTCAAGTTGATCTCGCGACGTGCCGATATACCTAGGGCAATCGTTTGCGCCGATCGCGACGCTGCAAGTTCGCGCCGCAAACTGAACACGGATCACACGAGAGAGACCACAACAATGAGCAGGATGAGTTTGAATCGCAAACTGTGGCTGTCGCTCGCGCTCGTATGGCTGGGGCTGCTTGGCGTCGGGCTGTGGAGCGCGGTCGAAACGCGCAGCACGATGCTGGCCGAGCGCAAGGCGGGCATGGTGAACCTCGTCGAGGCGGCGCAGGGCGTCGTGAGCGGCTACTACGCGCTATCGCAGGGCGGCAAGATGAGCGAGGCCGACGCGCAGCGTGAAGCGCTCGCACGTCTTGCCACGATGCGCTACGGCGAGTCGGGTTACCTGTTCGTGATGGATTCGAAGCCGGTCGTGCTGATGCATCCGACGCTGCCGCAAATGGCCGGCAAGCCGGTCGGCGATTTCAAGGACCCGGACGGCAAGCTGCTGTACGTGGCGATCGTCGACGCGGCCAAGGCGAGCGGACGCGGTTTCGCGGAGTATCGCGGACGTCTGCCGCACAGCGAAACGGCGGTGCCGAAAATCAGCTACGTGGTGCGTTTCGCGCCGTGGGACTGGAATATCACGAGTGGCGTGTTCATCAAGGACATCGACACGGTGTACTACGAAACGCTGCTCGGCCATCTCATCGTCGTGCTGGTGATCGGCGTGGTTGTTTCGCTGGCGATGGTGCTGATCATCCGCAACGTGCGCGCGAGTCTCGGCGGCGAGCCGGAGCAGGCGGCGCGGCTCGCGGCCAGCATCGCGCAGGGCGACCTGACGCAAGCGGTCGAGGTGCGTCCGCAGGACACGACCAGCATGATGGCCGCGATGAATGCGATGCAGAGCCGTTTGCAGCGCACGATCGGCGAGATCCGGCGCTCGGCGGAATCGATCGCGTCGGCGACCCAGCAGATTGCCGCCGGCAATGGCGATCTGTCGCAACGAACCGAGCAGCAGGCGGCGTCGCTGCAGGAGACCGCGGCGAGCATGGAAGAGCTGACCGCGACCGTCAAGCAGAACGCCGACAACGCGCGTCAGGCGAGCGGGCTCGCGCACAACGCGTCCGAAATCGCGACCCGCGGCAACGACGTGGTGAGCCGCGTGATCGGCACGATGGGTGAGATCAACGATAGCTCGCGGCAGATCGCGGACATCATCGGCGTGATCGAAGGGATCGCGTTCCAGACCAATATTCTTGCGCTGAACGCGGCGGTGGAAGCCGCCCGCGCCGGCGAGCAGGGGCGCGGTTTCGCGGTCGTCGCGGGCGAGGTGCGCAGCCTCGCGCAGCGTTCGGCGACGGCGGCCAAGGAGATCAAGCTGTTGATCAGCGCATCGGTCGAGCGCGTGCACAACGGCTCGACGCTGGTCCAGCAGGCCGGCGCGACGATGGGCGAGATTCTGCAGGCGGTGCAGCGCGTCACCGACATCATGGGTGAAATCGCGGCGGCGTCGGAGGAGCAGAGCAGCGGCATCTCGCAGGTGGGCCGCGCGGTCACGCAGATGGACGAAGTGACGCAGCAGAACGCCGCGCTGGTCGAGCAGGCGACAGCCGCGGCGGCTTCGCTGCAGGATCAGGCCGGGCGGTTGCGCGACACGGTGAGCGCGTTTCGCGTGAATGGCGCGGCCACCGCGAGCGAGCGCGCTGTTGCCGGGACGGCGCGCCGAGCGGCGCCGGCGGCGCAACCGGCCGCGTCACGGGAGAGCGGCGCGGCGGCTCAGCCCAAAGCGTCGGCACGCACCGAACCGAAGCTGTCTGCGCCTCAGGCAGCAGCGGCGAGCACGAGGCCCGTGGCGGCGCGCACCCCTGCCGACGCGACAAGGTCCGCCCGCACGACAGCCGCCCCCATCGCCGCCGACAGCGACTGGACCACCTTCTAACCTCCCCGCCGACCGCGTGCCGGTAGTCCCGCACGCGGTCCCGAGCCGCTTCATACGCATATCCATATGCGATCGTGGTATTTCCCATCTTGCTGCGCATATGAGACCATTTAGGGTCCAGTTGGCGGCGCACTCGCATTCGCGCGTGCCGCAGCCGGCTCCCCGGATCTGACACCGATCAGAGAATCGAATTAGAAACAGCGAGAATTACATGCAGCGCGGAAACATCCTCAAAGCCCTCTCCGCAGTGGTCGCCGGCGCGGCGATCCTGACCAGCTTCGGTGCGCACGCCGACGACAAAGTCATCAAGGTCGGCACCATCGGCGGCCCGGATGCGCAAATCTGGGAGGTGGTCACGAAAGTGGCGAAGCGTGAAGGCCTGAACGTGAAGGTCGTCGAATTCAACGACTACGTGCAGCCGAACGCCGCCCTCGACGCAGGCGACCTCGACGCGAACAGCTTCCAGCACCAGCCGTACCTCGATAGCCAGATCAAGCAGCGCGGCTACAAGCTCGTCAATGCCGGCCTCACGTACATCTCGCCGCTCGGCATCTACTCGAAAAAGCTGAAGTCGCTGAAGGATCTGCAGCAGGGTGCGAAGGTCGCGGTGCCGAACGATCCGTCGAACGAAAACCGCGCGTTGTTGTTGCTGCAGGCGCAGGGTCTGATCAAGCTGAAGGCTGGCGCGGGCACCGGCGGCAATAACGCCACGCCGCTCGACATCGCCGAAAATCCGAAGAAGATCAAGTTCGTCGAACTCGACGCCGCGCAACTGCCGCGTTCGCTGTCGGATGTCGACGCCGCCGTGATCAACACGAATTTCGCGCTGGCCGCCGGCCTGCAGCCGACCAGGGATGCGATCGCGCTGGAAGACATCCACAGCCCGTACGCGAACCTGATCGCCGTGCGCGCACAGGACAAGGACAAGCCGTGGGTCAAGAAGCTGGTCGCGGCTTACCAGTCGGAAGACGTGCGCCAATTCATCAAGACCCAGTTCAAGGGTTCGATGGTGCCGTCGTTCTAAGCGACGAATCCCAGCCAGGCGCGTGCGGCCGCAGGGACGCCGCGCCTGCCGCTACAACTCCAGTTCCCACCTCTCGATCGTCAGATCCTGGCCGAAGCGGCGCAAGGCCGCCGTGCCGGCAAGCCTGAAGCCGGCGCGCTCGCAGAGCCGCCGCGGTTGTGCGAGCGTGCTGGCGGTTGTCAGCGTGAGCTTCGTATAGCCCGCGCGCCGCGCGAACCGCACGCATTCGCTGAGCAATTGCGTGCCGATGCCCAGGCGCTGCATATCCGGCTCGACCCACAGCAGGCGCACCCCCGCCATCGTCGTCGATACTCCGACGATGCACGCCGAACCCACCACCATGCCGTCCTGCTCCGCGACCCAGCACATCTCGCGCAGCGCATCGTTGCGCTGCGTGTAGTCGGCGACGACGCGCGCCAGCAATCCCTCGAACGATCGATCCCAGCCGTATTCCGCGGCGAACCACTGCGCCTGCCGATGCACTAGCCAGCCGCACTCGCCGGCGCGCGGCTGGCGCAGTATTACGAGTTCGTGGTTCGGCGTGTCGCCGAGCAGCCGCTCGATCAGCTTCATCGCGGCGATCAGCTGTTGCTGGGAAAGCGCGCTCAGGCCGTCGAGCACGGCCAGCACTTCATCGATGGCGGCGCTATCGAGCGGCTCATAGGCCGCGTGACCGGCGGCGGTGAGGGCGATCAGCGACTGGCGTCCGTCCCAGTCGGACGGCCGGCGCGTGATCAGGTCGCGCCGTTCGAAACTGGTCAGCAGGCGGCTCAGATAGCCGCTGTCGAGACCGAGGGTGCGGCCAAGCGCCGAGGCTGTTTGTGCACGTGCGCGGGAGAGTTCGTGCAGCACGCGCACTTCGGTCAGCGAGAACGCGCTCTTCGCCAGATGCTCATGCAGTGCGGCAATGTGCTGCACGTAGAAACGGTTGAAATGGCGGACGGCCTGAGCGCGTCGCAGCGCCTCGGAATCAGTCAAATGCTGGTCCCCCGGGGAATTTTTATGTCTTGGTATCCGCACTATATGGGAACGCCTGTGGATAACAAAGCCACGCCGGCAAGCACCTCAGCTAACTGGTATTAAAAAGGTACGTTTGCGGATGCTCCCGGACGGTCGCCAGAAGAAGCACTGCGACACACGCCGGTACGCTCGACGGAGCCCAGTACGGGTAAATCCTTAGCGCGGAAATACCGTCCGCGCAGCCCCCTCGCAGCCTCGGGAGCCTTATCCCGCAAGGCTTTGAACCTCGTCATACCAGCATGGAACCAATCGGTTGACTGGTATTATGTTGGTTATATAATGGGCTCTCATTTTTCGTAGGCCGACCTCTTCTCGACGGCCGCCGGAGTCCCATGGAAACTCGCTGGTCCGCACTGATGCCTGACGCCCGCAACGTCACGCCGCTCTATTTGCAGCTTGCGCGCAATCTGGCGACGGCGATCCATTGCGGCGTATGGTCGGCCGGCGAAGCGCTGCCGTCGGAGCGCACGCTGTCGGATGCGATCGGCGTGTCGCGCATCACCGCGCGCAAGGCGATCGAACTGCTGGTCGAGCAGGGCTTGATCCGGCGTGCGCGCGGCGCGGGCAGCTTCATCACGCCGCGCGTCGAAGATCCGTTGTCGCGGCTCACCGGTTTCACGAAGAAGATGCAGCAGCGCGGTTTCCGGCCGGATTCGGTGTGGCTGGAGCGCGCCATCCGCGCCGCCAACCGCGACGAACTGGTGCACCTCGGGCTCTCGCCGGGCGCGGCAGTCGCGAGTCTGCGCCGCCTGCGGCGCGCGGACGGCATCGTCATGGCGGTCGAGCATTCGGCGCTGCCGGCGGCGATCGTGCCGGACCCGCAGGCGATCGGCGTATCGCTTTACAGCTATCTGGAACAACGCGGCGCCGCCGTCGTGCGCGCGTTGCAGCACTTCCGGGCGGTCAACGCGTCGAGCGAGATCGCCTCGTTGATGGACATCGAACCGCGCACGGCGTTGCTGGTCATTACCCGTATCGGCTACAGCGCCGACCAGCGCGCAATCGAGCTGACCGACACCTATTGCCGCGACGACTACTACGACTTCGTCGCTGAATTGCGCACCTGAATGGCGAGCCAGGCCTCGCCGCGCGGCCAACCGACAGAGAGGGCAGAAGCGGCAGAAGCGGCGCCGCGAGCGCAATTCAGTCACACCCGTATCACGTCTTATCAGAGAGACTCATGCTGACCGGAAACATACTCACCACCGATGGGTGGATTCACGGCACGCTCGAATACGAAAACGGCCGTATCACGGCGCTCACCGGCGAACGCGTCGATCCGTCGACCAACGACGCGCCGTACATCCTGCCCGGCTTCATCGATCTGCACGTGCATGGCGGCGGCGGTTCCGACGTGATGGAAGCCGGCGACGCGATCGAAGTCATCGCCCGCACGCATGCGCGCTACGGCACGACCAGCCTGCTCGCCACCACGATGACCGCGCCGCGCGACGAGCTGATGAACGTGGTCGCCGGGCTGGGCAAGAACGCCAAGGTGCGCACGCCAGGCGGCGCGCGCGTGCTCGGCGTGCACCTGGAAGGGCCGTACATCAACCCCGGCAAGCTCGGCGCGCAACCCGACGCGGCGGTCTCGGCGGTGATGGACGAAGTGCTGAAGTATCTGTCGATCGCGCCGATCCGCGTGGTCACGCTGGCGCCGGAAATCGCCGGCCATATGGAGATCATCTCCGCGATGGCCGCGCGCGGCGTGCGCGTGCAGCTCGGCCATTCGCTCGGCACCTACGACGACGCGGTCGCCGCGCTCAAGCACGGCGCGTGCGGCTTCACCCATCTGTTCAACGCGATGTCGCCGCTGCATCACCGCAATCCCGGGCTCGTCGGCGCGGCGCTCGCGCACGCCGAGTTTGCCGAAATCATTCCCGACTTGTTGCACGTCCATCCGGGCGCGATCCGCGCGGCTTTGCGCGCGATCCCGCGCCTGTACGTGGTGACGGACAGCACCTCGGCCACCGGCATGCCCGACGGCGAATACCGCCTCGGCAGCCAGCACGTGACGAAGTGCCTGGGCGGCGTGCGTCTCGCCGACGGCACGCTCGCCGGCAGCACCCTGACGATGGATCAGGCGCTGCGCAATCTCGCCTCGATCGGCCTGCCGATCGCCGATGTATCAAACCGTCTGTCGCGCTACGCCGCCGATTATCTCGGTCTCGAGGACCGCGGCCGGATCGCGCGCGGCGCGTGGGCCGATGTGGTCGTGTTCGATCGTGAACTGGCGTTGACCGCGACTTACGTCGAAGGAGAAGCAATTGTCGAATATGCTTAAAGAGGCACTGGCGTCCGCTGAAACGGTCGCCGCGCAACTCACGGACACCTCGCGCGTCGCGGCCCTCGCGGCGAAGCTCGCGGAACAGCCGCGCCACGTCGCGCTGACGGTCGCGCGCGGCAGCTCGGATCATGCGGCGAGCTACTTCGCCAGCCTGACGATGAGCCGCCTCGGCGTGCCGGTCGCGTCGCTGCCGATGTCGGTCGCGACCCTCCAGCAAGCGCCGCTGCAAGTGCGCGATCAGCTCGCGCTGGCGTTCTCGCAATCGGGCAAGAGTCCGGACCTGGTCGGCACGATGGCGGCATTGCGCCAAGCGGGCGCGTTGACCGTTGCCGCCGTGAACGCGCCGAACTCGCCGTTGGCCGATGCGTGCGAATGGCAACTGCCGCTCGTCGCCGGCCCGGAACTGAGCGTCGCGGCCACCAAGAGCTATATCGCGATGCTGTCGATTTCCGCGCAACTGGTCGCGCATTGGCAGGACGATGCCGAACTGCTCGGCGCGTTGAACACGCTGCCCGATGCTTTGCAAACCGCAGGCAAGCTCGACTGGTCGAAGGCCGTGGACGAACTGCGCGGCATCGAGCGCATGATCGTGATCGGCCGCGGTCTGGGTCTCGCGATCGCGCAGGAAGCCGCGCTCAAGCTGAAGGAAACCTCCGGCATTCAGGCCGAAGCGTTTTCGAGCGCGGAAGTGCGTCACGGTCCGATGGAACTGATCGACCGCGACTACCCGCTGCTGGTGTTCGCGCCGCGCGGCCCCGAACAGGCCGGTCTGCTGCAACTCGCGCACGACATGCGGGCGCGCGGCGCGCGCGTGTTGCTCGCCGCGCCGGACGACGTGGCCGAAGCCACCTTGCCGCTGGCCGCCACCGCTCACGCGGCGCTCGATCCGATCGCCGCCATCCTGTCCTTTTACGTGATGGCCGCCGGCCTTGCCGCCGCGCGCGGGCGCAATCCAGACGCGCCGCGCCATCTCAACAAAGTCACCGAAACTCACTGAAGAGAAATCAGATGCGACGTGTCGAGGAGTCCCGCTTGATGAGCCATTCTGAAGGCCACATTGTTTTGCTCGCGCCGCTGACCGGTCCGGTCGTGCCGCTCGCGAACGTGCCCGACCCGGTGTTTTCGGGCGGCATGTTCGGTGACGGCATCGGCATCGATCCGTTGGAAGGGCGGCTCGTCGCGCCATGCGACGGCACCGTCACCCATCTCGCGCGCACCGGTCATGCGGTGACGCTCGCGAGCGCCGAAGGCGCGGAGATTTTGTTGCACATCGGTATCGACACGGTCGAGCTGAACGGCAAAGGTTTTGCGCCGATGGTCAAGCAGGGCGCGCAAGTGCGTGCCGGCGACGTGCTGATCGAGTTCGATCAGGATCAGGTCGCGTTGAATGCGCCGAGCCTGGTGTCGGTGATCGCCATTGCCAATTCGGACGCGTTCGAGATCGTCGAGCGTGCGCAACGCGGCCTGCTGAAGGCGGGTGAAACGCCGCTCTTGGTGCTGCGCGCCCGCGACGGCGCGGCAGCCGACGCGGCGCGCCAGGCGAGCGCGACGAACGTCACGGAGGAGGCCCGTCTGCAGGTCAAGCTGGTTCACGCGGGCGGTTTGCATGCGCGGCCCGCCGCGCGTGCGCGCGAAGCGGCGCGCGGTTTCGATGCGCGCGTCGAAGTGCGTTATGAGGGGCGCAAGGCCGCGATCGAAAGTGTGGTCGGTCTGCTTGGTCTCGGCGCAGGCGAAGGCGCGAGCATCGAGTTGCTCGGCGTCGGCCCGCAAGCCAAAGCCGCGGTCGACGCAGTCGCCAACGAACTGACGCGCGAAGCGCAGGGTGAAGTCGAAGAGAAACCGGCGCGTCAAAGCTCGCCGGCGCCGCAAGCGGTGCCGCGTCCGGCGGGCGAAGCACTCGCGCCGAATACGCTCGCGGGCGTGTGCGCGGCGCCGGGCATCGCGGTCGGCAAGCTGGTGCGCTGGGACGACGCGGACATCGATCCGCCGGAACCGGCGAACGGCACGTCCGCTGCGGAGAGCCGCCTGCTCGACAAGGCGATCGCCACCGTCGATGCCGATCTCGACACGACCGTGCGCGACGCGTCGCAGCGCGGCGCGGTCGGCGAAGCGGGGATTTTCGCGGTGCATCGCGTGCTGCTGGAAGATCCCACACTGCTCGACGCCGCGCGCGATCTGATCAGTCTCGGCAAGAGCGCCGGCTTTGCGTGGCGCGAAGCGATCCGCGCACAGATCGGAATCCTGAGCAAGATCGAAGACGCACTGCTCGCTGAACGTGCCGCCGATCTGCGCGATATCGAAAAGCGCGTGCTGCGCGCGCTCGGTTATACGAACGCGGCGGCGCGCACGCTGCCGGAAGAAGCCGTGCTCGCGGCCGAAGAATTCACGCCGTCCGACCTGTCGTCGCTGGATCGCTCGCGCGTCACCGCTTTGGTGATGGCACGCGGCGGTGCGACCTCGCACGCGGCCATCCTCGCGCGCCAAGCGGGCATTCCCGCGCTGGTCGCGGTCGGCGACGCGTTGCATGCGATTCCTCCAGGCACGCAAGTGGTGGTGAACGCCAGCACCGGGCGCCTCGAATTCGCGCCGACCGAACTCGACGTCGAACGCGCGCGTCTGGAGCGCAGCCGCCTCGCCGACGTGCGCGAAGCGAATCGCCGCACTTCGCAGCAGGCAGCGATGACGTCCGATGGCCGCGCGATCGAAGTGGCCGCGAACATCGCCACGCTCGATGACGCGAAAGCCGCCGTCGACAACGGCGCCGATGCAGTCGGCCTGTTGCGCACCGAGCTGCTGTTCATCCACCGCGCCGCTGCGCCGAGCACCGACGAACACCGTCAGAGCTACCAGTCGATCGTCGATGCATTGAGCGGCCGCACCGCGATCATCCGCACGCTGGATGTCGGCGCGGACAAGGAAGTCGACTATCTGACGCTGCCGCCCGAACCGAATCCGGCGCTCGGCCTGCGCGGCATTCGTCTCGCTCAGGTGCGCCCGGATCTGCTCGACGATCAGTTGCGCGGCCTGCTCGCCGTGCAGCCGCTCGGCGCCGTGCGCATCCTGCTGCCGATGGTCACCGATGTCGGCGAATTGATCCGTATCCGCAAGCGTATCGACGAACTGGCGCGCGAAGCGGGCCGCACGGAACCGATCGAAGTCGGCGTGATGATCGAAGTGCCGTCGGCGGCGCTGCTGGCGGATCAACTGGCGCAGCACGCGGACTTCCTGTCGATCGGCACCAACGATCTGACGCAGTACACGCTCGCGATGGACCGCTGTCAGGCCGATCTCGCCGCGCAAGCCGACGGCCTGCACCCGGCCGTATTGCGCCTGATCGCGGCCGCCGTGCAAGGCGCGGACAAGCATGGCAAATGGGTCGGCGTGTGCGGCGCGCTGGCGGGCGATCCGCTCGCGATGCCGCTGCTCGTCGGCCTCGGCGTGACCGAGCTGTCGGTGGACCCGGTGTCGGTGCCGGGCATCAAGGCGCGCGTGCGCAACCTCGATTATCAGCTGTGCCGTCAACGCGCCCAGGATGCCCTGGCGCTCGAATCGGCGCAGGCGGTAAGAGCAGCAAGCCGCGAAACCTGGCCTCTGGACTGAACCCCACACGGTCCGTAACCAGCTTCGCACAGTCTTTACTTATAGCGGTAGAAGTCGCAACAAAACTCAACGACGAAGTTCGACCACGAGACAAGGATTGGAGATATCAATGGATGGGAATCCGTTTCTGAAGATTCAGCGCCTGGGACGCGCGCTGATGCTGCCTATCGCGGTGCTGCCGGTCGCCGGCCTGCTGCTGCGCCTGGGCCAGCCCGATGTGTTCAACATCAAGATGATCGCCGACGCCGGCGGCGCGATCTTCGACAACCTGCCGCTGCTGTTCGCGATCGGCGTGGCGGTGGGTTTCGCGAAGGACAACAACGGCGTCGCGGGGCTCGCGGGTGCGATCGGTTATCTGGTCCAGACCGCGGTGATGAAGGACATCAACGACAAGCTCAACATGGGTGTGTTGTCCGGGATCGTGGCGGGTATCGTCGCGGGCTTGCTGTACAACCGGTACAAGGACATCAAGCTGCCCGATTACCTCGCGTTCTTCGGAGGGAAACGCTTCGTGCCGATTGCCACGGGGGTGGTCTGTCTCGCGCTCGGCATTGCGTTCGGCTACGTGTGGCAGCCGGTGCAGGCCGTGATCGATACGGCCGGCCACTGGCTGACCACCGCGGGTGCGTTTGGCGCATTCGTGTTCGGCGTGCTGAACCGGCTGCTCCTCGTGACGGGTTTGCATCACATCCTCAATTCGCTGACGTGGTTCGTGTTCGGCACCTTCACGCCGCCGGGCGGCGCCGCCGTGACGGGCGACTTGCATCGCTTCTTCGCGGGCGATCCGACCGCGGGCACGTTCATGACGGGCTTCTTCCCGGTGATGATGTTCGGCCTGCCGGCCGCGTGTCTCGCGATGTTCCATGAAGCGCCGAAGGAGCGCCGCGCGGTGGTCGGCGGCCTGCTGTTCTCGATGGCGCTGACCTCGTTCCTGACGGGCGTGACCGAGCCGATCGAATTCAGCTTCATGTTCCTCGCTCCGGTGCTGTACGTGATCCATGCGCTGTTGACCGGGCTGTCGCTCGCGATCTGTTCGGCGCTCGGCATTCACCTCGGCTTCACGTTCTCAGCAGGTGCAATCGACTACGTGCTGAACTACGGCTTGTCGACCAAAGGCTGGTGGGCGATTCCGCTCGGTCTGGTGTACTCGGTGGTGTACTACGGGCTGTTCCGCTTCTTCATCCGCAAGTTCAACATGGCGACGCCGGGACGCGAACCCGCTGCCGCCGATGAACAAGTCGACTCGTTCGCGGCGGGCGGCTTCGTGTCGCCGGCAGCCGGTGCCGCCGTGCCGCGCGCACAGCGCTATATCGCGGCGCTGGGCGGCGCGTCGAATCTGTCGGTGGTGGATGCATGCACGACGCGTCTGCGTCTGTCGGTGGTCGATTCGAACAAGGTCTCCGAGAGCGAGCTGAAGTCGATCGGCGCGCGCGGCGTGCTCAAGCGCGGAGCGACCAACGTGCAGGTGATCATCGGACCGGAAGCGGACATCATCGCGGATGAGATGCGCACGGTGATCGCGCAGGGTGGTGGCGATGCGGTGAAGGTGGACGCAACTGCTCCCGTTGCGGTGGCTGCGCCCGCGGCGACTGCCACTGCGCCTGCCGCTACGGACGCGCAAGGCGGTCCGCTCGACCCGGACCCGCTGCGCTGGCTCGCCGTGTTCGGCGGCGCAAGCAACGTGGTGTCGCTGGATGCGGTGGCGTCGACGCGTCTGCGTGTCGTCGTGCGCGATCCGTCGGCGGTCGATCGCCAGCGTCTCGCTGCGCTCGACACGGCGTGGGTCTCCGCCGACACGTTTCATATCGTCGTCGGCGAGGCTGCGCAGCGCTATGCCGCGAAGCTGGCGACGCGCATGACGCAAAGCGGCGGTGCAACTCCGTTGCCTGCGTAACGCGAGCGGCGCCAGGCAAGCGCACCGCGCTGCCTGGCGTTCGGTATTGTGGCGATAGGAGCCGCGCCGCAATAAGAGCAGCGGCAATTAAAAAAGCGGCACCTTGAATTTTCAAGGTGCCGCTTCTACGTTTACCGACCCGCAGCCGGCATATGCTGCATTAACGCGTCCTGGCCTTTGCCGTTTCCACCGGTCTGCGCGATTCCAGCCACATCACGTTGATGATGCCGAACGCCAACGCAACGCCGATCCCCAGCAGCCAACTGAAATACCACATCACAAACTCCTGTTAAACGTAGTGCCGATCAATACATCGAATGGTGATTTTCTTTGAGCGCCGCGGCGGTCACCTTGCCGCGCATCACGCGATACACCCAGCTTGTGTACAGCAGGATCAGCGGCAGGAAGATGATCACGGCGACCAGCATGATCTGCAGCGTCATGCGGCTCGACGTCGCATCCCACATGGTCAGGCTGCTGCGGCCGTCGAGCGACGACGGCATGATGAACGGAAACATCGAGAAGCCCGCCGTCAGAATCACGCCGACGATCATCAATCCGGTCGACAGAAACGCGCTCTTCTCGAAGCGTGAGCGCGCGAGCAACAAGGCGAGCACACCGCCGGCCAGACCGGCAACGGGCGCGATCGCCATCCACGGATAAGCGGCGTAGTTGGTGAGCCATAAGCCGGGTGCGCCGATCACGGTTTTCATCAACGGATTGGCGACCGCGTCGAGCGGCGGGCCGTCGACGATCTGATAGCCGCCGATCATCGTGGCCACCAGCGCGCCGGCAATCAGGAACAGCACGACCGCGCAAAGCGAAGCGATGCGCAGCGCCCGCGAAGCGCGCTCGGCGACTACACCATCCGACTTGATTCTCACGAAGGCCGCGCCGTGCGCAGTCAGCATCGACACGCTGACGAGACCGCACAACACTGCGAACGGATTCAGCAGGCCGAAGAAACCGCCGTGATACGTGACGCGCAAGTCGGTATCGAACGAAAACGGCACGCCTTGCAGCAGATTGCCGAACGCGACGCCGAACACCAGCGCCGGCACGAAGCCGCCGACGAACAGCCCCCAGTCCCACGCCGTGCGCCAGCGCGGATTCTCACGTTTGCCGCGATAGTCGAACCCGACCGGCCGGAAGAACAGAGCGAACAGCACCAGCAACATCGCGAAGTAGAAGCCCGAGAACGACGCCGCGTACGCCAGCGGCCACGCGGCGAACATCGCGCCGCCCGCGGTGACGAGCCAGACCTGATTGCCTTCCCATGTCGCGCCGACCGTGTTCACGACAATGCGCCGTTCGGCGTCGGTTTTCGCTATGAAGGGCAGCAGGATCGCTGCGCCCATGTCGAAGCCGTCGGTGAGGGCGAAGCCGATCAGCAGCACGCCGATCAACGCCCACCAGATCAATTTGAGGGTTGCGTAATCCATGATTGTTTTTCCCTTGAAGCGCGGTAGCGGCGAATCAGGCGGCCGTGTTGGTCGGCAGCGGCTGATTCAGCGGCTGGTTTGTCTCATGGTGATAGCGGCCTGTGTGCAGCGACGAAGGGCCAAGCCGTGCGTACTTGAACATCAGCATGATCTCGATGATGAACAACACCGTGTAGAACAGCACGAAGCCGGCAATGCTCAGATACAGATCGCGGGTCGTCAGATTCGACGCGGCCAGGTTGGTCGGCAAAATGCCGGCGATACTCCACGGTTGACGACCCATTTCAGCGACGATCCAGCCGAACTCAGCCGCAACCCACGGCAACGGAATCGCCCACACGGCCCAGCGCAGGAACCAGCGGCGTCTTTCCAGCAGCAGCGTGCGTTGCGCGCAGAACCAGAACGCCAGCACGAAAGTGGCGAGGAACAGCAGCCCGAGGCCGACCATCAGGCGGAACGAAAAGAACAGCGGCAGGACCGGCGGAATTGTTCGTTCGGCCGCCTGAGCAATCTGATCCGGCGTGGCGTCGGTGACGTTCGCGGTGAACGGCTTGAGCAGCAGACCGTAGCCGAGAAATTCCTTGTGAGCGTCGAAGGCGGCTTTGGCTTCGTCGGTGGCGTCGCCTTGCTTCAGCTTTTGCAGCGCGGCGTAGGCCACCATGCCTTCCTTGATGCGGCCTTCGTTACGCGTAATCAGATCTCTCAGACCGACCACGGGTTCGTCGAGTGAACGCGTTGCAATGATGCCGAGCGCGTAAGGCACGCGGATTGCGTAATCCGTGCGCTGTTCCTTCTGGTTCGGAATGCCGAATATCGTGAACGGTGCCGGTGCGGGTGCGGTTTCCCATTCTGATTCGATGGCAGCCAGTTTCACTTGCTGAACTTCGCCGGTGGTGTAACCCGATTCATCGCCGAGTATGATCACACACAACGTCGACGCCAGACCGAAACCAGCGGCAATCGCGAACGAGCGCAACGCGAACTCGGTGTCGCGGCGCTTCAGCAGATACCACGACGACACGCCGAGCACGAACATCGCCGCCGTCACATAACCGGCCGACACGGTGTGCACGAACTTCACCTGCGCGACCGGATTGAACAGCACGGAAAAGATGCTGTCGAGTTCCATCCGCATGGTCTGATAGTTGAAGCTCGCGCCGACCGGATTGTTCATCCAGCCGTTGGCGACCAGAATCCACAGAGCCGACAGATTCGAGCCGAGTGCGACGAAGAAAGTGACGATCAGATGCTGGATTCTCGAAAGCCGATTCCAGCCGAAGAAGAACAGACCGACGAAGGTCGACTCCAGGAAGAACGCCATCAGCCCTTCAACGGCGAGCGGCACGCCGAAAATATCGCCGACGTAATGCGAGTAATACGCCCAGTTGGTGCCGAACTGGAATTCCAGCGTAAGACCCGTGGCGACGCCCATTGCAAAGTTAATGCCGAAGAGCTTGCCCCAGAACTGGGTCATGTCTTTATAGATTTGCTTGCCGGTCATGACATAGACGGACTCCATGATGACGAGCAGCCATGACAGCCCAAGCGTGAGCGGCACGAACAGAAAGTGATAGAGCGCCGTGATGGCGAATTGGAGGCGCGACAGTTCTACGACTTCGCTAACGGGCATGTTGATCACCTTGAGACGGATGCGAGGCGGGCACGGACAACAATGCCTGTGCGACTTGTTCAGGCGGCATCGACATGTGTTCCGCCTGCGGATGATTGAAAAATGCGTACTTGAGCGCGATCAGCAGTACGAACTTGATGGCGAGGACAATGGCCACGTCCCGTGCCATTGTTGGACCGCGCACCCACCGGGTGAACCGCTGACGCCAGCGAGACCGGAGAGAGTTGTTGCGATTGAGGGCTATGGTCATGATCGGTCGAAAGCGACTTCACACCGGTTAATCCGGCTGGATCCAGGCCGCTCGAGCGGTCTGGCGAGTGCATCCCGATTTTAGGAGCGGATCCTCGCGCGCATTGATCTGACAGTGCGGCATTGAGTCGCGAAACTCGCCGCGTTGATCCAGTATTGCTATCTAGCTTGTTATAGGTCAAGGAGTGCATGGTGGGCATGCATCTTCTCGAACGGAGGTGGGCGGCGCGAACGCGCTTACAGGCGGGGCGGATGAAAAAAGCCCCGCCGTCTTGCGAGGGCGGGGCTTGGTGCTGGCTGGTGCGCCGGACGAACCGGCGGGTTGTTGGCTGTCAGGCCTTAAGCATATTCGGTCAACGCGCCGCGCATCTTCTTCATTGCGCTCGCTTCGATTTGCCGGATACGTTCGGCCGACACGCCGAATTCGTCGGCGAGTTCGTGCAGCGTCGAGCCGCCCGAACCGTCGTCTTCCACCTTGAGCCAGCGTGCCTCGATGATGCGGCGACTGCGGGCGTCGAGCGCCTCCAGAGCATTGGCGATACCGTCGCTTTGCAGCCGGTCGCGCTGACGCGAAGCCAGCACGGCGGTCGGCTCGCTATGCGAGTCGGCCAGATAGGCGATCGGCGCGTACGACTCTTCGCCGTCCTCGACCTGGCCTTCCAGCGCGATGTCGCCGCCGGACAAGCGCGTTTCCATTTCGGCGACTTCTTCGCGCTTCACGTTCAGTTCCTTGGCGAGACCTTCGATCTCGTCCGGCGTGAACGCGCCCAGCCCTTGCTTGTGGCTGCGCAGGTTGAAGAACAGCTTGCGCTGCGCCTTGGTGGTGGCGACTTTCACCATCCGCCAGTTGCGCAGGATGTATTCGTGGATCTCGGCCTTGATCCAGTGCATGGCGTATGAAACGAGGCGCACGTTTTGCGCCGGGTCGAAGCGCTTCACGGCCTTCATCAGGCCGATGTTGCCTTCCTGGATCAGGTCGGCGTGCGGCAGTCCATAACCCAGATAGTTGCGCGCGATCGACACGACCAGCCGCAGGTGCGACAGGACGAGACGGCGCGCGGACTCCAGATTGTCCTGCTCGCGAAATTCGGTGGCGAACTGGCGTTCTTCCGCCGGCGTCAGCATCGGAATCCGATTAACGGCCTGGATGTAGGCGTCGATATTGCCCAGTTGACCGGGCAGCAGGGAGGAATGCGAGAGCGCCAGTGCACCTGCCGAAGCGGCCTTAGCCGACGACGGGCTCAAAGTACTCGGAAGGGTCATTGCATAGCTCACGTAGGAAACTCCTTTGGAATCAGGCAAAAGCGTATTCAGTAAACGACTCCAGCGATGGATGTTAGCACTCTGATTTACTGAGTGCTAATACTTAGAGGGTGTAGGGGCATCCGGGTTCCATAAATCCTATTGGTATTGAGGTTCTAATAGCCATCATACGCCGGTTGCGGCTGCGGCGCAGAACGCGTAGAAATTACCCGGCACAGCGTGTTCGCTCATATAAATGATCGATTTTTCCGAATTCGACGTGACTAATTGTGAAAATGATCGATTCTTCATACGATTTATCGACCGGATTGTATCTAGAATATGCAAAACAGTTACGCGTCGTTGAAACGTTCGTCGAATTCGAGTGTTTGGATGAACAACAAAAAGAATGATTCGCGTGGTCTGGCTCTAAAAGGCGTGGTGACGGCCCTGTCGTTTGCGGCCTGCGCGGCGGCGTCGGCCGACCAGTTCGGCGTACAGGTGGCCGCCGGAGCTGGCGATCGCCATGTCAAAAAATTCGATCTCGGCGTGGCTTGGGACCCTGATCTCACCTGGTGGCGGATTGGCGACTGGCATTTCTCGCTGATCGGCGAAGCGCACGTGGCCTGGTGGCACACCAACGAAGGCGACGTGCACAACAACATCGGCGAAATCGGCGTGACGCCGATGATCCGCTTCATCAAGGGATCGGGATCGCTGCGGCCCTTCGTCGAGCTGGGCGCGGGCATCCGCCTGCTGACGAGCCCGCGCATTTCTTCCACCTTCACCCTCGGCAATGCGTTCCAGTTCGCCGAATTGGCCGGCGTAGGCGTGCAGTTCGGCAGCCGTCAGCAATATCTGACCGGCTACCGCTTCCAGCATATTTCCGACGGCGGTATCAAAGAGCCCAATCCTGGTATAAATTTCAGCCAGCTATATTTGCAATATAACTTCTGACAGCCGTGGCCATGTTCGGCTCACCGGTGCGAGGGGCTGAGCAATGGTGGCAAAGATGATCGAAGCGATTCGCGGGCTCGAGCGAGAGCGCTTTCGTGCGATGGTCGAGGGCGACGGACAATCGCTCGACCTGCTGCTCGCGGACAACGTGAGCTATGTCCATACGAATGGAAAACGTGAAACGAAGCGACAGTTCATCGACGGGATTACCGGCGGGCGCCGCCGCTACAGGCAGATCGAGGTGCAGTCGCAGGAGGTGCTGCCGGTGGGACGCGAGACGTGTGTCGTCACCGGTCGCGCGTTGATCGAAATGGAAGCGAATAACGGCGCGCTGCTGTTTCCGATTGCCTATACGGCGATTCACACGCAGGAGGACGGGCAATGGCGCCTGATCGCGTGGCAGGCGACGCGGTGCGCGCTCGAGTGAGCCTTTTGAGCCCACTTCGTCTTGCCGGCCGCGCCTTGTGAGCACGCCGGCGGAATGACAGCGCGGGGTACGCGCCCTCGCTCAAAAAAACTCAGGCGGCGACGCGCCGCAGCGCTCCTTCGATGTAGTCAGGACGATCCGCGCTGTTGGCTGCGTCCGCTGCGCCGTCCCGAGCCCCGGCGCCGTCCTGGCCACCAGCCGCTTGGGCCGCTCGCATCGCCTCATAGCCCGCATAAGGATGTCTCGGATGTACCGGAATTCGGTTGCAGCGCTCGACTACGCGCCGGACCGCCGCGATATCCGAGAAGTCGAGGCCGATATCGACGCCCTGCGCCTCCAGATTCAACGCGAGCGTGACGAGATCCAGATTGCCGGTGCGCTCGCCATTGCCGAACAGGCATCCTTCGACGCGGTCCGCGCCCGCCAGCAGCGCCAGTTCCGCCGCGGCCACCGCGGTGCCGCGATCGTTATGCGGATGCACCGACAGCACGATGCTGTCGCGATAGCCGAGATTGCGGTCCATCCATTCGATCTGGTCGGCGAACACGTTCGGTGTCGCCGCCTCGACGCTCGCCGGCAGGTTCACGATCATCTTGTGGTCGCGCGTGGGCCGCCAGGTCTGCGCGACCGCATCGCACACCTCGCGTGCGAACGGCAGCTCGGTCGTGTTGAAGGTTTCGGGCGAGTAGTGGAAAGTCCAATGCGTGCTGGGCCGCGCCTGCGCGTGTTCCTTGATGATGCGCGTGCCGTTCACAGCCAGCGCCTTGATCTCGGCCTTTGACTGGTTGAAGACAATCCGCCGGAACGACGGACAAATCGCGTTGTACAGGTGCACGATCGCGCGCGGCGCGCCGTCGAGTGCGTCGAACGTGCGCGCGATCAGCTCCGGGCGCGAAGGCACGAAGACCTCGATGGTCACGTCGTCGGGAATGCGCTTTTCCTCGATCAGCTTGCGCACGAAGTCGAAGTCGGTTTGCGACGCCGATGGAAAGCCGACTTCGATCTCCTTGAAGCCGATCGCGACCAGCATCTCGAAGAATTCGAGTTTCTGCGCGGCGTTCATCGGCTCGATCAGCGCCTGATTGCCGTCGCGCAGATCGGTGCTCATCCAGACCGGCGCGTCATTGATCGTGCGGCTCGGCCATTTGCGGCCGGTGAGGCGCACAGCGGGGAAGGGGCGATATTTCTCAGCGGGAATGTGCAACATGATGTGCCTTGTTCGTTGTGTCGTATGCGAAAGGGGGTGGCATTGAGCGGTTGGCGGACTGCCACGGATGCACGGTCCGCCAGCCGGTGGCTAGCGGCAACAACGAACGGGCGCGAACGAAAAGCGTCATGGCGACGAAAACGAACGTGGATGATGCCCAGGCAACGTGCATTTGACCCTCGCGCTTCGTCCGCACTGTAAACGGACGAATGCAAACGACTACTGGTTGTGAAGAACTGCTTTGGGGGTGAAGCGGAAACTGCGGAACTGACCGGAGGACCGCTCGACGGCAACAGCGGTTGCCAGCGCGCGGCGCTACGCGTGACTTACGCCAGGCGTAGCGATAGGGGCCGCGCTAGGCGGCCGAAGGTAATTCGGAGGGTGTTCGGAAGGGAACGCATGGGGCTAAATGTATGACGGTATCAAGCAGCGTGTCAACCCACGGCCGTTGCTTCGCGCGCGGTAACCGCCGCTATGGGAGCCGCGCGGCGGCGCATGGAGCGACTGACGCGGCGACTCGCGCCGCGCGCGTCACACCGGTATTTTCGCGACGTCCACGATCAGTTCGACCTGCCGTTCGAGCGCGCTCGGCACGGGTGCTTCGCCGCGCAGCACGGCGTCGATCCACGCGGCCGTGGTCACGGCGTCGCGCGCTTCGGGCAGGTCGACTTCCGGCGCATCCGGCGACGAGCGCTGGTGCGGCACGCGCGTTTCGCACACGCCGTCATGCAGCCAGTCCACCTGCACCTGACGCCGCGTATCCGCCACCGCTTCCCCTTCGGTGCCGCGCGCAAGCAGCGCGCCGCCCACGGCCGCGTCCGGATGCGTGTTGAACAGCTGCGTCAGACTGTCGCGATACGGCGGATGCGTGTAGTTCACGAGGCGCAGCCCAGCGGGCGCGAACGGCTGCAGGATCTTGACGAGCGTGTGCGTCGAATTGCGCACGCCCATGCGCCGGCGCAGCGCGAGAAGGCGCGCGAGCTTGGGCGCGAGCACGTCGATCGGCGCGAACGCGAGACGACGCTCGGCGAGGCCGTCTTCGATATCGGCGTGCGATTGCGCGTGCGGAATCTTCAGGTGCGTGAAGATTTCGGCGCTCGTCACACGGCCCGGATCTTCGGTGACGCCGTGCAGCAGCACCGGCACGCCTTCGCGCGCCAGCAACAACGCAAGCAGTGGCACCAGGTTCGGCTGCTTGCGCGCGCCGTTGTAGGTGGGAATCGACACGGGCCGGAACGCGCCATGCGGCAAATGGATCGGCTCGAACGACGCATGCGCGGCGGCCAGCATCGCGGCGAGTTCGTCGGCGGATTCGCCCTTCACGCGATAGGCGAGCAGCACTGCGCCGAGTTCGAGTTCGCCCACGCGGCCGTCGAGCATGGCGCTGTAGAGCGCGCGGGTATCGTCGGCGGTCAGCGCGCGCGCGCCATGCGGGCCGCGGCCGATTTCCTTGATGAAGCGGGCGCAGGGGAAAGGGGTGTCGGTGGCGGTGTCGGCGGAGTCGGTCATCGGGCGTATTAGGGCGAGGTGGCGTGCCGCGACAGGCGGCTCGCCACGGTATTCGGGGGACGCTACTCGGTGTGAGTATCGCATCTATGGCGATCCGGCGAGACGGGGCGCCCACAGCACCCGCTTTTGCGTGTGCGTGCCCGGAGTCCCACGCAGCTTGCCTGACTGCGCGTTACACTCGATCTTTTATCGTCGCATCGGCGGCACAAATCAAACAACGGAGAACGGGATGAGTTACGTATTTGCACCCGCACCGCAGGCGGCGGTGCCGGTCGTAGGGTCCAGCGAGCAGTTTGCGGTGCGTCGTATTTACTGCGTGGGACGCAATTACGAAGCACACGCGCGCGAGATGGGTCACGACCCCGACCGCGAGCCGCCGTTCTTCTTCACCAAGCCGGCCGATGCGGTGCTGTACGTTGCGCCCGGTGCAACCGGCGAGTTCCCGTATCCGGCGCAGTCGAAAAACGTCCACTTCGAAATGGAGCTGGTGGCCGCGATCGGCAAAGGCGGCAAGAACATTCCGGCGGAAAGCGCGCTCGACCACGTGTACGGCTACGCGCTTGGTCTCGACATGACGCGCCGCGACCTGCAATCCGAAGCGAAGAAGATGGGGCGTCCGTGGGATACCGCGAAGGGCTTCGATCACTCGGCGCCCCTCGGCCCGATTCATCCTGTAACGACGGTCGGCCATGTCGGCAAGGGGGCAATCTGGTTGTCGGTGAACGGTGAGGAAAAGCAGCGCTCGGACGTGTCGCAACTGATCTGGTCGGTGGCCGAGACGATCGCTTATCTGTCGACGCTGTTCGAATTGCAGCCCGGTGATCTGATTTTCACCGGCACGCCCGAAGGGGTCGGCGCGGTGGTGCAGGGCGATCTGATGAAGGGTGGCGTCGACGGACTCGGCGAGTTCAGCGTGCGCGTCGTCTGATGGACGGTGGGTCGGAGGAGACAGACAACATGAAGCTCTACAGCTATTTCCGGAGCTCGGCGTCCTATCGCGTGCGCATTGCGCTGAACCTGAAGAATCTGCCATACGACTACGTCCCGGTGCACCTCGTGCGCGACGGCGGCGAGCAGCTCAAGCCCGAATATCGCAAGGTCAACGTGGACGGCATCGTGCCGACGCTGGTCGACGGCCACGAAGTGATGCCGCAGTCGCTCGCGATCATCGAGTATCTGGAGGAGACGCATCCCGAGCCGCCGTTGCTGCCCAAGGCGCCGGCCGCCCGCGCGTATGTGCGGTCGGTGGCGTTGCAGGTCGCGTGCGAGATCCATCCGCTGAACAATCTGCGCGTGCTGAAGTATCTGAAGCACACGCTGTGTGTCGACGACGACGCGAAGGACGCCTGGTATCGCCATTGGGTCGACGCGGGCTTCGCGACGCTCGAAGCCCATCTGGCCGGCGACGCGCGCACCGGCAAGCTGTGTTACGGCGACACACCGACGCTCGCCGACGCGTGTCTGATTCCGCAGGTGTTCAACGCGCAGCGCTTCAAGGTCGACACGGCGAAGTTTCCGACGATTCAGCGCATCTACGATCACGCGATGCAGATCGATGCGTTTGCGCGCGCGGCGCCGGGCGTGCAGCCTGATGCGGAATGATGGGCCGATGGCTTCACGGTCGCGAATGAAAAAAGGGCACTCCTCGGAGTGCCCTTTTTGCTTGGCTCGCCAGCGAATCTCGCGCCCGCGTTCAACCGCCCAGCAACGCGTCTGAAAACTCTTCCGCGCTGAACGGCTGCAAATCTTCGACCTTCTCGCCCACACCGATGAAGTACACCGGAATCGGACGCTGCCGCGCGATCGCGGCGAGAATGCCGCCCTTCGCGGTGCCGTCGAGTTTGGTGACGATCAGGCCGGTGAGGCCGAGGGCGTCGTCGAAAGACTTCACTTGCGCGAGCGCGTTCTGGCCGGTGTTCGCGTCGATCACCAGCAGCACCTCATGCGGTGCGCCGTCGTGCGCCTTGCCGATCACGCGCTTCACCTTGCGCAGTTCTTCCATCAGATGCAGCTGGGTCGGCAGACGGCCGGCCGTGTCCGCCATCATCACGTCGATCTTGCGCGCGCGCGCGGCGCCGACCGCGTCGAAGATCACCGCCGCCGGGTCGCCGCTTTCCTGCGACACCACCGTCACGTTGTTGCGCTGGCCCCAGATCGCCAGTTGCTCGCGCGCGGCGGCGCGGAACGTGTCGCCCGCGGCCAGCAGCACCGATTGATCGAAACTTTGCAGATGCTTGGCGAGCTTGCCGATGCTGGTGGTCTTGCCCGCACCGTTGACGCCCGCGATCATCATCACGAGCGGCTGCGCGCGGCCGAGCATCAGCGATTTTTCGAGCGGCTTGAGCAGATCGACCAGTAGCGTGCGCAGCGCGCCCTTGACTTGCTGAGGATCGGTGAGGCGCTCGCTGCGCACTTTTTCGCGCAACGATTCGAGCAGGAATTCGGTGGCCTCGACGCCCGCGTCCGACATCAGCAGCGCGGTTTCGAGTTCTTCATACAGATCCTCGTCGATCTTCGTGCCGACGAAAATGCCGGTCAGATTCGAACTCGTCTTCGACAGGCCTGTCTTCAGGCGCGTCAGCCACGAGCGCTTGGCGCCGGCGTCCTGCACCGGCGGCGGGACGATCTCGACGGTTTCGAGCGCGGATTCCGCCGGCTCGGGCTGCGGCTCGAGCGCGGACGGGGTGGCCGGTGGCATGTCGACGCTGAGCGGAGCCGCCGGACGCGGAGCCGGCGGCGTAACAGGTGTAGCGGGGGATACAGGCGCGACAGGCGCCTGTGCGACGGCTTCGGCCGCCGCGCCTTCCGGCGCCGCCTGCGATTCGTCTTGCGCGGTATCGGACTCTTTCGAACCCTTGAATCGTTTGAAAAAGCTGAACATGATCTGGCGTGGTGAGAGCGCGCGCCGATGCGCGCGACCGGTACGGGACCGGCGGGAGCGGCAGGCAGCGTTGCGATGCGGGATGCAAGGCGCTGGAAGCCGCACATTTTATCAGGCGCGCCGCCGCCCGTCGTATCGGCCGATCGGCCAGGCTGGACGCGCGCCGCCCCTGTGGTAACGTTGGCGCTCCGGCCCGTATGTGTCGACATCGCGGGCGCTTTGATAACGTCACTGAAACTGCATGCCTCGTTCCGTACCTTCACGCGCCCATGGCGCTTCGTCCAAAGGCGGCAAGCCGCACGCCATCCGTATCATCGGCGGGGACTGGAAGCGCACGCCCTTGCCCGTGCTCGATCTCGACGGCTTACGCCCCACGCCCGACCGCGTGCGCGAAACGCTGTTCAACTGGCTCGGCCAGCGCCTGGATGGCCAGCGCTGCCTGGACCTGTTCGCCGGCAGCGGCGCACTCGGCTTCGAGGCCGCGTCGCGCGGCGCGGCGCGGGTGCTGATGGTGGAACGCAACGCGCGAGCCGCCGGACAGTTGCGCGCGAATCAGGAACGGCTGGCCGCGCGCACGATCGAAATCGCTGAGGCGGACGGTTTGCGTCTTGCTGCGAGTCTCTCGCCCGGCTCGTTCGACGTGGTGTTCCTCGATCCGCCGTTCGACGGCGACCTGCTCGCCAAGGCGCTCGCGCTGGCCGTGCCGCTCGTCAGCGCGGAAGGTTTTCTGTACGTGGAGGCCGGCGAAGCGCTCGAACTCGACGGGAACGACACGCTCGCGGGCTGGGAGATCGTGCGGCAAGGGAAAGCGGGCGCGGTCCACTATCATTTGCTGCAGCGCGAAAATGAGGAATAATGCGCGTTCCCAAACAAGCGCCGGGCGGTTTGCCCTCACGCGCGCGGTCGGTGCCAAATGCGTCGCGTGGACGCTTTGACGTGCCCCTTTGTCTGAAGAGAGGAGAAGTCTCATGGTAGTCGCCGTGTACCCGGGCACGTTCGACCCGCTGACGCGCGGTCACGAAGACCTCGTTCGGCGCGCGTCGAGTATTTTCGACACGCTGGTGGTGGGCGTTGCCGACAGCCGCAACAAGAAGCCGTTCTTCACGCTGGAAGAGCGCCTGGACATCGCTCATGAGGTGCTCGGGCACTACCCCAACGTCCAGGTGATGAGCTTCAAAGGCCTGCTAAAGGACTTCGTGCGCACCAATAATGCGCGCGTCATCGTGAGGGGCCTGCGCGCCGTGTCGGACTTCGAATACGAGTTCCAGATGGCGGGCATGAACCGCTATTTGCTGCCCGACGTCGAAACCATGTTCATGACGCCGTCCGACCAGTACCAGTTCATCTCGGGCACGATCGTGCGCGAAATCGCGCAACTGGGCGGCGATGTCAGCAAGTTCGTGTTCCCGTCGGTCGAAAAATGGCTGCACGAGAAGGTCGCCGCGCTGGATCCGAACGACGGCGCTTCGGCGTCGCAGCCGTAACCGGCGTAAAGTGTCGGTTTGACGGATCAAAGCCGGCTGCGGCCGGCGTGAAGTGAGAGAAGCATGGCCTTGATGATTACCGACGAGTGCATCAATTGCGACGTGTGCGAGCCCGAGTGCCCGAACGACGCAATCTCGATGGGCACGGAAATCTACGTAATCGACCCGAAGAAATGCACCGAGTGTGTCGGCCATTTCGACGAGCCGCAGTGCATTCAGGTGTGCCCGGTCGAGTGCATCCCGCGCGACCCCGACCATCTGGAAACGCCCGATGGCTTGATGGCGAAGTACCACGCGCTGCAGGCCGCCAAGGGCGCGTGAGATTAGCTGGGTGAATGAACGAACGGCGAGGCCTTGGCCTCGCCGTTTTTTTTTTTGCAGAGGCATGACTTTGCCGCTGCGCCGCGTGACTGCTATCCGATGTAAGCGCTGAAGATGTCGCGCAGCGCGGCCAGCAGAATGTCGCATTCGGCGTCGGTGCCGACCGAGATTCGCAGATGCTGGTCGATTCTCGGCGCCTTGAAGTGACGCACGAAAATCTCCTTTTCCCTGAGCCGCAGTACGAGCGTGGCCGCGTCGTAGCCTTCATGGCGCGCGAACAGCAGATTGGCCGCCGACGGCACCACTTCGAAGCCAAGCGCCGTCAATTCCGCGGCCAGCCGCTCACGGCTCGCAATTACCTTCGCGCAATTGTCGCGAAACCAGACATCGTCTTCGTACGCGGCGATGGCGGCCGCTTGCGCTAGGCGGTCGAGCGGATAGGAGTTGAAGCTGTCCTTCACGCGGTTCAGCGCGTCGATCAGCGCCGGATTGCCGAACGCGAAGCCGACGCGCATGCCGGCCAGCGAACGTGACTTCGACATCGTCTGAACGACCAGCAGATTCGGATAGCTGTCGATCAGCGCTATCGCCGACTCAGCGCCGAAATCCACATAGGCCTCGTCGATCACGACGACAGATTCGGTATTGCTCGCCACCAGGCGCTCGATCTCCGCGAGCGGCAGAGGACGGCCGGTCGGCGCATTCGGATTCGGGAACAGCACGCCGCCGTTCGGCGTCGCGTAGTCGTCGACATGGATCGCGAAGCTGTCGTCGAGCGGGATCGTTCGATAGTCCACTTCGAAGAGGCGCGCGTAGGTCGGATAGAAGCTGTACGTGATGTCCGGGAACAGCAATGGCTTGTCGTGCTTCAGCAGTGCCTGGAACGTGAGCGCCAGCACTTCGTCGGAGCCGTTGCCCGCGAACACCTGGTCGGCGCGGATGCCGTGATAAGCGGCAACCGTCTCGCGCAGCTTGAGCGCGGTCGGATCGGGATAGCGCCGCAGCGACTCGCCGGTCTCGCCCAGTTCCCGGCGGATCGCGTCGAGCACACGCGGCGACGGCGGATACGGATTCTCGTTGGTGTTCAGCTTCACCGGATGCGCGGCTACGGGCTGCTCGCCCGGCACATACGGCGTCAGACGGTGAACGATGTCACTCCAATAGCGGCTCAAGCGATTCTCCTGTGTCGACCGGAGTTAGCGCTTTAGCGCTTACTCCGGTCCCATGTGAGGTAGTTTCAGTTAGCGCTTTAGCGCTTACTCCGGCCCCTTGCGAGGTAGTTTCAGTCGATGGCGGTAGCCTTGCAGCGATACGCCCGCGAGCGCGGCAGCTCAGGCGTTGCGGTGCAATTGCATCATCGCGCGCTCCAGTTCACCGCTGATGATTTTCGGCATCACGGCGAGCGCGCGCTCCACCGATGCATCGATCAATTCCTGCTCTTCACGCCGTGGCGGCTTCAACACGTAATTGGCGACATCCGGCTTGGCGCCGGCGCGCGCGCTTTCGGGAATCAGATCGCGCGGATGGCCGATCCCGATCCGCAACCGCCAATACTGCTGCGACGACAGATGCGCGGTGATGTCCTTCAACCCGTTATGACCGCCGCTGCCGCCACCAAGCTTCAGCTTGACGCTGCCTGGCGGCATATCGAGTTCGTCGTGCGCGACCAGAATCTCGTCGGGAAGAATCTTGAAGAATTGCGCCAGCGCCACGACCGATTGCCCGGAGCGGTTCATATACGTTTGCGGTTCCAGCAGATGCACTTCCTCGCCGTGCAGCCGCGCTTTCGCGTAGAAACCGTGGAAGCGCCGCTCGTCGCGCAGCGTGGTGCCCGCTTCTCGCGCTAGTTGATCGACCAGCCAGAAGCCGGCATTGTGGCGCGTCGCGGTGTATTCGGCGCCCGGATTGCCGAGCCCGACGATCAGCTTGATCATGATTGCGTAGGTCCGTCTGGCCCGCGAGTCGAACTCGGCCCGGCCGAAAAAAACCGAAAAAAAACCCGCCGGGGCGAACCTCGGCGGGTCACATCGACCGTTTCATTGAAAACGGATCGAGAGGATTGCTTGCTCGGAACCCGAAAGGTTCTTAAGCAGCCGGCGTTTCGCCTTCAGCAGCAGCGGCGTCGCCTTCAGCGATTGCGCCAGCCGGGATCGTTGCAGCTGCGACCACCGGGTTTTCTGCTTCGACGTGAGCAACCAGCGACACACCTGCCGGCAGCTTGATGTCTTTAGCGTGAACCGCTTGACCCGCTTCGATCTGCGCCAGGTCGACTTCGATGAATTCCGGCAGTGCCGACGGCAGGCACTCGATTTCCAGTTCATTGACGACGTGCGAGATCACCGCGCTCGACAGCTTCACTGCCGGGTTGGATTCCTGGTTCATGAAGTGCAGCGGCACCTTGGTGTGCAGCTTCTTCTTCGCGTCGACACGTTGGAAGTCCACGTGCAGCACGAGCTGACGGAACGGGTGGTATTGCACGTCGCGCAGCAGAACCTGTTGCGACTTGCCTGCCACTTCCAGATCGAGAATCGACGAATGGAAAACTTCTTTCTTCAGCGCGTGCCACAGCGCGTTGTGGTCCAGTTCGACCAATTGCGTTTCAGCACCAGCGCCATATACGATGCCCGGGGTCTTGCCCGAGTTACGCAGGCGGCGGCTCGCACCCGTACCTTGCAAAGAACGCTCGAAAGCGACTACTTTCATGTTGAATCTCCAATGCACTGCCCGCGACCAGGCAGTAAAAACGGGGCCTCCAAGCCGTTACGGCTGAGGCCCCAGAGCTGCGGCACGAACCTTCGTTCGTTCATGCCGATTGTGCAAAAGCGCAGCGTGCCGCATTAAGCGATACCCTGCGCCTTCGCAAATCTTAACTTTCAGCAAACAGCGACATCACCGAATCGCCGCGACGGATGCGCGAGAACGTTTCGGCAAGCAGGCCGGCGCTGGTCAACGAACGGATCTTTGCGCACGAGCGGGCTTCTTCGCCGAGCGGGATCGTGTCCGTGACAACGAGTTCGTCGAGTGCGGAAGCGGCGATACGCTCGCCCGCGCCGCCCGACAGAACCGGGTGGGTAGCGTAAGCGAACACCTGCTTCGCACCGCGTTCCTTCAAAACTTGTGCTGCCTTGCAGAGCGTGCCGGCGGTGTCGACCATGTCGTCCATGATCACGCAGGTACGGCCTTCGACTTCACCGATGATGTTCATCACTTCGGCGACGTTCGCCTTCGGGCGACGCTTGTCGATGATCGCGAGATCGCAATTGAGCTGCTTCGCCAAGGCCCGGGCCCGCACCACGCCGCCGACGTCCGGCGAAACCACCAGCAGGTTCTCGTAATTCTGCTTGCGCAGATCGCCGAGCAGCACGGGCGTTGCGTAGATGTTGTCGACCGGGATGTCGAAGAAGCCTTGAATCTGGTCGGCGTGCAGATCCATCGTGATGATCCGCTCGACGCCGGCGATTTCCAGCATGTTCGCCACGATCTTCGCCGAAATGGCGACGCGCGCGGAACGCGGGCGACGATCTTGACGGGCATAACCGAAGTAGGGGATGGCGGCGGTGATCCGGCCAGCGGATGCGCGCTTGAGCGCATCGACCATGATCATCAGTTCCATCAGGTTGTCGTTTGCCGGTGCGCACGTGGATTGCAGGACGAAGACATCCTTGCCACGCACGTTTTCCTGAATCTCGACCTGGATTTCACCGTCCGAGAAACGGCTAACCATTGCTTTGCCGAGGGGAATACCGAGGATTTTGACGACTTCCTGCGCAAGCGCGGGATTCGCGTTGCCAGTAAAAACCATCAGGCCGTCATGGCTGCTCATCATGCACCTGCTTCAGGCTGGGGGGCGAGGGGAAATGCGAGAATTTTTGGCAGGGGAGAAAGGATTCGAACCTTTGCATGCCGGAATCAAAATCCGGTGCCTTAACCAGCTTGGCGACTCCCCTACACTAACTCTGAGCTCCGCCGAACGTGGAGTTTCGTTCGGCGATGCAAAACTTATGACGCGAAAGTAAAGAGTGGATGCTGATCCAGACCGGCGGCCACTGCGCTGTTCCATTCGCCGGGCAGTTTGGCTTGCGCCGCTTCTGCTTCAGCTTTGCTACGGAACGCTGCAAAGACACTTGCACCTGATCCAGACATCCGCGCTGGCGCGATGTTGTCAAACCATCGCAACACTTGCGCTACTTCCACGTACTTCCCTACGACAACCTGCTGCATGTCATTCCGGCCAAAACTTTCCGGCCATTCAGTGTTGCAGCTAAGTTCTGCAGGAAAGTCCGTAATTATGAGGGGCTTTGAATCTCTTGTCAACGCTTTTTCGGAAAAAATCGCTGCAGTTGGAACCTGCACCCTCGGTGTCACCACTAGGAAGTGGCGCGGCGGCAATTGTACAACGTCTAAAGATTCTCCGACACCCTGTGCGAACGCATTTTTTCCAAAAATAAAAAACGGCACGTCCGCACCGAGCTGCAATGCCAACGCCTGCAATTCCAGGCGCGGCAAGTTGAGTTTCCACAAGCGGTTCAACGCCAGCAGCGTCGTCGCCGCGTCGGAACTGCCGCCGCCGAGGCCGCCGCCCATCGGCAGACGCTTCTCTATTTCAATCTCGACGCCTTCGCGCGAGCCCGTATGCGACTTGAGCAGCGTCGCGGCGCGCACAGTGAGGTCGTGTTCCTGCGGTACGTCGGCGATCTCGGTACTGCGCGTGATGAGTCCGTCGTCACGTCGCTTGAAGTGCAGAGTGTCACCCCAGTCGAGTAACTGGAAGACCGTTTGCAGCGTGTGATAACCATCCGGCCGGCGGCCGGTGATATGCAGGAAGAGGTTGAGTTTCGCTGGCGCGAGGCAATCGCGCAGCGAATCGGTCGTTTCAATCATGAGTCGAGGCTACATGCGCCAAAGCGGCGCCAAAGAAGCGGCAAAGATGCGTCAAGCGACGCGGCGACGCGGGTCACTGATCCAGCACGAGCTTGATGTCGAGCGGTGGCTCCGAACGGCTGAGGTTGACGCGCTTTACTCCGGTGGCGGGTGCGTCGGCATAGGCAACATAGTCGATCGTCCAGCCGTCCTGTGTGATCTCCTTCAGACGCGACGGTTGCTGCGGATCCTTCTCAGTCGTGGCGCGCGACGTAGGGGCCGGTGACGGCTGCAGCCAGTAACGCAGCCCTTCGACCGGCAACGCGAAACCGAGCGCATTCTGCATCAGCGTGGACACATTGTCCGCGGTGAGCGGCTGACGGTTCGGCAACTCGAGCGTGGCCGAAGCCGGCGACGAAGTCACGATAGCCAGCGTCTGGCCGAGCGGGTTGCGCAATTGCAGGGTCACGGTGTCGCCCGTTTCCTGCCATGAGAAGTTACCGTATGCGTTGCGCGGCTGGCCGTTCTGGTCGTTGTACTGGACCGAGAAGCGACCTTGGTAAGAACGGCTCGTCTGCGCGGTGACCGCAGTCGCGGCATTCGACGTGGACGGCCCCTGCGGTTTCACCGATGCACAGCCGGCCAGTGCGACAACCGCTGCCGCTGCGAAGCCGAGCGCCGCGCCGCGCGGTGCTCGGGGAAAGGAAATCAAACGGGAAAGACGCATCAAAGATCGTTCACCTGAAGACGTTGCAGCGTTTTGACCAGCGTGTCGTTGTCCGGCTCCAGCCTGCGCGCGTCGCGGAACGCGGCGCGAGCCTGATCGTGGTCGCCGCTTTTCCATAGCACTTCGCCGAGGTGCGCGCCGATTTCGGCGTTAGGCTGAAGGTCGTAGGCCTTGCGCAGCAGCCTGATCGCGTCCGACGTATCGCCCATCCGGTATTTGACCCAGCCGACGCTGTCCATGATGAACGCGTCGTTCGGTGCCAGCGACGACGCCTTCTCAACCAGCTTGTCCGCTTCCGACAGGCGCTGATTGCGATCGGCCAGCGAATAGCCGAGCGCGTTGTACGCCTGCGGATTGTCGGGCTGCGTCTGGATCAGTTTGCGCAACTGAGCTTCCATCACGTCGTAATGACCGTTCTTTTCGGCGGCCATTGCGTAGTCGTAGGTGAGGTCCGGATCGTCGGGGAAGGCCGCGGTGGCTTGTTGCAGACGTGCTTCCGCTTCCGGGTAGCGCTTCGCGTCGAACAGGATCGCAGCGTCGGTGCGGGCGAGCAATGCCAGGTCGCGCGGATCGGACGCCTGCAGGTTAGCCAGCAGCTTGCGCGCGTCGTCGGTCTTGCCTTGTTTCGCGAGCAGTTGCGCGCGCGTGATCTGCGCCGGCATGTATTGCTGGCTCGTGGGCGCAATCTTGTTCAGCCAGTCGCTCGCGGCCGCTTCGTTCTTCTGTTCGAGCGACAGCTGCGCAAGGTAGATGTACGCCTGGCCCGCATCGGCGCCCGGCGTTTTTTCGGCCAGTTGCGCATACTGGATCAGATAGGCTTGCGCGTCGTTGAAATTCTTTTGCTGGATCTTGATCAGCGCGAGCGCCATGAGTGGCGTCAGGTCGTTCGCATTGGCCTTGCGCATGATCTCGAACTGCTTCTGCGCGTCGTCCAGGCGATCGCTCGCGAGGTACATCTGAGCGAGCGCGAGACGCGCGTCATGCGATTTCGGGTTCTGCTGCACGTATTTTTCAAGCGACGCGATGCCTTCCTTGCGCTCTTCCGGACCCATCTGCGACAGCAACAGCGCCGCAGGCAGATAGTCCGGCTTCAGCGTCAGCGCCTGTTCGAGCGACTTGCGCGCGCCCGGCGCGTCGTCCGACAGCAACTGCTGGCGCGCGATGGCCAGTTGAGCTTCCGGCCGGTTCATATCGTTCTTGAGCAGATCCTGCAGCACGTGCAAGCCGCCGATCCGGTTCGGGCCGCGTGACAGCAGCAGCTGCAACGCGAGAATCGCGCTACCGCGATTCTCCGCCGGCACTTTCGTGAGTTCGCGGGCGAGAATAGGCCCGGCGTCGTCGGGTTTGCCGGACAACACGAGCAGCGACGCGTCGATTTGCGCGGCGCGCTCCGAGTCCGGCGCATACTGCTGCCACAGCTGTGCGGCGGCCAACGCGTCCGACGGGCTTTGCGCGGCCAGCGCGATTTCGGTGGCGCGCTGCGCCATGCGCGGGTCGTGCGTGTCGCGCGCGAGGGCGAGGTAAGTCTGATAGGCGGGCGCCGGCTGGTCGCGTTGCAGCGCCACTTCGGCGGCGAGCACCTGGAACACGATCTGGCTCGACAACGGCACGCTGGGCAGCGCCTTCTGGTCTTCCGCCGATGCCGGACCCAGCGGGTCAGGCAGCGTAACCGAGCTGTCATCCGAATCCGGTGACGGATCCTGCGCGTGCGCGGGCACGGCGGCCAGCGCCCAGACGGCGAGCACGGCTGCGCCGAGTATCCGGCGAGCGGACACGGCGTGCGGCACGCGGGGCGCGCGAGCCGGGTGCTTCGAAAACAGCTTCACGAAGGACAAGTTCATGGAAATCCGTTCAATGTTTCGGACGATTGTAACGCGCTCGCTACAATACGCGCACAACCACTTACGCAAGTTGCAGACCAGTTAGAAATGCCAGAGTTGCCAGAAGTTGAGGTTACCCGACGGGGAATCGAACCGTATGTGTCCGGCCGCAAGGTCGAGCGCGTCGAGGTGCGCACGCCCGCGCTGCGCTGGCCGATTCCGGCCGACCTTGCGAAAACCTTGCGCGGCCACGTGGTGCGCAAAGTCGAGCGGCGCGGCAAGTATCTGCTGTTCGAAATCGACGCAGGCTGGTTCATCGTGCATCTTGGCATGACCGGGACGCTGCGAGTGCTGCGGCACGTGCCGCATCCGCCGGCCGCGGCGAAACACGACCACATCGACTGGATCTTCGACGAGTTCATTTTGCGCTATCGCGATCCGCGGCGTTTCGGCGCGGTGCTATGGCATCCGCGCGAAGCCGGCGACATCCTCGAGCATCCGCTGCTCGCGGGGCTCGGCGTCGAGCCGTTCTCGCCCGCGTTCTCCGGCGCGCTGATGCATCGGCTCACGCGCGGGCGCAAGGTGTCGGTGAAGCAGGCGCTGCTGGCCGGTGAAATCGTCGTTGGCGTTGGCAATATCTATGCGTCGGAGAGTCTGTTTCGCGCTGGCATCCGGCCGACCACCGCGGCGGGCCGCGTCTCGCTGGTGCGCTACGAACTGCTGGCGGACGCCGTGCGCGTGACGCTCGCCGCCGCGATAGAGAAGGGCGGCAGCACGCTGCGCGATTTCGTCGGCAGCGACGGGGAAAGCGGCTACTTCCAGCTCGACTATTTCGTCTATGATCGCGCGGGCCTGCCATGCCGCGTGTGCGGAACGCCGATCAAACAGATCGTGCAGGGGCAGCGTTCCACCTATTTCTGTCCCACCTGCCAGCGCTAGAACTTCAATGCCATCTCGTTTAACTCCGGGTGCCGCTTCGCCCACCGCATCCGAAGCGGCTGCGTTTCCTCAGATGCCGGATTTTTCAGCGCGCCTGATCGCATGGCAGCGCCGGCACGGGCGTCATGATCTGCCGTGGCAGAACACGCGCGATCCGTATCGCATCTGGCTGTCGGAGATCATGCTGCAGCAGACCCAGGTATCGACGGTGATTCCGTACTACGCGAAATTTCTTGCTCGTTTTCCCGATGTCGCCGCACTCGCCGCCGCGCCAGCGGACGACGTGATGGCGTTGTGGGCCGGCCTCGGTTACTACACGCGCGCGCGCAATCTGCATCGCTGCGCGCAAGTCGTGGTCGAGCAGCATGGCGGCGCGTTTCCGGCGTCGGTCGAGCAGCTCGCGGAGTTGCCCGGCATCGGCCGCTCGACGGCGGCGGCCATTGCTTCGTTCGCCTTTGGCGCGCGCGCGACGATTCTCGACGGCAATGTGAAGCGAGTGCTCGCGCGCGTATTCGGCGTCGACGGTTTTCCGGGTGAGAAGAAGGTCGAAAACGCGATGTGGACGCTGGCGGAGTCGCTGCTGCCGTCGAATGCATCGGATGACGACGTCAGTTCGTACACGCAGGGTTTGATGGATCTCGGCGCGACCCTCTGCGTGCGCGGCAAGCCGGACTGTCTGCGTTGCCCGTTCGCTGCCGACTGCGTGGCCAATGTCAGCGGACGTCAGCGCGAATTGCCGACGGCGCGTCCGAAGAAAGCCGTGCCGACGCGCCGCACCTGGATGCTGGTGCTGCGCGACGGTAATGCGGTGATGCTGGAGAAGCGGCCGCCGTCAGGCATCTGGGGCGGCTTGTGGAGCCTGCCCGAAGCCGCCGATGAAGCCGCGCTCGCCGAGCGCGCACGCGCCTTCGGCAGCGACGGCGCGGTTTCGCCGCTCGCGCCGCTCACGCATGTGTTCACGCATTTCAAGCTGGATATCGAGCCGCGGCTCGCGGAACTGGATCGGGGCGAGGGCACTCTGGCCGCGCTTGGAGATGCAGACACCGCGTGGGTCGCCCTCAGCGATCTCGATTCATTCGGGGTGCCCGCGCCGGTGCGCAAACTGCTGGACGGTTTGCAGGGTTCGTTGATCTAACGAAGAAAGCCGACTGGTCCGCTACATGCGCAGCCGCACTTATAAGAGTTGATGCTGCTGCATGTAGTGATGAACCACATCGATCCGCGCGCCGGCGTCACGCAGTTCCATTAGTTTCTGACGCGCCCGCAATGCGATCGGCAGCACTTCCGCAAGACGGTTCGACACCCATGACGGATCTTCGAGCCTGAATGGCTCCGCGAACGGCAAGCTGTCCGGGTCCCGTTCGCGGATCGTCGCGATGATCCGTTCGAGCACTTCCGCGCACGCGCCGAATTTGGCCAGCAGTTCATTGCCTTCGAGCGGCATGTCGTCGCCGATCGGTTCGGCCATGCCGACCAGCAAACCGCTGCTTTCCACGCGATGCGACAGCAGGCGAAACCTACGTGTGCCACGTGCGCGAATCAACAGCATGCCGAAGGCTTCGACGTCGCATTCTTCGATTTCGGCGAGGCAGCCAATTGCTTCGGGCACCGAAGGCTCATCTTCGCGTGCCACTTCCGCGCCGCTTTTCAGCATGCACACGCCGAACGGCGTTTTTTCTCGCAGACAGTCGCGCGCCATGTCGAGGTAGCGCGCTTCGAAGATTTTCAGCGGCAGCAGTCCATCGGGAAACAGCACCGTATGCAGCGGAAACAGCGGCACATCGGCGAGCACAGTAGAAGTAGTAGACATGGGGCGCAACGCTTCGGGTTAAGGCCGCGCGGTGCGGCCGGTTAAGCCACTAGCTTTGATGATTCGCCGACATCGACCGGCGTATCGCGATGCCGCACAATCACATTCGCCGACGCTGCGAGACGCGCGGCAAGCGTCTCCGCAATGAACACCGAGCGGTGCTGGCCGCCCGTGCAACCGATCGCGACGGTCAGATAACTGCGATTGTCGTCTCGGAAATGCGGCAGCCACTTGGAGAGAAACTTCTCGATGTCGTCGATCATTTCATGCACGACCGGCAGCGCGTCGAGAAAATCCATCACCGGTTTGTCGAGGCCGGTGAGCGGCCTCAATTCATGATCGTAGTACGGGTTCGGCAGCGTGCGCACGTCGAAAACGAAATCCGCGTCGAGCGGCACGCCGCGCTTGAAACCGAACGACTCGAACATCAGCACGAGCCCCGCCTCTTTCTGCTCGATGAAGCGTTTGACCCATGCGCGCAGCACGTTCGCGCGCAGATTGCTGGTGTCGATCTGATGGCCGAACTCGGCGAGTCCCGCCACGAGTTCGCGCTCGCGCTCGATTGCTTCCGCGAGCGAGGTGAGCAGGCCCACGTCCGCGTCGTGCGCGGGGGAGCCGGAGAGGGGATGGCGGCGGCGCGTTTCGGAAAAGCGCTGGATCAGCGACTGCGTGCTGGCGCTCAGGAACAGCACGCGCACGTCGTGAGCGCGCGACAAATCGCGGATCATCGCGGGCATTTCATCGAGGGACGCGCTCGAACGCGCGTCGATCGCGACTGCGAGGCGATCTTGTCCGTCGTCGGCGAGATAGGCGGCGAGTTGCGGCAGAAAGCGCGGCGGCAGATTGTCGACGCAGTAATAGCCCGCGTCTTCGAGCGCGTTCAGGGCAACTGACTTGCCGGAGCCGGATATACCAGTGATCAGGATTATGCGCATGGAGTCGTCGAAACCGTACATTTCATCATAGCATCTGGTCCCTATGCGCGTACCCACGGCCAGCCCTCGGCTGCGGGCGCTGCAGGTCTTGCTGCTTCAGATCAGCTTGCCGGGAAACTGGCTGTCGGGGTCTTGCATCGCGAGGCGCTGGCGGTCCATGAAGTCGCGCAGCGTGTCGATGCCGCGCAGTTGCAGGATCGTGTTGCGCACCGCCGCTTCGACCAGTACCGCGAGGTTGCGGCCCGCGGCCACCTGAATCGTGACCTTGCTGATCGGCAGGCCGAGCACGTCGACGGTTTGACTTTCCAGCGGCAGCCGCTGGAATTCGCCGTCGGGACGGCGCACCAGTTGCACGATCAGCTTCAGCTTCATTTTCCGGCGCACAGCCGTTTCACCGAAAATCGTCTTGATGTCGAGCAGGCCGAGGCCGCGCACTTCGAGCAGATTTTGCAGGAGCGGCGGGCAGCGTCCTTCGACGAAGTCCGGACCGAGGCGCACGAAGTCTACTGCGTCGTCGGCCACGAGGCCGTGGCCGCGGCTGATGAGTTCCAGCCCGAGTTCGCTCTTGCCGAGGCCCGAGTCGCCGGTGAGCAGCACGCCCATGCCGAGGATGTCGAGAAACACGCCGTGCAGCGTGGCGCGCGGCGCGAGAATGCGCGACATGTACAGCCGCAGGCTGTCGATTACCGCGGCGGCGGACATCGGCGTAGTGAACAGCGGCGTGGATGAGCGCGTGCAGCGCAGCACCAGTTCTGGCGGCGCGGCCACGCCGCCCGCCACCACCAGAAACGGCGGCTCCAGTGCGATCAGCTCGGCCATGTGGCGCGAGCGGTCTTCGTCGGTCTGGCGTTTGTAGTAGTCGATTTCGGCGTCGCCGAGCACCTGGATCCGGTTCGGGTGGATCAGGTTCAAGTGGCCGACGAGGTCGGCGCTCGACGTGGCATTTGCGACCGATTCCGAAGAAAAGCCGCGTTCCCAGCCTTCATGCCCCGTCAGCCAGCTGAGTTTCAGCGCGGCGGCGTTGTCGTCGAAAATGCTTTGGGCGTTGATGCTGGACGTATCCATGAGTCAGTGACTCCAGTGTGGGCCGCTTGCCTGGCAAGGACGCGGGCGCGCGAACGCGGGCCGCGCGTTGCCGGGCGGTATTCGCATGCGGGCGGATAACCGCCGATGCATCAAGGTTGCCACTGAGTGAGCAGGCGATGCAACGATTCGCGGTCTTCTTCCGTGTGCAGGCGCTCGCGCGCCTCGCGGTCGGACAGCAACTGGGCGATTTCCGAAAGGATTTCGAGGTGCTGCTGGGTGGCCTGCTCGGGCACGAGCAGGAAGATCAGCAGCGAGACCGGCTGGCCGTCAGGCGACTCGAAGGGGATGGGTTCGGCAAGGCGGACGAACGCGGCGAGCGGCTGCTTCAGGCCTTTGATCCGACCGTGCGGAATCGCGACGCCTTCGCCAAGCCCCGTCGATCCGAGGCGCTCGCGCGCGAACAGATTGTCAGTGACTGTGCTACGGGCGATGCCGTTCTGGTTCTCGAAGATCAGGCCCGCTTGCTCGAACACACGCTTCTTGCTGGTGACCGATAGTCCGACGACGACGTTCTCGAGGGGAAGAAATTTGGCTAAACGATTCATGTTGACAGGCGAAAACGTGGCCTGGGTTCTCCTCGCTAGGGCGTTTGAGTGGCGTTCCATTCGTTCGATGCTCGCGAAGACGCGCGTTGGAGCCTGAAAGCGCAGACTCCGACCGGCCGATTTCCGTGTGAGCTAGCTTGACCCTGATGGTAACCGGAACATTATAGAACAGGGTAGCTGCTGATGGTGCGGCGCGCCATCCATGCGTGATGGGTTTTTAACGATTTGGTCCACAAGCTGCGCCGCTGTGGGAAAAACGCGTCCAGAAACGAAAAACCGCCCGATTCCGGGCGGTTTTACCAACCTAAGAGTAATGAGGAAAACCCTCTAATTTCCCTTATTGCGGCGGCACGTCCAGTTGCGGCGCCGGTTGGTACTTGATCGCATCGTGCTGATGGCCTTGTAGCCGATCCTTGTGGCGTATCACTTGCCGGTCGAGCTTGTCGATCATCAGATCGATCGCAGCGTAAAGGTCGCTGTCACAACTCTCGACAAAGATATCTTTGCCCTTCAGATGCAGGTTGATTTCAACCTTTTGACGCTTGTCCTTTTCCTTGTGGTTGTCGACCGAGAGGACCACACTGCCGTCGATTACCTGATCGAAATGTCTTAGCACCCTATCCAGTTTGGTGATCACGTATTCGCGCAACGCAGGCGTTACTTCGAGGTGGTGTCCACTGATCTGCAGATTCATAGTGCTTCTCCAAGCTAGAGGCCGCTTGTTCCGCACGATGACAGAGGTCCGGTCGATCTGTCGGCTTGCCTGAGTCGCCCCCCGGTGACTGACATCTGGCAGGTCGCATCGGCCGGCCTGTCCGCCAACTGCGGAGCGGCCGGTAAATGCCCGCCGCGGAAGGCGACGGGCTACAGAGACTTGCGCAGGTTGACTGCCGGGATCTTGAGCGCTTCGCGGTACTTCGCAACGGTACGCCGTGCGACCACGAAGCCCTGTTCCGCCAGCAGTTCGGCTATGCGACTGTCTGAGAGAGGCGATTTCGGGTTTTCCGCTCCTATCAGTTGTTTGATGAGCGCGCGAATCGCCGTGGAAGAGGCCGCGCCGCCCGTGTCGGTTGAAACGTGCGAACCGAAAAAATACTTGAATTCCAGCGTCCCGAATGGGGTCAGCATGTATTTACCGGTTGTCACACGCGAGACAGTCGACTCGTGTAGGCCCAGCGTATCAGCAATTTCTCGCAAAACCAAGGGGCGCATGGCAATTTCGCCGTGCACAAAAAAGCTCTTCTGACGCTCGACAATTGCTTGCGCGACGCGAAGGATGGTCTCGAAACGTTGCTGGATATTCTTGATCAGCCAGCGTGCTTCCTGCAGTTGCTGGCGCAACGATCCACTGCCCGGATCGCCCCGGTTATTGCGCAGAATATTCGCGTACAGGTGGTTGATGCGCAGCTTCGGCACCACCTCCGGATTTAGTTCGGCCTGCCAACCCTGGGCGGTTTTGCGCACCATGATGTCCGGCACCACGTAGTCTGCTTCGGCCTTGCCGTATGCGGCGCCCGGGAACGGTTCGAGCGAGCGGATCAGCATGTGCGCATCGCGCAGGTCGTCGTCGTTCGCCTTCAGATGTTTGCGCAGACGCGTGAAATCGCGCGCCGCGAGCAGTTCCAGGTAGTGGGCGACGATGTCGAGCGCCAGTGTTCGCGTAGGCGTCGGATCGAGCCGCAGCAGTTGCAGCTTCAGACATTCCGACGCGGAACGCGCGCCGACCCCGGCCGGGTCGAAACTATGTAACAGCGCCAGCGCGGCGTTCAATTCGTCGAGGTCGACTTCGAGTTCTTCGGGCAGATCGGCCTGCACTTCTTCGAGTGTGGCGGCGAGATACCCGTCGTCGTCGAGTGACTCGATGAGGAACGTGATCAGCGCCCGGTCGCGCTGGCTCGCCTGGGTGACGCGCAATTGCGCCATCAGGTGGTCGCGCAGCGAAGTGCTCGATTCGTGGATTTGCAGCGGCGGCAGATCGTCGTCGTCCGACGCGTTGCCGGAGCGGCCGTAGTCGTCGAGGTTCCATTGCGACGTATCGCCGTTGCTGTCGCCGGACAGGCCGTTGTATTCGTCGACCCCCTGCGGCTCGCCATTTTCGGTGCGCTCACTGCCGCTCGCGGAAGTGGGCGACCCGTTGCCGCCCATCTGGTCCTGCGGCGCGGAAGAGCTGGGCGCCTGGGTGATCAGCGAGCCGTCCGCCGCCACGCGCAACGGGCTCGCGATCCAGTCGTCCTCGTTTTCGAGGAGTGGATTCTGCGAGATCGCCATTGCGACTTCCTGCTGCAGTTCGAGCGTAGACAGCTGAAGCAGTCGGATGGACTGCTGCAGTTGTGGCGTCAGCGCAAGATGCTGCGATAGGCGGAGTTGGAGGCTAGCTTTCATGGCAAGTTGAGATTCATTGTAGAGAGTTTGCCACGACCGCGATACCTTGCGACATTCGCAATTGCGCGTGCGCCTTTTTTCGGCGGTGCTGGGCGCGGACGGCCCAGGTCAAAAGTGCTGATGTGCGGTTGCCGCAAAAGGACCCGGCGGATGCGCGCTCGCACCGCCGGTATTCCCTTGTGCACTTACATGCGGAAGTGTTCGCCCAGATAGACGCGCCGCACGCTTTCGTTTTCGATGATTTCGCTCGGCGCGCCGGCGGCCAGCACGCTGCCGTCGCTGATGATGTACGCGTGATCGCAGATGCCGAGCGTCTCGCGCACGTTGTGGTCGGTGATCAGGACGCCGATATTGCGCTGCTTCAGAAACTTGACGATCTTCTGGATTTCCAGCACCGCGATCGGGTCGACGCCCGCGAACGGCTCGTCGAGCAGAATGAAGCTCGGGTTGGTGGCCAGCGCCCGGGCAATTTCGACCCGGCGACGCTCGCCGCCCGACAGCGACAGCGCCGGATTCTCCCGCAAGTGCGCAATTTGCAGCTCGTCGAGCAAAGCTTCGGTGCGGGACGTGATGGTGTCCTTACTGAGCCGTTTGCCGTTGTCTTCATGCTGCAATTCCAGCACAGCGCGAATATTTTCCTCAACGGAGAGCTTGCGGAACACGGAAGCTTCCTGCGGCAGATACGACAGCCCGAGCGACGCGCGCTTATGGATCGGCAGCAGGCTGATCGACTTGCCGTCCAGATCGATCTCACCCGCGTCGAGCGGCACGAGGCCAACGATCATATAGAACGAGGTGGTCTTGCCGGCGCCGTTGGGGCCGAGCAGGCCCACCACTTCGCCGCTTTTCACGTCGAGCGACACGTCTTTGACGACCGTGCGCGAACCGTAACGCTTCTTCAGACTACGCACGACCAGCGAACTGCTGGTGCCGGCCGGCTTGCGATTGGGTAGGGACGCGGAGGTGCTCACTGATTCGGCGCTCCCTGGATGGTGGTGGACGGCGCGAGCGTGGCCGACGCGCCGGTGAGGGGCGCGGCGCCGCCGTTGCGCGGCGACAGCATCGCGCGCACGCGGCCGGTCGGGTTGCCCGGGCCGGCGACGTCCTTGCCTGCCTTCGCGGTATAGAAGTCGCTCTGGCCGTCATACGTGATGACGCTGCCGCGCACCTGGTCGATCACCGTCGACAGACCCTGCAGGCGGCGGACCGTGGCGTTCGTGGTGAGCGTGGTCAGATCCTGCTTGCCGTCGTAGTCGATACGGATGGCCGTGCCTTCGATATATTCGTCGAGACCTTCGCGCTTCTGGCGGAAATACGACAGATTGCCGCCGCTCGACGTGCCGGTGGCGTACTGATAGCCCTGCGGGTCCTGCGTCACTTCGACACGATCGGCCTTGATCACGATCGTCCCTTTGGTGGCGACCACGTGGCCGGTGAAGATGTTGACCTGCTTGAGGTCGTCGTAAGTCATGTTGTCCGCTTCGATGTTCAGCGGCTTGTCCTTGTCGGCGCGATCCGCGTGCGCGAGCGGCGCGAAGCCGGCCAGCGGCAACGCGACGAGCAGCGCAGCGAGTCCGGCGCGGCACGCGGACAGGGTGCGCGTGCGGCCGGTATTAAAACGGGGGAACGATTCGTTCATGCAGTCACGCCTGGAATGGATTACCCGGGTTGCTTGGGCGAGCTGCCGCCTGCTTCGGACGGGGCGATGGCGCCTCTCACGTTGCCGAACAGCTGCATCACCCGGGTGACGTTGTTGTAGTTCATGCCGCTGGCAGTCATCACCGACATGCCGCGCTGAAGTTTAACCGGCTTTTCGGTCTCGATCACATCGTCGTTGACCAGCACCCTAAAATGCTCCGAATCTGCCTGCATCTGCGGATCTCCGTAGCCGGGAGCCCGCAGAATGCGCGCATTGCCGTAGAGGTCGACGATCGACGCGTCGGCGTTCACCTTGCCGGTGTCGCCGGTCGCGGTGACGATCGGCTTGCCGGGCTGGAACGCGCGCATGGCCGGTTTGACCAGATCGCTCAGCTCGTCGTCTTCATAGTGAATCAGCGATTGCGCGGCCAGCCGATATTGCGTCGCGCCCGATTGATCGAGTTCGGAAACCGAGAAGTTGTCCGCGAAGTAGTCGGGCGTGTGCGCCTTCGGGTGGGGCGGGCCTTCGTTCTGCCGCGGCAGCGTGGCTTGCAGGAGCCACCACGTGATACCGGCGAGAAAGGCCATCGCGACCAGCGGAATCAGCGAAGTCAGCCGGAACTGGTTCATCCGACGAGGCCCCGCTGTTCGCCGCTGCAGGCGGCCGCAAGCAGCGCTTCATACTTGTGCTGGGCGCGCAGCAGCGTATCGCAGACTTCACGCGCGGCGCCGTGGCCGCCGCGCGCTTCGCTGACCCAATGGGCCCGCGCGATCACTTCCGGATGCGAATTGGCCGGCGCTGCGGCGAAGCCGACCTTCAGCATCACAGCGAGGTCGACCCAGTCGTCGCCCATGTAGCCGCATTCTTCCGCGCTCATGCCGGTTTGCTGCAAAAGGTCCGCAAACGCCTGGGGTTTGTCCTGCACGCCCTGATAAACGTGCATGATGTTCATTTCTTTCGCGCGCACCGCGACGATGCCCGACTTGCGCCCGGTGATGATGGCCGTTTCGATGCCGGCCTGCCGCAGCAGCTTCATGCCGTGGCCGTCCATCGAGTTGAAGCCCTTCATCGTGTCGCCTTCCGCCGTAAACAGCAGGCCGCCGTCGGTCAGTACGCCGTCGACGTCGAAAATCATCAGCTTCACGCGGCTTGCGCGTTCGGTGGCGGTAGGAGGGGCAATGGCCATCAGATCACCTTCTTCGAGAACAGGTCGTGCATGTTGAGTGCGCCGATCAGCTTGCCTGCTTCGTCGACGACCAGCATCTGATTGATGCGGAAGCGCTCCATCAGTTCCACGGCTTCCACCGCAAGGTGGTCCGGGCCGATGGTGCGCGGGCCGGCGGTCATCACGGAGGCGATCGACAACTGGCGGAAATCGCCGTCGCGTTCGAGCACGCGGCGCAAGTCGCCGTCGGTGAAGATGCCGGTGACGCGGCCGTCGTGGTCGACGATCGCGGTCATGCCCATGCGCTTGGCGGTCAACTGGAACAGCGCGTCGCGCACGGTGGCCTCGGGTGTGACCATCGGCACCTGCTCGCCGGTGCGCATCACGTCGCGTACATAAGTGAGCAGACGGCGCCCGAGCGCGCCGCCCGGATGCGAGCGCGCGAAATCGTCGCGACCGAAGCCGCGCGCGTCGAGCACCGCAACCGCGAGCGCGTCGCCGAGCGCGAGCGCGGCGGTGGTGCTGGCGGTCGGCGCGAGATTCATCGGGCAGGCCTCTTTCGACACCGCGGAATTCAGGTGCACGTCGGCCAGTTGTGCGAGACTCGACGACGGGCGTCCGGTCATCGCGATCAGCTTCGCGCCGAGCCGCTTGATCAGCGGCAGGATGGCCACGAGTTCTTCGGTTTCGCCGGAATTGGACAGCGCGAGGAACACGTCGTCCGAAGTGACCATGCCGAGGTCGCCATGGCTGGCTTCCGCAGGATGCACGAAGAACGCGGGTGTACCGGTGCTGGCCAGCGTGGCCGCGAGCTTGCGGGCCACATGGCCCGATTTGCCGATGCCGGACACGACCACCCGCCCACGGCAGCCCAGGATGAAATCGACCGCCCCTACGAAGCCATCGTCGAGTTGGTCACGAAGGGCGCGCACGGCGTCCGCTTCGATGTCGAGCACGTCGCGAGCGAGCATGAGTGCCCGGTCGCCATTGATTTTCGCTATCATGCGCGGAGTATAGCAAAGGCGCCTGTTCGCCGCGCCGGGCCTGCTGTGCCAAGCCGCTGCCTTCATCAGGCCTTTTACCGGCCCCTCAACCTTGTCGCACGGCGTTTGCGTGCGCGGTTCCGCTGACGAACGAGGACGCTTTACCGATGCGTTTTTGCCGATGATTTCCCCGCTCGAGATGACGCTGTTCCTGTTGCTGGCATCGGTAGCGGGCGTGGTGATCTTTCGCTTTCTGAATCTTCCACCGATGCTCGGCTATCTGACGGTCGGCATCGTCGTCGGGCCGAACGCGTTCGGCCTGATTCCCGATTCGGCCGGCGCGCAAAACCTCGCCGAATTCGGCGTGGTGTTCCTGATGTTTTCGATCGGGCTGGAGTTTTCGCTCTCCAAGCTGCGCTCGATGCGCCGGCTGGTGTTCGGCCTCGGCCTGTTGCAGGTGATCGGCACGGTCGCGGTGGCGGTGTCGCTCGGCTTCGCGCTGGAGCGCTGGGTGCATATCACGTGGCAGGCGAGCGTGGCGCTGGGCGGCGCGCTGGCCATGTCGTCCACGGCGATCGTCAGCAAGATGCTGGCGGAGCGGCTCGAGATCGAAACGGAGCATGGCCGCAATATCTTCGGGGTCCTGCTGTTCCAGGATCTGGCGGTGGTGCCGCTCTTGATCATCATCTCGGCGCTCGGCGGCAAGTCGGAAGATCTCGTCAGCGCGCTCGGGGTCGCGGCCATCAAGATCGTGGTGGCACTGGCACTGTTGTTGATCGTCGGGCAGCGCTTCATGACGCGCTGGTTCAACGTGGTCGCGCGGCGCCGTTCGCAGGAACTGTTCATTCTCAATCTGTTGCTGGTGACGCTCGGCGCGGCGTTCATCACGGACAAGTTCGGGCTCTCGCTCGCACTCGGCGCGTTCATCGCCGGCATGCTGATTGCCGAGACGCCGTACCGGCATCAGGTGGAGGAGGACATCAAGCCGTTTCGCGACGTGCTGCTCGGTCTGTTCTTCGTGACCACCGGCATGCTGCTGAATCCGCTCGTCATCTGGAAGCATCCGCTCGTCGTGCTCGCATTCCTGGTCGGCCCGCTGCTGCTGAAGGCGGTGATGATCACCGGCTTGTCGCGGCTGTTCGGTGCGTCGCCGGGCGTCGCGATGCGCACCGGTATCGGCCTCGCACAAGCCGGCGAGTTCGGCTTCGTGCTGCTGAATCTGATTCTCGACCGGCATCTGGTCGACGCCACGCTGCTGCAGGCGATTCTCGCGGCGATGCTGCTGTCGATGCTGGCCGCGCCGTTCCTGATCCAGAACGCGGACCGCATCGTGCTGCGGCTGTCGTCGACTGAATGGATGATGCAGTCGTTGCAGATGACGCGCATCGCGACGCAAAGCCTGAAGCAAAGCGGCCACGTGATCATTTGCGGCTACGGCCGCTCCGGCCAGAATCTGGCGCGCATGCTGGAGCATGAAGGTTTGTCGTACGTGGCGCTGGACCTCGACCCCGATCGCGTCGCGGCCGCGGCCGCAGCGGGCGAATCGGTCGTGTTCGGCGATGCCGGGCGGCGCGAGTCGCTGCTCGCCGCCGGTATCCATCGCGCGGCGACGATCGCGATCACCTACGCGAACACGCCATCGGCATTGCGCGTGCTGCACAACATTCACGAGTTGGAGCCGACGCTGCCGGTGATCGTGCGCACCGTCGACGACGCCGATCTGGAAAAGCTGCTGGCCGCCGGCGCGACCGAGGTGATTCCGGAAATCGTCGAAGGCAGTCTGATGCTGGCCTCGCATACGCTGGTGGTGATGGGCGTGCCGATGCGGCGCGTGGTGCGGCGCGTCGAGGAGATGCGCGACGAGCGCTATGCGCTGCTGCGCGGCTATTTCCACGGCGCCGACGACATGGAAGACGACGACGGCCACGAACAGGTGCGGCTACAATCGGTGCCGGTCGACGCCAACGCGGACGCGGTGGGTCGCACGCTGGCGGAGCTGGGCTTGTTCGAGTTGGGGGTGGAAGTGACGGCGATTCGCCGGCACGGCATTCGCGGCGTCGAGCCGGACCCGTCCACCAAGCTGCGCGCGAGCGACATCGTGGTGCTGCGCGGTCTGCCCGAACAACTGGCGCAGGCCGAGGAACTGCTTTCGAAGCACCGCCGCGCGGGCGCCGCCGCGGCCTAGCGGGGCGGTTGCGGAGGCGGCTGGCGCGGCTGGTTCGTCGCCGCTGCTGCTGTTGCCGTGCCGTGCTTGCAGACCGCCCGGCGCGAGCCACCCTGATTCAGCTTTTCATCGGACCTGTCGAGGTCCAGCCGGAGACATCATGTCCAACGCGCTCGTGAGCGCGCCGCTCGATGCGGCCAACTACATCAAAAGCCATATCCGCACGGTGCCCGACTGGCCGCAGCCGGGCGTGCAGTTTCGCGACATCACGCCGCTGCTGCAGGAGCCCAGATCGCTGCGCGTGCTGATCGATCTGTTCGTGCAGCGCTATATCGACGCGAAGCTCGACTACATCGCCGGGCTGGATGCGCGCGGGTTCATCATCGGGCCAATCCTCGCGTACGAGTTGAACCTCGGCTTCATCCCGATCCGCAAGTCGGGCAAGCTGCCGTATAAGCGGCTCGCGCAATCGTATGAGCTCGAATACGGCACGGCGACGGTCGAGATTCACGAGGACGCGTGCGAGCCCGGCGACCGGATTGTCATCATCGACGATCTGATCGCCACCGGCGGCACGATGATGGCCGGCAAGATTCTGCTCGAACGGCTCGGCGCGGTTGTCGTGGAAGGCGCGGCGATTGTCGATCTGCCCGAACTGGGCGGCTCGAAGCTGTTGCGCGACGGCGGCCTCGCGCTCTACACGGCGACGAGCTTCGACGGTCATTGAGCACGCGCTGATTGGCGCGTTTGTGCGCGCGTTTCTCCGCGCATTCGGCCGCACACGAAGAAGGTAACAACGATGCCCAACTTCCTGCTGTTTCTCGCTACTTCGATCGCCATCACCGTGGCGCCCGGCCCGGACAATCTGCAAGTGCTCGCGCGCGGCATCTCGCAGGGCCGCGCGGCGGGTCTCGTCGCCGCGCTCGGCTTCGCGGCCGGCATCACATTTCACACGACGTTGGCCGCGCTCGGCGTGGCCGCGTTGCTGCGCTCCTCGCCGCTCGCGTTCGAAGCGATCAAGCTGGCCGGCGCAGCCTATCTGGTCTGGATCGGCATCAAGGCGCTGCGCAGCCAGGGGCTCGCGACCGCGCATCAGCGCGCGCCGCAGCCGCTCATGACGGTGTTTCGCCAGAGCGTGCTCGGCAACCTGCTGAATCCGAAAGTGACGCTGTTCTTCGTCGTGTTCCTGCCGCAGTTCGTGCAGCCGCGCGGCGCGCAAAGCGTCACGGTACAAATGCTCGAGCTCGGCGTGCTGTTCATGTTGCAGACGGTGGTGGTGTTTTCGCTGTTCGGCGTGTGCGCGGGGATCATCGGCGGCTGGCTCAAGCGTCGGCCGCGCGTGGGCGTGTGGCTCGATCGCCTGGCCGGCGCAACGTTCATCGCGATCGGGATTCGCGTCGCGTTGCGTGATTGACGCGATGAATGCAGCGCGCGGCACCCGCCAGCCGCGCAGTGTGAAAAGTCTAGCTGGAGCTTGAGATGACCTTGCCTTGCCTCACCGCCGCGCGCCGGTTCGACGCCGCCGCGCATCGGCCGTTCTGGATCGGCGCCGAACAGGTCGGCTGGATTCGCGCGAGCGATGTGCCGTTGCTCGAACGCTGGCCCGATGTGTTCGACATGGAGGGTGGTGACGACAGCGCCCGCGTGACGCTCTCGGCCGCGTTCAATACCGTCGATCTGCGCAGCGCGGCGCTCGGCTCGGTGATCGGCGCGCTCGCCGCCGAAGGCCGCATTCCCGGCTGGCGCAACGAGACCTACGCGATCCGCAATGCGTTCGACGCACCGCCGCTCGCGTATATCGAACGCGCGGCGTCGCGCTTCTTCGGCACGATGACCTACGCGGTGCATCTGAACGGCGTCGTAGAATACGCGGATGGTGCGCCGCAGTTGTGGATCGCGCGCCGCAGCGACACCAAGGCGACCGACCCCGGCATGCTCGACAATGTCGTCGCAGGCGGGATCGGTTGGGGCTTCGGCATCGAGGCGACGATCATCAAGGAGTGCTGGGAAGAGGCCGGCATCCCCGAGGAGATCGCCGCGCGCGCCGTGGCGGGGCGCACCGCGCATGTGCTGCAAACGTTGCCAGAAGGCACGCAGGCAGAACAGATTTTCATCTACGACCTCGCGCTGCCGGCCGATTTCGCGCCGCGCAATCAGGACGGCGAGGTGGGTGAACACCGGCTCGCGCGCATCGATGAAGTGGCGCGCTGGATCGAAGAGGGCGCGTTGACGGTGGACGCGAGTCTCGCCACGCTGGATTGTCTGCTGCGCCGCCGTTGGATCGATGAAGACGCGTGTGAAGGCATCGAAGCGTTGTTCGCGCCGCCGGCGCTCGCTTAGGTGCGTGCGGCGACGGCAGCCGGGCACTCCCGCAACGAACAGCCCGCTGCAGCCAGCCGTAAAGACTGAACAAACTACGCATTGAAGAAGGGAGTCACCCAGGTCATGTCGACCGATCACAGCTTTATTCTCAAACTGTCGTGCGCCGACCGGCCCGGCATCGTTCACGCCGTGTCGGGCTTTCTGTTCGAGCGTGGCAGCAATATTCTCGACTCCGCGCAGTTCGGCGACAGCCGCACCGGCGAGTTCTTCATGCGCGTGCATTTTCAGCAGGTGGGCGGCGATCCGGGGCTGGACGCGTTGCGCGCGTCGTTCACGGCGCTCGCCGCGCAGTTCGGCATGCGCTGGGAGTTGCATGACGCGTCGGTGAAGCCGCGCGTGGTCATCATGGTGTCGAAGATCGGCCATTGTCTGAACGATCTGCTGTTCCGCTACCGCACCGGTCAACTGGCCATCGAGATTCCGGCGATCATCTCGAACCACAAGGAGTTCTATCAGCTCGCCGCCAGCTACGACATTCCGTTCCATCACTTCCCGCTGACGGGCGGCACGCCCGACGCGAAGGCCGCGCAGGAAGCGCGCGTGCTCGAAGTGATCGACGAGCATCAGGCGGATCTGGTGGTGCTCGCGCGCTACATGCAGATTCTGTCGCCGAAGCTGTGTGAAGCGTTGGCCGGCCGCGCGATCAACATTCACCACTCGTTCCTGCCGAGCTTCAAGGGCGCGAAGCCGTATTACCAGGCGTTCGACCGCGGCGTGAAGCTGATCGGCGCAACCGCGCACTACGTGACGACGGATCTCGACGAAGGTCCGATCATCGAGCAGGAAGTGGAGCGCGTCGACCACAGCATGACGCCGGAGCAGTTGACGGCGATCGGGCGTGACGTCGAATGTGTGACGCTCGCGCGTGCGGTGAAGTGGCACGTGGAGCATCGCGTGGTATTGAACGGAAGTAAGACGGTGGTGTTCCGGTAGGAGTGGGGGGCGCGTTAGGCGCTCCTCACGCTTGCAGCGGGCGGCGGCGAGGTCTGTCTCCATCTCTCTGCGATGCGGCTGGTTGGCCCGCTTAACCGCTGCGCAATCACTGCACGGAGTACTCAAGCGATAGCACGCCCGGTCGTCGCGCCCCTACCGTGCTATTCCCCGCAAAGCGCGCCGACCGATGCCGGCGCAACCTTCACCTAAGACTGCGCCGCCGATCCGCCCGGGCTCCGCGCAAGTCCGGCGTTTTGCGCCGAACGGCGGCGCGCATTCAGCTTCTTCAGCCAGATCAACAAGCCCGTCGCGCTCAGCATGGCGACCGCCACGCCCATCGCGCTGATCAGAATCCGTCCGCCGAGTCCGAGGATCCGTCCTGAGTGCAGCGGGAATTGCACCTGCATGAAGATGTCGCCAGCCGTGCCCTTGCCGGGAATCGTTTTGCCGAGCGGCGTGCCGGTGGCCGCGTCCCAATACATCCACGGGTTGCCGAGGCCGACGTCGCCATGATCGTTGCCGGGCGCATAGAAGCCCACACCGTATGCATGCAGGAATTGCGCGTAGTAGACGCCGCCTGGCGGCGCGGAAAGGTTCATCGCCTTGCCGGCCTGCTCCGCCAGTTCCACGATCCGCTCGCGGCTCAACACCGGATCGCCGGGCTGCGGCGCGCGCAGAAGCTCCGGGTTGTTGATCGGGTCCGGCGTGAGCTTCGAGAACAGCGATACGACGGGCCGGACCACCGGCGCGGACAGATTCATCGATATCGATGTCAGCGCGATGATCATCAGCAGGCCCCAGATCCACACGCCGCCGGAGCGGTGCAGGTCGAAGGTGAGCGCATAGCCGCCGCGCTTCAGACGAAACGCGAACGACTTGCGCCAGGCCTTGAAGCTCGGAAACGACAGCACGAGCGCGATCACACTATCGAACAGCCACACGATGCCGACGATGCCCATCAGCCACGTGCCCGTATCGAAGTTGCCGGTAAACGGCAATTGCAGCGTGTAGTGCAGCTTGTAGATGAACGGAATCAGATTGATCCGCGCGAGCGACACGACGCCCCATTCGCGGCGCCCCTGAATCGCGCCGGTGGCGGGATCGACGGCGATCTGGTTGAAGTCGAGCGGGTAGGGCTGCTTCGTGGCGGGGTTCGTGCGCGGCAGCACCATCATCTGCAGCGTATGGCCCGGTTCGGCGGTGAGCGGCAGATAAGTCACCTGCAGCCGCGCATCGGCGGCTTCCACGCGACGTGCCAGCTCCAGCCCCGACAGCGCCGGGGCGTCCGTGCGGGCTTTGAAGAACGAGGGGTTCAGCGCCGCATCGAGCTCATGGTCCCACGCGATGATCGCGCCGGTCAGCCCGGCGACGAAGAGGAACAGCGCGGTGGCGACGCCGAGCCAGCGATGCAGGCGGACGAGCTGGCGTCTCATGCGCGGGCCGCCTGGGCGGAGCGGAAATGCTGAGGGGGCGTCACGAAGTAGACTTGATGTGAATGGGAATTGTTCGCATCTTAGGGACTTGCGCGAACTACCGCAAGCTTCCCGTCAGCACGACGTCTATCCTTGCGTTACGGGGATCAAACGCAAAACGCGAAAAAAAAGCGGCACCGAAGTGCCGCTTCCCTTGCACGCTCTGCCGAGCGGCGGGTCACACCAGCCGCAGATAGATCAGTTCCCGCTTGATATACGCATAGAAGATCGGCGCCGCGATGACCCCGGGCATGCCGAACGCCGCTTCCATCACGAGCATCGCAATCAGCAATTCCCACGCGCGCGCCTCGATCTGCCCGCCGACGATGCGCGCGTTCAGGAAGTATTCGAGCTTGTGAATCAGGATCAGGAACACGAGCGACATGACCGCCGCCGGAAAGCTCACCGACAGCGCCACCGCGACGATGATCGTGTTCGAGATCAGGTTGCCGATCACCGGCAGCAAGCCGACGATGAACGTCACCAGCACCAGAGTCTTGGACAGCGGCAGCCGGTCATGAAAGATCGGCAGGATCACCAGCAGAAAGATGGCGGTGAAGACCGCGTTGATCGCGGAAATCTTCACCTGTGCGAACACGATGCGGCGAAACGCGTCGGCGAACCGCGTGACGCGCGTGACGAACGCCGTGGACAGCGGCAGCCGGTGCATATGCTGCTGCGCGCCGACCGCGATGATCGCGCCGATGATCATGCCGATCAGGATGTGCGTGAAGCCACGTGCCGCCGTCGTGCCGCTTTGCTGCAGCATGTTGGCGTGGGTGTGCATCAGCTCTTCCGCCTTGGCCTTCATCTGCTCGGTGTCGACCGGCAGAGAGTTGGCGACGAATTGCGGGATCCGGCTGCGCGCCTGATGGATCAGCTGCATGGCCTGATCGAGCAGATTCTGCACGCTCGGCACGTCGTTCTCGAAATGCTCGATGATGCCGAGCGTGAGCCCCGTGAGCGCCCCCACGATCAACGTCGACAGGATCACCACCGCGAGCCAGCGCGCCCGCATGCTCGACATGTGTCGCTCGATGCGCGGCGCGATCGTATGCACGAGCTGGAACACCAGCAGTCCGGCGAGCAGCGCGCCGAGCAGCTTCAGTTCGATGACTGCCCACATGCCGACCAGCATCAGAACATAACTGCCGATTTCGACTGCCGACAGCTTCGGCAGGCTCATGTCGCTAGTCAGCCTGACCGGGCGTGGGCGTAGGTCCTGCACTTGCCCGTTGTCGCGCGCCTGATTCCGCTTGGCCATGACTTATTCCGTCTCCAACCCATGTTGTGCAGCGTTACTTTTTGCTGGCAGCCCGCTTCAGCAGCGGCGCCAGATATTTGCCGGTAAAACTTGCCTTCGACTTCGCAACCTGCTCAGGCGGGCCTTGAGCGATGATCTGCCCGCCGCCCGCTCCGCCTTCAGGACCGAGGTCGATGACCCAGTCGGCTGTTTTGATTACATCGAGATTATGCTCGATGATCACGACAGTATTACCCTGGTCGCGTAACCGATGGATGACTTCCAACAGTAGCGCGATGTCGTGAAAGTGCAGACCGGTGGTCGGCTCGTCAAGAATGTACAGGGTGCGACCCGTGTCGCGCTTGCTCAGTTCCAAAGATAGTTTGACGCGCTGCGCCTCGCCGCCCGACAGCGTGGTAGCCGACTGGCCCAGCCGGATATAGCCGAGACCCACGTCCAGCAAGGTTTTCAGCTTGCGCGCGACGACCGGCACGGGCTTGAAGAACTCATAGGCGGTTTCCACCGTCATGTCGAGCACTTCGCTGATGTTCCTGCCCTTGTACTGAACGTCCAGCGTCTCGCGGTTGTAGCGCTTGCCGTGGCAGACGTCGCAAGGCACGTACACGTCCGGCAGGAAGTGCATTTCCACCTTCAGGACGCCGTCGCCCTGACAGGCTTCGCAGCGCCCGCCTTTCACGTTGAACGAGAAGCGGCCCGGATCGTAGCCGCGTTCCTTGGCTGCGGGCACGCCCGCGAACAGCTCGCGGATCGGCGTGAAGAGGCCGGTGTAGGTGGCCGGGTTCGAGCGCGGCGTGCGGCCGATCGGCGACTGGTCGACGTTGATGACCTTGTCGAAATGCTCGAGGCCCTCGATCGCCTCATACGGCGCCGGCTCGGTGGCCGAGCCGTACAGGTGATGCGCGACCGCGTGATACAGCGTGTCGTTGATCAGCGTCGACTTGCCCGAGCCAGACACGCCGGTCACGCAGGTGAGCAGGCCGACCGGCAGGTCCAGCGACACCCGTTGCAGATTGTTGCCGTACGCCTCGACGATGCGCAGGCGTCGCTCGTCCGGCTCCTTGCGCTCGTCCGGGAATTCGATGTTGCGCGCGCCGGACATGTACTGCCCGGTCATCGACGCGGCGTTCGCCTGCACCTGCCTGGGCGTGCCCTCCGCGATCACCATGCCGCCGTGCTCGCCCGCGCCGGGCCCCATATCGACCACATAGTCGGCCATGCGGATCATGTCTTCGTCGTGCTCGACGACGATCACCGAGTTGCCCAGATCGCGCAGATGCTTGAGCGTGGCGATGAGCCGGTCGTTGTCGCGCTGATGCAGGCCGATCGACGGCTCGTCCAGCACGTACATCACACCGGTCAGGCCGGAGCCGATCTGCGAGGCGAGGCGAATCCGTTGCGCTTCGCCGCCCGACAACGTTTCCGCGCTGCGTTCGAGCGACAGGTAGTCCAGCCCGACGTTATTCAGGAACATCAGCCGCGCGACGATTTCCTTCACGACCTTGTCGGCGATCTCGCGCTTCGAGCCTTCCAGCCGCAGCGTCTGGAAATACCCGAGCGCATCGCGCAACGGCCAGCCGCTGATTTCGAAGATGCCGCGCGCGTCGCCGTCCGCGCCGATGCGCACGAAGCGCGCTTCGCGGCGCAAGCGCGTGCCGGCGCAGGCCGGGCACGGCTGGTTGTTCTGATACTTGGCGAGCTCTTCGCGCACCGCGACCGAATCGGTCTCGCGATAACGCCGCTCCAGATTCGGGATGATCCCTTCGAACACATGCTCGCGCACGGAGGTGCGGCCGCGTTCGTTGATGTACGAGAACGGAATCTCCTGCTTGCCCGAACCGAACAGCAGGATCTTGCGCACTTTCTCCGGCAGGTCTTCGACGGCCGTGTCGATGTCGAACTCGTAGAACGCCGCGAGACTTTGCAGCATCTGGAAGTAGAACTGGTTGCGCCGGTCCCAGCCCTTCACCGCGCCCGCCGCGAGCGACAGCGACGGATGCGCGACCACCCGTTTCGGATCGAAGAAGGTGATCTGGCCGAGGCCGTCGCAATCCGGGCAGGCGCCCATCGGGTTGTTGAAGGAGAAGAGCCGCGGCTCCAGTTCCTGCAGCGAATACGAGCAGATCGGGCAGGCGAACTTCGAGCTGAACAGGTGCTCCTTGTCCGTGTCCATTTCGAGCGCGATCGCGCGGCCGTCGGCGAGACGCAGCGCCGTTTCGAACGATTCGGCGAGGCGCTGCTTCATGTCCGGGCGCACCTTCAGCCGGTCGACGACCACGTCGATCGTGTGCTTGTCGTTCTTTTTCAGCTTCGGCAGCGAGTCGACTTCATAGATCTTCGCGACGCCTTCATTGGCGGTGCCGCCGCCCGAACGCACGCGAAAACGGATGAAGCCCTGCGCCTGCATTTCCTCGAACAGTTCGACGTGCTCGCCTTTGCGGTTCGCCACCACGGGCGCGAGGATCATCAGCTTGGTCTCTTCCGGCAACGCGAGCGCGGCGTCGACCATTTGCGACACGCTTTGCGCTTCGAGCGGAATCTCGTGATCGGGGCAATAGGGCGTGCCGACCCGCGCGAACAGCAAGCGCAGATAGTCGTGAATTTCGGTGACCGTGCCGACCGTGGAGCGCGGATTGTGCGAGGTCGCTTTCTGTTCGATCGAAATGGCCGGCGACAGCCCTTCGATCAGATCGACGTCCGGTTTCTCCATCAACTGCAGGAACTGGCGCGCGTAGGCGGAGAGGCTTTCGACGTAGCGCCGCTGTCCTTCCGCATAGAGCGTGTCGAACGCCAGCGACGATTTGCCCGAGCCGGAAAGGCCCGTAATGACGACGAGCTTGTGACGGGGTAGGTCCAGATTGACGTTCTTCAGGTTGTGGGTGCGAGCCCCACGAATACGGATTTGTTCCACGGATTTATTCCATGAACTGGCGGAAAGAGGAAGAGGCTAAACCTGCTACTATAACGACTTTTCAAGGCCGCCGTTACGGCTTCCTGACAGCGGAAACAACCCGCGAGGCAGGCTGTAAGGCAGCGGTTTAGCGCCGCGGGGAAGGGGTTTAACTGGGGCCGTTTTCCGCGAGTACAAGGCACAGCGAAGCGCCAGCGGAGTGCTGCAAGGCTGACGGCTCGAAAGCCGTGCCGAGGGCATTGCGCCCATCACGTGTCAAGCCGCCGGCTCGTGGCCGTCCCAACGGACCGGTTGCCGGTTGCCCGCCGCCGGTCGCTCGCAGTGTGCCGCCCAGCTCATCCAAAGAACGCTCCCGATGTCCAATCCGTCCGCCACTTCCACACGCATGAGCGCGCCTGAATTGCGCGCGACCGTGTCGCTTGCCGCCATCTTCGCGCTGCGCATGCTGGGTCTGTTCATGATCATGCCGGTGTTCTCGATCTACGCGAAGACCATCCCGGGCGGCGACAACGTGCTGCTGGTCGGCATCGCGCTCGGCGCGTACGGCGTCACGCAGTCGATGCTCTACATCTTCTATGGGTGGATCTCCGACAAGGTCGGCCGCAAGCCGGTCATCGCGACCGGCCTGCTGATCTTCGCACTTGGCAGCTTCGTCGCGGCGGGCGCGCACGACATGACGTGGATTATCGTCGGCCGCGTGATTCAGGGGATGGGCGCGGTGTCGTCGGCGGTGATCGCGTTTATCGCCGACCTCACGTCCGAAGAGCATCGCACCAAGGCGATGGCGATGGTCGGCGGCAGCATCGGCGTGTCGTTCGCGGTGGCGATCGTCGGCGCGCCGATTGTGTTCCATTGGCTCGGCATGAGCGGGCTGTTCACGCTGGTCGGCATCTTCTCGATTCTCGCGATCGGCCTCGTGCTGTGGGTCGTGCCCGATGCGCCGAAGCCGGTGCACGTGCGCGCGCCGTTCGCTGAAGTGCTGCACAACGTCGAGTTGCTGCGCCTGAACTTCGGCGTGCTCGTGCTGCACGCGACGCAGACCGCGCTGTTCCTCGTGGTGCCGCGCATTCTCGAAGCGGGCGGCTTGCCGGTCGCGTCGCACTGGAAGGTTTATTTGCCGGTGATGGGCCTGTCTTTCGTGATGATGGTGCCGGCGATCATCGCCGCCGAGAAGCGCGGCAAGATGAAGATCGTGCTGCTGTCCGCGATCGGTCTTATCCTGATCGGACAGTTGTTATTGGGCGTCGCTCCGCATACGATTCTCAGTGTGGCGGCGATCCTCTTCGTGTACTTTCTCGGCTTCAACATTCTCGAGGCGTCGCAGCCTTCGCTGGTGTCGAAACTGGCGCCCGGAACCCGCAAAGGCGCGGCGGCCGGCGTGTATAACACTACGCAGTCGATCGGTCTTGCGCTGGGCGGCATGATCGGCGGCTGGCTGCTGAAAGTGGATGGACAAAGCGCGGTGTTCTTTGCCTGTTCGGGGCTTGTCTTTTGCTGGCTTATAATCGCCGCAAAGATGAAACAGCCGCCGCGCAAAGCGTAATAGAGCGCACGCGCGGCGCACTCGGGGGCACATCCCGAATTCACCCAGAACTCACCCGGCGGCGGGCAGAGGCGCGATTCTGGTCTCCGGCCCGCCAGCCATGAGACGCGAACCGCGCATTGTCGCGCCGCCCGTAACGGAATCAACAGGAGAAACTCATGGCATCCGTGAACAAGGTCATTCTCGTCGGCAATCTCGGAGCCGATCCGGAAGTCCGTTATCTTCCGAGCGGCGACGCAGTGGCGAACATCCGCCTTGCGACGACGGATCGGTACAAGGACAAAGCGTCCGGCGAGATGAAGGAAGCCACCGAATGGCACCGCGTGTCGTTCTTCGGCCGCCTCGCGGAAATCGTTTCGGAATATCTGAAGAAAGGCTCGTCGGTGTACCTCGAAGGGCGTATCCGCACCCGTAAGTGGCAGGCGCAGGACGGCACCGATCGTTACTCGACCGAAATCGTCGCCGAGCAGATGCAAATGCTGGGCGGTCGCGGCGGTGCGTCGATGGGCGGCGGCGATGAAGGCGGCTATAGCCGCGGTGAGCCGTCCGAGCGTAGCGGCGGCGGCGGTGGTCGCGCGGTGTCGGGTGGCGGTTCGCGCGGCGGTAACGCTGGCGGTGGTGGTGGCGCGAGCCGCCCGAGCGCGCCGGCCGGCGGCGGTTTTGATGAGATGGATGACGATATTCCGTTCTAATGGGCCCTTTTCGCCCAGCGTAAACAAAAAGCCTGCAACCCCTACCGTTGCAGGCTTTTTTCTTATTTACATTTAATCCGGCCCCATGTATCTTGTCGCGAAGGGCCTACTTTTTTAAATGTAAATAATGAGTGTCCGTTACGCGGTCAAGAACGTCGTTTTTGAGTCGGGAGAACGGTTTGCCTTTCTGGTGGACCGGCGCACGGGCCTCCCGGAATTTGATGTCACGGTATTCACGCTTGTCGAGTTTCGACAACGCGATAGGGCGAGCGCCACTATTGAGCAAGTCTTACGCTCCATAAAGGTTTTCGTGCTCTTTTGCGACCTTCAAGAAATTGTTCTTGAGGAACGGTTGCGCGACGGGCGTCTCCTTGAGATGGGGGAGGTTGACGCACTGGCGCAACTTTGTCGGCTGCCACTGGACTTAATCGAGTCGAGGGCGGAGGAGGGGCTGGTCGACAGCAGCGCCTCCCGCAAGCTTATCGCGTCGCTTGAAACCTACCGTGCACGCTCGAAAGCGCCCAATCGAGAAGTCGCTGGCGATTCCGCCGGCGTTCGCGTGCGCTATATCCGACAGTACCTAAAATGGCGTGTCGACAGACACTTGCTTAGTCTTTCCACACGGCACCCTACCCACGCCGCACTCTCCCTTGCCAAGGATGTTGTGATTCCCGCTCTTGACGCACGCGTTGCAGCGGCGAAGGGGCGAAATAGTGCGAACGCGCGAACCGGTCTTTCGGAGGAAGCACAGACGCGTTTGTGGGAGGTTATCGAACCTGACTCGCAGCAAAATCCGTGGACGGGGCGACATACCAAGGTTCGCAACGCTCTCATTGTGCGCTGGTTCATGGGCCTGGGGGTGCGACGCGGCGAATTGCTGGGCGTCAAGCTAAGCGATGTGGATTTGCGGAAAAACGAGGTATTCATCGCGCGGCGCCCCGACGACAAGGTCGACCCACGCGCTCACCAGCCCAACACAAAGACGCACGACCGGCAGCTCGTCTTGAGTGACGACCTTGCTCGTCGAACCCAAGCGTACATCATCGAAGTGCGACGAGAAATCGCTGGCGCCCGCAAGCACCCATTCCTGTTCGTAGCCAACGGCGGACAGCCCTTGTCTCTACGTGGACTCAACAAGATATTCTCCGTGCTGCGACAGCGGTGCCCTGATTTGCCAGAGGAGGTGTTTCCCCATGCGATTCGACATACATGGAATGACAACTTCTCCAAAACGATGGACGAACAGGGAGAAACTTCGGAGCACGAGAAAAAAATGCGGTCTCGTTTGATGGGATGGAACCCTTCGTCCGAGACCGCCGACACCTACAACAAGCGTCACATCGAGCGCAAATCGAAAAAGGCGTCGATTGAGCTGCAGCAAAAAATGGTGATTCCAAGTGATGAAAGTTGAGTCTGCGGAGGGTCTGCTCACTGCAATACCGTACGTCGGCGCCATACCGAAGACTGTCAGAACACGTGGCGGAGCAGTATTCAGTACTGAAGCCGAGCCATGGGAAATCCATGAAGCCACCCTGAAGGTGCGGTTGCCCTTTGATGCGTTGCCTCCGCTGGGCGACCATTTCCTCTCCGCGTTCAGGTTCGAACTGGTTTGGTACGCCGAACACTCGTCACTTTCGCACTTGAAAAATCTGTTCTATCGAGCGCGGGACTTGCTTTGGCTCATGTTCGATGCGACTGGCGCGCCAATTGAACAAATCACGAGTGTTGACCTGCTGAATTACAAAGGTCACGTAGGGTCGGCCAATGAGTGGAAGGTCGCTTTGCTTTCAGGGCTGTTCAAGCGGTGGCATGCGCACGGTTTGCCGGGCGTGGCCTACGACGCAATCGTGTTGCTTCGTCAATTGCGCCTCAAGGCCAACATTAAGGGAGCAGCAACGGCGACGATGGACCCGGTGAAAGGCCCATTCACGAACATCGAGTTGGAGGCACTGCAAACCGAGTTGAATGCCTCCTATGGCCGGAGGGAAATCGCGCTGAGCGAATATGTCTTGTGCTGGCTATTTATGTTGCTCGGACAGCGACCCAAACAGTACGCGGCTCTGAAGGTTCGAGACATGGTGACAATGCCGGCGAAAGATGGCTTGGTTTCATATTGCTTGCGTGTTCCGCGTGCGAAGACGAGGGACAGCGACGCACGGGGTGCATTCAAGGAGCGCATGCTGACACCTCAGGTTGGCAAGCTCGTCGCCAACTATGCGTTACGCGTCCAATCGGACTTCACCGGCGTGCTCGACGACCCGCTAGATGCACCGCTGTTCCCAGCGAAGGAGATTGGAGCAGCACCTGACGGATATTCGTATCACGCCACTGCCGCCAATTTGGGTTACCGCCTTCAGGCGGCATTGAAAGCTTTGAACGTTGTCTCAGAGCGCACCTGCGACCTTATACACATCAGCCCGAAGCGGTTTCGCCAAACAATAGGAACGCGCGCCGCTGAGGAAGGGCATGGAGAACTGGTAATCGCGGAGTTGCTCGACCACTCAGATACGCAGCACGTGGCTGTTTACGTCGGCTCAACGCCGGCGATTGTCGAAAAAATTGACCGGGCCGTCGCGCTTCAGATGGCACCGCTAGCTCAAGCCTTTACGGGAAAGCTTATTCAGGACGCGTCCGAGTCATCCCGTAGAGAGGACCCAGCCAGTCGGATTAGAGCTCCCGCTATTACCGGTACGTTTGAGGCCGTATCGAGTTGTGGCAAACATGGGTTCTGCGGCTTCCTCAAGCCTATTGCGTGTTACACGTGCAACAGCTTTGAACCTTGGCTCGACGGGCCACACGAGCAAGTGCTTGATTATCTGCTGAGGGAGCGGGAGCGGCTCATGGAAACAACCGATATGCGAATCGCATCTATCAACGACAGAGGCATTCTGGCTGTTGCTCAGGTAATTCAACTTTGCGAAGAAGTGCGCGCTTCGAGGAATGCCGACAATGGCTGAAATAGTCACCTTCGTTCCGCGCGTGGAGCTTGACGCCGAGGAAAATCTGGCCGGATTCGTCGAGCTTTCCAAAACTCAATTGACCGTATTTGGTGCCTCGCTCGACTTCTCGCAAGATGTTTGGGACATCACGGGCAGCGTTGAAGCTAAAGCTAGGTACCATCGGATTCGTTTGCCATTCAGCAATCTTGACACGTCGCATCGACGTGGAAAGCACGACGTGATGATGGCCGAGCCGTTTCTGTCGTTTGCCAAGTCATATATACGTTACCAGCAAGGCATGCGGCCGACCATAAATATTTCCTTCCGCTTAACGGCGCTTCGGGCCATCGAAGCGGCACTTCGTGAAAGCGGGACAGCGAACCCAGTTCACATCGATTCTGGAATCTTGAATCGTGCAGTACAGCTGCTCAAGAGCCTTCCCGGGCGGTTTGCGCCAAGCACGCTCAACCTCGTCGCCGGTCAACTGCAGATACTTGCAGACTTTTTGCAAGCCAATCGTTTGACATCAACGCTCGCTGGATGGCACAACCCAACCAAAAAGCCCGACGACTTCCGCGTAAAAGTCGGTAAAGAGTTTGATGACCGTCGGTCACAAAAGCTCCCTTCGGAGGCCGCGTTGAATGCCTTGCCCAAGGTATTCCTTCTCGCTACGCTGCCGTCGGACGTTTTGGTGTCTTCGTTGGCAGCGGTGCTTTGTTCCGCCCCAGACCGCATCAACGAATGCCTGCTCCTTCCCGAAAAGTGCGAAGTAAGGCAGAAGAACCCAAAAAATGGAGTCGAAAGCTACGGTCTGCGCTGGTGGCCCGCGAAAGGTGCCGCCCCAATGGTTAAATGGGTCATTGCGTCAATGGCAGATGTTGTGACGAAGGCCGTAGGAAGAATTCGTCAAATGACCCAAGAGGCGCGCGAAGTAGCCGCTTGGTACGAGAAAAATCCAAATAAGATTTATTTGCCCGACAGTTTGAAGGCCCTCCGGTCGAGCGAGTGGTTGAGCATGGAGGAGCTCAGCGAAGTCCTGTTCGCAGAACCGGTCGACAGGAACACCGCGTCCCAATGGTGCCATGCAAATGGAATCGAATTGGAGGTTCGCAATCGGCGCGGTTATGTGCGTTTTGCTGACGTGCAAGCCTCCGTACTAAAGGAGCTTCCTCCGGGCTTTCCAGTGTTGAGCGCGCAGACTGGACTTCGCTATCGAGAGGCGCTCTGCGTTGTGCAACGCAACCAACTGCATGCAGCCAAGGCGAGGTTCCGTTGCATAATTGAGCCGATAAGTCAGTTTGCCATTTACAACCGCCTTGGCGCGAGGTCCTCTTCCGGGATTCAATCCATATTCGACAGATGTGGTTTCTTCGAGCCCGACGGGAGTGCTATTCGCGTATCGTCACATCAGTTCCGGCACTATCTGAACACGCTGGCTCAAGCCGGCGGGATGAGCCAGCTTGACATAGCGAAATGGTCCGGGCGTAAGGACGTACGGCAAAACGAGTACTACGACCAACAGTCAACCGAATCGCTGTTGGCACGCGTCCGGACTGCGGTCGGAGACGATACACGCCTGTTCGGACCGCTTTCCGTCGCACCCCGTGCGGTGCTCATCTCGCGCGACGAATTTGCGCGACTCAAGGTTCCTACAGCACATACCACCGACTTCGGATACTGTATCCACGACTACGTTATGTCGCCGTGCCAAATGCATCGTGACTGTCTGAACTGTGAAGAGCAGGTGTGTATAAAGGGGGAGACAGAAAAAGAACAGAGAATCAGGCAGGCGTATGCCGAAGCGACACGATTGCTGACGATGGCTGTCCAGGCGGAAAGAGATGGAGACTTTGGAGCGAGCGAGTGGGTGGAGCATCACCAGCTACACGTCGCAAGGCTAGCCGGAATACTCGAGATTCTGGATAACCCTTCTGTTGCGCGAGGCGCAATTATCCAGCCTGCTCCGGCAAACCGTCCTTCACGCATTGACCAGGCGACTGAATTTCGCCAGGCGCTACCCACTGCGGTGAGGCAAACGGGTGTGTTGCAACCTCTGGCTAATGACGAGGTATCGGTATGAGACGCGTCAGAGCCAAGAATCTCGACGATGAGGTCGTTGCGAGTATCGTCGACCTGCTCGATGGATGGAGCGGAAAGCTTAGTTGGGAACTGCTTATCGATGCTGTTGAGAGGCGGAAGAAGCTACGTTACACCCGGCAGGCGCTGCATCGGCATGAGCGAATCAGATTGGCCTTCGGCGTCCGCAAGGCAGCGCTAGCGGACCAAAGTGACGAGCCGGACACTCACGATGATTCGCCGGAACTCAAATTGGCCCTTGATGAGATAGCGCGTCTGAGGGGTGAGAATCAGCGGCTGGAGAGTGAAAATAATCGGCTCCTCGAGCAGTTCGCTCGCTGGGCATATAACGCGCACACTCGGAACTTGACCCGCGAGTTTCTAAATCAGCCTCTTCCCGGTGTAGACCGCGAGTCCAGTGACCGTCCTCGCAAGGGCCGCCCTATCCAAGTTGCGAAGAAGGGGTAACGATGGCCAATGGGCAACAAATCGCCGAGCAGAACTTGGTCGCCTTTGAGGCCTGGCTGGCGACCAAGACCGAGAACGAATTCCGTGCTATGGCGAGCCGAGGCGTGCTCTCCCGTAAGGAAATCGCCAAGGAGTGCGGCTTTGCGCAGTCCGCCCTGAGCCAGAATCCGCGCATCAAGGCCGTCCTGAAGGCGAAGGAGGATGAATTGCGGGCCGCTGGCGTGCTACCGCCTCTCGCACAGAAAACTGTCGAGGCCGAGGGTGAGCTGCCGCTTCGCGAGGCCGGTCGGCAGCGCGCGTCAATGAACACCGAGCGCTTGAACCGCCTCGAGCTCGATAACGCAGCACTGCGTGCTGAGAATGAGGCATTGAAACGCAAGCTCGAGAAGTACACCCTGCTTGATGAGGCGCTTGCCACGACGGGGAGGCTTCTGCGGTGAGCACTGCGCTGACCCTGCGTGTAACGTCAATTCGGAGCCAGAACCCACGTGGGATGGGCGGCTGCATCTTCGCCGGCCTTGCAATCGACGCGCAGGGGAACGTCTTCGATGCCCGCGCATACTATGTGGTCCGCGCGTCCGGGGCCCTCCTCGGTGAAAACCGGGTCCAGGTTGGGCAATGGTGGCGCGTCGACGGCCCGTGCGTGCAACGCACCAGCCTCGTCAATGGCTTCGAAGTCGCCGAACGGCAAATCGAGCCCACTCAACTGGACTTCTTGCTTCCATCCGGCGAGCATGTCGTGACGCTGATGGCCGAGAGCGACGACTTTCGGGGCATTGGATATGGTAAGGCCCGCAAACTGTGGGAGACGTTTGGCAACCGGTTGTTCGCGTTGCTGGATGAAGGAGATGTCGCAACTCTGACAAAGGTGCTCACCGCGGCGTCAGCAACGCACGCAGTTGCAGCCTGGGCATTGCAGGGAGATACCCGTACGCTCCAGTGGCTTCAGGGACATGGATTCGACACGACGATTGGTCGAAAAATCCTTAAGTTCTTCGGAGCGGACGCGTCCGTCCGTATTGAAGAAGACCCTTATCGCCTTGTCTCGTTCTGTGCCACGTGGAAAGCGGTCGACGGCTTAGCCCGGTCGAAGTTCTCGATACGCCTAGATGACCACAGGCGGCTGCGTGGTGCCATTGAGGAGGCTCTGTACCGTCTGTTCGATTCAGGTCACACGTGTGCTACACGCGCCATGCTCGCGGAGCGGCTGGTTGGCGTGTTCGGCCCGCAGACTCCACAGTTCCGGTGGCGAACACTGATTGACGCCGCACTCGACCAGGGGCACTGGAACGGCAGCTACGTTCTCGGGTACGACGACGTGATTCACCCCACCGGACCGCTGGTTATGGAGACGGCTGTAGCGCAGGCCATCGCGCAGCGGCTTCTAGACCCGTCGGACCAATCCGTCGTCAGTGGCACTGAGCTCGAGAGGCTCTTACAGCGTTACGAGACGGCGGAGGGACTGGCACTGAACGACGAGCAACGTCAGGCGGTGTACGTCGCCGCGAACAACACCTTCGCGCTCGTTACTGGCGGAGCCGGGGTCGGCAAGACGACGGTTCTAAAAGCCATTTACGCTGCCTACGAACGCGCCGGAATTCGCATATATCAGATGGCTCTCGCGGGACGTGCTGCAAAACGGATGCAAGAGTCCACGGGCCGCCCGGCCGCGACCATCGCGAGCTTCCTGAGGAATGTGGGTCGCGAGGCACTCGATGGTTCCTTGGTCGTCGTAGTCGATGAAGCGAGCATGCTAGATATCGTGACGATGCATCGGCTGTGTAGGGAACTGCCCGCGCACGCGCGTTTGCTGCTGGTCGGTGACCCGGGCCAATTGATGCCCGTCGGTCCCGGCCTGGTTCTGCACGCGCTCGTCGGGCTACCTCAAATCTCGTCCTCGGAGCTCAAGGTAGTCAAGCGATATGGCGACGCAATAGCACGGGCCGCACAGGCCATTCGAAACGGCGTGTGGCCGACTCTACCCGCGGACCCAACAGCGCCGATTTCGATGCTGGCCTGTGCGACCTTGCGCCACGATGGACCGGACAGCATCGCTGAGACGGTGCTCAGGCTCTATCAGGTAGACCCGGGGAACACCCAGATTCTCTGTGCTCGAAGAAACGGACCGGACGGGACTCGCGGGCTTAACGCGGCATGTCAGGCTGCGCTGACAGCCGGGTCGCGGCCACTGACACTCTGGAGCGACGAACATGACTCCGCCGTTCGGACCGGCTTCCACGAAAATGACCTTGTGCTATGCACCCGGAATCTGTGGTCGCTTGGCTTGCAGAATGGTTCGCTCGGTCGTCTTGTGCAGATTGAAGACCCGCCCCGAATGCTGACCAACGACGCTGGCGAGGAGAGTGGACTCGCCATAGGTTGGATTCTTTGGGATGACGGAGAGCGGCGACCTGTCTTCGAAGACATGCTCGATGACCTTGAGCTCGGCTTCGCGATTACCGTTCATAAAGCGCAGGGGTCCCAGTGGCCCCGGGTCGTCATACCCGTCACTGGCAATCGGCTGCTTGACCGGACGCTCCTCTACACTGCCATCACTCGCGCGCAAGAGCAGGTCATCTTGGTCGGCGACGTTGACGCTGCACGGGCAGCTGTTGAGGCGATGCCAAGGGCGCACTTCCGGCAGGTTGGTCTCACCGGTCAGTTGCTGAGTCAACTCCAAGCCAGACCTTCGCGACAGCTCGGAAACGTCAATAACACTCCATATGAGCCGGATTTATTGACGAACATAGAACCCACTGTCGCCGAGACCCTTTCACTCACTCACATCGAGCGCTATTGACATTTTTTAGTGCCCATAAGCGTTCTAAAAGAAACGGTATCGAGATGTAAAGGTGGCTCCGGTCTCTCTCGGAAGAGGGAGATTCGGGGCCATTTTTTTGCCGGTGAACGGCGCGGCATCGGTGACGAACACGGGCGACGCCGATGCTTAACGCGGCAGGCCGCTCAATGAACGCCGCGTACGTACCGTGCCCATCCTCACCGCCTCAAATGCGTGAGCGCATCTCTCATCGGCGAACTGGAAATGACGATGGGCCCCGAAAACGGCGTATCCAGATCGACGATTACATAGATCGCCGAAGCAATCGACACTGCCCCCAGCGAAATAGTGACGAGCGCCAGCGTGTTACGCGGCGCAATCAACCCGAAGCTCAGAAAGATCACGCCCAGCCAGAACGTCAGCGTCTTGAAGAAAGGCTGCGAAATCGAACTGTGCGCTTCTTCGATGATCTTCCACCGCGCGTCCACGACGCGCCGGTATTGGGTCAACGCATCTTCGAGTGCGCGCTGTTGCAACGAATCATGCGTTTGCACTTGCCGCAATTCCCGGCCCACCGCGGTCAACATATCGCCGAGCCGCACGTTCTCCAGCTTCTGCGTATTGTCCTGCGTGCCGATGTCCTTCGGATACTCGCCGCTCGGTGCCGGCTCCTGAGGCCACGTCGACGCGATTGCCGCCGCGGCGTACTGGCGCAGCAGATGCCGCGACTGATCGGTATCGCTGCCCAATTCGCGCATGGTCGTGTCGAATTCGATCAGATCGGCCGCAAAGGTGCGCAAATCGTTCGACACGGTGTCGAAGCTCGACTTCGCCGACGCCGTCAGCAGGCCGAGCACCAGCGCGGCAAATGTCACCAGCATGCCGATCACCAGCTGGATGAGCTGCACGGTCTCGTGCGCCTTGTGCTCCTCGGGCAGAAGGGGCCGCACCCACACGCCGATGCCGGTCGCCATCAGCAACAACGCGAACACCAGTAGAGCCGAACCGACTTCTGACATGTCAATGCTCCGAAGACACGCGCCTCGCCACTTTCCCTCAACTGCAATGCGCCGGAAACCCGGACAGTCCCGCAAAAGGAGGCATTGCGCGAATGGTCTCGCGGCCTCGTCCGAATATTGACGGAGCGCAAACGTATGCGCCATCAACCATAAAGTTTTCCGTAATCCCGCCGTAGTCACTCTATGTGGTGTTCGCTTAAATTTTAGACAAAAGTTGCGGGCCTGGCCGAATGGGGTTTGGGCGCAGCACGCGTGGCCGAGGCCGCTTCTGAACCATCGGCCAGGCAACCCCATGGAGACAAGTCCGATGTTGAGAAATCTGTCGATTCGCACCAGCCTCACCCTGATGATCGCGTTCTTCGGCATCGTGCTGCTGATCGGCGCCGCCGCAGGGCTGCTGTCGCTGCGAGCCAGCAACGCGTCGCTGCAGCAGATGTACACCGTGGACACGCCAGCCGTCGCCGACCTCGAAGGCAGCGCCGGACAACTGCTGCGCCTGCGTCTCGCGCTGGCCACTTACGCATCGCTGGTCGAACTGAACGATCAGGATGGCGCGGATGCCGTGCTTAAGCGCTTCGATCAGTACCAGAAAGCATCCAACGATCGTCTGGCCCACTATGTGAGCCGCGCGAGCGCGGATGCCGACGAACAGCGCTTGATCAAGGACATGCAGACGAAGCGCGACACCTTCCTGCACGAGGGCGTCGAACCGGCGCTCGCCGCGCTCAAGTCGGGCGACCGCAACGCATTCCAGCAATTGCAGGCGCACAAGCTGCCGTCGCTCTATAGCGCGTACGAGAAGGCGATGCTCGCGCTCGAACAGTTGCAGCTCGATCACGGCGCGCAGCGCTATCAGGACGCGCAGGACCTGTTCTATGCGATCTCCATTGCGGTGGCGGTCGGCATGGTGCTGTCGCTGCTGGGTGCGTGGCTTGGCCGCGTCGTGCTGATGCGCGCAATCGTCAGTCCGGTCGACGCGACCATCGCGCAGTTCCAGCGGATCGCCAACGGCGACCTGACGAGCCGCATCGACGTGTCGAGCAACAACGAAATGGGCCGTCTCGCGGCCGCGTTGCGCAAGATGCAGGAGTCGCTGATCACGACGGTGAACGCTGTGCGTCAAGGCACCGAATCGATCGACACCGGCGTGAGCGAGATTGCCGCGGGCAACACCGATCTGTCGCAACGCACCGAAGAGCAGGCCGCATCGCTCGAAGAAACGGCGGCGAGCATCGAACAACTCACGTCGACGGTCAAACAGACGGCCGACAACGCGAAGCAGGCGAGTTCGCTCGCGCAGGGCGCGTCGAGCCTCGCCGCACAGGGCGGCGATCTCACCGAGCAGGTGGTGGGGACGATGCATGGCATCGTCGACGACTCGCGGCGGATTGCCGATATTGTCGGCGTGATCGAGGGGATCGCGTTTCAGACCAATATCCTCGCGCTGAACGCGGCGGTCGAAGCGGCGCGCGCAGGCGAGCAGGGGCGCGGCTTCGCGGTGGTCGCGAGCGAGGTCCGCTCGCTCGCGCAGCGCAGCGCGGCGGCGGCCAAGGAGATCAAGGGCTTGATCGATGCGTCGACCGCACGCGTGCAGGCCGGCTCGCAACTGGTTGAACGCTCGGGCTCGACGATGAGCGAGATCGTCGACGCGATCGCGCGTGTCAGTTCGATCATGAGCGAGATCGCGGCGGCCGCGACCGAGCAGAGCACCGGCATCGATCAGGTCAATCTCGCAGTCGCGCAGATGGACGAGGTGACGCAGCAGAATGCCGCGCTGGTCGAGCAGGCTGCTGCTGCGGCGAGTTCGCTGGAAGATCAGGCGCGGCGTTTGTCAGCGGCGGTGGCGGTGTTCCAGACGGGCAGCGGTTCCGCTGGGTCCGCAGCTTCTTTCGCGGGGCGGCGCGCAACTGCTGCCGTTGCGCCGAAGCTGAACGACGCGGGCGAGTTCGCCACGGCTTGACGAGGATGCGCGTTGCGCACGGCGGCGCTTTACGTTTGCGGGACGACAGGCGCCGCGCACGTGAGCGGGCCGTTACGGCATGGCCGCGTAATACTTAGCCAAACTATCTATTTCCGCCGACGTCAACTGCCGCGCCACGTGGCGCATCTGTTCATTGATGTCGTTATGCCGCGCGCCGGAAGCAAACGCGCGCATCTGCCCCGCGAGATAAATCGACGACTGTCCGCCCAGCCACGGCGCCGCACCCTTGCGATCCAACTCGCCATGACAAGCCGCGCAAGGCGCGATATTGCGCTGCGGATCGCCCTGCATTGCCAGCCGCACCGCGTTCGCGTCGGGTTCTTCGCCGACGCGCGGCGTCTCGGCCGCTGGGCCTCGCGCCAGCGACGTATAGTAAGCCGCGAGATCCTGCAGATCCTGATCGCTGCGCGCCACGATGATGGCCTGCATCACCGCGCTCTGCCGCCTTCCGCTCTGATAGTCGCGCAATTCCTTATAGACCGCGTCGGGGTACTGTCCGGCCAGCGCCGGCGCTGTGACCGGCGGCGTGCCGAGCACGCCGTGGCACATCGAGCAGTTCTGCGTGGCGATCGTCGCGCCGCGGCCGATCGAATCCGCGCTGGAGCGCGTCGGGTGCCAGGGCGGCAGCACGACCACCTCGCTCGGCACCGGGCCGCCTGCGCTGGCGCCGCTATACCAGTTCGACGGCGCGCCGGCGGCGCCGCAGATCGTCGCCCATAAGCCACGGTCGCCGAATGCGCTGCTCGCCGAGGGCAGCCAGATGAAACCGATCAGAATCCCCACGATCGCAATCGCAATCGTGCCGCCCACGCTCCAGGTGAACCACGGGTTACGCAAGCTGAAGACGCGTTCCTCACTCATCGCTGCGCTCCGATGACGACCGCCGGCACCGAGGTCTGCGGCAGTCTGAGCAACTGCACGATCGGCACGCTGTAGTTGACGACAGTGAGCCCGATCATCAACGCCACCCACAAGCCGAAGCTATTGAGCGCGGCGGGCACCCGTTCGACCGGATGCACCGCGCTCGCGAAACGGAACGCCTGCGGCTGCACCGCCGGCCCGAATTGAGACTTCGCGAGGATGTAGACGAACAGCACGCCCGACACCACCAGAACCAGGCCACCCACCGCCGACATGCCGACCCAGAACGCCTGGTCCTGCATGCCCGACATGGAGTAGTCGTAAAAGGCCATGCGGCGTGGCGCGCCGAGCAGGCCGACGTAATGCCACGGCAGCGTCACCGTCATCATGCCGATGAACCACAGCCACAATTGCGTGCGCACCAGCTTTTCGGAGAGGATCGCGCGGCCGGTCAATTGCGGCCACAGTTCATACGCGATCGCGAAGTACATGATGACGATCGCTCCGCCGAAAATCAGATGGAAGTGGCCGGTCACCCACTGCGTGTTGTGCACCGTTGCGTTCAGCTGATAGCTCATGTTGATCAGGCCGCCCGCGCCGCCGAGCCCGAGCATCACGAACGAGAACGCGATCACCAGCATCATCGGGTTACGCCACGGCAATGCGGTGAGCCAGCCGAACGCGCCCTTGCCGCCGCGCAGCCGGCCAGCGATTTCCACCGACGCGCAAATCGTGAACACGGTCAGCAGCGTCGGCACCGACACCATGCCGGTGAACACCGCGTGCAGAAACTTGAAGCCGGAGCCGACCTGCGGATCGACGAACAGATGGTGGATGCCGATCGGCATCGCGAACACGAGGAACATGATGAACGACACGCGCGCCATCGCATCGCTGTAGAGCCGTCCACCGATCGCGCGCGGCACCAGCGTGTAGTAAGCGATGTACGCCGGAACCAACCAGAAGTAGACGATCGCATGCAGCGTCCACGAGAACAGGATGCGCGAGAGGCCGGCGTCGATCGTGCGGGTCAGGCCGAAGGCGACCGGCAGGATCTGGAACAGGATTTCGAGCGCCGCGCCGACGGCAGTCCACGCCCACAGATACGCGCCCGCCACGTTGGCGAACATCGCGAGCGGCACCGCCTTGCCCGGGTTCGCGCGCTTCCAGATGCGCAGGTTCACGTGCATCAGCGCGACCCAGATCCACGAGCCGACCACCACCAGCACCACGCCCAGGTAATAGAACGGGCTGCCGATCATCGGCGGATAGAAGGTGTAGAGAACCGAGGCCGAGCCGAGCGCGACCGGCACCATCGCCATGACCGCGCCGACCGCCAGCATGATGAACGCGGCCCATGCCCACTTGAGGCCGGCGAGGCGCTGTGCGAGCGCGAGTTCGACGATGGCGTAGCCGAAGCCCATCGACACCAGCGTCGGCATCACGTAGGCCATCACCGAGCCGTGCGCGGTCACCGAGCGGTAGTACAACTCGGGGTCGCCAATCCACGGCACCAGCGGACTGCGCACCAGCATCTGCCACGCGCCGAGAAAGAGCGCGATCAGGAACGTGATGAAGGCGAGCCAGAAATGCGCGAGAACGAGTCGCTTAGCGTGAAACACAGCTCAGCCTCCGTGATTGTCGGGCTTGCTCGAAGAAGGCGGCTTTGTCGATCACTTTCACATGCGCCCACATGGTCTGATGGCCGAAGCCGCAGAATTCGTGGCACGGCATGGCGTGATCGGCGGGGTGGTCGAACTGCGTGTTCAGCGTGGCGACGTAGCCCGGCACGACCATCGTGTTGATGTTGGTATCGGTGACGAGCAGGCCGTGCACCACGTCGGCACTGGTGGTGCGGATCGTGATCGGCGTGTCGGCGGGCACCAGCAGGCATTGCGGCGTGAACGAATACTGCTGCGCGATGAAGCGCACGATCACCGAGCCGTCCGGCTGCACCGCGCTGCCGAGATTGTCCTCGACGAATTCGCCCGACAGTTGCAGGCGCGCGGGGTCGATCGTTTCGACGCGCGACGGCGGCATCATCGCCCAATGCAGGCCGGAGAAGACGATCACGGCCAGCATCAGCACGATCAGCCCGACCGCGAAGATCGCCCAGCGGCGCTCGGCGCGCATCGCGACCGCGTGGCCGCTATCCGGTTGATGATTGGGATTGGTCGACATGGTCAGTGAATGATGCCGCGCGGCAGGAACGCGAAAAAGTAGAAGCCGAACCAGATCGCCATGACGATCACCGTGGCGACGCCGGCCAGCGCGATGGCGCCATGCGGACCCGCCGCGACGACGCGTTCCACTTCGTCGTCGGTGGGCGGGGGCGCGTTGCGGGTGTCGTTCGCATCCATCTCGTGGGTTCTCCAGTGCGGCGGTTCAATGTAGCGGCGCCTTGCGCAACTCGCTGACCTCGCGGGCCGTCACCGGCTGGCCGTGATTGCCCCAGGCCGTGCGGATATAGGTGACCACGGCAGCCGCCTCGGCGTCGTTCAGTTCCTGCGCAAACGGCGGCATCCCATATGGCTGCGGGTTGCGCTTCGTGCCCGGCGGGAAGCCGCCGTTGAGGACGATGCGGATCGGATTCACCGCCGAATCCATTTCGATCGACTGATTGCCCGCGAGCGGCGGGTAGTGAGGCAACTGGCCTTCGCCGTTGGCGCCGTGGCACAGCGCGCATTTGTCGGCGTAGATCTGTTTGCCGAGCGCGAACGTCTTGGGATCGACTTTCGCGGACGGTCCGGTCTTGCGGCCTTGATTGTCGGGCAGTGACTTCAGATAAACGGCCATCGCGCGGATGTCGTCGTCGCTCAGGTGCTGCAGGCTGTGATAGGTGACTTCGGCCATCGGGCCATACACGGCGCCGCGCGCGGAGGTGCCCGTCTGCAACAGGTCCACGATGTCCTGGATGCTCCAGTCGCCGAGGCCGCCGTCCTTGTCGGATGTCAGCGACGGCGCGTACCAGTTCTGCACCGGGATCAGACCGCCGGCGAACTGATCGCGCGGCGAAGAGCCGCCGAGCATGTTGATTTTGGTGTGGCACATCGAGCAGTGCCCGAGCCCTTCGACCAGATACGCGCCGCGATTCCATTCGACCGACTTGGTCGGGTCGGGCTGGAACTCGCCTTCGCGGAAATACAGCGTGCGCCATCCATATAACAGATCGCGCTGGTTGAACGGGAAGCGCAGCGTGTGCTTGCGATTAGGCTGGCGCACCGGCTCGACGGTGCGCAGAAAAGCGAAGATCGCGTTCGAATCCTCGCGGGTGACCTTGGTGTACTGGGCGATCGGCATCGCGGGATAGATCAGCGAGCCGTCCGGTTTGCGGCCGGTGCGCATCATCTTGAAGAACGCTTCCTCGCTCCACGTGCCGATGCCGTATTGCGCATCCGGTGTGATGTTCGGCGAATACAGCGTGCCGAACGGCGTTTCCATCGCGAGGCCGCCGGCAAACAGCTTGCCGCGCGGCGCGGTGTGACAGGCGATGCAGTCGCCGGCGCGCGCCAGATATTCGCCGCGTTTGACGATGTCGGGGCGAGTGTCGTTGGGGTCGCTATGGGCGGGGGTGATGGTGGTGAAGGGGCTGGGCGGGGATTGCGGTGTGGCTGGCGTCGCGGTGTCGGCGGCGCGTGCTTCGGCGATCAGCGGCACATGCAGCGCATGAAGCAGCGCAGCGCCACCGGTTGCGATCAGGCACGCGCTTAGCGAGCCGGAAGCGAGCGATGCAGCCACACGACGGCGAGGTGCCGTAGCGTGTGCAACGCAGCGCGAAGCGCGCAACGATGAGGCGCACGACAAACGGCTCGCGAAACGACGCACAAAACGACTCGACGCGAACCACGCGCAACGCTTCGACGGGCCACCGGCAAAGTAGCACGAGACGACGCTCAGGAAGCACCACGAAACAAACCGCGAGGCAGAGCGCATCCCAGCGCCGCAAACGCCGCTCAACGCCCGACCCAACCCCAGCAAGCAAAGTATCGGCTTCATTGCGGTTGGCTCCCGCATGCAAGAGGCAGCCGCTCAGCGGACGCCGGTGCGGGCCGTGGATCGGCCGGACGCGGTTGGCGCGCGAGCCAGCTCGATACCGCGGTGATGTCCCGGTCGTTCAGCTTGACCGCGATCGTATGCATACAGTCCGGTTCGAGCGCGCGACGCGTGCCCGAGCGCCATGTACCCATCTGTCCGGCGATGTAGCTCGCATGCAGCCCGAGCAGGCCAGGAATGCCCGGCTGCGTGCCGGTCATGCGCGCGCCGTGGCACGCGATGCACGCCGGTATCTTGCGCGCCGGGTCGCCGTGCATCACGAGCTGCTGACCGGCGGCAAGCACCTTGGGCGAGACCTCGGTGTGATCGGCGTCAGGATAGGGCGGTTGCAGGGCGGCGAAGTACTCGCTGATCTGGCGCAGATAGTCGTCGGGCAGAAACGCGAGCAGGTAGCCCATCGGCGGATAGGTGCGGCCGCCGTCGCGGAAGGCGGTCAGCTGATTGAACAGATAGTCCGCTGGCTTGCCGGCGATGCGTGGAAAGTAATCGTTATTGCGGCCCTGGCCTTGCACGCCGTGACACGAGGTGCAGGCGCGCACGCGCTCGTCCATGCCCGGGGGCATCGCGCCGGGCGCGTCGGCGGCCGCGAGCGCCGCGCCGCTCCACAGCACGTAAAACGCGAACAGTACCGAAGATCCGATAGTTCTACGATGCACGCGAGGCCTCGTTGGGGAACGTTCTTTTTCTCGATTTGTTTCTCATGCGTGCGCTCGCGGATCGATTCGCGAATCCAACGGACGACGCATCGCGGGTCTGCCAGTTTTTTTCTTATGACGACTGCGTTACTGCAAATCGGAACGGATTTAATTTGGATGGCGAAACAATATTCGATGCGGCGATGCAATTGCTTGACTCAAACAATGATCCGCCTGAATGCGCCGGTGGATGGCGGCTTTCGGGCTGCGGGAACGGCACCTGAAACGTGCTGCAGCGTGTAGCAGGTTGCAGCAATTTATCCAAAGCGTCAATAGCAGACAAAGATTGGAAAGTCGTACGTCTGTTCATCATAGGCGGCAGTCAGAGCGCTTTCAACGTCCTATTTTGCGGGCTCTTTCTACGTAAATGCTATCGCGCGACTGTGATTGTTTGATGCTGATCAAATTCCCGTCACGCGAAGAGGCGCATCAAGGCCATCCGTGCGTTGCTCACGCGTTCGCTTTCGCCGGGACGTCCCGGAAGCAGATGAAATTCCACTGCGGGCAACGCGGGCAGCCCGATGTTCGCCGCACAGGCCACCACGCCGCCGCCAATCGACGATTCGTTCAGGCAGGAAATGCCGAGCCCGGCCTTCAACGCCAGTTGCAAACCCGCGACGCCCGACGCGGAATGCGAGACCAGATACGGCACGTTGTGCTCGTCGAGCAGCTTGACCACGAAACGCTGCAGCTGGCAGCTCGACGGTAGCAGCACCAGTTGATACGGCGCGGCCGGTCGCGGCGCGGCGTCGGCGGCGCTCACCCACAGCAGCTTTTCGCGCCGCACCACGGTGCTCGCCGCGCCGGCGCGCCGGCCGCTCGAGTGCGGCTTGCCGGTGACGAGCCGCAACGAAAGGCCGATGTCGAACGACGCATCGTCATCGGCATTGCTGTCGATCACGGCGCTCGGCAGCACGGTGACATGCAGCTTCAGGCGCGGGTGCTGTTCGGAGAACGCCTTGAGAATGCGCGCGATGTCGTGCGGGCGGTAATAGTCGGTGATTGCGATGCGCAGTTCGCCATCGAGCGAACGGCCTTGCAGGTCTTCGAACGCCGCTTCGCTCATTGCGATGATGCGCCGCGCGTGGTCGAGCAGACGGCTGCCGGCGGCGGTGGCGTTGACGCCCTGCTTGCTGCGCACGAAGAGCGGCTGGCCGGCGCGCTCCTCGAGTTTCTTCAACTGCTCGCTCACCGACGACTGCGACAGGAACACGCGTTGCGCGCCCGCCGACACGCTGCCCGATTCGGCGACGGCGACGAAAGTGCGCAACTGCGCGAGGTCGAATCCGCGTTGGCTCATGATTCGGTATATCCGATGGAAGTCATCTGAATTTCCGGCTTTTCCGATGGAAAGCCCACCCGTAGGATACCCCCAGATTATTTGCAAGGGGGATGTCATGGGTAGCAGATCGATTCTGGCCATGCGGGCCGTGAGCGAACTTGCGGCGAGTCATCGCTGGAAGGTGCTGGGAGTGGGATTCGCAGCGAACGCCAGCTTTTCCGCCGCTTTTTCCGGTATTCCGACGACGGCGGTGTTTTTACGTTCGGGCTATCACCTGAACAATCACGGCTTGGGGCTGGTGCTCGGCATGCTCGGGCTCGGCATTGCGCTCAGCGAGTTGCCGTGGGGCTTGCTGACCGACCGCTGGGGCGATCGCCGGGTGTTGCTGCTCGGCCTGCTGTCGACTGCCGCCGCGCTTGCCGGCCTCGCCTTGTTCGTCGCGCCGAGCGGCGCTCGTGTGCCCAGCGTGACGACGCTAGCGCTCGGCCTGCTGCTGGTCGGGTTGCTCGGCGGCAGCGTCAACGGATCGAGCGGCCGCGCGGTGATGGCGTGGTTTCGCGAGGGCGAGCGCGGGCTGGCGATGAGCATCCGGCAGACCGCGGTGCCAGCAGGCGGCGGGCTCGGCGCGTTGATGTTGCCGGCGCTCGCATCGCGTTGCGGATTTGCGAGCGTTTATACGGTATTGGCGCTCGCGTGCGCGATCACGGCGCTGTTCGCGTGGCTGTGGTTGCATGAACCGTCGCACGTTAGCGCTGATGGAGAGGGCGTCGGACGGACGGTCGGGCACGCGAATGGATCGAGTGCGGCCATGAGCGCCGGGATGCCCCGCGCAAACGCGGCAACCAGCACGGCGATGCATGGCTCAAGCGCAGCAGCCGGCACGGCGCTGCATGGCGCCAGCGCGGTAGCCGCCGCGCCAGCCAGGAGATCTCCGTTGCGCGACACCCGCATCTGGCGCGTGGCGCTCGGCGCTGGGGCGCTGTGCGTGCCGCAAATCGCCATTGTCACGTTCGGCACCGTGTTCCTGCATGACTTCAGCCGAGCCGGCGTGCTGGCGATCAGCGTGACGATGGCCGCGGTGCAGACGGGCGCTGCGATCGCGCGGGTCTGGAGCGGCAGCTGGACCGATCGGCGGGGCAATCGGCGGGAGTACATGCGCATCTGCAGTCTGTTGACCGCCGGGTTGTTCGCGTTGCTGGCGCTGCTGACCGGGCTCGCCGGTTTGCATCACGCGGCGATGGCCGTGATGTTCGCGCTGATGATCGTGCTGGGCGGCGTGAGCGCGTCGGCATGGCACGGCGTCGCCTTCACGGAGCTCGCCACGCTGGCCGGGACGAGCCGCGCGGGCACGGCGCTCGCGATCGGCAATACCTGTGTGTTCCTTATGCTGTTCCTGACGCCGCTTGCGATTCCGCCGTTGCTGTCCGTCGGTTCGTGGCCGATGGTGTGGGCGGTGGCCAGCGCGTGCGCGTTGATCGCGTTGCCGGTGTTTCCGCGCGCGGTGCCTAAGGGCGGCGCGCAAACGGCGCGAGCCTGCGACGCCACCTGATGCGGGCGCGGTGGCGGCGCGAGTCGCGCAGAGTCATTGCGTCTTAACCGGAAATGGGCGACGCGAGTATGTCGAAAATACTCAGTCCGGATAATAAATTTTTATCTTCTTTTACAGCTGGAATCAGCTATCAGGTTATCGCCGGAGGACCCATCCGATTTTCGTCGCGTGGCAGGGGTGATTTTATCGCCGCTCTGGCAGCTTGGTTCGCCGTCACGCGGCAGATTAAAGTGTGCTCCGTGGCTTCGCTTCTTCTAGCGCGTGCGCAAATCATTCCTACAACGAATGCGATAAATCGCGGCTCATCTTCGAAGCATTCTGGCGAACAGTCCGCATTCATTCTGCCCGGCTTGCGCACGATGCCGGTAACATCGCCTGGAAGGGGCGGCAAGCGTGTTGCAATATCCGCCGCTGGCTCAAGCGCTCGACGAATATCGCCGCGATATCGCCGAGAAAACACCGGAGCGTTTACGTAGCGACGGGCTCGCATTGATCGGCAAATGCTGCGCCATGCTCGACGGCGTCGAGCAGCAGGCGACTTTGCTCGCGTAGAGCGTTGTGGTTGGAGCGCTTGCGGCGGCGCGGACATGCACAAGTGCGCTTTCACGAGGCAGTGCAAGCGAGTGCAGCCGGATGCAAGAAAATGCAGCCGCGCGCGTGAAAATCAGGCTGAAAAGCGGGAGGGCGAAAAAAACGCGGCCGAAGCCGCGTTAAAAGATTTGGAGACATCCTTCGATGAAGGAGTCACTTCTCGCAAAAGGAAGCATAGCCGAGATGCCGCGATTGATTTAGTTCAAAATCCGCAATTAACTGTTCGAATAAGGCGATGAAATCGTCCTGCGAGGCCGCTCGGTTGATCGGAAGTTCGACGCACAGGTGCCCTCAACACGCACGGTTCGTACACACGCTCACGAACGTCTTGGCCCAAGATCATCTGCGCGAATAACTACGGACAACTACCCAACGAGCACCCAGCCAGCGGCCGCCGCGAACACACCTCAACACCGGCGCCGGTCAAGCCCACTCCCGCGCGCCGACATGCACCAACGATTTGCACTAGTATGGCGTGGCGCCGCGCGTGACCGACCGATCGGTGCGGCGGTGCATCAACGTCCGGAGAAGACCATGATTACGCTACGAAAACTGAATCTGGCTGTGGTGTTGTGGGCGCTGGCGTCGGGGGTCGCGTTCGCGGACACGGTGGATCTGAAGGCGGACCTCGAACCTTCGAGCGAAGTGCCACCTCGGGTGAGCCATGGACACGGGATGCTGAACGCCACCTTCGATACGTCGACCCAATCGCTGCAATGGACCATCACTTATGAAGGCCTGAGCGGTCCGGCCACCGCAGCGCATTTCCACGGACCCGCGCCGGTCGGTCAGAACGCGAAGATCCAGGTGCCGATCGACAAGGGCGCGCTCGCGAGCCCGATCAAAGGAGCGACCAAGCTCACCGAGCAACAGGTCACGGATCTGATGGCCGGGCAGTGGTACTTCAACGTGCACACCGCGCAGAACCCGATGGGCGAGATTCGCGGACAGGTTTTGCCGGCGAACTAGGCGGCACGCTCGGGATGCCCGGTGGCCGGGCCTTCGCCCGGCATTAGACGCCACCGTCCACCGGCGCAACGCTGAACGCACGTACCATGACGGGACAGTTACGAAGGAGCGCGTCCCGATGAGTTGGCAAAGTGCACTCGCATGCTGGTATCTGCGCAGGCAGTTTCGACCGGAGACACTCAAGCCGCGCGTCGATGTCGAGAGAGCGCGTGCGCTGACCGAGAAGCGCGTCTGGTCGCCGAGTGTGCCGCGCGGCTGGCGTCTGCGTGAAACCTACGGCGCGCACGACGCGCCTCTGCGCGGCGAATGGCTGGAGCGCGTTGACGGCGCGCCGGCTGCTCATGCGCCGGCCGCCACCGTGCTGTATTGCCACGGCGGCGGCTACTACTTCTGCTCACCGCGCACGCATCGCTCGATCGTGTTCGGACTGGCGACGCGCGCCGATGCGCGGGTCTTTTCGCTCGATTACCGTCTCGCGCCCGAGCATCGCTACCCGGCGGCGCTCGATGACGCGCTCGCGGCGTATCGACGCTTGATCGCGATGGACACGGCGCCTGAGTCGATCGTGATTGCCGGCGATTCAGCCGGCGGCGGCCTTGCACTCGCCACACTGGTGGCGCTGCGCGACGCCGGCGATCCGCTGCCGGCAGGCGGCCTGCTGTTCTCGCCATGGACCGATCTGGCCGCGGCCGGCGCGAGCATCCGCGGCAACGACAGCGTCGATCCGATGTTCTGCGGCGCCGCGATCGCGCGGGCCGCGCAGGTCTATCTCGGGGACAGCCCGGCCACCGATCCTTACGCGTCGCCGGTCTACGCCGACCTGCATGGCTTGCCGCCGCTGTTCATGATGGCCGGCAGCACGGAAGTCTTGCTCGACGATTCGCAACGTGTCGCCGACAACGCGCGCGCAGCGGGTGTCGACTGCGAATTCGAAGTGTGGAAGGAGATGCCGCACGTATGGCCGATGTTCGCGCCGTTCATCCCGGAAGCGAGCCGTGCGCTCCAGCACGCGGCGGCCTTCGTGCGACACGCGACGAGCCGCGCCGCGAACACCGCGCCAGCGGCCGCTCAGGCGTCGAGCGTGATATCGAGAGTCTGATACACGGCCTCGATCGTTTCGTTGCCGTACTGCCGCTCCAGCCGCCGCACCGTGAAGTGCCCGTGCGCGACTTGCTGGAAGTGGTCGATGAACACCGTATTGACCATCGCCCCCAGCACCGCGCCGATCGCCGGAATGGATTTGGCGGCGATCTGTTCGCTCACCTGCACCGAAAAGCGCGCGGCGATCGCGTTGAGCAGCCGCAGCAGCGCCGCCGAGCCATGCGAGCTGAACCCCTTGGTCGCGATTTCGGACGACGCCTTCGACACCGCCTGCGCGAGCGCGCCGCGCATGAAGAAGTAGCCGAGCTCGGCGTCGTCGTCTTCGCTCGACGTTCCGCCCATGCCGAGCACCGTCAAACACTGCAGCTGCGTTTCGATCGACGACAGATCCTCGCCCTCGCTGCGCCCGATGTCGCAGATCGAGCGGAACATCAGCGTGGTCGTGACCGGCAATTCGACCGGCAGCGCGAACACGCCGAATGCGCCGCCGGCCGCACCGGTGGTCGCCACCGCGAACTTGTGCAGCAGGTTGCTCGGCTTGTCGGGCGCGATCAACGAGCCGGCGTCGCGCCGGCCCAGCGTGCGCAGCGCGATCGACAGGCACTTGCGCAACGCCAGCTCGGTCGCGTCCGTGACTTTTGCGTTGGCGAATGCCGGCATCCGCGCCAATAGCTTCTCCAGCGGCGCGCCGACGATGCTCGCCAGCTTCATCGCCAGCGCGGGGCTTTCCAATTGGTGTTTCGCGCGCCGCAGCGCATTCAGGTCCAGTTCCGATAACGGTGATGCGAGCGAACTCGGCTGCATGTGCCTCCCTGGCATCATGTGGTGGGCATTCTTCGGTTGATTGCCGGCACGATGGCTCGCGGCGGCACGTTCCGCTTAGAGCGTCGCACCGTGGTATGATTCCCAATCTTTTGACGAGTCAACTGTTGCTCCATCAAAAATGGCTGTCCATACCGCGGCCCACCACTCGAGTGGGCAAGTTTTACCCTTCCGTGAATCCTTGCTGGCGATGCTCGGCATTTCGTTCGTCACGATGCTGGTCGCGCTCGACCAGACTGTGGTCGGCACGGCATTGCCCACCATCGTCTCCGAACTCAGAGGCTTCGAGCTGTACGCGTGGGTCGCCACGTCGTATCTGCTGACCTCGGTGATCACCGTGCCGATTTTCGGCCGCCTCGGCGACTATTACGGCCGCAAGCCGTTCGTGATCGCGTCGATCGTCGTGTTCACCGCGGCGTCGGTGCTGTGCGGCGCGGCCAACAACATGCTGTTTCTGGTGCTCGCGCGCGGCTTGCAGGGCATCGGCGGCGGCATGCTGGTCGGCACCGCGTTCGCTTGCATTCCCGATCTGTTCCCCGACTCAGTCGTGCGTTTGCGCTGGCAGGTGCTGATGAGTTCGGCGTTCGGCATTGCGAATGCCGTTGGGCCGTCGCTGGGCGGCTTCCTCACGCAGTACTACGGCTGGCGCTCGGTGTTCTATGTGAATCTGCCGGTCGGCCTGCTGTCGCTGTTTTTCGTCTGGCGCTTCCTGCCGCATCTGCGGCACGTCGAGCATGCGGGCAAGATGCGGCTCGACTGGCCCGGCGCCGCGCTGATCGCGGTGGCGCTAGGTTCGCTGCAATTGTTCGTCGAGCTGCTGCCGAAACATGGCGTGACCTTGAGCGCGTTCGCGCTGCTCGCGCTGAGTATCGCTTCGGGTTACGCGCTGTGGCAGTGGGAAAAGCGCTGCCCGACAGCGATCCTGCCGGTCGACATGTTCCGCAACCGCAGCCTGGCCGCGCTCTTCACGCTGGCCGTGCTGGGCGGCTTCACCATGTTCTCGCTGCTGTTCTACGCGCCGCTGCTGTTCCAGGGCGGCTTCGGCATGTCGCCGAAAGATGCGGGGCTCGTCATCACGCCGCTGGTCGTGTTCATCACGATCGGCAGTATCGCCAACGGGCGCATCGTGTCGCGCGTGAGCAATCCGAATCTGATGCTGTACATCGGCTTTGCGCTGGTTGCGCTGTCGTGTCTCGGCGTGGTCGTCGCCACGCGTTCCATGCAGCAGTGGGTGTTGATGGCGTTCATGGTGGTGGGCGGGCTGGGGCTCGGCTTCGTGATGCCGAACCTGACGATCTTCGCGCAGCAGACGGCCGGCCGCGAACACCTCGGCATCGCGACGGCGCTCCTGCAATCGCTGCGGATGATCGGCGGGATGATCGGCACGGCGCTGACCGGCACGCTGGTGAGCCATATGTACGCGAGCGGCGTGCGCAGCGCGCTCGACAGCGCGAACGCATCGCACTGGTTCGCCGAGCTCGGCGATCCGCAAATCCTGATCAACCGGGACGCGCAAACCACCCTGGTCGAACAGTTGACGCATGCGGGCCACAACGGCGCAATGCTGCTGGAAAGCGCGCGCGAAGCACTCGTTGGGGCGATTCATCTGGGCCTCGCGATGGCGGCGATCATCGCGGTGGTGTCGGTATGGCAAAGCCGCCGCGTGCCGCCGATCAAACTGCAGCGCAAGCTAGAGCCCGTGATTCACGCGGACTGATTGTCAGATTCACCGTTTTACTGAGCACATCATGGAAGATCAGGACCGCGTCGCCGTCATGCAGCAATTTGGTCGCACTTATCGGGCGTTCATGTCGGCATTCGAGGCGCAAGTCGGCCACCCGTTGCCGCGCTGGCGCATTCTGCTCGCGTTGCACGAGCAGGCAGGCGAGTCGTCGCAGAAGCGGCTGGTCGAGCGCCTGCGAGTCGATCCGGGCGCGCTCACGCGGCAGTTGAAGACGCTGGAAGGATTGGGCTGGATTGCGCGCAGCATGGATACGCGCGATAACCGCGTGACCAATGTGCGCCTGACGGAAGCGGGGCAGTCCGCGACCGAGGCGAGCTTGCCGCGTCGCAATGCGTTTTTGCACGACACGATGGCCGGGCTGCCGGATGAAGCGTTGAGCGCGCTGTCGGGCGCGTTGAAGATGCTCGAGGTGAGGATTGGCGAAGTGGCGGCTGCGGCCAATGCCGCTGCTGGGGCGGTTGCCGGGCAGGCGGTTGAAGCGGCGGGTAGTGGCGCGCCGCGTCAGTTGTGATTCACGCGCCCGCTGGGCTCATCGGGGCCGCCGCGCTCAAGGCGTCTCAGTGTGGCCGGCAAGCTCGCTGAATCGCCAGCCCCGTCAAAGCTGATTTGCCTGACACGGCAAGCCGTGCCGCGAACGACGCGCCGCATCACCGCCCAGCGCGCCGTTTGCGGAACCCTCAAAAGAACGTTTCGATCACCTCGGTGACGCGATACGCCGGATCGACCACCAGCACCTGACGCCACTTGTCGAACGTCAGACACGGGTGCGAGATGTCGAACGCGATCATGTCGCCCACTTTCAGATCGGCGCCGGCGGGAATCCGCAGATACGCGTGCTGATCCATCAAGCCGAAAATCTCCCAGCCTTCGCTTGCCGCGATATCGCGCGGCGCTTCGCTGCCCGGACGATAGTGGCGCGCCGGTTCCGGCAGGCCCGCGTCGAAAGCGGAGTCGCGCTTGCCGAGACCGATGATCGCGCGATCCGGCTCGGGAATCGACTGCACGTAGGCCCACAATTGCAGCGCCGGCAGCAAACCCTCGCCCATCTTCTTCGCCACCGGATTGCGCGCGAAGATGTCCGTCTGCGCCTTGCGATAGATGCCGACGTCATGCGTCAGATAGCAGCCGGGGCGCAGCACGACCTCGACCTTGCCGGTTTCCGACGCCTTCACGAATTCTTCCGCGACCACGTCGTACCACGCCGAACCCGCGCCCGACAGCACCGCCGGCGTGCGCGCGAAACGCCCCTCTTCGACGAGCGCACGCGTGACCGCGACCGCGCCTTGGAGGAATTCGCGCACTTCGTGCTCTTCCTTCAGCACGCCCTCGTACAACTCGACGCCGGCGAGCTTCAGCACGTCCGGATAGCGAGCGATCGCGTCGAGCACGGCGTTGCGCTGCGCTGCGTCGCGCACGCCCGTGCGGCCGCCCGGCACGCCGAGTTCGAGCAGCACTTGCAGCGGTTTTTTCACCGACGTGAAGAACTCGCCCAACTGCTCGACGCCTTCGGCCGAATCGACGAGGCAGAAGAATTCGAAGTCCGGATCGCTCAGCAACTCGGCGATGATCATCATGTTGCGCCGGCCGACTAGCTGGTTGGCCATCAGGATTCGCGAGACCCCGCCGTGATACGCCGCGCGCACCTGATGCGCGGTGGCGAGCGTGATGCCCCACGCGCCGGTTTCGAGCTGACGGCGAAACAGTTGCGGCGCCATGGTGGTCTTGCCGTGCGGCGCGAGCTTCACGCCATATTCCGCGACGAAGGCCTGCATCCACTTCAGGTTGTGCTCGACGCGATCCGCGTACAGCACGGCGGCGGGCAGGCTCACGTCTTCATTGAGCAGATTCCATTCGAGACGCGCGGTGTCCGTGAGCTGGATGCTGGCGCCCGGAACCATGCCCAAGCCCTTGCTATAAGGATCAATCGTTGCGCCTTGATAGTTTGTAACTTTCATGTCTCCTTGCTCCATCGGCCAGTTAAATTGAATCAGATTTGACTTTACCATGTTACCGAAAGTACGATGGCCGGAGAAATGTTATTTAGTACCAAGGCTTGGCGAAGGCGCGTTGTCAGTCGTCGCAGGCCTTCGCGCGATTCCCCCACAGTCCGCAATGAACTTGACCGCCGAACCGCTGGCCTTCGACATCGTCGCGCGCATCGCCGAATGCGCGCCCGAACTGCGTTCGGCCGAGCGCAAGGTCGCCGCGCTGATCCTCGACGATCTGACGGGCGCTTCGCGTGCCAGCATCGGCGCGCTCGCGCAGCAGGCCGAGGTGAGCGTCGCGACCGTCACGCGCTTTGCCAAGGCGGTGGGTTGCCGCGACGTGCGCGAGCTGAAGCTGCGGCTCGCGCAAGCGGCCGCGGTCGGTCAGCGCTTCCTGCAGCCGGGTCACCCCGGCGACGCGCCCGAGCCGATCGCGACCCGCGTGTTCGATGAATTGCAAACTGCGCTGGCCCATAATCATCGACTGCTGCGCCAGGCGCCTTTGGGCGACGCGGCGGCCGCGCTGCGCGCGGCGCGCATGATCTACGTGTTTGGCATGGGCGGCGGCTCGACCGCGCTCGCCGACGAGATGCGCTTTCGGCTCGTGCGTCTCGGCCGGCCGGTCGCGACCTATCAGGACGGCTTGTTGCAGCGCATGGTGGCGAGCACCGTGTCGCGCGAGTGCGTGGTGATCGCGTTGTCCACCACCGGGCGTGTGCCCGAGATGGTCGAGAACTGCAAGATTGCGCGCAGCTACGGCGCGACGGTGATCGCGCTTACCGCGCCCACCTCGCCGCTAGCGAAACTCGCTGATTGGGTGATCCCGATCGTCGCGTTCGAGACCGATTTTATTTACAAGCCGTCGTCGTCGCGCTACGCGATGATGATGGCGCTCGATGTGCTCGTCACCGAACTTGCCGTCAGCCAGGGTGACGAGAGCCGCGAATTGCTGCGCCGCATGAAGCACGCGCTCGACGCGCACCGCGGCGGCGGCGATCGACAACCGTTAGGAGACTGATTCATGCATTCGCATCCCGAAGCCGCCGATACGCTGATCGTCGGCGCGCAACTATATGACGGCACCGGCACGCCGCCCGTCGAGCGCGACGTGGCGGTCCGCGACGGCCGCATCGTCGCGATCGGCAATCTGTCCAACTGGCTCGCCGAAGAAGTGATCGAGGCCGAGGGCCGCGCGCTGGCGCCGGGTTTCATCGACGTGCACACGCACGACGACACGCACGTGATCCGCTCGCCGCAAATGCTGCCGAAGATCACGCAGGGCGTCACGACGGTGATCGTCGGCAATTGCGGGATCAGCGCGTCGCCGGTGGCGCTCAAGGGCGATCCGCCTGATCCGATGAACCTGCTCGGCGACCGCGACGCGTTCCAGTACCCGACCTTCGCCGAGTACGTGAAGGCGGTGAACGCCGCGCGTCCGGCGGTGAATGTCGGCGCGTTGATCGGGCACACGGCGTTGCGCAGCAATCAGATGGACCGGCTCGATCGCGCGGCGACGCCGCAGGAAATCGACGGCATGCGCACGCAGCTCGAAGAGGCGTTGGCCAACGGCGCGCTGGGTCTGAGTTCGGGGCTCGCGTACGGTTCGGCGTTCGCCGCGCCGACCGAAGAAGTGATGGCGTTGGCCGAGCCGCTCGCCGCCGCCGGTGCGCTGTACACGACGCACATGCGCACCGAGTTCGACGCGATTCTCGACGCGATGGACGAGGCATACCGCATCGGCCGTCATGCGCATGTGCCGGTAGTGATCTCGCATCTGAAGTGCGCGGGCCCGTCGAACTGGGGACGCAGCGAAGAAGTGCTGCAGTCGCTCGAAGGCGCGCGGCGCATGCAGCCGATTGGCTGCGATTGCTATCCGTACAACCGCAGTTCGTCGACGCTCGCTCTGAAGCAGATCACGGGCGATATCGACATCACGATCACGTGGTCCGAGCCGCATCCGGAGGTGGCCGGCAAGCTCCTGAAGGAGATCGCCGCGCAGTGGGGCGTCACGCAGCAGGAAGCGGGCAAGCGCCTGCAACCGGCGGGCGCGGTGTATCACAACATGTCGGAAGAGGACGTGCGGCGCATCCTGTCGCATCCCGCGACGATGGTCGGCTCGGACGGTTTGCCGAACGATCCGCTGCCGCATCCGCGCTTGTGGGGTGCCTTTCCGCGCGTGCTCGGCCATTACGCGCGCGACGCCGGTCTGCTGCCGCTCGAAGAGGCCGTGCGCAAGATGACCAGCCTGTCGGCGCGTCGGTTTGGCCTCACGCAGCGTGGTGAGGTGCACATCGGCTATCACGCCGACCTGGTGCTGTTCAGCCCGGACAAAGTGCGCGACGCGGCGACGTTCGAGAACCCGCAGCAAGCAGCCGACGGGATCGACGCGGTGTGGGTGAACGGCGTGCTGTCGTATCGCGATGGCGCGGTCACGGGCGAGCGTGCCGGTCACTTCGTCGCGCGCGGCGCGGCGTCGAAAGGTGACGCGCACGGCGCGTTCTGATTTTTTAATCGATTGATTGTGGCGGGCGCGGCGCTGGTGCCGAGCCCGCGCCGGACTTTATGAGGAGTGTGAAGATGAAGCGTTATGGCGTTGAAGGCGGAAAGGGAACGGGCGGTCAGCATATGCCGTTTGCACGAGCGGTCGAAGCGGACGGCTGGCTGTTCGTGTCGGGTCAGACACCGATGGAAAACGGCGAAGTGATCAATGGCGGGATCGTCGAGCAATCGCATAAGGCGATTCAGAACGTGTTCGCCATTCTGAAGGAAGCCGGCTATGGCGCGGAGCATGTCGTGCGCTGCGGCGTGTGGCTCGACGATCCGCGTGACTTCGCGTCGTTCAACAAGGTGTTCCGCGAGTACTTCGGGGACAATCCGCCGGCGCGCGCCTGTGTGGTTTCGTCGATGGTGATCGACTGCAGGGTGGAAGTGGATTGCGTCGCTTATAAGAAGCCGACGGCTTAACGGGTTGTCGCTGAGGGCGAGGCCCTCAGCGACAACCCGATGGCTTGTTTATTGCCGGGCCAGACGCATGTTGTCGGGCATCGGCAAATTGTAGTTGGTGCGGAACGGGTTGATGTCCAGTCCGCCGCGCCGCGTATAGCGCGCGTACACCGCCAGCTTGACCGGCTTGCAGGCTTTCATCACGTCGATAAAAATCCGCTCGACACACTGCTCGTGAAAGCCGGTGTGATTGCGGTAAGAGATGATGTAGCGCAGCAGTGCCGCCTGGTCGATCTGCGGGCCGACGTAATGAATCTGCACGCTGCCCCAATCGGGCTGTCCGGTCACTGGACAGTTCGACTTCAGCAGGTTGGAGAACAGCGTTTCCTCTACCGGCGCTTCATCGTGCGCCGCGCTCAGTAGTGAAGCGTCCGGCTGATAAACGTCGGCGTCGAGATCCAGCCGATCCAGCGACAGACCTTCGAACTCTTCCATCTGCAGCTTGCCGAACTCGTGCGGCGTCGCCAGATGAACTGACACAGTCGAGCCGCAAGCCGTGGACACATCGCGTTTGATCGTGTCGCGCACCACCTCGATCGATTCAAAGGCCGTCTGCGCGAACGAGCCCAGATAGAGCTTGAACGACTTCGACTCGACGATGTTCGACGAGTCGGCCGGCACGAAGAAAGTCGCCACCGCGATCTGCGGCTTGCCGCGCTTGTTCAGCCACGACAACTCATACGCATTCCAGATGTCCGTGCCGAAAAACGGCAATTGCGCGCCGATCCCGATTGCCTCGCGTGCGGTTTTGCGCGCAATCGGAAACAGCAGCGACGCGTCGTACTGTTCGGTGTAAGTGGAGGCTTTACCCAGCGGAGATTGTTCGGGTGTCATGATGCATTCACGATGCCACTCAGCACGTGCCCGGTCGCCGTCACGACGCGGGCCGATTCGCAATGGCCAATTTGGTCGTCGAAGAAAAAGTCCGGCTCGAACTCGCGCAGGAACGCGCTCTTGTCGAGGCCGCCGAGGAACATCGCTTCGTCGATTTCGATGTTCCACGCCATCAGGGTGCGGATCGCGCGCTCGTGCGCGGGCGCCGAGCGCGCCGTCACCAATGCCGTACGAATATGCATCGGCGCGGCCTGGTCCGCGAGTTTTTGCAGCCGGTGCAGCGCTTCGAGCAGCGGCTTCAACGGACCGTCCGCGAGCGGCAGGTCCTTGTTGTGAGTCTCGTGGCCGACGAAGGCGCGCAAGCCGTCCTTCTGGAACACGCGCTCGGCTTCGTCGGAAAACAGCACCGCGTCGCCGTCGAACGCAATGCGGATTTCGTCCGGATACTTGCTCGCCATTTTCGCCGATTCGGGCAACACGCGCGCGGCGGGAAATCCGGCGGCCAGCGCGTCGCGCACGTCCTGCTGATTCGCGGACAGAAACAGCGACGCGTTCAACGGCTTCAGATAACCGAATGGCGCGCGTCCCCGTGTGAAGACACCGCGCTCGATCGCGAGCCCATGTTCACGGCACGAATGAAACGCGCGCAATCCGCTGATCGGATCGCTGCGCGACAGGATCACCACTTCGACGCGATGGCCGCCGGCGTTCAATGCCAGCAGCTTGCGGATCAGCGGAAACGCGACGCCCGGTTTGGCCGGCACGTTCAGCCGGTCGCGCTGCAAGGCTTCATAGGCATGCAGGTCGCCTTCCTCGTACACGCGGTTCTCTTCCTCGAAGTCGAACAGCGCGCGCGACGAGATTGCCACCACCAGTTTGTCGACGAGCGAAAGAGCCATCTGCGCGTTTCAATCCCAGGAGATCAGGCGAGGAAAAGGCGATACACCGGGTTTTGCGTCTCTTCCCAGTACGGATAGCCGAGCGTCGCGAGAAAACGGTCGAACTCCCCGGTCTCGCTCGTGGGCACCTGGATGCCCACCAGGATCGAACTGTAATCCGCCCCCTGGTTGCGATAGTGGAACAGGCTGATATTCCAGTTCGGCGCCATCGACGACAGGAACTTCATCAGCGCGCCCGGCCGCTCCGGAAACTCGAAGCGGAACAGCCGCTCGTCATGCGCGAGCGGCGAGCGCCCGCCGACCATGTAGCGGATGTGCTGCTTCGAGAGTTCGTCGAAGGTCAGGTCGACGGTGGCGAAGCCGTGCGCTTCGAACGCGCCCGCGATTTGCGCCGACTCGCTGCGATTCCTGATCTGCACGCCAACGAAGATATGCGCCGAGTTCGCGTCCGCGATCCGGTAGTTGAACTCGGTGACGCTGCGCGTGCCGACCAGTTCGCAGAAGCGCCGGAAACTGCCGCGCTCCTCGGGGATCGTCACCGCGAACACCGCTTCGCGCGCCTCGCCGACTTCGGCGCGCTCGGCGACGAAACGCATGCGGTCGAAGTTCATGTTCGCGCCCGACGTGATCGCGATCAGCGTCTGGTTCTCGATGCCTTCGCGCTCCGCATACTGCTTGGCTCCGGCGACCGCCAGCGAGCCCGCGGGTTCGAGCACGCTGCGGGTGTCCTGGAACACGTCCTTGATCGCCGCGCACAGCGCATCGGTGTCCACGAGCAGCACGTCGTCGAGATATTCGCTGCACAGCCGGAAGGTTTCTTCACCGACCAGCTTCACCGCCGTGCCGTCCGAGAACAGGCCGACTTCGTTCAGCGTGACCCGCTCGCCCGCTTTCAGCGATGCGGCCATCGCGCACGAATCGTCGGTCTGCACGCCGATCACCTTGATCTCCGGGCGCACCGATTTCACATACGCGGCCACGCCGGCCGCGAGTCCGCCGCCGCCGATCGGCACGAAGATCGCGTGAATCGGTCCCTGATGCTGGCTGAGAATCTCCATCGCGACGGTGCCCTGGCCCGCGATCACGTAAGGGTCGTCGAACGGATGCACGAAGGTCAGGCCGCGCTCTTCCTGCAACTTCACCGCATGTGCGTAGGCGTCGCTATACGATTCGCCGAACTGCACCACCTCGACCGTCGGGCCGCCGTGTGCGCGCACGGCATCGACCTTCACCTGCGGCGTCGTGACCGGCACCACGATGATCGCCTTCACGCCCATGCGTGCCGCCGACAATGCCACGCCCTGCGCATGATTGCCCGCCGATGCGGTAATCACCCCACGCCCCAGCGCTTCGGCCGGGATATGCGCCATCTTGTTGTACGCGCCGCGCAGCTTGAACGAGAACACCGGCTGGTTGTCCTCGCGCTTCAGATAGACCGGGTTGCGCAGCCGCGCCGACAGGTTCGGCGCGCGTTCGAGTTCGGTCTCGCGGGCCACGTCGTAGACGCGCGCGGTCAGGGTTTTTTTCAGGTAGTCGTGGGAGGCCATGCGAGTGGCGCGATGCGCGCTGTGAGACGGGAAAGGGTCAATGATAGCGCCAACGGTGCGCGCGCTGGCCTTCTGCTTATCCGCGAAAGCCGCGCCGCAGAGGGCCTCCCGACCGTTCGGTCAGTCAATTCTTCGCATGCGCGTCACAAGGCGATTCCGCGCGAAAACGCGCAAAGCCCTGTCACAGCTCCGATTGCAGCCGTCAACGCGGGGCGGAATCATGCGGTAGAATTCCGTTTTGGAATAAGGATCGGAAGATGCACTGGCAGCCTCGGATCGCCCACTTGATGCCCGTCCCGCGTGAGTCTTGTCCCGCGGCGCAGCGTCACGTTCGCCACGCACGATCGTGTAGTTATATCTGAGCGCCGCGAAGCGACCGACGTGGGTAGGCCGTCGGGCGTGCTTCGCTCCCTAGAAGATTTCCAGGCATTGCGCCCCTCGCGCACCGTCAGCCGACGCCTCATTAAAAAACGCGCGGTTGACCTACAGAGTCGTCCAACATGAACGCACCTCAAGTTTTCGATCCGCACGGGGCCGCCAACGCGGTGGCCGCCGATCCCGAAGCGCGTCTGCGCGAAATTCCCTATAACTACACGTCGTTTTCCGACCGCGAAATCGTCATTCGCCTGCTGGGCGACGACGCGTGGTCGATACTCGCCGAACTGCGCGCGGAACGCCGCACCGGCCGCTCGGCGAGGATGCTGTACGAAGTGCTCGGCGATATCTGGGTCGTGCGCCGCAATCCGTACCTCCAGGACGATCTGCTCGACAATCCGAAGCGCCGCGCGCTTCTGATTGAAGCGCTGCATCACCGTCTGTCCGAGATCGAGAAGCGCCGCCGCGCCGATCTGGTCGAACATGGCGACGAAGCAGGCGTGGACCGTGCCGCCCGCGTCGAAACCCTGGTGCAGGCCGCGCGCCGCGCGGTCGACGAGTTCGCGAGCGAATTCCAGAAGACCTACGATTTGCGCCGCCGCGCGACCAAGGTGCTGGGCAAGGTCACGGAAAAGGACAACATCAAATTCGACGGGTTGTCCCGCGTGTCACACGTGACCGATGCGACCGACTGGCGCGTCGAATACCCGTTTGTCGTGCTCACGCCGGACACCGAGACCGAAATCGCCGGCATGATCAAGGCGTGTTTCGAACTGGGTCTGACCGTGATTCCGCGCGGCGGCGGCACCGGCTATACGGGCGGCGCGGTGCCGCTCACGCCGTTCTCGGCCGTCATCAATACCGAAAAGCTCGAGCAGCTCGGCGCGGTCGAGATGACCGAACTGCCGGGCGTCGACCGCAAGGTCGCGACGATTTTCTCCGGCGCGGGCGTCGTCACGCGCCGCGTGACCGAAGCAGCCGAGCAGGCCGGCTTCGTGTTCGCAGTCGACCCGACCTCGCTGGATGCTTCTTGCGTCGGCGGCAACGTCGCGATGAACGCGGGCGGCAAGAAGGCGGTGTTGTGGGGCACGGCGCTCGACAACCTCGCGTGGTGGCGCATGGTCGACCCGGAAGGCAACTGGCTCGAAGTCACGCGCCTCGACCACAACATGGGCAAGATTCACGACATTGAAGTCGCGCGTTTCGAGCTCAAGTGGTTCGACGGCAACTACGCGCCGGGCGAAAAGCTGTTGCGCACCGAATCGCTCGACATCAAGGGCCGCGTGTTCCGCAAGGAAGGTCTCGGCAAGGACGTCACCGACAAATTCCTCGCCGGCCTGCCGGGCGTGCAGAAGGAAGGCTGCGACGGGCTGATCACGTCCGCGCGCTGGGTGCTGCACAAGATGCCCGCGCACACGCGTACCGTCTGCCTCGAATTTTTCGGCCAGGCGCGCGAGGCGATTCCGAGCATCGTCGAAATCAAGGACTACCTGTTCGAGACGTCGCGCCAGGGCGGGGCGATTCTCGCGGGCCTCGAACATCTGGACGAGCGCTATCTGCGCGCGGTCGGCTATGCGACCAAGAGCAAGCGCAATGCGTTTCCGAAGATGGTGCTGATCGGCGACATCGTCGGCAATGACGCCGACGCGGTCGCGCAGGCTACCTCGGAAGTCGTGCGGATGGCCAACGGCAAGAGCGGCGAAGGCTTCGTGGCGGTCAACGCCGAGGCGCGCAAGCGGTTCTGGCTCGACCGCAGCCGCACCGCGGCGATCGCCAAGCACACCAACGCGTTCAAGATCAACGAAGACGTGGTGATTCCGCTCGACCGCATGGGCGAATACACGGACGGCATCGAGCGCATCAACATCGAGTTGTCGATCAAGAACAAGCTGCAACTGGTCGACGCGCTCGAAGCGTTCTTCAAGGGCGGCAAGCTGCCGCTCGGCAAGAGCGACGACGCCAACGAAATCCCCAGCGCCGAGCTGCTCGAAGATCGTGTGCAACAGGCACTCGATCTGCTCGCGCGCGTGCGCACGCGCTGGGAATTCCTGCGTGACAAGCTCGACCTGTCGGTGCGCGAGGCGCAGCACTATCTGGTCGGCCTCGGCTACGAAGCGCTGGCGGAGAAGTTCGCCGACCGCGCCGACCAGCAACCCGACGCGACCGTGTTCCACATCACGCAGGACCGCACGATCCGCGTGTCGTGGAAGCAGGAAATCCGCGCTGAATTGCGGCAGATTTTCAACGGCGGCGAGTTCAAGCCGATCCTCGAAGAGGCCCAGGCGATTCACAAGCAGGTGCTGCGCGGCCGCGTGTTCGTCGCGCTGCACATGCACGCGGGCGACGGCAACGTGCACACCAACCTGCCGGTCAACTCCGACAACTACGAGATGCTGCAGGACGCGCACACTGCGGTCGCACGCATCATGAAGCTGGCGCGTTCGCTCGACGGCGTGATTTCGGGCGAGCACGGCATCGGCATCACCAAGCTCGAATTCCTGACCGACGAAGAGATCGGCGAATTCCGCGCGTACAAGCAGCGCGTCGATCCGCATGGCCGCTTCAACGCGGGCAAGCTGCTCGAAGGCGCGGACCTGCGCAACGCGTACACGCCGAGCTTCGGCCTGATGGGTTACGAATCGCTGATCATGCAGCAGTCTGACATCGGCGCGATTTCCGAGTCGATCAAGGACTGTTTGCGCTGCGGCAAGTGCAAGCCGGTCTGCGCGACCCACGTGCCGCGCGCCAACCTGCTGTACAGCCCGCGTAACAAGATTCTCGCCACCTCGCTGCTGGTCGAGGCGTTCCTGTACGAAGAACAGACGCGCCGCGGCGTGTCGATCAAGCATTGGGACGAGTTCAACGACGTCGCCGATCACTGCACCGTCTGTCACAAGTGCGTGACGCCGTGCCCGGTGAAGATCGACTTCGGCGACGTGACGATGAACATGCGCAACCTGCTGCGCAAGTTGGGCAAGAAGAAGTTCAATCCGGGCAACGCGGCGGGCATGTTCTTCCTGAACGCCACCAATCCGCAGACCATCAAGCTCGCGCGCACCGCGATGATGGGCGTCGGCTACAAGGCACAGCGCCTCGGCAACGAAGTGCTGAAGAAGTTCGCGAAGAAGCAGACCGCGCATCCGCCGGCCACGGTCGGCAAGCCGGCGGTCACGCAGCAGGTGATCCACTTCATGAACAAGAAGATGCCGGGCAACCTGCCGAAGAAAACCGCGCGCGCGTTGCTCGATATCGAAGACAACAAGATCGTGCCGATCATCCGCAATCCGAAGACGACCACCGCCGATACGGAAGCGGTGTTCTACTTCCCGGGCTGCGGCTCCGAGCGGCTTTTCTCGCAGGTCGGTCTGGCGACTCAGGCGATGCTGTGGGAAGCAGGTGTGCAAACCGTGCTGCCGCCGGGCTACCTGTGCTGCGGCTATCCCCAGCGCGGCTCGGGCCAGTATGACAAGGCCGAGCAGATCGTCACGGATAACCGCGTGCTGTTTCACCGCGTCGCCAATACGCTGAACTATCTCGACATCAAGACGGTGGTGGTGTCGTGCGGTACCTGCTATGACCAGCTCGCCGGCTACGAATTCGAGAAGATCTTCCCCGGCTGCCGGATCATCGACATCCACGAATTCTTGCTGGAGAAGGGCATCAAGCTCGACGGCGTGAACGGCGTGCGCTACATGTACCACGACCCGTGCCACTCGCCGATCAAGACTATGGACCCGGTCAAGCTGGTCAATCAGCTGATGGGTTCGGAAAAAGACGGCTACAAGATCGAGAAGAACGATCGTTGCTGTGGCGAATCCGGCACACTCGCGGTGACACGTCCCGACATTTCGACACAGGTCCGCTTCCGCAAGGAAGAAGAGATTCGCAAGGGTGCGGCCAAGCTGCGCGGCATTCCGCTCGTGGCCGAAGCCGGCGCGAACGCAATCAATCCGGCCAATGCATCGGCCGGTGCGGCGGGTGCGCCGAACGGCTCCGTGCTCAAGGCCGGCGACGGCCCGCAGTCGAACGGCGCCACCGACGTGAAGATCCTGACGAGCTGCCCGTCCTGCCTGCAAGGGCTGTCGCGCTACAACGAGGACGCGAACACCGAGGCGGACTACATCGTCGTCGAGATGGCGCGCCACGTGTTGGGCGAAGAATGGATGGCGGACTACGTTCAACGGGCGAACAATGGCGGAATCGAGCGCGTGCTGGTTTAATGGCACGACTGACGATTTTTGCCTGAGGCCGACGATGGACTGCGTTTTTTGTCGTGAAGATGGCGGCGATGTGCTATGGCAGGACGACGCCTTGCGTGTCGTCCTCGCCGACGAACACGATTACCCGGGCTTTTGCCGGGTGATCTGGAACAGGCACGTCGCCGAGTTTTCCGATCTCGCCGCCGACGAGCGCGATCGCGTGATGAAGGCCGTGTATGCGGTCGAGCGCGCGATCCGGCGCATCATGCAACCGGTCAAGGTGAATCTGGCGAGCCTCGGCAACCAGGTGCCGCACGTGCACTGGCACGTGATTCCGCGTTTTTCGAACGACGCTCATTTTCCGCTGCCCATCTGGGCGCCGCGCCAGCGCACGGTGTCCGAAGCGATGCTGTCGTCGCGCCGCGCGCAAGCCACGTTGCTGCGCGAAGCGGTGCGGCGGGAAATCGAACAGGCTCTTAGCTGAGCGCCCTCCAACCTGTCGCTTAGCGCCGGGCCCCGAAGGGGGCGCACCCTGGAGCGGCCCGGCGTTCTCTTACGAGGCCATCATGAGCGGATTGACCCCTGAGACCCCGGTGCCCACCGGCGTGGTCGTGCATTCAAAATCGCGCGTGCTCGAATTGCAGTACGCAAACGGCGAATCGTTTCGCCTGCCGTTCGAACTGCTGCGCGTGTATTCGCCGTCAGCGGAAGTGCAGGGCCACGGCCCCGGCCAGGAAACCCTGCAGACCGGCAAGCGCGACGTCACGATCACGATGATCGAAGGCGTCGGCAACTATGCGCTGCAGCCCACTTTCTCCGACGGGCACGCCACCGGCATCTATTCGTGGGACCTGCTGTATGACATGGCGGTGCGCCAGGATGAACTCTGGCGCGACTATCTCGCCAAACTGCAAGCGGCCGGTGTTGACCGCGATACCCCGATGGTGCCATCCGGCGCTGCGCACGGGCACTGTCACTGATACGATTCGCCCCGATCGCCGCACCGATGCGGCTCCACATTTCAGAATACGCGAAAGGACGAGCGCGATGAGCAAAACCCACTTCGGCTTTCAATCGGTCGACGAACAGGAAAAAGCGCAGAAGGTGGCGGGTGTGTTCCACTCGGTTGCCGCCAACTACGACTTGATGAACGACCTGATGTCGGGCGGGTTGCACCGGGCGTGGAAGATGTTCACGATCGCCCAGGCGAACGTGCGGCCGGGCTACAAGGTGCTCGACATCGCGGGCGGCACGGGCGACCTGTCGAAGGCCTTCGCGAAACAGGCGGGGGAGAGCGGCGAAGTCTGGCACACCGACATCAACGAATCGATGCTGCGCGTGGGCCGCGACCGCTTGCTGGACAAGGGCGTCATCACCCCGGCGCTGCTCTGCGATGCGGAGAAAATTCCATTTCCGGACAATTACTTCGACGTGGTCACCGTGGCATTCGGCTTGCGCAACATGACGCATAAAGACATCGCGCTGGCGGAAATGCGTCGCGTGCTCAAACCGGCGGGCCGGCTGCTCGTGCTGGAATTCTCGAAGGTATGGGATCCGCTCAAGAAGGTCTACGATGTTTATTCGTTCAAGGTGTTGCCGTGGCTTGGCGAACGCTTTGCGAAAGACGCCGAGAGCTATCAGTACCTGGCGGAATCGATCCGTATGCATCCGGATCAGGAAACTTTGAAAACAATGATGGAACAAGCAGGCCTGGACGGCGTCAAATATTACAATTTGTCAGCTGGCGTGGTAGCTTTACATGTGGGGATCAAATACTAGGGTCCCTAACCCATCGTTTTTTAAAGGAAAGTACGAAAATGTCCGATTCAGGTATGTTATCTCCCCGTAAGGTTGGGCGGTCGCTGGTGAGAAGAATCGGACTGATCGCGATGGTCGGTCTGATCATGGCCGGCTCTCTCGCCTCGCTCGATGCGGAAGCTCGCCGCATGGGCGGTGGCCGTAGCATCGGCCGTCAGTCGAACACTGTTCAGCAGCAAAATCAGGCGACGCCGTCGCAACCGTCCCAAAGCAATCAGGCGATGCAGCAGCGCGCGCAACCGGCGCCCGCGCCGACGCCGGCCGCGCCTAACCGCAACCGCTGGCTAGGCCCGATCGCCGGCCTGGCCGCCGGTCTCGGCATCGCGGCCTTGCTGTCGCACTTCGGCATGGGCGAGGCCTTCGCCGGCATGATGGCTAACGTGATCATCATCGCGTTGATCGCGATGGTCGTCATCTGGCTGATCCGCCGCTTCACGGGGCGCAAGCGCGATGCTGCGCAACCGGCGTATGCCGGTGCTTCGCCGTCGCTGAACGCGGGCAGCACCGGCTACGTTCAGGAGCCTCGCTACAGCGCGCCGCCCACCGGCTCGTATCTCGAACCGCAGGGCAACCCGCTGGGCACGCCGTCCATCAACCCGACGCCTGTGGTGCCGGCCGGCTTCGATTCGGAAGCGTTCCTGCGTAATGCCAAGGTGTACTTCGTGCGCCTGCAAGCCGCATGGGACGTGGGCAACGTCGAAGATATCCGCGAATTCACCACCCCGGAAATGTTCGCCGAAGTGCGGGTCGATCTTGCTTCGCGCGGCACGGAGTCCAATCAGACCGACGTGGTGCAGTTGAACGCCGAATTGCTGGGCGTCGAAGAGCGCGCGAACGAATACTTCGCGAGCGTGCGCTTCTCCGGCCTGATTCGCGAAGCGCCGGGCGCGGCGGCGGAGCCGTTCGTCGAAGTCTGGAATCTGTCGAAGGCGAATCGCGCCGGCGAAGGCTGGTTGCTTGCCGGCATCCAGCAGGTGGCGCAGCACTGAACAAGTAGCGGCATCAAGCCGGGACAAAGCCGCGACGGCCGAGGCATGGCCAGGCGGTGCGACTTGTCCTGATTTTGCGCATATCGTTGGCCGTTCGGCATAGCGGGCCGCGAAGCGATCGGACGTTACAATAGGAACCCGCGCGAGCACCTCGTTCGCGCGGGTTTTTTCTTGCCACTTTCGATGACCCTCGCCGCCAAGCCCTTCGCTGCTGCTGTCAATCATCTGCTCGCCCGCGAATCGTGGGCTCGTGAGCGCCTCGCTCCGTACGCGGGCAAGACCGCCCGTCTTTCATGTCCACCGGTCGACCTGACGCTGCTGGTGCAACCGGACGGCTATCTGACCGCGGTCGGCGAAACCGAAACGCACCAGTTCGACGTGACCGTCTCGGTCCCGTCCGATGCGCTGCCCGCCTTCGTGCAAGGCGGGCAGGCCGCCGTCATGAAGCATGTGAAGATCGAAGGCGACGCTGAGTTCGCCACTGTGATCGCAAAGCTTGCCGAGCATCTGCGTTGGGAGCCGGAGGAAGATCTGGCGAAGCTGATCGGCGACGGTCCCGCCTGGCGGGTGGCGTCGGTCGTGCGCACGGTCGGCGAGCATGTGCAGCGCACCGGCCGCAACCTGCTCGACACGGCCGCCGAATATCTGCTCGACGAGAATCCGCAACTGGTGCGCCGCGCCGCGCTCGCGGATTTCAACGTCGAACTGGCGCGCGCGCGCGACGCTCTGGCGCGCGTGGAAAAACGCATCGAGCGTCTTGAACAGAAGGTCGAAGCCCGCGGCGCCAATGCGCCGGGCGGCGCCGCCACGTCGCGCGGCACGCGCTAGTCACCGGGCACAACTATGCGTTTTCTGCGTTTCCTCAAGATTTTCTTCACGGTCATCCGGTTCGGTCTCGATGAAATGATGCTGAGCCGCGTCAATGACCGGCGCGTGCGTCTGCTGCTGCGTATCACCACGATCGGCCGCAAGTTCGACGCGCCGCCGGGCGTGCGCTTGCGGCTCGCGCTCGAAAGTCTCGGGCCGATCTTCGTCAAGTTCGGCCAGGTGCTGTCGACCCGCCGCGATCTGCTGCCGGTCGACATCGCCAACGAACTGGCGAAGCTCCAGGATCAGGTGCCGCCGTTCGACTCGGCGGTCGCGATCGGGATCGTCGAGAAGTCGCTCGGCGCACCAGTCGATGTGCTGTTCGACGATTTCGAGCGGGTGCCGGTGGCGAGCGCGTCGATCGCACAGGTGCACTTCGCGAAAGTGAAGGCCGGGCAGCACGCCGGCAAGCCCGTCGCGGTGAAGGTGCTGCGCCCAAACATGCTGCCGGTGATCGACTCCGACCTCGCGCTGTTGCGCGACATCGCCGTGTGGGCCGAGCGGCTGTGGGCCGACGGCAAGCGCCTGAAGCCGCGCGAGGTGGTCGCCGAGTTCGACAAGTATCTGCACGACGAACTCGACCTGATGCGCGAGGCGGCCAACGGCAGCCAGCTGCGGCGCAACTTCGCCGGGCTCGATCTGCTGATGGTGCCGGAAATGTACTGGGAGTTCTGCACGCCCACGGTGCTGGTGATGGAGCGCATGGTCGGCGTACCGATCAGCCAGGTCGAAACGCTGCGGGCGGCCGGCGTCGACATTCCGAAGCTGGCGCGCGAAGGCGTCGAGATTTTCTTTACCCAGGTGTTCCGCGACGGTTTTTTCCACGCCGACATGCACCCGGGCAACATTCAGGTGAGTCTCGATCCGGCGCACTTCGGCCGCTATATCGCGCTGGACTTCGGCATCATCGGCGCACTGTCGGACTTCGATAAGAACTATCTCGCGCAGAACTTCCTCGCGTTCTTCAAGCGCGACTACCACCGCGTCGCCACGCTGCACCTGGAGTCGGGCTGGGTGCCGCCGACCACCCGGGTCGAAGAACTCGAAAGTGCGATTCGTGCGGTCTGCGAGCCGTATTTCGACCGCGCGCTCAAAGACATTTCGCTCGGCCAGGTGCTGATGCGGCTGTTCTCGACCTCGCGCCGCTTTAACGTCGAAATCCAGCCGCAACTGGTGCTGCTGCAAAAGACCATGCTGAACGTGGAAGGGCTCGGCCGCTCGCTCGATCCGGAGCTGGATCTGTGGAAGACGGCGAAGCCGTATCTCGAACGCTGGATGAACGAGCAGATAGGCGTGCGCGGCTGGTACGAGCGCCTGAAGATCGAAGCACCGCAATGGAGCAAGACGCTGCCGCAGTTGCCGCGGCTGATCCATCACGTGTTGGCCCATCGCCACGACAGCACGCGCGGCGTGAACGACGACATGATTCGCCAGATTCTGCTCGAGCAGAAGCGTACCAATCGGTTGCTGCAGGGACTGCTGATGTTCGGCGTGGCGGTCGGCGTCGGCGCCGTGCTGGCGCGCGCGTTTCTGGCGCTGGCTTACGGCGGTTGATACCACCCATGCGACTCACGCAACCCACGCGAGGCATCCGATGAGCGACCCGACCCAACCTTCCTCGCCCGACTTCACGACCCGCGACCCCGACTCGCCGGCGTTCTGGGACGAGCGCTTCGAGCGCGGCTTCATGCCGTGGGATCAGGCGGGCGTGCCAGCCGCGTTCCGCGCGTTCGCCGAACGTCATAGCGGCGCCGCCGTGCTGATTCCGGGCTGCGGCAGCGCGTACGAAGCGGTCTGGCTCGCCGGTCAGGGCAACCCGGTTCGCGCGATCGATTTTTCACCGGCCGCCGTCGCCGCGGCGCACGAGCAATTGGGCGCCGGGAATGCGCAGCTGGTGGAGCAGGCGGATTTCTTCACCTACGAGCCGCCTTTCACGCCCGCATGGATTTACGAGCGTGCGTTCCTTTGCGCATTGCCGCCGGCACGCCGCCCCGACTACGCGCGCCGGATGGCCGAACTGTTGCCCGGCGGCGCGCTGCTCGCAGGCTTCTACTTCATCGGCGCGACGCCGAAAGGGCCGCCGTTCGGTATCGAGCGCGCCGAACTCCACGGGCTGCTCACGCCTGACTTCGAGCTGGTCGAAGACGAACCCGTGACCGATTCGATCCCCGTTTTTGCCGGACGTGAGCGCTGGCTCACGTGGCGCCGTCGCGCCTGAAGGCGCGCGGCCACGCTCGAACGCGGCGTGGGCTGCACTTGATTCGACTGCGGCCGCCCCAATCTAGCGCAACGGCGGTCGCGTCGAGCATCGGTTCCCGAAATCCACGGAACGGATATCGTTTGCGGCTATAATTCAAGGCTTTGCAAGCGTTTACAAGAATTCAGTAGGGAAAAGTTCATGCCGATCTACGCTTATCGTTGCGAGTCATGCGGCTTCGGGAAGGACGTGCTTCAGAAGATGAGCGACCCCCAGTTGACGCAGTGTCCCGAGTGCGGGAAAGACACCTTTCGCAAGCAGGTCACTGCCGCCGGTTTCCAGTTGAAGGGCTCCGGCTGGTATGTAACCGATTTCCGCGGCGGCAATGGCGGCGCGGGCGCGCCGGCCAAGCCCGACGCGAACGGCGCGTCCAATGGCGCGAGCGAGACCGCGGCCGCCACTAACGGCGCCGCCAAATCCGACACGGCCCCGGCCGCGGCCGGTTCGTCCAGCGCAGCCGCTACGCCGGCCGCGCCAGCTGCCGCCCCGGCCGCCTCGACGAGTGCGAGCGGCGCCGGCAGCGCCTAGTGGCATTGCCGCCCTCGGGGGCGGCGCACACACCGCGCGTTGGGTTTCGGCCTGCGCGGCTTTCTGGCGGTACACATGACGACGAAAAAAACGACGCTCAAATCGGTGTTCCTGACTGGCCTGCTGGTGCTGGTGCCTCTGGCTATCACACTGTGGGTGCTCGGTCTGATCATCGGCACGATGGACCAGACGCTGTTGCTGCTGCCCACGTCGTGGCAGCCGGAACGCGCAATCGGCTATCGCCTGCCCGGCCTCGGCGCGGTGCTTACGCTCGCGTTCATCTTTGTTGTCGGGCTGTTGACGCAGAACTTCATTGGGCAGAAGCTCGTGAAGTGGTGGGAACTGCTGGTCGCCCACATTCCGGTGGTCGGCCCGCTCTACACCAGCGTCAAGCAGGTGTCCGATACCTTGTTGTCGAGCAGCGGCAACGCGTTCCGCAAGGCGCTCCTGATCGAGTACCCGCGCCGCGGCTCTTATACGATCGCGTTTCTGACCGGTATTCCCGGCGGCGACGTGGTCAACCACCTGAAAGAAGATTACGTCAGCGTGTATGTGCCGACCACGCCGAACCCGACGTCCGGCTTCTTCCTGATGGTGCCCAGAAGCGAAGTGATCGAGCTCGACATGACCGTCGACGCGGCGCTCAAGTACATCGTCTCGATGGGCGTCGTGGCGCCGTCCGCACCGCCGACGCCGGCGCCGATGCGCGGCACGACAGTCGAGCCTCCGCTGTAATGCCGGCGCGCAGTGTTTCACGCAGTGTTCAACTGCAGCGCGCCGTTCAACCAATGCAAAACGAAAGACAAACATCATGTCGATGAGAACTGAATACTGCGGTCTGGTGACCGAAGAACGGCTGGGCCAAACCGTCTCGCTGTGCGGCTGGGTGAGCCGCCGCCGCGACCATGGCGGGGTCATCTTCATCGACCTGCGCGATCGCGAAGGGCTCGTCCAGGTCGTCTGCGACCCGGATCGCGCGGAAATGTTCAAGGCCGCCGAAGGCGTGCGCAACGAGTTCTGCCTGCAGATCAAGGGCGTGGTGCGCAGCCGCCCGGAAGGCACGACCAACGCCGCGCTCAAGAGCGGCAAGATCGAAGTGCTGTGCCACGAGCTGATCGTGCTGAACCCGTCGATCACGCCGCCGTTCCAGCTCGACGACGACAACCTGTCGGAGACCACGCGTCTCACGCACCGCGTGCTCGATCTGCGCCGTCCGCAGATGCAACACAACCTGCGTCTGCGTTACCGCGTCGCGATCGAAGTGCGTAAGTATCTGGACGAGCAAGGCTTCATCGACATCGAAACGCCGATGCTCACGAAGAGCACCCCGGAAGGCGCGCGCGACTACCTGGTGCCGTCGCGTACGAACCCGGGCCAGTTCTTCGCGCTGCCGCAGTCGCCGCAGCTGTTCAAGCAGCTGCTGATGGTGGCGAACTTCGATCGCTACTACCAGATCGTCAAGTGCTTCCGCGACGAAGACCTGCGCGCTGACCGTCAGCCGGAATTCACGCAGATCGACTGCGAAACCTCGTTCCTGTCGGAACAGGAAATCCGCGATCTGTTCGAAGCGATGATCCGTCACGTGTTCAAGGAAACGATCGGCGTTACGCTGGCCGAGAAATTCCCGGTCATGCTGTATTCGGAAGCGATGCGCCGCTTCGGTTCGGACAAGCCGGACCTGCGCGTGAAGCTCGAATTCACCGACCTGACCGATGCCGTCAAGGACGTCGACTTCAAGGTGTTCAGCACGCCGGCCAACACGAAGGACGGCCGCGTCGCGGCGATCCGCGTGCCGAAGGGCGGCGAGCTTTCGCGTGGCGACATCGACAGCTACACGGAATTCGTGCGCATCTACGGCGCGAAGGGTCTCGCATGGATCAAGGTCAACGAGGTCGCGAAGGGCCGTGACGGTCTGCAAAGCCCGATCGTCAAGAACCTGCACGACGAGGCGGTCAAGGCGATCATCGAGCGCACCGGCGCGCAAGACGGCGACATCATCTTCTTCGCGGCGGACCGCGCGAAGGTGGTGAACGACAGCCTGGGCGCACTGCGTCTGAAGATCGGCCACTCGGAATTCGGCAAGGCCAACGGCCTGGTCGAGTCCGGCTGGAAGCCGCTGTGGGTGGTCGACTTCCCGATGTTCGAGTACGACGAGGAAGACAACCGCTACGTCGCCGCGCATCACCCGTTCACGAGCCCGAAGGACGAGCACCTCGAGTATCTGGAAACGGATCCGGCGCGCTGCCTTGCAAAGGCCTACGACATGGTGCTGAACGGCTGGGAAATCGGCGGCGGTTCGGTGCGTATCCACCGTGAGGAAGTGCAGAGCAAGGTGTTCCGCGCATTGAAGATCAATGCGGAAGAAGCGCAAGCCAAGTTCGGCTTCCTGCTCGACGCGCTGCAGTACGGCGCGCCGCCGCACGGCGGTATCGCGTTCGGTCTGGACCGCATCGTCACGATGATGGCCGGCGCCGATTCGATCCGCGATGTGATCGCGTTCCCGAAGACGCAACGCGCGCAGTGCTTGCTCACGCAGGCGCCGAGCGAAGTGGACGAGCGCCAGTTGCGCGAGTTGCACATCCGTCTGCGTACGCCCGAACCGAAGGCGTAAGTCATGGCTTGAGGCAAGGGAATGCTGTCTGAAAACGACAGCAGGAGCATACGAAAAAGGCGCTTGATGCGCCTTTTTCGCTTTTTGCGTTACAGTCGAAGCAACTGCTTTCGACCGTCATCCGACATGTACCGCGCAAGCGTTGCGCCCAGTTTCTACGCCATGCCGAAACCGCCGAAAATTCCGCAATCCGTACTCGTCGTCATTCATACGCCCGCGCTCGATGTGCTGCTGATCGAGCGCGCCGATCATCCGGGGTTCTGGCAGTCGGTGACGGGCTCCAAAGATCAGCTCGAGGAACCGCTCGTTGAAACGGCCGTGCGCGAAGTCGCGGAAGAAACCGGCATCGTGGTCGGCGGCGCAGTGGTGCCGCAAAGCGCGTTGTTCGACTGGCAATATTCGATCGAATACGAGATCTATCCGGAGTTCCGCTATCGCTATGCCGAAGGCGTGATCCACAACACCGAGCACTGGTTCAGCGTGCAGGTGCCCGAGCAGCTCGAAGTGACGCTGGCGCCGCGCGAGCACACTGCCTTCCTGTGGCTGCCCTACGAAGAGGCGGCGTCGCGCTGCTTTTCGTCGTCGAATGCGGATGCGATCTTGCAGTTGCCGAGGCGGCTCGGCGCGCGGCGCGCGGCCGGGCCCGCCGCGGAGCCTCGCCGATGAGCACACGCGGCGCGGGCCGTTTCGCGCGACTGCGGCATGCGCTGCTCGGCCGGCGCTATTGGCAACGTTACCGCTTCACGAGCGGCAACGATGTTCGACTGCTGCGTTCGGGCGACGAGTTTTTCAGCGCGCTGATCGAACGCATCGACGCCGCGCAGCAGGACGTGGTTCTCGAAACCTATATCTTCTGTCACGACAAGGCCGGCCAGGCGGTCAACGAGGCGATGCTGCGCGCGGCCTCGCGCGGCGTGAGGGTGCGCGTGATCACCGACGGCATCGGCACCGCGCGTCTGCCGATGTTCATCGAGTGGCCGCTTGCGGGCATCGACCATCGCATTTACAACCCGCATCTGTTCGGTCGCTTCGGCTTTTCGCGCACGCATCGCAAGCTGGCGGTCATCGACGATCAATTCGCGTATTGCGGCGGCATCAACATCGTCGACGACTACGAGAATAACGGCGAGACGCTGCCGTACCGTCGCTGGGACTTCGCGGTCGAATTGCATGGGCCGGTGGTCGCCGACGTGCGCCAGGCGTTCGAGGTGCAATGGCGGCGGATTCAGCTCGGGCATCGGCCGCTGCAATCGCTGCAGCCGGACCTCGGGCAGCAGACTTCCGCATCGCTCGGCAGCTTGCGGCGCCGCCGCCGCCGCCGTAACGAGGAACTGTGGGCGGGCGGCCAGCCGTGCGTGGCATTCGTCGCGCGCGACAACCTGATCAACCGCCGCGCGATCGAAAAGGCGTATCTGGCCGCCATCGGCCAGGCGCGTCACGAAATCCTGCTCGCCAATCCGTACTTCATGCCGGGGCGCAAGCTGCGGCGCGCGCTGGTGTTCGCGGCGCGGCGCGGCGTCGTGGTGAAGCTGATCATCGGGCGCAAGGAGTTCAAGGCGCTCGATTATGCGGTGCCGTTCCTGTATCACGCGTTGCTCAGGGCTGGCGTGCAGATCGCGGAGTACGAGAAGACGCTGCTGCATGGCAAGGTCGCGGTGGTGGATTCGAACTGGGGGACCGTGGGCTCGTCGAACCTGGACGCGCTGAGTCTGATGCTCAACAACGAGGCGAATGTGGTGCTGGTGAACGACCCGTCGATCAACGCGCTGCGCGAGGCGATTCTCGATGCGTTCAAGGACTCGCGCCGTATGGATGAGGCGCGCTACGAATCGCGTCCGGCGGGCGAGCGAGCGTTGAGTTGGCTGGCTTATACGAGCTATCGGGTGGCGATGAAGTTGTTGACGGTGGGTGGTTACGATTAGGCGGTTGTGCCGCGCGTAGGGTGATGCGAGCCGGGCGAGGCTGCTAATGGCTGGCGGCCTGGCCTGCACGGCCGGCAAATCACAACGCGTTTCAGAACGCTCCTAAAGACTCCCCGCAGCAGCCCCACGATAATCTCCGCTTGATCGTAATCGCACGGCCCGCCGCATCACGCGCGCCGCTGAAACCCTGTTCATCATCAACCCGTGTCCGCCGCCAGGTTCGTGCCGCTCACAGCGGCCGGACCGGCGCGTCATGGACGCTCGCTCGTCAATCATGCGCGTTTCTCCGACTATCCACGCCGACGACACGTCGAGCCTTCACGACCAAGCCATGGCGGCCTATCAGGCGGGTCGCCTCGACGCGGTGCAGATGCTGGCCGATCGAATTCTCGGACAGGACGGCGAGCATGTCGGGGCTATTCATCTGCGAGGCCTGCTCGCGCTTGCGTCGGGCCACACGCAAAGCGCGCGGCGCTGGCTTGAATGCGCGATCCAGATTCGTCCCGAGCCGATCCTGTACAACACGCTCTACGCGATTCAACTCAAACTCGGCGACTTTCCGGGTGCCGTCGACAGTCTGCGGCAAGGGCTCACGTTGCAACCGGACTTCGTCGCGCTCCACTACAACCTCGCGCTGACGCTGCAACATCTCGACAAGCTCGACGAAGCCGCAATTAGCTACCGTCGAACGCTCGAAATCGAGCCTGACCATTCGGCGGCGCATAACAACCTCGGGCGCATCTACGCGGACCTCGGCGCGTTGGAAGATGCCGAGCGGCACTACCGGCGTGCCGTCGAGTTATCGTCCGCCAACCTTGTCGCGCGCAACAACCTGGCGATGGCTTTGCTCGCGTCCGGCCGCTATGAAGAAGCGTGGCCGTATTTCGAAGACCGCTGGGTCAGCTCCAAGCTGCCCGATGGACGGCCCGCGCAGGTGCCCGTGCAAGTGGCGCTGCCGCGCTGGTCGGGCGAGGCGCCGCAGGCTCCTCTCGCCGCGCGCTCGGGGCGTGCGCGCGGCGGACGTCTGCTGGTCCTCAACGAGCAAGGCTATGGCGACAGCCTGCAGTTCGTGCGCTATCTGCCGATGGCGCTCGCGCATTGTTCCGAGGTCGGTTATGTGTGCCCGCGGCCGTTGCGGCGCCTGTACGAGCAGTCGTTGTGCGCACGCTGGCCGGGCCTGGTTCTGCTCGACGGGGTGCCGGACGTGAGCAGATGGGACCACTACTGTCCGCTGATGTCCCTGCCGATGGCGTTCCAGACGCGCCTGCCTACCATTCCGGCCGCGCTTGCCTATCTGCATGCCGACGCCCAACTCGCCGCGCAATGGCGCGCACGGCTCGAAGCGCTGCCGGACACGCGGCATTTGCCGCGTGTCGGCGTGGTGTGGGCGGGCGGCCATTCGGGCACTGCGTTGGACCGGCTGCGCAGCCTGCCGGTCGGGCAGCTCGTGCCGCTGCTTGCGCAGCGCCAGGTGCATTGGATCAGCCTGCAAAAGAACGACGATCCCGCAAAGCTCGCCGAAGCCGTCAGCCACGCACGTCTGACGGACTGGACCGATCAACTGTCGGATTTTGCCGATACCGCGGCACTGATCGACAACCTCGATCTGGTGATATCCGTGGATACCTCAGTGGCGCATCTTGCCGCCGCGATGGGCAAACCGGTCTGGCTGCTGAACCGCTTCGCGGGCTGCTGGCGCTGGCTGCGCGGCCGGGACGACAGTCCGTGGTATCCCGGCCTGCGTCTTTTCACGCAGACGCAGCGAGGCGACTGGGACAATGTGCTGGAGCGGGTCGCCGCAGCCCTGCGGCAGCGCTTCCAAACGCTAGCTGAATGACCGTCGCTTGCGCCGCTGCGAGCCTCCCGCTCGTCACGCTAGCCGTCAGGCGGTCGTTTGAGCGGGCTGGCAACGGCTCCGCTGTAACGCCAGCCGCTCGCTCGCAGCGCCGCTATCCACGGCGGCTGCAGTTCGCAATTTCTCGAACAGCCGTCTCCCAACCCCGTCGCTGTTCACCAAACCCTTCTTGATTTCCGCCCACTTGCTGCATCATGTCGGCCGGCTGCGACAATCGGCAAATCAAGCACTCGGAACGGCAATCCCTGTGCCAAGGCAAACGCCTCTAAAAAATCTGATTCGTCTGATTGACGGATGTCGCAGAATTGAAGCCGGTTAGAAACCGGTTTCTAATAAAGTCCTTGTCTCGCGGACGGCAGCGCTCAATAATAGTACGGCCGTTCGATTTTCTTTCGGTCACATTAGAACGGTAAAAAACAGCTATGCGAAAAGGCGAACAAACGCGAGTCGCGATTCTCGATGCAGCACTCGATCTGGCAAGCCGCGACGGACTGGAAGGTCTGACTATCGGCCTGCTTGCCGAGCGCATGCAGATGAGCAAGAGCGGAGTGTTCGCGCATTTCGGATCGCGCGAGGACTTGCAGGTCGAAGTCGTGCGCGAATATCACCGTCGTTTCGAAGACGAGGTGTTTTTTCCGAGCTTGCGCGAGCCGCGTGGCTTGCCGCGCTTGCGCGCGATGATTTCCCGCTGGATCGAGAAGCGCATCCAGGAAGTCACCACCGGCTGCATCTATATCAGCGGCGCCGTCGAATACGACGACCGCGCGGATAACCCGGTGCGTGAGCAACTGGTGTCGAGCGTGACGATCTGGCGTGCGGCACTCACGCGCGCGATTTCGCAGGCAATGGAAGAAGGGCATCTGCGCGCCGACACCGATCCGCAGCTGATGCTTTTCGAACTGTACAGCGTCACGCTCGGCCTGCATCACGATGCGCGCTTCTTGCACTTGCCGGATGCGGTGCGTCTCACGTGGGCCGCGCTGGAAAAACTGATTATTTCGTATCAAAGCGAAAGCCGTTAGCAGCGTCGTTGGAAACCAACCGGATTCAGCGGCACAGAAGGTTCCGATCCACGGACTCAGCTAGCAGCCTGGCTTCTTGTCAAACTTTGGAGAGAGTCATGGGACAGTACGCCGCGCCGCTGCGCGACATGCAATTCGTGTTGCACGAACTGCTTAACGTGGAAGCCGAGATCAAGCAGATGCCGAAGCACGCGGATCTCGACGTCGACACGATCAATGCGGTCCTCGAAGAGGCCGGCAAGTTCTGCTCCGAAGTGCTGTTCCCGCTCAATCACAGCGGCGACCAGGAAGGCTGCACGTACGCCGGCGACGGCGTCGTGACTACGCCGAAGGGCTTCCGGCAAGCGTATCAACAGTTCGTCGAAGCCGGCTGGCCGGCACTGGGCTGCGATCCGGAATACGGCGGCCAAGGGCTGCCCGCCTTCGTCAACAACGCGCTCTATGAAATGCTGAACTCGGCCAATCAGGCGTGGACGATGTACCCCGGCCTCTCGCACGGCGCGTATGAGTGTCTGCATGCGCACGGCACGCCCGAGTTGCAGCAGCGCTATCTGCCGAAGCTGGTCTCAGGCGTCTGGACCGGCACGATGTGTCTGACCGAGCCGCATTGCGGCACCGACCTCGGCATTCTGCGCACCAAGGCCGAGCCGAACAGCGACGGCTCGTATGCGATCAGCGGCACGAAGATTTTCATCTCCAGCGGCGAGCACGATCTCGCGGAAAACATCGTTCACCTGGTGCTCGCGCGTCTGCCGGATGCGCCCAAGGGCACCAAGGGCATTTCGCTGTTCATCGTGCCGAAGTTCGTGCCGAACGAAGCGGGCGAGCCGGGCGAGCGCAACGGCGTGAAGTGCGGCTCGATCGAACACAAGATGGGCATTCACGGCAACGCGACCTGCGTGATCAATCTCGACAACGCGAAGGGCTGGCTGGTCGGCGAGCCGAACAAAGGCCTGAATGCGATGTTCGTGATGATGAACGCCGCGCGCCTGGGCGTCGGCATGCAGAGCCTCGGTTTGACCGAGGTCGCGTACCAGAACTCGCTCACGTACGCGAAAGAGCGTCTGCAGATGCGTTCGCTGACCGGCCCGAAGGCGCCGGAAAAAGCAGCCGACCCGATCATCGTGCACCCCGACGTGCGCCGCATGCTGCTCACGCAGAAGGCCTATGCCGAAGCCGCGCGCGCGTTCACATACTGGTCCGCACTGCATATCGACAAGGAACTGTCGCACGGCGACGAAGCGGTGCGCAAGGAAGCCGCCGATCTCGTCGCGCTGCTCACGCCGATCCTGAAGGCGTTCCTGTCGGACAACGCGTTCGAAAGCACCAATCACGCCATGCAGATCTACGGCGGCCACGGCTTCATCGCCGAGTGGGGCATGGAGCAGTACGTGCGCGACGCGCGTATTAACATGATCTACGAAGGCACCAACGCGATTCAGGCGCTCGACCTGCTCGGCCGCAAGATTCTCGGCGACATGGGCGCGAAGATGAAGTCGTTCGGCAAGCTCGTGACGGAATTCGTCGAAGCAGAAGGCATCAAGCCGGAGATGCAGGAGTTCGTCAACCCGCTCGCCGATATCGGCGAAAAGGTGCAGAAGCTCACGATGGAAATCGGCATGAAGGCGATGCAGAACCCGGACGAAGTCGGCGCCGCGGCCGTGCCGTATCTGCGCACCGTCGGCCATCTGGTGTTCTCGTACTTCTGGGCGCGCATGGCGCGTATCGCGCTCGACAAGGAAGCATCGGGCGATCCGTTCTACAAGGCGAAGCTCGCCACCGCGCGCTTCTATTTCGCGAAGCTGCTGCCGGAAACGGCGATGACGATCCGTCAGGCGCGCGCCGGTTCGAAGTCGCTGATGGACATCGAAGAAGCGCTGTTCTAACGCTTCCACCTCAAAGCAGGCGCCGCGCGTGTCGCAGACGCGGCGCCTCACCAGCCACACATCGCGAGGCATCCATGAAGCTTCGCGACATCCGCATAATTCCCCCGGAGGAACGACGTGAGCAATCTGATCATTCGCAAGGTAGCCGTGCTCGGCGCCGGCGTGATGGGCGCGCAGATCGCCGCGCACCTGATCAACGCCAAGGTGCCCGTGCTTCTGTTTGATCTGCCCGCCAAGGAAGGCCCGAAGAACGCGATCGCGTTGAAGGCGATCGAGAATCTGAAGAAGCTGTCGCCCGCGCCGTTCGGCGTAAAGGACGACGCGCAATACATCCAGCCCGCCAATTACGACGACGACATCGCGAAGCTCGCCGAGTGCGACCTCGTGATCGAAGCGATCGCCGAACGGATGGACTGGAAGCACGATCTGTACAAGAAAGTCGCGCCGCACATCGGGCCGAACGCGATCTTCGCGACCAATACGTCGGGCCTGTCGATCACGGCATTGTCGGAAGGTTTCCCGGATGAACTGAAGGCGCGCTTTTGCGGCGTGCACTTCTTCAACCCGCCGCGCTACATGCACCTGGTCGAATTGATTCCGACCACGACGACGCGCCCCGAGATTCTCGATCAACTCGAAACGTTCCTGACGAGCGTGGTCGGCAAGGGTGTGGTGCGCGCGAAAGACACGCCGAACTTCATCGCCAATCGTGTCGGCGTTTTCTCGATCCTCGCCGTCATCGCGGAAGCCGCGAAATTCGGTCTGCGCTTCGACGAAGTGGACGACCTGACCGGCTCGCGCCTGGGCCGCGCGAAGTCGGCCACGTTCCGTACCGCCGACGTGGTCGGTCTCGATACGATGGCGCACGTGATCAAGACGATGCAGGACACGCTGAAGGACGACCCGTTCTTCCCGGTCTACGAAACGCCGGCCGCGCTGGCCGAACTGGTGAAGAAGGGCGCGCTGGGTCAGAAGACCGGCGGCGGCTTCTACAAGAAGGAAGGCAAGGCGATCAAGGTGCTCGACCCTAAGACGGGCGAGTACGTCGAGGGCGGCGCGAAGGCGGACGAACTGGTCGGCCGAATCCTGAAGCGTCCGCCAGCGGAACGTCTGAAGCTGCTGCGCGAAACGCAGCATCCGCAGGCGCAATTCCTGTGGGCGATTTTCCGCGACGTGTATCACTACATCGGCGTGCATCTGGAGTCGATCGCCGACAACGCGCGTGACGTCGATCTGGCGATCCGCTGGGGCTTCGGCTGGAACGAAGGCCCGTTCGAAGGCTGGCAGACCGCCGGCTGGAAGCAGGTCGCCGGCTGGGTCCAGGAAGACATCGCGGCGGGCAAGGCGCTGTCGAACGTGCCGCTGCCGTCGTGGGTGCTCGAAGGTGTGGTCGCGGAAAAGGGCGGCGTGCATACGAACGAAGGTTCGTGGTCGCCGGCTTCGAAGACCTTCGTGCCGCGCTCGTCGCTCTCCGTGTATGACAAGCAGGTGTTCCGTGCGCCGCTCGCCGGCGAAACCGCGGCCGATCCGAAGACCTACGGCAAGACGCTGTTCGAAACCGACGCCGTGCGCGCATGGGTCGACGATCGCGCGGGCGAGAACGACGTACTGATCGTGTCGTTCAAGAGCAAGATGAACACGATCGGACCGTCGGTGATCGACGGTCTGACGCAGGCCATCGAACTGGCCGAAAAGGACTACAAGGGCCTCGTGGTGTGGCAGCCGACGTCGCTGAAACTCGGCACACCGGGCGGCCCGTTCTCCGCGGGCGCCAACCTCGAAGAAGCGATGCCCGCGTTCATGATGGGCGGCGCGAAGGGCATCGAGCCGTTCGTGAAGAAGTTTCAGCAAGGCATGCTGCGGGTGAAGTACGCGAGCGTGCCGGTGATCTCGGCGGTGTCGGGCATCGCGCTCGGTGGCGGCTGCGAGCTGGCGCTGCAGAGTGCGAAGCGGGTCGCGCACATCGAAAGCTATATGGGTCTGGTGGAAGTCGGCGTGGGTCTCGTGCCCGCCGGCGGCGGCCTGAAGGAAGCGGCGCTGCGCGCGGCGGAAGCCGCCACGCAGGTCGGCGCGACCAGCGACCTGCTGAAGTTCCTGCAGAAGTCGTTCGAAAACGCCGCGATGGCGAAGGTCTCGGCGTCCGCGCTCGACGCCCGCGCAATGGGTTACCTGAAGCCGTCCGACACGATCGTGTTCAACGTGTTCGAACTGCTCGATGTCGCGAAGAAGGAAACTCGCGCGCTGGCCGCGGCGGGTTATCGGCCGCCGCTGAGGGTGACGCAGGTGCCGGTGGCGGGGCGCTCGGCGATCTCGACCATCAAGGCATCGCTCGTCAACATGCGCGATGGCCGTTTCATCAGCGAGCATGATTACCTGATTGCCAGCCGCATCGCGGAAGCGGTGTGCGGCGGGGATGTGGAAGCGGGCAGTCTGGTCGATGAGGAATGGCTGCTGCAGCTCGAGCGCCGTGCGTTCGTCGAGTTGCTCGGCACGCAAAAGACGCAGGAACGGATCATGGGCATGCTGCAAACCGGCAAGCCGGTGCGCAACTGAGCGACGAACGGACCGGATCTATATGCATGGGACGGGAGTGAGCGCTGAAGCGCTGACTCTGGTCGACCGCAATAAGACTGCATGGGATGGGAGTAAGCGCAAAAGCGCTAACTCCTGTCGACCGCGATAGGACCGCATGGGACGGGAGTAAGCGCTAAAGCGCTAACTCCCGTCGACAAAGGAGCTTCAAATGGCAAAGCAATTGCAAGACGCATACATCGTCGCCGCGAGCCGCACGCCGATCGGCAAGGCGCCGCGCGGGATGTTCAAGAACACGCGGCCCGACGAACTGCTGGTGCACGCAATCAAATCGGCCGTGGCGCAGGTGCCCGGCCTCGATACCAAGGTGATCGAAGACGCGATCGTCGGTTGCGCGATCCCGGAAGCGGAACAGGGGCTGAACGTCGCGCGGATCGGCGCGCTGCTGGCCGGCTTGCCGAACACGGTCGGCGGCGTCACGGTGAACCGCTTCTGCGCGTCGGGCCTGACCGCGCTGGCAATGGCCGCCGACCGCATCCGCGTCGGCGAATCGGACGCGATGATCGCAGGCGGCTGCGAATCGATGAGCATGGTGCCGATGATGGGCAACAAGCCGTCGCTGTCGCCGCATATCTTCGATCGCAACGAGGACATCGGCATTGCGTACGGCATGGGCCTGACCGCCGAGAAAGTCGCCGAGCGCTGGAAGATCAGCCGCGAAGCGCAGGACGCGTTCTCGGTCGAATCGCACCGCCGCGCGATCGCCGCGCAGCAGGCCGGTGAATTCAACGACGAAATCGCCGCGTACACGATCACCGAGCGCTTCCCCGATCTCGCGACCGGTGAAGTGCGCGTACAGACGCGTGAAATCTCGCTCGACGAAGGCCCGCGCGCGGACACGTCGCTCGAAGGTCTCGCGCGGCTGCGCGCGGTGTTCGCGAACAAAGGCTCGGTGACGGCGGGCAACAGCTCGCAAACGTCGGACGGCGCGGGCGCATTGATCGTCGTGTCGGAAAAGATCCTCAAGGAATTCAACCTGACGCCGCTCGCGCGCTTCGTCAGCTTCGCCGTGCGCGGCGTGCCGCCGGAAATCATGGGCATCGGGCCGAAGGAAGCGATTCCGGCCGCGCTGAAGGCCGCTGGTCTGAAGCAGGACGACCTCGACTGGATCGAACTGAACGAAGCCTTCGCAGCGCAATCGCTGGCGGTGATCCAGGACCTGGGTCTGGACCCGTCGAAGATCAACCCGCTGGGCGGCGCGATCGCACTCGGCCACCCGCTCGGCGCCACGGGCGCGATTCGTGCATCGACGGTGGTGCATGGCCTGCGCCGCCGCAACTACAGGTACGGGATGGTGACGATGTGCGTCGGCACCGGCATGGGCGCGGCGGGCATCATCGAGCGTCTGTAAACCAGTTCACACGGTGATTCCCGCAGTGATTCCTTGACGACCGCAGAATGGTTCGCAGGCCGTCAGGCTTGCGAACCATTTTTACGTTCTCAGCAACAGCACGAGATGAAGGAGATGACGATGGATATTCTGGTCGAACGCGCCGATGGCGTGCTGACGATTGCCTTCAACCGGCCCGGCAAGAAGAACGCGATTACGGCCGCGATGTATCAGTCGATGGCCGACGCACTGGTCCAGGCGCACGGCGACACGTCGGTGCGCGCCATCCTGATTCGCGGCAGCGCGGGCATCTTCAGCGCCGGCAACGATCTCGAAGATTTCATGAAGACGCCGCCGATGGGCGAGAACGCGCCGGTGTTCCAGTTCCTGCGCGCGATCAGCTCGGCGGAGAAGCCGGTGGTGGCGTCGGTGGCGGGACCGGCGGTGGGCATCGGCACGACCTTGCTGCTGCATTGCGATCTGGTCTATGCGGCCGATAACGCGAGCTTTTCGTTGCCGTTCACGCAACTCGGGCTGTGTCCGGAAGCGGCGTCGAGTCTGCTGTTGCAGCGCGTGGGTGGCTATCAGGCAGCGGCGGAAAAGCTGCTGCTCGGCGAGGCGTTCGACGCGGCCGAAGCGCACCGCATGGGTTTCGTGAATCGCGTGCTGCCGGCCGCCGAAGTCGATGCGTTCGCGGCCGCGCAGGCCGCGAAGCTGGCTGCGCTGCCGGCGTCGTCGTTGCGCGTGACGAAGAGTTTGATGAAGCACGCCAGCCACCAGGAACTGCAAACGCAGATGACGGACGAAGCGGTGCACTTCGGCAAGATGCTGCTCGCGCCGGAAGCGCGCGAGGCGTTCAAGGCGTTCTTCGAGAAGCGTAAGCCGGACTTCAGGCAGTTCGACTGATGCGCCCCCTCCAGGCGGCGAGGCACCGGGAACCGCCGTCACGCTTCATTCGCTCAAGTCCGCTCTGGCTGCAACGTGTCGTAGTCGACGTAGCTGCCTTCGCGGCAGAAGCTGACGAGCCGCACGCCCGCCTTGCGGGCAATCGCAATCGCCAGCGACGACGGCGCGGAAATCGTGGCGACCATCGGCACATCGACGCGCGCGGCCTTGCGCACTAGCTCGTAGCTCGCACGGCTCGACAGAAACACGAAGCCGTCGCGGGTATCCGCGCGATCGAGCACCAGCTGGCCGATCAGCTTGTCGAGCGCATTGTGACGGCCGACATCCTCGAACGCGTAACGGATCGCGCCCGCCGCGTCGCACCATGCGGCTGCGTGCAGGCCGCCCGTCAGCCGCGTTAGCGCCTGGTGCCCGGGCAGTTCGCGGGCGGCGCGCGCGATCGCATCCGGCGCGAGCCGTTGCAGAAAGCCGGTGTCGGGCACCCGCTCCGGCTTCAGATCGAGCAGATCAATGCTTTCGATTCCGCAGACGCCGCAGCCGGTCCGCCCGGCCAGCGCGCGGCGCTTGTCCTTCAGCGCGACGAACGCCTGTTGCACCACCTGCAGTTGCACTTCGGCGTGCGGCAATTCGTCGTCGTCATGCAGCTCGACCTCGATATCCTGAATGTCGCTGCCGCGCTCGACGATCCCTTCCGAAATCGCGAATCCGACCGCGAACGCTTCGAGATCGCGCGGCGTGCACATCATCACCGCGTGCGAAATACCGTTGAAGACAAGCGCGACCGGCCACTCCTGACCGACATGATCGGTGACGGTTTCGACCGCCGCGCCGCGATGCCGGTGCACCTGGCGCTCCACCGCGCCCGGCTGTCCGGCTGTTTCCTGTTCGTTCAAGCTGCTTTCCTCCTTTGATGCCGCGCGAGGGTGGCCACTGGCATGAGCAGGGGCCCACGCGGCTGCGCGGCTTGCGGCGCTGCCCAGCCATGCCGCCGTTGCGCAAATAAGGTTCTAAAATACCTCAAGCTGCGCTCGCACGCTGTCCGCCATCAGGAGGAGCACTGTCATGGGACTCAACGAAGCACCGCTTCTGTTCAACTTCGAGGTCGAGTCTTCGGAGAATTTCACCTATATCCCGATGTCGGTGCGCTTTAACCTCGACCGCTTCGGGCTGCGCATCACGCTCGCGCAGTGGCAGTTGCTGCCGCTCGAAGACCGCAAGCTGCTGGCGCGCTTCCCGGTCGAGGAAGACGCGGAGATCGAGCCGAATTTCGATCACGCGCTGTTCGAAATGCTGCGCACCCACGCGAATATCGAACCGGAGTGGTTCACGCCCGAGGAGGCGCCGGCCTGGCGTTGCACGGATAGCGTGCCGGACGGCGTCGCGCGTCACGCGGGGCTGGCGGGGCTCGCCACGCCGAGCGTGGCCCACTGGGCCGAGCTTGCGCCGTTCAAGCGCTACGTGCTCGCCAAGCTGTCGCGCAAGCCGGAGGTGAGTCACGACTTCGTGCCGGCGATGAAGGAGTTTGGTGCGGCCGGTTAGGTGCGGCCGGCTAAGGGCCTTGGGCCCGGTGCGACCGGCGAGATGAGAGCGGCCAGGTAAAGCCGGGGCTACGTAAGGCCGGCCAAATGGGACCGGCCAATAGCGGCCGGTCAGGCGCGGCAGTTCAGTTCCGGCAGGTGAGCAAGGCAGTCCAGTCCCGGCAGGTAGATACAGCAGTTCAGAAACAGCGGTGAGTTCCGGCAAATCACGCGCGCTCGATCACCGATCACATATGGCGCCGCCCCGCGGCTCGCTAACCACGCCTATCGCAGCCCTGCAGCCCGCAGGCCCACCGCAACCACCGCACCCCCATCCCCACCCCTTACGCTTTTTTTCACTCCCCACCCTCAACCCGCTCCAAACGCTGCCGTTATCCATAGGTTGGCGCGTAAAAAGACTCGCATCGATGCGGCCCGACGCACCGAAAGCGACCGCGCGCTCCCGCCCTCGGAACGATTGACGTTCGGAATCCATGACTCCTTTTTTATCGAAGCGGCTGCTGATCAACGTAGCGGTCGTCGTTGCCGCGGTCGGGGCGAACGCGTTCGTCGCCTACACGCAGATTTGCGGCCAGCGCGACGCCGCCGAGCGCATGCTGCGTTCGACGAGCGTGCGCCAGCACATCGACGGCTACCACCTGGCGCTCGACGGGGCGCTGGCCGCGCTCGGCCGTTTCGAGGCATCGGGCGAGCCGGTGCCGGTCAACGCAGCCGCTGCGATGGCGACTTCGCTCGCCGGTCTGGATCGCGAACTGCATCAGGAACTCGCCGGCGAGCCGCGCATGCTCGACGCACTGGCCACGCTGAGCGCGGATAGCCACGCGCTGCAACGCGACATCGACGACGCGCTGTTGAAAAGCGCGGCCACGACCTCGGCCGTCAGCGCCACCGCCGCCGAACCCAACGCGTCGCGCGCCTGGGCCGCGTCGACCTACACCCGCCTCGGTCTCGAACTCGATCGCGTGGAAGACGCGCTGGCCGCGCTGCGCAGCGAGGAAAACCAGGCGTTGCAGCGGGCGCTCGCGGTCTCGGCGAGCGATACGCAGCGCGCCATGTTCCTGTTGATCGTAACGATGCTGACCGGCAGCATGCTGTTGATCTTCACGTTCGGCGCGCGCGAGAGCAGAGCGCGCGAAAAGCTGCGCACGGTCCGCGCGCTCGGCCGCAACGACGAGCGCTTTCGCGGCCTGTTCGACGACCATCCTGTGCCGATGTATATCTTCGATCGCGAGACGCTGCGGTTTCTCGCCGTCAACACGGCCGCAATCCAGCAGTACGGCTACACGGAAAACGAATTCCTCGGCATGACGATTCGCGCGATCCGCTCGCATGCCGAGATCGCGCGTCTCGAATCGTATCTGCAACGCGCCGGCGCGGTCCCGCATGGCCGCACGATGGCGGGCATCTGGCATCACCGGCGCAAGGACGGTTCAGTCATCAGCGTCGACGTGTCGTATCACCCGCTGAACTTCGTGGGCCGCGCGGCGCTCTTCGTGCTGGCCGACGACGTCACCGACCAGATCAACGCCGAAGCTGAAGCGCAGCGGTCCAACCAGATGCTCGAAGCGGTGATCGACAACATTCCGCAGCGCATTTTCTGGAAGGACCTGAGCTCTCGCTACCTCGGCTGCAACATGGCGTTCGCGCGCGACGCGGGGCTCGCGTATCCCGAGCAGGTGGTGGGCAAGAGCGACGCCGACCTGCCGTGGCGCGCGTTCGCCGACCTGCTGAGCGACCACGACAAGGAAGTGGTGAGCACCGGCGTGCCGAAGATGAACTTCGAAGTCGACGTGGTGATCGACGGCGTGCACCACACCACGGTCACGAGCAAGCTGCCGTTCACCGACGGCGAGGGCCGCGTAATCGGCGTGCTCGGGTCGTACACGGACATCACCGAGCGCAAGCGGGCCGATCTCGCGTTGCGTCTGCAAAGCCGCGCGCTCGACGCGAGCGTCAACGCGATCCTGATCACCGCGCCGTCGCCCACGGGCAACCTGATCGAATACGTGAACCCCGCGTTCATGCGCATCACCGGTTATGACCCCGCCGAAGTGATCGGCCACGATTGCCGCGTGCTGCAACGCGACGACCGCGACCAGGAGGGCGTCGCGCTGATCCGCCAGGCGCTGGCGGCGAATCGCGAAGTGAGCGCGGTGGTGCGCAACTATCGCAAGGACGGCGCGCTGTTCTGGAATCAGTTGTTCATTGCGCCGGTGCCGAACGCCGAAGGCGTGATCACGCATCACATCGGCGTGATCAATGACGTGACCGATCTGATCCGCTACCAGGAACAGCTCGAATACCAGGCGAACTACGACGGCCTCACGCGCCTGCCGAACCGCAACCTGCTGCGCGACCGGCTGGAACATGCGCTCGTCATCGCGCAACGCAATCACAAGGGCGTCGCGGTCGTATTTCTCGATCTGGACGGCTTCAAGAACGTCAACGACAGCCTCGGCCATAGCGTCGGCGACCGTCTGCTGCGCGTGGTCGCCGAGCGGCTCGCGCGCTGCTCGCGCACCAGCGACACGGTGGCCCGGCACGGCGGCGACGAGTTCGTGATCGTGATGACCGATACCGTCGACGAACAGTCGCTGATCGCGTGGATGGAGCGCGTGCGCACGTCGATCTCGGAGCCGGTGTGGCTCGACGGCACCGAGCTGTACGTGGGTTGCAGCATGGGCGCGAGCCTCTTCCCGCAAGACGGCGACGACGCCGAAACGCTGATGAAGAAGGCCGACCTCGCGATGTATCGCGCGAAAGACATGGGCCGCAATACGTTCCAGTTCTATCAGCCGGAGATGAACGCGAGCGCGGGCGCGCGGCTGAATCTCGAACGGCGCTTGCGTCGCGCGTTGCGCGACAACGAGTTCCTGCTGCACTACCAGCCGCAGGTGGATATTCTCAGCGGACAGATTGTCGGCATCGAGGCGCTGGTGCGCTGGCGCGATCCGGAAGACGGGTTGGTGCTGCCGTCGGCGTTCATTCCGTTGGCGGAGGAGAGCGGTCTGATCGGCCCGCTGTCCGAATGGGTGTTGCGTGAAGCGTGTCGCCAGAACAAGGCCTGGCAGGACGAGGGCTTGCCGCCGACGCGGGTGTCGGTGAACCTGTCGGCGCGGGTGTTCCAGCAGCGCAATATCGCGAAGCTCGTGATGCAGGTGCTGACCGAGACCGGCCTCGAACCGAAATATCTGGAACTGGAGCTGACCGAAAGCGCCATCATGCGCAACGCCGAAGAAGCGGTGTTGATGCTCAACGAACTGCACGCACTCGGCATCGGTCTCGCGATCGACGACTTCGGCACCGGCTATTCGAGCCTTAGCTATCTGAAGCGCTTCCCGGTGGACCGGCTGAAGATCGACCGCTCGTTCGTCGCGGACATCGGCATGTCGGGCGACGACGAGACGATCACGTCGGCGATCATCGCGCTCGCGCATTCGCTGAAGCTGAACGTGATCGCGGAAGGCGTGGAAACGTCGGCGCAGCTCGACTTCCTGAAAGCGCGCGCGTGCGACGAGATGCAAGGGTTCTACTTCGCGAGGCCGTTGTCGACGGATGCGATATCCGAGTTGCTGCAAGGGGGCGTGGCGCGGGAGCTGGAGACGGCGTGATCGGCCGCCCCGGCCCCCGTGCGCGTCCGCTCACACCGCCGGCGTGCTCCGGAACACCGGTAGCTCCTCGGCGAACGCGGAAAACCCCTGCAAGTGCGGGTGCGCCGCCTTGTTGACAATCTCCGGCAACATCATCTGCGTGAAATGCCAGCCGACTGCGACGGTCACGTCCGTCGCGTCGAACGAGTCCTGCCCGGCCGGCAGCGTGGCCGTCGCGAGCTCGCGTTCGAGTTCCGCGTAAGCGGCGAGCAATTGCGCGCGCACGCGCTCGACCCACGGCTCATGCTGCTTGTCGGCCGGCCGCAGATTGCGCTCGTAGACGATCTGCACGGACTTCTCGCACGCGGCGAGCGCGAGCCCCGTGAGGCGGGCGGCGCGCAGCGCGTCGTCCGGGCGTGTGGGGAATAGCCGTTGCTCCGGCCCGGCGAGCGTCGCCAGGTACTGGAGAATCAGCGTCGAGTCCATGACGGTGAGGCCGTTGTCGGCGATCAGCGTCGGCGCCTTGACGACCGGGTTGATTTTCGCGAACTGGTCGTAGGTGCTGAAGACTGAAATCGACTCGTGTTCGAAATCGAGCTTCAGCAATTTGAGGCAGATAGCGACTCGCCGCACGTAGGGCGAATCGAGCATTCCGATCAGTTTCATCTCTTTCCCGTTAGAAGTTCTATCATCGCGTGCCGCTGGCCCAACGGGACCCGGCGATTGCGGGCCGCCGCAAATTGAGAGCGCGGCAAGCCGATAGATTAAGCATCCCGGCGCGCCAAAAAAAGCGACAATTACCGACGACTTCCGTCAGAATTTCTAACATGAAACCGATCCCGCCTTTGACTGCGCTGCGCTGCTTCGAGGCCGTCGCCCGGCTGGGCGGCGTCACCCAGGCCGCGCGCGAATTGCATGTGACCCACTCGGCGGTGAGCCAGCAGATCAAGGTGCTCGAAGATGCGATGGGCGTCGCGCTCTTTATCCGCGAGGCGCGCGGACTGCGGCTTACCGAGGAAGGGCGGCTGTACGCGCTCGACATCCGCGCGGCGCTGCGCGACATCACGCAGGCGACGCGCCGCGCGCAGGCGCGCCCCGACGACAGCGAACTGGTGATCTCGACGGTGCCGTCGTTCGCGCAGCACTGGCTGGTGCCGCGCCTGGCGAGCTTTCGCGACGCGCATCCGTACTACCGGGTGCGTCTCGTGACCAGTCTGCAGGTCGAGGATTTTCGCCAGGGCATGAGCGATATCGGCATCCGCATGGGGCAGGGGCATTGGCCCGACGTCGCGCAACAAAAGCTGTTCGATGACGACATGGTGGTGGTCGCGGCGCCGCATTTCGCGCTCGGGCCGAATGGCCGCTTGCCGGTGACTGCTGCAGACGTGTTCGCCTGTCCGCTGATCTCCAGCCCCGACGCGCCGTGGACCGACTGGTGTCAGGCGGCGCAGGTCGCCGCGCCCGCCGCCGACGCAGTGGTGCTGTCGGCGAACGACTCGAACATCGTGATCGGCGCGGTTTTGCTCGGGCAGGGCGTCGCGCTCGAACGGCGCAGTCTGGTCGCGCATGCATTGGCCCAACGGACGCTGGTGCAGATTACCGACATCCGCGTGCCGTACCGCTATCCGTACTGGCTTGTGTGGCAGCAGCGCGACACGCTCAATGCCGGGCAGGCGCATTTCGCGCAGTGGATCGAAGGCCAGGTCGACACTTATTTGCGCGGCGGCGGTTCGCCGACGGCCCCGATTCGCGCCACCTAGGCCGTGCGCTGGCGGATCACGGCGTTTTGCGCGGGCGCTTCGGTCGGCTATATTCGTGGTTCCTATCGCCGGCTTTGCTGGGAACCGCAAAGCCAACGATTCGCCAATCCGACTGGAGAAAACATGACGTCTTCACCTGCAAAGAAACGGGCTGTGTTGCTGGCATCGTTGGTGCTCAGTGTGGCGTGCGCCGCGCCGGCGTTCGCGCAAACCGGCGGCGCGGGCGGCGGGCCGGCCGGCGCTGATGCGGATGCGGCCAACGCGATGGCCGCGTCGAAACCGGCAGCCACCACGAAGGCCGAGCGCAAGGCCGCGCGCAAGCAGGCGCGGGAGAAGAAAAACGCGGAGCTGAAACAACTGGAGGCGCACGGTTATCAACCGTCGCGCAACGATCCGAACTATCCGACCGACATTCAGAACGCGCAGAAGAAGGCGGGCATTGGCGCGGCAGCGAGCCAGTAAAGCGCTGCGCACCGCGTGCGCTCGCTTATCCGGGTATCACGGGTAAAACTGAACGAGGCGCCTTGGCGCCTCGTTTTCTTTGCGTGACCGCAGAACCTCGTCAATCGAGCACGGGCAGCGCGCGCGGGCGACGGTCGCTGTCGGTGGCGACGTAGGTGAGGGTCGCCTCGGTGACTTTCACGAGGTCTTCGGTCAGGCTCATACGCTGCGCGTAGACCTCGACCGACACCGTCACCGACGTATTGCCCGTCTTGACGATATCTGCGTAAAAGCTCAGCAAGTCGCCGACGAACACCGGCTGCTTGAACACGAACGAATTGACCGCGATGGTCGCCACCCGTCCGTTGGCGCGGCGGCTTGCCGGAATCGAGCCGGCGATATCCACCTGCGCCATGATCCAGCCGCCGAACACGTCGCCGTGGACATTCGCGTCCGACGGTTGCGGCATGACGCGCAGCGCGCAAGGCTTGGACGGCAGTTGAAGAAGATCGGTCATCGGGACATCCTTGAGAAACGTATTGGCTCGGTCGGCTCGAGCAGCAGGCGGGAATTTCACGACGACTGCGGCGGGCAGCGGGAAACCGGGCCATCCGGCACGGCCGCGCGGCCAACGTGCGGCCCACGGCCGACAGCCCATGAAAAGCGGCGCCAGCCGGCTTCTGCGACAATAGAAAGATCAGGAATTGTACGGGAAAGCGCCCAGCGGGGTCGCGCGACAAAGCAGTGTGCCGGATCGGCATGCCGCGCTCGGCGCACCGCTGCGAACTCCGGCATTTCCACCCTCTCCCCCCTTGCAGATCCCCATGCGCCGTCCGTCCTCGTCCGAACCCTCGCCGATCTCCACCCAGCCTCGCAACGACTGGCAGACGATCCTGTCGCTGCTGCCTTACCTCGCCACCTACAAATGGCGAGTCGGTTTCGCGCTGAGCTGCCTGATCGGCGCGAAGGTGGCGAATCTCGGCGTGCCGATCGTGATGAAGCGCATCGTCGACAGCCTCGCGTCGGTGCAGCATCTGACCGCGCTCGGCCGCGCGCACGACTCGCCGGCCATCGTGCTGCTGGGCGGCGTTGGGCTGCTGGTGGTCGCGTATGCGGTGGTGCGGCTGTCCACGTCGCTCTTCACCGAACTGCGCGAGATCCTGTTTTCGAAAGTGACCGAGAGCGCGGTGCGGCAACTGGCGCTGAAGGTGTTCCGCCATTTGCATGCGTTGTCGTTGCGGTTCCATCTCGAACGGCAAACGGGCGGCATGTCGCGCGACATCGAACGCGGCACGCGCGGGATCACGCAACTCATTTCTTATTCGCTGTACAGCATTCTGCCGACACTGGTCGAAGTCGGCCTCGTGCTCGGTTTTTTCGTCGTCAAATACGAGGCGTATTACGCGATCGTCACGTTCATCGCGCTCGCGGTGTACATCGTCTTCACGGTGAAGGTCACCGAGTGGCGCACCCATTTTCGCCGCACGATGAACGATCTCGATTCGAAGGCGAACTCGCGCGCGATCGACTCGCTGCTCAACTACGAGACCGTCAAATACTTCGGCAACGAAGAGTGGGAGGTGAGCCGCTACGACGAAAATCTCCGGCGTTATCGCACGGCGGCGATCAAATCGCAGCGCTCGCTGTCGGCGCTGAACTTCGGACAGCAGGCGATCATCGGCACGGGGCTCGTGTTCATTCTGTGGCGCGCGACGCAAGGCGTGATGGCCGGGCGTCTCACGCTCGGCGATCTGGTGCTGATCAACACCTTCATGCTGCAGCTTTATATTCCGCTGAATTTCCTCGGCGTCGTGTATCGCGAACTGAAGCAGAGTCTCACCGATATGGACCGCATGTTCACGCTGCTCGGCGCGACCCGGGAAGTGCCCGATCTCGCCGATGCGTCGGCTTTGCGGGTGAGCGGCGCGCAGCTGCGCTTCGAGCACGTGAACTTCGCGTACGAGCCGGCGCGCCAGATTCTGCACGACGTGAGCTTCACGATTGCCGCAGGTACCACGACGGCGGTGGTCGGCCATAGCGGTTCGGGCAAATCGACGCTCGCGCGGCTGATATTCCGCTTCTACGATCTGGATCGCGCCACGGGCGGCGCGATCCAGATCGACGGTCAGGATATTCGCGACGTTACGCAGGATTCGCTGCGCGCGTCGATCGGCATCGTGCCGCAGGATACGGTGCTGTTCAACGATTCGATCTACTACAACATCGCTTACGGGCGGCCGTCGGCGACGCGGGAAGAAGTGATCGCGGCGGCGCGCGCGGCGCATATCCACGAATTCATCGAAGGGCTGCCGAAGGGCTATGAGACGCCGGTCGGCGAGCGCGGGCTGAAATTGTCGGGCGGCGAAAAGCAGCGCGTCGCGATTGCGCGGACCATCCTGAAAAATCCGCCGATCCTGCTGTTCGACGAAGCCACCTCCGCGCTCGATTCGCGTTCCGAGCGCGCGATCCAGCACGAACTCGATCAGATCGCCCGCGAGCGCACGACGTTGATCATCGCGCACCGGCTGTCGACGGTGGTGCACGCGCAGCAGATCATCGTGATGGACAAGGGGCGCATCGTCGAGCGCGGCACGCATGCGGAGTTGCTGAGCGCGAACGGCCTGTTCGCGCAGATGTGGGCGTTGCAGCAGCGCGCGGCGGCGGCGCCCGAACTGGTGGAAACGGTGGGGGCGGGGGATGGCGGACGGTGAGCGGGCCGCGCTTTATTGGCGTGCTTGCGGAAGGCGCGAGGCGGCTCGAACGGTGAGCGCTATAGGTAGACGCTGATCGCGCGGCCGGATGCCGGGCGCGATGTATGTGGCGTTGCACATCGAGCAGAGCGTCGCGCGATGCCAGCGCTCTGTCCGACGCTTTCGGAGTTACCCCCGACTAGCTACGCTCAGCGCGTGTTCAACCGTTGATCCAGCGCCTGCAACTGCTCAGGCGTACCAACGTTCTCCCACAAGCCTTCATACAACTCGCCGCTCGCGAGCCCGCGCGCAATCGTCTCACGGTAGTACGGCGTGAGCGCGCGCCGTGTGCCGCGCGGCAGATCGCGGAACATGCGCGTGTCGTAAAGCCCGATGCTGCCGAACGTCAAGCGGGGCTGTGCGTCGAGCGACAGCACGCCGTCAATCAGACCGAAGTCGCCGCGCGGATGAAACGCCGGATTCGGCACCATCACCAGATGCATGCCCGGCTCGGAGCGTGTCTTCAGCGTGTCGGCGCGAGCATTCAGCGTCGCGTAATCGAAATCGGCGTACACGTCGCCGGCGATTGCCGCGAACACTTCGCTCGCGCCGTCGTCTTCCAGCAGCGGCAACGCTTGCACGATGCCGCCCGCCGTCTCCAGCGCCGCATGTTCAGCCGAGTAGCGCAGTTCGACCTGCCAGCGCGAACCGTCGCCGAGCGCGGCTTCGATCTGCGCGCCGAGCCATGCATGATTGATGACGATGGTCTGGAAGCCGGCCCGCGCGAGCCGTTCGATCTGCCAGACGATCAGCGGTTTGCCGCCCACCTGGAGCAACGGCTTGGGACAGGCGTCGGTCAACGGACGCATGCGGTCGCCGCGGCCCGCGGCGAAAATCATCGCTTTCTTCAGGGACATTGTTTTTGGTCAGAACGTGTAGCCGACTTCATTCGCGCGGCCTTCGAGATCGTCGAGCAGCTTCGCGAACGGGCGCAGCGGCGCATAGCGTTCGGCCACCTTGCGCGCATAGCCGATGAAACGCGGCAGATCCTTCATGTAATGCGGTTTGTTGTCCCGGTAGTTGATCCGGCAGAACAGCCCCAGCACCTTGATGTGCCGTTGCAGCCCCATCCATTCGATCTGGCGGTAGAACTCGCCGAAATCGGCATCGACGGGCAAGCCGGCCTTTTTCGCGCGTTCCCAGTAGTACACGAAGCAATCCAGTTCGAACTCCTCGTCCCAGCCGAGGAATGCGTCGCGTAGCAGCGACGCGACGTCGTACGTGATCGGGCCGTACACCGCGTCCTGGAAGTCGAGCACGCCGGGGTTGGCGCCGGGACGTGGCGAATCCGGCGCGGCAACCATCAGATTGCGCGGCATGAAATCGCGCAGCATGAACACTTGCGGCTGCGCGCGCGCACTCGCGATCAGCAGCGCGAACGTGCGATCGAGCAGCCCGCGTGTCTTGTCGTCGACCTCGCGGCCCAGGTGCCGGCCGATGAACCACTCCGGCATCAACTCCATCTCGCGGCGCAGGAACGCTTCGTCGAACGGCGGCAGCACGTTTTCACGCGAGCTCAGTTGCCAGCGGATCAGCGCGTCGAGCGCGTCGCGCATCAGCGCGCGGGCGCGGCGCGGGTCGTTCGCCTGTTGCGCGCCGGTCAGCGCGCCGAGGTACGACGCGGTGCCCAGATCGGTGACGAGCATCAGCCCGGCGTCGAAATCGACCTCCAGCACGCGCGGCACGTGCACGCCGGCCGCGTCGAGCAAACCGGCGATCTGCACGAATTCGCGGCACTTTTCGGGCGGCGGGGCATCGACGGCGATCAGGGTGGCGGCGCTTTCGCCTTCCGCAGCCTTACCGGTGAGCCGGAAATAGCGGCGGAAACTGGCGTCGGACGACGCGGGGGCAAGCGTGTCGAGCTGCAGCGCATAGCGCGCCGCGTGGCCTTGCAGCCAGGCTTTGAGCAGTTCGAGGCGGGTATCGTTGGTGTCTTGGGAAGGGGGGAGCGTCATGAAAACCGGCGGCAAATTCAGAGGGGCAACGTCTTGCCATATAATACCCCACGACTTTTTTGACGCGACTCACGCCAGCTTTCGCGTGTTGCGCTTTACCGCCCGCCTCATCGTTCGACAGATTGTAATTATTGATGTACAGCCGACTGTCACGGTCGGGGTGTGCAGGCGGTGGATCGTGACTGCAAAAGCTGACGGACGGGCCGATTCGCCAAACGATACATGCCGCCTAGACAGCTTTCCCAAACGACTCCCTCTTGTGCCGTAGTGCCGCGCAAAAGGCGGCTCGTCGCGGCGTTGATCGCCGCTCCGGGCCTGATGCCCGCGCTTGCGCACGCCCAGCTGGTGGGGGAAGCCGCGCAGCCGCAACCTATCGACGCGCCCTGGGGCATGCGGCTTGACCCGCAACTCGGAGAACATCCGCTGCAGACCGGCCAGAGGCCGGCCACGTTCGTGCTCGGCGACAGCGCGAGCGGCACCATCGACCAGGACCTGGCGGCCAAGGGTTCGGCCGAGGTGCGCCGCAATACCGCCGTCATCAAGGCCGACGCGCTGCACTACGATCAGGACACCGACATGGCCGACGCGTACGGCCAGGTGCACGTGATCAACAGCGGCAATACCTTCATCGGTCCCGAAGCGCATCTGCGCGTGGATTCGACCGAAGGCTTCATGACCTCGCCGAAATACCACTTCAACCTGACGGGCGGCTCGGGCAGCGCGGAGCGCGTTGACCTGCTCGACTACGAACGCTCGGTGTTCACGAAGGGCACCTACACGGCGTGCGCTTGCGCGGACAACCCGGCGTGGTACATCAAGGGCAGCGAGTTCGACTTCGACACCGGCGCGGACGAAGGGGTAGCGTACAACAGCGTGCTGTTCTTCCAGGGCGTGCCGGTGTTCGCGTCGCCGTGGCTGTCGTTCCCGCTGTCGGGCGACCGGCGCAGCGGGCTGTTGCCGCCCACGTTCTCGCTGAGTTCGACCAACGGCCTCGAACTGTCGGTGCCGTATTACTTCAACATCGCGCCGAATCGCGATCTGATGGTCACGCCGCGTCTGATCTCGAAGCGCGGTGTGCAGTTGCAGAGCACGTTCCGCTATCTGTCGCCCACGTATTCCGGCTCGATCACCGGCGAGTTTCTGCCGGACGATCACCTGACGCATACGAACCGCTACGCGCTGTACATCCAGCACAACCAGAACTTCGGCAACGGGTTCGGCGGCTACATCTACTACAACAAGGTTTCGGATAACACCTATCCGGAAGACCTGTCGTCGTCGGTTAATCAGTTCATGAACGGCACCCAGCTCCTGTATCAGCAGGAAGCCGGGTTGACCTACAACAACGGCCCGTGGTCGGTGCTCGCGCGCGAACAGCACTGGCAGACGCTGGAGCCGTCGGTCGCGCCGTATGGCCGCGAGCCGCAGTTGAACGTGAAGTACGCGAAGTACAACGTCGGCGGTTTCGACTTCGGCACCGAGGCCGACTACACGAACTTCCGCATCACCACCGCGGACGTGACCGAAGGCCAGCGGGTACTGTTCAACCCGTACGTGTCGTATTCGGTGGTCGGGCCGGGCTACTTCGTCACGCCGAAGGTGCAGTGGCACTTCGCGTCGTACAACCTGAACAACATCGGCACCGATCTGCCGGCCGGCTCGGCGAAGAATTTCACCGAATCCATCCCCACGTTCACGTTCGACACGGGGCTGATTTTCGAGCGTTCGGTGCGCGTGTTCGGCGCGGATTACATTCAGACGCTGGAGCCGCGCCTGTACTACGTGTACACGCCGTATCGCAACCAGAACAACGCGCCGCTGTTCGACACCGCCGATTCCGACTTCGGTCTGGCGGAAATCTTCACGCCGAACACCTTTGTCGGCAACGACCGGATCGCCGATGCGAACCGTCTGACCGCGGCGATCACCACGCGCTTCATCAACCCGGCCACGGGCGACGAACGCGCGCGCTTCGTGATCGCGCAGCAGTACTTTTTCCAGGATCAGCGCGTCACGCTGGAGCCGAACCAGACCAGCACGCAGGCCACGCACTCGGACCTGATCGCGGGCGCGTCGCTCAAGCTCGGCGCCGGTTTCGCTTCGGAAACGGCGTTCCAATATAATGCCGACAACAATCAGCTGGTGAAGACGAGCGTCGGCTTCGGGTTCAGCCCGGCGAGCGGCAAGGTGATCAACGTCGCGTATCGCTATACGCGCGCGAACACCACGCTCGACAACCAGCCGATCAACCAGGTGCTGGTTTCGGGCCAATGGCCGCTCACGCACCGGGTGTACGGCGTCGCCCGGTTTAATTACGACCTGGGCGGCCATCGGATCGTCGACGGCCTGATCGGCATGCAATACGACGCCGACTGCTGGACGCTCGGCGCCGGCATCCAGCGCTATGCGAACGGTCTGAACACCTCGGGGCAGAATCAGTCGAGCACGCGGTTTCTCGCGCAGTTGACGTTCAAGGGCTTGTCGAGCGTCGACAACGGGCTGATGACCGCGTTCCGCAGCAGCGTGGCGGGCTATACGCCGTTGCCCCCGCCGCCGCCGCCGGAGTCGCGTTTCACCAATTACGAATGACGTTCGCCCGATCATTTATAGCATGCGAAAAGACGGGCCAGGCGTGCCCGACATCATTGGAGTATCTGTGGCAATCATGAAAAAGCTTCGCTTGGCAACGCTTGCGGCCGGTCTCGTCGGCGCGGCGTCTTTCCTGTCGGTTGCGCCGGTACAGGCGCAGGCGCTGGGCGGCAATAGCGGCCAGACGGTCGACACCATCGCCGCAGTGGTCAACAACGGTGTCATCACGCGGCGCGAGCTCGACGAGCGCATCGGCCTGATCACGCGGCGGCTGAACCAGCAGAACGCGCCGGTACCGCCGATGGACCAGCTGCGCCAGCAGGTGCTCAATCAGATGGTGCTGGAGCGCATCCAGCTGCAGAAGGCGAAAGAAGACGGCATCACCATCGACGACGCCGCCGTGCAAAAAACGCTCGAGCGGCTCGCGCAGGCGAACAACATGTCGCTCGAAATGTACCGCGCGCGCATCGAGGCGCAAGGCGTGCCCTGGGCCACGTTCACCGGCGACGCGCGCACCGAACTCACGCTGTCGCGTCTGCGCGAGAAGGAAGTGGACAGCAAGATCACGGTGTCGGACGCCGAGGTCGCGAACTACATCGCCAGTCAGCGTGGCCCGAACGCCGGCCAGACGAGCGACCTGCATTTGCAGCACATTTTCGTGAAGGCGCCGCTGAACGCGTCGGAGACCGACATCGAGGCGGCGCAGCAGAAGGCTCAGGCGCTGCTGAACGAAGCCAAGGGCGGCGCCAATTTCGAAAAGCTCGCGAAGGCCAACTCGCAGGCGCCGGACGCCGCGAAGAACGGCGGCGACCTGGGGTTCCTCGCGCCGTCCAAGCTGCCGCCTGAATTGGTCAAGGCCGCGTCGACGATGCGACCGGGCGAAGTCAGTCCGGATCTGATCCGCACCAACGACGGTTTCGAAATCGTGCGGCTGGTCGACCGCCGCGCCGGTCAGGGCACCAGCTCGGATGCGCCGAAGCTCGTGCAGACGCACGTGCGCCACATCCTGCTGCGCATCGGCGACGGCATGTCGGAGCCGCAAGCGCGTCAGAAGCTGCTCGACATCAAGAACCAGATCGCCGCAGGCGGCGATTTCTCGAAGTTCGCGCATACCTACTCGCAAGACGGTTCGTCGTCGCAAGGCGGCGACCTCGGCTGGGTCAGCCCGGGCGAGACGGTGCCGGAATTCGAGCGCGCCATGAACTCGTTGCAGGACGGGCAGATCAGCGAACCGGTCCGCAGTGAGTACGGCTACCACCTGATCCAGGTGCTGGGCCGCCGCGAAACGGAAGGCTCGGTGTCGCAGCAGATGGATCTGGCGCGTCAGGCAATCGGTCAGCGCAAGGCGGAACAGGCTTACGCCGACTGGCTGCGCGAATTGCGCGACACCGCGTATGTGGAAGTCAAACCCACGCTGTCGAGCGTGCAGTAACCATCATGACGAGCGCCGCCCAGTCCGCCAGCCTGCCGTTGCAGATCGCGATCACGACCGGTGAACCCGCCGGCGTCGGCCCCGAACTGACGGCGCAGGCGTTGGCCGGCGCGGCGGCGCATTGGCCCGCTGCACAGTTCACCGTGCTCGGCGACGCGGTGCTGCTCGCCGAACGCGCCCGCGCGGTGGGTGTCGATTGGGCCGCGCTGCTGGCGCATGGGCGGCGCGTGCGCATGCAGCACAGGGCGCTCGGCGCACCGTCGCTCGCAGGCAAGCTGGACGCCGCCAACGGCCGCTACGTGCTCGATCTGCTCGACAGTGCGATCGATGGCGCACTGGCCGGCACGTTCGACGCGATCGTCACGGCACCGCTGCAGAAAAGCACCATCAACGACGCCGGCGTGCCGTTCACCGGCCACACCGAATACCTGGCCGAGCGCACCCACACGCCGCGTGTGGTGATGATGCTGGCCGGCACCGGCAAGCGTCCGCTGCGCGTTGCGCTCGCGACCACGCATCTGCCGCTCAAGGATGTTTCTGCGGCGCTGTCCATCGAGAGTCTTGTCGAGACGCTGCGTATCATCGACCACGATCTGCGCCATCACTTCGGCTTGCCGGCGCCGCGCATCCTCGTGACCGGGCTGAACCCGCACGCGGGCGAAAACGGCTATCTGGGCCGCGAGGAAATCGACGTCATCACGCCGGCCCTCAAACTCGTGAACGATCAGGGCATCGACGCGCGCGGTCCCTATCCGGCCGACACGCTGTTCCAGCCGCGTTATCTGGAGCAGGCCGACTGCGTGCTGGCGATGTTCCACGATCAGGGCCTGCCGGTGTTGAAGTACGCGACGTTCGGCGAAGGCATCAATGTGACGCTCGGCTTGCCGATCATCCGCACCTCGGTCGATCACGGCACCGCGCTCGATCTGGCCGGCACCGGCCGCGCCGATGCGGGCAGCCTGATTGCCGCCATCGATACGGCGGTGTCTATGGCGCAGAACCGCCGCGTGGGCTGAGTCGGCGCCGCTGCGCGCGTTCCGCGGCCGGGTGTTCGGCGCGAGCGGGCGCGAGCAGGCGAGCAGCAGTGCGAAGCATGCGCGGCCTGCGAGTGGTTCGCACGTGCATTGCGCGTATTCCTTTTCTTAAGCAGTTCTCTTTCTTAGCGTTTCTTCGATGTCCACCAGCAGACAGCAACAGGGCCGGCACCAAGGTCATCTCGCGCGCAAGCGTTTCGGTCAGAACTTTCTGGTCGACCTGGGCGTGATCGATTCGATCGTCGACGTGATCCGGCCGCAGCGCGGCGAGCGCATGGTCGAAATCGGGCCGGGGCTCGGCGCGCTCACCGAACCGCTGATCGAGCGCCTGGCTACGCCGGAAGCGCCGCTGCACGCGGTCGAACTGGATCGCGATCTGATCGGCCGCCTGAAGACGAAGTTCGGCGATCTGCTCGAACTGCACGTGGGCGATGCGCTCGCGTTCGACTTCGGCTCGCTGGCCGCGCCTGGCGACAAGGCGTCGCTGCGTATCGTCGGCAATCTGCCGTACAACATTTCGAGCCCGCTGCTGTTTCATCTGACCTCGTTCGCGCATCTCGTGATCGATCAGCATTTCATGCTGCAGAATGAAGTGGTCGAGCGGATGGTGGCGGAGCCGGGCACCAAGGCGTTCAGCCGCCTGTCAGTGATGCTGCAATACCGCTATGTGATCGACAAGCAGCTCGACGTGCCGCCCGAAGCGTTCCAGCCGCCGCCGAAGGTCGATTCGGCGATCGTGCGGATGATCCCGTACGAGCTGCATGAGCTGCCGCCCGTCGACGAGCGGGTGCTGGGCGAAGTGGTGACGGCGGCGTTCTCGCAGCGCCGCAAGATGTTGCGCAATACGCTGGCTGCGTTTCGCGATTCGGTGGATTTCGACGCGCTCGGTTTCGATCTGCAACGCCGTGCCGAAGACGTGCCGGTTGCCGAATACGTGCGCGTGGCGCAGATCGTGGCGGGCAAACGGTAAGACACGCGCGCCGGGCCACACCACACGGATCGCGCTCGTATGCCGAGCGCCATTCGCCCCGCGCGTCGAGTCGTGCGCGCGCGGCGCCAATCCCTAAGCCGCAAGCCGCTTCGCCGGTGCATTGACCAGCGCGATGCCGGTCAACACCAGCAGCGCGGCCAACAAGAAGCGCAGGCTGAACGAGTCGCCGAGTAGCAGCACACCGAAGGTCACGCCGAACATCGGCGTGAGAAACGAGAACACCGACAGGCGCGACGCGATATAGCGCGTCAGCAACCAGAACCACACCAGATAGCTGACGAACGCGACGATCACCGCCTGATACGCGAGACTTACCAGGGCGAGCGGCGTGACGGTCTCCACGCGCGCCTGGCCGAGCCCGAGCGCCAGTGCGAGCAACACCACCGCCGACACCGCCAACTGATAGAACAGCGTCTTGCTCGCGCTCGATTGCGCGAGGCGCGTCGCGCGCACCACCACGGTCGTCGCGGCCCATGTGATGCCGGCCAGCACGCCGAGCGCGTCGCCGGCCACACCCGCGAGCGCCGAGCCGCGCGCAGCGGGCCCGTGCAGGAAGCCGTCCGCGAATGCCAGCGCCATCCCCGCAAACGCGACGAAGATGCCGAGCCACTGAATCCGCCGCATCCGTTCACCGTGGACAAACCAGTGCAGCCCGAGCGCGGTGAAGCACGGCGCCGTGTACAGAAACACCGCCATGCGCGACGCGCTGGTCAGCGTCAGGCCGAGAAAGATGCAGACGAACTCCGCGGCGAACAGCACGCCCGCGAGCAGGCCTGCGCCTAGCGTGCCGTCGTCGCGAAAGAGCGGCGTGCCGCGGGTACGCGCCCAACCCCACACGAGCACCGCCGCGATCGCCGAACGCAAGCCGGCCTGGAAGACCGGCGGCAGCGCCGAGTTGGTGCTTTTGATCGCGACTTGCTGTAGTCCCCAGATCGCGCACAGGCCGATCATCAAGAGGATTGCGAAGCTATCCGGGGCGCGGCGTGCGGGCAGGGCGGTGGTGCTCATGGGTGTCGATGGCGGCGAGATGTGGAGGTAGCGGTGACGGGGGCGGCGCTCAGCAGCGGATGCCAGCCTAAGGGCGAGCGGCCGCGACGATAGATCATACGATAGCAAACCTAGCCCGCCCGCAAACCGAAGCCCCTACCTTCTACGCGTGCTTCTTACAGGCTGCAAGTCCTTTGCTCCGTTAGCAACACCTTCGTCAGACTAATGTATGAGCGCCGCCATTTCGCGCTAAGGTTCGAACACCAGCGTTTCATCAGGACTTTCGTACGGACTGCGTCACCTGCAGTGCAGCGCGCCGACGCCCACGCCGACGACCCGATCCGCGCAATGCGGAGCCGGTACGAGGAGACGACATGAAGCACGTAAGCAGGTGGGCGGCGGCATTGATGCCCGCGGCGATCGCGTCGCTGGGATGCCCGATGGCGCACGCGCAGTCGAGCGTGACGCTGTACGGCGTGGTCGACGAAAGCGTCCGCTATCTGACCAACGTGAACAAGGCTGGCGACTCGTCGATCGGGCTTGGACCAGGCGGCTTGACGCAAAGCCGCTGGGGCGTGAAAGGGGTCGAGGACCTCGGCGGCGGCTGGTCCACCTTCTTCAAGCTCGAAAATCGTTTCTATGTCAACAGCGGGCAGAGCGATCCCACGTTGCCGTTCTTCAACGAGGCGCAGGTCGGTGTGCGTTCGAACGCGTTTGGCCAGGTGATCCTGGGGCGGCAGTACAACGTGATGATCGAAGGCATCACGGCCGGCGGCTATGGCAGCAACTACTGGATTCCCTACGATTTCAGCTTCCAGCCGGAAGTGACGATGACGGGCGGCATCTGGACCAGCAACCAGGTGCAATATCAGGCGAGATACAACGGCTTCCTCTTCTCGGCTGGATACGCGTTCGGCGGCAACGCGGGCAATTCGTACGGCAGCCAGATCGGCGCGGCTGCGGCCTACAAACCGGCGAGCGGTCCGTTCAGTATCGGCGGCGCGTACGAAGAGTCGAAAGATTCGGTCAACGGCGCGGCAGCGAAGGCGTGGACCTTCGGCGGTTCGTACACGTGGAACCTGACACGCTTCTCGGCGGGCTACATCGTCAATCAGAACGACGCCGGCTTTTCGAACTTCGCCAACGGACCCTTCACCGCGCCCGTACTGGCCGCGCTCAAGTACACGGACTTCGCGCGGCGTCGCATGATCATGGGCGGCATCACGCAGCAGGTGGGCAACGCGTGGCACTTCGCGGTGAACGTGTGGCGTACGTTGCAGGACGGCAAGACCGCCAAACAGGATGGCTCGGCATGGCAGTATCAACTGGTCGCTGACTATAACCTGTCGAGGCGCACCGACGTCTATCTTGAAGGCGATTACGCGCAGTACCGGGGCGGTCTGATCGGCGCGCAACTGCAAGGCGTCAACGGCATCGGACTCGCGCAGAAAGGCACGCAACTCGGGCTCATGGCGGGGCTGCGGCATCAGTTCTGAGCGCCGGCGCGTGTGACCCGTCCCCTGCAGCGACGCTTGATTCCGGGTACATTGACGGTCTCGTTATCACGCACCAAGGAGTGCACAATGCGCCTGCTTCACACCATGCTCCGGGTTGGGGATCTGGATCGTTCGATTGCCTTCTACACCGAGCTGCTCGGCATGAAAGTGCTGCGCCGCGACGATTATCCGGACGGTAAATTCACGCTCGCCTTCGTCGGCTATACGGACGAACGCGACGGCACTGTCATCGAATTGACGCACAACTGGGACACGCCTTCGTACGATCTCGGCACCGGCTTCGGACACCTCGCGGTCGAAGTCGAAGACGCGTATGCCGCTTGCGACAAGATCAAGGCACAGGGCGGCACGGTCGTGCGCGAAGCCGGCCCGATGAAACACGGCACCACCGTGATCGCTTTCGTCACTGACCCGGACGGCTACAAGATCGAATTCATCCAGAAGAAAAAATGAGGTAGACGGCGGGGCACGCTCAAGCAATGAACAACAATAATCCCTACTTCAAAGAACTCGGTGAGATCCACGCTGAAATCCAGGCATTGTTCGACGGCTCCGCGGACGACGGCGCGCTGCAACGGATCGTGGCGCGCTTCGCGCCGCAATTCACGATGGTGATGCCGTCCGGTGCTGCTCTGGATCATGCGGGCGCGTGCGACATTTTCGCGCAGCTGCGCGGCGCGCGTCCCGGCTCGCAAATCACGATCCGCGACATGGAGATCGTCGCGGAGTATCCGTCGGGCGCGGTGGTGAAGTATCGCGAGTTTCAGCGCGACGCTGCGGGCAACGCGAACGTGCGGCGCTCGACAGCGGTGCTGGATCTCGACGCGCACGGCAAGGTGACGTGGCGTCATCTGCACGAAACCTTCTGCACGGAGTAAGCCGCGAGTCGTCGCGAGGCGTGACCGGTGTTGGCCGGTCGCCATGCGGACCGGCGCTTCATCAAGATGAAGCGCCGGTTTCAGAAAAGACGCGAGGACCTCAAAGCGTCGGCAGCAATTCCGGCGGATGCGACTTCAGCGTCTGCCGCGCTTCGCGGAATTCCGGAAAAATCGATTCGACCGTTTGCCAGAAGCGTGGGCTGTGATTCATTTCACGCAGATGCGCGAGTTCGTGTGCAACGACGTAGTCGATGATGGACAGCGGAAAATGAATCAGCCGCCAGTTCAGGCGAATCTTGCCGTCACTCGAACAACTTCCCCAGCGCGTGGCCGCTGACGAGAGCGCATACGCGCGATAGTCGACGCCGAGCTTGTCAGCGTAAATCGCGAGGCGCTCGCCGAACAGACGCTTCGCTTCGCCTTGCAGCCAGCCTTGCACGCGGTCCTTGATCTGCTGCGGATCGGCCTGCAACGGCAACGGCACCTGTAGCGCCGCGTCGGCTGCGCTGAACGCCAACGTGCCTTGCGGCGAACCGAGCGTCACACGCACCGGCTGGCCGAGATACGGCACCTCGGCGCCGTCTTTCCAGTCGACCTTCGGCAACGCGCGCTGTTCGACTCGCGTTTGCCATTCGATCAGCTTCGTGAAGATCCAGCGCTGCTTTTCGGTGATCGCGGTTTCGATATCGGCGAGCGTGACCCAGCGCGGCGCGGTGATCGTCAGACCGGTGCTGTCGATCGCAAAGCCGATCGAGCGGCGCGCCGAACGCTTGAGCGCGTAATGCAGCGTGCGCGAGCCGATGGCCAGGCTGCGCAGCTTGCTGCCATCCGGCGCAAGCGGCACGGCCGGCTGTTGCGCGACAGGCGAGCCGGCCGATGGCGCGGAAGGGGACGGGGACGACGACGTCGACCCCGGCTCGGCGAAGAGCGGGAGATCGAGCTGCCGGTTATCGAGCGCCGCAGCGGGCTGCGACGTAGGAGACTTCTGCATCGGATTCGCTTCGCGCAATACGCCCGCGAGGGCGTGGGCGCGTCAGATTGGTGCGGCGGCGGAGTTGTCATCCGCCGCGCGGTACGCGGTGGGATCGATGCGACGCATTTCAGCTTCGATCCACTGTTCGACGCGCGTGTTGACTTCGTCGGGCGTGAGCCCCGTCGTCTCGATCGGCTTGCCGATCGACACTGTGACTATACCCGCATATTTCAGAAACGAGTTGCGAGGCCACACGCGCCCTGCATTGTGCGCGATCGGCACGACCGGTGCGCCGCAGGCGATCGCGAAGCGCGCGCCGCCGGTCTTGTACTTGCCTTGCTTGCCGGTGGGCGTACGGGTGCCTTCCGGAAACATGATGACCCATGCGCCTTCCGCCATGCGCGCCTTGCCTTGTCTGATGACGGATTCGAACGCGTACTTGCCTTCCTTGCGATTGATGTGAACCATCTTCAGCATGCCGAGCGCCCAGCCGAAGAACGGTACATAAAGCAGCTCGCGCTTGAAGACGTAGCACAGCGGCCGCGGCATCAGCGCCGGAAACGCCAGCGTTTCCCACGCGGATTGATGCTTGGAGAGCAGCACCGCCGGACCGTCGGGCAGGTTCTCGTAGCCTTCGATGCGGTAGCGGATGCCGTTGAGCCAGCGCACCGTCTCGAGCGTTGCGCGGCACCAGCCGGCCGCCATCCAGTAGCGGTTGTCGGCGCGCAAGAACGGGAACGCAATGAAGCACGCGATCGCATACGGCACCGTGAACAGGACGAAGTAGATCAGCAGCAGCAAAGAACGGATGAAGCGCATCGGCGTGGTCTGTGAGGGTTGGGGACGCGCAGGGCGCGTCACTCTTGAGCGTCGGCGAGAAAGTCGAGTGCGAACGCGCGCAGGTCGTCGTGCACGATCGTGCCTTCGGGCAAGCCGCCGGCCGCGAGCGTCTTGCGGCCCTTGCCGGTCAGCACCAGATGAAGCGGGTGGCCGAGCGCAGCGCCGGCCTGCAGATCGCGCATTGCATCGCCCACGACCGGCGTATGCGCCGGATCGACCTCGAAACGCTCGGTGATCATCTTCAGCATGCCGGGCTTCGGCTTGCGGCATTCGCAGTGATCTTCCGCCGTGTGCGGGCAGAAGAACACGGCTTCGATACGTCCGCCGACCGCCGCCGCCATTCGATGCATCTTCAGATGCATCGCATTGAGCGCGTTCATGTCGAACAGACCGCGGCCGATACCCGACTGGTTGGTCGCGATCGCCACACGATAACCGGCCTGGTTCAGACGCGCGATCGCTTCGAGCGAGCCAGGCAGTGCGACCCATTCGCTCGGCGACTTGATGAACGCGTCGGAGTCGACGTTGATCACGCCGTCGCGGTCGAGGATCACCACTTTTCTGTTCGGCATGGCGCGGGGCTCAGGCGGCGAGTCGGGAAATGTCGGCGACGCAGTTCATCTGCTGATGCAGCGCGCCGAGCAAGGCCAGACGGTTGGCGCGCAGCGCCGGATCTTCGGCGTTGACCATCACGTCGTTGAAGAACGTGTCGACCGGCTCGCGCAGTGCGGCGAGCGCGGTCAGCGCGCCCGTGTAGTCGCGCGCGGCCAGTTGCGTCTGCACGCGCGGCGCGACCTGTTCGAGCTGCGCATGCAGGGCTTTTTCCGCCGTCTCGACGAGCAGAGCGGGCTGCACGCCGCCGGTCGCCGCGCCTTCCGACTTCTTCAGGATGTTCGAGATGCGCTTGTTGGCCGCGGCGAGCGATTCCGCCTCGGCCAGCGTCGCGAACTCGCGCACCGCATCGAGGCGCGCGACGATGTCGTCGAGACGCGTGGGGTTCAGCGCCAGCACCGCGTCGATTTCGCCAGCTGCGTAGCCGCGTTCGCGCAGCAGGCCGCGCAGGCGATCCACGAAGAATTCGTAGATGGCTTGCGTCGAATCGGCAACGTTCGGCACGGCGCCGAATTGCGCGTGAGCGGTGTGCAGCAGTTCAATGAGGTCGACCGGCAACTGCTTCTCGACCAGAATCCGCAGCACGCCGAGCGCATGGCGGCGCAGCGCGAACGGGTCTTTTTCGCCGGTGGGTTGCAAGCCGATGCCCCAGATGCCGACCAGCGTTTCGAGCTTGTCGGCCAGCGCGACGACGGTGCCGGTCGCGGTGGTGGGCAACGCGTCGCCCGAAAAGCGCGGCTGATAGTGTTCCGTGCACGCGAGCGCGACTTCTTCCGGCTCGCCGTCGTGGCGCGCGTAGTACGTGCCCATCGTGCCTTGCAGCTCGGGGAATTCGCCGACCATGTCGGTGATCAGGTCGGCTTTGGCCAGGCGCGCGCCGCGCTTTGCGAGCGCAGCATCGGCGCCGATCAGCCCGGCGATCGCGCCGGCCAGCGCTTCAACACGCTCGACGCGTTGCAGCGCCGAACCAAGCTTGTTGTGATAGACGACGTTGGCGAGCAGCGGCACGCGATCCGCGAGCGGCTTCTTCTTGTCCTGTTCGAAGAAGAACTTCGCATCGGCCAGGCGCGGGCGCACCACGCGCTCGTTGCCTTCGACGATATCGCCCGGCGTGGTCGTTTCGATGTTCGACACGATCAGGAAGCGCGAGCGCAGCTTGCCGTTCGCATCGGTCAGCGCGAAGTACTTCTGGTTGGTCTGCATCGTGAGGATCAGGCATTCCTGCGGCACTTGCAGGAACTCGTCCTCGAAACTGCACGCGTAGACCACTGGCCATTCGACCAGCGACGTCACTTCGTCCAGCAGCGCTTCCGGCATCACCACCTGGTCGCCGTTGGCGTGCGCAAGCAGATGCGTGCGGATGGTTTCCTTGCGGTCGGCGAAGTTCGCCACCACGTGGCCCTTGTGCAGCAGCGTCTCCGAGTACGCATCCGCATGCTGGATCTGCACGAAGCCTTCGGAGAGGAAGCGGTGGCCGAGCGTGGTGTCGTCGGCGTCGATGCCGAACGCGGTGACCGGCACGATTTCGTCGTTGTGCAGCGCGGTCAGTCGATGTACCGGACGCACGAACTGCACATTGGTACCGTCCGGGCGCTGATAGGTCATGACCTTCGGGATCGGCAGTTTGGCGAGCGTTTCGTCGAGCGCGCTTTGCAGGCCTTCGGCCAGCGTGGCGCCGGGTGCTGCATAGCGCAGGAAGAACGATTCGGCCTTGCCGTCCTGTGCGCGCTCCAGGTCGTTCACCGAAAAATCGGGGAAGCCAAGCGCGGCGAGTTTCTTCGCGAGCGGTGCGGTGGGCTGGCCGTCTTTGTCCAGCGCGACAGAAACCGGCAGCACTTTTTCGCGCACGTGTTTTTCCGGCGCGACCGCACGCACGTTCTTGATGGTGACCGCGAGGCGGCGGGGCGTGGCATAACGTTCGAACGACAGTTCGCCGTCGATCAGGTCGCGCGCTGCGAGGCGCTGCGCAATGCCTTCGGCGAACGCGTCACCGAGACGTGCGAGCGCCTTCGGCGGCAGTTCTTCGGTGAGCAGCTCGACGAGCAGGGTAGCTTGATGGGGATGAGTCATTGATTGATGTTCTCGTCAGTCCTGGTCGATCTTGCGCTCGACTTTCAGCGGCGGCGCCCACGCGGGCATTGCGGCATCTTGCTCGTCGGTGGTGAGGCCGGGCACACCGTGCACCGGATTGCCGAGCATCGGGAAGCCGAGCTTTTCACGCGAATCGTAGTAAGCCTGCGCGACCAGACGCGACAGCGCGCGAATCCGGCCGATGTACGCCGCACGCTCCGTGACCGAAATCGCGCCGCGCGCGTCGAGCAGGTTGAAGGTGTGGCCGGCCTTGAGCACCAGCTCATAGGCGGGCAGCGCGATCTGCGCTTCGATCATGCGCTTCGCTTCCGCTTCGTAGCTGTTGAAGAACGTGAACAGCAGATCGACATTGGCCTGTTCGAAGTTATACGTGGACTGTTCGACTTCATTCTGGTGATACACGTCGCCATACGTGAGGCGGCGCAGTTCCGGGCCGTTCGGGCCTTGCTCTTCCCACTCTGTCCACACCAGATCGTAGACGTTTTCGACCTTCTGCAAATACATCGCGAGACGCTCGAGCCCGTACGTGATTTCGCCGAGCACCGGCTTGCAGTCCAGCCCGCCGACTTGCTGGAAGTAGGTGAACTGGGTCACTTCCATGCCGTTCAGCCACACTTCCCAGCCCAGACCCCAGGCGCCGAGCGTGGGGTTTTCCCAGTCGTCTTCGACGAAGCGCACGTCGTTCTGCTTCAGATCGAAGCCGAGGGCTTCGAGCGAACCGAGGTAGAGGTCGAGAATGTTTTCCGGCGCGGGCTTCAGCACCACCTGATACTGGTAGTAGTGCTGCAGACGATTCGGGTTCTCGCCGTAGCGGCCGTCTTTCGGACGGCGCGACGGTTGTACGTAGGCGGCGCGCCACGGCTCGGGGCCGATCGCGCGCAGGAACGTGTGGACGTGGGACGTGCCCGCGCCGACTTCCATGTCGATCGGCTGGAGCAACGCGCAACCCTGCTTGTCCCAATAGGACTGCAGTGTCAGGATGATTTGCTGAAACGTGAGCATGAAGTGCCTTTCGGGCATGAGGCCGTGCCGCGCAGCGCCGAAGCGCGCGAGGTGGCCGTGGAGCGAAGTGCTAAACCTGAGATTTTAACGGAAAGGCAGGGGGGTGTCCGTTTTGCGGGGTCGGACGCGAGTGAGCGCGGTTTTTGAACGACACAGGGCCGCGATAGGCGGCCCTGTGTCGTTGCGGGGGCAGTTGGCGATTACGTCGCCGCCAGCTCCGCCTTCGCCGAAAACGAATCGCTTTGCGCAAGCGGCCAATACTTCTCGAACAGCGAGTAGCGATAGTTGCCGTTGAGCAGATCGTTCGGTTCGAGATACTTCAGCAGCTCGGACATCAGGCGCACCTCATGCGACGACACGCGCCGCACGATGTGATGCGCGCGCAGTTCCGCCGGATGTCTGAGTCCGGCGGCCTGAATGATTTCCTTCAGCGCGTGCAGCGTGTTGTGGTGGAAATTGAACACGCGGTCGGCCTTGTCCGGCACGACCAGCGCGCGCTGACGCACCGGGTCCTGGGTCGCGACGCCGGTCGGGCAGCGTCCGGTGTGGCAGGTCTGCGCCTGGATGCAGCCCATGATTATGCCCCCCAAAAAGCAACTATTTGGCTGGATGTGAGTGAGCGCGAGGCTCTGTAATAGTTGAGCAACCTTTTGAGGTCACAGTCTTGCCATCAAAACCCCTCCACCTCAACGCCGCGCGATGACCCGTTCGCCGTACCAGACGGATTGGTTTTCGCCGCCGACCGGCAACATCGAACGGCTGCCGCCGCGGTCATTAGGGGCCAGTGTCTAAATTCCTCGCGCTATAAAGCGCATGACGAATGCCGACAGCCAAACAGCAACCTATCTCGACCCCTACGAACTCGCGGAGCTTTTGAAGCTTTCGCCGCGCGCCATTATCTTGCGAGCAAAAAACCGCCCCTGGCTGCTTCCACCGCGCGCCGAACTACGCGACAGGGAGCTTCTTCGCTGGCGCGTCGACGTCGTCAACACTTGGGTCCAAACCACAGGCGTAGCACTGCCCTGATGCCAATCCCATCATTGAGTCTTTCTGGTCCCAGCGACTAGAGAAGCTGCCCGGGCGTGACTTTAAGAGCCGCTGCAAGCTTCTCTAGTGTCTTCAAATACAGTTTCGTCTCGCCTTTCTCGAGGACTGAGATGTGGCCCCGTTGAAGAGTCGCCCGTTTGGCTACGACGCTCTGGCTGAGGCCGGTGGCCTCCCGCATTGCCTTTACATTTGCCATAACTTGCGCGCTCGAAATGGTGCCCAGGCTGTGAATGCCAAACGGGACCTTCGTACCCTTTGGGGTATCAAGCAGCGCCGACAATTCCACCCCTAAAACTTGAGCAAATCGGGCAGCGCGGTCGAGAGAAACGCTAACCAGATTCCGTTCAATACGGCTTATCAGCGTCGAGTCCACCTCTGCCCGGCTCGCCAGCTCGCTCTGCGACCATCCGAGCTCCTCGCGACACCACTTGAGATTTTGGGCGAAACGTTCGGCCAGAGACGTCATCGATAGCCAGAGAGATTTTAAGGCGCCGATGGTCCCATGCTGTATGAAGTTAGTCTACGGTCAACTCCGTATAGCATAACTTTATATAGACTAACTTTATATAGACAAACTCCATACACCTGGGTAGATTTCGCCTATGCATTTGAGCTCGGGCGGTGAGCGCCCTAAGCCAGTTTTAGTGGGTTCAACACCCCTCAAATTTAAGGAAGAGAAGGATGGCCACCTCGTCAGGGCTTTGGCGCCTGTACCGCGACGACCCGTTCCCACGCATCCAGTTGCTGGCGGGCGCAACCGTAGAGGAACGCCGTGAATCGCTTGCTGCCGTAAAAAACTGCGACGTCCTAGTTGTTGCGGGAGGTCTTGGGAGTCTTGAAGCAGCAATCCCGGCCCTAGCGGCAACAGGCCTGCCCACAATCTATGTCTTGGGCTCAAGTGAGCTGGCGGGACGGGATGCAACACAAGCTGCCATACTGGCCCAATCTCTCGCGTCACGGACCTCTGTGCACGTGTTGGAAAAGGACGCGGTTGTCTTGCAAGGCGTGAGATTTCTAGGCACGACTCTGTGGTGTTCCTTTGACGATTGGAGACCTTCGCTAGTTGCTGAATGTCTTGCCGGCTGTCCTGATTTCAATATCGACGCATCGTCGTGGTGGGATGACCCGTTCAATTGCCAGCATGCCGAAGAGCTTTGCCGACAAGCGGGCCTTCCGTCCCCTACGTCTCGTGCCCGGCATGAGGCGACAGCTTTCCATCCTGCAATCTCGTTCGTTGAGAACAGGAAAGCTGTGAGCTGGCTGAACGCACAACTGGATGTCCCCTTCGATGGACCAACGGTAGTTATCTCGGACAACTCGCCAGTGCGTGCACCATTGCAGGCAGTAGCGCATTACCGGTCTGAAGATGTCGACCCACTCGGATGGCCGGGGCGTAAAGACCGGAGAGCGAACGCGCGACTATTCGCACAGACGAACGACCTGCGATGGCTGCTTCGTCGTCACCGCGCGAGCATCGATGTCTGGATGCATGGCCGGGTTCCTGCTCACAGCGACATCGTCGTGGACGGGGTCCGGATGGTTTCACGTTCAGACCGGTGCATTCGCGTCGACGATGACCTGTCCTTTGATGACATCCTGTCTCGTAGTTTGGCGAGGCGAAGAAGACGAAAGGACACCCGAGACGATGCTACAGAGCCGCTGGAGCAGCCAAACGCAATCCTTCATCCGTTGCCTTTGGACATCGAGGCCGGGTTGACGGCACCGTTGTCAAAAGTATTGCTGCCAGTAGTCGAGCAGATGAAGGGACACGAAGCTGCTATTCGCAACGCCGTGCCACTCACCATGAGCAAAAGTTCCATTCACCGCGCATGCATTCGGCGTGTCATTTACGAGGAAATGGAAGGTTTTGCGCGATTGGCACAGATATCCGGAGCCATCGAAAAAGAGCTGGTTGCAAGCGACGACCGTTGGGCCGGTGTCAACTTCCTCTTCAATTCAGTGGATGCGCCGCGTGGGTATCCGACCGAGATGAGCGAGCCCAAGCAGTACGACTACTACGCGAAGGCAGATAGGTTGTCAGCACAAGTTGACGACATTGAGTCGCTGCCTTCTCGGGCTGCCATTCAGCTGGCGTTATGGTGCGATATGGCACACGACGTACTAACAACCCTCGCTTCCTACGGAATAGATGCAAAGGTCGTTCGTCCGCCCATTGCCGCGTTACGCATCTCTGCCTACGCGGCTTTCGTGGAAGTGGTGACAGCAGGCGATAAAGATGAGCGGCTCGCGATTCTTCATCGCCTCGTCGTCGCGCACCCAACCCGCGGCAAGCTACAGCCCGCTATCCGTGTGGCGGACGCTGCTGCTATCAACGAGCCCCGCACAGTTCTGCTCGACCTGAAAATGCTCAAGGAAATCACGGACAACATTTCGGCGGTTGCGTTGCCCTCATAGGAGAACCGGATGATGGACCATGAATTACCTAATGGCATTACTGGTGCTCCGCGAAAACTGGATAGCGATACGGACGTGTTGTATGTCGATTTCGATAACTGCCTTCACTCTTGCGATGCATACGTGACTGCAGCTGGCATTGTTCCCAGTGACCCTACCGTCGGCTTTTTTGAGTTCGCTGGTGTGCTCGAAACGATGCTGGCGCCATATCCTGCATTGCAAATCGTTTTGTCCACAAGTTGGGTGGAAGCAATCGGCTTCGAAGCGGCGCTCAACAGCTTGCCATTTGCTTCACTTCGAGCACGAGTGGTTGGCTCGACCTTCAGTCGCGGAGAGGATTTCTTAGGAGCGTGGCGGGAGATACCTCGTGGTCAACAGGTTCGCCGACATGTGCGGAGACATGGAATCAAAAAGTGGATGGCACTTGATGATATGCGTGAGGGCTTCGAAGGCGTCGAGGGACATTTGGTGCATTGCCAGCCGGGCGTGGGCCTTGGCGACAAAGACGTCCAAAAATTGTTCGCCGAACGCCTGGCCGCTTTGTTCGGTACTGCTGGATTGCTGTCCGAGTCTCGAACGTCCGCAGCATCCGCCGATGGTGGTCGGACATGAGGCGGACCCGCAAGGAGTCTCTTAGGGTGGGCACAGAGACCGACCGAACGCTTGAATTTGCGCTCGCGGATGTCTCAAGGGATTTTCGGCGCCGTTTCCTAAGACACTGCAAGCAGTATCGACGTGAGTTCTGCCAGCAAGCTACCAACAACTTCAAGCGACGCATCAAAAAGCTGTTCTGCAAATGCTTCCTGGACACGTTGCTGCACGCACCTACCGGGAAGGCAGCGAAGCAGCGCAATGCATTGGCGTTCATCCTGGCAGCGGCATCGGCGCCACGCGATTTGCGGCTTTCGGGCGTACCTGCCGAGCTAGCGCGGCCACGACGGCGAAAGAGAACGAGATGAGCAAGCAGAACGACAACCGTCCACGGCTTGCCAACAGTGCGGCGTATCTGCGGGACGCGCACGACTCTGGCTTGTCAGCACATTCGCGATTCAGATGCACCTTCGAGTCCATCTATTTCTGCTTATGCGAACTGGCCGAGTCCAATGGAATGAGCTTGGACGGACTGACGCATCCGAGTGTTGATGTGGTCGACGCTGGCTTGACGGCATTACACGCGTCGTCGTCGGAACGCGAGGTCGTAGAACAGCTGACTGAGTGGGCCAACAGCACATCGCCTTTTGTGCCATCGGTATCGATTGATGACGCTTGTCGTCTTGCGGAGCAAATTAACACAGCGACAATTTCGTTCTTCGCTCGTCGCGGGCCAGCATCAGCTAGCTGAAGTTTAAGGAGGAAACCTCGCATCATGACGATAGCCGAATTGATGGAGTTTTTGCGCAACGCCGACCCAAGTGCCGCGGTTATGCTTGTGCCGCCTGGCGATAGGGAACAGTACGCCGAGGAGGTCAGATTTATCTCGTCGAGCAGTGTCGGTTGGACTCGAGAGCAAGGTGTTGATAAAGGCCGTCCATACGAAATGCTGTACATGGGCGAGCCACATCGCGAGCTTCGTACTAACTGCGAGCACGTCACGTACGAAAGAGTCCTAGTTGTGCTGCTCGCAGCAGACGAAGTAACGCTGCTCTAGGTGCGAGTATGAATGCCGTTGTCAACCGCGCGTGCGCCGGCGGTCAACGATATGGGCTCAAAAAGTTCGACATGAAACTCAAAGACCGGGTGACTCGCTCCATTGCCCGCAGGAAAGGCGTTGTGATTCTTCGTTCGGAGCTTGCCGCCCTCGGTAGTCCGGCGCAACTCAGCCGGGTCCTATCCAATCTGGTCAAGACCAAAAGGCTGGTGCGAGTCGGCGTGGGAATTTACGTCAGAACGCGGCTCAATAAATTTACGCGGGAGCTTGCGCCGGCCGCTACGTTCGAGGAAATAGCAGCGGAAGTTTTTCGCAAGTTAGAAATTGACGTCGCTCATGGCAAGCTGGCCCGCGATTACAACGCCGGCAAGACCACACAGGTGCCAGTGCTTTCGGTGGTAGATACGGGGCGTCGCCGTATTACGCGCCGAATTTCTCTGGGGAGCAGGTTTATCACCTACGAACGAAGCGGCGCGCATCGGAGTAAGGAGCTGCACCCATGAAAGTACGAGACATTCTGCGTCGCTTGCAGGAAGCAGACAGCGACGCGGAGGAAATCTGCGACGTGGTTCTTGTGAGCGACATGTGGACGGGCGAGCGTCACCGGTCCGCCGACGGAAGTCTTTTGCACGTGCACCATCCCGCCGTGGGAGGCCTTACTTTAGGGTGGAACCAAGCGACCGACGAGCAATGGTCCGAGCGCGTAGTTATCTTGACTTCAGCCTCGTGAGGCACGTATGACCGAAAGCGGCTGGGACATCGCGATGCGACGTATCGACAGCGAATTCGACGTTCCTCAGTTCGTCGCATCATCGCTTGTGCGCAAAATCGCCGCTAATAAATTCCGACTTTCCACAGTGGACCGCAGCAAGTTCCAGAAGTTACCGGACGAGGTGATTGCTCGCATCGAGCAGATTGTTCGCGAATCGTACCTCGAGGCGGGTGAAGACGTAGGCGGCGACATATTGCGAGAGCATTTATGGCAGCAAGCGCTTCGTGCACGTCGTGACATGATTGCAAGCGAGGAGTTGCTGACACCGACTGAATTCAAAAAACGCATCGGTGTAAGAGAGAAGCGCCTGGCGCGGCTAATAGAAGAAGGGAGTGTCTTTGGCGTCGACGTCGATGAGACTGAATACTTCCCCGCGTTGTTGGCCGACCCGTCGCTGAATCGCAAGCGGTTGCAGACAATTTGTCGAATCATCTTTCCTGCTGAACCGATGAGCCGACTTGGTTTCCTGTCGTCGCCGCGAGGTAGCTTGGGCGGGCGCCGTCCCGTTGAGATGCTCGACGACGACGTTGATTTCAAATCAGTCAGACGGATAGCCGCGGCCTGGGCAGCAGAATGGTCACGCACCATCGTTAAGATGTATAAGGGTGAGCACCAACGCGAGCCGAGCGATGTTGAACGGCTGTACACAGCGATGGCGGAAATTGACCCGCGGAGACCATTGTGGGAGCGCGCCTCAGAAGCGCTTCACTCGCACGGATACGAGTGGCCATTGGGCCCGTATCCGGAGGCTCGGATATTTACGCTTTTCGTTGAGCAACAAGCGGTTGGGGATTCCACGCCAATACCCGAAGCTTGCGTCCAAATCCTTGTCGTGGGCGAGCTCGTTCGAATCCGAATCGTAGCTGCGCCAGGCTCTACGCTCAACTCGCAAACAATAGCGGCTGGCAAGCACAAAACGTTTGTCGACGTCGCGAAGCAAGTCATCGCTCACCTCCTTGCGCTGAGCGCAGGCCGCTAGGGGGGGGTGTTAAATGATATGTCGCATTCGACCGATAGCAATCGGCGTGACCGCGGACGAGGATTGCATCAACGTCGTCCTGAAAGACGGAGGCAGACTGCAAGTCCCCTTGCGAAGACTCTCGAAACTGTGGGTGGCAACCCCTGAGCAACGTCGCGATTGCCACATTTCGGCGTCGGGCGCTGCCCTGCGATGGGACCAACTCGCTGAAGTCATAAGCGTCAGCGAACTGATGCGCGATGCTGAGAGGCGCCATCGCGATGAACGATTGACCTCGCAGGTACCTGACGATTTTCCCTGGGACCCAACACCTGCATTGCTGTCGGGAACGCAGCCAAAACTCGCGGGGCGTTGGATTGACGGCAGGCTTATCGTCGGTTTGACAGCGGAAGAGCGGTGGGTCCGTTGGGATATGTGCGAAGACCTCGCGCAGCAGCTCATTCGAAAGACCCTTGAAGACGCGGCGAAGTATCCTCAGCATTCACGCGACGTTACGCTAAACGGCATGAGGAGAGCAATTGAACGCAAAGGATGGACGGAGCGCGTTGAAACGGACTGGTTAATGGCACGGCTGCGTACCCTGCTTGGCTGGTAGCAGGCAACTGACTGAGCGCTGTGCGTGCGAGCTTCGCGCGTGTGGTAGGGGAGTCTATGTATCCTATGAAGAAGACCATGTTGTCGACGCTTCGTGTCGCCCCAGAGCTCCTGATGGCAGTCGAGAGCGTCCTTCGTGAGAACGAGTCGCTTGAAGAGTTCATGGAGACTGCGTTGCGTGAATGCGTCTCTCGCCGTCGCTTCCAAAGTGGATTTATCGCGCGAGGTCTTGCGTCAGTAGAGCGGGCACATCGCGACAACGAGTTTTTCAATGCGGACGACGTACATTCTGAACTCACGCGACGGCTCGTTGCGGCAAAAGATTCACCGCGGTAACGGCTTGACGAAATCCGGACTGGTCGGCGGATACCCAACTTCAGCTTCCATATCCGTATGAATCGACGAGAACCCACGTGTCCCATTTCCGGCCTTCTCCGAGAGCAAGTTCGATGTTTTGTCACGGAAACGCTGCTTGACCCACTGGGGCGAACGAAGGCAGTATCAGAAACGCGGCGCAATGCCATACCGGCGGACTGGCAGTGGACATGTGCCTGCCGAAACCCAACTCCATCGGTGAGGAGACGTCCATGATAGAGGTGACGAATACGTACGACCTGCAGCCAGGCGTGAATCTGGAGTCTTACGCCGAATGGGCCAGGAAGGCGGCGGAAACGATTGTGCAGCAGCCAGGTCTGGTCGAACTTCGCGCGAACCGGAATATGCTCGGCGCCCCGCAGATTCGAACGACCACCTGCTGGAGGTCTACAATCGACTGGGCGACGTTCGCAGACGGGCCATGGCGCGCGCTGGAGCAGGAATTACGGACCTTCGCGACCAATTTCAAGGTTGAGATGTGGGGGCCGTCGCCGCTCCTGCAGACGCCACTCCGTCCGGACCCAACCGGCGGTGCTGGTGCATGAGCTGACCCACGCGCGTCGTCAGAATCGAAACCGGTCGCGGCAGTCCGTCCGAAAGCGGCCAGAGATGGACATGTAGTTGGGACCATTCGCCATCCGTCGGAAATATCGAGGCCGAGGCACCGATGGTCAGAACAGCACCCCGAGGATTGGTGGCGAGCGACGCGGATTGCGCTATCGGCGCTGCGTAAGAATTATCCCGACGCGTTTGGGCGCATACGGGCCATTGGCCTTTTCTGGTCAAATGCACGGTGTCGTTCTACTTGATGCCGATGACCCGGTTTGCTTTCCCGTCAGCCGTTGCTGGAATGCGAGGCGAAGGAGTTTGTCTCGACCCGGTAGTGTTGGAGGGGGTGAACCCGGCCGTCGCAACTAGCCGCTCGCATTGCGTATTATCGACGCGTGGAATTGAGGAATGCTAATGTGGTTTCTCGCAGGCTCCGGTTGGCTAGCAGCAACAGGCAGAAGACGTCGCACATAGATGCGGGCGCGCACCGGTCTGAAGCAGCTTGAATTGAACAGATGGCTGAGACAGGCTTGATAGATTTCTCTCGCTACCGGCAAGCGGAAATCGGGGAGCAGATTCTCCCAGAACAGCGTGTATCAGCGCTATGACATTCCGCTTTCAATCTCCTGAATCCGGCTGAATCTTGGCCGGAAAGTCCGACGCAACCTCCTAATATTGTCGTGTGGCTCACGAGGCATCCCGCCAGTGAAGTGTCGAGCCATGTCCGCGTTTGGGCGGCTTCCATGCCGCCCGTCCCTTCTGCGCGCCACCGGTGCCCCCGAATAAATACCCAGGTCGGCCGGGGCGGCGTCCACGGGCCTATTAACCAGCAAACAGGAGATGAAAAATGAACCGCAATTTCTGGAAAGGGGCGGTGCTTGCAAGCGCCGCATTGCTGACCGTAAGTAGTACGGCGCGTGCAGAAGATGAGTGTTCGAACGCGACGCTCAAAGGCCTCTATGGTTTTTCGCTTCGTGGCGAATTCATCGGCTTCTTCGACGCAGGCGGCAATCCACACCGAATACCCACTCCCGACATCGTTGACGCAGTGTTTATCCAGAAGTTTGATGGCACTGGTGCCTTCACCCGGTCTGACTACGTCTCTAGTGACGGGTTTAAACGGCCCGGACTGACCGACCCGACGACCGGATTTGATACGGGCGAAACCGGCACTTACACCGTCTTCCCGAACTGCACGGGCGTCATGCACATTACGTTTACCGCTCCCATCGCTTCCACCATCATCGACGTTAGATTCGTGCTGACCGAAGAGGGTCACCGCCTTCACGGTGTTGTAAGCCATCAGGAAATTGCGGGCCCTTTCACTGCGGAGGACGGAACAACAACGTGCGGCCCAACGCCGGCGTGCAACATGCGGGCCCAGGAAAGCGTGGTTGGCGAGAAATTCGACGTGGAAGGAAGAACTCGCTCAAGAGGCGTTGGCGACTAATGGGTCACTCTGTTCGAGAGGTAAGGCGCGCGGGTGGTGACAGCACGCTCGTAGGGCTCGAGGACGCGAAGCAAGGCAGATATCAGGAAAATTGAACAAGTCACTGCTTTAGCAGGCGTTCGAGCACCTGTGTGCTGGCGACCTGTGTTGCCGGTCGAGCTGCACACGATTTTGGCGGCGGTCGTGTGAGCTTCTCGGAGGCAAATGTACCAACAGCTTGTGCGCTCGCTAACAGTGCGGTTGGCTGCAACGAAGCAGAATGTCATTCCAGGAGGCGGCCGGCGCTGGTCGCGTCAGCACTTACAAGAAGTTACGCGGGAAACCGCATGTTTTCCCCTATCGTCGCTTGGATTGGCCACAATTCATTTTTCAAACCAGCGCTCGCCCGATGGGTTTGGGCTCCATAACACGACTTGCAGGGACGACACGGTCATGGAAGCAAAACACTATTACGGCAGCGCTTCGACGCATCGTGCTCATAGGCACCCCGTGACGCTGAGTGCGCAGGAGCTCGCGACTCTCTTGCGCCTGCGCAATGCGTCGGCCGAGACGAACGCAGTAACGCCGGACGTCATCGCCCTCCAAGCAGCGGGGCTAGTCCATCTCATCGCGTCAGAAGATGGCGACCGCCACGCTTGCGCTGACCGTAGACGGGTGCTGCTGCGGTTGCTTGGCGCCGAGCCAGCTGAACGCCTCCCTTATCTAAACTAGTTGGGCGAGTTGTCCCCGGTGCCCTGCGCGGTTCGGCCCTCGGCTGGCCAACGTCATCTGTCAGGCGAGAAGCAAGACCCGCTCGCATAACAGTTAGAGCAACTTATCGCCCTCAACGAGCGGCTTCAGGGAGACTTTGACGTATTGCGCTTCCTGTGGGCGCACCGGGGCCGGCCTAGGCACTTCTGTCGGTGTTGTTACAAAATGCACGACAGATAGAGGAGCTGGCATGTGCTGGATTTTGCGGTTCGCTGTTCGAGGGCGGCGGGTGGTCGACGACCGCTGTTATGTCGTCGTGCAGGACATCGCTAACTGGGCTGTCATTACAGTTCTGCCCCTCCGGATGTGGAACAACGACGAGTTGTCGGAAAGTTCGCCGCAGGCAGACGTTCGAGGGGGGAGGTCGACTGGATGCTGTGCGCGCGCAGGCGACGGAAGGCGAGCAACAGCAAATTCAGTTGCAATCGAGCCTGTTGACTCAGGGGTCGCCCGCAGGCGGCGTGGCCGGGACCCAATCATTGACTCAAGCAAAGCCGTTCGCAGCCGAAATCCGGTTTGACATCAAGAACCGGGTTGCCCAATGAATACACGAAACTGGTGTTTGCAGACGGCAGCAATCGAGATGCCGCGCTTGTGCGTCGCTCAGGCAAGATGGTAAGCGAGGGCATGCTTCGCGCCGCGACGATGCAGGAGTGGGGATTCCACGAGGTGAAATTGGGACCTGAAACCAATGGTCGAGGAACCGGCTATCTTGTCATCAGTGGTGGCCCCGGCGACATACTCTATCTGAAGACGCAACTGCGACAGATAACCTTGCCAGGCAAACGCGGCGAGCCACGTTCTGCTTTTAACGGCCTGTGGGAAGTCAGCGGAGCGACAGGAAAATTCAACGGACTCCAAGGTGCCGGCACACTCCGGATTAACCGGCTATCGGAAAGTGAGCGCCAATGGGTGCTGGAAGGCAAACTGAGCGAACCTCAGCTTGAACTCCCAATTGAGAGCATGAGAGCACGGCCAATTTCCTGGTCAACGGGTAAGCAGGAAAACTCTATCGCGATTTTTCACGTGTGGTACATGGGAATTGGCCCGCCGAAATGACGGGCCAATTCCCACGAAGCACGCGCCCATCCATACCAGAAACCCACGAGAGCCGAGAGCCTGCGAGCGGCTCGCTGCAATGCAGAACGCGGCGGAGCGCCAGGCACGGCGAAGGACCGTCGTGAGGGCGGTATTTTCCGGACATCACGCATTGCGTGAGCGTCCGTTGCCGATTTCGTGGCCTGTTTGCCTTGGCAACGGCGAAGATTCAGCGACACAAGGCACGCCCCTTGCGGCGCCTATTCATGTGAGCGGCAGACGCTTGCATGGAGGTTAGCCATGAAACATATAACTAAGACGTTTTTCGCTTCGGCTCTCGCGATGGCACTGTCGGCAATCACATACGCACAAGCCGGCGGCAGCGCTGGCGGGCTCCCGACACCCGGCGTCGGCGCCGGTTTGATGAAGACCCCGAACGAGACGGGCTACGGTGCTCCCGACGTCACGGGCAGTGGCGTCGGCGCGGCGCGCAGTATCCCCCGGACGGAGCGGGGCAAGACCAACGGTCTGAATAAGGGTACAAATAGCGGCGCGAACAGCGACGTCAACAGTGGACTTGGCGGCTCAAGGCAAAAGGGCCAGTAGTACGTAGCTTCCTCGTCACTATGCCGGTGGTATCCCATTCGCTGACTCGGTAATCGTGTATAGGCTACATCTTGAATTGCCACCGACGCGATAACAGCGGGTTGCACACGAGCACGGTGCCTTTCGTGAAAGAGGACGGTGAGGTGGTCGTCGACGAACAGGGACATCGTGTGAAGTAGTTTGTAGAAGTGGCTCACGGAGGGACCGACTGAATAATCACCCTCGACCTCTGTGATGAATGGCAGCAGAGCGGCCGTCTGCCATCAACCGCCGATGAACGACATTTCGACTTTGGACCGGTCGTCCGTGACGCTGCTTTTACCACGTTGCTCTGAATAGCGGTCGGCCCTCCGTCTCCAAAGGTAAGCGACCAGTTGGCGCAACGCTTCATCAGTGTGTCCGTTTCGCATTGGCGTTCGTATGTCCAGGCCGCGAGAGGCGAACAGACAGGTGAAGAGCTGGCCGTCCGCCGACAACCGCAGCCGGGTGCAGTCACCGCAGAAAGGCTGTGAGACGCTTGAGATGACGCCGATGTTTCCCTGACCATCAGCGTAGCGAAATCGAACCGACGTGTCTGAAGGCTTGTCGCGACCAACTGGTAAGAGCTGGAACGCCGCGTCAATGCGACGAACAACCTCGGATGAAGACACCACCGACCCCATGTTCCAGCCGTTGCTCGCACCGACATCCATGAACTCGATGAAACGGACTTCCACGCCAGTTCCCCGGAAGTGGAGTGCCATTGGCAGAATCTGCGTGTCGTTCACCCCGCGCTTCACCACCATGTTAACCTTGACCGGAGCGAGGCCGACACGCAGTGCAGCGTCGATTCCCTCCAGCACCAATGCGGCAGGAAAGTCGACGCCATTCATTCGTTGAAACACAGCCTCGTCTATTGAGTCGAGACTGACTGTGATGCGCTTCAATCCCGCGTTCCGCAGCAGTTGCGCCTTACGACTTAGCAGAGAGCCGTTGGTCGTCAGCGTCAATTCGACGTCTTCGCCACGGGGCGTCCGTAACGTGGCCAACCGGTCGACAAGATATTCAAGGTCTTTTCGCAGTAGTGGTTCTCCACCCGTGAGTCGAATCTTTTCGACACCGAGGCCAACGAACACCCGTGCAGCGCGCTCAATTTCCTCGAAGCTGAGCAGTTCGCGTCGGGGCAGGAACGCATAGTCCTTGTCGAACACCTCCTTCGGCATGCAGTAGACGCAACGGAAGTTGCAGCGGTCCGTAACCGAAATGCGCAGGTCTCGCAATGGGCGATGGCGCGTGTCCCGAAGCGGCAACTCCATTGCCGCGGAGTCTGACGCAAGCAAATTGCGCTCAGCCGGGTCAGCGGCGCTGACTTCCACGAGCGGAATGACTCGCCCCAGCGTAAATGCCTTCATCGCAGCGCCACTCCCACGTGCGGATAGCCGCCGGCTCAGAAAGAATACGGCCGGCAATGCGCCGGCCGACGTCACCTATGTATAACGGCGACTCTTGAAGCTGACCGTTTGCTTGTAATCCTTCATTGACCCGACGCGACGGATGTTCGCCCACGTGCCCTTGTAGTAGGGAATGATGTTGCGGTCCGTCCATGTCGTCGTGACGTTGTCCTGGATGCCGTTGATGTGACCGAACACCATGAAAGTCTGGTCATGCTTCTGTTCGACGACCGGATACGCCATCGCGTACGTAGACCCGAAATCGTTGTAGACCTCGACGATGTCGCCAGCGGCAATTCCGAGCCCCTGCGCATCGTCCGGGTTAAGTTCGATATAGGCCATCGGGTCACGAGCGCGGACGAATTCGTTGTACTGGTCGTGGTACACCGTTTGCCAGACTTCGTTCGTGCGGCCGTTGTTAATCCAGAAGCGGTATTTGCCCTTCTGGTCAGCAACCGTCTTCGGCAGACCCGGCCACGGCGAAGGCTTGAACTGGGCCTTGCCGTCTGGCGTATCGAACTTGCCGTCCATGTACATCATCTCGGTACCGACCAGCTTGCCGCCTTCCCACGCTTTGGCAGGCAGTTGCACCCCGTTGTTAGCCATAACGCGTAGCCGTTCGTAGGTGACCAGATTTCCGGTATCGCCGCCCTGGCTATCTATCTTTTCCACTCCCGGTTGCCCGGCACGACGGAATCCATCGTTGAACGCGTCCTCTTCGGTCTTCCAGTCGAAACCGTCAAAACGCGCGACCATCTTCGTGTTGCCATCTTTCTGATACATGGCGCGCAACGCGTTGGCGACGCGCGCCGCGATGAGACAGTCTGGCATCGCGCTTCCGGGCGGGTCCATGAACCGTTCGGACAGGCGCATGCGGCGCTCACCGTTCATCGACGTCAGATTCATCTCGCCGGGATGAGTCGCAGGCAGCATCAGGTGCGCGGCCTCTTCGAGCTTGGTCGGGTAAATATTGATATTCGCGACGAACAGCCCGCCCTTCGTCGTCGCATCGTAGATGATGTCGACCATTTGTTCCGAGGTCGCACCACGGGCGCGCTGCATCGCATCCTTCACAATTTGCGAGCGACGCAAGACCACTTCCCGTAGTTGCTGTGCGTTGTTGCTAGTCTGGAAGTTGTTGCACGCCCACCAGGTCATCAACCGCCCCTTGCCGTTGATGAGCTCCTGGTCGATGTATATCTTCTTGTCGCCCGGATAGGGTGGGCGCGTATAGCCCTCCTGGTGCCCACCCATGCGTACGCAACCGGTACCCCGCCGTCCGACATTGTGAGTGGCCAGAGCAACGTCCAGTAGCGACGACTGAATCAGATAGTTGTCGTTGCCCCAGATGATGCCCTTTTCGTAGGTATGCATCGTTCTCGGAAGCTGGCCCGGCCCCTTCGGCTTATATGACCACTCCGCTGCGGTCTTGATTTTCTCAACAGGTACGCCCGTGATTTTGCTGCATTCGTCGAGTGACAGCTTGTTGGCCTGGACCGCCGCGTCAAACCCATTCGTATGGGCGGCGATGAAGTCCTTGTCAATCCATCCCTGCTGGACCACGTAGGTAAAAATCCCGTTGAACAATGCGATGTCCGTGCCCGGCTGGATATCCAGATGCAGCACGTTGTCCTTTCCGGCTACCTGCTCGGCGACCGCGACGGTAGGCGTACGTCGCGGGTCCACGAACACGACTTTGGTCTTCGGGAATGCTTCGCCTGGGAAGCGTTGCTTTTTCTTGTCGAGCGTCCCGCCCTGCAGGTTCGGCACCCAGTGGTTGAGGAAATAGTTTGTCTGCGTTTCGTACGAGTTCGCGCCAATGGACCAGATGACATCAGCCAGTTCGGCGTCCTCGTATGAATTGTTCAGTTCGCCGATACCCATCTCGCGAGTCGCGTGACACTCCGAGTTGTACGCGGGGCGGTTGTGGATGCGGACCATCGGGGTCTGTAGCGCCGTAAACATCAGCTTGCCGGAACCCCACGTGTTCTCAAAGCCGCCACCCGCACCACCATGGTCGAAGGCAGAAAAGACAATACCGCTCGGACCATCCTTGTCGAGCACCTTCTTCATCAGGCCGGCATATAGCGCCATCGCCTGGTCCCATGTCGTATCGACCCACTGGTCGCTTAGATAGATGCGCGGCTGTCTCAGGCGCTCCTGGGTTATTCCGTCAGCCGCGTACATGTACATCGCCATCTTGCCGCCGCGCGTCGAACTCAAGCCGCTATTCACGACGCAACTCTTGTCCGGGACAATCATGATGGTGTGGCGCGAGCCGTCGCGGTCAGTGACCACGTTTTCCATGGCAGGCGTCATGATGAGTGTGAGTGGCGGCACCTGCTTGCGGAAATCAACGCCGAGCGCATTCTGATTCGGCGCGCGGCCACCTTCCTGGTCTTCCGGCCACTTGTACACGTGATATCCGCATCCAACGATGCAGAAGTGGCAGGTCATGTTGGTTCGCTGGGCCGTGACCGGCGGTAGCGCAATGCGGTCCTTTTCGGTAGGCATTTTCAGCTCCTCGAACTCAAAGAACGTTGGCTTGGCGGCCGTATATCAGGCCTTCCATGCCGACTGCCGACAAGGTGCCTGTCTTCTCGTCATAGTGAAGGCGCACGCGCGGCAGATTTTCGGTGGCCTGCCCGACAATCATCTGTCCGGCCTTTTCCGCGTCGAACATGCTGAAGTGGCAGGGGCACTTGAAGACCTTCGTCGTCGGCTCGTAGACGACGGGGCAGCCCATGTGCGTACACATGGTGCTATAGGCGACGATGTCCCCGTCGGGTCCGACGCCGCCTGGTACACGGCTGCCGAGCTTGAGAGCTGTGCACGGCGACGCTGCATCAGGATAGGCAAACGTGACCGGAGCGTTGACCGTCATGCGTCCCGCCTGACCAACGGCTTTTTTCGGATAAGGGAGCTTCGTCCTGCTGGTATCCACGGGGTTTGCGCCCGAGGCCACGTTGGGTACCAAGGCAGAAGCGGCGGTTGCGGCAATCGAGCCGCCGCCCAGCTTCAGGAATGTGCGACGCCGGATTTTGAGTTCGGACATGGTCTCCTCCTCGCTTGAATCTTGCTCGTGTAGTCGTTAGCATCGACGTAACGGCAAGAGGTATGCCATGCGGTCCGACGTCCGCCGGAAGGCTTGCGCCAAGAGGATTCAAATTCAGCAGACCTGAGGGACGCCATTACCATTCGGTAACGGTTCGTGATGGGGAGGCAGCCGTTATGTCACCAATTAGTAACATCCGGCGCCGGCAGATTCTGCGCTTCGCGCTAAGCGTCCCGCTCCTCTCGTCCTTCAAGCTTGAGACTGCCGGTGAAATCCCAACGGTTGCGTTCGGCACGACTGCCGTGTTCCTCGATAACGAAATCAGCCTGCTCGACCGTTGGAGCCGCGAACTCGGAGAGATGTGCAGCGCTGAAGTGAGGTTTGTGCAGCGCAATAGCTATCGTGAGATTGACGACCTTCTCGCCGAGAACCGGCTTGATGTGGCATGGGTATGCGGGTTTCCATACGTCACCAACTCACAAACGATGCGCTTGATGGCGATACCGGACTATCAGGGCAAGCCGCTTTATCGTTCATATCTGATTGTCCCCAAGAGCGATACGCAGACCACTCACGTCACGCAGCTTCGAAACCGCGTGTTCGCATTCAGCGACCCGCAATCCAATTCCGGCTTTCTGGTCCCGACCACTGAGCTGATACGGGCGGGTATCCGGCCGACCGGCTTTTTCAAGAAGTCCTTCTTCACATATGCGCACAGAAAAGTCGTTGATGCCGTGACAACGGGACTTGCGGATGCGGGCGAGATTGATGGGTACGTCTACGACACCATCGAGAAGCAGTACCCGGAGCGCACCCGCGAGGTGCGGGTGGCGTGGCGTTCTCCCCAATATGGTTTTCCGCCGATTGTGGCGCGCCGCTCGCTCGACGACGAATCGTTTCTTCGTATCCAGCGTGCGTTGCTCGGAATGAAGGACCGGCCTGCAGCTCGGGATGTGCTGCAGCGATTGAACCTTGATGGCTTCGTGCCTGACGACGACAAGGTGTTCGACGGCATACGCCGCCTGGTTGCCATCCTGAACTCCGGGCCGGTATAGGGCCGCGCAGATGCTGTCCCATCTCAGCTACCGCTACAAGATTCCGCTCGCGCTGAGCGCAGTCATCCTGCTGACGGAGATACTCGTGACCTTCGCGCTCGTAAGCGTTGCGGTGTCCGATGCCAGAAATGACCTTGAAAGCAGCGCCCAGAATCTGTGCCGCGTTCTCGCGCTGTCGGTCCGGGACCCGATGGTCAAGGACGACCTGTGGCGCGCGTTCGAAGTGATACGGACGCCGGTGGCAGTCAGGGAGCCTTCGAATCCGCTGAAAGAAATCGTTCTGTTCGACTCGAAGGCCCGGGTGTACGCCTCGACCTCTCCCCGAAAGGAACCTGTCCAGCGGCCGGTCACCCAGCTTCCTGCACAATTCGGTATGGTCATCTCACATCTACGCAGTTCAGGCGACCCGTTCTTTTTCGACTTTCCGGGATTACTCGCAAGCCGCGACGTCACCGCCGGCATGCCGGTGAATTCGGACGACGGAAGCCGCCTCGGCTATGTGGTGCTGGTCTATGACGCCAATATCTTTTACGACCGTGTACGGTCAACGTTGCTCAAGCTAGCCGTGGCTACGGTGCCGGCTTTGCTGCTGCTCATACCGCTGGGCTGGGTCTGGGGCGACCGGATGGCAAAACCGCTCCTACGCCTCACGGCCGCCATGGGCCGCATTGGGAAGGAGCACCCTGAAAAAGTCGGCGCGGGTATCACAGCGCAAGGGAACGACGAAATAGGTCAACTGGAACAGCAGTTCCAGGCGATGCTCGCCGAACTGGCGCAGAAACAGGCGTTGGAACGCGAAGTGGTCGTCTCCGAGAGACTGGCGGCTGTAGGCCAGGTCGCCGCGGGCATTGCACACGAAATCAATAATCCGCTCGGCGGAATGCTGAACGCCATCGACACACTCAACACACATGGTGAACCCGACGCCCAAACCAGAAAGACGTTGGGGTTGCTCGAACGCGGTCTTGCCCAAATTCGCGCCACGGTCGGCGCGTTACTGTTTGAGGCTCGCCTCGACTCGCCGGCAATGAGCCTGTCGGACTGGCAGGATTTGAAGCTGTTGATTGCGCCGCAGATACAGGCAAAGCAGGCAGCATTTCATTGGGAAATTGAACTGGACGAGGCGATTGGACTTCCCGCGCATCTGGTGCGCCAGCTCGTTCTCAATCTGCTGCTCAACGCAGTGAAGGCCGTAGAGATTGGCGGACGCGTTGACTGCCTGGTCGCAGTCAACGGACTAGGACTACAAATTACGGTATCGAACACGGGTCAGCACATATCCGGCGTGGCCATGGAGCACCTGTTCGAGCCGTTTGGGTCGGTCGCCATAGCCGAGGGTCGGCGCTCGTACAGCCTCGGCCTGTGGGTAAGCTATCAAATCGCGACGCAGCTTGGTGGCACAATTTCAGTCGATAGCGCACCGGGGCGAACGTGTTTTGCAGTGCTGTTACCGGTTAATTCTCCATGAAGCGGGAGAGCATCATGTCGGCAACGCTTATCTGTGTCGTCGAGGACGACCCCATCATGGGGGAGTCGTTGGCCGACCGCTTCCGCCTGGAGGGTTTCGACGTGGACTGGCACACTGACGGTGAATCCGCCCTGGATGCCTTACAGAACCGGCCGTATCAGGCCGTCATCAGCGATATCCGGCTGCCCGACATTTCAGGCGAAGAACTGTTTTCACGTTCAATGGCCACGCACATATCCGTGCCGCCATTTGTATTCATCACCGCCTACGCGTCGGTCGACACGGCGGTGTCTCTCCTGAAGAGCGGCGCTGCCGACTACATCACGAAGCCGTTCGACATTGGCGCACTGGTCGACAAGGTCCGTCTTCTGACAGGAACGGGGATTCCAGACCAGGCCATGCCGGCCCAGAGCGAACTCGGCGTGTCCGAAGCAATGAGGCGCCTCGCAGACCTCGTGCCGCGAATCGCCGGCCGTGCCAAATCAATTCTGATTACTGGCGAGTCCGGTGTCGGCAAGGAAGTGCTTGCACGGTTCATTCATCAGCATGCACCTGGTGAGGCGTTACCGTTTGTCGCAGTTAACTGCGGCGCCGTCCCGGAGACGCTTCTCGAGTCCGAATTTTTCGGCCACGAGAGAGGAGCCTTCACTGGTGCAGAGCGGCAGAAGAAAGGCTACTTCGAGCAGGCCGAGGGTGGCACGCTCTTCCTCGATGAGATAGGCGATTTGCCTCTGTCGATGCAAGTGAAGTTGCTGCGGGCGCTGCAGGAGCGACGCGTCACGAGAGTCGGCGGTGAGAGAGGGTTCGAAACCACCTTTTGGCTGGTCTGCGCAACGAATCGGGACCTCGCGGAACTGGTCCGGGTAGGGAAGTTTCGGGAGGACCTTTTCTATCGCATCAACATCCTCCAGCTACGCATGCCTGCACTTCGCGACAGGCCCGACGATGTCCTCTGGCTTGCGCACCGCTTCGTACGCGATATCGCCAACCGGCTAGGTGAACCCACGAAACTGTTTCATCCGTCTGCCGAAGCGCGACTCGCAACGTACGGCTGGCCTGGGAACGTGCGAGAGTTGCAGAATCGTCTTGAACGCGCATGCATCGTGTGTTCCCGCAACATGCTTTTCTCCTCCGATATTTTCGAGGAGGACGGGTCCCAGGCTGCGGCAGCGCTTGATATGGATACTCCGCTCGACGGTTACATGGCCGCCTGCGAAAACGCGTTCATTCGCGCCGCGCTATTGCAGCACCAGGGCCATATTTCAGAGACCGCCCACGCCCTTGGCATTTCCAGGAAGAGCCTGTGGGAGAAGATGCGCAAACATGCGATTGCAGCCGAACCGCTTCATTGAACACCCTCGCAGGCGCATCAACCGCAACCGGAGTACGCCCATGGAATCTCACGATAAGGACGAACCGCTTGAGACCCGACTGGTTCAGGTCCGTGGCCAGGTGCAAGGCGTGGGCTATCGGGAGGCCTGCGTACGTCGCGCGAAGGAACTGGGCGTCACCGGCTGGGTCCGCAACCGCATGGATGGTTCGGTAGAGGCGATGCTGCAGGGCTCGCCAGAGCAACTGGCGGAGATGTGCGCCTGGCTCAGCGAGGGCATGTCCGCAGCGCTTGTCGACGAGCTTGAGGTAACCGAGGTGCCGCCACCGTTTGCCCGCTTTGACAACTTCGAGCGCTTGCCCACTTTGTGAGTGCAGGCAAATCACCACCGTGGAAGTACCTGTTGCTCTGTCGCTGAAGCGGGCGCGTTGCGGAGTGGTATCGGAGTATTACCGACCGTAACTCTTTGATACACCTGGCGGAGGGGCCAAAGGCTACCCTCACAACCTTACAACCTGCTCCGTCACCCGCCATGAAACCGTCCCGCCTGTTGCTGGCAAGCGCCTTGCTCTCGGTCCCGCTCGCAGTGGTGTCCCTTGGCGCCCGCGCTGACTCCTGGAAAAAACATGGTGGCGATTACAAGGAGGAATATTGGGACGGCGGCTGTAAGGTCGAACGCAAATGGAAGGGAAACGGCGAATACAAAGAAAAGAGCAAATGCAAAGGCGGGTATGTTACCCAGCCTCCCGCCGTGATTTATCAACCTGTTCCCGCCGTCGTAATCAGCCCTCAGGTCCTCATTGGCCAGTAAGTGGGGCTGGCGTGGTGAGAGAGCGTCCGTGTCACCTGATTGGAGTTAGCGCCGCCGCGCGTCAGGGATTTCGGTCTCGCCAATCTGTTCAGCATTGCCTGCACGCAAGCGCCCAACATCATCCTCGGCTTCCTTCTCCTCAACTGCCTTAGGTGCGCTTCCCGATGAGTCATGTGAACGCTCCATCCAACGAAACAGGAATACTGCGAGAGCGCCGCCAACCAATTCGCTGACGATGAATCCGGGCGCGTCGACAGGTCGAATGCCAGCAAAGGTGTCTGTGAGCGAGCGCGCAATAGTCACAGTAGGGTTCGCGAACGAGGTGGATGCCGTGAACCAATAGGCTGCAGTGATGTAGCCGCCGACCGCAACCGGAATAAACTCAATTCGTCGTTTTGCGACGTTCAGAATGACCGTGAGCAAGCCGAACGAAGCGACAACCTCACTCCACCATTGTGACGGTCCAGTGCGCACGTGCCGCGATGCTTCTATTAATGGCAGGTCGAACATTCCGTGAGCAGCTATCACGCCCGCAATTGCCCCGACGGCTTGCGCCGCGACGTAGGCACCTGCGTGCCTCCATCGCAGTTTGCCAAGGCAGACCTCGGCGAGCGTTACCAATGGGTTGAAGTGTGCTCCCGAAATACTGATAAAGGTGGCGATGAGCGCGACCAATCCTGCGCCAGTTGCCAGGGTATTGGCCAGGAGCGCGATTCCCACGTTGCCGCCGGCAAGTCGTTCGCCCATGATTCCGGAGCCCACGACGGTTGCCAGAAGCAGTGCCGAACCTAGGAACTCGGCCACGATGGCATGACGCAACCTCATAGTGGTGACTTCCCGATATCAGTTACTTCCTTCCTCAGCGCAAGACGGTCGAGCGAGGCAAGCGGAAGGCTTTTGAAGAGTTCGAGCCGCTTACGCAGCGTTGCTGCCGCATCCTTGAAGGCGCGCATCTTGGTGTCGTCGGAGCCCTCAATGGCTGCCGGGTCGGGAACGCCCCAATGCGCAGTGACCGGTTGGCCCGGCCAGACAGGGCACTGTTCACCGGCCGCCTGGTCACATACGGTAAACACGAAGTCCATTACCGGCGCATCGGGAGCGGCAAACTCATCCCATGACTTGCTCCGAAGTCCCTCCGTGGGAAGCCCCATTTGCTGAAGAAGCTGCAGCGTCAACGAGTTAATTTCCCCCTTCGGATGACTGCCGCCAGACCAGGCCTTGAACCGACCACCGCCAAGCGCATTTAACTGAACTTCAGCAAGCACGCTGCGAGCCGAATTACCCGTGCACAGAAACAGGACGTTGTAGACCTTGTCGCTCATGTCGAACCTCAAGCAGATAAGCCGATGGATACGCGTCGAATCAGTTACTGAGCCACGCCGATGGATGAGACGTCGATTTCGCCGACCCTTCGCAACTCGGCACGAATAGCGGCTTCATCAAGTGTCTCCAGCGGTACCTTGAGGAAGACGTCGACGCGATGTTTAATCTGCTGGAAAACCTGTTCGAATGCGGCGCGCTTCGCGGTATCAGTGCCCTCCACAGCGGCAGGGTCGCAGAAGCCCCAGTGTGCTGAGGCTGGCTGCCCGGGCCAAAGGGGACATACTTCGCCAGCAGCCTGGTCGCACACCGTGATGATGAAATCCATCCCCGGCGCATCCGGCTCAGCGAACTCGTCCCAAGACTTGCTACGCAGATTGGACACGTCGTAGCCCGTCTTCGTAACCAGTTCGATTGCGAAAGGATTGACCTTTCCGGTCGGATGACTTCCTGCGCTGAATGTATGGAAGCGGCCCTGTCCCAATGTGGCGAGAAGGGCTTCCGCCATCACGCTGCGAGCGGAGTTGCCCGTGCAGAGGAACAGCACATTGTAGGTTCGGGATTCGACCACGAATTTCTCCGGAATGGGTTGTGGTTCAGGATGATATATCTATATATCCAATATAATGGAAATGTTAGAGGCCAGCAACCTCGTTTCGATGACATCCCATGCTGAGCCGAGGCTGGCCCCTGAGAACGGACCTGAAGCAACCTATCGTCAGCGACGCGGTTGCTGCGTCAGGCGTTAGAATCATCGTACAGTCCCAACGAACGGCACATCATGAAGGAAAAAGACGCAATCACGGCTTTGGCCGCACTGGCGCAACCGACGCGCCTCAGCATTTTCCGGCTGCTGGTGACAGCCGGGCCCGAGGGGCTGACCGTGGGGGTTATCCAGGAGAAGCTCGACCTTGCCGGCGCAACGCTGTCTTTTCACCTGAAAGAGCTGACGCACGCCGGACTGGTGACATCACGTCAGGAAGGCCGCTTCGTTTACTACGCACCGGAAATCGAACACATGAACGACCTGGTCGGTTTCCTCACCGAAAACTGTTGCCAGGGAGTGGATTCGGCGACATGCGCGCCCCGAAAGAAGGTGAAGTGCAAGCCGGTTCCCGCGTGACCGGAACTCAAGGCCAATATCTCGGCCCAGATACGGTGCGCCATCGGATGTGAAAGCGCAGCGCCGCTGGGCGACCCGTCCCGCCTGAAGCGAATTCCATGCGAAGCCGGAAGAGAATTGCGCCTGCGACGGCCGCCTTGGGCGGCCGTTTGGTTTGTTGCTGCCGTTTCAGCAGCAGCCGACTTTTTTCTCAATCACGGCTGGAATCGAAGTGACCGGAGCACAGCAGGCCCCGCTCGCTTCGGCAGAGGCTGTTTGCCTGCTGTCCGCACCGAACATGGGGATGCCACCGAGAGTGTGATACGTCTCCCACGGCACGCCAGCCGGGTCCTGCGTCCAGTACTTGTTCGAGCTGGCGTAGCAGCACTGGGCGCCAGGTTGGTCCTGTACCGCGACACTACCGGCAATCACCTGCTCGCGAAGAGCGGCCAGCTCCTCGTCGCTGTCGACCTGAAAGCCGAGATGATTGACGCCAGTTTCACCGCCGCGCGCTGAGATGGCGAAGTTCATGCGCGGGTCCTCGAGCATCCACTTCGCGTAATCGTCCTTGAGCACTGACGGTTCCGCGCCGAACATGCTGCTATAGAAACGCACGCTTTCGCTTCGGAACAACAACGTGTACGTGAAATCGCTTCATTTACGCCTCCGTTTCGTTGGTCGCGCAGCCGCATTGCTCTGCTTGCTCCGCCGCACAGCAGTTTTCCATCAGGAAATCCATGAGCGTCTGCATGTGGTCGTAGCTGGCGCAGTAGATGATGAACCGCCCCTGACTCTTGCCTTCGATGAGCTCTGCGTGCGCGAGCTCCTTCAGGTGGAATGACAGCGTGGGCGCAGGGAGCCCGAGCTTTTCAGCGATGGCGCCAGGACTCATACCCGAGCGGCCGGCTGTCACCAGAAGGCGGAACACCGCCAGACGGGTCTCGTGCGCAAGCGCCGCGAGCGCCTTGACCGCTAACTTCGAATCCAAGGTTGCCATCACAGTCCTTTATTGGTTACTCGCCTGCAGTTCCTTGCGGGAATGGTCAGCGATTGCCCGGGAAGCCAGGTCGGTCGCGGGGTCGAGCGGGCGGCCGTCTTTCACCCGTTCGCTGTAACGGTCGACGAGATAATCGGCGCGGCCGCGGAGCAGCAGCGTGAATTTCACGAGTTCTTCCATCACGTCAACCAGGCGGTCGTAGTAGGACGACGGCTTCATCCGGCCATCTTCTTCGAACTCCTCGAAGGCCTTTGCGACAGAACTCTGGTTGGGGATGGTGAACATCCGCATCCACCTGCCAAGCTGACGAAGCTGGTTCACCGAGTTGAAAGACTGGGAGCCGCCGCTGACCTGCATGACAGCCAACGTGCGACCCTGCGTGGGGCGGATGCCGCCGCTGACGAGTGGCAAGTGGTCAATCTGCGTCTTTATAAGGCCAGTGATGGTGCCGTGGCGCTCCGGGCTGCACCACACGTGCCCCTCTGACCAAAGCGACAGCTCGAGCAGTTCCTTCACCTTCGGATGGTTCTTAACGTCGACGTCGTCTGCGTGCGGCAGACCGCGCGGGTCGAAAATCCGCGTTTCCGCACCGAACGTCTGCAACAGGCGAGCGGCTTCCTCGACGAGCAACCGCGAATACGACCGCTCACGCAGCGAACCGTAGAGCAGCAGAATCCTTGCCGGCGGCTGCCCCGCCATGCCGAGGCGTGCCGCGATATCGGTGTCGAAAAAATCTGTTCTGGCGGCCGGGAAGCCGTGGTCGCCATTGATTGCATGAACTGTCATCTCGTTACCTTGCTATTTGACATTTCCAATTATATGGAGGCGTTTGGTCGATTCAAGGCTGCTTTACAGCGCCTGCCGAATACGACCGTCATCATTTCGTTACTTGCATTCTATGACATTTCCGGTATTCTGGAAATATGAAAATTAGGAGGCTGCCATGGACAACGAAGACCGGATGGCGACTGAATCGCTCCTGCCAGTTTCGGGAGGGTGGCATTGCCGCTCTACACGAGGATTCCTCATGCTGATGGCACACGGGCGAGCTGCTGGCTCAGCGACACAGTCTGCTGGAGGGTGCGCTCTGAGGAAGTCAGGCTGTGCGTCCCTCCCGGCAGACGTAGCGCGGGCGTTTCAGATGGAGACCGGGTACGCGACTTCAGCGATTGCGTTGACAGAAGCGGTTGACGAGAAACTCGAACTTGCGCGATTCCTGGCTGCAGACGGCTCGTCGGCTGCTGTCCTCGTCATGGATGCGGTAGTCCTCAGCCGTGTGTGGCCGCCGTGTGACTGGAAGTCGCCGTTGCTGCGAGTCCGCAATTGTCTCGCTGACGAGGGCTCGAAGTTTTTTGTCGCATTAACCACCCGCCGTGAGGCAAGTGGCGTCATCGGGGCGTTGGCAAGCCTGCGGGAGCGGCTGGTTGCGAGACGCGTTCAGCGATATAGCAATCGGGAGGGAATTGGCTTTCTCGGTTCCGTACAGGTCACACCTCAAACCACCGACACACGCCGTATGGACCAGCTTCACGAGCGGGTCGCCGCTGTCATCGCGCACAGACTCGCTTCGACAACATTCTTTTGCTGCGACGCTTTTCGCACCGGCGGCGGCACTGCCAACAAACTGAGCCAGATGAGAGGCTGAAAAAATTGAGCACGATGTCGAGTGGCGACGAGAACGCCAGCGAGAAGACCGCACCAGCAGACAGTCACGACAGGCTCGTGACCTGGGCCTTGGCGCTGGCGCAACTCGTCTCATGGGGCTCCGTCTACTATTCTTTTTCGCTGCTAGTCGTGCCCATGGAACAGACCATGGGTTGGAGCAGGACGGCGACAAACGCAGCGCTCTCGGTTGGGCTGCTAGTCTCCGGATTCGCTGCCTATCCCATTGGACGCTGGATTGACCACGGGCTCGGACGCCGGGTGATGGTTGTCGGCTCAGTCATCGCCGCAGCCATGCTGTTGCTCTGGGCCGGCGCGCAGTCGCTGACGGTGCTCTTTGTTGCATGGATTGGCCTCGGCATCTCCATGGCGGCCACGTTCTACGACCCCGTCTTCGCCATCGTCACGCACCGGTATCCGCGAAGCTTCCGAACCAAAATCACGCTCGTCACGCTGGTCGCTGGATTCGCCAGCACGGTCTTCATTCCGCTGACGCAGTTGCTGGTTGGCTCGGTGGGATGGAGAACATCGCTCGTTGTCCTCGCGGCCCTGAACCTGATTGTCTCTCTACCTATCCATGTGCTGGCAATCCGTTCTTCGCGCGCTGACCCGGGTACCCGGCCCACCAACGGGGCGGTAAAGCTGGCGAATGATGCGGCCACCCGTCGCGCTCTTCGTTCGCCGATTTTCTGGGCGCTCGCGGTGTGCTTCACAGCCTACTACGCGACGTTCGCTGCGCTCACATTTCATCTCGTGCCGCTCATGGTCGAGCGCGGCGTGTCCAACGCCGTGCTGGTAACAACCATGGCGCTCATCGGTCCGGCTCAGGTAGCCGCACGAGCCGTCTGGTTCACCTTCGGCCGAACGGTTCATGTTAGTACCGTGGGCATCATCATCGTGACGCTATTCCCACTCTCGACCGTTATCCTGATAACTGCTGGTCACTCGGCCGCGCTGCTGTGGCTATTCGCGCTCTGCTACGGCGCTGCGAATGGCATGATGACCATCCTCCGCGGCACCATCGTTCAGGACCTGATGTGGACAGAAGGCTACGGCGCGCTCAGCGGTATGCTCTCGTTCCCCTCGAATGTCGCCAAGGGGATAGCGCCGATTGCCGCCGCCAGCATCTGGAGCTTCACTCACGGTTATGTAGCTGTCGAATGGACGGTGTTTCTCGTCTCGATACTGTCAGCAATCGCGTTCTTCGTTGCCGTGCGAGTTAGCCGCCACACTCAACCTATGGCCGCCTGACATCGCCTCCGAAACCATCAAGGATAACGTCGACTTTGAAGATACGTTCCGCACGAAGTGATGACCTTGATGCCATCAAAGCATTGCTCGCAGAGAACGGGTTGCCGGCGGTCGACATCACCGCCATTGCACTCAACGACTTCTTGGTCGCAGAGGACGCAAACGGAGGGTTCATCGGGTGCGTTGGTCTCGAGAAATTCGAGACAAGTGCGCTGCTGCGGTCACTGGTCGTAGCGAACAATGCTCGCGAGAAAGGACTGGGTCGCCAATTACTGGCTTACGCCGAGAACGTTGCGCGGGCCGATGACATTTCTGAATTGTGGTTGCTGACGACGACCGCCGCCGAGTTCTTTCAACGGGCCGGCTATGTCGTAGCAGACCGGACCACTGCGCCAGCTGAAATCCGGGCAAGTGCGCAGTTTGCAATGTTGTGCCCAGCATCGGCGATTTGCCTGAGGCGCGTGCTGGAAAGTGTTCCTACCGAGAGCGTCACGCGCGCTTGAAACTGAAGGTTAGCCGTGGGTGTCCACCCACGCGTGCGCCCAATTGACGCCAATGCTTCGTGCTTCATCTTCTGTTCTACACGCCGCGAGCACACCCGAGCTCTCGACGAGCTTCGTACCCTTCGTGATGGTTCCGCTCGCCGCATAGCCGTCATGCTGAGGAATCGCGTGGCCCCAAATGCTGTATCCCTTGTACGTGTCCGGTTCCATCTTCGGTCTGTGCTTGGAACGAATCCGCGCATCGATTTGAGACTGCACTGTTACATCGCCTCCAGATTTTGGCAACAAGGGGAGATGCGTATTGAACCGTCATTGCAGAAGTAAATAGCTGCTCGGGCCGCGCATCGCCTTCATCGTTGAGTTCATGCTCTACGACCGCGCGAGCGATTTCATGCGCCTCGGCGACAACTTCAATCCGCTCCAGCCAGCTTGCCGTCAGCCCGTTCCGTTGCAGCCAGATAGCTATTGGGCGACGAAATTCGCCGTAGAAGGCATCACCGAGTGCTTGGCCATCGAGGTCGCCCCACTGGGAATTCATGTGACGGTAGTGGAACCAGGGTACTTCAGCACTGAGTAACACAGCGGCAATTCCGTCAAATACGCAAAAGTAATCGACGCATATGGTGCAACGGCGGGGGCTACGCGTGAAGCAACGGTCGCTGTCAATGGAAAAGAGGCCAACGACCCGAAGAAGCCGGCGCAGGCACCTATCACGCTCGCCAACGCCGATACGCCGCCGTTGCACTTGCAATGCTTTGAAGACCGGATTGCAGTAACTTGTCCGGTTCCCCAACGTACGGCGGAGATACACTATCAGATGACACAAGACGGAGTTCGAGATGCAGGGAAGACTCAGGCAGGTAGTTGATGCAAGGTGGGCGCCGAAGGGGTAGCAGCGCATGACGTCCTTCCATCAAGGAGTCAACGAGGAGCAAGACATGGAACTTAAATGTGTTGTGGCGGTTGTTCCGCCGGACGTTCTGCAAACTCTGGAAAAGAGGCTCGGCGCTATTGATATCCACGGCATAACCGTTAGCAAGGTAAAAGGGTTCGGCGCGCATCCAAACCTGTTTGCCGATGATTGGACGACCGAGCACCTCAAAATCGAAATTTTCGCCCAGGCATCGGACGTTGAAACCCTCGTAAGAGCAATCATGGATATCGCGCACGTCGGGCCGGCCGGAGATGGCATAGTCGCGATTATTCCCGTCGAAAGGTTTTTCCGCGTCCGAACGCAATCTGAGGCAATACCTTGACCTGACGGCTCACGCCGATGGTCCTGAGCGCAGGTCCGTGCGTTGCTCGATGAAATGAGCCGGTCTTGTCGCCGGCCATTCCATCGGAGCTTTAAATGGCACACGAACAGCATCAACCTCGCATCTCGGCCTTCGACGCATGAGCGACGGCTTGCAACCACTGCTCTACGGCAACAGCCCGTACTGTTTTGTGCAAGAAGAAGCTCAGGCTTTTGTCATTGAGGGTGCTGTCGCCAAGGCCGAGTTCGGGCCCTCGGGAATCTGGAATCTGCGGTAGACGCCACGAGCAGAAGTGCGTCAGGACGTCGACCCTGGCTGGGGCCAAGGCGAACCCTTTCTTCTCGTCGGGCGCATCCCACTCAGCGGCCGGCGTGGCCTCGACCGACGCTTCGACCGGACTCGCTTCTTCTGCGGCAACGTGCACCGCTTCGTCCGAGACGCTTCTTTTCATCTCAAGAAGCCCGGTCCCAAACCATCCCACTTTCTTCTGCATATGGGCGACATACGTCTTCCAGCCGTCAGGGTTGCCATCAAAGAGGTCGTGCTGGCAGCTATCTCTACTCGCTGCGTCCCTAGCTGGAAATGTACCGTCTCGGCGAACGCCTCTTTCCGTCGCATCTCATCCCGGCGCGTCTTCGTCGACCAATGCGTCTTGGTCCTCTGACTGCAAGACCGGAGCAGCGCTGTCGGGCACTGGCGAGCCAGAGGAGTTCGGGGTGTCTCCTGGTCGGTCATCTTTATCATCATCGCGGCCCGTGTCGCGTGTCTGTCTCTTTCGATGATTCGTCATGATTTCCTCCGTGAGGGAGGCAGCGACCCAAACGGACTGGGTGCTGCGTGTGCGGCTGTCCGACAGCCGGCGACCGCGTCGTATGCCGCTTGTCGGGGACAGAACTCATAGATGTCAGTCACGTACTCCTGAAAAGGTTGATGCCTTTGGACGCGCAACACGCATGCCACGACGACCGTTGTTCGCAAATCGCATGCAGTGCCTGATGCCAGTGTATGCGACGGCTGCTGGCTCGTGCCGACGCAGTCGAAGTCCAAGGTTCAGCAAGGCTTAACTCGGTCGGCAAATTTATATGCCACCTGCCCCCTGTCAGTGAACAATCTCTCTCCATAAGTTGGCGTGCGACAGTTATCGCCCTGGATTCTCGCCAGCGCACTTGCATTCTGTAGACGGTATGTTGACCGCCTTGAAGATGGACAGCAGCGTCCAGGGAACCTCCTGCAGTGCGGCGCAGCGGCATCCGCATGCCAGTGCGCGGACCTTCGCTCTTGCTCGCAATAGTTCTTGGGACGGCCAACCGCGAACGGTGAAATTGAGGAACCTTTGCGAGGGTCATCAGCGGCACGGGAATTGCGCGAATCAACGCAGCGGCGGTTGCACCGACCCGGGTCGCAACTGGTCGCTTTGCTCCACGAGGGAGACCATCATGCGAGTTGCTACGACAGGATTACTGTTATCGGTATTCATTTTGAGTTTGTCTGGCGCCGGCTATGCGCAGGGTGCGGGCACAAGTGGTGCTGGGGGCGCCGGTGCAGGTCAGGGCGGCACCGGAATGGGAACGCCGAATGCAAGCGGCACTACGGAGTCACCATCTGGCGCGTCCGGCGCAAACACGATGGGGAAGTCGGGCGACATGTCGCAAAAGCAGATGAACCCTAAGATGCAGAAGAAGGGAGGAATGGATGCACCTGCTTCCGAAGGCGGCGGCATGAAGAAGGCCTACTGACAGCGGTGCTGCCACAGAAGCGTCCTGTGTAATTTGCGAGGTCGAGTTCCGGTCAGGAGCGTTATGCGGTAGCGTGATGAAACCGGATAGCGTCCGGCACGTCGTGGGGTCGGCGCACAGCGGCAACGGAAGGACGCGCCGCGTGCACTGTGCCGCCGAACGGTTCGCCTGCAAGAGTTATGGCTCCGCTGGGCGGTCGACGGCGGGCTCTCTTCAGCGTCCGGTTTCTGTCACTTGGGCAGCCGGCTCTTTGGCTCAATTCCGCTCTCGTTGGCCGCGTATTCTTCTTCGTCTATCTGGGCCTGGGCCTGCTCCCAATACTCGTCGGCGCGTTCCTCGGGGCTGCCGTCTTTTTGCCAGAGCTCATAGGCCCGCACACGAATCTTCTCTTCCCGCGAAACATTGTCCATTGCAGTCTCTCCAGTAGATTATTCACGAACAGCCACGCCTGTTGTTGCTCGGCCTACCGTTTCGTCGGCGGAACGGGGAAGAGCCGACGCGCGAGCAGAAAGAGAGCCAGTCCGGCGACCGCAGGGGCTTCGTGTTGGATGCCGGATTTCGACGCTTGGTGGCGGGCGGCACTTTTTCACCAGACGCTCTCGCACGACTCCGCCTTGAAAGTACGACGCCAGACGGACCGGGCATCGTAAGACCCAAGATGCAGACTTTTCCCCAGACCCGTTTGATATTTGCGGTCTGCTTGCCCTTTGGACCGGTCTTCACGTCGAAGCTGACCTTCTGATTCTCCGGGAAGGTCCTGAAACCTGCTGCGCTGACTTCCGAGAACTGGGCAGGTCGTCCCCGCCGTCGTCCTGCGTGATGAATCCAAACCCCTTCGAGTCGTTAAACCACTTCACCGTTCCAGTCGCCAAACCCACTCCTACAAATTTGAAGAGTGCGTTTAATCCGGTGCGCAAGCCGTACATTTATTGCAACCGTTGCTTCGAGTGCGCCGGCTCAATCACCGGGCCCGACCGCTTTCCGGGGACTTCGGCAGTGACAGTGAAGTTGTAGTCTGCTGTGGTACGTGGGTCAATCCGGTAAAACGGGGGGGCAAACCGCTCGATAGTGCGCTAGTACCCTTCGCGGGTGCGCGGGGATGCGTCGTCAGCCGCGTACTCACGGCTCACAGCCCTACTGCGCCGGGACAATATGCCGCCCAGGTTAGTACATGGCGCGAAGGTCATCGACGTTGAGGTCCTTCTGAACGGGTTTGTGGGGTTCCACGAGTGAACCGAAAACAAGCCGACGCAGTTCCTTCTCGCCAAACGGCAGGTCGGCGTAATCGATAGGGTCTGCCGTCTCGATTTCCTGCAACATGTCGACAAGACTTTCGGTGCTTACCTGCGTGTTGGTTCAATTTGTATGAGATTCAACCAGCGTAGGTACCGCGGAAGCCGTGTTCGACCCTTATGGCCAGTGTGCCAGAGCAACGCGCTGCCAGCCGGGACGGTTTCGCGCACAGCCTCAGCGTGTATCATGGTCCGCATAGCCTCTGGCCTGACGGAGAGACGCTTGTGGATGTATCGTTCCTCATCGACCCGATTCACAAAACCGTCACCAGCGTGCAGGACGGCTATTCCCGTGCTGGCGAACTTATCGGCACGGATTTGACCGATACCGCGACCCTGTGGGGTGATGCTGCCGACTCGGATACCTCGGTACAAGTCATCGTCGCGGACGACAGCCTTACAAACAACACTATCTCGCGCGGCTTTTTCAAGGTTACGCTCGCGCTGGAGAACGTAAGAGTGGAACGGGTACTTGCGGGAAAAGCAGTACTCAATGCGTATTGCAGCCCACCTCCCGACATTAAGGAGCAAGTCAGAACGCTCATGGCCGTGCGCGAGCGGGTCAGCTTTATCAGCGTTGAAGACGCGTTTCAGTGGTTCGAGGAAAACACTGGCGGCTCACCGTTTTCACTAGAGGGCTAAAGCTGGCTCGCGCTCGGGCACGTCTCACGTTTCTCCATAAAGGGCTTGCGTACGTGAGATACAGTGAGGCCTATGTCGATTTTCCGCAGTCGGCTCCAGGTTGCACGACCACAGAACGAGGACCTGCGTTAAGTATGTCGTTCGCCGCCGAACAGCGAACCGCAGCACTGCAGCGAGCTACCGCTGCTCACGGAGCCGGTGACGCAGTGCCCCGGCTTCAGTAAAGTTTAAGCACAGCGTTACCTACTCGCATTCGGCGCAGCCGACACGCATCGACAATGCGCGTCGATGAAGATTCATTTTCTTGTGGCAGCTTTGACTTGTTCAACGGCCTGCTTCGACATCCTGTTTGAGGAGGAAGCTGCGGCGTGAACGTTGTTTTCCGCAATCTCCAGTGCTTGCTCGGCGGCCTTTTTACTGGCTTCAATCGTCGCGCCAGTCGCCTCACTGGCAGCCGTAACCGCCGACTGCAACGCACTCACAGCGGCTTCGCTTCCGGCCGGTGCATTGCTTGCGACGATGTCGACAAACGCCTGCGTGTCACGCAGGCGCTTATTGAATTGCGCCTCAGCGCTCGCGGCCAGTTCGACCTGTGTGTTGAACATGATGTTGCTCACATGCCGCCAGTACGACTGTGCTTCTTCCATCGCAGCTTGCGCCCGCTTTGCGTGCAATGCGAATAGCTCCTGCGGGTCTTTGGTTGACAACGCCACATTTGCGATTGCCTGATTTTCGGCGAGCGTCGATTTGACTGCCCGCAAGTTCAGCTCAGTCAGCTTTTCGATGCAGCCAAATGCCTTGGTCCACAAATCGGACAGCGTTTCGAGACTGGTTCTCTGCGAAGCAATCGCTTGTTCACCAGAAAGACTGCTCATTACAACCTCCACCTGGGTAAAGTAGCGGGAAGTCCGCGGAGCCACTCGATGGGACCGCGAACACCGCTACGGGGTAGGAATCTGGTGACGCAGCAAGGGCCGCTCCCGAGGCGGATGCAGAAAAAAGGGGCGATGGACTCACCGGCCTCCAGTAGTGAAATAAGACCTACTTGGGGTGAGTTCCGGCAGTGCGGCCCGTAGTCGCTCGACACCTTCGGATATCGCGTGCGCAGACTGTTGCGCCTCACGGGGTTCACATCTGCTCGCATCGCCATGGCGCCTTCGCCGTCTTCGTGGTGGGGCTATGCTGCGTGCGCCTATGCCACCAACGCAGGTCACGGTGGTATAGGCGCTGAGCGGCAGATAAGGCATCCGCTTGGGACGGTTTACCGGATTACCGGATAGGTTTTTAATGCTCGCTCGGCCGGATGGCCGGGTCGTTTTCCACCACTTCCCGCGTTGCGGACCAGTACGGTTCCCGATTGTAGTAGCTGTACGTTGTCTCTCCCCACTTCGCATCGGCCATCGCCGGCCAGTGGTCCTTGTCGAAGCCCGGGTCGTCCTTGAGGCGCTGCGCCGCAATATCAACAAAAAAGCACTTCTGGTCCGTATCGAGAGTCAGCGCGGTCCACGGGATGGCGTGCAGGTTAGAACCCATTCCAAGGAAGCCGCCCTCGGAGAGCACTGCATAGGCGATGCGACCGTTGCGGACGTCGAGCATGATGTCTGAAATCTTCCCGACGTGTTCGCCGTCTGAAGACATGACCTTGTTCCCATCGAGCGTTGCTGCGGCCATGATGTCCGGCCCCGGACCTTCGCCGACACCTCCGCCCACGATGTTAGCTCCGCTTTGAGTGCGACCTTGCGGATTGATTGAGCCCATGATTCACCTCCTTGAAAAATGCTGCTTCTGTAACGCGCAAGCGGCATACCCGCGCGAGCGGATGACCACGAGTTCGACGCGACAAGCAGGGTAGCCCTGGACGCGGAATTTCAGTTCGGATGTAGGCACTAACCTCGCAAGACCAACGCCAGGTTGTTGAGTGACGGCGGTTTGATGAAATGGGCGTCGAATACCCGTTTGTCGGTGTTACTGGACGACGGGCCACCGCCGGGATGTAGGTCCCTCGCCAGCAATGCGGCAGACATAATCCACCAATCGGCTATTGCATCTTCATAAACACATGCAGAACCGCGGCAGGTGCGCCCCGAGAATGACCTAATGGCGTACCCGTGTGAAACGTTTTGCGATGGCGCTGGAAGTTCCGGCAACGCGCTATCGAGCTGCTCTTTGCAAACGCCATAGATTCGGCTTGGCATGGCCGTCTCCATCATTCCATGTCGCCAGCCATGGCATCGGCTTCCTGCCGCAATGTGTGAGATACGAATACTGTTGACCTCGCTTTGGGCGCGCCAGGTTCCTGCGCGCTATTGCGTGCCGCTCTGTGGGCGACGGTGTTGCTGTTACCATTTCACGACCTGAATTGCTTCGCCCGTGATGTCCTCTACCAAGCACCGCCCGTAAACTGTCTGTCCGGTCGGTTGGGGGTACCCCTGGACGGAGGCGATAGGGCTAACCCGTAAGTCTCATCAAGGCGCACCGCCCGATTTCAGCTTTCGCATACTCGATGGCGAATTGACGCGCTTCCATTTCGGTCGGAAAGAAGCCCAGCGCTCGGGTGGCCTGGCTGCGTTCTCCCGCTTCGTCGGTGATGACGGCGCTTGCGATGAAACCTTCGATGTCCTGCCCAACGACCGCGAAAATCAAGGTCCCCATGTAGTCAACCGGTGACGCCTGAAACGTGGCAGGGTGCTCCTGAAAGTCAGATACGCAAAGCTAACGTTTTGGCCCAGCGTGTCCCGCTCGCCGCACAGGTTTTGGGGGACTGCCGTTTCAGCGCCACGGTGGCGCCGTCTCGACGCGCTCGTTCCAGACTATTCCTAAATTCCGCTTGTGCACCAATCGCACTGTTCTGAAGGCTACTATTGCGCGACCAGAGTCGCCCACATCCAGGGGTTAACGCATGCTGGTGCAATAAGCGTTCCCTGACTTGCCACCGCTGCCGACAGCCACGTTGCCACCATGGGTCTTCGCCGCGTAGCGACTACAATTCATCCAGTACGGCAATTTTTTCCGCTCATCGGCGGTGCGGGTTGCAACCTGGAGGACATATGGATAGACCGTCTGTGCCTTCCGCAGCGGAACGCGCACGGCACGCAGGGACGCTGGTCACACCGGCGTTCGGCGCACGTCCTCACCGACCAGCCGATTTTGCTGCTGAAAGCGAATCGATGCATCGTCTGGCGCAGGCACTGACCTCCTCGGGAGGCGCCATGCTGCAAACGCTCTCCGACATGGCGCTTAGTCTGTGCGAGGCTGGCAGCGCGGGCATTGGCCTTCTCGAGCGCGACGCGGATGACGCCTGCATTTTGAGATGGGTCGCGGTGTCGGGTAAATGCGTGGCCGTCGCCGGCACCACAACCCCAATTGAAGACAGTCCGAGTGGCGTTACGCTCGAACTGGCTGAAGGGCAACTGTTTTCATTTCCCCAGCGCCATTTTGCCTGCCTGAAGCATGTAACCCCCGAGATTATCGAAGAACTGGTCGTGCCGATTCCGGGTGAACCAGAGCCGTCGGGCACGTTGTGGGTGATGTCCCACGACAGGGAGCACCTGTTCGACGCCGAGGACCGCCGAATCCTGACCAGCCTCGCGAACTTCACCTGTGCGGCGCTCACCATGGCGCGCGCGAAAGCAGATGCGGAAGCCCGAGCCACAGAAGCCGAGGCAGCCAGGAATGCGCTGGCGCTGGCTGAAGCACGGAAGGACGACTTCATTGCGACCTTGAGCCATGAGTTGCGCAATCCCATTGCTCCTATTGACAGCGCCCTGACGACGGCAATCAAGCTCGCTGCAGACTATCCTGACGTGTTGTCTGCCCTGGATATTGCTGACCGGCAGATGCAGCTACTGAAACGGCTGGTAGGCGACCTGCTGGATGCTTCGCGGATAAAGCACGGCAAGCTGTCCATTCATCCGTCGTACGGGCTGCTGCAGGATATCGTCGCGGACGCGGTTACGGCGATGAAGTCCGACCTCAACTGCGGTCAACATCGACTGCATGTCGCTGTTCCGCCGTATCCGGTGACTGTTCACGCGGACCTCGTGCGCCTTACACAGGTTGTGTCGAACGTGTTGTCGAATGCAGTGAAATACACGCCACCCGGCGGCGACATCACCTTATCGGTGGCGGCGCCTGACCTCAGCATCGCTCCCACCGAAGGCCAGTCGCCGTGCGACGCTGTCATCACAGTGAAGGACAACGGCATGGGTATTTCAGCGTCAGTGCTACCACACGTCTACGACATGTTTGCACAGTCGGCTTCAGCACGTGAGCGCGCAGCGGGAGGCCTTGGAATCGGACTGGCTGTTGTCAAGCATCTGGTGACCGCACACAACGGAACGGTCACCATTGCGAGTACGGGTGAAGGGCAGGGAACAGAGGTGACGATACGACTGCCCATCGTCTGCGAAAGAAGGGGCGAACGGACCACGACCGCACCGCGTCCGATTGCCTCCAGGCGCATCCTGCTTGTCGATGACTGCGCGGACGCCACAGAAGCGCTGGGCACGCTCCTGGAACTCCAGGGGCATGAGGTAAAACGGGCAACGAGTGGAAATGACGCGCTCTCCATAGTCGAGTCATTTGCACCCGATGTTGCCCTCATAGATATCTCGATGCCGGGTATGGACGGCCCTGAACTGGCACAACTGCTTCGTCTCCGGGCGCAATGCTCGCTGACGAAGCTGGTGGCCCTGACGGGCTCCTCCGATGTTGCCAGCAGACCCGAGACTGACGAACGGATATTTGATGCCCATCTCATCAAGCCGCTGTCGCTTGATGACCTCGAGAACGTTCTACGACCGTCGTAGGGTTCGCTCAACCGCCTGGCTGGCAATTCGACTGAAATGCTTGCCGGAGGACGTGCACAAGTAGTCGATTGCGTCCGAACCGCTTCATTGAAACGCCCTCTTGGGTGCATCAACCTGCAACCGGAGTACGCCCATGGAATCTCACGAGAACGAGTGGTCGCTTGAGACCCGACTGGTCCAGGTGCGTGGTCAGGTACAGGGGATGGACTATCGGGAGGCCTGTGTACGTCGCGCGAGAGAACTGTGCGTCACCGGTTGGGTCCGCAACCGCATGGATGGTTCGGTAGAGGCGATGCTGCAGGGCTCGCCGGAGCAACTGGCAGAAATGTACGACTGGCTCAGCGAGGGCATGTCCGCAGCGCTTGTCGACGAGCTTGAGGTCACCGAGGTGCAGCCACCGTTTGTCCGCTTTGACAACTTCGAACTCTTGCCCACGTTGTAGGTGTGAGGCCCGTCAGGGCCGCATGCGCCGCGAGGGCCTTTCTAATGCCTCGGCTGTAAGATGCGCAGCATCGTCTGCCGCCAAAGTTTTTGAGTGGAAAGTAGGAGCGGTGTGTCTCGACGTCTGCCGCCACGACGTGCGCGTTTGGGCCGACATGACCGTCACCCAGTTTCGAGACCGCGCCTTCTCCCACTCGAAACAGCGAGACGACACCTGACAACAAATGCAGTGAAGGGTTGTACGCGATGACATCCGGGTCCTTTCCGACTTCAAACGAGGATGCCACGCGCATCGCGCGCATATCGAAAACAATGAGCCGCGGCGGCGATGACCCAATCACACGGCGCTGGCGCGGCATATATTGATAGCCGCCGGTCCCGGCCGGGAAAACCTGCCATGTGCCGTCATCAAAAGATAGGGCGTCCATCTTCAGCGAAAAGTCGTCGCCTCTGGTTGCTTCCCTGTCTGGCTGCGGTGACCGTGCCGCCAACGGTTCACCTGACTGCAGATGAACGCGTTGCCAAGATATTTTCGTTTCGGGGGTTCAGGCAGCGGCTGTTGTCAACTCAGTTGGACTGGCGCGCGGCAACGCGCCAGCCGGCATTCATAAGTCGACACGGCAGGCGCCTGCCGGCAAACCGGCGTATCGATGTGAAGGCAGCTAAACCTAAACAGTCGTCTGATGGCGTCGAGCACCTGGACGGGTGCGGGATGGAGATGCGCGAGGTGCTTCGCATATCGCGAGCATGCTGTACGAGCAAAGCACTTAAGCGGCGGTCAGGGAAAAAACCTGTTTATTGCAACTCCGGCGTTTCGCCAATTGAGCCACCAACTTTTCACACGATGAATCTGCTATCAGCAATAGGCGCTTTCGGCGGGCGGCGCGACTCGCTCCGGGCAAAGTGGTGCATTCCGCGGACGGTGGGAATTGTCCGCGAGCGTGCGTTGCCGAACGTATGGAAATGCCGCGACGTTACAGAGTGCAACGTCTACCGGAAGGCTTTAGCACCCTATGGACTCCCAGCCATTCAGTTATAAACAGCACGTAATTGTGCCTTTCGCATCAATCTCGAAGCTAGGCTATGCGGCAAGCGTATTTGTCACGCGCCCGACCGGAAAGTGCAGCGCATTCGGAATCCTCGCCTATTTCGTCTCGGAGAATGCCGCGCTCCAGTATGCCGCTGCGTATGCAAAAGCTCACATTGACGGCACAACGCTGCCGAAACCGCCGTTCACGCGGATTCGGTCTGTCCAGCGACCATCTGGCAGCCGCACCTGCTTGACCATAACTTAACAGTAGGCAGGTAATGCAACGCACGTATCAGTATCGGGGCTTGGTGGCGACTGTTGAAGTCGAGCTGCTGCCGGCCGTTGCCGTCGCGGACTCGGTTGTCGCGTCGGGAGGGTTTCCTGGAAAAGGTTGGCGTGCGTCATCCGCCGTCTGGGCGGAACTGCCTCCGGCTCTCCTGGCTAAATTAGGCGAGCGGCCTTTTGCCACGGAAGCTGTTCGAGCGTTTTCAATCAGCCGTTGAGCGAAGCTATCAGGAACTCTGCATCGCGGCCCGTGAGTGATGGACCGTGGCGCCCCATTGCGCATCCGCCATGGATGGCCAGTGGTCCCTGTCGAAACCGGGCTCGTTTTTGATTTGTTCGGCGGTTGTTAATCGAAGGTGGGGCATCCTTATTCCGTAACAACTTCAGCCACATGCCGTCGCGCAGTTTATATTCTTCCTGGATTGCCATCCACCAATCGCTGCCCTAGGCTTATCTATATATTCCTTATCACGTCGTGAGGTGTTTGATTTCCAGGGCGGAGTAGTGAATCAAGACGAATTGGTGACTAGGGACGCTTGCTTCCCGCACATACTCTCGATAACCGGTCAATAGCACCCTGGCGCGCCCTCTCCGGCGTACGCATGCGCTTGTCGCTGTGACTAACGAAGCACCGACTGCGGGCGATTATGTTAGTTCGCTTTTTTGGACCATCCGGAGATGGACGTGGCATAGCACGCCGTGCGAAGCCAGTTGTCACGACATCAATCCGCCCAAACTCCATCTCATCACACCTCAAGGAGATAGAACCATGGACATCTCGCAGGCGTTTACCGCGTTGAACGGCAGGTTCGCCGATACAGTCAACTCCCACGACACACCCAGTTGGGTCGCTCTGTTTGCCGAAGACGCCATCCTCATCCCGGCGGGCCAGGAAGCCGTGACCGGCCGAAAGGGAATCGAAGAATGGGCCGAAGTGGCAACGAAAATCTGGAACCATCTGGAAATCCAGCAGGGGCTTTGCACGTCTGATGGAAATGTGGCTTGGGAATCCGGAACCTGGACTGGGAATATCAACGTGTCGGACGAACGGACCATGGACATCAGCGGAAACTTCCTACTCATTGCACAGAAGGAAGGCTCCGCGTTGCGCATCAAAGCGCACACGTGGAACGTGAATCCCGCGACGCCTTGAGGAGTTGCAACCCTATTACGCCGACTTGACGACTCAGTCGAGTGGCGCACTGCTTGACACACTCGAAGTCGAGCGCGGCAACCGCTTTCTCGATGTTGCGACGGGTCCCGGCTACGTCGCTGCGGCAGCGGCCGCGCGAGGTACCGGATGCGGTTGTCGTTGACTTTGCAACGGCAGTGGTCGAACAGGCGACGCGTCTTAACCCATAGCTCACCTTCAAAGTAGATAGCGCGAAAGAACTACCGTTTCCTGATGAGAACTTCGGTGGGACTGATACGACTGGACAAGCTGCTCCCAGCCTTGATGGGGGCCGGCGTCCATTGGCCATTGCAGTAAGCCGTGCACGCCTTCCAGCGTCTGAAGGAAGGAGGAGTAGCCGCGTCGCCCGAAGAGCGCATCGCTTACTGTTCCGCGGGCGATTGCGCTTCGCCATTTCATCTTTACCTTCGACGACAGTAGTTTCGAACGTTGCGAGCGATTGTCGACTCAACGGGCGTCTACGGACCGGCCAACGTTGCTTGCCGGGAGGTGTTTCTCCGGTTGCGGTGAAGTTCTCGCAAGTCAGGTCGCACTTCTTTGAAGGCAAGCCAAGTAATTCGACAGTTGAATGCGGCAATACGGAGTGTTCTCGCGCCTTATGTGCGGTATGCGCTTTGCTCCCTGTCAGGCTGACTGCTGCGTCCGCCGCCAATGTAACGGGAACACCAAGCGTCGCGTGAAGCACGGCAAAGCCAAAAAAATCGAGCTAAGGAAGGCCTGCATGTGCACTTCTCACGTGTGTAACCAGTGCGAAGCCCGTAGGGCTGGCGCGCCCCGTGTTCTAGTCATCGACGACTATCGCGGCGCCGCTATTGCTACTGCGACATGTCTATCACTTGATGGCATGCAGGCCCGCGTTGCGGGCGGATGCGGCGACGCTTTGGAAACAATCAGGAACTGGTTGCCGGACGTCGTTCTCCTGGACATCTGGATGCCTCAGCGCGACGGGTTCGAAACCGCAGATGCAATCAAGCATTGTGCTCCGGCTCCTGGTCCTTTCATACTGGCTTACACATGCGCTGATAGACGATTTGTTATGACAAATCCAGCCAGCAGGGGCCTGGACGGGTACTGCCGGAAAGGCACCTCTCCTTCTGAACTTGCTCTCATCGTGCGGAGCCTGTGCACTACGGCTCCCTCGCACTAATCGGCTCCAGGTTGCACGACCACAGAACGAGGACCTGCGTTAAGTATGTCGTTCGCCGAACAGCGAGCCGCAGCACTGCAACGAGCTACCGCTGGTCACGGCGCGCGTGAGGCAGTGCCCCGGCTTCACGTACAGTCAAAAGTTTAAGCACACCGTTACCTACTCGCATTCGGCGCAGCCGACACGCATCGACAATGCGCGTCGATGAAGACTCATTTTCTTGTGGCGGCTTTG
>NZ_VTUZ01000019.1 GCF_008369935.1 Paraburkholderia panacisoli | reverse complement strand
AATCCTGGGATTGCTCGTATATCCGATACCAACGCTCAAGAGCTTTCGTTGTCGGATAACCCAATTGACGAACGGTCATTGTGAGACGCTTACCGAGTCGGATATAGAGTTTGACTGCTCGAACGCGGTCTTCGTACGAATACATGAACTACCTCCGGGTAGTCCAACTTATCCGCCGCACCCCCAACTACAAAATTGAAAGTCAGACTGTCGCACCAACGCTTGATACCTTGGACGCATTGGCACGTGTGGTCGGTGTGGAGACCTGGCAGTTGCTGGTTTGATGCCAGCAAGAAAGTCCGTCGCAGGTTAAAGTAAGCGAATACTGAATATGAAAGTCCGCTCGAACTGAGGGCCCGCGTGTCGCCCTTGCGGTCACAGCAAAAACCCCGAAATTGCTGCGGTGCGGCGTCAAACAGAGCAAAGCTGCAGATTTTGTTGTGCGCCGATACGGGCGAAAAAAAAGGCGTCACGTTGCCGTGACGCCTTAAAAAGTTCTAGCCATTCCGAGGGCCGTGCTAGAACCTGAGAGACGGTATTCGAAAGTTGGGGGGTCGCTGTGATGCCCGGTGCGGGCTATGACGATGAACGGTGAGAAGACGCTGGACCGGAGACTGCGCGAACCGCGGCGAGTTCAGAACTGGAAATTCGCAACCTGAAGTCGTCTTTCGAAATAGGATTCCATTTTTTATGGTTATGCTGACTAAGTCAAGCAAAATCTAATGAGGCTTTATTCGGCACGGCAAAATCTCCTAATACGATTGAGTGTTCTATGAAAATTTCACTGAAGAGCCGACCACCGGGCCCCCGGCGCGCTCGCGCGGCTCGGTTGTTTAGCAGGCTGAGAACGCATAAATTGAAATAAAGTTCCAAAAAAAAACATGAACCGATCCTCTCCCTCCAGAACCGCCGCCGAGCCGGTCAAAGACAAAGACGGCTCGGGCGATGAAGTCACCGCGCTTGCCCGCGGCCTGACCGTGCTGCGCTCGGTGGCGGCCGCCGACGCGCCGCTCAGCAATCGCGAACTCACCGAACTGACCGGCATTCCCAAGCCGACCGTCTCGCGCATCACCGCCACGCTGGTCAGTGCCGGCTACCTGTTCCGGCTGCCGGACAGCGAGCGCTTCGTGCTGACCTCCTCGGTGCTGGAACTGAGCAACGGCTTTCTGCGCAACTTCGATATCCGCGCGCGCGCCCGGCCGTTCCTGATCGAACTCGCCGAACGCACCGCGCTGTCCGTGCATCTGGCCGTGCGCGACCGTCTCGACATGGTGGTGATCGACGCGATCCGGCCGCGCTCGGCGGTGCTGGTGTCGCGCCTCGAGATCGGCTCACGGATGAATCTGAGCCGCACTGCGGTGGGCCGCGCGTACCTCGCGGCGCTCACGCAGCCAGAGCGCGACAAGCTGCTGGTCGGCTTGCAGGCGGCGGAAGGCGATGACTGGGGCTACATCGGCAGCCGCCTTGAAAGCGCGTTGCAGGAGACCGTCGAGCGCGGCTTCGCGATCGCCACCGGCGAGTGGCACGACGGCCTGAACGCGATCGCGCTGGGCTTCGTCGGCCCGTCGGGCGAGCGCTATGCGGTCAATTGCGGCGGCTCGGCGGACCAATGTCCGCGCGACTGGCTGATCTCGCGCGCCGCGCCGGCGCTGCTCGAGTGCATCGGCAAGATCGTCGTCGAGATCGGCGGCACGCCGGGGCGCCGGCTCGACACCTGAGGCGGCAGCGGCGCGCCGAGCGCCGGGCAGCGCGATTTGCCGGCGTGACTGTAACCTTCGTAATCAAAAGAAAAATACGCGGGTGGACTGTTACAGACCCCGCAACGTAGGATCATGCCTTCCCGTCGCGGGCCGCTCGCCCGGCTAGCCGTATTCGGCATCGAAAACGGCTCGGCAAAACTGTGATGATGCCGCATTGCGTTAACATCTCTGCCCTGCACCCCGGGTAGCATCGCGCTGAACAAGCACGGCGCACCCGCTGTCGAAACCGCCTGTCATGCCGCGCGCGCGCCGGTCCGCCGAACTTGTGTAACGGCGCGACCGCGCGAGCGGCCCACATTCAAGCCAGCCACCTGACCGAACTGATGGACGAACAACAAAAGCATCCGGAATCCCAACGCCCTGCCGCTCCGGCTTCCCAACCGTCCTCCAGCGGCACCCCGACTGGCGCGCCAGACCATGCCCCCGGCATGGTGCAGCGGCACCGCGGCCGCAACATTGCACTGATCGTCGCGGCGCTGGTCGTTCTGGGCGTCGTGCTGTGGCGCTGGCATCCGTGGGGCGGGCCCGACGGCGGCGCAAGCGGCGCGAGCGGAGCCAGCGGCGCGTCGGGCGCCCGCAGCGGCGGCCGGGGCGGGCGCGGCGGCATGGCCAACATGCCGCAACCGGTCCATGTGGCAGCCGCCACGCAAGGTGAGATGCCGGTGGTGCTGACCGCGCTCGGCACGGTCACCCCGCTCGCCACCGTCACGGTGCTGCCGCAGTTGAGCGGCGTGCTGCAGGACGTATATTTCAAGGAAGGCCAGATGGTCAAGAAGGGCGACGTGCTGGCCCAGATCGACCCGCGCCCATACCAGATCTCGCTCGAGAACGCGCAAGGCACGCTGGTGCGCGACGAGGCGCTGCTGCAAACCGCGCGCCTCGACCTGAAGCGCTACCAGACGCTGCTCGCGCAGGACTCGATCGCGAGCCAGCAGGTCGATACGCAGGCGTCGCTCGTGCGCCAATACGAAGGCACCGTGAAGTCCGACAAGGCGAACATCGATAGCTTCAAACTCGACCTCGTCTACGCGCGCATCACCGCGCCGGTGTCGGGCCGCGTCGGGCTGCGCCAGGTGGACCCGGGCAACTACGTGACGTCGAGCCTCTCCACGGGCCTCGTCGTGATCACGCAGTTGCAGCCGATCAGCGTGATCTTCACCACCTCGGAAGACAACCTGCAGCAGATTATCCAGCACACGCAGAACGGCGAGCAGCTGTCGGCCACCGCGTACGACCGCAGCAACACCCGGTCGCTCGAAGCCGGCACGCTGAAGACGATGGACAACCAGATCGACACGACCACCGGCACCGTCCGGCTGCGCGCGATCTTCCAGAACGACGACAACAAGCTGTTCCCGAATCAGTTCGTGAATACGCGCCTGCTGATCGACACCATCAAGGACGCGGTGATCGTGCCGACCACGGCCGTGCTCAACGGCTCGATGGGCCAGTTCGTGTACGTCGTGAAGCCGGACAACACGGTCACGGTGCGCCCGGTCAAGACCGGCCCGGTGGACGGCGAACGCACCAGCATCAAATCGGGCCTGCAGGTCGGCGAGCGCGTCGTGACCGACGGTTCTGACCGGCTGCGCGAAGGCGCGAAGATCACGATTCCGGCCGAGCGGCCGCGCGCCGCCTCAGGCGCGCATGGCGCGAGCGGCGCAGCCGCCGCGTCGGGCGCGTCGGGCGCCCATGCGCATCACGGCAGACACGTGTCGCAAGCCGCGCAATAAAGGAACGGCACTGATCGCATGAATCCATCCCGCGCTTTTATTCTGCGTCCCGTCGGCACCGCGCTGCTGATGGCGGCGATCATGCTGGTCGGCCTCGTCGCGCTGCGCTTTTTGCCGCTGTCCGCGCTGCCCCAGGTCGACTATCCGACGATCCAGGTTCAGACCTTCTATCCGGGCGCGAGCCCGGAAGTGATGACGTCGTCCGTGACCGCGCCGCTCGAGCGGCAGTTCGGGCAGATGCCGTCGTTGAATCAGATGTCGTCGCAAAGCTCGGCCGGCTCGTCGATCATCACGCTGCAATTCAGCCTCGATCTGCCGCTCGACATCGCCGAGCAGGAAGTCCAGGCCGCGATCAACGCGGCGGGCAACCTGCTGCCGTCCGACCTGCCCGCGCCGCCGATCTACGCGAAGGTCAACCCGGCCGACGCGCCGATCATCACGCTCGCGATCACCTCGAAGACGCTGCCGATGACCCAGGTGCAGGACCTGGCCGACACGCGTCTCGCGCAGAAAATCTCGCAGGTCGCGGGCGTGGGTCTGGTGAGCGTGTCGGGCGGCCAGCGCCCGGCGGTGCGGATTCAGGCGAACCCGCGCGCGCTCGCCGCGTACGGCCTGAATCTGGACGACCTGCGCACCACCATCTCGAACCTGAACGTCAATACGCCGAAGGGCAACTTCGACGGTCCGACGCGCAACTACACGATCAACTCGAACGACCAGCTGACCGACGCCGACCAGTACAAGAGCGCGGTGATCGCGTACAAGAACGGCCGTCCGGTGATGCTGACCGACGTCGCGAACATCGTGCAGGGGGCGGAGAACACCAAGCTCGGCGCATGGGTCGACAACACGCCGGCGATCATCCTGAACGTGCAGCGCCAGCCGGGCGCCAACGTGATCCAGGTGGTGGACAGCATCAAGGCGCTGCTGCCGCAATTGCAGCAGGCGCTGCCCGCCGCGCTCGACGTGCAGATCGTCACCGACCGCACCACCACGATCCGCGCGTCGGTGCGCGACGTGCAGTTCGAACTGGCGATGTCCGTGGTGCTGGTGGTGCTGGTGATGTACCTGTTCCTCGCCAACGTCTACGCGACCATCATTCCGAGCTTGTCGGTGCCGCTGTCGCTGATCGGCACGCTCGCCGTGATGTACCTGTGCGGCTTCTCGCTCGACAACCTGTCGCTGATGGCGCTGACCATCGCGACCGGCTTCGTGGTCGACGACGCGATCGTGATGATCGAAAACATCGCGCGCTACGTCGAAGACGGCGGCCCGCCACTGGAAGCGGCGCTGAAGGGCTCGAAGCAGATCGGCTTCACGATCATTTCGCTGACGGTGTCGCTGATCGCCGTGCTGATCCCGCTGCTCTTCATGGGCGACGTGGTCGGCCGGTTGTTCCATGAATTCGCGATCACGCTCGCGGTGACCATCGTGATTTCGGCGGTCGTGTCGCTCACGCTGGTGCCGATGATGTGCGCGAAACTGCTGCGCCACTCGCCGCCGCATGAGAGCCACCGCTTCGAGGCGAAGGCGCACCGCGCCATCGACTGGGTGATCGCCCGCTATGCGGTCGCGCTCACGTGGGTGCTGAACCGGCAGCGCTCCACGCTGGTGGTCGCCGTGCTCACGCTGGTGCTGACCGGAGTGCTGTACGTCTTCATTCCGAAGGGCTTCTTTCCGGTCCAGGATACCGGCGTGATCCAGGCGATCACGCAGGCGCCGCAGTCGGTGTCGTATGCGTCGATGGCCGAGCGCCAGCAGGAACTCGCCGCGCAGATCCTGAAGAACCCGGATGTCGAAAGCCTCACGTCGTTCATCGGCGTGGACGGCAGCAACATCACGCTGAACAGCGGCCGCATGCTGATCAACCTGAAGCCGCGCGACGACCGCAGCAACACCGCGAGCGAGGTGATCCGCCAGTTGCAAAAGGATGTCGCGCATATCACGGGCGCGTCGCTGTTCATGCAGCCGGTGCAGGATCTGACGATCGATTCGACCGTAAGCCCGACGCAGTACCAGTTCATGCTGACCGATGCGAACATCAACGAATTCACGACTTGGGTGCCGAAGCTCCTCGACCGCCTGAAGCAGGCCCCCGAACTCGCGGACGTGGCGACCAATCTGCAGGACAACGGCCGCTCGGTGTTCATCGAGATCGACCGCGCCACCGCGTCGCGCTTCGGCATCACGCCGGCCACCATCGACAGCGCGCTGTACGACGCGTACGGCCAGCGCATCATCTCGACCATCTTCACGCAGTCGAATCAGTACCGCGTGATTCTGGAAGCCTTGCCGGAGATGCAGCACTACACCGACTCGCTTAACTCGATCTACCTGCCCTCTTCCACGTCGACGGGCGGCCAGGTGCCGCTGTCGGCCATCGCGAAGTTCATCGAACAGCCCGCGCCGCTGCTCGTCACGCATCTGAGCCAGTTCCCGGCCACCACGGTGTCGTTCAACCTCGCGCCGGGCTCGTCGCTCGGCGCGGCGGTCAACGCGATCAGCCAGGCCGAGAAGGACATCGGCTTGCCGGCGTCGTTCCAGACGCGCTACCAGGGCGCGGCACTCGCGTTCCAGGCGTCGCTGGCCAACGAGCTGTTCCTGATTCTCGCGGCCATCATCACGATGTACATCGTGCTCGGCGTGCTGTACGAGAGCTTCATCCATCCGATCACGATTCTCTCCACGCTGCCGTCGGCCGGGGTCGGCGCGCTGCTTGCGCTGCTGATCACCGGGCATGATCTGGACATCATCGGCATCATCGGCATCGTGCTGCTGATCGGTATCGTAAAGAAGAACGCGATCATGATGATCGACTTCGCGCTGTACGCCGAGCGCGAGGAAGGCAAGCCGCCGCGCGAAGCGATCTACCAGGCGTGTCTGCTGCGCTTCCGGCCGATCCTGATGACCACCCTCGCCGCGCTGCTCGGCGCACTGCCACTGATGCTCGGCACCGGCGCCGGTTCGGAGCTGCGCCGGCCGCTCGGTATCGCGATCGCGGGCGGGCTGATTGTCAGCCAGCTGCTGACGCTGTTCACCACGCCGGTGATCTACCTCGCGTTCGATTCGCTCGGCCGCCGCGCGCGCGAACGCTTCAACCGCGGCAAACCGACGGCGCCGCCCGCCACCGATGCGGGGACTTGAGCGATGAACCTGTCGCGTCCGTTTATCTCACGCCCGGTCGCCACCACCCTGCTGGCGATCGGCATCGCGCTGGCCGGCGTTTTCGCGTTCACCAAACTGCCGGTCGCGCCGCTGCCGCAGGTCGATTTTCCGACCATTTCGGTGCAGGCCACGTTGCCGGGCGCGAGCCCGGAGACCGTGGCCACCAGTGTCGCGAGTCCGCTCGAGAGGCATCTCGGCTCGATCGCCGACGTCACCGAAATGACCTCGCAGAGCTCGGTGGGCTCGACGCGGATCACGATGCAGTTCGGCCTGAACCGCGACATCGACGGCGCCGCGCGCGACGTGCAGGCCGCGATCAACGCCGCGCGCGCCGACCTGCCGACCAGCCTGCGCAGCAATCCGACGTACCACAAGGTCAACCCCGCCGACGCGCCGATCCTGATTCTCGCGCTCACGTCGAATACGCTGACCGCCGGCCAGCTGTACGACTCGGCAGCCACCGTGCTGCAACAGTCGCTGTCGCAGGTGGACGGGATCGGCGAAGTGGACGTGAGCGGCTCGGCCAATCCGGCCGTGCGGGTGGAACTGCAGCCGCACGCGCTCTCGCACTACGGCATCGGTCTTGAAGATGTGCGCGCGGCGCTGGCCGCCGCCAACGCGAACAGCCCGAAAGGCTCGATCGAGTTCGGCGCGAACCGCGTGCAGATCTACACCAACGACCAGGCGAGCAAGGCGTCGCAATACAAGGATCTGGTGATCGCCTATCGCAACGGCGCGGCGGTCAAGCTGTCGGATATGGGCGAAGTGGTCGATTCGGTCGAGGATCTGCGCAACCTCGGCCTCGCCAACGGCAAGCGCTCGGTGCTCGTGATCCTGTACCGTCAGCCGGGCGCCAACATCATCGAAACGGTCGACCGCGTGAAGGCGATGCTGCCGCAACTGCATGCGTCGCTGCCGGCCGACGTCGACATCCTGCCCACCGTGGACCGCTCCACGACGATCCGCGCGTCGTTGAAGGACACCGAGCGCACGCTGATGATCGCGGTGGCGCTGGTCGTGATGGTGGTGTTCCTGTTCCTGCGCAACTGGCGCGCCACGCTGATCCCGAGCGTGGCGGTGCCCATCTCGATCATCGGCACGTTCGGCGCGATGTACCTGCTCGACTTTTCGATCGACAACCTGTCGCTGATGGCGCTGACCATCGCCACCGGATTCGTGGTCGACGACGCGATCGTGGTGCTGGAGAACATCTCCCGCCATATCGAGAACGGCGTGCCGCGCATGAAGGCGGCGTTTCTCGGCGCGCGCGAAGTCGGCTTCACGGTGATGTCGATCAGCATCTCGCTGGTCGCCGTGTTCCTGCCCATTTTGCTGATGGGCGGCATCGTCGGCCGGCTGTTCCGCGAGTTCGCGCTGACGCTGTCGCTGGCGATCGCCGTGTCGCTGGTCGTCTCGCTCACGCTCACGCCGATGATGTGCTCGCGCCTGCTGCACGAGCCGCACGAAAAGAAGGAGGAAGGCCGCTTCGGGCGCTGGCTTGAACGCGGCTTCACGTCGATGCAGCGCGGCTACGAGCGCACGCTCGGCTGGGCGCTGCTGCATCCGCGCCTGATCGTCATGATCCTGCTGCTGACCATCGGCCTGAACATCTGGCTGTATGTGATCGTGCCGAAAGGCTTCTTCCCGCAACAGGACACCGGGCGGCTGGTCGGCGGCATTCAGGCCGATCAGAGCACCTCGTTCCAGGCGATGAAAGGCAAGTTCGCGCAGATGATGGACATCGTCGGCAAGAACCCGGCGGTGGATAGCGTGGTCGGCTTCACCGGCGGCCGCCAGACCAACTCGGGCTTCATGTTCGTGTCGCTGAAGCCGAAGAGCGAACGCAAGCTGTCCGCCGACGAGGTGATCCAGCAGCTGCGCGCGCCACTCGGCGACGTGGCCGGCGCGCGCACCTTCCTGCAGGCGGTGCAGGACATTCGCGTGGGCGGACGCCAGTCGAACGCGCAATACCAGTTCACGCTGCTCGCCGACTCCACGCCTGACCTGTACCTGTGGGGGCCCAAGCTCACCGAGGCGCTGCAGGCTCGCAAGGAGCTTGCGGACGTCAACTCCGACCAGCAACAAGGCGGCCTCGAATCGATGGTGACGATCGACCGCGCCACTGCGTCGCGCCTGGGCATCAAGCCCGCGCAGATCGACAACACCTTGTACGACGCGTTCGGTCAGCGCCAGGTGTCGACCATCTACAACCCGCTGAACCAGTATCACGTCGTGATGGAAGTCGCGCCGCAGTACTGGCAAAGCCCGGAAATGCTCAAAGAGATCTACGTCAGCACCTCGGGCGGCAGCGCGAGCGGCGCGCAGACCACCAATGCGCCGGCGGGCACGGTCACGTCGAAGCAAACCGCGACGACCACCGCCACCACCAGCGCGGCTACCGGCGGCGCGGCGGGAACCACCGCGTCGAGCGCGGCGAGCATCGCCGCCGACTCCGCGCGCAACCAGGCGATCAACTCGATCGCGGCGAGCGGCAAGTCGAGCGCGTCGTCGGGCGCGGCGGTGTCGACGTCGAAGGAAACCATGGTGCCGTTGTCGGCAATCGCGAGCTTCGGGCCCGGGACCACGCCGCTATCGGTGAATCACCAGAGCCAGTTCGTGGCCTCGACGATTTCCTTCAATCTGCCGCCGGGCGTGTCGCTGTCGACCGCGACCCAGGTGATCTACGACACGATGGCGGAGATCGGCATGCCTGGCACGATCCACGGCAGCTTCCAGGGCACGGCGCAGGCGTTCCAGCAGTCGATGTCCGACCAGCCGATCCTGATTCTGGCCGCGCTCGCGGCGGTGTATATCGTGCTGGGAATGCTGTACGAAAGCTACATCCACCCGCTGACGATTCTGTCGACGCTGCCTTCGGCGGGCGTGGGGGCCCTGCTCGCGCTGCTGCTGTTCAAGACGGAGTTCAGCATCATCGCGCTGATCGGCGTGATCCTGCTGATCGGTATCGTGAAGAAGAACGCGATCATGATGGTGGACTTCGCGATCGAAGCGTCGCGGCGAGGCATGTCGTCGCGCGACGCGATTTTCCAGGCCTGTCTGCTGCGCTTCCGGCCGATCATGATGACCACCTTCGCGGCGCTGCTCGGCGCGTTGCCGCTCGCGTTCGGACGCGGTGAAGGCGCGGAATTGCGCGCGCCGCTGGGGATCGCGATCGTCGGCGGTCTGATCGTCAGTCAGATGCTCACGCTGTACACGACGCCGGTTGTGTATCTGTATATGGATCGGATCCGGGTGCGCTGGGAGTCGAGGAAGGCGCGTAGAGGCGGTGTTGCGCCGTCTGCGTGATAGTTTCGCGCCGTTGCGCCGTGGGTTGTGCGTTTGATGCGCACCACCCACGGCGTGCTCAACGGCAAAGAGAACTCAAAGCTTCTGCTCCCTCGCCAGCAAAAAAATCCGTTGCCATTGCTTCGCCTGCCGCTCATCTGACATCGGCACGAGCCAATCGCCATGCTTCGCGTCCTTGACCTTCAAAGCCACCTGCGATAGACCATCGCGACTCTCAAACTCAGCGCCCAGCAAATCGGCAAAGATATAAGCGCCCCGCTCTTCGCCGACATGAATCTCGCACAGCCGCTTGCCGGCCGCGAGCCGCACCGAGCCCCAACTGCCTTTGAGCTCGTGCGTCCAGTCGCCGTCGCGAATGTTCGGTGCGACTTCCTGGCGGCGTCGCCACCAGTACGCCGCGGCGGCAATCAGCAGCGCCGCCACCAGCACGGCCACGCCGACCGCAACGGCCAGCCCGAACGCCGCCTGCAACGCATAGAACGCCCGCACCGCACCGTACACCAGCGCGATCAGCGCAATCAATGCAACGACAATCGGCATCGCTAGCTCACCCCGCAAAAAGAAAACTAGCCTGGCACGAGCGATGCCGCATGCTCAGCGCAAAGAACCATTGCGGAAAGCGCGCCGCCGCAATCAAGCCCGGCGTTACGGCTGCTTGTGCGTCTCAGCCCAATCCTTCAAGGCTTTCAACGTGTTCTCGACGTGCTTCTCGGGCGACAGGCTCGTGTATTCGTAGATGATCTTGCCGTCCGGCGCGATCACGTACGACACGCGATTGGCCATCGAACTATGCATCGGCAAGCCCGCGTCATAAGCCCCGATCACTTTCGAATCGGCGTCCGCCGCAACCGGGAATTTACTGCGGCATTCGCTGACCGAAAACTTCGTCAGGGTGTCGATGTTGTCGTGCGATACACCGATCACCGTCGCGCCGTATTTCTTGTATTCGTCGACGGCATCGGCAAATTCGTGCGCTTCGATCGTGCAGCCCTTGGTGAAGGCCGCGGGATAGAAGTACAGCACCACCGGTCCTTTCTTCAACTCGTCGGCGAGCGAATACGTGTAGGTCTTGCCGCCTAGCGACGCCTGCGCGGTGAACGGCGGCGCTTTTTCGCCCGGCTTGAGCGTCGCCGACGCGCTCAGCGAATAGATCGCGAAGCCGGCCGACATGACAGCGGCCAGCGCCATCGATAGAAATCGTCTCTGCATCTGCTCCTCCTCGCGCGAGTGCGCGCGCTTTGTCAAATACGCTTTGTCGAATGACTGGGGCGTGGCGGCGTTCGACGCAACCCCGCTCCTCGCTGCACTCTCTATTGAATCACGGACGCACGAACTGCGTATGACGCGGCCCCAAAGACCCCTCGACGCGCGCCGCCCGGCTCAGCCGCCCGTTTCCTCGACATGCGCGCCGAACCACGCCGCGGCGGACAGATTCAGCTCCGACAACACATCCGGCGTGAGCGCCGCGAAGCCGGCCGGCGCATCGGGCGCGGCGGCAATCGCCGCGGCGTCGCCGCCTTCGCCCGCCACTTCGGCCAGACGCAACAATGCGCCGAGTTCGCCCGTGCGCGCGACGATCGCTTCGCGAATCTGCGGCGCGAGGCCGAGTTTCTCCAGCACCGTCCCCGGCGTGCTGTCGAACACCACGTGGACCAGAGAAAAAATACCGGTCATGAACGCGGCATCGGCAAACTCGTCATCGGACGGGCGCAGCCAGCTCGCGGCCAGCTCCATGAACCGCGAGCGCGTGCCGGCCAGTTGCACGAGCGGATCGGCGCGCCACGGCAGATCGCCGCTGTCCGAGTACAGCAACAGTTGCGCCCAGCGCGCGATCTGCCGCGTGCCGGTGGCGAGGATCGCCTCGCGCAGCGACGCAATGTTGCGACCCAGCCCGAACGCGCTCGAATTGACGAGCCGCAGCAGTTGCACCACCACGCTCGGGTTCAGCTTCAGCTCGGCTTCGAGTTCGCCGATGCCGGCATCGCGCGAGAGCAGCGCGAGCAGGCGCAGCAGCCCCGGCCGCAGCGAGCGGCTGCGCGGCGCGCTCAGCACCTGAGGCCGCGCGAAGAAGTAGCCCTGGAACAGATCGAAGCCGAGCTCGCGGGCGAGCGTGAAGTCCGCGTGCGTCTCGACTTTCTCGGCGAGCAAGGTCTTGCCGTGGCTACGCACGATAGTGGCCAGTTCGGCGAGCGCGGCGCGCCCGGTCTGCAGAAAGTCGATCTTGACGATATCCGTGTACGGCAGCACGTGGATCAGCTCGTCCGACGGCTCGCTGACATCGTCGAGTGCGACCTGGAAGCCGGCGCGGCGCAACTCGCCGAGGCGGCGCGTCAGTTGCGCGTCGAACGTGACGGTTTCGAGGATCTCGAGCACGAAGCGCTCGGGCGGCATCAGATGGACGATGTCGTTGAACAGCAGCGCGCGGTCGATGTTGACGAAGCCGCGGTGATGCCCGAGCACCGCCTGCACACCGATCCCGCCGATCGTATGCGCGACGACCTGCGCGGTGGCCTGGGTGTCGCAGTTGATCTCGGCGTAGTTATGCGCACCGGCTCTGAACAGCAGCTCATAGGCATTGAGCGCGCCGTGGCGATCGAGAATCGGCTGGCGGCCCAGATAGACGAACTGCGCGGCGGACGCTGCCTCGGCGGCCCCGGCGGATGGGTCAAGCACCTCGATGCGCCGGGCACGGGTCCTGGCAGAATGACGTTCGGACATGGATCATCGGTGCAAGTGTTCGGAAATGCTACGCAGCAGCGACGTCATGGCCGGCACTGCACATTAAGGGTTGCCCTGTTAACGACATGAAGCGCCGCCACTTTAACCGAATTGCGCCCGCGCCGCCGCCGGCGCGCACGCATGTTGTTCGCGCGCGCATCCTGTCCGGTTGTTTTTTGCTGCTGCCGCTAAAGATTTTCCGCCGCGGGTCGTTATCTCGTTCTGATGGGGCGGCCTGATACCTCTTAACCGCCCAACCGGCGGAGCCAGAGACCGCCCCGCCAGCCAGACGAACACAGGTTGCCAGCGACAAACATGGAAGCGAACAGGATCACCGCGCCCCGCCGGGGCTCCTTGCGCACGGTCATCGACCGGCTTCGTGCGTTCGGCCGGCGCGTGGACGGCACTCAGCAGACCGGCGCGAGCCGCGCTGCGCAACTGGAACAGGTGGTCGGCGCCGTCGACCTGCTGGCGCACGTCGATGCCGCGCTGCGCTTCATCTATGTGTCCGACGCGAGCCTGCGCTTCATCGGCTACCACCGTGAGTATCTGGAGACGATCGCGCTGCACGACCTCGTCGCGCCCGTCGACGTGCCACGCCTCGACGCGCTGCTGGCGCGCGCGTCCAGCACGGGCAGCGTCGAGAAGGCGACGCTCGGCCTGATCAAGTCGCTGACCTATCCGATCACCGTCGAACTGCGTGTGGTGCGCAGCTGCCACGACGGCATCGACGGCTATGCGATCGCCGGCTTTGACGTGTCGGCGTGGCGCGCCACCGAGGAGCGTCTGACCCAGGCGCTGCATCTGGATCGCCTGACCAGTCTGCCCAACCAGTCGGCGCTGCTACCCGCGCTGCTCGACGCCCAGCAGCAGGCCGACGCGCACGGCACGCCGGCTGCGCTCCTGCTGCTCGACCTCGACGACTATCAGCGCGTGAACCGCGCGCTCGGCTACGACGCCGGCGACGAGATGCTGCGCGACACGTCGCGGCGTCTGTTGAACATGACGAGTCCGAGCGAGACCGTGGCGCGCGTGGCGAGCGACGAGTTCGCGATCCTTGTGAAGCCCGCCGCCAGCCGCACCGACGCGGCCGCCACCGCCGAAGCGCTGGCGCGGCGCCTGTTGACCGCGATCCAGCAGCCTTATGTGTTCAAGGGCCAGCAGGTGCATCTGTCGGCGAGCATCGGCATCGCGCTCTATCCCGACGTGCGCCACGCCAACGACACCGCCGCGCACGACACCTACCTGCTGCGCTGGGCCGACCATGCGTTGCTGCAAGCCAAGGCGGCCGGCGGCAACACGCTCGCGTTCTACGTGCCGGACGACAACCCCGCCGACGCCGAACGCCTGAAGCTCGAAGCCGATCTGTACGACGGCGTGCGCAACGGCGAGTTCTCGCTGCACTTCCAGCCGATCACGAGCAGCCGCACGCACGGCGTGGTCGGCGTCGAGGCGCTGATCCGCTGGGCGCATCCGGTGCATGGCCTCGTGCCGCCGTCGATGTTCATTCCGCTCGCGGAGTCGATCGGCCTGATCAATTTCCTCGGCAACTGGGTGTTGAAGGTCGCCTGCATGCAGTTGATCCAGTGGGACGCCCAAGGCATCTCGCTGCAATACGTGGCCGTGAACGTGTCGCCGCAGCAGTTCCGCGATCCGCGCTTCAAGGACTCCGTGAGCGAGGCGATTGCGCTGACCGGCATCGATCCGCGCCGCGTCGTGTTCGAGATCACCGAAAGCCTGCTGATGCACGACCCGGACCACGCGAAGGGTCTGCTCGAAGAGTTGACCGCGATGGGCATCCGCTTTGCCGTCGACGACTTCGGCACCGGCTATTCGAGCCTCGCTTACCTGCAACGATTTCCGCTCGCCAAGCTCAAGATCGACCGGAGTTTTGTCGAGAATCTGCTAACCTCGCGAAACGATCAGGCAATCGTTAGCGCGGTCGTCGGACTCGCGCAGACACTCGATCTCGAGCTGGTAGCCGAAGGCGTCGAAACGGAAGCGCAGCGCACGCTGCTCACCGAGATGGGATGCGACCACATTCAGGGATGGCTCGTCTGCAAGGCGCTGCCTTCAGAAGAACTCGCGCAGCGTTTCGAAGCGCGCACGCTTCACCTGCACTGCGCCTAGCCATGCGGGCGCAGCGCTTACGCAGCGGAACAAGCCGGCCACCAGCCGGCGTGGCAATCATTGGAACGTGTATGGTTTTTGCGGGACTCACATGGTAAAGGCGGCAGTGCTCGACCGGCTCTGGACGCGAATGAGCGAGCGCGGCGATTTCCCTATGCTGTCGCAGTCGCTGCGCACCACCATGGCGGCGATGAACAATGACGACCTCGACTTCACGGGCCTCGTGCAAGTGGTGTTGTCGGACTTCGCATTGACGCAAAAAGTGCTGCGACTCGCCAACTCGGCCATGTACATGGCGTTCGGCGGCAATATCACGACCGTGTCGCGCGCGTTGATGGTGCTCGGCATGGACGCGGTCGGTCATCTCGTCGTCGGCCTGAAGATCGTCGATCACTTTCATCACAGCGCGCCGCGCCGCATCGACGCAAAACTGGAATTGAACCGCACGCTGCTGTCGGGCTGCGTCGCGCGCAAGCTGACCGAGCGCGGCGATCTGCGCGCCGGCGAGGAAGCGGTGGTCTGCACGCTGATGCGGCAGATCGGCAAGCTGCTGGTGGTGTTCTATCTGGACGCCGAGTGGGACCAGATTCGCCGGCATATCGACGACGGCACGCTCGAAGCCGATGCCTGCGTGCTGGTGCTCGGCGTGACGTTCGACGAGATCGGCGCCGAAGCCGCCGTGCGCTGGCGTCTACCCGACATGATCCGCTCGGGCATGGGCGAGTTCGATCCGCAGGACGTGGAACAGCCGCGCCAGGTGCAGTGGCTGCGCGCGATCACCAATTACTCGACAGCGGTCGCCGACGTGCTGACCCAGCAGAACATGCCTGACTGGGAACGCGAGGCGCGCATCGCCGAACTCGCGCAGGAATATAGCGGCGCGTTGAATACGGACCCCGAGGTGCTGCTCGAAATGAGCGTCGCGCTTGCCCGCGAGGAAGGCGGCGACGGCGTGATGGCCGAGATCGTCGAGCTGCGCGCGAATGCGGATGCGATCGCGCGCGAGGCGCTCGACCCCGAGGCGCGCATCGCGGTGGGCGTCAAGGATCTGCGCGGCCTGCCCGACGGCAGCCCGCTCGCGCCGGCTCTCGCGATGGCCGCGGAAACCGTGCTGGCCGGCCTCGGCTTCGCGCGCACGGTGGTATTCGTCAAGCACAGCAACGGCACGTTCAAGGCGCGCCTCGGTCTGGGTCCGAAGACCGACGCGGCGCTGCCGAAGCTGACCTTCAACAGCGCGTTCGAGCCCGACGTGTTTCATCTGGCCATCGCGAATTCGGTGGGCATCTTCATCGAGAACGCGCGCGACCCGAAGATCGTCGCGCGATTACCGGAATGGTTTCGCCGCTCGTTCGACGACACCCGCGCCTTCGTGCTGTTGCCGGTCGTCGATGAGAGCGACCAGACGGTGGCGCTGTTATACGGCGACTGGTCTCATACTCAGGAGCCGCGCCGCATCTCGCAGAAGGAGATGAGCGTGTTGAACGAGTTGGCGAAGGAGTTAGGCCGTTTTTTTGGCCTGGGGCAGATGCGGGAAATGGAGACGATGTGAGGACGTGGCGTGATCGTTGATCACGGTACTTCGACTTCACTCTCACCGATTTAGTATCTGCCCTGCTTCAACGCTGTTCGAGACTCGCTCAGTCTGGCGGGTGCCGCGCATGCGAGCCACGCGCGCTCTATCGTCCATGCGGTCCATGACGTGGCCGCCGGCTTCGGGCTTGACCGCCGCGGCGCGTGTGGCCCTCACGCCTCAGTCCTCGATCCTTTCCAACCCTTCCGCGCTGCGATCCGCGACGCCCGCCCACGCGCCCGCGGCCAAGCCCATCTGCGCGACCTCTTCCAGCGTCAACGGCTGCAGGCGTTCGCACAACGCGGCGACCTTCTCCCACTGCGCACACTCCAGCGCCTCCACCACGCTCAGCAGTCCGCCCAACACGCCCTCGCGGCGCAGGATCGCGGCCTGGATCGGACGCGACAGCGTCAGCACGTTCAACGTGCTTTCGAGCGAGCCGCCGAACACGGCGTCGACGAATGAGAACACGCCGGTCAGAAACGCCGCGTCGGCCTCGTCGCGGCCCGCCTCGGGCAGGCGCTCGATCGCCAGTTCCATGAAGCGCGCGCGGGTCGCCGCGAGTTGCAGCAACGGGTCGTCCTCGAGCGCGACCTTGCGGCCGTCGGCATAGAGCAGCAACTGCGTCCAGCGCGCGATGCGGTCGGTGCCGGTCGCGTTGATCGCGTCGCGCAGCGTGGTCACCTTATGGCCGACTGCGAGACCGCTCGAATTCGCGAGCTTCATCAGGTGCATCACCAGCACCGGATTCAGCTTCAGTTCGGCTTCGAGTTGCGCGACGGTGGGGTCGCCCGCCAGCAATTGCAGCAGATTGAGCAGCGCGTGACGCGGCGCGCTGACGCGGCGCGACGCCGAGCTTTGCGCCCGCGCGAAGAAGTAGCCCTGAAAGCGGTCGAAGCCGAGAGCATGCGTCGCTTCGAAATCGGGCTGGGCATCGATACCGGATGCGAGCAGCAGCTTGCCCGCCGACTTCAGCACGCTCACGAGCTTGGGCAGCAGCGCACGCGGCGCACGCGCGACGTCGATCTTGACGACCTCGGCATAAGGCAGCAGTTTGGCGAACGTCTCGTTGGGCTGCGTCACCTCGTCGAGCACGAAACGATAGCGCCGGCCATGGAGTCGCACGATACGCGCGATCAGTTCGTCGTCGATCTCGAACGCGGACGACAGCTCGAACATGAAGCGGTCGGCGGGCAGCCGCAGAATGAAGTCGTCGAGCAGCATTTCGCGGCTGACATCGACGTACGCGACATGCCCGGTGAGCGCACCGCGCACATCGCCTTGCACCAGGCCGCGGATGATGCCTCGCGCCACCTGTTGCGCGGGATCGCACGCGCGGCCCGGCAATGCATCGGGGTCTGCCGCCTGGCTTGCATCGGTTGCTTCGACCGGCGGCAATGCCGCAGCCCGCACCTTGATCTCGTAGCCACAGAGCATTCCGTCCCGGTTCAGAATCGGCTGCCGGGCGAAGCTGGCGAGCGATTGCGCGTTGTCCGCCGCGCCGGTCTGGCTCAGAGTCTCGATTGCGATGGTGGTCATTCCGTTCCCCCGCGCGGCGCTTTCGGCGCTTGCCGCTGTATTTTGGTTTTAGCCGCCCCGTGTCGCGCGTTCGTTGACCCGGGTGAGCCCGTGGCGCCGACGGTATGCCCGCCGATTTTAGCGCAGCCCGCCAGGCCCGGAAACGTCAACGGCGCAATATCTCGAAATAATTGGTGAGGGGCCGGCGACGATGCAACGATGTCCCGACGACGATTGGCCCCGGAATCGGACGATACCCCGATGCAGAGCCAAGCGATCAAACCGCGTTCGACCGCAAGTGAGAAACATGGAAGTCAAAAGCGTGCTGTCAAATGGATTCGCAATGCAGTTCACGCGCGCTCCATTTCCGACAGACCGATATCGTTTCATCGATCGCGAGTTTCTGATCACTACCTACCTCACCGACCTGGCAAACTGCGCGCCGTGGTGCCCGACCCATTGCAGCTCGGCTGCGCGGCCGGTGAGCTACGCGTTCATTCCGAGCCGCGCCATCTGCTCGCCCAGTTGACGCTGGCGCTCGGTGAGGTTCGACTATCGGGAGCCGCCGGAGCCGAAGGTACGCTAAGGCGCTGCAACGGCAATCGGCGGGGTAAATAAACTCCTCCCGCAAAACGGGCGAAGGCCGATGTGTCGCATCATTCCAGTGGAACCTTGGTCTCCTCCCTTTTGCATATAGCCTCCATGTGCGCCGGATTTCGTGCTTGGGTCGTAACTTGTCTGCGCCCATGTCCCGGCGCGCTCACTCACCGAATGTAGTGTGTGAGCATAGCAAGCAGACCCATTCCTATCCCCACACTGAGAAGTGCGTTGCGCCAACGGAGGTAACTCAATGCCACCGCCAATAGCGCAACGATCTGGTGTCCGATTGGCGCGGCAGAATGACCAGCAACGATGGAGTGCGTGACCAGAATAACCATTACGCACATAGGAAGTTCCAGATTGAGCATTATCATCCATGAACTTCGAAGGACTGAGCGGTGCATCAATGTGGGCAACGCACGCAGTAAGATTGTCAGCGCGCTCATAACCCCTACGGCGAGCCATTGTTCAATTGTTCCCATCACTCCCTCGCGCGGTTTCTCCGTCCAATACCAGCGGAAACGCGACCGCTCGTGTCAGCAGCATGAACAAGCCTACCCCCAGCGAGACGATCAACGCGTAATTGGGCAGCAGCGCCGCGGCGACAATGTAAGCACCGGTGCCGACCACCGCCGGTATCCAGCGACGCCGAGCCAAGTATTGTTCCACGGTCAAGATGGTAAACAGCGCCGGTAACGCAAAATCGAGATTTGGTATCCATTGCGATACCTGCTTGCCAAGCAGTACTCCCAACACGGTGTCACCGACCCAGTAACCGTGGTTAACCAGACTCACCGCAGTCGAAAGATGACGGCGCTCTCCTTCAGGAAGGGTTGTCAGGACAGAATAGTTCTCGTCGGTGAGTACAGCTATGACATACGCACGGCAAGCGCGCGCCTTTGGCAAGGTGTCGAGCAATGGAATTGCGTAAAGTATGTGTCTCAAGTTGATCAGCAGTGTGCTGAGAGCAACCGTGCCAAGGCCGCCTGTTGCGGTGAGCATCGGAACAGCAGCAAATTGCAGTGCACCAGCAAAGATGAAAATACTCATGGCAATCACGAGCACGGGCGACACGCCCGCCTGACAGGCAAGCACACCGAATGCAAAACCCGTTGGGATGTAGCCCATCCCAACGGGCGTCGTCAGTCCAATGATGAGTTCTCGCCTACTGGTCATGACGTTGCTGGCCCCTCATGAGCGCTTTGCGGAGCGTGGCTAAGCGCATCCGACGTCTTGTAAAGCGAAAATGACTTGATCGCCGGCCGAATCGCTTCCTCTTCACCGAACAAGCCGATACAGACGACGCGGCTCTCCCCAGGCCTGGCCGACAAGGTCGCCGACTGCTGCTCGGTGGCGCTCGCGCCAACCATGGAGTCGATAAAAACGTTGTGCAGAATATTCGCCTCCTTGAGTTGCAGTACGAGCCTCTCCAACTGGCTTGAGCGCTTCGCACGGAGCACGACCACTGGATATTCGCTAATGTGACAATTCGCCCCAAACGCCGGACTCGGGTAAGGCAAAAGACTCCACGCAGAAGGAACATTGGCGGCCACGAGGCCAAGCACGGTATGCGCAGCCGCGTTGAGAATAGTCGGCACAGGAAACTCAGCGTTGACGACGAGCACCGTCTTTCTGGAACTATCGAGGTATTTGATTTTCACTCTCCTGAAACAAGGGCTGCTTTCTCTTGCTGCGAGAGCCCGCCCGCAGTCGAAGCCGAATAAGTGCATGTGATACTCTGCAGCCACAAGAATTGATGTTCAATCATGTTACGCATACTCCACAGCTCGCGCCGCGCAAAGCCTGGCTTATCCCCATCGCTGATCACCAACTGGCGCAGATACAAACTACGCGTCCAGTCGCGCGAATTCTGCCCCCCAAAATGGGCCAAATGATGCCAGTCATGCGCGGGAAGATCTGCCACCAGGCAAGCCACGCGAACGGGGAGATGAAGGAATAGCATTCTTGTTGTCCATCTGCATACACGAAAAAAGTGCACTAAATGGCTATTTGAATTGCTCTCACAGGACGGATACTTCTCTCCGCAGAATCGGCCCCAGCATCGGTTCCTATAATCGTTCCAGTCATCGACGGCGCCCCCGGCGACGTTCCATGCATGTTCTGTGAGAAATTGCAGCAGAGCACTGACGTGGTAAAGAATGAACATCGGAACGAAAACAGCGACGGCATAGGCCTTCCAGCCTGCGATCACAATTAGCGCAACATGAGCCAACGCAACGCCTATCGCGAGAACCGTTTCACCACGGGTGTTGCGCAAAAAGACTGACTTGAGACGTGCGCGGGCAAACACGATGTGGAATACCGGACTCGCAATCGTCATCCAGAGATTCATCCACAATTCACCTCTTTCACGCCCAGGAATAAACCCGAGCTTCGCCAGAAAGGCAGCATCCGCATCACGCTCGGTCGTAAAGATGTGAGCGTTGTGATGTTCGAGATGTTCTTTCCGGTATTCGACGCTGTTTTGCACAAAGATTAACGATGGCAAAACCCGTGCATATAGCTTATTCAGCCGTGGACTTCCAAAGAGCCGGTTATGGATCGCATGATGCAAATGCGTAACTTGCATCTTTCTGAGCAGGCCGACTAGAACAAACCACGACAGGACGATGAGTGGCAGTACGGCCAAAATATTCTGACTGGCAAGCCAGATAAGGGCGGCAAAAAAACCTATGCTAGAAACCAGGGTTATAAAGACATCCAAAGAGTTCGACAGGACAAGACGCGGCTCGGTTGCCTCAAGCGGCTTACCCGTTATCCAGGTCAGGATAGGCTGTATGACACGAGGCAGCGCGTGCATCGATTCCCTTGCACCGTTTTCAAACATGCTAGTCACTTTGGTTAGCGAAATGAGGTGGATAGGTTCTACCCTGCCGTATTGCAATCGCATCGACCCGTTTCAGGCTTTCTCTGCCCGAAAACGCAGGCGCGTGTAATCGATCGTCCATCGTCCATCATTGCGAAGCAGACGGGGGGCTAACTGGCGCGTCACTTCATCAAGCAGCGGGTCGCGCGCTTCCTCTTCCAATACGGTGAGATATGGACTTCCGAATGTTCTAATCCAGTCACGCACCGGATAGTCAATCACCACCGGCCGATCGAATAGCTCAATGTGCGAAACGACGAATCCCCCTTCTTCCAGCACCGCTCTATATTCCTCGACCTTCGGCAGATACCATGGGTCAATCTCCGCCGCGTCGAAGCCGCGGCGCGTCAATGCCTCATGCACAGCTTGCCTGATGTGATACGCGTTTCTCGCCCCAGCAAACTCGCCAACGAATCGCCCGCCGGGTTTCAGAGCCTTTTCTACGTTTTTCACCACAGCATCGGCACGAGGCATCCAATGCATCGCCGCATTGCTAAAGGCACCATCAAAATCCTGGAAGAAGTCCATCTCTTCCGCATTGCCGACGCGAACATCCAGACCGCGTGCCCGCGCGACCGCGACCAGCTCTGGGCTATAGTCCACACCAGTCATCAGGGCACCGGTCGAGGCAATCTTTTCAGTCAGATAGCCGTCTCCGCAACCGATATCGATAATCCGCTCGCCCGGACGAGGGTTTAGCAATTCGACGGCCCCCGTGGCAAGATCACCGACAAACCGGGCATTACTTTCATAGAGCTGAGGACTCCACTTTTGGTGTATCGACGTACCGCGTACAAACATTTTTCCAGTCATTGCTGAACCCCGACCCGTGTATGAATATCTGTCATCGCCTTTGCAGTCTTGCCATCCACATATGTCCTGTTGAGCATCGTATGATCCGTATGCGTGGGACCCGAATCTGAATCCGGGTGATAGATGACAATCCGCATGTTCTCCTCACCACTCTGAAAGCTATGCGCAACACCAGGCGGGATCACGAAAGCTGTACTGGCGCAAAACTCCACCAGTCCCTGATGCGTTTCACACTGACCGCTACCGGACAGGATTAGACCTACCCGTATCGTCGGATGGGTATGTAAGGTTTGCGATGTATTACGCGGTAAATGCAGAAAATTCAGACAAGGCTCGCCGCGGACAGGCGGTGCAATCAACAAACTACTCGTGCATCCGCCGATATAACGCAGTCGACCGAACTCCTCAACCGGTCCACCCACGAGCGTTGCGCCTTGATAACCCACGCTCGCGACGAGTAACACTTCAGTAACGCCTTTCAATGTCAATGCGCCAGGAAAGCAACCGAATTGCCCGGCCCTTAGCCAATAGACATTCCCGTCATGCGACACCTCCGCCTCGCCCGATTGCACGATGATGAAGTGCGTGGAATCTCCGTCCAGGTATTGCACGCCGCCAAGCGAAACGGCGACCCTAGTTGGATAGTCCATCTGACCGTAGTCTAGCGAGATAGCCTTGCTCATCGGAAACACCAACATTTTGTCGGTGCTGGGCAAAAACACGTCAACATCCGTCATTAATCTCGTCCTTCACGATTCCAATATTGAAGGTGGGAGATTAAACCCTGGATTTTTTTGAGAGACGCCTATCGATCAGGCAGGTTGTAAAAAGATATCGATGTGGTAAATGGCGCGGATCTATCCAGTGCGGCAAGCGGTACTTCCGGTCACGGTTCTGAACTTCCGCGTTTTAGAAGACGTCGTAACAAGGAATGGCACCACCGCGTGAATATGAGGAATCCTGATATTTCATGAATAAGACAGAATCCTCCTGACTGCGTTCCAGCCCGAGCATTTTCAGTAGAAAGCATCGATATCCGATCGAGCCGGAATGGCGTCGGCGAGATTCTGTCGAGGAAAAACTGGCCATCGCGCGAGAGAGATTCACATCGGCCGCGACGGCTTCGGGCGTTGCCCGGCGCCACGGTGGCAACGCGAACCAGGTGTTCACATGGCGCAAGCCATGTCAGGAAGACAGACTGATAGCCTGGAGGGTTGGCGAATCTGCCGTCTGGACTTCGCAGCTGGCCGCTCCGATGAAGAAAGTCAAGGAGTTGCGGCGGTGACCTGGCAAAGAGACCATGCCGAACGGGATTGCTCGGGGAGCTGAGGAAAGGGAGGGAGCAAAAAGTCTGAATGCACGCTCGCCCTGATCGCCCGCGCGCTCTTTCCGGTTCGTGGTCCTCGCTTGCAACTTCGTTCCACGCTCGCCTCCCACATCCGGGCGCGCTCGACAGTTGCGCTTCGCCTGGTTCGCTGCGGTCAGTCGTGCCGAGACTTCCGCCCGTAAGAATGCGCCCATGCTGGGCGCACAATACAAACGGCCGCTATTGCGGCCGTTTGCATCAGCATCCAACTTCGTCGCGCAAAGCTTCACGCGCAATACACGACAAGCCGCACGTCGCGCGTTACTTCAACACGACCTTCACGTCGAAATACTTCGCGGCAAGGCGATCAATCGTACCGTCCGACTTCAGTTCCTTCAGCGCCTCGTTCAGCGCATCCTTGAGCGCCTTGTCGTTCTTGCGGATGCCGTAGCCCACGCCCGCGCCGAGCAACTTCTCGTCGGTCACAGCCGGACCCGCGAAATCGAAGCCCGCGCCTTGCGGCTTCTTCAGAAAGCCTTTCGATGCCGCTTCCGCGTCCTGGAACGATGCATCCAGACGCCCCGACGCCAGGTCGGCGTAGATCTGGTCCTGGGTCTGATACGGCACGACGTCGACGCCGGCCGGCGCCCAGCGCGCCTTCGCGTAGGTTTCCTGAATCGTGCCCTGCAACACGCCGACGTGCTTGCCCTTCAGCGAGGCCGGCGTCGGCAGCAGAGCGCTGCCCTTCTTCGCGATCATCTGATTCGGAATCTTGTAGATCGGATCGGTGAAATCAACCGCCTGGCGGCGCTGATCCGTGATCGTCATGTCCGAGTTGATCGCGTTGAACTTGCGTGCTTCCAGCGCCGGGATCAGGCCGTCGAACGAATTCTCGACCCACACGCATTTGGCCTTCAGCTTTGCGCACACGGCGTTGCCGACATCGATGTCGAAACCTTGCAGCTCGCCCGACGGCGACTTCGATTCGAACGGCGCATACGACGCCTCGACGCCGAAGCGCACTTCCTTGATCTCCGCCGCCGACGCGGCGCCCGCCGCAACCGCCGTCGCCGCGAACAGCGCGAGCGCGGCCATGTTTCGCCAATTCATCTTCATTACGGGTGTTCCTCTACGGTATTGAATAAAACGGAGCCAGATCGGGCGGACAGGCTTGCCGCGCCGGAGTGCGATCCAGACTCGCGCGGCTGGCGTGGTGCAGTGCAACAGCCGCGACGCCGGGATTGTACAGGGTTCGGGGGACACCCGGCCCGCATGTCTAGACAAGTTGCGACAAGGTATCCGCAGTGGTCTCGATCACCAGCAGACCGGCGCGCAAGCCAGGCTTGACCGTCGCGTTTGGAAACACGATGCGCTCCTCGTCGTGACGCACGGTGTAGCGATACTCGCCGTCGCGTGCGAGCAAGGTGTCTTTCGCGAACGGCGTGAAGTTGGGCACGTCCGCCGCGAACAGCAATTCGAACGCCTCGCTTTGCTTGGTGAGCTGGCCGATCACCGTGAACACGCGCGGCAACGCAGCGCCCGCGCTTGCGGGCGTGCTGGCCAGCAGACGCCGCAACGCTTCGTCCGCGCCGGCGAAGCGCGTCAGATCGTTCTCGCCGAACGGTCGCACTTTGCCCAGTTCGAGGGTGCACGCATCGGCCCCACAGGTCTGCGCGGTGAAGTGCGAATAGGTGTTGCCTTTGGTGGTGTGCAACAGGACCGCGCTGATGCGCGCGTCGCCGAGCCACTCGAACATCGCGCGAGAAAACGGCTTGCCGGTATGCGGCAGCAACGCGAACTGCTCGAACGCGGATGCGCGAATCGCGGTGTGCATGTCAATATGCCAGCGCGCACCGCACGCATCCGGCGCCGCCGCGAAGAAGCGCGTCGCGGCCTGCTCCAGCGCCGCGGCGCGCGGCGCTTCATGGCTGTGCGGCACCTGCAGATGACGGCCGCTGAAGAGCCGGTTCAGATCGTCGTCGCGATAACGGACCGCGTCGCGCATCCCGTCGACGTTGCCGAGAATCACCAGCAGACGGCACGTCAGCGCGGCGCCGCCTTGCGCGATATCGCGCACCAGCCGCGACAGCAGTTCGATCGGCGCGGTTTCGTCGCCGTGGATGCCGGCCGACACCAACACGCTGCGTACATCGGCCGTCGGCGCGGCGGGCTCCAACACGAGCACGCCGTCGTCGAGCCATGACCAGCGCACGCCGTTCGCGCATACGCCTTGCGCGTCATGCGCGGCAGGCCGCGTCCCCGCCAGCGTATAGGCGAGCCAATCGTCGAGCATCATTGGAACAGCCATCGCGTGTTCAGCGCTGGAAGTCATACAGCGAGCCCAAACCGAGAATCTGCGTGAGCTCGTCGAGCGCGGTGCGCGACTCGACGAGCAATTTCGGATCGCTCAGGTCGGCCGGCGCGAGCCGGTCGCGATAGTGCTTTTCGATCCATGCGTCCAGCCGGCCGAACAGCGCGTCGTCGATCCATACGCCCGGCGTGACCGCCGCGCGCTCCGCGTCGTCGAGCACCACGCGCAGCCGCAGACACGCCGGGCCGCCGCCGTTCTTCATGCTCTCGCGCAGATCGAACACCAGCACGTCGTCGATCGGGCCCGCGTGCGAAGCCAGCTCGTCGAGGTAGGCCGCGACGCGCGGGTTCTCGCGGCATTCCTGCGGCACCACCAGCACCTGCTTGCCGTCCGGGCGCGTCAGCAACTGGCTGTTGAACAGATACGACGTGACGGCATCGGCCACGCTCACCTGCGCGTCCGGCACTTCGATCACGTTGAAGTCCGCGCTCATGCTCGTGAGTTTCGTGCGCAGTTCGTCGTACACCGCGTTCTGCTCGACGAACGCGAGTTGATGGCAGAACAGCGTGTTGCGGTTGCCGACCGCGATCACGTCGTTATGGAACACGCCCGCGTCGATCACGTCGGGGTTCTGCTGCGCGAACACGGTGCCCGCATCGGCCAGCCCGTGACGGTGCGCGACCGCGCGGCTCGCCTCGAAGGTCTGACGCGCGGGAAAGCGCTTCGGCTCCGGACCGCGACGATATTCGCTGCGGCCATACACGAAGAATTCCACGCCGCGCGCGCCGTAGTCCGCGCAAAAGCGCGTGTGATTCGCCGCGCCTTCGTCGCCGAGCGCCGGCGTGCCGGGCAGCGCCTCGTGCACCACGAAGCGGTCGGCATCGTTGAATATTGCGCGCAGCGTGTGGCGCGTCGATTCATGCTCGATCGCGCGATGCAGCTTGCTGCACAGATTGGCCGGCGTGAAATGCACGCGGCCGTCGTGCGTATCGGCCGAGGGGCTCACGGTCGCCGCGTTCGCGGTCCACATCGCCGAGGCCGAACTCGCGGCCGCGAGCAACTCGGGTGCGTTCTTCGCGACGCGCGCGATCACCGTCGCTTCGTCGCCGGAGAAACCGAGTTCACGCAACAGGCGCATCGACGGACGCTCCTGCGGCGGCAGCACGCCCTGATGGAAACCGAGGTCGGCCAGCTGCTTCATCTTGCGCAGACCCTGGCGCGCCGCGGCCTTCGGATTCGCCACCGACTTCTCATTGTTCTGCGACGCGACGTTGCCGAACGACAGTCCCGCGTAGTTGTGAGTCGGGCCGACCAGGCCGTCGAAATTGGCTTCAGTGGCTTGCATCGTCGATCCTTAGAATTGAAGGCCCGGCGAGACGCTCGCGGGCATTTGCAGTTGCGCGCTTTCGACGGAAGCCATCGGGTACGCGCAATAGTCGGCGGCGTAGAACGCGCTCGGCCGGTGATTGCCCGAGCGGCCCGGACCGCCGAACGGCGCGCCGGACGACGCGCCATTGGTCGGCCGGTTCCAGTTGACGATGCCCGCGCGGATGGTGCGCTGGAAATGCGTCCACAGCGCTTCGTCGTCGGCGAGCAGGCCCGCGGACAGGCCGAACTCAGTGTCGTTGGCTTTTTCCAGCGCTTCATCGAAGCTGCCGTAGCGGACGATCTGCGCGAACGGGCCGAAGTGCTCCTCGTCGGGCAAATCCTTCACGCCGGTCACGTCGAGAATCGCCGGTGTGACGAAGCCGAGTTGCGGATCGCGCTGCTCCATCTTCAACAGCGCCTTCGCGCCGTCGGCGAGCAGCCGTTCCTGCGCGGCGACGAGCCGTGACGCCGCGCGCGCCGAAATCACCGCGCCCATGAAGGGCTGCGGATCGGCGTTATATTCACCGACGCTAATGCGTGACGTGACATCGACGAGGCGTTCGACAAAGCGGTCGCCGAACGCGTCGTTCGGCACGAAGAGTCGGCGCGCGCACGTGCAGCGCTGCCCTGCCGAGAGAAACGCCGATTGAATCGTGTGATGCACGGCGGCATCCACGTCCGCGACCGGGCCGATCACGAGCGGATTGTTGCCGCCCATCTCCAGCGCCAGCACGATCTCCGGCCGGCCGCCGAACTGTTTGTGCAGCAATGTTCCGGTGTCCGAACTACCGGTAAAGAACAGGCCATCGATCTGCCGGTGATTTGCCAGCGCAATCCCGGTTTCCTTTTCGCCCTGCACCAGATTCAGCACGCCGGCGGGCAAGCCCGCGTCGTGCCAGATCTGCACGGTGACCGCGGCCACGCCGGGCGCGAGTTCGGACGGCTTGAACACGACCGCGTTGCCCGCGATCAGCGCCGGCACGATATGTCCGTTGGGCAAGTGGCCAGGAAAGTTGTACGGCCCGAATACAGCCACCACGCCATGCGGGCGATGCCGCAAGACCGCTGTGCCGTCAGCCATCGCCGAGCGCTTTTCGCCGGTGCGTTCGTTATAGGCCTGAATCGAGATCTCGACTTTCGCGGCCATCGACGCCGCTTCGGTGCGTGCTTCCCACAGCGGCTTGCCGGTCTCGCGGCCGATCGCTTCGGCGAGCGCTTCCTTGCGCTCGGTGACGAGCGCGGCGAAGCGGCGCACCACGCCGCAACGCTCGTCGAGGCTCAACGCCGACCACGCCGCGAATGCGCGGCGCGCGCTGCGCACGGCGCGATCGACATCGTCCGCCGACGCACTGTTGCCTTCCCACACCGTCGCGCCCGTACCGGGGTTGCGCGAGGCGAATGCGGGTCCGGTGGCGGCGGCCCATTCGCCGTCGATGAAAAGCTCGCTCATGATCATCCTTGTTTGTGTTTCTGCGGCTGCACCCGCACCGGGTCGCCTGCGTTGACGCCGAGTGCGGCGGCTTCAGGCGCGCGCAGACGGAACACGCCGTCTTGCGGCACACCGGCCACTACGCCGACGCGAAAATCGCCCAGCGACGTATTCGACACCATCGACCTGGGCCCATCCTGCGGCGCGGCTGCCGACGTATCGACGATCTCGGCCGGCACCAGCACGCTTTCGCGCACGGTGCGCAAGTCGGCGATATGGCATTCGAGCACGGGACCCGCGTCGAAGATATCGACGTGGTTCTCGTAGCGCAGCCCTTCCGCTTCGAGCATGCGGCGCGCGGGAATCGTGTCGTTATGCGTGAGGCCGACGCATCGCTGCGCCTCTTCCGGCAACAGCTCGACATATACCGGATAGCGCGGCATCAGCTCGGCAAGAAACGCCTTGCGGCCATGCGAACTCAGATAGTCCGCCGCGTTGAAATCGATCTGGTAGAAATGCGAGCCGACCGCGCGCCAGAACGGCGAAGTGCCTTCCGCGTCGAAATGGCCGCGCAATTCCGCGCACAAACGCTGCGGGAAACGCTCGCGAAACTGCGCAAGAAACATGAAGCGCGAACGCGACAGCAGCCCGCCCACGCCGCTCGTGCGATAACGCGGGCTCAGAAACAGCGAGCACACTTCGGCATAACCGGTCAGGTCGTGCGAGATGTTCAACGCGCTCATGCGCGTCCAGATGCCGAGGTCCTGGCTCGCGTGCACCACCGTGCTCACGCGATAGTTGTAGAACGGCTGCTGCAGGCCGACCGCCGTTTCGATCCCGCACACGCCGGCCACGTCGCCGGTGTCGGTGTCTTCCATCACGAAGAAATAGCCCGCTTCATGCGGCTCGGCCTTGTCTTCCATCGTGCGGCGTGCACGTTCGACACGCGCGGCCAGCGCCTCGCGGTCCGGCTTGAAGGTGGTGAGGCCCGGGCCGGTTTCCTGCGCGAGCCGCATCAGCGCATCCACATCGCCTCGTTGTACAACGCGAACGACGATCATTGCGCGTCTCCCGATTGTTCATCCTGATGCGGCGCATGCAGCGGCACGCAGCGCACCGCATCGCCCTCTTCCACGCCGAGCGCGGCGCGCGCCGCGTGCGACAGCGACGCGCCCGCGTCCTTACCTGCGACCAGCTCGCCGAGCACGCAGCGGAATTCGCCGGCCGCGCCGTTATGCGCGATCAGATACGTCGAGCCATGCGCCGCGGCCGACTCGCGGACCAGCCGCGTTTCGTTGCGCGTGACGCAGGCGCTGCGATCCACCTGCGCGGTCAGCACCGGGCCCGCGTCGAAAATGTCGACGAAGCGATCCGTTTCGAAGCCTTCCTCAAGATGAATTTCATACGCGAGCAGCGCCTTCGAATCCGGCTCGCCGAGCACGCGCTGCGCCGCTTCCGGCAGGAGCGGCACGTACACGGGATAGGTCGGCATCACTTCGGCGATGAAGGTACGGCTGCGGCCGCCCGATTCGATTTCGATGTCGGCGAAATTGCGGCCGAAGAACTTGCGCCCCACCGCTTCCCAGAACGGCGACACGCCGTTCTCGTCGGTGACGCCGAGCAGCAGCGAGAACACCTCGGGTGTGAAGCGCTTGCGATTGGCGGCGATGTACATCATCCGCGCGCGCGACATCAGATGCGCGGCGGGCTCGCCGCGCAGCGACGGGTCGATGTAAAAACCCGCGAGCCGGCTCTTGCCGGTCAGTTCGTGCGACATGGTCAGCGCGTGAATCTTGCGGTTCACGTGCAGTTCGCGCGACGCATGAATCAGCGCGTCGTTGCGAAACGCGTAGAACGGGTCCGAATAACCGGCCGCGGCGACAATGCTCGCGGTGCCCATCAGTTTGCCGCTCTCGCTGTCTTCGAGCACGAACAGATAGAACTCCTCGCCCGGAAAATCGACATCCGCGCGAAACGAGTCTTCCGACAACGCAACCCGCGCTTCGAGCGCGCGCCGGTCGTGCGGCAACGAATGCAGCACCGGTTGCGCAGTGCGCGCCATATGTTCGAGTGCATCGAGATCGGCGAGGCGGCCGGGACGTACGAAGAGCATCATCGATCCTGTTGAATGTGACGCATGCGCCGGCCCATCTGCCGGCGCATGAAAACGGTCTCGTGAATCAATGCGATGCCGCTTGCGCAGTCGCCCCGGCGATTTCCGCGAAGGCCTTCGTCAGACGCTCGAAACCTTCGCTCATGTCGTCGAGCGGCATGATCAGCGACGGCACGAAACGCAGCACGTCGGGACCCGCCATCAGCATGATCACGCCGTGCTGGCCCGCCGCGGTGACGAAGTCTTTCGCGCGTCCCTTGAACGCGTCGGTCAGTTCCGCGCCGATCAGCAAGCCCTTGCCGCGCACTTCCTTGAACAGGCCGAAGCGCTCGTGGAGCTTCGCGAGGTGGCCCTTCAGCGCCTCGCCGCGCGCGCGCACGCCTTCGAGCAGCTTCGGGTCGCTGACCAGTTCGACCACCTTCTCCGCGATCGCCGAGCCGAGCGGATTGCCGCCGTAGGTCGTGCCGTGCACGCCGACCTTGAAATGCGCGGCCAGTTCGGCGGTGGTCAGCATCGCGCCGATCGGGAAGCCGTTGCCGAGCGCCTTCGCGGTGGTCAGGATGTCGGGCGTGACGCCGGTGTCCTGGTACGCGTAGAAATAGCCGCTGCGGCCCACGCCCGTTTGCACTTCGTCGAAAATCAGCAGTGCGCCGTGCTGATCGCAGGCTTCGCGCAGCGCTTTCAGAAACGCCGGATCGGCGGGGATCACGCCGCCTTCGCCCTGGATCGGCTCGACGATCACCGCGCACGTTTGCGCGCCGATCGCTTTCTTCGCCGCTTCGATGTCGTTGTACGGCAAGTGCGTGATGCCGGCCGGCACCGGGCCGAAGCCTTCCGAATACTTCGGCTGGCCGCCGACGCTCACGGTGAAGAACGTGCGGCCATGAAACGACTGCGTGAACGAGATGATCTCGGCCTTGTGGGCGCCATGACGGTCGAACGCCACGCGGCGCGCCAGCTTCAATGCCGCTTCGTTCGCTTCGGCGCCCGAGTTGGCGAAGAACGCGCGGTCGGCGAAGGTCAGGTCTTCGAGACGTTTCGCCAGACGCAGCACCGGCTCGTTGGTGTAGCCATTGCCGATGTGCCACAGCTTGCCGCCCTGCTCGTGCAGCACTTTGAGCAACTCGGGGTGCGCATGGCCGAGCGCGGTGACGGCGATGCCGCCGGCGAAGTCGATATAGTCGCGGCCTTGCGTATCCCAGACGCGTGAGCCGAGACCGCGATCCGGTACGAAGGCGGCGGGCGAAAACACCGGCACCATGACTTCGTCGAAGGTCTGGCGTGTCACAGTCAGGTCGTTCATGGCAAATCCTCGTTACAGGTGAGAGGTAATACAGCTAGTGTAGGAAACCGCACGCGATACGTCTTGCGCATACGCGACGCGTTCTATGAGGTTCCGCGCGCGCGGCGGGCCGGGACCTTCGAGGCGCGCGGCCGCAATCGCTTCAATCCGCCAGATCCGGCCGCTCGATCAGCGCGGCCGGCCGCGGTTCGCTCGCCGCGACGCCGCTCGCACCGGTCTGCTTGTCGATCCAGTTACGACGATCCTCTCGCGGTGTGACGGCAAAGCGTTCGCGATAAGCATTCGAAAAGTGCGCCGCCGACGAAAACCCGCACGCGAGACTGATCTGCACCACCGACTTGCTGGTGCGCTGCAATTGCGTGCGCGCTTTCGACAGCCGCAGCCCCAGATAGTATTTGGACGGCATCGAACCGAGATACTGGCGGAACAGGCGTTCCAGTTGCCGCCGCGACACGCCCACGAGACCGGCGATTTCATCGGTGGTGAGCGGGTCTTCGATGTTCGCTTCCATCAGCAGCAACGCATCGTTCAGACGCGGATGGCGCTCGCCCGGCGCGGTCACGAACGGAATGCGCTGGCGCTCCTCGCCCGCGCGCAATACGCCCACGCCGAGCGCGTCGGCGATCCGGTCGGCCAGTTCGGGACCGTGCTCGCGGCCGATCATCGCCAGCATAAAGTCGACGGTAGCCTGACCGCCCGCGCAGGTCGCGCGATCACGGTCGATTTCGAAGATCTGCTGGGTGACGATGGAGCGCTCGAACTGCTCGGAGAACTGCTGATAGGTTTCCCAGTTCACGCTCACGCGGTAGCCGGACAACTGCCCCGCCATGGCGAGCCACCACACGCCGTGATGAATGCCGGTGACGAGCGGCGTGCGCTGGCCGACACGCGACAGACTGGCGAGAAACAACCGGTAGTCGGCGAATTGCTGAAACCGTTCGCTGACGATGATCAGCCAGTCGCACGCGATCGCGTCGCCGAACGCGGCGTCGGCGGGCCACTGCGCGCCGCCCGCGAGCGGCACTGCGCGGCCGTCCCACGAACACACCTGGATGCGGTACAGCGCGCGGCCGTCGATTTCATTGGCGAGATTGAGCGCGTCGACAATCGGCCCGACACCCGACATCGACACCGGCGGCAACGCGACGATGGCGACCTGGGTGGTGCGAGCCGGGCTGGACGTGCGGGCCATCGCTGGGTGGTATGACGCGACTGCGCGAGCCGCGCGTTACTTCAGACTGCCGGACAGGAACTGCTTGAGCCGTTCGCTGCGCGGCGTGGTCAGCACTTCGGCGGGCAGGCCCTCCTCTTCGGTGCGGCCCTGATGCAGGAACATCACGTGGTTCGACACGTTGCGCGCGAAACCCATTTCGTGCGTAACGACGATCATCGTGCGGCCTTCCTCGGCCAGCTTCTGCATGACCTTCAGCACTTCGCCGACCAGCTCGGGATCGAGCGCGGACGTGGGCTCGTCGAACAGCATCACGTCCGGGTTCATCGCCAGTGCGCGCGCGATCGCCACACGCTGCTGCTGGCCGCCCGACAGATGCGACGGATACTGCTTTTCCAGACGCGGCGCGAGGCCGACCTTCTCGAGATATTCGCGCGCGCGCTCCTCCGCTTCGCGACGCGACATGCCAAGCACGTGAATCGGCGCTTCGACGATGTTCTCGATCACGTTCATGTGCGCCCACAGGTTGAAGTGCTGGAACACCATCGCGAGCTTCGTGCGGATGCGCTGCAACTGCTTGTGATCGGCCACTTCGAGATTGCCGGCGCGATCGGTTTTCGTCTTGACCGTTTCGCCGTCGACGACGATCTGCCCGGCGTTAGGCCGCTCGAGAAAATTGATGCAGCGCAGGAAGGTGCTCTTGCCCGACCCGCTCGCGCCGATGATGCTGATCACGTCGCCCTTGTTCGCGTTGAGCGACACGCCCTTGAGCACTTCGTTGTCGCCGTAGCGCTTGTGGATGTCCTGTACGGCGAGCTTGCAGGCTTCGGTCTGGGTGGTGTGGAGCAAGATGCTCTCCCTTTTGAAAATACGGATCGATCTGTGACGGCGCGCATGCGCGGCGCCGCCCAGGGCCAACAGCGCACGCTCAATGCGTGCGCACCGCGAGATATGCCAGCCAATGACGCTCGGCGCGCCGGAACAACGCGACCAGCGCGAACGACACGACCAGGTAAAGCAGCGCCGCAAGACCGAACGCATTGAACGACTGGTACGTGGCCGAGTTCACGTCGCGCGCGACCTTCAGGATGTCCGGCACCGTGGCCGTGAACGCGACCGTGGTGGCGTGCAGCATCAGGATCACTTCGTTACTGTACAACGGCAACGCCCGGCGCAGCGCGGACGGTATCACAATGCGCCGGTACATCGTGAACCAGCTCATGCCGTAGGCACGCGCCGCTTCCACTTCGCCATGCGACGTCGAACGGATCGCGCCGGCGAAAATCTCCGTGGTGTACGCGCAGGTGTTCAGCGCGAACGCGAGAATCGCGCAGTGAAAGCCGCTGCGGAAGAACGCATCGAGCAGCTCGTGCGAGCGCACGAACGCGAGGCTGTAGATGCCGGTGTAGATCAGCAGCAACTGCACGTACAGCGGCGTGCCGCGGAACACGTAGGTGTAGACGCGCACCGGCGTCGACAGCCAGCGCTTCTTCGACACGCGCGCGACCGCGAGCGGAATCGACACGACGAAGCCGATGCCGATCGACGCCACCAGCAGCCACAGCGTGACCGCGAGACCCGAGATGCGCTGACCGTCCCAGAACAGGAACGCGCGCCAGAATTGATTGATGATGTCGATCATGTCGCTCAAAGCTCCGCGTGGCGCACGCCGATCGAATAGCGCCGGCCCAGCCAGATCAGCACGAGATTCGATACCGTGGTGATCGCCAGATAGATCAGCGCGGCGATCAGAATGAAGAAGAACATGTTGAAGGTGCTCTTGCCCGCGTCCTGCGCGGCCTTGACCACGTCGGCGAGACCGATGATCGACACCAGCGCGGTCGCCTTGACCAGCACCTGCCAGTTGTTGCCGATGCCGGGCAGCGCGAAACGCATCATTTGCGGAAACAGGATGCGCGTGAACACGCGTGCGCCGCTCATGCCGTACGCACTGCCCGCTTCGAGCTGGCCGCGCGGCACTGCCAGAAAGGCGCCGCGAAAGGTCTCGGTGAAGTACGCGCCGTAGATGAAACCGAGCGTGAGCACGCCGGCGACGAACGGGTCGATGTCGAACTGCGGCAGATCCAGCGCGTCGGTGAGATTGTTGACCGCGATCTGGATGCTGTAGAACAGCAGCAGCATCAACACGAGATCGGGCACCGAGCGGATCAGCGTCGTATAACCGGTCGCAATGGCCCGCAGCGGGCGGTTGAACGAGAGTTTCGCCGCCGCGCCCGCGAGGCCGAGCAGCACGGCGGCGGCCAGCGACAGGACGGACAGCTCGATCGTCTGGATCGTGCCGGCCAGCAACACCGGACCAAAGCCGTAAAGGAACACGCGCGTCTCCATCCAGGTTTATTGAAAGTGTCACGGACGGCGGCGGCTTGCGCCTGCCCGACTCATCCGGCATGTCGCGGAGTCTCGCAAGCGAAAATCAATTTCTCAAATGGCGGGAGCGTACTCTGTTGCAATGCAACATCGCACGGTTTCGAGGGGCGGGAGCCGTTAGCGCTTGGTTTTGCGGGAGATATGTTTTTGTAAGGCGCGGCGCGGATCGCATGCGCTGCCGCGATTTCGCAAGTTTCGGGTCGCTTTTGCGATAGACCAGGCGGACTCAGGCATGCGTAAAAGTCGGTGCCGGGCGGACGGCACATGAGTTGTGTGCCGATGGATCATGGCGAATCACGAAGGCGTTTCGTTCTTCGTGACCGGTCGCGCGAGGGCACAGGCGGTCCCTTTGCACGAGGCCGGCCGATTCGCCCGTCGTTTTGCCTCGTCGTTTTGCCTCGTCGTTTTACCTAGTCCATCCCCAGCCGCGCGCGAATCGCCGGCAGCATGTGCTCGACCGCCGCGCGCCCTTCCTCGATCGCCGGCGCCGCGCGGTGAAAATCGAAAATCCCCATCCCGCCCAGGCGCGGCTGAATCAGGATATCCGCCGGCTCGCCGGCAAGCCGGCTGCGCGAGATCCGCACCTGCATGATGTCGATGCTTTGCGCGATCGAACTCAGCATCGACGGCACGCGCGCGCTCGGCGCGGGCGGCACGCGCACGTCGTCGGTGACCGCCGCGTCGGTCGGCGCGAGCCAGCGCGGCCAGGGCTTGCCGTTGCGGCGCAAAGCCAGCGGCGTCGGCGCGGCGGGATCGAGCGACGGCGTTTCGACCACCGCGCCGCCGAAATCGCGGCCGTTCAGAATGTCGTTGTTCAGGTCGATCGCGATCACGCAGTCCGCGCGCATGCCGCGCGCGACCGACACCGGCACCGGGTTGCACAGGCCGCCGTCCACCAGCCACACGCCGTTGTGCCACACCGGCGTGAAAATGCCGGGAATCGCAATCGACGCGCGCACCGAGTCGACCGTGCTGCCGTCCTGCAGCCAGATTTCGCGGCCTGTATCGAGTTCGGTGGCGACCGCCGCGAACGGCATGTTCAACTGCGCAATGGAACGGCCGTCGAACTTGTCCGCGAAAAGCTGGATCACCTTGCGCCCGCCGAGCAGGCCGCCCGAGATGCGCAGATCGAGCAGGCGCACCACCGTCTGCCACGTGAGCCGCGACACCCATTCCTCCAGCCAGTCCAGGTCGCCGTTCGCATACACGGCGCCCACCAGCGCGCCGATCGACGTGCCGCACACCACATCCGGCTTGATGCCCGCGTCCTGCAACGCGCGAATCGCACCGATGTGCGCCCAGCCGCGCGCGGCGCCGCCTCCCAACACCAGCCCGATACGGCTGGATCGACGTCGACGTATCATGCTTACCCCGCTTTCTGTCTTCGCTTCTGCGTTCTAGCGCCCGCGTATCACGTCCGAACGCGATGTCGTGTACACCTTCAGATTCCTGTCGAAGTGCACGTTGAAAAAACCTTCCTGGGTCACGCCGCCTTCGCGCCACTTCCAGCTCCACACGGTCTCCGGCTTCAGCGGAAACACCGCGATCTCGCCCGGTTTGCCGAGCAGCCGGCGCACTTCGTCCTCGCTCATGCCCATGCGGATCTTCGCGAAGTTGGCGGCTGTCAGCACCTGTGTGATGGCTTGCAGTTTGCCGTCACGGTCGATGTCGACCATGTACGTGTTCAGCCCTTGCGGACCGCGCGGATATTCGAAGCGCTTCGACCCGTCGGTGAACGTGCGCTCGGTTTCCGGCTTGCCCATCTGCTCACGGATCTGCGCTTCGGTCGTGACGCCCGGTGTCATGTTCCTGAGCAACAACGCATCCGGTTTGACGGCGTTGAAGAAGTCCTTGAGTTTTTGCACGGCGCGGTCACTCTGTTGATCGTCGCAGCCGGTCAGCGCGACGCACGCGGCCAGCATCGCGACGGTAAGCAGTTTGAGGCTCACAGCGAATTCCCTGTTCAGATGCGCCGCATGCGCGCGCCTTCCGATGTGTAGTGTCTACTCCAAGGATAACCGCGCGCGCGGAAAACCGCGAGTGAGACGGGCAAGTTGGTGCATGGCCGGCGTGTTCGCAAGCCCATTGCAATCCTGCGGTTCAAGGAAGTCTGCGCGGCACATCGCAAAGGCGCGATGAAAATGCGGCACAGGTGCCGCGATCGATGCGGCGGCGGACTGCAAGCTGGCGCGCGGCGCTTTGCGTCGAGGCGGCCCGAGCCGCGAAAAAGCGGAGCCAGAAGCAAAAAGGCGACGCTGTACAAAGCGTCGCCAGGTCGGTCGATACGGTCAACCGGAAGTGAAGCGGCCACCGGCCGCGATACGAGGCACTTCGGACGACACGCAGCGGTCTGGTTCCGGACGTAGCGGTGAGCAACCTTGGCTACACACCTTGCGCCATCGCCGGAATGGCAAACCGCTGCTTGTTTGGTCGCCCTGGTCCCTCGATAAGTCTTCCAAGTGCATTCAATTTAATCGCATTGAGCGATTTAGACGAGAGCGCGTTTACACCGAATATGCAGATGATTTGCGAGGCGTGAGACGCTTCGCGCGAGGGCAGTTCGGCGTGAATTCGTGGGTGGGAGCTAGCTCGCCATGGCGGTCGCGCTGGCTGCGGCGTTCATGTCGCGCAGGGGCTGCGACGCGTCGATTGTCTGGCCGCTGCCGGGGGCGTCTAACGAGCGGCGCTTCACGAGCGTCACGCGTTCGGCGTGCGCAGCACGCAACCTGCGACTGCCTGATCGCCGCGCCCCGAACACATCGCCATCAAGCCGCGCCTCACAGCGTGTCACCGCACGCCCCGCATTCATGAGGACGCTGCCACTGCCCGCCTCAAGGCAACGGAAAGCTGCGGTCGAAACTCGTGCGCACGTCCAGATGCGCGCGGATCACATTGGCGGCTTCGTAGGTATCGGCGGTGCGCTGCTGCGCACTGACTACGCTGTCGTCGATCGTCACCGGATGGACCTGGCCGCGCTGATAGACGGTCTTGAGCACATCGACCGGCAGGCCGGTCACGCGCGACTGCATCACCGCGACTTCGTCGGGATGCGAGAGCGCCCAGCGCTGACCGATCGCCACGCGCCGCAGGAAGTCGGCCAGTTGCGCGTGCTTGTCGGCGATCGCGCGTTCCGTCGCCACCTGGTAGCTGAGCCCTTCCGACAGGCCGACCCCATTCGCGATGATGCGGTCGTGATCGCGCGCTTCGCCGAGCGCCGTGTACGGGTCCCACACCGACCACGCATCGACGCTGCCCGACGCGAGCGCCGCCTTCGCATCGGCCGGCGCGAGGAACACGAACGTGACTCCGGTCGCCGGCACGTTGGCCTTCTTCAACGCGGCAAGCGCGAGATAGTGGCCGATCGAGCCGCGCGTCGTCGCAATGCGCTTGCCCTTCAGGCTCGCCACGTCGTTCAGCGGCGACTGCGCGCCGACGACGATCGCCAGATCCAGCGGATTCGAGCGGGTCGCCGCGACGGCCCGCACCCGTGCGCCGGCCGCGAGTGCAAACACGAGCGGCGCGTCGCCGAGCCCGCCGACATCGACCGCGCCCGCGTTCAACGCTTCGCCGAGCGGTTGCGCCGCCGGGAAGTTGAACCATTCGATCCGGTACGGCAGGTCTTTCAACTGGCCGGACGCTTCGAGAATGCCGCGCGTCTGCAAAGACTGATCGCCGACCTTCAGCACCGGCAGATCGGCCGCGCGCGAAGGCGCGACCCACGCCACACCCGAGATCGCCAGCGCGACGGCGCCAAGCGGCCTCGACCACGCGCGGCGGAAAATAGAGAGGATGTCGAAGGAAAAACGGAGAGTCGGCATGGAGGCGCTTGCCCGATGGCATGAAGTGATTTGCCATCGACGATAAGGTACGCTTCCGTATAAGACAAACGCATTATTCTGCTAAGCAAATATGCGGATTTTTCTTGAGCGGCGTGCGTGCGGGCGCGGCGACGCGCCCGCTCAATGACGCCGTTACTCACACCCGCAGCAGCCGCCCGATCCGCACACCCAGCTCAGATCACGCGAAACCCATGCGTGCCATCGCGCTCGAGCTGCTCGACCAGTCCATACTCCCACTCCAGGTACGCGCTCATCGCCTCGCGCGAGTTGTCGGTGCCTTCATACGGACGCTGGTAACGGTCGATGCGCGGCGATGCAAGCCGCGTTGCGCCACTTTCGACGGGCAAGCCCGCTTCGACCCACGCCGCCGTGCCGCCGGCGAGCACCTGGACCGGGCGGCCGGTCGCCGCCGCCAGCTCGGGCGCGGCAAAGCGCGCAAGCTGACCGCTGCCGCAGGTCGCCACATACCGCTGCGCATCCGGCAACTTGCGCAATGCGGCGTCGAGGTCGCTGCGAATCACGAACCACGCGCCCGGAATGTGCCGCGTCACATAATTCGCGCTGCTCGTGAAGTCGAGCACGACCGTGCCCGGCGATTGCAGCAGCGCGGCCAGTTCGGCCGGCGCGATCTCTTCGACGTCGGGCGGCGCGCTCGCGTAGCGCGCGGGCGGCGCCGCGCCCTTCTCCGCGAAGTCCGCGGCCGTCAGACCATCGACCACGTATACTTCGACTTTCATCTGCGCGAGCCACGACGCGCTCATGTTGGCCCGCACGCCGTCGTTGTCCACGAGAATCACGCGCGCGCCGCGCACCGGCGCGAAGCGGTCGGTTTCCTGCACCAGCTGCCCGCCCGGCGCGCTGCGAAAACCGGGCACGTGACCCGCTTCGTATTCCTCGGGCGAGCGCACGTCGAAGCGATACACGGTGCGCACCGCTTCGTCCGCCCAGCGGCGCGCTTCGTCGCGCGACGTGCGGCCCACTCGCGCGCGATCGGCCACCGCGCGCGCGGCGTCGGCGGCGGCCAGACGCAGCGTGTCGTCGATCACCGGTTCGTAGCGGCGCGAGCCGCCGTGCGCGAGCGGCTGACCCGCCAGCGTCCAGCCGATCGTGCCGTTGCGCAGCGCAGCGACCGGATTCGGCACGCCCGCATTGATCAGCGACTGTGCGCCGATGATGCTGCGCGTGCGCCCCGCGCAATTGACAATGATCCGCGTGGCCGGATTCGGCGCGAGTTGGCGCGCGCGCAACACCAGTTCGGCACCAGGCACGTTGATGCTGCCGGGAATATTCATGGTCTGGTATTCGTCGAAGCGGCGCGCGTCGAGCACCACCACGTCGGCTCCGTGATCGAGCAGCGCCTGCACCTGCGGCGCGCCGAGCGACGGCGTGTGGTGCACGCTTTCCACCAGTTCGCCGAATGCCTTGCTCGGCACGTTGACATCCTGAAACAGCTCGCCGCCTGCCTCGCGCCAGCCTTGCAGGCCGCCTTCGAGCAACGCGACATCGGTAAAGCCCAGTTCGGTCAGACGTTGCGCGGCGCGTTGCGCGAGGCCTTCGCCGGCGTCGAGCACGACGATCGGGACCGCCGGTCGCGGCAAGCGTTCCGGCGCCTCCAGTTCGAGCCGCGACAGCGGCAGACTGGCGGCAAACAGCGGATGACTGCGCGCGTGCGGATCTTCCTCGCGCACGTCGACGAGCGCGATTTCCTCGCCTTCGATCAACGTGCGGCGCACGTCGTCGTAGGCTCGGGTACGGAATTCGTTTGCGACACTCATGAGAGGTGAAACTCCTTCGTAACGTTGCAGATGATCCGCGACACGTCGTTCGAATAGCCTGAGATAAAGGTCTTGCGAACCGCGTCGCCGGAATAGACCGAGCGCGTCATCGCGCCGATATTTCCACCGTACACGCGAATGCAGATCGACGTACGGTCACCAAAAGCATTGCTCACGCGATGATGCGGCGTGTGCATCGGCAAGGTACTCGGTTGCAATTTCCGCGCCACGCAGCACGCTAATCGAGCCTGCACGGCGTGGTCATGGATCGGCGTGGCATGGCCCAGGGTCGATCATGCCGCCACGCGCTCGAATTCGACCTGGTCGAGGGTTCCAGGCTAGCAGCACCGCATGCGCCTGTTAAATATCGACGTCGTCTATATATCCATATCGACGTTGCATGTAATGCCTGCGCGATCGCGCGGCGTCTCGCTTCGCAAATTTGCGTGAACGCAAACAAACCCCCTTCGATGAACGTGGACATCGCCGCGGCGTCAGCAGAAAAACTCAGCCTTTGCCACAATGCCCCATCGCGCGAAAGCGCCGCAAACAGCAAGTGAACAGACAATGATCCCCTTCTCGGTCCTCGACCTCTCGCCGGTCGCCGCGGGCGCCACGCCGGCGGACGCATTCAGAAACACGCTCGACCTCGCGCAGCATGCGGAACGCTGGAACTACCGCCGCTTCTGGCTGGCGGAACATCACAACATGACAGGCATCGCGAGCGCGGCGACTTCGGTGGTGATCGGCCATGTCGCCGGCGGCACGAAGACGATCCGCGTCGGCTCCGGCGGCATCATGCTGCCGAACCACGCGCCGCTCGTGATTGCGGAACAGTTCGGCACACTCGCGTCGCTCTATCCCGGCCGGATCGATCTTGGCCTCGGCCGCGCGCCGGGCACTGATCAAAGCACCGCCCGCGCGCTGCGCCGCGATCTGCAAAATAGCGCGGAGTCTTTCCCGGACGACGTCGTCGAACTGCAGCGCTATTTCGCCGATCCGGTGCCGGGCCAGCGTATTCGCGCGGTGCCCGGCGCGGGGCTGCATGTGCCGCTGTGGCTGCTCGGCTCGTCGCTGTACAGCGCCCAGCTTGCGGCGGCGCTCGGGGTGCCGTTCGCGTTCGCGTCGCACTTCGCGCCCGACTATATGCTCACCGCGCTGCAGGTGTATCGCTCGCAGTTCCGGCCGTCGGCGGCACTCGACAAGCCGTATGCGATGGTCGGCGTCAATCTGTTCGCCGCCCGGACCAACGAGGAAGCGCGGCTTCTGTTCACGTCGCTGCAGCAGCAGTTCATCAATCTGCGGCGCGGCACGCCGGGCCAGTTGCAGCCGCCGGTCGAGCGGCTGGAGGCATCGGAGATGGAGTTGAACAATGTTGCGCACTCGCTCGCGTGCACTGCGCTCGGCGACCGCGACGCGGTACGCGAAGGACTGCGGTCGATCATCGCCCAGACCGGCGCGGACGAGTTGATGCTGACCGCGCAGATCTACGATCACGACGCGCGGCTGCGCTCGTTCGAGATCGGCGCGCAAGTGCGTGAAGAGTTGATGGCCGCCAACGCGTAGCGTCGGCGGATACAAGAAGGGCGGCTCGTGGCCGCCCTTCTTTCTTCAATCGATCCGGCTCAAGGGCCGACGGAAATTCACCGCTTGCTTCGCCTGAAGGCGACGGCTCATTAGCCTTTCATGCAGCCGCCGAATCAACCGGGAGTTCAAGCCGGGCTCACCGATTCGCCGGCACCGCCGCCATCCCATCCAGCAACGCCTGATGGAACGCCTGCGGGTCCTGCATCTGCGGCGCGTGCCCCAGCTCCGCGAATTCGACGAGCGTCGCATGCGGAATCGCCTTCGCGGCCGCCTTGCCCAGTTCCGGGTAATGACCGATCTTCGCGCGCACCTCAGGAGAAGCCGCGTCCTTGCCGATCGCGGTGGTGTCCTTCTGGCCGATCAGCAGCAGCGTGGGCATGCTCAGTTGCCCCAGCTCGTACACCACCGGCTGCGTGTAAATCATGTCGTCGAGCAGCGCGGAATTCCACGCGACGATCTGCTTGCCCGGCCCCCGGTACATTCCCGCCAGCATCTGCACCCACGGCTCATAGTCGGCGCGCCACTGGCCCGCGTAATAGTTGGATTGCTCATAGCGGCGGATACCGTCGGCGCTCGTCTTCAACTCGCGTTGATACCACTCGTCCACCGATAGCGACGGCACACCCTTCGCCTTCCAGTCTTCGAGACCGATCGGGTTCACCAGCACCAGTTGCTGCGTCTCGTGCGGATACATCAGCGCGTAGCGGATCGCCAGCATGCCGCCGGTCGAATGGCCGATCATCGTCGCATCGCTCACGCCCAGCGACGCAAGCAACGCATGGGTATTGCGCGCGAGCTGCTGAAAGCTGTACTGATAGTGCTCGGGCTTGCTCGATTTGCAAAAGCCGATCTGGTCCGGTGCGATCACGCGATAACCTGCGTCGCTCAGCCGATTAATGGTGGCGCCCCACGTCGCCGCGCAGAAGTTCTTGCCGTGCAGCAGCACCGCCGTGCGGCCGTTCGGATGCGCCGGCTTCACGTCCATGTAGGCCATGTGCAGCGGCACGCCTTGCGACATGAATTCGAAGCGCTCGACCGGCGCCGGATAGTCGAAGCCTTGCAGCTCGGGCCCATACGCCGGGCCACCGGCGGCGGCGCCGGCGGACACCGCGGCGGCGCTGGCGGCCGCCGGGCTGGCGTCGCTCACTGCCGTCGTGGCAGCGGCGGCGTTCCCCAGCGTGGCGGCAGAAGCAGAAGAAACGGCGGGCGCAACGGCACATACTGAAGCGGTCAATAGCGCAAGCAGGCAACAGCGTCGAAGACTCATCGATATATTTTGCAAAAAGGACCTGGCAGGGAGCATGCGAAGTTCGCGCGCGGTCTGGCCGGCGCGCCTGAACCCGCGGCCACGAGCGCACGATTCTACGACGCGACGCGCCGCCGCGCTGCCGCCCGCGCAGGCCGGGCGCCGCGGCGGCCAGCGTGGCATGCATATTGCGGATGCTCAGATCGCGCTCTATGTGTCGTGCCGCACGGATGTCCGCCACGCAACGGTTGATCGTGCGCAGGATGAGCGCGGTCGGCATCCGCGCAATTCAACCTCTCGCTCGCCGCCAATCGGTGCTAGAAATAGCTGACGGGCCCGCGAAGACGAAGCGCCTGGCAGCACCAATCATCAGCGCAGAGCAAGTGACCAGATCATCCGGGGCATAGACAAATTATGGAGGCAGACATGGACACTTCGGCACGGCTGAACGACGTGCAGCGCACCACCCTCGCCATCGTCCTCGCGGGCGGACGGGGCACGCGGCTCGGGCCGCTCACCAACAAGCGCGTCAAGCCGGCGGTGCACTTCGGCGGCAAATACCGGATCATCGACTTCGCGCTGTCCAACTGTCTGAACTCGGGCATCCGCCGCATCGCCGTGGTCACGCAATACAAGGCGCATTCGCTGCTGCGCCACTTGCAGCGCGGCTGGGGCTTCCTGCGCGGCGAGTTCGGCGAGTTCGTCGACCTGTGGCCGGCGCAACAGCGGGTGGAAGGCGCGCACTGGTATCGCGGCACCGCGGACGCGGTGTTCCAGAACCTCGACATCATCCGCTCGATCCGGCCGAAATACGTGGTGGTGCTGGCGGGCGACCACATCTACAAGATGGACTACACGCGGATGATCGCCGATCACGCGGACAGCGGCGCGGACTGCACGGTCGGCTGCATCGAGGTGCCGCGTATGGACGCGGTCGCGTTCGGCGTGATGGCGGTGGACGAAAACCGGCGCGTGACCGGCTTCGTCGAAAAGCCCGCCGACCCGCCGTCGATCCCCGGCCGCCCCGATACGGCACTCGCCAGCATGGGCATCTACGTGTTCAGCGCCGACTATCTGTACGCGCTGCTCGAAGAAAACATCTCCAGCGTCGAGACGGATCACGACTTCGGCAAGGACATCCTGCCGCGCGTGGTCACGCAAGGCACGGCGATCGCGCATCCGTTCAGCATGTCGTGCGTGTCGTCGAGCCCGGACGTGGAGCCGTACTGGCGCGATGTCGGCACGATCGACGCTTACTGGGCCGCCAATCTCGACCTCGCCTCGACCATCCCTACCCTCGATCTGTACGACCGCAACTGGCCGATCTGGACATATCAGGAACAATTGCCGCCCGCCAAGTTCGTGCGCGACCTGAAGGGGCTGCAAGGCTCGGGCAACAACCTGATCGTGTGCGGCGGTTGCGTGATCTCGGGCTCGCAGATTTCGCGCTCGGTGCTTTCGTCGAATGTGAAGGTGAGTTCGTTCTGTAATATCAATGAGGCAGTCTTGTTGCCGCAAGTCACGGTCGGCGCGAGTTGCCGGCTGCAGAAGGTGGTGATCGACCGTGGCTGCACGATACCGGACGGCACGGTGATCGGTGAAGATCCGGCCGCCGATGCCGAGCGCTTTTACCGCACCAGCGACGGCGTCGTACTGGTCACGCCCGAGGCGTTGCAGCAGAAGCAGACGATGAAGTAAGGCGGATGGCGGACCTGGCCCGTGCGCTGTTCGCGGGCCTGCCTGCCCGCCGCGAACAGCGTGAACCCGCCGGGTTTTTGACCATCAGGCATGCCTCCCCACACATGCCCGAACAGATCGACCTTGCGGTGACCAGACGGATCACACGGACCACACCGACCAATCAGCGGGACCCACCCACAGGAACGAGACCCGGCCTATGACGATTCGCGCCCTGCATGTCGCAAGCGAGCTGTATCCCCTCCTCAAAACGGGCGGTCTCGCCGACGTCGCGGGCGCATTGCCACCCGCGCTGATCGAACGCGGCGCCGACGTACGGGTGCTGCTGCCTGGCTTTCCGGCCGTGCTCGCCGGTCTCGCCGACCTGCGGCCGGTCGCCCAACTGGGCCGCCGTTTCGACACGCCGGGCGTGACGCTCGAACAGGGCACGCTGCCGTCGAACGGTCTGGTGGTCTACGTGATCCGCGCCGCCGCGCTGTACGACCGGCCCGGCAATCCGTATCTGAACGACGAGCACGTGCCCTACGGCGACAACGCGCAGCGCTTCGCGCTGCTCGGCTGGGTCGCCGCGCAACTGGCGCAGCAACTGGACCCCGCGTGGTCGCCGCAGATCGTCCACGCACACGACTGGCACGCGGGGCTCGCCCCCGCCTACCTGAAAGCGGCCCAACGGCAGCATGGCCGGGTATTCGCGCGCTCCGTGTTCACGGTGCACAACCTCGCGTATCAGGGTGTTTTTCCCGCGCACCAGTTCGGCCAGCTCGCACTGCCGGACGATTTTTTCAGCGTGTACGGCATCGAGTTTTACGGGCAGCTGTCGTTTCTCAAGGCGGGGCTCTACTACAGCGACCGCATCACGACCGTCAGCCCCACGTACGCCCGCGAAATCCAGACGCTCGCCCAGGGCGGCGGACTCGACGGGCTGCTGCGCCAGCGCTCGCATGATCTGAGCGGCATCCTGAACGGCGTCGACTACACCGTCTGGAATCCCGCCGACGACTCGCTGCTCGACACCCACTACAGCGCCACACGCCTCGCCGGTAAAGCGGCGTGCAAGGAAGCGCTGCAAAAGCGCTTCGGCCTCGCGCAGAAAAGCGATGCGCTGCTATTCGGCGTGGTGAGCCGGTTGACCGAACAGAAAGGCCTCGATCTGCTGCTCGGCGCGGTGCCCGAGATCGTCAAACACGGCGGCCAGCTGGTCGTGTTCGGCACCGGCGATCCGGCGCTGGAGAACGGCCTGAAGCGCGTCGCGCACGCGCATCCGGAGTCGGTCGCGGTGGAGCTGGGCTTCGATGAAACACTCGCGCACACCATCGTCGCGGGCAGCGACGTGATCGCGGTGCCGTCGCGTTTCGAGCCCTGCGGGCTCACGCAACTGTATGCGCTCGCTTATGGATCGCTGCCGCTCGTGCATTACGTGGGCGGCCTCGCGGATACGGTCATGGACGCATCGCTCGAAAATCTCGCCGACGATCTCGCCACTGGCTTCGTCTTCGAACGGTTCGAACCGAAGGGGCTGGCCGCCGCGATCCGCCGCGCGTTCGCCCTCTACGACCGGCGCACCGAATGGAAAGCGACGCAACGGCGGGCGATGCGCCAGGATTTCGGCTGGGGCGCATCGGCGGAGCGCTATCTGGCGCTGTACCGCGAACTGATCTGAATCGACTCGCTTCACCGCCCTGCCTTGCGTCTCGCGTCTGATGGTTCGGCGCAACAAACGCGGGGACGGATCGACTCGCGCGCGGCAAACTCATGTATTGTTTCCTGACAATGCAAAGCGCGCATTTTTCTTGCACCATCTGAATGCAGTCCTGCCGCGCGGCGACGGGCCCACCTCGGATCCCTGGCGCGGCGCACCTTCCCGCTTCTTTTGATCGCGCATCACCGGTTGCGCGGGCCATACCATGACGAAAAATGTTCTGAGCATCCAGTCACATGTCGTCTTCGGACACGCCGGCAACAGCGCGGCCGTGTTTCCGATGCGCCGCCTCGGCGTCAATGTCTGGCCGCTCAATACCGTGCAGTTCTCGAATCACACGCAATACGGCCATTGGAGCGGCAGCGCGATCGACGCGTCGCAGATGGAAGAACTGGTGGAAGGCATCGGCGCGATCGGCATGCTGCCGCGCTGCGACGCCGTGCTCTCCGGCTATCTGGGCACGCCCAAGCAGGCACAGTCGGTGGTGGAGATCGTGACGGCCGTGAAGGCCGCCAATCCGCGCGCATGGTACTTCTGCGATCCGGTGATGGGCGCGACGAGCGGCTGCAAGGTCGAGCCGGGCATCCAGGAGTTTCTCGTGCGCACCATGCCGCAAGTGGCCGACGCAATGGCGCCGAATCACGTCGAATTGCAGCGGCTGGTGGGTCGGGAGATCGAGACGCTCGAAGAAGCCGTGACGGCATGCCGCGAAGTGATCGCGCGCGGGCCGAAGCTGGTGCTGGTTAAACATCTGCTCGACCGCAACAGTCCCGCCGACCGCTTCAATATGCTGGTTGTCACCGAACGCGAGGCGTGGATGGGGCAACGCCCGCTCTATCCGTTCGCGCGGCAGCCGGTGGGGGTCGGCGATCTGACGAGCGCGGTGTTCGTCGCGCGCACGCTGCTCGGGGACTCGATTCGCGCGGCTTTCGAGCACACGCTGGCTGCGGTGAATGCGGTGGTCAAGACGACGTGGCAGGCCGGACGTTATGAGCTGGAGCTGGTGGCCGCCCAGAACGAAATCGCGCAGCCGCGCGAGTGGTTCGATGCGTGGGTGGCGGAGACGGCTTAGGGTGGGTGCATGGCGCCGCCATTGACTGGCCGCTGACTGGTATTCGTCCGCGTTCACCGGCATCAGGTTCACTCACCGGCAACTACCGGCAGCAAGCGGCAATCAATCGATTTCTACCCGCACCGCCTGCGCCTGGCCGGCTGCGTCAGCCACTTTCGCAGCGCTCGCAGCAGCCGCCGCGCGTTCGGCGTGCAGCGCGACCACCTTGCGGGTGGCGTCGATCGCCGTCTGTGGATAATCCACTTCGCTGAATTGGTAGCCGACGCTCTTATAGTCGGCCAGTTCGGCGAGCACTTCGGCCCGCGTCAAGCCCACGGCCCGGCCGCCCCCCCACCAAACATTGCCGCGCCCAGCAAGCCGACCCACAACGGTACCCAAACTGCCCTCATCATGATTCTCCGATTGACTCGACCCGAACGGTCAAGCGGAGTCTAACGACCGGCGCACGACGGAAAATCACCCGCAACAGGAAGGCACTATTACACGCCGCGCGGTCAATCCGTCACGCGCCCGGCGGCCGTGTCGTCAGCCAGCCGTCCTATAATGCGTGCCGCGTGGACGAGGCATCGCCCGTCCACCTGGCAATTTCTGGCATCCGGCATTCAGCAGACGAGGCATCGATGGACGGTTATATCCGCAGCGAGCGGGAAGAATTTTTCGAGCAGTTGTGCATCAGCGTCGACGCTGACGAAGCGCACGAACAGGAAGCGATCGAGTACTTCGAGAACCAGTTCGACCAGGCCGATTTCGATCCGGCGCAATGGCTCGACATCGCGCTGTACTACTCGCCGGCGGTCGCACGCGGCATCGTCGAGATGGTGACGCCCGACGACCGCGCGCGCAGCAACATCGCCGAGGTGATCGCCGACAACCTCGACATCTCATACGGCGAGGACGAGTGCCAGCAGTTCGCCGAGACCATCGAATTCGCGCTGAACAACGGCGTGCCGGTGGACCTCGACCTGGTGCTCGACGGCTGCCAGCGCGCGATCGACGATCTCGATACCTGGGCCGACGAGGACACCAAAGCGCCGCTGCTGCGACTGCGAGAAGAATTGTTGCGCCAGCAAGGCGAACGTTGAAGGCTGCGGCTTGACGCGTGGCTGACAGGGGCTTCGCCGTCGCGAAGCCCCTTGGCGCGAAGGCTTTCACCAAAGCCCACGACGACCGCAATTCCCGTGGTCAATCGTTGAAAACCAAACGAACAACCCGCCCGGCGTACCCCGCGCCGGCCGCTCTTAAGCATGTGCCGAAATCCGCACCCCACGCGGCGGCACATCCACCCCGCCACCCGGCACGCCGCCGGCCCGCCGCACGGCCTGTGCCGAAATGCTCATCCAAAACGCCTCGAATTGCCAAGACGGCGGCAAATTGGCTTTCTATATTCGCGCCAGATTGACCGCACATAAACACAGCCAGCGCTACTGAGCGTATTCCAGCATTGTTGATGGCGATCAATCATTCGTAGTCTCTCGATACGCGCGAGGCGAACCCTCGGCCCGCGTGTCGATCAGCGTTACTGTCTTGCCGCTTTCTCACTGAACTGTCGATGGAAGGAGAGACCATGAGTGTCCGCAACACGCTGAAACCGCTTGCCATGCTGGTTGGCGCCATCTTCTCGATCACGCCGCTCGCCGGTTTCGCCGACGACCTGCCGGTGAAGATCGGCTTCGCCGCGCCGTTGACCGGCGCCAATGCCGGCTATGGCAAAGACCTGGAGAACGGCGTCCGGCTCGCGATCGACGAAGCCAACGCGCAGAAGATCAAGATCGGCGACAAGGTGGCGCAATTCGAGCTCGTCTCGCAGGACGACCAGGCCGACCCGCGCATCGGCGTGCAGGCCGCGCAGAAGCTGGTCGACTCGGGCGTCGCGGTGGTGGTGGGCCACTTCAATTCCGGCACGACGATTCCCGCGTCGCAGGTGTATGAACAGGCCGGCATTCCGGTGATCGACCCGGCCGCCACCAATCCGATCATCACCGGCCGTGGTTTTGCGAACACCTTCATGGTGATCTCCACCGACGGCCAGAACGCCGGCAACGCGGGCGCGTATGCGGTCGACGTGACCAAGGCCAGGCGCATCGCGATCATCGACGACCGCACCGCGTTCGGCCAGGGCGAAGCCGACGAGTTCGAGAAGGCGGTGAAGGCGCACGGCGGCACCATCGTCGCGCGCGAATACACCGACAATCACGCGGTGGACTTCAGCACCCAGATCACCAAGATCAAGGGGACCAACGCGGACCTGGTGTTCTTCGGCGGACTGGACAACCAGGCGGCCGGTTTCGCGCGGCGCATGAAGCAGTTGGGCCTGAACGCGCAACTCGTGGGCGGCGGCGGCGTGATGGACCCGGACTTCATCAAGCTCGCCGGCGACGCGGCCGACGGCGTGATGGCCTGGGAGTACGGCCGTCCGCTCGCGCAGCTGGCGGGCGGCAAGGACTTCTCCGCGAAGTACAAGAAGCGCTATGGCGAGGACATCCTGTCGTATGCGCCGTTCGGCTACGACGGCGCGTGGGCCGCGATCAAGGCGATGCAGCAGGCCAAATCGACTTCGCCGGCGACGTACCGGCCCGTGCTGAAGGCGATCGATTTCGACGGCGTGACCGGCAAGATCTCGTTCGATAACACCGGCGCGTTGAAGAGCGGCGCGTCCACGTTGTATCAGGTGAAGAGCGGCGCCTGGGTGCCGATCGTGACGAAGAGCGGCACGTAAGCTCGAGCCGCGTGCGGCCCTGGTCTCTGCGCGGCCAGGGCCGTTGCTATGACTTCGTGTTCGCGACCTTGACCACCAGTTGCGCGTCGAGATCGCGCTCGATCCGCACGAGGTCGTCCTTGATGTCGGCGAATTCGCTCGCGGAACACATCTGATGCCCGAACGCGGCGCGCAGGTGCCGGCTGACCTGCAACATCCGCGTCGCGGGATCGAACACGTAGCGCGAAGAGAACGTCAGAAAGCGGTTCTGCACCGCTGTATCCGTGGGCAAATCGGTCACGCGGACAAAGCGCGGCAGGGTCATTGCCAGCGTCTCGTCGAATTCGCCGCCGATGCACGCCCACGGCTGGGTCCGCGCCGGCTCGGCGAGCCACGTCTGCACCTGCGAGTCCATGCCGCCGGACAGGCTCGACAGCACCGGCACCGCCGTCGTGCCGTCGCGCCACACGAAGTGCGCGACGCTTCCCTGTGTCGATGTGGCGAAGGGTCCGCTCGTCGCGGACACGTCGTCGGTGCTCAATTGCGCGGTGCCGTGCAAGCCCGTTTGCAAGAGACGATTCGCCGCGATCTGCTGCGCGCGCTGCCGGGTCGCGCGCCGAAACGTATTGCGCTCGAGTTCGGCCGTGTACCCGGCATCCTCGACGCGGTAAGCGTAGTTCGCCGCGCCGCTTTCATCGATATCGACCTGCAGGCGCGCGGTGCGCTCGCGCGCCTGGGTGGCGGGCGTGCGCGACAACACGCCTTGGCCGACCAGCAGCACGGGCCGGTCCATCACGCCGGGCGACAGATAGCCGAAGGCCACGCCGCCCGCCGTCGTATCCGCGAACAGCGACAACTCAGGAATCCAGACAATCGCATGATTGATCGCGCTCGCGCCGTAACCGGGCACGTCCGGCAAGCTGTAGTACGGCCCGAGGTTGAGCAGCACCGCCTCGCTGCGAATGCCGACCGCGGCCAGCAGCGCGCTGTACAGCGCGACGTGATCCTTGCAGTCGCCATAACGGTTGTGCAGGATGTCGATCGCCTTGTGCGGGATCGCGGCCGTCTCGCCGAGAAACAGCGCCACGTAGCGGATGTTCAGACGCATCCAGTCGTACAGCGCCTGCGCCTTCGCGCGCGGATCGGCGGCGCCGGCGGTCAGGCTTTGGGCGAGCTGGACGATCGCGAGGTCGTCCATCGTCGCGTCGGCGGCGGCCCCGCGATAGCGCGCGGCGAAGCTCGCGAAGTCCGGCACCGTCGACACCATCAGCCGATCGCCCCAGTTCCCGTAGCCGACCGCGCCCGCTTCGAGCGGCGCATAGGGACCGTGCCGATAGTCGAACTCGTAGCGCGTGCGCCCGTTGGCCGTCACCGGCGGCACGGCGACGTAGCCGCGCGCGTCGGCATAGAGCGGCACATCGGCGGGCAGATCGAAGATCAGCCGTTGCTGCTCGACGGGCTCGCGCGTCGGCTCGACCAGATACCCGAAGGTGCCCGCCTGCAGCGGCTTCACGCGGGTTTTGCGAAACGCCAGATGCACGCGCGAGCCGGGTGCCACGCCGGGGAAGATCACCGTGCGCAACACACCGTCCTCGAAACTCGGCGCGCCGGCCGAGCGCGGCTCCTGCACGTCGCGGATCGCCTCGGGGCCGACCGGATGGAGGACGCCGTTCGGGTCGATCGTTTCGGCGGCGAGCAGCTGCACCTGCTCGATGTCCTTGTTGAACCACACGTAGCGTTGCGCGATGTCGTCGACGCCGCTCGTGGTGTTGGCCCGCAACACCGTGTCGTCGTGCTCCTCGATCGAGCCGTCTTTCTGGATCGTGAAAAGGTGGACGTCGCGCTCGATCGTCGAGGGCGCGTTGTCGTCGCCGGCGGTGGCCGACGCGTCGTCGTCGGCGAAGCTGAAGGCGGCATGTGCGCCCAGCGTCAAAGCAGCGGCCAGTGCGACGAACGCAACCCTGCGCGTCATGAGCGCTGCGCCCTGCCCCGCGCACGCCACACACGCGGGCTCGCGGCAAACTCCGCGCGAAACGCGTGATTGAAATTCGACAGATCGTTGAAGCCGCAGTCGAGCGCGATATCGACGATCTTCGCCCCGCCATCCTGAAGGCGCAGCGCCGCGGCCCGCAAGCGCGCGCGCAACAGGTATTGATGCGGCGTCACGCCGGTCACGCGCTGGAACGTGCGCAGGAAGTAGAACTCGCTCAAGCCCGCGGCGGCGGCGAGACTCGTCAGCGTATGCGGCGCGCCGGGCGAGTCGTCGATCAGACGCACGACCTGCGCGACGCGCGACGTCGCGACAGCGCCCGCCGTGCCGCTCGCGGCCGTTTCAGCGCGCATCGACGTGCCGGCCGCTCGCAGCGTCGCGGCAGCCAGCTCGACGGCCAGTTCATCCCAGACGGTGGCGCTCGCGTCATCCGCTTGCGCGCCCGCACAGGCCCGCGCGATCAGCGGGGACAACGCGCGCTGCGGCGGGATGCGCGCGCGCCTGAAATTCAACTGACCGCTCGCCAGGCCCGCATCCGCGGCAAGCCGCTCGAAGTAAGCCGGCGCGTAGTGAAACGCAATGCAGCGATCGCCCGCCCCGTGCCGATGCCCGCACTCGAAGCACTCGCCCGTGTTGCCGAGCAGCAGCGCGCCGGCCGTGAGCACTTCGCGGCCGGGCGCGGCGCGATAGTCGAACGAGCCGGCCACCACCATCGCGATGCATACGCCGGTGTGCCGTTCCTCGAATGGCTGGTCGCGCGGGCCGAAGGTGCAAAGCAGATCTGCGGCGTCCCAGCCCGCGCCTTGCGCGAGCGTACGCGCAGTTGTGGCGCCGCGCGCGCCGTCCCGGTCGCGCGAGCCGAGCGCCTGCTGCAACGTGACGGCAATTTTCCCCAAGATGCACCTCGGCTGAGTCCGTATCGTGGTTTTAGCACATCGGCGGCGGGTGCGGTTCGGCCGTTGCCGTCGATGTCGATCCGACTTTAAGCCCGTGGAGCATTGCGATGAACAGACTTGAAACCGACCTCCCAGGCGGCTTCCTCGCCGCGTTGAGCGCGCCCGCGCGCGCCGCCGACATCGCCGCCGACGACGACCTGTACGGCTGGCTGATCGGCAGCTGGGATATGGACGTGGTGCATTACCGCGTCGATCTGCGGCATGCGCCACGGCGCGGCGAGATTCATTTCGGCTGGGTGCTGGAAGGCCGCGCCGTGCAGGACGTGTGGATCATGCCGCCGCGCGGCGGTCCCGCCGGCGGCCGCGCTGCAGGCGACGCGGACCTCGCGATGTACGGCACCACGTTGCGCATCTGGGACGCGGCGCTGCGCGCGTGGCGCGTCACCTACGTCAATCCGCTGACCGGTCAGCGCGATGAGCTGAGAGGCCGGCGCATCGGCAACGATCTGGTGCAGATCGGCACGCATGCCGACGGCACGCCGATCCGCTGGAATTTCACCGATATCACGCGCGACTCGTTCTGCTGGACCGGTGTCGCGCTCGCGCCGGACGGCGTGACGTGGACGCTGGAAGCCGAGTTTCATGCGCGGCGCAGGGGGGCGTGCGCGGCGCGATGAGGGTGATCGGGTGAGCGGTTGAAACGACTAGAACGGCTGAAACGGGTTGGCGCGGCTCAAGCCGGCGAAACGGCCGAGTTGCCCGGCGGCAACCCGTACCTCGCCGCCCTCGTCAGTCCTGTTCCCCGAGCTGCCCCAGCAGCGCCTGCAGCCGCTCCACATGCCTGAGCAGCAAATGGCGATGTTTCTCGATCTGCTCCAGCCGGCCCGCGAGATCCGCCTGGATCGGGTCTTCGAGATCGGCCGCGGCGATCACCTCCTCCACCTTCGCGCGCATCGACGACAACTCCACCGGCGCGTGACTCAGATGCCGCTCAAAGCGCCGCACCTCCTGGATCGCCAACTCGCGGACCTGGCGAAAGTGCACCTGGCGCCGATGCGCTTCGACATCGAGCGGCTCTTCCTCGACGCGTCTGGCAGGCCCCGACTGACCGAAGATCGGCTCGGGCGGACGCAGCACGGTCTTCTTGCGCACCGGATGCGCGGTGCCGCGAAAGCGCGCGAGCGGCTGTTCGTTGTCGATCGCCTCGCGCGCGTTGGGCGGAATGTCGTGCTCGGTGTGCGGCACGTTCATCCACCCCGCGGGCAAACCCGTGACCGCTTCGATCCCGCGCACGAATTCCTCGCTGAATTCTCGCTGACCGGACAGCATCAGTTTCAGGTAACTCGCGGAGAAGGTCATCATGCGCGCGAGACGGGTCGCCGCACCGACCTCGCGGGTCAGCAGCACCAGGTTCGCTCGCCAGACCGGGAGCAGCAGCAATTCGTCGGAATCTTCCATCGCTGGGTCTTCCATCTTTTTACCCGATGTCGTGATGACAGGCTTGCGCGCGTCATCCTTTTGAAAGGGTAGCCGCTTCGCCTCGTTGCGCGCAATCCCGGCGTGCCTGTTGGCGTACCCGCTCGCCGATGTGTCGAAAATACACGCTAACACGCGCTCGCGCCCGTCTGCTGGCGCTCGCAACGTGCCGTGTGTTGCATTGACACACGCATCCGTGCAGTGTTCCTACGCGCGACGCGCGCAATGTGGCATCCTTGCATGCCGATGCGGCACGTCCCGTGCTGGATCGGTAGCTCCACAACATTGACTTAAGGGTTTTGTAATGAAGAAAATCGTTCTCGCCATTGCCGCAGCCGTCGTTACCCTGAGCGCGATCGCTCCCGCACAAGCTAACGAGCATCATCGCGAATGCCACAAGGTGCATGTCCATCATCACTGGGAAAAGCGCTGCCATTAATGGTGGTGATGTTGTGCCCCACGGGCACGGCACGCATCGCAAGCCTCGCAAATGCGGGGCTTTTTTTTTGGGCACTCGGAGTTTGAGGCAACATGGCGCGCACAGACTCGTTCGACGCTCACTACGTTCCGCGCGAAACCGGCGGCACGCAATCACGGACACATGCTGTTACACCTTGGCGGTGTGAGTCGACGCGGACACGGGCTTGCGCGCAAGCCCGTGCGTGAACCGCGTGGTGAAGAGAAGAGTTCAACGGCAGCGACGGTGCTGCCTCTTGTGCCTGTTATCAGGCGTTCAGGTTGCGTGCGCTTTCAGCAACCTGAACGGCCAGCGCTCTCACTCAGGCCGCCTTCACGCGCTCCAACGCCGTCGTCAAGAGCGCTTCGAGCAAAGGCTCGACCTTCGCGGCCAGCGTTTCGTCATACGCATACGGCAGTTGCTCTTCCATATACGTGATCTGCGACAACTCGAGTTGCACCGCATGCACGCCTTGCGCGGGCTGCCCGTACTGCCGCGTAATGTAACCGCCCTTGAAGCGGCCATTGGCGACCGCCGTATAGCCGCCATGCCGCTCGACCAGCGCGGCCAGTTCCTCGGCCACACCCGCCACCGCGCTCGCGCCATTCGACGTGCCGAAGTTGAAATCCGGCAGACGCCCGTCGAAGAAACGTGGCACATGCGAGCGGATCGAATGCGCTTCCCACAGCAGCACCTTGCCGTGCTTCGCCTTGAGCACCGCGAGTTCGCCGGTCAGCGCGTCGTGATACGGCTTCCAGTATGCGTCGCGGCGGCGCGCGATTTCGGCGTCGTCCGGCAGATGGCCGTCGAGGTACAAGGGTTCCTTGTCAAACGTGTCGACCGGCAACAGACCGGTCGTGTCCTGACCCGGGTAGAGGTTGGCACCATCGGGCGGACGGTTCAGGTCGATCACGTAGCGCGCGTAGGCCGGCGCGAGAATTGATGCGCCCATCCGTTTGGCGAACCCGTAGAGACGGTCCAGATGCCAGTCGCAATCGTCGGTGCGTTGCGCGACCGGGGTCATGGTCGCGGCGATGTCGGCGGGGATCTGCGTGCCCAGATGCGGGATCGAGATCAGCAACGGCAGGCTTCCCTGATGCAGCGAGAAAACCGGCGGAGTGTTCAATGCAGTCATGTCAGTCCGGAATCGAAGTGATCGAAGGATCGGTTCAGCAAGTCATGCGGGCTCACTTGAGCAGCTCCGCGAGCGCCGTGCGATAGCGCGCGTAAGCGCCCTCTTCATCGCGATGCCGGCGGTTATCGACGACCTTGTCGCCGCCCGTGTAGACATCGCGAATCGGCGTGTCGCCGTGCTCGCAGAATACAACGCCCGACAGCCACGCCTCGGGCGCGTGCTCGGCGATGCTCGGATGCTCGGCGTCGAGCACGAGCCAGTCTGCGCGGCGCCCGGCCTGCAATGCACCGACCGCGCGGCCGGTGGCGTGCGCGCCGCCGTCGAGCGCGGCGTCGAACAGACGGTCCGCGACATGCGTGGCTTGCGCCGCCGCCAGCACGTTGCGCTGCCGGCGGGTCAGACGCTGGCCGTATTCGAGCAGCCGCAATTCGGCGCGCCAGTCGACGCCGATATGGCTATCCGAGCCCACACCGATGCGCCCTTGCGCGTCCAGATATTCCTGAGCCGGGAAGATGCCGTCACCGAGATTGGCTTCGGTGGTCAGGCACAAGCCGGCCACCGCGCCGCTCTTCGCGAGCGCCAGCGTTTCGTTCGCATCGACATGCGTCGCGTGCACGAGGCACCAGCGGCTGTCCACATCGAAGCGATCCAGCAGCCATTGCACCGGACGCGCGCCTTCGGTTTCGACGCACGCGTCGACTTCGGCGGTCTGTTCGGCGATATGGATATGCACGGGCGCGTCGGCATCGATGCCGCCCAGCAGCGCGCGCAACGACTCTGCCGAGACCGCGCGCAGCGAATGCGGCGCCACGCCGTAACGCAGCGCGGCACTCTCGGGACGCGCCGCGCGCAGCGTGCCTAGCAGATCGAGCAGGCTTTCCGGTGTGTTGATGAAACGCCGCTGATCGTCGCGCGGCGCGCGCGAACCGAAGCCGCTGTACTGATACAACACCGGCAGCATCGTCATGCCGATGCCGCTTGCCGACGCCGCATCCACCACGCGTTGCGCAAGCTCCGCCGGATTCGCGTAACGGCCGCCGTCCTGCGCGTGGTGCACGTAGTGGAATTCGCACACCGACGTATAGCCCGCCTTGAGCATTTCGATGTACAGCCATTGCGCGACGCTAGCAAGGCCTTCCGGCGTGATGCGCGCGGCGAAGCGATACATCAGTTCGCGCCAGCTCCAGAAGTTGTCGGTGGCGCCTGTGCCACTGGCGGCGCGATACTCGGTGAGGCCGGCCATCGCGCGCTGGAATGCGTGCGAATGAAGGTTCGGCATGCCAGGCAATACGGGACCGGCCGCTTTACGCACGCCCGCAGGCGCGGCCGGTGTATCCGGCTTCACCGCCGTCAGCGTGCCGTGCGCGTTCCACTCCAGCAGCACGTTGCGGCGCCAGCCGTCCGGCAGATACGCATGCTCGGCGAACAGCGATTGATTCGATTGTGTCATCGCTTAAATTGTCTCTCAGGTCTTAGCTCGGGTCTTGGTTCAGTTCACGCCGCGTATAAACGGTCTCGCCCGCACGCACGACTCGCGCGCACAGCGGACGCCCAATCCAGTAAGCCAGCTCGGCCAGCGAATCGACCGACCACACCGCGAAATCCGCCGCACGCCCGACCTGGAGTGAGCCGTGCGTGTCCGCTTTGCCGAGCGCGCGCGCCGCGTGCGCCGTCACGCCCAGCAGCACCTCGGGCACGGTCATGCGGAACAGCGTGGTCGCCATGTTCATCATCAGCAGCAACGACGTTGCGGGCGACGTGCCGGGGTTGCTGTCGGTCGAAATCGCGATCGGCACTTCGTAGCGCCGCAGCAAGTCGAGCGGCGGCAATTGCGTTTCGCGAATGAAGTAGTACGCGCCCGGCAGCAGCACGGCCACCGTGCCCGCCTCTTTCATCGCGGCGACGCCGGCTTCGTCGAGAAATTCGAGGTGGTCGGCGGACAGCGCGCGATGGCACGCGGCGAGCGCCGTGCCGCCGCCGTTCGACAACTGCTCGGCGTGCATCTTCACCGGCAGCCCGTAGCGTTGTGCGGCGTTGAAAACACGCTCGCTTTGCTCCAGCGAAAAACCAATGCGCTCGCAGAACACATCGACCGCGTCGACCAGGCCTTCGGCGGTAAGTGCGGGCAGCATCGTGTTGCAGACTTCGTCGATATACGCATCCGCGCGGCCCGCGAATTCCGGCGGCAACGCGTGCGCGCCGAGAAACGTCGTGTAGACCGTCACCGGATAGCGTTCGCCCAGCTGCCGCGCGACGCGCAGCATCTTGCGCTCGCTGGCGAGATCGAGGCCGTAGCCGGATTTGATTTCGATCGCCGTCACGCCTTCGGCCAGTAGCGGTTCGAGCCGCGCGGCCGCTTGCCGGAACAGCGTGGCTTCGTCCGCGGCGCGCGTGGCGCGCACCGTCGAGACGATCCCGCCGCCCTGCCGCGCGATTTCTTCATAACTGACGCCAGCCAGGCGCTGCGCGAATTCGTCCGCGCGCTGCCCGCCGTACACCAGATGTGTATGGCAATCGACGAGGCCCGGCGTCACCCATGCGCCGTGCAGATCTTCACGCGGCCATGCGGCGTAGTGGGCGGGTAATTCGGAAGCTGCGCCGAGCCATGCGATGCGGCCGTCTTCGACGGCGATCGCTGCATCGGCGAGCGTGTGTTGAGGATCGCCCTGCGGGCAGAGTTTCAGGTGATGCCAGACGGTTTGCTTCATCGCGTGCCCGTTGCAGCTCGTTGCGTTGTCTGTGGTGGTTCGCGTGCGCGCGCCATGCAGCGGCTGGGCGCTCACGCGAAGCGTTGTCGTCATCTTGGCGTGTAGCGGATGCTGACCGCGAGCACCGCGCCCGCGCCTTCGAGAGCGCATTGCAACGCGCTCGGTGCATCGATGCGCAGCGTGTCGCCGGCTTCGAGTTGCAGTGCTTGCGTGTCGCCGGGCTTGAGCCTGACCGAACCGCTTGCGCAGAACAGCAGCACCACGTCCGCCGACAAGGTGCGCCGCGTGCCTTGCTGCATTTGCCCGCGCCACACGTCGAGCTCACCCTGCGCCACGTCACGCCGCACCATCAGGTTGAAGTCGCGCGTCGCGCCGTCGATCAGCCGAGCGTCGATCTGCGACTCGCCGTCAAAGCGCGCGATGTCGAGCGCCTGCGTCAACGTATGGGATTGCACCCTACTCGTGCCGCCCCCCAAAGGGACTTCCTTCAGACCGCCCGTTTCGTCGAGCACCATCCCCACGCCGGACAACAGCACCAGCGTGCGATCGACGCCCTCGAAACGCGAAAACGGCCCGGCTTGCGCGACATCGGCGATGCTCACGCGCCACGCGAATTCGTTGAGCCCCGCGTTCGACGGATACGCCGCCACTTCCCGCGTGACGCCGCCGCCGTTCTTCCACGGCGCCGCCACGAGGTCGGCGCCGCGAATCAGCGTGAGCGTTGCCATGTTGCCGGCAACCGACACGATCAACGGCCCAGCATCGGCAGATTGAGGCCCGCCTCGCGCGCGGTTTGCTGCGCGAGTTCATAGCCGGCGTCCGCATGACGCATCACGCCGGTGGCCGGATCATTGAACAGCACGCGGCCCAGGCGCTGGTGCGCCGCATCGCTGCCGTCCGCGACGATCACGACACCCGAGTGCTGGCTAAAGCCCATGCCGACCCCGCCGCCATGATGCAGCGACACCCACGACGCGCCGCCCGCGGTATTCAGCAGCGCGTTCAGCAGCGGCCAGTCGCTGACCGCGTCCGAGCCGTCCTTCATCGATTCGGTTTCGCGATTCGGGCTCGCCACCGAACCGGTGTCGAGGTGATCGCGGCCGATCACGATCGGCGCCTTCAGCTCGCCGTTCTTCACCATCTCGTTGAACGCCTGGCCGAGACGATAGCGATCCTTTACGCCGACCCAGCAGATCCGCGCCGGCAGGCCCTGGAACGCAATGCGTTCGCGCGCCATGTCGAGCCAGTTGTGCAGATGCGGATCGTCGGGGATCAGTTCCTTGACCTTCGCATCGGTCTTGTAGATGTCCTCGGGGTCTCCCGACAGCGCGACCCAGCGGAACGGGCCCTTGCCCTCGCAAAAGAGCGGGCGGATGTACGCCGGCACGAAGCCCGGGAAATCGAATGCGTTCTCGACGCCCATTTCCAGCGCCATCTGACGGATGTTGTTGCCGTAGTCGAGCGTGGCCGCGCCGCGCTCCTGCAGCGTCAGCATCGCTTGCACCTGTTTGGCCATCGACTGCTTGGCCGGTGTGACGATGCTGTCCGGCGCGGTCTTCTGACGCTCGCGCCAGTCTGCCACGCTCCAGCCTTGCGGCAGGTAGCCGTGAATCGGATCGTGCGCGCTGGTCTGGTCGGTCACGCAATCCGGCGTGATGCCGCGCGTCACGCATTCGGCGAACACGTCAGCGGCATTGCCCAGCAGACCGATCGACACCGGCTTGCCGGCCTGCTTCGCTTCTTCGAGCATGGCGAGCGCTTCGTCGAGCGTCTTCGCCTTCTTGTCGACGTAGCGCGTCTTCAGACGGAAGTCGATGCGCGTCTCGTCGCATTCGACCGCGATCATCGAGAAGCCGGCCATCGTCGCCGCGAGCGGCTGCGCGCCGCCCATCCCGCCGAGACCGCCGGTCAGAATCCAGCGGCCCTTCGGATCGCCGTTGAAATGCTGGTTCGCCACCGAGAAGAACGTCTCGTAGGTGCCCTGCACGATGCCCTGGCTGCCGATGTAGATCCAGCTGCCCGCGGTCATCTGCCCGTACATCATCAGACCCTTGCGATCGAGTTCGTGGAAGTGTTCCCACGTCGCCCAATGCGGCACCAGGTTCGAATTGGCAAGCAGCACGCGCGGTGCGTCCGCATGCGTGCGAAACACGCCGACCGGCTTACCCGATTGAATCAGCAGCGTCTCGTCTTCGTTCAGGTCCTTCAGCGAAGCGAGAATCTGATCGAAGCAATCCCAGTTACGCGCCGCGCGGCCAATGCCGCCGTACACGACGAGCGCGTGCGGATGTTCGGCCACTTCGGGGTCCAGATTATTCTGGATCATCCGGTACGCGGCTTCCGCAATCCACGTCTTGCAGGTCTTTTCCGCACCGCGCGGTGCGCGGATCGTGCGGGTGGGGTCGAGTCGCGGGTCGATGTGTTTCGGGTTGTTCATGGTGGCCCTCGGAAGGCGTGGAGATGTTCAGGAAAGATTCAGCAAAAGATTCGGCAAAGCGTAATCAGAAATGGCCTGTGAAGCGGTAGCGGCTGCCGGGATGCCACAGATTGGCGATCGACGCGACCTGGCTTTGCGACCACGTGCGCCGATGCAGCACGAGGCAAGGCTCGAGTTCGTCCATCGTCAACAGTTCGCGCGTGTCGGCGTCCGCCGCCAGCGCCTCGATCCGGTACTCCACACGCTGCAACGGCGCGACGCGCACGAGATACTGGTTCGGCGTGGTGTTCGTGAAATCCTGCAATGCGTATTCGGGCGCGACTGCGGGATTGACCCAGCGCTCTTCGAGTTGCACCGGCTCGTCGTTTTCGAAATGCAGCACGCGTGAATGAAACACCGGACTGCCCGCGCTCACCTGCATCTCTTCGGCGAGCGCTTCGTCGGCGATGCTCGCGCCTATATGCAGCACCTTCGCCTGATAGCGATGAGCGCGCGCGACGATTTCATCGGAGATGCTGCGGATCGCCACCAGCGTCGACTCGTACTTCGGCCGCGCGACGAACGTGCCCGAACCCTGCACGCGCGTGAGCACCTGCTCCGAGGTCAACTCGCGCAGCGCGCGGTTGACCGTCATGCGCGCCACGTTGAACTCGCGTGCAAGCTCGTTTTCGGAGGGCACCTGATCGCCTTCAGCCCATTCGCCCGCATGAATGCGCGCGAGGATGAAGTCCTTGATGCCCTGATAAGCCGGTGCGTTCATTGGCGTGATCCGCGTACTCGACATTTACTGTTCGGACACGAACGAGAACGGGCTCAGCTTCGCGATCGTGCCGTCCTGCACGAGCTTCGTGACCGCCGCGATGTCCGGCGCAAAGTAGTGATCGAGCTCGTAATGCGCGACGTCCTTGCGCACCGCGTCCATCACCTTCTGCAGGCTCGGGCTGGTCTTGTGCGGCGCGCGCAGATCGACGCCTTGCGCGGCGGCGAGCAGTTCGATCGACAGGATGTTCGCGGTGTTCTCCGCGATGTCGCCGAGCTTGCGCGCGGCGAACGTCGCCATCGACACGTGGTCTTCCTGGTTCGCCGAAGTGGGCAGCGAGTCGACCGAGGCCGGATGCGCGAGCGTCTTGTTTTCCGACGCGAGCGCAGCGGCCGTCACGTGGGCGATCATGAAGCCGGAATTCACGCCGCCATCGCGAACGAGGAACGGCGGCAGGCCCGACAGCGTCGCGTCGATCAAGAGCGCGATGCGGCGTTCGGCCAGCGCGCCGATTTCGGCGGCAGCCAGCGCGAGGTTGTCGGCGGCGAACGCGACCGGCTCGGCGTGGAAGTTGCCGCCCGACAGCACTTCGCCGGTGTCCGGGAAAATCAGCGGATTGTCGGAGACCGCGTTGGCTTCCAGCAGCAGCACGCCGGCCGCGTGACGCATCTGGTCCAGACACGCGCCCATCACTTGCGGCTGGCAGCGCAGGCTGTACGGATCCTGCACCTTGTCGCAATCGGCGTGCGACACGTTGATACCCGAGCCTTGCAGCAGCGAGCGATACGAGGCCGCCGCGTCGATTTGACCTTGATGGCCGCGCAGTTCGTGAATGCGCGCGTCGAACGGCTTGACCGAACCCATTGCCGCATCCACCGACAACGCGCCGGACACCAGCGCGGTGCGGTACAGGTCTTCGATCGCGAACATGTTGTAGAGCGCGAGCGCGGTCGATGCCTGGGTGCCGTTGAGCAACGCGAGGCCCTCCTTCGCTTGCAGCGTGAGCGGCTTGAGGCCGACGAGCGCGAGACCTTCGGTGGCGGGCATGCGCTCGCCCTTCGCGAACACTTCGCCGACGCCGAGCAGCGCCGCCGACATATGCGCGAGCGGCGCGAGGTCGCCCGATGCGCCGACCGAACCCTTGACCGGGATCACCGGCAGCACGTCGGCGTTGTACAGCGTGATCAGTGCTTCCATCACTTCGCGACGGATGCCCGAGTGGCCGCGGCCGAGGCTCGACAGCTTCAACGCGATCAATAGACGCACGACCGGACGCGACATCGGCTCGCCCACGCCGACCGCGTGCGACAGGACCAGATTGCGTTGCAACAGTTCGAGTTGATCGCGGGGGATGTGCGTGCTGGCGAGCCGCCCGAAGCCAGTGTTGATGCCGTAGGCCGGCTCGCCCTTGGCGGCGATGTCGGCGACGGCCTGCGCGCAGGTGTCGATGGCGGCGTGGCTGGCGGGATCGAGTTGCAACGTGACGTGCTTGCGTGCGATCTGGCGCAGTTGCGGGAGAGTGAGGTAGCCGGGTGTCAGAATCATGGTGTCGTTGTCCTGTCTATACAATTTGAAAGAAGTCTAGCTGGGCTGGCTTGTATATACAACTTGTTTTTTGAGCTTCGGGGCTAGGGATTTTCCATTAGATGAAGGCCTGCCAAGCTTGTTCCTCTTGTGAGTCCCGGTTTTGGGCAGCAGTTTGAAACAAAGAGGCTTGCTGTGTCCGGCTCATGAAGTTGTATATACACGTTAACAACGCGCGGCGCCATGCGGTCAAAAACATTCCGCATGCTGGCCGAGACACGCGACCCACAGGTTCAAGCGAGCCATGAGATCTGCGCTTGCGGCGAAAAAAAACCCGCCTGCCTGTGTGGGCAGCGGGCCTATGTCGCGAGCAGCAAGGGAAACGTGAGGCGAGACACCCCGCTAAAGCTTCACGCGCGCCGCGATGAAATCCAGAAAGCACTGCACGCGCCCCGCCAGCGACGCACTCTGGTAATACACCGCGCTCACCGGCTGGCGCTCGTCGATCAAGACGTTGCTGAGAATCGGCACCAGGCGCTCGTCGCGCACGTCGGCGGCGGTCATGAAGTCCGCGAGACAGGCGATGCCCCAGCCCGACAGCGTCAGTTGCCGCAGCGTCTCGCCGCTCGATGCGGTGATCGCCGGTTCGATCTTCAGTGTTGCGGCGTTGCCCTTGCGCCCCTCGCGCAGCGGCCAGCGGTTCAGATGCTCCGGCGCCGTGAAGCCGATCAGGCGATGCGCGCGCAATGCGTCCACCGTTTTGGGTTCGCCATATTCGGCCAGATACGCCGGGCTCGCGAGCACCCGCAGCTTGCTGCTGCCCAGCGCGCGCGCATGCAAGGTCGAGTCCTGCAACGCGCCGATCCGGATCGCGATGTCCACCTTCTGCTCGAGCAGATCGACGATCCGCTCGTTGCTGGTCAGTTCAAGACGAATCTCCGGATACAGCGCCGAAAACGCGGTCATGTGCGGCGCCACGCAGTGGAGCATGAACGGCGACGCCGCGTCGACCCGCAGGCGCCCCGAGGGCCGCTCGCGTCCGCGGGCGACGGATTCCTCGGCCTCTTCCATCGCGTCGAGAATCGCCCGCGCGCGCTGCAGAAACGCCTCGCCCTCTTCGGTCAGTTGCAGGCGGCGGGTCGTGCGCCGCACCAGCGCGGTGTCGAGTTTCCTTTCGAGGCGCGTGAGCGCGCGGCTCACGCCGGACACGGTCTGCCCCAGCTTTTCGGCCGCCGCCGTGATCGAGCCGCTGTCGATTACGGTGACGAACACCAGCAGCTCATCGGTGGACGTTTTCATTGTTGACTTCAAATCAAGATTGATTTGAGACTAACACGCTTTTTGCGAGAATCAAGACGACGGATACTGCATGCCTGTGTCGACCGAAGTCAGTGCCTCAGCACTTACTCCGGCCCCATCAAAGATGGTTGCTATTTCCCCTAAGGAGTACGTCTTGAAGATTTTCATCACTGGCGCGAGCGGTTTCATCGGCGGTTCGATCGCGGCGCATCTCGTGCGCGCCGGCCATCAGGTGCGCGGCCTGATCCGCAAACCCGAACAGGGTGCCGGGTTGCAACGGCTCGGCATCGAGCCGGTGGTCGGCACGCTCGACGACCGGGCGCTGCTGATCGCCGAAGCGCAAGCCGCCGACGCCGTCATCAACGCCGCGAGCAGCGACCATGAAGGCGCGGTGAAGGCGCTGATCGAAGGACTCGCCGGCTCCGGCAAGCCGTTCCTGCACACGAGTGGTTCGAGCATCGTCGGCGATGCGTCGGGCGGCGAGGCGGGCGACGCGCGCATCTATCACGAGGACGCGCTGCCGACGCCGACCGCCGACAAAGCGGCGCGCGTCGCGATCGACCAGTTGGTGCTCGGCTCGGCGCAGCAGAACATCCGCGCGGCAGTACTGTGCAATACGCTGATCTACGGTCATGGCGCGGTGGCGGGCAGCGCCAGCGTGCAGTTGCCGCGGCTCGTGCGCCAGGCGCAAAAGAGCGGCGTGGTGCGCCATGTCGGCAGCGGCGGCAACATCTGGTCGAACGTGCATATCGACGACGTCGCCGAACTGTATCGCCTCGCATTGGAAAAGACGCCGGCCGGCACGTTCTACTTCGTCGAAAGCGGCGAGGCGTCGTTCCGCGATATGAGCACCGCGATCGCGCGCGTGATGAAACTCGGCGAGCCGCAAGACTGGCCGCTCGATGAAGCGCAGAAGGAATGGGGCTATGAAATGGCGTCGTATGGTCTTGGGTCGAACAGCCGCGTGCGAGGCAAACGAGCGCGCAAGCTGCTGGGGTGGCAGCCGCGGCGCACGTCTGTGATCGAGTGGATCGAGCGGGAGATGATGGCGCCGGAGGGGGCTTCTTCCCAGGTGTGATTTCATCGAGGCGCTTTCAAAGGGACTTCCCTAGGGGCGCCCCCAAAGCGGGGCAACTTCTGAGTATTGGATGCACTTTCGTTCGCCCTATCCGGGAGTCTGCGCCGAGCGCTTGCCGTCCCTGTGGAGATTGAATCACCGAGCAGGTAAAGCAATACAGGATAGCCATGCCATTCATGCAAATTCCCCCAAGTAGGACTTCCAACGGACCGTAATCGCTGTAAGCCCCGCCGTTGCGAATCCGTAAGCTCATCTCGATAAAATCCCGCTCACCTGACCGTGCGATCCGACCTTCCGGATCGCACATGAGCCCGGATTTATCGATGGATTTCGCGCTGAACTTCGATTGGCTGACCAACCTGCTGGCGATTCTGTTTGTCGTGGCGTGCCTGTACGACTCACGCTACGACGAGTACGGCGTGTTGACGCTGGCCGCGGCCGCGATGGGCCTTGCCGTGATGGCGATGGAATTTTTCCTCAAGCCCGCGTTCGATATGGCGCTCTGAAGCGAAGCGCACGAGGCGCCGCGCAACGCGGCGCCAAGCCTTACGATTGCGGCTTACGTCAAGCCGCCCCACATCGCTCAGGAACCGCACGCGGCGCAACCGCCGTCCTTCCGCTCCCCATACCGGTCGTGATGCCTGACCCAGTCGGTCAGATTGCTGGCCTCGTTGCGGCCCTTCGGCGTGACGTCCAGATGCGCGTATGTGTTGATGAACCGTTCGTCGCCGCGTCCATAGCACGAATACGTGTGAAACACGTCACCGTTGCCGTCCTTGTAGAACACACTGTGGCCGTGTTGTTCGTCGATGCCGACATCCTGCCCGGTGAAGTTGTAGAAGGCGTTCTTGCTGGCCAGCTGCTCGGGCGTGAACGACACGTGGTAGTCGAAATTGAAATCGCTGCCGCTCGACGACACCCACGGAAAGCCCCACCCCATGCGCTTTCTGAAGGCCTCGATCTTCGCGAGCGGCGCATGCGATACGGTCACGTACGACACGTCGTGATGCTCCAGATGCGTGACGATCCCGCTCATGTGATCCGACAGGAACGAGCAGCCGACACAGCCCTCTTCCCAATCCGGGCCCATCATGAAGTGATAGATGATCAGCTGGCTGCGGCCTTCGAACAAATCGGCAAGCGTCTTGCGGCCCTGCGGCGTATCGAACCAGTAGGTCTTGTCGACCTTGACCCACGGCAGCGCACGGCGTTTGCGGGCGAGTTCGTCGCCTGCGCGCATGTGCGCTTTCTCTTCGACCAGTAACGCACGGCTCGCGTCCAGCCATTCCTGTCTCGTGCCAACGCGGTGTTGCGGGTCCATATGCGCCTCCTTTTCTGCGACGTATAGATCAATCGTGCTGCCTCGATCAGGTGCACTCGAAAAAATCCGAAGCAGTTCGAACGATCTCGGACTACCTCATGCTTCCAGCGGATCGAACTGGTCGGTTAAGCCGAGGCGATCGCCGTCACATTCCGTTGCCCGCGGACAAGTTCGGCGCCGCGCGGATGCATTCGCGTCATCGATTGCCGCGTCGCCGTCCGCGCGCCGGAGACTTCGACGGACGTGGCGCGTGGACGTCACCGGCGGGTGCGGCCGGGCTCGGCTGACGTGGCTCGGGCTCCTGTTCGACGAAAGCAGCAAGACGATCGAACGATTCGGACCAGAAGCGCTGATAGCGGCCGAGCCACTCCATTGCTTCCTCCATCGGTCCAGCGGACAGCCGGCACGCGACCGTGCGGCCGGTTTTGTTGCGCGTGATGAGACCAGCCCCGGATAGCACGTCGAGGTGCTTCATCACGGCGGGCAACGACATCGCAAATGGCTCGGCGAGTTCGCTGACCGACAGCTCGCGCTCCGATAGCCGCGAGAGCAACGCGCGCCGGGTCGGGTCCGACAGTGCGGCGAAGGTGCGATCGAGTACCGCATCGTTATACTTAACCATGAGGTTAAGTATAGAAACGCCGGGTTGGATGTCAAGGACACTGGTTTAAAACGGCAAACCCAATGACTTAATCGGACTGCGGGCGGATTCGGCTGGATTGAATGAGCGATATAAACCGGGCGCATGCCGATTCGGGAAACAGCCGGGGGCAAGCACAAAAAAGAAACGCGGTGCGCCGCAGATCAGCCCTGCAGCGCACCGCGTCAACGGTGGAGAACAATCGACTACACGCACTCCCTGCACGAGCGAAGCGGCCAACATCGCGCCGCCCCGCTCCGCATTCCAGCAAAGTTCCAGCAAAGTTTCAGCAGCCCCGGACACAAACCGGGCAGCCTCGCCAGCACATCAGATCGCCCAGCCGCCGAGATAGAAACCCACCAGCACGACAGCGATCACGACCGTGCCCACGTTCAGCTTGCGATATTCGCCGCTCACCACGCGGCCGATCACGAGCGTCGCGAAGCCGAGCATGATGCCCGTCACGATGTTCGCGGTCAGCACGATGAACACCGCGCACATCAGTCCCGACATCGCGTCGACCATGTCGTCCATATGCAGCTTGCTGACGTTCGACAGCATCAGCAGCCCCACGTACATCAGCGCCGGCGCCGTCGCATACGAAGGCACGAGACCGGCCAGCGGCGAGAAGAACATCACCACGAGAAACAGCAGCCCGACCACCGCCGCCGCCAGCCCGGTCTTCGCGCCAGCCGCCACGCCGACCGTCGACTCGATATACGCCGCCGCCGGCGCGCCGCCGAGCAGTCCCGAGAAGATCGAGCTGAGCGAATCGGCCGTCAGCGCGCGGCCGCCGTTGATGATGCGGCCGTTTTCATCGAGCTGGCCCGCTTGGCCGGCGACGGCGCGAATCGTGCCGGTGGCGTCGAACACGGCCGTCATCACGAGGGCGAGCACGCTGGGCAGCACCGCCATCGACAGCGCGCCCTTGATGTCCATTGCGCCGATCAGCGACGCATGGCCCGGCGCGCTGAGCGACGGCACCGCGAACACGCCGTGGAACGACACAGCCGGATCGATGGCGAGCGCGATCGCCGAAATCGCGACGATCACGATCAGGATCGAGCCCGGCACGCGGCGGCGCACCAGCCCGAAGATCGCCGCGAGTCCCGCCACCGACATCAGCGCCGGCAACGCCGTGATATGACCGAGCGACACCGGCAGACCGGCGCCCGGATTCTTCACGACCAGCCCCACGTCGTTGGCGGCGATCAGCAGCAGGAACAGCCCGATGCCGATCCCCGTGCCGTGCGCGATGCCGGTCGGCAGATTGCGCAGAATCCACGAACGCACGCCCGTCACCGAGATCCCGGTGAACACCACACCCATCAGGAACACCGCGCCGAGCGCGACATTCGGATGCAGACCCTTGCCGAGGACGAGGCCGAACGCAGTGAAGGCGGTCAGCGAAATCGCGCAGCCGATTGCGATCGGCAGGCGCGCCCACACGCCCATCAGCAGCGAGCCGAACGCGGTGGTCAGGCACACCGCGACGAATACTGCGCTGGTGTCGAAGCCCGCTTTGCCGAACATGCCCGGCACGACGAACACGGAGTAGACCATCGCGAGGAAGGTCGTGATGCCCGCGACGATCTCCTGACGCTGTGAGCTGCCGCGCGCCGAGATATCGAAATAGCGGTCGAGTAAGCCCCTGGCGTCGAACGAATCGGTCGCGACTTCGGAAATCGCCTGGGCGTTGGGTTCCATCATGATGAGTGCCTCCTTTATCAGCATGCTGAAACGGCCGTCGATCTGGCCGTCGTCAGGGTTCGTCTCGTTGGGTTGGTTTAATGTGTGGTGCATCTCTTTTTGTTGCTTCGAAATGTAGGGCAACTCAAATATGTCTCCAATCGCATGGATGGCATGCCGGACATGTCGCGACGCTTATATCGTTCAGGGGACGGCAAGCGCGTCGGCGCGCCGCGCGTTTACACCTACGGTTTGTCATGCAGACGTGAAAGGGTTCTGACGGTTTCGCGATCGGCGCACTGTCTGCGAAGGGTGGCAAACAGGCCGCAAAGCACGGCGCACGAGTGGCGATACCCCAGGCGGGGCACAAAGCGTGCTTGCAGAGCGCAGCCGGATCACCGGCAAAACCGGGCCCGGCCGACGTCGCGGGTTAAACTCTGGCCCGTACCTCGATAACCGCGGCGGCCCACTGCGCCCGTCCGCAACGGCCCATGGAGTTTTTCCTGATGACTGGCGGCTTTTCGCGTCCTGCCTGGCGCGTGCTGATTCTCGCTGTGTTCGCGCTCTTCGTGCTGTCCGGCTGCAGCCTGTTATGGGGTCCGCAGCAGGCACCGATCGTCGATGCGACGGTCATGCCCGTCGAACCCGCGAGCGCGCCGGTGGCGGCCTCCGCGCCCGAGCCGGTCGAAGCCGAAGCGAATGAACCCGAGCAGCAAAAGAAGCCTGTGAGGCCGGTCGTCAAGCCGCACAAAGTCGAGCCTCCGCCGCCGGTCGCCGCGCCCGCGCCGCCGCCGCCACCGCCGCCACCGCCGCCGCTGATCGTGCTGCGCACGATCGAGCGCAACGAGGCGCGCACGCTGCTCGACAGCGAAGTGCAGAAGCCCGACGGCAAAGTGGTCGGACGCGCGGTCGACATGATCGCCGACGCGCTCGGCAAGCCGCGCGAGATGGTCGTCAATCTGCAGGGCTTCCTCGGCGTCGGCGACCGCAAGGTGAACTTCCCGTGGAGCGCGTTCCGCTTCACCCCGACCGCGAAGGCCGCGCCGATCACGCTCAACGCCGCGGCCGTGCCGGCCAACGCGGGCAAATCCAATGCCGCGCAGTTGCCGCTGATCGACGCCACCGTCGAGCGTTCGAACGGCGCCAAGGTCGGCCGCGTGATCGATGTGCTGATCGACGGCAATGCGCAGCCGCAGGCGGTCGTGCTCGACGTCAACGGCATGGTCAGCACCGAGCGGCGCACCATCGCCGCGAACTGGTCGGCGCTGCGCTTCGTCACGCGCGACAAGGAGCTGCATCCGCTGCTCGAACTGAGCGACGCGCAGATCAACGCCACGCCGCCCTACGCCAGCGACAAACCGATCCGCGCGGTGTCGCCGGCGCCGCCGCCGGCTCCCGCGTCCGCGCCAGCCGCCGCTTCGGCGCCTGGCAGCGCGTCGACGGCCATCGCGGTCTCCAGCGCACGGGCGGCCCGATGATCGGCCGCACTCTGGTCACGGCGCGCAGTCTGCGCGCGCTCGATTGGCTGAATTTCTTCGTCGCCAACGTGCAGACAGGCTTCGGGCCGTTCATCGCGTCATATCTCGCGTCGCATAAGTGGACCCAGGGCGAGATCGGCATGGCGTTGTCGGTCGGGACCATCAGCGCGATGGTGAGCCAGGTGCCCGGCGGCGCCGCCGTCGACGCATTGCGCAACAAGAAGGCCGCGGCCGCGTGGGCCATCATCGCGATCATCCTGAGCGCGGTGCTGCTGGCCGTCAGTCCGACCGTGCTGCCGGTGATCGCCGCCGAGGTCTTCCACGGCTTCGCCAGTTGCATGCTGACACCGGCACTCGCTGCGATCTCGTTCGCGCTGGTGGGGCGCGCGAATCTCGGCGACCGGCTGGGACGCAACGCGCGCTGGGCATCGATCGGCAGCGCGGTGGCGGCCGGCCTGATGGGTCTGTTCGGCGAGTACTATTCGCCGCGCGCGGTGTTCTGGCTGACCGCCGGATTGGCGGTGCCCGCGCTGATCGCGCTGACGATGATCCAGCGCACCGACACCGTCGAACTGCCGAAAGCCGCGCCGACGCCGCAGCAGCTCGAACGGCGCGAAAGCCTGCGCGAGTTGCTGCGCGACAAGCGGATGCTGCTGTTCGCGGCGTGCATCGTGCTGTTCCACTTGTCGAACGCGGCGATGCTGAACCTGGCTGCGGGCGAAGTGACGGCCGGCATGGGCGACAACGTTCAGCTCGTGATCGCGGCGTGCATCATCGTGCCGCAGGCGATCGTCGCGATGATGTCGCCGTGGGTCGGTCGCTCGGCCGAACGCTGGGGACGACGGCCGATCCTGCTGCTCGGGTTTTCGGCGCTGCCGATCCGCGCGTTGCTGTTCGCCGGAATCAGCAGCCCTTATCTGCTGGTGCCGGTGCAGATGCTGGACGGTTTGAGCGCCGCAGTGTTCGGCGTGATGCTGCCGCTGATCGCCGCCGACGTCGCCGGCGACAAGGGCCGCTACAACCTGTGTATCGGACTGTTCGGCCTGGCGGCGGGGATCGGGGCCACATTGAGCACGACGGCTGCGGGTTTCGTCGCGGATCATTTCGGCAATGCGGTCAGCTTCTTCGGCCTGGCTGCGGCGGGTGCGCTGGCTGTGCTGCTGGTGTGGGCGGCGATGCCCGAGACGCGCGATGCCGCGGCGGCCGGCGGCGATGCGCCGGTGGCCGATGGCGGGAAATCGGCGGCGAGGTGAGCACGGGTCGGTAACCGCAAAGGCTGCTCGCCGTACATGCAAAGAGGCGCGATAAAAACTTATCGCGCCTCTTTTTCATTGTGGCCGGTCCGTCAGTACGGACAGTGCGAGCCGCAGCGCGAACCTTGCGCCGCCCCGGCCTGCCGGCACCTCAATCAATCGGCCGCCCCGCCGTCTCGCGCATCCACGGCAACGGCAGCAACGACACCAGCCCGCAGCCGATCAGATACCAGGCCGGCGCGAGATTATTGCCCGAAATCTGGATCAACCACGTCGCGAAGAACTGCGCGAAGCCGCCGAAAATCGACACCCCGAGGCAATAGACAATCGACATGCCGGTCGCGCGAATCGCGCGCGGAAACATCTCCGGCAGCATCACGATATTCGGCACGGCGGTAAACGCGACCAGCACCGCGAGCGCGGCCACCACCGACAACAACACCGGCACGCTCGGCACGGCATTGATGATCATGAAAGCCGGATACACCGCGACGATCAGCAACACGCGCGACACCCACAACACGCGTTTGCGTCCGACGCGATCGGACAACGTACCGGCGAACGGCGAGCAGATCACCGTCACCACTGCCGCGGTCCAGGCCGCCCACAACGCCGACGCCATCGGCAGATGCAGGATACGGATCGCGTAGGTGGACAGATAGAACAGCACGATGTAGTTCGCCGCAGTGCCGCCGATCGTCGTCAGCACACCCATCGTGATGACGCGGGCATGGTCGCGAAACAGTCGGCGCACCGGCTGCGAAACGGGCGCCTCGGCCGTCGCTTGAGACGTCCCGCCGTCCTCGATGCCAGGCAGCGTCTCGTCCAGATGACGCCGGATATAAATCCCGATCGGCCCCATCGCCATGCCGATCACGAACGGTACGCGCCAGCCCCAGCTTTCTAGCGCCGCGGTGGACAGCGACGCCGCCAGCACGACGCCGAGCAACGACCCGCACACCGTATTCATGCCCTGGCTCACGAACTGCCAGCTGCCATAGAACCCGCGCGTTTTGTCGCTGCCGTACTCCATCAGCAGCGAGGTCGACGCGCCGATCTCGCCGCCTAGCGCGAAACCCTGAATCAGTCGCGCGAGAATCACCAGCAGCGGCGCGGCGAGGCCGATCGCCGCATAGGTCGGCGCGAACGCGATCAGCGCCGAGCCGAGCGTCATCAGCCACAGCGTCAGACTCATCGCGGCCTTGCGGCCCGCGCGATCGGCATAACCGCCGAGCACCACGCCGCCCACCGGACGCATGATGAAACCGACGCCGAACGTGCCGACCGCCAGCATCAATTGCGCGAGCTGGCCTTCCACCGGGAAATACAACTTGCCGATGATCGTCGCGAAGAAGCTGTAGATGGTGAAGTCGAAAAACTCCAGCCCGTTGCCGAGCGTGATGGCGGCAATCGCTTTCGCCTGGTGCATGCGCTCGGCCGGCTGGGCGGCCTGGTGTGCGGTCGCTGCGCTCTGCCTGCCGAGTGCGTCGGCGCTTGCGGGTTGCGGTGTGGCGGAATAGTCCATTCGTCTCGCTCCGTGATGTGCTTCCTGCTGACGCGGCGCGCCGCGCTCGCGCGGTGCCGCTCGCTATCGCATGCTCTGCTGCGCGTCAGACCAGAAACGTCTGCGCGAGTCTCACCCAATAGGCCGCGCCGGTCGCGAGGCAATCATCGTTGAAGTCGTAGCCCGGGTTGTGGACCATGCAGCCGCCCTCGCCGTCGCCATTGCCGATGATCAGATAGCTGCCGGGACAACGCTCGAGCAGGAACGCGAAGTCCTCGCTGCCGGTGAGCGGCTGCATCTCGGCGATCAGCCCGTCTTCGCCGAGCCAGTCGAGCGCGACCTGGCGCGCGAGGCCGGTCATCTGCGCATCGTTGACGAGCACCGGATAGCGGCGCTGATAATCCACCTCGGCCCGCGCGCCGTATACCGCCGCCTGGCCGGTTGCCACCGCCGTAATGCGCTCCTGCAGGTAGTCGCGCACCTCGGGTTTGAGCGCCCGCACCGACAGCCGCATCTCGGCGGTCTCCGGAATCACGTTGGGCGCTTCGCCCGCGTGAATCGCGCCGACGGTGATGATCGCCATGTCGAGCGGCGCGATGTTGCGCGACACGATCGACTGCAAGGCCAGCACGATCTGCGCGCACACCACCACCGGATCGACGGCCTTGTGCGGCACCGCGCCGTGGCCGCCGCGTCCCGTCACCGTGATGATCACCGTATCCGACGAGGCCATGAACGAGCCCGGCAGGAAGCCGAACTTGCCCGTCGGGAAGCCCGGCATGTTGTGCATCGCGAACACGGCGTCGCACGGGAACTGGTCGAACAAGCCGTCTTCGAGCATTTGTTTTGCGCCCGCCTGGCCTTCTTCGGCGGGCTGGAAAATCAGATTCAGCGTGCCGTCGAAGCTCTTTTCTTGCGCGAGATGCTTGGCGGCGGCCAGCAGCATCGCCGTATGGCCGTCGTGGCCGCACGCGTGCATCTTGCCGGGCACCTTGCTCGCGTACGGCAAGCCGGTGGTCTCGTGAATCGGCAGCGCGTCCATGTCGGCGCGCAGACCGAGCCTGCGCGTGCCGTTGCCGACCTTCAATTGACCGACCACGCCCGTTCGCCCGAGCCCGCGATGTACCGTGTAACCCCACTCCTGCAGGCGTTCGGCGACCAGCTCGCCGGTGGCGAATTCCTCGTAAGCCAGCTCCGGCTGCGCATGGATGCGATGGCGCAGCGCGATCATTTCGTCTTCGAGTTCGGCGATGCCCGCCGGAATGGCCATGGTGTTCACGTATCGTCTCCGTCTTTGTGAAAGCGTGAACCCAGCATAGCGACGCCGATTTTCCAGCGGCAGGCGTAGAATCGTTGCGGCAGCAACTCCTGGTTGCCACCCCACTCCCGCCTCGTCCGATGAAACTACATCAACTCAGCACCTTGGCGGCCGTCGCGGATACCGGAAGTATCCGGGCCGCGGCCCGCACGCTAGGACTCTCACCGGCCGCCGTGACCAAGGCGATCCGCGAACTGGAAGCCGATCTGCACGCGCCGCTGGTGGTGCGCAGCGCGAGCGGCGTCGCGTTCACCGAGTTCGGCCGCGCGCTGGTCGTGCATGCGCGGCTGGTGCTGGGGCAACTGCAGCGCGCGCAAGCCGAGATCGAAGCGCTGCGCGGCGCGGCCGCCGGCAAGCTGGCGATCGGCGTCACGCCGTGGGTCGCGCTGACCTTTCTGCCGCCCACCGTGCAGCGGTTCCGGCAGCACATGCCGGAAGTCCAGCTGGAATTCTTCGAAGGCCTGCTCGGCGTCGTGCAGCCGCGCCTGCGCGACGGCAGCCTCGATTTTTCGATTGGCCGGCCGCCGCCCGCGTCGCCGCAATCGGAGTTTCACAACGTGCCGCTCTTTTCGACGCATTCGGCGGTGGTCGCGCGGCGCGATCATCCGAAGGCCGGTTGCCGCACGCTGCTCGAACTGGAAGACGCGGAATGGGTGCTGAACTGGGACCCGGCGAGCCGCGAGACGATCTCTGACAACCTGTTCCGCCGGCGCGGCATGCGCGTGCCGCACACGATTCATCTCGCGCATTCGCTGGCGGTCGTGCTGGGACTGCTCGCGCATACGGACATGCTGAGCATCTTTCCGTGGCCGCTCGTCGAAGTGACACTCGCGAAGGAGAACCTGTGGGCGCTGCCGCTGCGCGAGACGGTCGATGAAACCATCGTCAGCATCACGTCACGGCGTGGCGCGCCGACCAGTCCGGCGGCCGCGTGCTTTCTCGACTGTCTGCGGGAAGTGATCGACGAAGGCGCGCGCTCGCAAGAGCCGGAGCAGCGCCGGCTGTTTCATTCGATCGAGTTGCTGCTTTGATTGCGGCGCGCGCGGACCGGCAAGCCGATCGCGAGCGCCGCGCGGCTTCAGTCGAGAAACTCCGCCGCCCGCTTGCGCAGCACCGCGCCGAAGTCGTCGAGCCAGCCGATCGACAGACGCCAGCTCTGCCAATACAGATCGAGATCGATAGGCTTGCCCGGCGCCACCTCCACCAGCTCGCCGTTCGCCAGATGCGCGGCGATCATCCGTTCGGGACACATGCCCCAGCCGAGCCCCATGACGCAGGCCCGCAAGAAACCGGCGACATGCGGAATCCAGTGCAGCGGCGGATCGACCTCGGCTCGCGTGATGCGGCGCATGAAGCGCTTTTGCAACTGGTCCTTCGGATTGAAGTCGACGCACGGCGTGTGCCGCAAATTCTCGCGCGTGACGCCGTCGGCGAAGTAGCGCTCGCGAAACGCCGGCGAGCAAACCGCCAGATAGCGCATCCTGCCGAGCCGCGTGGAGCGGCAGCCCTGCACCGGTTCGGCCTGCGTGGTGACCGCGCCTTGCACGCTGCCGTCGCGGATCCGCTCCGCTGTGTGATCCTGATCGTCGATCACCAGATCGAGCAGCATTTCGCGTTCGACGCAAAATGGCGCCACCGCGTCGATGAACCAGGTGCCGACGCTGTCGTCGTTGACCGCCACGCGCAGCGCCGGCCACGGCTCGACGAGTGCGCCCGGCTGGGCCGGCAGGCGGCCGTTCAGCTCGGCTTCGAGCAGTTGCACGCGTTCCGTGTGGCGGCAAAGCAGCGCGCCCGAGGTGGTCGCGACGCACGGCTGGCCGCGTTTCACGAGCACACTGCCAACCCGCTCCTCCAGCAGTTTGACCCGTTGCGACACCGCCGACGGGGTGACATTCAGATCGCTGGCCGCGCGGTCGAACGAGCCGTGGCGCACCACGGCGGCCAGCGCGTCGAGCAAGGCGTAGTCGAGCATTAGCGCTCCTTAATCGGCATTAAGTAAATTAGTTTCTCTTATGAACCGGAAAACCGCAGACTAGCCCCTTTCGCCTTTTCCGTCTACTGGACCGTTTATGAACTGGCTGTCTTTTTCCCACGGCGCCGCCCTGTGCGCATCGCTGATCGTGACCATCGGCGCACAAAACGCCTTCGTGCTGCGCCAAGGCATCATGCGCTCGCATGTCGGCAAGATCGTCGCGCTCTGCGCGCTCTCGGACTTCATTCTGATCGGCGCGGGTGTCGGCGGCGCGTCGGTGCTGGTGGAACGCTACCCGGTGTTCGTCCATGCAATGCTGTATGTCGGGCTCGCCTATCTCGCATGGTTCGGCATCAATGCGTTGCGCCGCGCGGTGCGCCCGGGGCGTGCGGTGCTGGACGCGGTCGCAAGCGGCCCGGCGCCCTCCCAGCGCGCGCTGCCGATCATCCTGATGACGCTCGCCTTCACGTGGCTCAATCCGCACGTGTATCTCGACACGTTCCTGCTGATCGGCACGGCCGGCGCGCGCGAGCCGCAAGGCGCACGGGTCGCGTTCGCGCTCGGCGCGATGGCGGTGAGCGGGATCTGGTTTGTCGGCCTGGGTTACGGGGCGCGCATGCTGGCGCCGCTGTTTCGCCGCGCGAGCGCGTGGCGTGTGCTGGATGGCGCGATCGGCAGCATGGTGTTACTGCTCGCGGTCACGCAGTTGCGGTGAGGGCGACGCGTTGCGGGAAGGTGCGGCTGCCTTCCGTTGCTTCGCTGCCTTCGTCACGCAGCCGTTCTTCGACTTCCTGCTTCCGCGCAGGATTATGCTCGGCGGACACGCCCGCTTCACCGGCCGGCACGAGCTTCATCAGCCGTGCTAGCACCGGCCACCTGATCAGCGACTGCTGAAACGACTCCTTCGCCTGACCGTCGAAATAGTTCGCGGGATCGACCTCGGGCAAACGGCGCGCGAGGCCGGTGATGTCGTCCACCGGCCAGCCGCCCGCGCTCGCAGCGATGTCCGCGGCAGCTTTTCCCACCGCTTTCGCAGCCTCTTTCGAAGCCTCTTTCGAAGCCTCTTTCGAAGCCACGCGTGCTACCGTCCCGGCGTCGCCCTTCACGCCTGGCTGGGTCGATTCCGTCTGCGTCATTTGCCGTCCACCCACACGCCATCCGGCGTCTTCACCACATAGCCGGACGCCGTCTTCATCGTCACCGTCCCTTCGTTTTCGCCGACCATCTGCGTTTGCGGCAGATTCGCCGCGTACTGCGACAAGGTCACGCCCGGCTTGAACGGACTGTTCGACACGAGGTTCGACAGCAATTGCGCGATCGCGAGGAAGCTGGTCGGATTGTCGATCACCGTGGTCGGCCCATGATTGCCCTGGAAGCCGACCAGCCGCACCCCCACCGGTCCGTGCACGACGCGCGGCGTCGGAATTTCACGCAAGCCCGCCACCTGGTTCGCATCTCCGCGCAAGGCCGCGCCGTGTTCCGGCACGAACACGATCACCGCGCGCCGGCCCGACGCCGCGATCAGGTCCGCAAAGCGGTCGAAATCGCTCATCAGCTTGTTCACGCGCTGCGGGTACGAATCGATGCTCGACAGATTGCTGTTGGGCAGCCGATTGCCGTCGTGCAGGCTGATCGTGTTGTAGTACAGCGCGAGCGGCCCCGGCGTGCTGGCGCGCTGCGCGTACCAGTTGGCGAGCGTCGCGTAGTCGTCGCGAATCGGCGAGCCGTCGAATGCATGCATCGCAACCGGCACGCTGGTGTTCGAAATCATCGGCACGTTCGGCACGCCCGCGTTGTCGTGCACCAGTTGCAGGAAGTTGTCGAAGTGGCCGTCGTGGTTCAGCATCGTCTGCGGCGTGTAGCCCGCCTGCGCGAGATCGGCCAGCAGATGGCACTGCTGCGGCGCGTCCTTGTAGAGGTCCGCGTGCGCCTCCTGCCCGCAGCTCGCGCGCAGCACGCGAATCGCAGCCGGTCCGCTATAGCTCGCCGCCGTGCTGAAGTTCGTGAACAGATAGTCGAAATGGCTCAGCATCGGATGATTGCGTGCCTTCACCGCGTCGAGGTCGTCCCACGACAGCGAGCAGATATGCAGCACGATCACGTCGAACTGCGTGTTCGGATCGGCGCCGAGGTGGCCGAACGTCACCTGACGCTGCGACTCCTGGGTGCGGAACGCGGCCAGCGCCGCGTTATGGTCGAGCGGCTGCGCGGCCAGCGCATTGTCCGATCCGGCCGCCGCCGCGAGCGGCGCGCTGCGCAGTTGCGCGAGCACCGTGCTGCCCTCGTGCCACAGCGGAATCGCGATCAGCGCGAGCAGCACGAACGTCGCGACGCGCAGCCAGCGGTTCACGATCAGATAGGCGACCAGTCCGCCGAGCGCGCCGAGCAGCAGCATCGGCGGCAGAAAGCGTTGGGCGAGTTCGAGCCAGTAGCCGAAGCTGAAGGTCGTGAGGTTGCCGAATTCCTCGGTCAGACGCGCGAACGGCGGCACGTTCGCTTCGTGGTACAGCAGCGGCACGCCGATCGCGAGTCCGAGCAGGTTGCGCAACACGCGCAGCCCGCGCTGCCGCAGCGTCGCGCTGCCGGCCAGCACCAGCGCGAAGCCGAGATTGGCGGGCCACAGAGGCTGCAGATGCCCGCCCGCATACAGGTAAAGCTTGAAGATGAAGTACAGGTTCCACAGAGTCATGTACGGAGTTCTCTCATTGGCCGGGCGCGCGCGCCAGCGGCGTTAATAGCGGGTACGGTCCAGCGCGAACAGCGTCCGGCACGCGCGCAGCACACCGCTCAGCAGCCGCGAATAACCTTCGATGCCCATCGTCACCACGTCCTTCAGACCGCGCAGCGGCGTGTCCTCGACGGTTTGCTCGCCCCAGTCGAGCCACGCGTCGGCGCGGCCGAACGTGCATTGCACCATCTGCCGTTCCTGTTCGAGCGTCAGCCCGTCGAAACGCACGCCCAGGTGCTTGCCGACAAAACGGCTCACGTGGACCGGGAAATGGAATGACCGGTCGCCACGGCTCAGGCACACGCCGAGGCTGTCGCCCAGCGCGAGCTTGAGCCCCGGGTCGACTTCCAGACCGAGACCGCCGGTCGAATAATCGCTGGTGGTGCACGCCACCGTCGTGCCGTCCGCGAGCAGCAAGGTGGCCGCCGCGCGCATCGCGATGCGGTGCGTGACGCGCACCTGCTTCGCCTCACGCGCCACGCTCGCCGCCGCACCCAGCATCACGAGGTTGTAGAGCGTCCAGAACACGTTCATCAGGATCGTCGAGGCCTCGCCGCCCTGTCCGAACGCCAGCCGGTAGACGCCGGCCATCAGCGCGCACGCGTTCAGGCCGAGCAGCACCAGATACGGTTTCGACACCGCCCAGTCGAAGTAGCCTTCGTCGATGCGCCCGCCCTTGTCGGTCACGTTGAACTTGCCGTGCTTCGGGCTGAAAAAGGCGATGGTGGTCGGCAGCGCGATGTACCACGCGAGCACCGATTCATACACCTCGGCCCAGAACGAGTGGCGGAATCTGCCCTGCATCCGCGAGTTCGCGATATTGGCGAGCACGATGTACGGCAACACGAAGCCGGCGATGGTGGTCGCCGACGCGTTGATGAAATACATCTGGAAGAACAGGTACGCCATCGGCATGGTCAGGAAGATGAGCCGCGGCACGCCGTAGAAGAAATGCAGCATCGCGTTGCCGTAGCACAGCCGCTGGAAGAAGCTGAGGCCGCGGCCGAGAAACGGATTGTCGATGCGGAAAATCTGCGCCATGCCGCGCGCCCAGCGCGTGCGCTGCTTGATGTGGCTGGCAAGGCTTTCGGTGGCGAGGCCGGCGGCCTGCACGGTCGGCAGATAGGCGGTCGTATAGCCGCGCCGGTGCAGCTTGAGCGCGGTGTGCGCGTCTTCGGTGACCGTTTCCACCGCGACGCCGCCCACTTCCTCGAGCGCCGTGCGCTTGATCACCGCGCACGAGCCGCAGAAGAACGACGCGTTCCACAGATCGTTGCCGGACTGCACGAGCCCGTAGAACAGGTTGCCTTCGTTGGGCACGCGGCGGAACGTGCCGAGGTTGCGCTCGAACGGATCGGGCGAGAAGAAGTGATGCGGGGTCTGCACCATCGCGCAACGGGCGTCGCGCAGGAAAGTGCCCATCGTGGTTTGCAGGAACGAGCGCGTCGGCACGTGATCGCAGTCGAAGATCGCGATGTACTCGCCGTGCGTCTTCTCCAGCGCGCGGTTGATGTTGCCCGCCTTCGCATGACGATTGTCGTCACGGGTGATGTAGCCGATGCCGGCCTCGCGCGCGAACTGTCTGAATTCCTCGCGATGGCCGTCGTCGAGCAGATACACGCGCAGCTTGTCGGCCGGCCAGTCGATGCCTTGCGCGGCGAACACGGTCGGACGCACCACCGAAAGTGGCTCGTTATAGGTCGGAATGAAGATGTCGACGCTCGGCCAGCTCGCGGTGTCGGCGGGCAACTCGGCGACCGCGCGCTCGAGCGGCCACGCGGTCTGCACGAAGCCGAGCAGCAGAATGACCCACGTATAGGCTTCGGCGCCGAACAGCAGATAACCGAGGATCGCCTCGCCGGGCGTCTGGAACGACAACGTCTGCGTCACGCGCCACCACACATAGCGCGCCATCGCGAGCAGCGCGATCGTCGTGAGGATCAACACCGGCATGCGGCCGGGAAAGCGCCGCACGAAGAGCGCCACGGCCGCCAGCACCGCGAAGAATTCGAACTGGCCGTCCGAGCCGAGCGGCGACGTGCCGATCAACGCCCACAAGCACGCGCCCACCACCACGAGAATGGGCAGCAGCCAGCGAATGTGGCCGAGGCGCTGCGCGCCCGTTTCGAGTCGCGCGCCCCAGCGCTGCCACGGCAGGGTCGGCAGCAGCGTCTGGACGCGGCGGCGCAGACGCCGCCAGCGCAAAAGCAGCGGCACCAGCCAGCGGTCGATCCAGCCGAGCACCGCGCGCACTTGCGCCGCGCCGCTCTGCTCGGGCAAGCGCGGCGCACGGACGAACGCGCGCCACAGCCATGCGCGCAAACGATGCGGTTCGAGCACGCCCCATTGCAGCGCCAGATGCAGCACGGCGGCCCGCATCCAGCGACGCGCGTAGTCGGGCTTGCCGGGACGCGGCGGCTGGAACAACAGGCGCACGAACCAGTCGAGCGGCGTGCGGCTCGCGGGTACGCCGAGGCCGTGAGCGAGCCAGTCGAGCAGGCGCTGGCGCAGCGTGCGGGTGGCGGAGGCTTGGGTCATGGGTTCGCGCGTCGGCTCACCAGCGGGCCTGTTGGCAGGCTCGCTATCGGACTCGCGATCACGCCCGCTCATCGGCTCGCTACCAGGCGCTTCGCGCATCGGCTCGCTCATGTCGGCTCACCATGACGGCGCGCGTGGTTCGCCGGTGCGCCGCCGACCCACGCGTCGAGCCAGTTCGCCAGACCCTGCAGATCGTGCGAGGCCTGCGAATGCGGCGCGTCGTCGAATAGCCACGTGCCGCGCGCAAAGGACTCCGGCAACGCCACGTCCAGATGCACGCGCTGCGCGAGCGGCACGCCGTCGCCGAGCGCCGCCGCGAGCATCGCGAGCACGTCGCGCTGCATGTCGCGCGCGGGATTCAGCCGGTTCACGATGATCCGTAGATTCGCGCCGTCGCGCCGCAAGCCATCGAGCCGCGCGACCAGCGTCGCGCACGCGGCCGGTTCGGGCGGCGTCACGCACAACACCAGGTCGGCGCAGCGCACCGCCTGCGCGGCTTGCTGCGACGGATAGCGCGCCGTGTCGATCAGCACGACGCCGTCGCGCAGCAGATCAAGTTGCGCGAGCGCATTCGCGAGCCATTGCGGCTCGGCGGCAAGGCGCGCATCGCAGTGCGCGCCCTGCGCGAGCGACACCGCGCCGTACGGCACGAACAGCACGCCCTCGGCATTGCGCCACGTGTGCGTGTGCCACGCGACGGTCTCGTCGAGCAGCGCCTGCGCGATGCCGGCCGGCGCGAGTCCGTCGATGCCGAGATGCGCGCCGAGCATGTTCTGCGGATCGAGGTCGAGCGCGACCACCTGGCGGCCGCGCCGCGCGAGCAACACCGCGAGCGCGGCGCTCAACGTGGTGCGGCCCGTGCCGCCCGCGGTGGAGACGACGGCGATCGTTTTCATCGCGCGGCCTCGTCGCCAGGCTGTGTGTCGGGCAACAGGCGGGCGCGCAGCGCGACCGGTTCGATGTCGCATCGCACGGCGTCGCGCGGATCGAAGCGCCGCATCGCCGCGAGCCCGCGGCGCGAGCCGGCGCGCTGCCAGACGATCCACACCGGGACCGCGAGGATCAGGCCGATCGCGAAGTACGTCAGCAGGAATTCCATCAGTCGCTCTCCTTGTTGCGCACCGGCATCGCGTGGGGTTCGGCGCGGCGGTGTCGCGGCCTCGCGTGTGGGGCGGCGGTGTGTTGCGCGGCTTGGGGTTGCTGTTGCGTCGGGCCATGCTGCGGCGTCAAACCATCCGGCGGGTCGTTGCGCGTCGTTGCTTTGGCGGCTTTGGTTGCTTCGTTGTTCGCGGCGTTCGCGCCGCTTGTACCGCTTGTACCGTCAGCAGCTTGCGCAGCGTCATCAACTGCGACCGCTTCATCAGCCTCGGCACGCGCGCGATTCAACGCCTCGTCCAGCGTCGCAAGTTGCACCGCCGCGGACAGCACCGCATCCCGCGACGCTTCGCCTTCAACGCCCACAGCTTGCGCGCGCCCATCACCCGGCTCGCCCCGCCCCGGAATCGCGAACAGATCGCTGTAGTCGGCAATGCGCGAGCGCCGGTTCGCCGCTTGCAGCGCATCGAGCTCAGCACCGATGCGCTCCTCCGCCAGATGCACGAGCGTTTGCGCGATCCCCTCGACCGGCACATCGAAGATGCGCGCGAGCGCCGCATCCGCATCGGCCAGCCGGCACGCGAACAGGAACACGTACAGGTGCGCGGCATCGGCCGTGAACACGTCGCCCGCGCGGCGTGGCACGCAGTGTCTCAGCGCGTCGACGTGCGCGCACTGCGGCAGCAGCGTCAGCTTGACCAGCACGTGCGGCAATTGCAGCATCGCGCTGCGTTCCAGCACGGTGCGCACCCGCTCGCTGAATGCGGCGGGCGGCAGGTAGCCGAGCACGGCGTCGCTCAGCGCGGCACTGAGCGCGGCGCGATAGTCGGCGGCGATCGGCCGCGTGTGAAGCTGCCCTTGCAGCGATTGAAGCAGCGACTGCATCCGCGAGAACGGCAGATCGCGTCCCAGCACGAGATTGGCGCCGAGCGTCAGAACCAGCAGCTCGTATTGATGGCGCAGCACCTCGCCGCGTTCGACCACCACGATCTTCAGCGCGCGTCCCGCCTGACGGCGCAGCGCATGGATCGCCGCGCACAGCGCGTCGAGCTGCGCGCCGCCCGCGTAGTCGAGCACCACGGTCGCCGCCTGCGCATCGGCGCACGCGGCCAGCACCGCTGCCTGGTCGGCGACGACTTCCCAGTGCGGCGGCACCCATGCTTGATGGCCGCTCACCACCGCGCGGCTGACCACGACGCGCTGTTCATCGCGCGCGAGCAGCCCGTCGCCGCGCGCGGCCGCGCCGCCTGGCGCATCCGGCGCGACGCTCAGACGGCCGCTTTCGGTGAAGCGCAACGAGCGCACTTCGCCGGTCACGAGCGTGCGGTCCGCGCGCCAGAAGTCGATGTGCCACAGCAACTCGCCGTGCGTGCGCTCGAGGCGCGCGACGCCCGCGCAGGTGGCATGAAACTCGTTGCGGCCCTGCTCAATCGCTGCCTGTTGCGCCGACGTGCCGGACTCGAACCACTGCGCGTCGTCGAGTTCAGAAACATCCGACGGCGCGCCGAGCAGCAGCACCAGCGTGATCTTGCGTGCAGCGCACCAGTTCGCCAGCATACGGCCCTCGCGCGCGAGCGCGTCGGCGTCGTCCCAGTCGAACCAGCGCTCGGCGCCTTCGACGAAATACAGCGAACGCGAGCGGAACCCGAAGCGCTTGAGCGCGCGCAGACCGCCGAATACTTTGGCGAGCACGGGCGGGGTGGCTGGAGTTGCCGGAGTTGCCGCGGTGGCCGGATCGGCTTTCAAAGCCGCCGCATCGGGCGCGCCGCCGCGCACCGGCGGCATCGCGAGCACGCTCAGATTGCGCGGCCAACCCGAGGCCGGCGCGTTGGCGCTGAAACCCATGTCGTGCAAACGCTGCGCGATCGCGGCGCGCTCGCGCGCGAGCACGACCGTCACATCGCGCGTGCGCGCCTCGCGCGCGCTCTCCCAGATCAGCGCATCGGCGCCCGGCGTGCGCGGCGCCGCATAGATCGCGTAGAGCTTGCCGGTTTCGAGCGCTGCCCATTCGTCGGGCAGCGCGTCGACGGCGAGCCGGCCGAGCCGCCGTGCGTCGTCGCGCGCGCCCGCGCGGCCGAAGCCTTGCAGCCAGCGGCGCACCGGGTTGCCGGACGCCGCCGGCTTGAGTGGATTCGAACCGGTGCTCACGCGTGGTTTCCCTGATCTCGTTGCATCGCTGGTCAAAAGCTCGAGTAAAGTCGCACGGGTCTTGGCGACAGACTGTTGTCCTGTTTGCGTGCGTCGAACGTGTAGCGCAGATAGACCAGCGCCGAACTCGGTGCGTAGTCGTGCGAACGATCGATGCTCAATTGCGCGCCCATCAGCAGATGCGGATTGAAGCGGTATTGCACGATGCTGGCGAGCCCGTACGAAAACGCGACGCCGCGCGTCGAGCTGCCCGCGTTCACCAGCGTGTCGAGCCCCGGCGCCCCGGCGAGCGTGGGGGGCAAGCCGTTCGGGTAATACGGCGCACTCCTCTCATACGAATTCGACACGCCGACCGTCGCGGTCACGTCCCAGTTCAGCGCGTCGTGCCGCCCGGCCCATTCGATCGGCACGCCGAGCGACAGATAGCGTTGCGGGCTGTAGTAGCCGCCCTGCCCGAACGAATAGAAGCGCTGGTTGTTCGTGTAGTGCCACACATTGCCGACCAGCCCGGTGCTCACGAGCGTATCGATGCGCCGATAGACCGGCACCGTGAAGCCCGTGCGCAACGTGATCTCCTGATTGCTCGCGACGTTGCGGCCGGTCAGCATGGCCGCGCCGAGGTCGGCGAACAGGCTCGTCTTGCCGACATCGACCGACGAATGCAGATCGATGCCGTCGCGGCGCACGCCGCCCCACACGGTGCCGGTCACGGGATCGTGCATGCCCGCATAGGAGAGCTGGCTGCTGGTCTCGGGGCGGCGCGATGCGCTGACCGAAAAGCTCGCCGGTCCGGCGTCGAACTGGTAGCGCGCGCCGCCGACCAGGTAGTGCACCGGGAAGCCGAGCGGCGTCGTGCCGAGGTCGAAGCGCCACGCGTCCGACACATAGCCCGCGCCGAGCGCCACGCCGGTCGCCGACTGATGCAGATACTGCGAGGTCGCGAGCCCGTTCGCGAACAGCGCGGCAGTAGTCTGCGCCGGAATGCCGAGCGCGGTCCCGAGCGCGCCCGCAAGCTTGTCGGCCGCACCGATCGTACCGAACGTGTCGCGCGTGGAGGCATTGTCGGGATTGACGTCGAGCGTGCCGGCGTCGAGATGCACGGTATCGACATGCGCGAAGAAATGGCCGTCGTAGCGATACGGAAGCTGCACGTACACCGGCACCTGCCACGCGTGAAACTGCGAGATGCCGGCGTCGCCCGATTTATACGCGGGCAGCCAGCCGGTCTCGATCTCCGGATTGCGGCGCTGTTCGAGATCGGCCAGCGCCGCCTGTGCAGGCGTGCCGTCAGCACCGGCGCTCACGCCCGCCGCGCGCTCCTGCGAGAGCGACAGACGATACAGCGACGCGGCTTCCTCGTACTGCCCCAGGTCTTGCGCGACGCGGCCGCTTTGTACCGTGACGTCCGGCCGCGCCGGATACGCGACCCGCAGCGCCTGGGTGACCTGCTGCGCTTCCCGCGTCGCTTGCAACGCGGCCAGCCGGCGCGCCGCCGAGAGCCGCGTATCGACATCGCCGGGCGCGGCGCCGTCGAGCACGCTGCGCACCAGATCGAGCGCGCTGCGGCGCTCGCCGCTCTGTTCGAGCACGCGCGCCAGCGCCAGTTGCGCGTCCGGGTCGCCGGGCGCTGCGGCCAGCACCGGCTGTAGCGCCGCGCGCGCGGCCGCGTAGTGCCCTTGCAGCCGTTCGAGATCGGCGACTTCGAGCGCATAGCGTTTGTCGCGCCGGCCAGCCGGACTGACGCGGGCGAGCAACTGCCGCGCCTGTTCGTCATCCTGACGATCCAACGCTTCGTCCGTTTCCCGCAGCACGAGCCGCAGTGCCTGATCTTCGAGACGCGCGCTTTGCGCGGCGCTCAGCGAGACCCGCGGGTCATCGCGCAACTGGGTCAGCCACGCATCGAGTGCGGCATCGCCGATCTTCGCGCTTGCGCTGCCGAGCAGATCGCCATAGCGCAGACGCACGTCGGCGTCGGTCTGCTGCGGATGCGTGTCCATCCAGTTCTGCAGCAACGCGAGGCCGCGCTCGGCTTCGCCCTGTTCGATCCACATCGCGCCGACTGCCGCCACCAGGTTGGGGTCGTCGGCGGCCAGGGTGCGGGCTTCGTCGAGCGCCTGGGTGGCGAGCGCGCGGTCGTCTAGCGCGAACGCGGCGCGCGCTTTCGCCAGCCACTGCTGCACGCGCAGATTTCGCTCGAGCGCGCGCATGGCGTCGCTGCGGTCCTGCTCGGCGATCGGCGCGAGCACGGCTTGCGCGCCGCTGACGTCGTCGAGCGAGTTGCGGTACAGCGCGCTCGCGTAGCGCATTTCCGGCGACGCGGAGACCGCGAGGCCGTCGTCCAGCACGACGCGGCCGAGCTGCGGCAAGCCCAGATCGCGATACAGACGCGCGAGCGCGAAACGCGTCCACGGTGCGTCGGGCGCGGCGCGCAAAGCCGCTTCGTAGCGTTGCGCGGCGGGACCGCGCTTGCCCGCGGCCAGCAACCTGTCCGCCTGGGACGTGAGCAGATCGGCGCGCAGTTGCGCGAGGCTCTGGCGATCGGCGGCGGCGGTGAAGCGGCTTTGCAAGGCGTCGAGCAGCGGCTCCACCTGCGCCGCGCGGCCGGTGTTTTCGAACAGCGTCTGCGTGCTGCGCAACGCCGCGATGCTCGGCTCGCGCGCCGCCAGCAACTCGCGCAGCAGCGGCTCGGCAGTGCTCCAGTCGTGCTGCGCGAGCAACGCGTCGGCGAGCATCAGCTTCGCGTCGGTGTTGTTCGGCTCCATCGCGAGCGCGGCGCGCGCGAGCCGCTCCGCGTCCTGCGGCCGGCCCGCCGCGGCGGCATCGCGGCTTTGCGCGAGGGTTCCCCAGAACTGCGCGGCGCGCGCGAGGCTTTCCCACTTCGCGCGGTTGTCCGGCGCGAGCGAGGCCGCGCGCAGAAACAGCGCGCGGGCTTCGTCGCGCCGCCCGGCCCGCATGCGCGCGAGACCCAGGCCGCCAACCGCTTCGGCATCGTCCGGGCGCGCCTGCGCGGCACGCGCGAGCAGCGGCTCGGCGGTCGACAGATCGTTGCGCGCGAGCGCCTGCAGGCCGCGCTGCTGCGCGATGTAGTCGGGATTGCGTTCGAGCTGGCGCTGCGCGTCGAGCCGGGCTTCGAGCGCGGCGACGCGCTCCTTGAACTCGGTGTCGTCGGGAACGAGTTGCAGATAGGCGCGCAACGCGGCGAGATAGGCCGGGTCCGCGCCCGCCGATTGCAAAACGTGACGCCACGCGTCGAGCGACGCCGACTGATCCGAGTCAGGCCGCGTCGCCAGATTCCACGCGATGCGATTGGCCTCGGCGCGCGTCTCACCGTGCGCGTTCAGCAGATTCGCGAGCACCAGCGCCGAATCGACATCGGACGGATCGGCGGCGACCCGCTGGCGCAGCGCGCCGAGGGCCTGCGCGCGGCCCTCGGGCGTGCCGGCGATGATCTGGTAGTACTCCGCGCCGAGCGAACCCGACGGCGCGCCGTGCGGAAACAGCGCCAGCAGGCGGCGCGACGCTTCGGCGGACTGGCCGCTGCGGGCGAGCAGACGCACCGTCGCGAGTTCCTGGCGGCCGTTGGTGGCGACGCGGAATTCGTCTTCGATCTGCTGCGTCGACGCCGCGCCGGGCGCGTTCGTCTGCAGACGCGCGAGCGTGGCTTGTGCGGCTTGCGCCTGGCCGAGGCGCAGCTGGATGCGGACCTGCTCGGCGAGTAACGCGGGATCGTCCGGCGCGATCAGCAGCGCTTTGTGGATCGCCTGCGCGGCGAGATCGTCGCGATGCTTGGTCGACCACATGCGGGCCGTCGCGAAGAGACGCTGGGCGGCCGGGTCCTGGCGCGCGGCGAGGGGTGGGACTGCGCGCGCGGCGGACGGGCCCGGCCTGGCAACAACCAGCGCATCCGACGCCTCGCCCGGCGCCACGGCGCGCGCCATCGCCGGCTCGACGGAACGCGCCCACGCGCCTCCCGCCGCTATCGTCCACGCGAGCACGAGGAGCCACACCGCGCGGCTTACTGAACAGCGACGCGACACGGCGAACTCCATTGCGGATCGAGGGTGCCGTCGGCGGCAAAGCGGTAGCGGCCGTCGCGCCAGCCCAGCGCGAACAGGCTCAGCACGCTGCTGTAATAGCCGATCGGCGTCGTGCGATTGAGCTGTTCGGCGCGCGCGATCTGCGCATCGGCGAGCGCATGCTCGCCGCGCGCGTCGAGAAACGGCGCGGCTGCCACGGAAAAGCCGGCGTTACCCATGTTTGCGCTGACGCTGGCGTTGGTCGTGTCGACTTTTTCCGGCGGCGCACCGTGCGCGGCGATGAAGTTCGCGAACGGCGCGAAGTGCGCGAGCAGCGCCGGCGCAAGCGGATCGCGCGGATCGAGCAGGCCGGCCCACAGATAGACGCGGATCGCGTTATACGCGCTTTCCGCCTGAGTCTGCGGGTCCGGCGCGAAACCCTGCTTCGCGCGGTAGAGCGCCCAGTCAGGCGCGAAGCCGTGCGGCGCGGTGTCGGTCAAGACGTGGCCGGTGCTGGCGAGAAGACGCGTCCAGCGCGCATCGTCCGGCAGCCGCGTGGCGATGCCGCGAATCACCTGCGGCGGCGAGTAGCTCGGATTAACGCGCCATACGTCGGAAGCCGGATGAAAACCAGCCGGCCCCGGCAGCAGCGTCAGGCCGAGTCCTGGAACACTGGCGGTTTCCTCGTCGAGCACGCGCCTCGCGAGCACCGCGCCGCGCGCGGTGTAGCTGCGCTCCCGCCACGCGCGGCCGGCCTCGAGCAGCGCATAGGCGATCCACAGATCGGCATCCGACGACGCGTTCGCATCGAGCACCTGCCACTGTCCATCGTCCGCGCGGCCCCACAGCCAGGCCGGCAGATGCGCGGTCAGGTCGCCTTGCGCGAGATGCCGTTCGGTCCATTGCAGGATCGCGTCGAAGGCCGGGCGGTCATTGGCGACCAGCGCGAAGAAAAGCGCATACGACTGCCCTTCGGAGACGGTGCGGGAATCGGCGGAGCCGACGTCGATCACGCGGCCGTCGGCGGACAGGAAGTCGCGTTTGAACTGCTGCCAGCGCGGCCATTCGGACGGCGTGCAGATTGCGGGGGATGCTGTGTTGGTCGTGTTGGTCGTGTTGGTCGTGTTGGCCGTGTTGGCCGTGTTGGCCGTGTTGGCAGAGCCGCCCACCGGCATCTCTGCCGCAGCCGCCCCGCACGTCGTCATCACCGCCATCACCGCCGCCACGGCCACCGCGAAACCTGCGGCCCTCGCGCCCGCCGCCACCGCGACGAAGTCCACGCCCGCTTCCGCCAGCACATCGCCGCGCGCCCACCGCCGTGGCGCTTTGCACTTCACCGGCGTCATCGATCACACTCCCCGGCGGCGCGCGGCCAGTTCCTGCAATGCGGTGAACGCGCCGATCGCCAGCAGCAGCCCGGCGATCGCGCCGAGCACGCCCAGCAGCACCGGATGATGGATCGCGCGGCTCCACAGCCGCGCATACCACGGCACATAGCCGACCAGATACGTTTCGCCCACCCGCATGCTGTCCACTTCCCCGCCGCGCAGCAACGCGACGTCGCCCTGCACTTGCGCGACGCGGTCCGGCTTTTCGAGCATGTCGAGCAGTTGCGGCAACTGCTGCTGATCGGTGGCCGTCAACGCGACGACGCTGCGTCCCTTGCTGCCCGGCAACTCGAAACCCATCAGCGCGGCGAGCGGTCCATCGCGCTCGATGTGCGCGCTGCCGCCCGGCAGATGCGCGCCATTGCGCCATTGCTCCTTCACCGAAAACGACGCGCGCGTGATCGGACCGTCCGCGCCGCCTTCCTGCGACGCCGCGCCGATGCTCAACGGCAGCGCCTGCTGCCAGCGCGCGAGCAGCGGCGCCGACGCGTCGCCGCCGATCACCAGCAGATCCTTGCCCTGCACTTGCGCGAGCTCGCTGGGCCGCGCGATCTGCACCCGCAGCGCCGGGTAGCCGGTCCATTGCCCCATGTGGCCGAGCATCGTCAGCATGCTTTCCAGCTCCTGCGGGGCGGGATGTTCGGGAATCACCACCGCCGTCTGCGCGAGATCGGCGTAGCGCGTGAACGGGAAACCGCCGTTCGCAAAGTAAGCGAGGTTCGGCATCTGCGCGTAGTGAACGAAGCCCGAGAAGTCGATCGTCGAATCGGGATCGACCGCCGCCTGCACGGGATTGGACGCCACCGACTGGCACAGCCCGGTCTTCTGCGAATCCAGATTGAAGCGCAGCTGCAACTGATTCGAGCTGCCGACGCGGAACGCCGGAATGTCGAGCGCGCTGCTCGAGCGGTTGCCGTTGCTCGACAGCACCGGCAACTGCAAACGGCCGCGCGCGTCGTCGGCGCTGGCCGGCGCGAGCCGGTACGACTTGACGAGCTGATCGTTGATCTGCACGGCGAGCGCCGAGTTGTTCTGCACCGTCGGCGCCGTGTAGCGGTATTTCAGGTTCAGCGGCACGCCCGCGCCGTTCCACGAGAACAGGTCGGCGGGCACGCGCAGGTTCAGGCGGATCGCGTCGGGCGCGCTGCCATGCACCTGCAGCTGGCTCGGATCGTCGATCAGTTCCTTGAAGGCGACCGGACGATCCACCGCCACCCAGCGCGGCGCGTCGTACGGTTTGCGCGGCGCGCCGATGTCGACCTGGCCGATCCGCACCGCGGGGCCCGTCATCGCCGTCGTGCCGAGCACGAGCGCGGCGCTCGCCTGATCGACTTCCGCCGCGCTGCGGCCCGTCACGATCAGCAGCTTCTTGCCGGGCGCCGCGGGATTGTCGGTGACCATCAGCAGCGGGCCGTTGACCGGCGGCAGCTTCAGATCGGCGGGCAATTGCGCGCTGCGCGCGATCACCACCGCGTGCGCGTCGGCCGGCAACGCGGACAAGGCCGGAAAGCGCGCCTGACGATAATCGGCCTGCGCGCCGAACCACGATGCCAGCACGCCGGCGCTGCGCAGCGTCGCGTCGTCGGCGGCGGCCGGCAGCACGAACGGCAAGCGCAGCCGGCTCACGTCGCGGCGATCGAAAAACGGCGCGGGCAACAGCGCGAGATCGTTAGGCAAACGAATCGGCGCGGTGTCGAGAATCAGCTCGCTCGCCGGACTCACGTCGGCCCACAGCGACGAGTTGTCCGGGTCCTCGCAATGGTCGAGCGTGTAATGCGCGATCAGGCGCAGGCCGAGCTGGTTGTAGTCGGTGAGAAAGCGCGGATCGAGCGCGATCTCCTGGGTGACGATCTGGCCGGCATGCTCGCGATCGAACGGCACGGTCGCGACCACTTCGTTGTTGATCGACACCTTCAGATGCGAGAGCGCAAACACCAGCGCCGGCGAGTACGTGTAGCGCAGGCGCAGCCGCGCGGCGGTCACTACGCGGTCGAGCCGCACGCCGACGTTGACGGTGCGCGCGTCCTCGACTCCGCGCAGGTTCAGCGTCTGATAAGCGCCCAATGCCGCGAACGACAGGTGCGTGGTGGTCGAACCAGCGGTGGGTGCCGCGGTGCTTGCAGGGCTGGCGGCATCGCTCGCCTTCGCGGCATTCGCGCCAGCAGCCGCGTTGACGACAGCAGCAGGCGGCACGACGGCAGACAGCGACGACGCCGCGAGCGCGGACGATGCGTGAGGCAAGGCAGGCGCAGCGGCCGATACGGCGGCATACAGAGCGCCGAGCGCGGCGCTCAGCGAAAGGCACAACGACACGACAGGTTTCATGAACAGATCAGCTTGTTGGACCTCGGCCGTCCGCCCGCGACGATGTCGGGCGCTGTGCGAATTCGGTCTAGCGCACGAGCGCGCGAAAAATTAAAACGGATTGCTGCGCAAGCGCGCTGCGGTTCCTCAACGTGTATACGGAAGGTCCGGCGAAATCTTGAATGACGGGCCACGCCCACGGCGTAGCCAACACGGAAAGGGAGATGAGACGGCGCGCCGGCTGCACTCTTCGGTGTTCGTTCGCCGATCGACCGGGCGGATCTGCGCCCTTAGGGCGGCGCAAAGATAGCACAAAACTGTGACAATTTGTGACGATTCAGGCATGCTGCCGCCTTGCCGCTTTTCACACCGATCATGAGCAATCCGACTGAATCTTCATCGCCCGGCCCTACGGCAAAACGTAGTGGTCCTCTGCGCGCATTATTCGCACTGCGGCACTCGTGCGACGGCATTCTCGCGGCCTTGCGCGAGGAGAGCGCGTTCCGTCAGGAGGCGGCGCTGGCGGTGATCCTGTTGCCCGCCGCGCTGCTGATGCCGGTCGGCGCGATCGAGCGGGTGTTGCTGATCGTGTCGGTGCTGCTGGTGCTACTGGTGGAACTGCTGAATTCGAGCATCGAAGCGGCCATCGACCGGATTTCGCTCGAACGCCACGAGCTGTCCAAACGCGCGAAAGACTGCGGCAGCGCGGCCGTGACGATCGCGCTGCTGATTTGCGCGGTAACGTGGGGCGGGTTGTGCGGGCCGATCGTTTATCACTGGCTGCGTGGATGACGCGGCAACGTTTCTATGTCATCCAAACCATTTTTGCGGTCCGCGTGCCGGATTTGCGTACGCGCAAACGTTGGCGGATCACATAACGATGGTTTTCCGGGTCTGTGCGCACGGCCTGGTTTAGCGGTGACGCCCGCAGCGGCGTGCGTCGCGCCGCTGAATGCGCCGTCATAGATGAACGTGCTGCCGCATGACGGGCTGCCGTCGGCGAGCGGTGCGTAGCGGCAATGCTCGGCCTGCGCACGTTGCAGCGCATGCTGCGCGCCCGCGATGAAGAGCGCGGTAACGTTTGCGCCTGTGTTGTCGCTGATCGACGCCGCGTCGTCAGGCTCGAAGAGGACGCGTCTCGCACGTCGATCACGTTCCGCAGCGACAGTATGTTTGCGCCCGGCAGCGCAAGCCTGAACCCGTCGCTGGCGCCTCTTGTCGTGAGAGTCGCCGCGGAACTCGCGAAGATGCGGGGCAAGGTGACGGTAAGCGGCTATACGGACAACGTACCGATCCGCAGCCGCGACTTCGCGTCGAACCGGATATTGTCCGAACAGCGCGCGGAGCAGATCATGCGGCTACTCAAGGCAGCGGGCGTGTCCGCAAGCCGCATTGAAGCGGTCGGCCACGCGGACGCGGACCCGGTCGCCGATAACGGCACGGCTGAAGGCCGCGCGAAGAGCCGGCGGGTTGAAATCGCCGTTGCGCGGTCGTTGATGGCAACGATGCGCGTGCATGCCGACGCCGAACGCATCGCAACAGGTGAATCCGATCGAAGAACGCACGCATGCTCATCGGTGCTGGGCACACCTATTGCTCCATTCCGCTCAGCGGCAATAAGTCGTCAAAAGCACGCAATGCCCACGACGAATCGCCGTTTCGACGTTCATCCAGCAATCCATCGGTGGGAGGCCCCATGCTTCGATACGCTGCAATCTTCTTCATCATCGCCATCATCGCCGCGGTATTCGGCTTTGGCGGCATCGCCGCCGGCGCAACGGAAATCGCCAAGGTCCTGTTCTTCATCTTCGTGGTGATCTTCCTCGTCACCTTGCTGATGGGCGTGATGCGACGCTGACCAGCGCGTCCGGTACCAGCACGCTAGCAGGTTCTAGCACGCCCCGATGCAACGGTAAGCTCCAATGCAATACTTGCCGCACGGTATTGCAATAGTTGCTGCCCGCATCGGGGTTTCAATATCTGCTCGCCGCACATGCAACACCAGGTGCGCATCGCGCGCGCCCGAAGTGGTGCAGCATGGACGGCTCGTTCCGGGCTATCCGCTGGTCACCCTATGCACGGATCGCCCACCACGCGGTGTCGCTTTCGCCCGTGAGCACGCGAGCCCTCATCGCAATGTCGTAAAAGCTCACATGCAATTCAGGCGATGTTTTCCGCTTCGTAGAGGCGGCGGCCGGCGGCATCCTTCGCGCCCAAGGTCGGTTTGAAATCGATCGGCCACTCGATGCCGATGTCCGGATCAGACCACAAGATGCAGCGCTCGAGTTCAGGGAACCAGTACTCGGTGGTCTTCCACACGCACTCGGCGACATCGGACAGCACCACGAATCCGTGCGCAAAGCCCGGCGGGACCCATATTTGCCGCTGATTGGCCGCGCTCAGATGTTCGCCGCTCCATTTGCCGAAGTTCGGCGAATTGAGGCGCACATCCACGACGACGTCGAACACTTCGCCCGCCACCACCCGTATCAGCCGTCCCTGCGGACGCTGCACCTGATAGTGCAACCCGCGCAACACGCGGCGCACCGCGCGCAAATGCCGGTCCTGCACGAAATTGAAACCTTGCGAGACGTCGTCGGCAAACTCGTCCGCGCTGAAGCTCTCGAAGCAAAAGCCGAATTCGTCGCAGAACACCTCGGGCTCGATGAGCTTGACCTCCGGCAACGCCGTCGCCATTACCTTGTTGCCCATTGCCACTATGCTCGTAAGAAGGCTGGCCGGCGAAATTACGGCCGCCGCTGCGGCCGCATCGAACGACGCTAAGGCGCACCCGTCGGCACGGGCGCCTGCTTACATGCTACCCCTCATTTGACACCCTGCTGCGCGCGCGATATTCCGTGGGCGACAGCGCCATGCGCTTGCGGAAGATTTTCGCGAGGCGATCGCCGTTGCCGGTGCCGCTGCGGCGCGCGATCTTGTCGACCGGCAATTCGGTTTCGGTGAGAAAGTTGCACGCGATGCGCAACCGCACCTGGAGCAGATAGTCCGAAGGCGTGACCTGCATTTCGTGCTTGAAGCGCCGCAGGAAATTGCGCTCGCTCATCGCCGCCACCTGCGCGGCGTCGGCCACCGACACCGGACGGTCGCAGTTCGCTTCCATCCAACGCGCTGCGGCGCGGATCTTCTCGGCCACGCTGAGCGTGCCGCCCTCGGCCGGCAACGGCACCCATGTCGCGGCCATGCCAGGCATCACGCGGTCGGCGACGCTGCGCGCGAGTTCGGCGCCGAGGTCGCGCTTGATGAACATCAACGCACTGCGCGCGCAGTCGTGGCGGTCGTTGACGGCGTTGAGCGCGGCTTCGCTCGACGCGCCGCCGGGGTAGCGGTTCAGTTGCAGCCCGTCATGGTCGGTGGGCCCCGCGGCCTCCAGCACAAGCCGGCCGTCGCCGATCGTTTCGATCGCCCGGGTACGCGCCTGCACCGTGCGCAGCCAGTTGAGCATCCGCTCGTCGCGCGCGGCCTCGCGCGCGCCGTAGCCGCCCGCGATGAACAGCACGTCGAAACCGCTGCTATAGCGTGTGTCGATACGTTCGGTCCAGATTCGCGCCGAGGACGAACTGGCGACGCTGCCACCGTCCAGCGACAGAAACTGCACTTCGTAAGGTGGCTCCTCGCCGGCGTGCGAGCCGGCGAGTTCATTGGCGCTCTGGAACATCTCGACCACGGTGCCCGGCCCCAGCAGCCAGAAACCGTCGAACAGCAAAATGCCGATTCGCCGCGCTGCAGTACGCACATTCACGGTGGGCGTATGCAGCCACGTAATTCTCGCAGTATCAAGGTGCATGTGCGGCATGATCTTTCCCCAAACGGTCATACGTTGTGGACCCCGATGCCCCGCTAGTCAGCTATGACGAGCGAATGAAATTATTACGGTTTAAACCGCCGGCAGCGCCGTTTAACGGATTATGCGTGATATTAGCGGAATAGATCGCTATAGTAAATTTGAAAAACAAAATGTCGTTACGCGAACGAATGTATGAAGAAAACAATTATCACGTGTTCGATATGATAGCGCGATGAGTTCGCGGACTGCACTACAAGCGCAGTGGGCCCGCGCGGGTCGTTACCCGGAGAACCAGGCGCAGCCTCGCTTTCACGAGATACGGTCAGAAGTTTTCAGATTCTGCGAAGAAAGGCTTCGTGGCGCCGACGAGCTTTCGCTGGAGTTCTAAAATGTTTCAAACCTGAAAACCAATATCCGCAGATAATGCCCATTCAATCGGCTTTTTATTCGCAAATCGGGAATTTATCGGCCTCATTCCGGCGCTGAACCACGCTATGCCGAAGTGCACCCGATTACTCGATTCTGCGACGAATTCCAGGGCGTTAAAAATTGATTCACTTTTGAAACATCGCGGGTCTTTACATATGAATTAAAAGCCCTTTTAACGCAGAATATATATACGTCAGATGATTAACGCGGCGCAGCAATTGTATGGGTAAGGAATCAGCTTTATTTCACTTGGCCGCAAACGGCGCGCATCTCGTCGGTCGCGGCGCGATCGTCGAGATGCCGGACCAAGGCTGAATCGCACCTGCCGAAAAACATCTGTGCGCCACGAGGCGGTGGTCTTTCGACTCGTACGAACCCATGCACGCAACGACCATGCAAAGCGGCACAAAGGCCTTTGCGCCGCTTTGCAGCATCACCCGTTGGTACCCTCGCCCGCGACGACAGCCGCGCCGTTCTGCGTTCGCGCAAGCACAGGCCGCAACGCCGCGCCGGTGTGACTGGCCGCGACGCGGGACAATCCTTCCGGATCTGCCGCAGCGACGATCCCCCCGCCGCCCACGCCACCTTCCGGACCGAGATCGATGATCCAGTCCGCCTCGGCAATCACGTCGAGGTCGTGCTCGATGACGACCACGCTATGGCCGCCATCCGCGAGACGATGCAGCACGCGAATCAGTTTCGCGACGTCAGCCATATGCAAGCCGACGGTCGGCTCATCGAGCACGTACAGCGTGTGTGGCGACTTCTGACCGCGCCGCGTGATGTCGTCACGCACTTTGCTCAACTCGGTGACCAGCTTGATCCGCTGCGCTTCGCCGCCTGACAACGTGGGCGACGGCTGGCCGAGCGTCAGATAGCCGAGCCCGACATCCTTCATCAACTGCAACGGATGGGCGATGTTCGAGATGGGCCCGAAGAACTCGACGGCTTCGTCGATTTCCATCGTCAGCACGTCGCCGATATTCTTGCCGCGCCACGTCACCGCGAGCGTCTCGGGATTGAAGCGCTGCCCGTGGCAAACGTCGCACGGCACTTTCACATCGGGCAGGAAGCTCATGCCGATCGTGCGCACGCCCTGGCCCTCGCAAGCCGGACAACGGCCTTCGCCGGTGTTGAACGAGAACCGCGAGGCCGTATAGCCGCGCGCGCGCGCTTCCAGCGTGCCCGCGAACAGCTTGCGGATCGCGTCCCACACGCCGATGTACGTGGCGGGACACGAGCGCGGCGTTTTGCCGATCGGCGTCTGATCGACTTCGAGCACCCGGTCGATGCTCTCCCAGCCGGTGATCGAGTCGCAGCCTTGCCATGCATGCGTGACGTTCAGCGGCGCGCGCGGCGCCGAGCGCGCGAGCACACTCGAACGCCGGTTCGCGGCAGGCTTGTCTTCGGCCGCCGCACGCGCGCGCCGCGTGGCCGGCGACGACAGCACCGAGCGCCCGACCGCATCCAGCAGGTTGGTCATCAGCACATCGCGCGCAAGCGTCGACTTGCCGGAGCCGCTGACGCCGGTCACCGCCACCAGCCGCGACAGCGGAATGCCGACCGTCACATTGCGCAAGTTATGCAGCTTGCCGCCATGCACGGTCAGCCAGTTCTCCGGCACCGCGGCCGCGCGTTTGCCCGCCGCGACCACTTCACGGCGCGCCTGCAACGGATGCACGATGGGCTGCGCGAGAAACTGCCCGGTCACCGAATCAGGCTGCGCCGACAGGTCCGCCACGCTGCCCTGCGCAATGAGCGAGCCGCCGCGTTTGCCCGCGCCCGGCCCGATATCGATGATGTGATCGGCACGGCGGATCGTGTCTTCGTCATGCTCGACGACGACCAGCGTATTGCCCTTCTCGCCCAGCTTGCGCAACGCGTTCAGCAAAATCTGGTTGTCGCGCGGATGCAGGCCGATGGTCGGCTCGTCGAGCACGTAGCACACGCCCTGCAGGTTGCTGCCGAGTTGCGCCGCGAGCCGGATGCGCTGTGCTTCACCGCCCGACAGACTCGGCGCCGCGCGATCGAGACTCAGGTAGCCGAGCCCGACCTCTTCCAGAAATTGCAGGCGGCTGCCGATTTCGCTGATCACGTCGCGCGCGATTTCTGCGTCGCGGCCGCTCATCTCCAATGTGTCGATCCACGCGCGCGTGTCCGACACGGTCCATTGCGCGACATCGACGATAGCCTGCGAACTGAACGTGACCGCGCGCGCCGTCGGGTTCAGCCGCGTGCCCGAACAATCCGGACACGGTTCGTCGACGAGGCCTTCGGGTTCCTGCTCCTCCGACGGCAAGCTCTGCTCGCGGCCGCGATTGTCGTCGACGACGATCGTGTCGTCATAGGCGGCGCGTTGCTCGCGCGTGAGCGACAGCCCCGTGCCGACGCAGGTCGTGCACCAGCCGTGCTTGCTGTTGTACGAGAACATGCGCGGGTCGAGTTCGGGATAGCTCGTGCCGCACACCGGACACGCGCGTTTGGTGGACAGCACCTTCACCGCGCCGAGCTTCGCCGTGGGACGGCCGCCGTTGATCGCGTCGTGCAGACCGTCGAGCGGCGCGAGCAGATGCATCACGCCCTTGCCCGCTTCCAGCGTGCGGTCGAGCGCCTCGCGCAATTCGGCCTCATGGTCCGCCGACACGACGAGGTCGGTCACCGGCAATTCGATCGTGTGTTCGCGGAAGCGGTCGAGCTTCGGCCACGGGTCCACCGGCACGAACTCGCCATCCACGCGCAGGTGCGTATTGCCGCGCGCTTTGGCCCATTTCGCGAGATCGGTATAGACGCCCTTGCGGTTCACCACCAGCGGCGCCAGAAAACCGACGTGCTGCCCTTTGTGATCGCGCAATAGCTGCGCCGCGATGGATTCCACGCTTTGCGACGTGACCGGCGCGCCGTCGTGAATGCAATGCTGCAAACCGAGCTTCACGTAGAGCAGCCGCAGGAAGTGCCACACCTCGGACGTAGTCGCCACGGTACTCTTGCGGCCGCCGCGCGAGAGCCGCTGTTCGATCGCGACGGTCGGCGGAATGCCGTACACCGCGTCGACCTCGGGCCGTCCGGCCGGCTGCACGATGGAACGCGCGTACGCATTCAGCGACTCGAGATAACGGCGCTGTCCTTCGTGGAACAGAATGTCGAACGCGAGCGTGGACTTGCCCGAACCGGACACGCCGGTAATCACGTTGAACTTGCCGTGCGGGATGTCCACGTCCAGCGCTTTCAGGTTGTGCTCGCGCGCATTGACGATGCGCACCACGTCCTCGCCTTCGATCGCCCGGCGCGCGCGCGCCGCGCTCAGCGCCTTTTGCAACGGCAAGCCCGGCGACTCGGGCCCGGCCGTCGCGTCCATCGCGCGGTCGTATTGCAGCAGCGCTTCGCCGGTATGCGATTGCGGGCACTGCTTGACCTCTTCCGGCGTGCCCGCGCACAGCACGCGGCCACCGCCGTCGCCGCCTTCGGGACCGAGGTCGATCAGCCAGTCGGCCGCGCGTATCACGTCGAGATTGTGTTCGATCACGATCAGCGAATGGCCGCTGGTCAGCAGTTTGCCGAACGCCTGCATCAGCTTGGCGATGTCGTCGAAATGCAGGCCGGTGGTCGGTTCGTCGAACATGAACAGACGCTTCGCGACCGGCTGCTTCGCGCTGCGCGCACTGCGCGCCTGCGCCGATTCGGCGAGGAAGCCCGCGAGCTTGAGCCGCTGCGCCTCGCCGCCGGAGAGCGTGGGCACCGGCTGGCCCAGTTTCACGTATTCGAGGCCGACATCGATGATCGGCTGCAACACGCGCAATACTTCGGCATCCTTGGCAAAGTAGGCGGCAGCCTCGCTGACGGTCAGTTCCAGCACGTCGGCAATGCTCAGCGCGCGCGCCGGTGCGCCGCGCTCGATCTTCACTTCGAGCAGTTCCGCGCGATAGCGGCGCCCGTCGCAGTCCGGACAGCGCAGATACACGTCGCTCAGGAACTGCATTTCGATATGTTCGAAACCCGAACCGCCACAGGTCGGACAGCGGCCGTCGCCCGAGTTGAAGCTGAACATGCCGGGGCCGTAGCCGCGCTGCTGCGCGAGCGGCGCCTTCGCGAACAGCTTGCGGATTTCGTCGAACGCGCCGACATAACTGGCCGGATTCGAGCGCGCGGTCTTGCCGATCGGCGACTGGTCAACGAACACCACGTCGGTGACCTGATCCGCGCCGGTCAGGCTTCTGAACGCGCCCGGCGCTTCAGTGGCGAGACCGAAGTGCCGTGCCATGGCCGGATACAGCACGTCCTGCAGCAAGGTGGATTTGCCGGAGCCCGACACGCCCGTCACGCAGACGAGCCGCTGCAACGGAATGTCGACCGTGACATCGCGCAGGTTGTGTTCCGTCGCGCCTTCGAGCACGATGCGCGGCGTGCTGGCGTCCACCGGACGTTGCGACCAGTGCGCCGCGTCCGCCACATGCCGGCGGCCGCCGAGATACTCACCGGTGAGCGTGCCGGACGCGCGGATCGCCTCGGGCGCGCCGTCGAAAATGATCGAGCCGCCGCGCTCGCCCGGCCCCGGGCCCATGTCGATCAGCCGATCCGCCGCGAGCATCACCGACGGGTCATGCTCGACCACCACCAGCGTATTGCCCGCATCGCGCAGCCGGTGCATCGCTTCGACGATCCGGTTCAGGTCGCGCGGATGCAGGCCGATGCTCGGTTCGTCGAGCACGAACAGCGTTTTGGTCAGCGACGTGCCGAGCGCCGTGGTCAGGTTGATCCGCTGCACCTCGCCGCCCGACAGCGTGCGGCTTTGCCGGTCGAGCGTCAGATAACCGAGGCCGACGTCGCACAGGTATTTGAGGCGTGTGCGCACTTCGGCGAGCAGCAGCTTCAGCGCATCGTCGAGCAACGCGCTCGGCAGGCTGATCTCGTCGAAGAAGCGCCGGATGCGCTCGATCGGCATCAGCATCAGGTCGTGCACGGTCAGGCCCGGCAACGCTTCGAGCTGTGCGCGCGACCACTGAACGCCGCGCGGCATGAAGCGCTGGGCGGCCGGCATTACGTCTTCCGCGTTCGCTTTGCTGCCGAGGCGCCACAGCAGCGACTCCGTTTTCAGACGCGCTCCGCCGCAGGTTTCGCACGGCGTGTAGCTGCGGTACTTCGACAGCAGCACGCGAATATGCATCTTGTACGCTTTGGATTCGAGATATTCGAAGAAGCGCTTGACCCCGTACCAATGGCTTTGCCACTTGCCGTTCCAATCCGGCGAACCGTTGATGACCCAGTCGCGCTCGGCGTCCGTCAGCTCGCCCCACGGCGTGCCGCGGCGGATGTCGGCCTTCGCCGCGTAGCGCATCAGGTCGTCCTGGCATTCTTTCCAGGCGGGCGTTTGCATCGGCTTGATCGCGCCGTCGGCCAGCGTCTTGCGTGCGTCGGGAATCACGAGCCCTAGATCGACGCCGATCACGCGGCCGAACCCGCGGCAGACTTCGCACGCGCCGTAGGCCGAGTTGAACGAGAACAGCGCGGGTTGCGGATCGGCGTAGCGCAGATCGCTTTCCGGGCTGTGCAGGCCGGTGGAGAAACGCCAGATCTGCGGCTCGGCGTCCTGACCCTGCGGCCCGTCCGGCGTGGCAGGCAGCACGTAGATGTTGACGCGGCCGCCGCCGCGCTTGAGCGACGCCTCGATCGCCTCGACCACCCGCTGCTTGTCGACCGAACGCAGGCGGAAGCGGTCGGCCACCACATCGAGCAGCTTGCGCCTGCCGGTGGGCGAATCGACTTCGCGCTGCGCCTGCACGCGCGTATAGCCGCTCGCTGACAACCACTGCTCGACTTCCTGCTCGGACGCGGACTCCGGCAACTCGACCGGGAACGTGACGACCAGCCGCGGCTCGTCTTGCGCGGTGCGCTCGAGCAATTCGGCGTAGATGGTTTCCGGCGTGTCGTGGCGCACCTGCTGCGCGGTCTTGCGATCGAACAGTTCGGCCGCGCGCGCATAGAGCAGCTTCAGGTGATCGTTGAGTTCCGTCATGGTGCCGACGGTTGAGCGCGAACTGCGCACCGGGTTGGTCTGGTCGATCGCGATGGCGGGCGGCACGCCGTCCACCCGGTCGACTTGCGGCCGGTCCATGCGGTCGAGAAACTGCCGGGCGTAGGCGCTGAAGGTTTCGACGTAACGCCGCTGCCCTTCCGCGTACAGCGTGTCGAACACGAGGCTCGATTTGCCCGAGCCGGACGGCCCGGTGACGACCGTCATTTCGCCGGTCCGCACGTCGAGATCGACGTTCTTGAGGTTGTGCTGGCGCGCGCCGCGAATCTTGATAGTGCCGTTAGATGACAATTTTTCCGACCGTCTGAATGAGTGGGCCACCTCTCACGGACGCCTCGCGACCGCGCAAGTTCGGTGCAGCCGACGCAGGTGCGCCTACGCGATGAACGCGTTACGCGCATTGGAGCCCCGGCTTGCAACGGGATACTATACTGTATATCTATACAGTTTTCCATGACGCGACACGGCTGCGTTGGCGCAGCGCTGCGGGCCGTGACCGGCGATGGAAACCCGCGCCGTTCAACCCGGCAGCAAGCGTCGTACCGATCTGGAAGGGACGGATTGAGCCGCCCGCGGCGGCGGCGGCGGGCGTAAGGAGAGCAAGGAAGGTCAAGGGGTGCCAGAAGGTGCCAGAGGGCCCGGCAGTGCGGAACATCTCGCCTCCCACCCGCCACGTACCGCATGCATACGGCACACAGGCAAGCAAGCGAGCGAGCGACGGCAACCCGGCACTAGCCGTACGCGCTTTCCACGCCGAACCCGCCGCCCTCGGCTAACTCCGCCGAGCCAGTCACGGCGGCTTGTGCACCGCTGCCGCCAAGCGCATACGCGATGCAGCGCCGCGCCAGCACCTCGGTCGGATCGACGACCCGCACCACCCGCCCGCCCGGGCACGCCAGCACGGCGTCGCGCAGCAACAGCGGCAACTCGGTGCAGGCCAGCACGATCACCTGCACGCCCTGAGCAACCAGATCGTCGACGGCGGCCGCGAGGTCGTCGCCGCATTCGCCCGACGTGTAGCCCGCCTTCACGCCGCGCGGGCCGTAGACGGCGTTCATCAGCCGCGCCTGCGCAGGCGCGCCCGGCGCGATCTGCGCGAAGCCGCGCGCGTCGAGCGCCTGTTCGTAGACCCGGCTCGCGAGCGTGCCGGAGGTGGCCAGCACGCCGACTTCGCGCAAGCCCGGGAACGTTTCGCGCAGGTAATCGGCGGCACAGGTCAGCATGTTGACGATCGGAATGCCCAAGCCCGGCTGGATCCGCTCGACGAATGCATGCGCGGTATTGCACGGAATCGCGATCAGATCCGCGCCGCCTTCTTCCAGGGTCTTGCACGCGGCATACAGCGCGAGCGTCGGGTCATCGCCGTCGCCGACGAGCGCGTCGGTGCGGTCCGGAATCTGCGGATTCTGTTCGACGATCACCTTGATGTGGTCCTGGTCGCGCATGGCCGGCGTATTGCGGACCAGCTTGGCCATGAAATCGACAGTCGCCGCGGGCCCGACGCCACCCACCACGCCCAGCTTGAAACGCCGCTCCTGCTGCGTGTACCGGCCCGCCGCGACATAGCGTGCGTAGACCTGATTGGTATCGACGAGCGGCACCTCGAACGGGCCGAGCGCGCGCAACACGAGGCCGATCTCGGCCAGTCCCGGCACGATGATCTCGGCGCCCTGCGCGACCAGGTCCGCGCAAGCCGCGCGCAGCAACTCGACGGGCCGGCCGTGCACGCGCCCGTTGCGGATGCCCTCGTCGCCATAGACGGCGCTCGTCACGCAGTCCACGCCGCTGCCCTCACGCGGATGCAGCACACTGAAGCGCGGGGCGTCGAAATAGCGTTCAAACAGGCCGTTTTCGCGGATGGCCCCGGCAGTCAGCACGCCGATCCGCCGCGCCGACGGAAACGTGCGCCGCACATGCGCGACCAGCGCCGTCATGATGTTGGCGACCGGCACGGCGAGATTCGCGGTGAGTTCGTCGATGAAGGTATGACTGAGAAAGCACGGCAGCACGATCGCATCGACGCCGCGTTTTTCGAACGCGCGCATCGTGTCGAACATGTGGATCTTGAACTGCGCGTTCGCCGCGTGCGGCGCAGCCGGGCCTTGCCAGCTGCGCGGCTCCAGCACCAGGTCGAACGGCCGCGCCGCGCCGGCGCGGCGCGACGCGGCGCTCATCCTGCTCAGGATGTCGGCGCTGGCGAACTGCGCTGCGCCAGCCGCCACACCCAGTGAACGAAAGCGATTCATGTTGACTTCCCCCGTCGTCTTGTCCGTCTGCCTGAAGGCCGGGCGGCGTTTGCGCTTGAGGATGACACCATGTCGGCCGCGCATGACGTGGGGTTAACCACGAAAAGCGGTTTCCTGCCCGGTTTCTTTTGAATTTTTTCCCGCGCGCCACCGCTCGCCGCGCGGGAAAGCCGGCGGACTAAGCCGCCTCGACGGCGCCATGCGCCACGCCCCGCTTGCGGCGCTCCAGCGTACCGATGCACACCAGCGAAACGCCAGCCAGACAGCTATAGAACACCGCGAGCGGCCACCACGCACCCGGATACCGATGCGCGAGCACGGTGCCGATCAGCGGCGTCAAGCCGCCGGCCAGCGCGGCGCACATTTGGTAGGACAGCGAAATCGCCGAATACCGGACTCGCACCGCGAACGCGGTCGACATGAAGCCGGCCATCACCGCATACGAACTCGACATGCACATCACCGCCAGCGCAATGCCGATCACGATCGCCACCGGCCGCCCCGTGGAGACCAGCGCGAACATCGGATACGGCGACAGCATCGCCAGCGCGGCCGCGCCCTTCAGGAAGCGTCCGGTGCCGATACGCTGCGCGAACCAGCCCGAGCCGAGCTGTGTGAACAACTGGATGAACGCGACCACGAACAGGCAATCGAGAATCAGCGAACGGTCCAGCCCGAGCGTCTGCGTCGTGTAATTGAGCATGAACGTGTTGACGAACCACGCGCCCGCCACGCCGATCACGTTCGCGCCGAGGCACAGCAACACGGTGCGCCACGCGTCGCGCAGCACTTCGGCGACCGGCAGCGCGGCCACCCGCCGTTGCGCCTTCAGCGCGTTGAATTCCGGCGATTCGTCGACCCCCGAGCGGATCAGCAAGCCGACCACCAGCAGCACCGCGCTGGCGAGAAACGGCAGGCGCCAACCCCAGGCGAGAAACGCCTCCTTGTCCATCGACGCCACCGCGCGAAACGCCAGCAGCGACAGGATCAACCCCGCCGGGCTGCCGAGCTGCGCGAACGACGCGAAGAACGTGCGCTTGCCTTTGGGCGCATGTTCGCTCGCCATCAGCACCGCGCCGCCCCACTCGCCGCCGATCGCGATGCCCTGCGCGACGCGCAGCAGCACCAGCAGCACCGGCGCCCAGGTGCCGGCGCTCGCGTAGGTCGGCAGGAAGCCGATGCCGACCGTGCCGACGCCCATGATCGCCAGCGTCGCGACCAGCGCTTTCTTGCGGCCGATGCGGTCGCCCAGGTGGCCGAACACGAGACCGCCGAAGGGCCGCGCGAAAAAGCCGACCGCGAAGGTGCCGAACGAAGCGAGTGTGGCGAAGAACGGATCGCTGACGGGGAAAAACAGCTTGCCGAAGATCAGCGCGGACGCGGTGGCGTAGATGTAAAAGTCGTACCACTCGATGGTGGTGCCGACAAACGCGGCGGCCGCCGCGCGCGTGGGTTGCCGGGTGCCGGCGTGTTCGTGAGGCTCGCGATTCATGTCTGTGTCTCCAAGATCGTTGTTTTCCGGAAGGCGCGGCTTCTGCGTGCCGTCGCCGCAAAACCGCTGGCGCTAGCTCTCGATCATCTCGGCCTTGAGCACGCCCGCTTCGAACAGACGCTGCTGGGTGGCCGCGTCGATACCCAACGCGTCGAGCACCTCGCGCGTATCGGCTCCGAGCGCCGGCGGCGCGCTGCGATAGGTGGCCGGCGTGCGCGACAGCTTGATCGGCGACGCGATGCCGCGATACTCGCCCATCTCGATCACCATCGCGCGATGCAAGGTGTGCGGATGCGTCGCGACGACATCGACGCTTTGCACCGGGCCGCACGGCACGCCCGCGTTGATCAGCGCGTGCGCGAGCGGTTCGCACTCGTGCGTCGCGAGCAGGCTTTCGAGCGCCGCCTTCAGCGGCTCGCGATGCGCGCAGCGGCTGCGGTTGTCGGCGTAGCGCGGATCGTCAGCGAGTTCGGGCGCGCCGAGATGCGCGCACAGCTTCGCGAACTGGCGGTCGTTGCCGACCGCGAGAAAGATCGGCGCGGTCGCGGTGCGGTAGCTGTCGTAAGGCGTGATGTTCGGATGCGCGTTACCGCTGCGCTGCGGCGTGCGGCCCGAACCGAAATAGTTCGGCAGATGCGGATGCAGCAGCGACACGCCGCAGTCGTACAGCGCGATGTCGATCGACTGGCCGCGCCCGCTTTGCGCGCGCTCGGCAAGCGCGAGCAGAATGCCGGCGAGCGCATTCAGACCCGTCACCATGTCGACGACCGGCAGGCCGACGCGCGTGGCGGGGCCGTCGCGCTCGCCGTTCACGCTCATCAGGCCGGTCATCGCCTGGATCGCGGCGTCGTAGCCGGGCAAGCCGCCGAGCGGGCCGTCGGGGCCGAAGCCCGACACCGCGCAGTGAATCAGTTTCGGAAAGCGTTCGCGCAAGTCGCGCTCGTAGTCCATGCCCCAGCGGGCCAGCGTGCCGGGCTTGAAGTTTTCGACCAGCACGTCGGCGTCTTCGAGCAGCTTCCACAGGATCGCGCGGCCTTCGTCGCGCGACAGATCGACTGCGATGCCCTGTTTGTTGCGGTTCACGCCCGCGAAGTACCACGCGGTGTCGCCGTAGAACGGCGGGCCCCAGCCGCGCGTTTCGTCGCCGTCGGGCGGTTCGAGCTTGATCACCTGGGCACCGTGATCGGCGAGCGCCTGCGTGCAGTACGGACCGCCGAGCACGCGGCTCAGGTCGATCACCTTGATGCCATGCAGCGCGCCTGCGGCGTGGCCGGCGGTCCGGTTCACGGATGCGGTCATTGTTCGCCCCCTGCCGGCAGCAGCTGCAGCGCCTCGTCGAGCGTGACCTCGCGGCCATCGACCAGCGCATCGATCACTGCGATGTCGTCAGGCACCGTGTGCAAATCGAGCGGATCGGACGGCATCAGCTTGTGGCGCACCACCAGATGCGCCAGCGCGAGCCGTCGGTAATCTGGTGCGAGTTGCACGCCTTCGCAAGCCATCAGCACGGCCGTGCTCGCGTGATACAGCGCCGAGCCGGCCTGCCGGACCCATTCGTCGCGACCGGAATCGGCGACGCGCGCGAGCGCGTCGCAAGCACGCGTCAAGGTCGAGCGCAGCAACGCGAGGCTGGCCGCGGGCAGGCCGGCCGCGCCGAGCAGATCCTGCAAATAGTTGCGCAATGGTTCGAGCGCGCCGTCGCGTTTGGCCGCCCGCGCGATGTCGAGCGCAACGATGTTGCTGGTGCCTTCCCAGATCGAGCCGAGATGCGCGTCGCGCACGAGCCGCGCGTCGCTCCATTCCTCGATATAGCCGGTGCCGCCGCGCACTTCCATCGCGTCGCCGGTCACGCGGCGCGCGTCGCGGCACGCGCGGAACTTGATCAGCGGCGTGAGGATGCGCACGCACTTCGCCGCCTGAAGGTCGCCGGCGTCGGCGTGCGGGAGCAGCAGCGCGATCCGCATGAAAATCGAGCGCGCCTGTTCGGCGGGCAGCATCATCTTCAGCAATTGCCGCTGCATCAGCGGCATGTCGATCAGCTTGCGGCCGAACGCCTCGCGATTGCGCGCGATGTGCAGCGCCTCCGTCAGCGCGCGGCGCATCAAACCGGCCGCGCGCACGCCGTTCGACAGCCGCGACATGTTGATCATGTCGGCCATCTGGTGAAAGCCGCGCCCCACTTCGCCGATCAGATAGGCCTGCGCGCCTTCGAGCACGATCTCGCCGCTCGCCATCGAGCGGCTGCCGAGCTTGTCCTTCAGACGCACGATCCGGTAGCTGTTGCGCGAGCCGTCGGGCAGCGTCTTCGGCAGCAGGAACAGGCCGAGGCCGTTGATGCCGGGCGGCGCGTCGTCGGCACGCGCGAGCACCATCGCGAGATCGGCGTCGGCGTTCGAGCAGAACCATTTGTCGCCGTACAGACGCCACGCCGCGTCGGTTTCACGCGCCGCGCGCGTGGCGATGCGGGCGACGTCGGAGCCGGCCGCCTGTTCGGTCATGAACATCGCGCCCTGGAACAGCGTGTCGAAATCGCGCGAGGCCAGCATCGGCAGGAAACGCGCGACCAGTTCCGGCGCGCCGAACTTGCGCAGCGTGCGCGTGAGCGAATCGGTCATGCTGACGGGGCAGCACAGGCCGAATTCGGCCTGCACGAACAGGAAGGTCAGCGCATATTTGACGAGCGGCGGTGGCGGTGTCTTGCCGTTGCGGGTGTCGTGGCTCATCGACGCGAGACCCAGCTCGGCGTAAGCGACGCGTTCCAGCGCGACGTAGTCGGGATGCTTGTCGATGCTTTGCAGCGCTTCGCCGCGCCGCGTGCGATGGCGCAGCTGCGGTGGGTTCTTGTCGGCGGACAGCGCCCATGCGTCGAGTTCGTCGGACGCGCGCCGGCCCAGCGCAACGAGCTGGCTTTCCAGCTCGCGATACAGCGCGTCGCCGAGATGCAGCCTGATGAGGCGCGCGAAGTCCGGATCGCTCGTGAAGAAGTTGATGCCCCTGCTATCGGGAATATTGGACGAGCCGTGTGCCGGCTGCGCGGTGTTGTCGCTCATGCTTGTCTCCTGTCGACCAGAGTTGGCGCTTCAGCGCCTTACTCAGGTCCCATGCAATTTATTGCGGTCGACCAGCGTTGGCGCTTTAGCGCCTACTCTGGTCCCATGCATTTTTTTGCGGTCGACCAGCGTTGGCGCTTTAGCGCCTTACTCTGGTCCCATGCAATTCATCGCGGTCGACCAGCGTTGGCGCAAAGCACTTACTCTGGTCCCACGCAAGGTAGTTGCGTTGTGGAAAGAGCATAGAAGCGGCTTCGATAATCGTCTAATACAACTTATATCCGGTACGATAGACGTGGCTTATCGTTAAAAGAGTGGAGACTGGCGTGGACCTGAAGCAATTGCGCTATTTCGTGGCGGTCGCCGAGGAGCTGCATTTCGGCCGCGCGGCCAAGCGGCTGTTCATTTCGCAGCCGGCCTTGAGCTTCGACATCCGCAAGTTCGAGGAACAGCTCGGCGTGCAGTTGCTCGCGCGCACCAACAAGTCGGTCGCGCTGACCAACGCCGGCCAGGTGTTGCTCGGCGAGGCGCGGCGTTTGTTGTTGCAGGCGGCCGAAGCCGAGCGCATCACGGTCCGCTCGGCGCATGGCCTCGCCGGCCGCTTGCGGATCGGCTTCGTGAATTCGATGCTGTACCGTGGGATGCCGCAGGCGGTGAGCCGCTTCGAGGCCGACTATCCGGGCGTCGAAATCGTGCTCAAGGAGATGAACACCAGCGAGCAGGTGCATGCGATCCAGCGGATGCAGATCGACATGGGCTGCGCGCATTGGGGCAATTTCGCGTCCGACGTGATTTCCACGCCGGTGTTTTCCGAGCCGTTCCTGTGCTGTCTGCCGGTCGATCATCCGCTCGCGCGCAAACGCCGCGTCGATCTGCGCGCGCTCGCGCAAGAGCCGTTCATTCTGTTTCCGCGCACCGTGTCACCGCATTATCACGATCTGATCATCGCGCAGTGCGTGAGCGCGGGCTTCAGTCCGTTGATCCGGCATGAGGCGCGGTTGTGGCAGACCGTCGTTACGATGGTCGGCTTCGGGATGGGGGTCGCGCTGGTGCCGTATACGTTGCGGCAGGTGCAGGACCCGCGGGTCTGCTTTCTGCCGTTGCGCGGCGAGACGCTGCTATCTCAAGTGCTGCTGTTGCGCAGGAGCGGCGACGCGGAGCCGGTCGCCGATCGATTCGTCGAGTATCTGAACGAGGTTGGCGGCAAGTCCGCGAAAACTTCTCCGTCGGCTCATTCGCCTCATTCACCTTCATCGCGGCGGCCGTCGTAGGCCGTTAGCAGCTTGTGGGCGATCATGTCCACGGCCGGTTTGACCAGGCCATTCTTGTCCGTCCAGACCTTGGGCGTCAGGGTGCCGCTCAGCGCGACGCTGTCGGCGTCGCTCAACGCGAGCAGCGCGGTTTGCACGTCGTCGTCGAACGCGATCACGTTGACGAAGATCGTGTCGCCGTCGTTGGTGGCCGCCCGCACCTTGCAGGTCACGAAGCGCCTGCCGTTCTGCCCCGTGCGAATCTGCGCCTCGCCATATAAACGTCCGCCCACCAGTCCTTCGATCATCGTGTTGCTCCTGTGATTGTGTGCCCAGGGAGATTTCCTTCGGGCTTGCTGTGCAAATAGCGCTATCGCCCGGCACGGTGCGTATGATCCCATGAGAAGGCACACGGTCTGGGAAAAGAAGCTGTCGCGCGTGGATTGGCGAACGGCGCTGGCTTGCCAATTGCCCGTCGTGAGCCAACGTCTGATGATCCGGCAGTTATGCGCCGATTAACCGCCGATCTCGAGATCGACGCCGCGCACGAGGCGTTTCGCAAGGCGCGGCTGCCGCAACTGTTCGAGCCACCATTGCAACGCGCGTCCCTCATGATCGCCGCGCCACGCGACATACAACACGTTCGGTTCGCGCGGATCGGCGGTCGCCTTCCCGATCAGTTCGCCCTTCTTCAGCAGCGACGCCACCCGCTGGCGCGGCAGCCATCCGACACCCAGCCCGTCGCGCTGCGCGAGAATTTTCGCCCGCATGGTCGGCACCGCCAGCGACGCCTGTCCGCCTATCATTCCATACGCGCGCCCCGCTGTCACACGCGACGAATCGGCCACCACCACCGCGCGATGCTCAAGTATCCGCTCGCGGCCGAGCGGTCCTTCGACGGCCGCCAACGGATGACGCGGCGACACCGCGAACACCCAGTCCATCACGCCGAGTTCGAACCAGCGCAGGCCGGGAATCGCCGGCGGCTCATTGGTCGCGCCGACGATCAGATCCGCGCGGCCGTCGCGCAGCGCCTCCCACGTGCCGCTCAACACTTCGTGCGTGAAGCGCAGCTTGACGCCGGAGTTCAGCGCATCGAATGCGCGCACCACGGGCATCAGCAATTCGAATTCGAGGATCTCGTCCGTGACCACCCACAGCCGGTCTTCCCAGCCGCTCGCGATTTGCCGCACGCGCTGCGTCATGCGCGCCATGTCCAGCATCAGACGCGCGGCTTCGTCGGCGAGAAGCTGGCCGGCGGGCGTCAGTTGCAGACGGTAGCGGCGCCGGTCGAACAGCAGCGCGTCGAAGCGCGTTTCGAGTTGTCGCGCCGCATGCGAAACCGTGGACGGCGCCTTGCCCAGGCGCGCCGCCGCTCGCGACAGACTGCCGGTCTCGCGAATCGCGTCGAGCAAAGCCAGTTCGTCTTCCGACAACATGTTCCATTCCTTCGAACGAGTTCGACGTAAGGATGGTACGGCAAAGGGGAGCTAGTCATCTGGAAGTGCTCGGCTACAACGCGCTGGTGTTCGAAACCAGCGGTCTGGCGGCCGCCACCGATGCGCTGAAACGCACCCCTCAGCCCGCCCATTCACCCACCCCGCCCCGCCTCCCCCGCCGCTTCAAATATATCCCGCAGCCACTGCGCGAACACTCTCACACGCGACGACAACTGCCGGTTCTGCGGATACAACACCGAAACCGGCATCGGCGGCGGCGGAAAATCCGCAAGGATGATCTTCAGTCGCCCCGCCGCCAGTTCACCCGCGACGCGGTACTGCGGCACCTGCACGATGCCGAGCCCCGCGAGCGCCGACCCCGCATAGAGATCGGCGCCCGTCACCGACACCACCGACGGCAAAACCATCGCCGTATCACGCCCGTCGATGCGGAATTCAAGCGGCACCGGCTTGCCGGTTGCGCTCGACACGTAGTTCACCGCCCGATGCGCGGACAACGCCGACGGCTCGGCCGGCTCGCCATACGCGGCGAGATACGCCGGACTCGCGACGGTCACCTGCGGCAGCAGCGCGACGCGCCGCCCCACCATCGACGAATCCTGCAAATTGCCCGCGCGCAGCACGCAGTCGATCCCCTCGCGCACCAGATCGACGAGGCGGTCGTCCTCGCCGATCGTCAGCTCGATGTCGGGAAACCGCGCGAGAAACGCCGGCAACGCCGGCACGACGAAGTGCCGCGCCAGCGTGCCCTGCAAATTCACCCGTAGCAGTCCCTTCGGCGCGAGATTCGAAAACGAGCCCTCGGCCTCCTCCATGTCGGCGATCAGCCGCACGCAGCGGCGGTAGTACGCTTCGCCGTCGTGCGTGAGCCGCACCGTGCGCGTGGTGCGCTCCAGCAGCCGCGCGCCAAGCCGCTGCTCCATGCGCTTCATCAGGTTGGTGACGGTGGCGCGCGGAATCTGCAGGTCGTCGGCGGCGCGGGTGAAGCTCTGCCGCTCGGCGATCCGCACGAAAACCCGCATTTCCTCGAAACGATCCATGGCCGGCGCCCCAGCGGCTTCGCACCGCCCATTGTTAAAGTAAATGGAATGATGATGCCAAGTCTAAACCGATTATCTATGCGGAGAAAGCGTCCAAGATTCGTTTCACCCACTCACCACATCGAAGGAAACGAATCATGAACACGCTCAACAACGCTCAAGTCGCCATCGTGACCGGCGCGTCCCGTGGCATCGGCGCGGCGGTCGCGCAACGTCTCGCGAAGGATGGCTTCGCGGTCGCGATCAACTACGCGTCCAGTTCCGCCGAAGCCGATGCGCTCGTCGCTGAACTCACCGCCGCCGGCACGAAGGCGATCGCGGTGAAGGCGGACGTGTCGAAGGCCGACGAGGTGCGCCGCATGTTCGAAATCACCGAGCAGCAACTCGGCAAGGTCGACGTGCTCATCAACAACGCCGGCGTGCTCAAGACCCTGCCGCTCGCCGACACCAGCGACGCGCTGTACGACCAGACCTTCGACATCAACGTGCGCGGCACCTTCAACACCTTGCGCGAAGCCGCGGCGCGGATGAACAACGGCGGCCGCATCGTCAATTTTTCGAGCACCACGCTCGCGCTGAACATGCCGGGCTACGCGATCTACAACGCGACGAAGGCGGCGGTCGAAGCGTTCACGCATGTGTTCGCGAAGGAACTGCGCGGGCGCAACATCACCGTCAACGCGGTGGCGCCGGGTCCGATCGCGACGTCGCTGTTCCTCGACGGCAAGACCGACGAACAGATCCAGAACTTCGCGAAGATGCCGCCGCTGCAACGTCTCGGCCAACCGGACGATATCGCGTCTGTGGTCGCGTTCCTAGCCGGCGCGGACGCGGGCTGGGTCAACGGTCAGATCCTGCGCGCCAACGGCGGCGTCGCCTGACGCGCGCTGTCCCCATGCCGGTCGGACGCTGGGCGCGCGTCGCGAATGCGCGCGGCGCGGCTTCCGGGCTCGCAGCACTTTCATCGAATTGAATTGAATCGGATCTAATCGAAACGGAGCGAACAATGCGCAAGAACGTCATCCTGGTCACGGGCGCCGGTACGGGCATCGGCAAACTCACCGCTCAATCGCTGGCCGAAGCCGGCCATATCGTCTACGCGACGATGCGCGATGTCGAAGGACGCAACAAGCCGCGTGCCGACGCGTTGCGCGCGCTCGCCGAAGCGCAAGACATCCAGCTGCATCCGCTCGAACTCGACGTGCTGTCGCAAGAGTCGGCCGACGCGGCTGCCGCGACGATCGTGCGCGAGCAGGGGCGGCTCGACGTGGTGATCCAGAACGCCGGGCATCTGGTGGTCGGCCCGAGCGAGGCATTCACGCCCGAGGAAATGATGAAGGTGTTCGACACCAACGTGTTCGGCGCGCAACGCGTCAATCGCGCGGTGCTGCCCTATCTGCGCAAGCAGGAAGCGGGGTTGATGGTGTGGATCAGTAGTTCGACGACCAAGGGCGGCTTTCCGCCGTTTCTCGGTCCGTATGGCGCCGCGAAGGCCGCGATGGATTCGCTGGCGGTCACGCTGGCCTACGAGCTCGCGCGTTTCGGGATCGAAACCTCGATCGTGGTACCGGGTGCGTTCACGCGCGGCACCGAGCACTTCCCGAGCGCGGGCAAACCCGCCGACGCCGCACGCGCGGCTGCCTATGCGCGCTATGACGGCGTGATGGACCGGATCGGCGAGCGCCTGTCCGAACTCACGCCGGACGATGCCGATCCGCAAGCCGTCGCCGATGAAATCGTGCGGATCGTCGCACTGCCAGCGGGCGAGCGGCCGATGCGCCCGGTGATCGACTTCGTCGGCGACGGCGCGCGCGAAGTACTCGAGGTGTCGGAGCGGGTGCGCATCGAGTTCGCCCGTCGGATCGGGATGGGGGATTTGCTGGAGGCGCGGGTCAGGCGGTGAGTTTCGCGATGTGAGGTTGGGCGGCAAGTGGGCGAGATGGACGGTGGAAAATTGCATAGTACTGCTCGCTGCTTGCCTCTGGCTGCCCGCATCCCGCGATTCCCGTTACCGCTCGCAACTGCCCGAGCCATCCGAACCCGCACACCATGAAACGCCCTACCTTGATCACTTGCGCGGCGCTACTGCCCTTGCTCGCCACCGCCTGCGATGCCCCGCATCCACCGCCCACCGCTTCCATCACCACGCGGAGCACGACCATGCAACCATCGGTCACGTACCTTCATCTGTTGAAGCACACGCCGTTCTTCACGAGCCTCACGACCGCGCAATTACGCTGGGTGATCGGCCACTCGCACGAATGGGAAGCGCGCGCCGGCAGCGTCGTCGCGCAATGCGACGGCGGCGCGGCAGACGCGCGCGATCAAGCCATTTGGATTCTGCTGGACGGCGGCTGGCAGATCGAAGCCGGCGGACATGCGTATCCGGCAGATCATGCGAGCGCCGGCAAATGGTTCACAGCGACGGTGACGAACCGCTCGTGCCGCGTCGTCACTACCGAGCACAGCTACGTGATGAAAATAGAACGCGCGGATTTCGACGCGATGCTCGCGCAAGATTTCGCGTTCGGCCCGCACATCGAAGCGGGCCGCCGCTACTACGCAGATCTGTTCGCCGCCCCGGCCGCACTCGCGCCATGACATCGAACCGGAACGTCGCACTTCGGCTTGAACACCAGAGCGCTCACACCGCCTTCGGATTACGCTCCGCGAATCCTTCCTGATGCCAGTACGGATACGCGGGACGCACGGCGCTCGCCGCGTCGAGTTTCGCGACCTGTTCGGTCGTCAGATTCCAGCCCACCGCGCCGAGATTCTGCCGCAGCTGCTCCTCGTTGCGCGCGCCGATCAGCACCGTCGACACCGTCGGCCGCTGCAGCAGCCAGTTCAACGCGATCTGCGGCACGGTCTTGCCGGTTTCGGCGGCCACTTCGTCGATCGCATCGAGCACGCGGAACAGATACTCGTCCGGCACCGGCGGGCCCATGTCGGCGGTCTTATGCAGCCGGCTCGAATCGGGCAGCGGCTGCCCGCGCTTGATCTTGCCGGTCAGGCGCCCCCAGCCGAGCGGGCTCCACACCACCGCGCCCACGCCCTGGTCGATGCCGAGCGGCATCAGCTCCCACTCGTAGTCGCGGCCGACCAGCGAATAGTAGGTCTGATTCGCGACGTAGCGCGGATAGCCGTAGCGGTCCGCGATGTCCTGCGACTTCATCAGATGCCAGCCGGAGAAATTCGACACGCCCGTGTAGCGGATCTTGCCGGCGCGCACGAGATCGTCGAGCGTGGACAGGACTTCGGCGATCGGCGTCCTGGCATCGAAGCCGTGCAACTGGAACAGGTCGATGTAGTCGGTCTGCAAGCGTTTGAGCGCCGCGTCGACCGCCTGGGTCAGATGGAAGCGCGACGAGCCGACACTGTTCGGGCCGTCGTCGAAACGGAAGGTCGCCTTGGTCGAGATGATCGCCTTGTCGCGCTTGCCCTTGAGCGCTTCACCGAGCACCGACTCCGATGCGCCCTTCGAATAGATGTCCGCGCTGTCGAACATCGTGACGCCCGCATCGAAGCAGATGTCGATCAGACGACGTGCTTCGGCGACGTCGGTCGCGCCCCACGCCTCGAAAAACTCGCCTTTGCCGCCGAACGTGCCGGTGCCGAAACTCAGTACCGGCACCGTGAAACCGGATGCACCCAGATGTCTGTATTCCATTGATGTATCTCCGTGGCATAGCCGTCGATAAACGGACGTTCAGTCTACGCGCGTCCCGGCGAACGTGTCGGCGGGTGGGCGGGGTTACGAAGCGTCGCTCGCAAGCGCGACGCGCGTCACGATGCGCCCCGCTGCTCGTCCAACTACGCGCCGCCCGCCGGCGAAGCGCTCAACTCAGCCAGCGCATCGCGCGTGGCTTGCATCACGCTGTCCCAGTCGCCCAACGCGGGCTGCCTGAACAGCCTTGCGCCCGGATACCACGGTGTGTCGCGGCGCTCCAGCAACCAGCGCCAGCAGGTGTCGAAGCGGTTCAGAATCCAGACGGGCCGGTTCAGCGCGCCGGCCAGATGCGCCGTCGACGTGTCCACCGAAATCACCAGATCGAGATTGGCGACCAGCGCAGCGGTGTCGGCGAAATCGTGCAGCTCTTGCGTGTAATCGGCGACGCGCCCGCTCAGTTCGCTACCCGACAACTGCGACGCCGCCGCGCCTTTTTGCAGGCTGAAGAAGCGCACGTTCGGCACATCGAGAAGCGGCGCGAAGCGCTCTAACGCGATCGAGCGGCGAGCGTCGATCTTGCGCAGTTCCGCGACGTGCGAGCGGTTTTCGCCCGCCCACACGAGGCCGACTTTAAGACGGCGATCCGTCCGTGCGTCCGCGTTTGCGTCCGCTTTTGCGTCGATACGCTCGCGCCATGCGTGCGCGGCTTCGAGGTCTGCGAAGAGATAAGGCGTCGCCGCCGGAATGCTGGCCTCGTCAGTCCTGAACGCGAGCGGCAGACTCAGCAGCGGACAGTGGCAATCGAACGGCGGCAACGGTTGCCCCGCTTCGACCAGCTGATCGACACCGTCGAGCGTGGTCATCAGCCGCATCAACGCGGCCGGCACTTCGAGCACGACCTTCGCGCCGAGCTTCGACACCAGCGCGGCATAACGGCAAAACTGCAGCGTGTCGCCGAGACCCTGTTCCGCGTGCAGCAGAATCGTCTTGCCGTCGATCGAAAAATCGCCGCGCCACAGCGGCTGCGCGAAGCCGCGCCGGTCCGTCTTGATCCGCGCGCGCTCCCAGCGCCATTCGTACTCGCGCCAGCCGGCTTCGAAGCGCCCCATTTGCAACAGACACAGCGCCTGGTTCCAGCGCGTTTCCACCGAGGCGGGATTGATCGCGAGCGCGCGTTCGTAACTCGACAGCGCGTGCGCATGCTGGTTGAGATCGATCTGCGCGAGGCCGAGGTTGTTCCAAGCATCGGCGAACGCCGGTGCCAATTCCAGCGCGCGCCGATAGCTGCGCTCCGCTTCCTCAGGCTGGTTCAGGTCACTGAGCGCATTGCCGCGATTGCTCCACGCAGCCGCGTAGTTCGGCTGCAACGCTAGCGCGCGATCGCAGCTTGCGAGCGCTTCGTCGGCGCGGCCCAGGTCGCGCAGCACACCGGCGCGATTGTTCCAGGCCACCGCGAACTCCGTCACCAACGCGATGGCGCGATCGAAACTGGCGAGTGCATCGAGCGGCCTGTTCAGCGCAGCTTGCGCGTTGCCGCGATTGTTCAGTGCGTCGGGAAAGTTCGGCTGTAGAGTCAGCGCGCGATCGGCGCTCGCAAGAGCTTCGCCATGGCGCTGCAATTCGTTGAGCGCGTACGCCAGGTTCGAATGAACCGGCGCCTGTTTCGCATTGACGGCGAGCGCCTTTCTGAGCAGCTCGCTGCCCTCTTGCGCACGGCCCGTTTGCAATGCGAGTTCGCCCAGCAATTTCAATGCGTCGAAATGACGGGGCTTGAGTTCGAGAATCTCACGATAGAGTTCTTCGGCTTCGACGATCGCGCCATTCTGTTGAAGCGCGATGGCTTGCCGAAGCATATGGTCCAACTGTTGCGGCAGATTGCCGGGCTTGCTCATACGGTCAGCTTTGATGGAAGGCGCGGGAAATCGCCGATGAATATCGGTGAACTTCCGGCGCGCAGTTGTCGTGCGAAACGCGGCACGCAACCAGCGCCGGAGAAAAAAGCGATTATCGCCGAAAAGCCCCGCATCGAACCATCACTGGCAGACCGCGCGAAGCGCGGCCCATCATGGCTGCCGAAGACGACGCGCGTCACGCCCATGCGTGACGCGCGCGAGATCACCTTACTGAGCCGTGCTGGACAGATGCTTGCGCTTGGCGAGATCCTGCGCCATTGCGTAGTGCTCCTGGATGGTCGGCAACGCCTTCTTCGCGGCGTCCTTCAACTGCTCGTCGCGGCCCGACGCGATTTCCGCCTGGAACGCCGACAGCGCTTTCTGTTCGCCGGCAAGCGCGACCTGTTCGATATAGACCTTGTCGAAGTCCGCACCGCGCAGATTGTTGATACTCGCGAGCACCGCCGCGTCGGGATCGTTCTTCGGCACGTCGACCCCGCGCGGGCTCGCCGCGCGCAGCGCGTCGGAAATTTTTGCGTTGTCGCTCGACACGCGTTCGGCAAAGGCCTTCACGTCGCGGTCGGTGGAACGCGAGGTGGCGATGCGCGCGGCGTCGCGTTGCGTCGCGACGGCCTTGGTGCCGTCCGCGATGAACGTCTGGTCGGCGGCGTGCAAACGGCCGGTGTCCGCCGCGGCTGCGGCTGGCGCGGTCTGCGCGCTGGCCGTGGTGGCGACAACCAGAAGGCCGGTCATGCAGGCGCTGGCGAGGGTGGCGAGAGGCAAGCGGATCATACGTTCTCCTTGTGGTGGAAGCGAAACAACAACGGTGCGTGTGCGCCTCGAACATCGTGCCGCGCAAAACCTTGCAGCCGGCTTGCGAGTGACTGACGGCGCCACGCTTTGATCGCTGTCGATTCTATGAGGCGCGTCGCGGACCATGTGAAACGATGCTGTCGCTTCTGTAACGTTAGGTAAGCTTCATATGAATGCCACAGAGCACAGGGTATGACGGCCGCCCTCTTCTTTTCGGCGCGCGTATGTGGCGCCAACCGGTTCACGCGCGGACCTCGCGCAGTCCACGCGATCAAAAACCCCCAGAAAATGCTGAATTTTTCGGCATCCGCGCCGATAACTGGAAAGTAAGCCACGCGCCGGTACCGAGCGAAACGTCTGCCACGCGCGTCACGCAGTGCAATTCCGGAGAGAGTCGATGGCAGAAGAACATCGCGCCAATCACGAACGCAGCAATCTGACGAGTTCCAACAAATTCGAGTTGTTGCTATACCGTCTCGGCACCGTGCCCGGCAGCGACGCGCATGAGTTGTATGGGATCAACGTCTTCAAGGTTCGCGAAATCTCGACGATGCCGCCGGTCACGCCGATTGCCGGTTCGTCGCCGTTCGTGATGGGGGCGGTGGATATTCGCGGGCAAATCATTCCGGTGATCGACTTGCCGCGACTGATGGGCTGCGAGCCGACGCGCGGCCTGAACATCCTGCTGGTCACCGAATTCGCGCGCTCGACGCAGGCGTTCGCGGTCGAGGAAGTGGACGATATCGTGCGGCTGGAGTGGAACCAGGTGTTGTCCGCCGACGGCGCGGCCGGCGGCAATCTCGTCACCAGCATCGCCCGCATCGACGGCAACACGGGCGACTCGCGGCTCGCTCAGGTGATCGACGTGGAGCAGGTGCTGCGCGATGTGTTTCCGTCACAGCACCCGAGCGTGGATCCGGCTTCTGTCGGAGAAGCGCTGGGCATCCGCCGTGGCGCGAAAATTCTCGCCGCCGACGATTCCGGCTTCGCGCGCAAGCTGATTGAACAGGCGCTGAGCGCGATCGGTGCGGACTACGTAATGACAAAGACCGGCGAAGAGGCCTGGCACACGTTGCAACAGGTTGCACACGAAGCGCAGTCGAGCGGTGCGCGGGCGAAGGACCGTATCGCGCTGGTGCTGACCGATCTCGAGATGCCCGAGATGGACGGCTTCATGCTGACACGCCAGATCAAGGCCGATGAGCGGCTGCGCGATATTCCGGTGATCATCCATTCTTCGTTGACGGGCGCGGCGAATGAAGCGCATGTGAAGAACGCCGGCGCGAACGGGTACGTGGCGAAATTCGCAGCGGGGGAACTGGCTGCTGCGATTCGGAATGCGTTGGGGACGGTGGCGGCGTGAAGTGGCTGGAGCGGTTGATTCACTGAGTGGTCGGCACTTTTGTCGTCGGGCCGGGCGCCGACGTCGCTCTGTTTCGAACCTCCGCCGCCGAGTTGCCTCACCCCCCGCTTGCGGCCCTCTTAAGCCCAAGCGAAAACACCACACGCCCCGTCTCGACACCCATCGTATTGAGCCTCTCCGGCGCATGAAACGCATCGAGCTTCGCGCGCTGCTCCACCGTCCCGATGTCGAGCACCGCAAGCAGTTCCGCCGTCACCGCATACAGCATGCCGAGATTGCCGTCCTCGATCTTCACGGCAATACCGAGCGCACCCTCGGCACCCGTTCTCGCGGTCTGCGCCGACGCGCGCACGCCGATCGCATAGCTGCCGTCCGCGCCGACCTTGCCGACCAGCGCGCCGCCGAACGCCTGCATCAGCGCGGTACAGAAGCGGCCCTCGCCGGCGACCAGTTCCGGATAGCTCGTCATCGCGCGGTAGATCCTCGCCAGCGCAGCCATGCGCGGTGACATTGCCGACCCAGCCGCACTCTCGTCCTGCGCCGCGGCCAGCTTCGCAAACAGCCGCGCGAGGCGGTCCAGAGGAAACGCCGGCGTCGGCAGATTGCAGCCGTCGATCGCCCACAACACAGCGTCGTCCGGCAGATCGCACACGTCGGCGACCGTGTGCTTGACGCGCACCTGCATCGGATGCTCGGGCCGTTCATAACCACCGATCGCCGCGCCGATCGAACGCGCGCCAGCCAGCATGCCCGCATGCTTGCCGGAACAATTGCTGCACACGGCGCCCGGCGTGAAGTCGCGCTTGAGCCAATCGATATACACCGCGTCGGACAGCGGCGGATGGCCGCCGCAGCGCAAGTCCGCTTCGCTCGCCTGCGCTTTCGCGAGCATGCTGCGCGTGCGTTCGATATGGCGCGCCTCGCTACTATGCGAGGCGCACATCAGCGCGAGGTCCGCTTCGTCGAAGCCGAAACGCTCGAGCGCACCGGTCTCCAGCACCGCCAGCGCTTGCGCCGGCTTCGCGGCGGAACGCGCAAGCGTCACGCGCGACGGATCGCCGAATGAATACAACAGGCGGCCGCGCCCGTCGACCACCGCGACGTGCGCAAGATGCGTGTTTTCAATCGCGTCGCCGCGATAGACAGTCGCCGCGACCGGCGCGCTTTCGTGCAGGGTCATGCCGTTCTCCTTGGAGTCGCGCCGGCAGTGCGAGCGCACTGAATCGTCGGCGGCGCGAGCGATTCTACGTTCGTTTCATGGATCGAACCAGGGCGCCGTCACATTGCTTCGTCAGCATCGTGAAGATGCTCGACCAGGTAGTCGATCAACGCCCTCACCTTCGGCGGCAAGAAACGGTTCGGCGGATACAGCAGCCACACCGAGCCCACGTAAGCACGCGCGACGAGCTGCCAGTCGGGCAGCACCTGTACCAGTGCGCCGCTTTGCAAGGCGTCGGTTGCGGCAAACTCCGGCACGCTCGCAATGCCGAAATCCTGCTGCGCGGCTTCGAGCCGCGCGAGCGCATGATTGGCGATATAACGTCCCTTCACGTCGACGCTTTGCGATTCCGCGCCGCGCCGAAAGCGCCAACGGTTGTCATCGGCGGTTTCGCCGAGGTAGATGCACGCGTGCCTGAGCAGATCGCGCGGCTGCGCCGGTGTACCGTGCTCGCGCAAATACGCGGGCGATGCCACCAGCAGCCAGCGCACCGCGCCCAGTCTTCGGCCCGCCAAACCTTGCGGCGGATGGTCGGTCAAGCGGATCACCAGGTCGACATCGTCGACGAGCGGATCGACGTCGTGGTCGGTGAACAGAAGTTGCAGGTCCACCTCGTCATACGCGCGCAGAAAGCCCGCGACCAGCGGATGAATCACCGCCCTCGCGAACTGGGTCGGCGCGCTCACGCTGACCTTGCCTTGGGGCCTGGCGGCCAGTTGCCCGGCGGCGTCGACCGCGGCCGTCGCCGCGCTCACCATGTCGCGGCAGAATCGCGCCACCTGCGCGCCCGATTCGGTGACCCGCACCGCGCGCGTGGACCGTTCGAGCAGGCGCGTCGCGAGTGCATCTTCGAGCCGCTTGATCTGCCGGCTGACCGTGGACGGCGTGCTGCCCAACTGTCGCGCGGCCACCGAAAAATTGCCGGCATCGACGACGCGCGCAAACACCGCCATGTCCGGCAGCAGCGCGAAAAGCTCGTTTGGGGTCATCTGGACAGGCTCGCGGGCAGGTTTTGGATTAATGCATCCGCGACATAAAAGCTGTGCGCGTCGACCCGATTATCTTCCTGCGCGCATAGTTCGACAATATGCGCTCCATCGCTTGAGGTCTGGGTCCGCCATGTCGAAACAAGAACGTCTGCTCCTGCTATCCGATCTGATGCTGCTTGCGGTCGCGGTGGTTTGGGGTACCAGTTACGGCGTCGTCAAGAGCGCGCTGGTGTTTTATCCGGTGCTGGGTTTGCTGGCGCTGCGCTTCGGCATCACGTTCGTGATTCTGTCGCCCGCGTTGCGCCATCTGCGCGCCGCCGACGCCCGCACGCTGCGCGGCGTACTGATCGCCGGCATCCTGCTGCTGGGGATATATCTCTGCGAAACCTTCGGCATCCTGATGACACGCGCCGCCAACGCCGCGTTTCTGATCAGCCTGTGCGTCGTGTTGACACCGCTCGTCGAATGGCTGTTGCTCAAACGCAGGCCGAGCCGCATCGAATGGGCGGCGGTGGCGCTGTCGTTGCTCGGTGCATGGTTGCTGGCCGGCGAAGGCAAGCTGAGTTTCAATCCCGGCGATGCGCTGATTCTGCTCGCCGCTTTGCTGCGCGCATTGACCGTGTGCGTGACCAAACGTGTGATGCGCGATTCGTCGCTGCCGCCTTTGTCGGTGACAGCGGTGCAGTCGGGCGTGGTCGCGTTCGGCAGCGCCGCGGCGGCCTCGCTGTTCACACCGCGACAGTGGCAAGCGCTGCCAGCGCTCAGCGGCCAGGCAACATTCTGGGCCTACATCGCGTATCTGGTGCTCGCGTGCACGCTGTTTGCATTCTTCGCGCAGAACTTCGCGATCAAGCGCAGCAGTCCCACGCGCGTGTCGCTGTTGATGGGCAGCGAGCCGGCGTTCGGCGCGCTGTTCGCCTGCATCTGGTTAGGAGAACAGATTTCGACGGCCGCGTGGGTCGGCGGCATGCTGATCGTCGCCGCGTCGATTCTGGCGACGGTGCGCTGGCGTGCATGGCGTACGATCGTCGCGCGAGCGTGACATGCCGCGCTCCGCGCGCATGCACGCACACGCCATGCGCCTGCCGATCAACGCGCCGCGACGACGCCCCGCTCGCTCACCACTTCGCCTCGCTGCAACACATACGCGAGACGTTCGCCCTGGCCGGTCAGCACGCCAATATCTTTCAGCGGATCGCCGTCCACCACCAGCAGGTCGGCAATCGCGCCCGCGCTGACAACGCCGAGCCTGCCCTTCAGATCGACGATATCCGCGGCGATCGTGGTGGCCGAGCGCAACGCTTCGAGATTGCCGAGCACCTCGGCGCGAATGCGCAGCTCGTCGCTCTGAAACGTGTGCATCTCGCCGAGCAGGTCCGAGCCGAAGCCCATCGGCACACCGGCCTTCGCGTAGATCTGCAACGAGTCGCGCCCCGCCTGCCGCACGGTTTCGACCTTGGCGATCGAATCGGCGGGCAGGCCGTAAGCCGCGCCGTGTTTGGCGAGCGCGTCGTAGGTGACCAGCGTCGGCACGACGAACGCGCCGTGCTCGTGCATCAATTGCGCGGCCGCTTCGTCGACGAGGTTGCCGTGCTCGATCGTGCGCACGCCGCAGCGAATCGCGCGCGAGATCGCGCGGCCGGTGTACGCGTGAGCCATTACATACGTATTGGCCGCTTGCGCTTCGGCGACGATCGCGCGGATTTCGTCCTCGGAATACTGCGTATTGCTGATCGGATCGGTCGGCGACGCGACGCCACCCGACGCCATGATTTTGATCTGCGTGGCGCCCTTCTGAATCTCTTCACGCACGGCGAGGCGCACGGCATCCACACCGTCGACCACGCGCGCAATCGCGCCCGCGCGAAACGCGCATGAGCACGGCTCGAGCACGTCGCCACGCGGCCGGAAATCGCCGTGGCCGCCCGTCTGCGACAGCGCCTTGCCCGACGGGAAAATTCGCGGCCCGGGAATCAGGCCGCCTTCGAGCGCCTGCGTCAAACCCCAATCCGCGCCGCCCGCATCGCGCACGCTGGTGAAGCCGCGCCCGAGCATTGCCTTCAGAATCGGCAGCGCGCGAATCGCGGTGAGGATGTTCGGCTGCGCCGCGTTCACGCCGAGATTCGCGCGCGAAGCCAGCACGTGCACGTGACAATCGATCAGCCCTGGCATCACCGTCTTGCCGCGAGCGTCGATCACGCGCGCGTTCGGTAGATCGACGGGACGGTCGGTGACTTCGACGATATGGCCGTTCTCGATGACCACATGATGATGTTCGAGCAACGCGCCCTGCGTCAGATCGAGTACGTTGCCGCCGCTGATTACCGTAATGCTCATTGATGTTTTCCTGACTGGATGAAGGAATCCGTCCGGTCTCGCGAGACCGGACGCGGCCCGACGCGTCGCCTCAGGCGCGGACGCCGCGCGGGTCGCGCACGAAGAAAGTGCCGGCGAGGCTGATGGACGCAGCGATCATCACGTAGATCGCGGGCGCCATGTTGCTGCCGGTCGACGCGATCAGCCACGTGATGAAAAACGGTGCGAAGCCGCCGAAGAGCGTCACCGCGAAGTTGTAGGCGACGGACAGTCCCGTCGACAACACGCGGGTCGGAAACAGTTCGGAGAACGCAGCGAGAATCGGGCCTGTGTAGGCGGCGATCAGCAAGCCGAACACGCCCTGGAACACCATCAGCGCAGCGAGGCCCGGCGCGCTGTTGATGTACGCGAACATCGGCCATGCGAGCAGCAGGATCAGCGCGGCCGCGCCGGACAGAAAGACGCGGCGGCCAAAGCGGTCCGCCAGCTTGCCGACCACCGGCGAGAAGCACATGATCATCAGCCCGCCGAGCATGCCCGCGAGAAAGCCGGTGGATTGCGGCAGATGCAGGATGCGCACCGAATAGGTCGGCATGTAGAACAGCAGCACGTAGGTGCAAACCGTCCACAAGATGACCATCGAAAAGCTGGCGCATGTCTCGCGCGGAAAGCGTTGGAACACCTCCGCGAGCGGCGAATCGTTCTTCGCTTCGTCGGCGACCGCGCTGAAGACCGGCGTCTCATCCATGCGACTGCGAATGAAATAGCCGACCGGCCCGATCAGAATGCCGATCAGAAACGGCATTCTCCAGCCCCACGAATGCAGCGCGTCCGCACTCAGATTCGCGGTCACGAAAGTGCCGACCGCGGCGCCCAGCAGCACCGCAAAACCGATGCTCGACTGGATCCAACTCGAATAGAAAGCACGCTTGTCCGCCGGCGCGTACTCGGTGAGAAAGGCAGTCGCGCTGCCCATTTCGCCGCCGGCCGAGAAGCCTTGCAGTAAGCGCGCGATCACGATCAGCACCGGCGCCCACACGCCGATCTGCTCGTAGGTCGGCGCGAGGCCGATCAGCGCGGTGCCGCCCGCCATCAGCAGAATGGTCAGCGAGAGCGCCGCCTTTCTGCCGACCTTGTCCGCGTACACGCCGAGCACGATGCCGCCCACCGGCCGCATGAAAAAGCCCACGCCGAAGGTCGCGACGGCGAGCAGCAGAGAGGTCAGTTCGTTGCCGGTCGGAAAGAACAGCTTCGCGATAATCACCGCGAAGAAGCTGTACACGGTGAAGTCGAACCACTCGAGCCCGTTGCCGAGCACGGTGGCGATAATGGCGCGCCGCCGTTGCTGCGCGAGCGTATCCACGGAGAGTGCGACGTTCGATGAAAGCGTTCCTTGCATGGTCCCTTTCCTCATCTGGCAGCCTTTCAGGCGGAAGTATCCGCAACGCGCCACGCCGTGATCGAGCGGCGCCTTCGCATGCATGACGCCGATCCTAGAGACACCTGATTTATTTTCGAAACGAAAGATTCGCATGCATGCATGCGCGTAGCGCATGCGAAGCGGTAGACAAGCGATGGTCAGGCCGCCGCCCTGCCCAACTGCTCTTCGGCCTGTTCGAACAGCCAGCGCGTGAAGACACGCGCCGCCTGGTTCTGCGAGCGGTCGTTCGGCGACAGCACGTAATAGCCGCCGCCGTGACTCGCCGAAGCCTGCGTCGCGCGCACCAGCAGGCCATCGCTCAGACATGCGTCGATCATGTGCCGCCAGCCGAGCACGATGCCCTGGCCGAGAATCGCCATCTGCACGAGCTGCGGATAGTGATTGACGGCGACCGCCTGCGGCGAGGCCGGCATCTGCACGCCGTTCAGACGAAACCATTCGGGCCACGACATCCATTGCCGCTGGCCGTCTTCCTGCATCAGCAAGGTTTCATGCGCGAGGTCGGCGGGTTCCAGCACGCGGCCGGCGAGATATCCGGGCGAACATACCGGGTACACCTCTTCGTCGAAGATGCGGCGTGCGGTGAAATGCGGCTCGGCGCGCTGGCGGCTGTAGTACAGGCCCACATCGAATTCCGCGGGCGACAGCGACGCGAGCCCGTCGCGCACGATCATTCTGATCTTGACGTTCGGATATGCGGCGCGGAACGCGCCGAGCCGCGGCGTGAGCCACAACACCGCGACGCCGGACGAGCACGCGATCGTCAGTTCGAGATCGCCGTAGCGCTTCATCACATCGAGCGTCGCTTCGGAGCAGGTGGCGAGCAGCCATTGCACATGCTTCGCGTAGCCTTCGCCGGCGATCGTCAGGCGCAACGCGCGATGCTCGCGCACGAACAGCGAGCGGCCCAGAAACTCTTCGAGCTGGGCGATCTGCCGGCTCACAGCGCTTTGCGTCAGATGCAGTTCGGCGGCGGCTTTAGTGAAGCTCGCATGCCGCACGGCCGATTCGAACGCGACCAGGCATTGGAGCGGGGGTAATGGGGCAATGCGCATGATGAGGGTTGCCGAGTGACGATTGCGTCATCATAGCGGCTCGGTCATGCACGTCGTCGTTGTGCGACGATGAGCAGTTCGGTGTGCGCGCCGCAGGGGATCTCGCTGCGCTGGCTGAATAAGCAAGCAGTGTATGCGGCAACAAGCTTCGCGAGACTGCCGCGCGTCGTGCGGACCTGATGCACACTTTGATGACACGCGACAAATCCCCGCGAACACCGCGACGCCGATCCATCACGCGCTAGTCACCAGTTCCTCTTCACGCTCCAGCGAGCGAGTGCGCCGCAGTTCGGGAAACAGCTTCATCCACAGCAACGCGACCGTGATCGTCGCAATGCCGCCGACCAGCACGGCCGGCCGTGCGCCCCACCAACCCGCCGTCACACCCGACTCGAACTCGCCCAATTGATTCGACGTCCCGATGAAAAGCGAATTGACCGCGCTGACACGCCCGAGCATTTCATCGGGTGTGCGCAATTGCACGAGCGACAGCCGCACCACCACGCTGATGGTGTCCGATGCACCCAGCGCCATCAACGCGAACAGCGACAAGAGGAATTGATGCGACAGCCCGAACACCACCGTCGCCAGACCGAATGCGATTACGCCGCCGAACATCGCCGCGCCGGGCCGGTTGCGCAACGGAAAATGCGCGAGCCAGATGGTGCCCGCAAGCGCGCCGATCGCGGTGCCCGAGCGCAGCAGACCGAGACCGAGCGGCCCCGCGTGCAGGACGTCGCGCGCGAAGATCGGCAACAGCGCCGTCGCGCCGCCGAACAGCACCGCGAACAGATCGAGCGACAACGCGCCGAGAATCACCGGCTCTTTGCGAATGAACGCGATGCCCGAGAAGATCGACTCGAGCGTGACCGGTGCGCGGCTCGCCGGCCGGATTTGCAGCGGGATGCTCCACACGGACGCGGCGGCGGCCGCGAACGACAACGTGCACGCGAGATAGGCCGCGCCCGGACCGATGCCGTACAACAGGCCGCCCAATGCGGGGCCCGCGATCTGCGCGGTCTGATTCGCGGACGTGGCCCACGCCGTCGCCTTCGGCAGATACCCGCGCGGCACGACCGCGGGCAACAGCGACGCGACCGCGGGCGATTCGAACGCGCGCGCCGCGCCGACGCATGCGGCCAGCACATAGATGACCGGCGCGCTGATCCAGCCGCCAAATGTGCCGAAAGCGAATAGCAACGCGGCGGCGCTTTCGAGGCCCTGGCAGATGGCCGCGATGCGGCGGCGATCGTAGCGGTCCGCAACGTGGCCGACCACGAGGGTCAGCATGAACATCGGCAAGAATTGCGCGAGGCCGACAAGGCCGAGTGCGAACGCGCTATGCGTGAGCGCGTAGATGTGCCAGCCCATCGCGACGGCGAGCATCTGGAACGACAGCGACGAGAGGATGCGGGTGCACCAGAAGCGTTGAAACGGCGGATGCTTCGGCAGACTGAAGGTGGGGGAAGCGGTGGGATCGGTGGGATCGGCTGGAGACGGGGGCATCGGTGTGTTGCTCTTTACGTAGCGGGCTTGGGCGGGCGCTAGTTTAGAGCAAGATGATTGCTTTGGCTTACGGTTGGCGCTGAAGGACGGGCCAGACAACCCGCCGCCGGCCCGTCCACAGCTTCACTGCGTGCCCACTTTCTGCTGACTCATCGGCATGACGGAGTGCCGTTCGACCCCCGCCGGCGCCGATTCCCGCATCGACAGCGCACACAGGCTGGAGATGACGCCACGCAGCGAGAACATGATGGCCGGCCCCGTCCAGCCGACGACCGCATACAGTCCCGTAGCGAGAAACGGCAGCCATTCCGCGACGACCGATGCCCCGTTATAGCCAAGCGAAATCCCCGACGAGCGCACGCCGAAATGCCCGGCAAGGTAGCCGCCGAGCGGACGCATCATGAAGCCGACGGCCAGCGTGGCAGACGCCGCGAGCACGGCGATGATCGGCTCGTTCGTTTGAAAGAAGATCTTGCCGAACCGGTCGGCGGCGGCCGTAACGTAGATGAAGAAGTCATGACTCTCCCCTGCCGAGCCGATCATCGATGCGAAGGACACCTTGACGGCGGCTTCATCATCACCACGCGCTCGATACGTTCAAGACGTGGTTGCTGACGGGGTTGGGCATTGATCAGGCGGCGGTGGAGAGCGGGAATCGCGAAGCAGATTCGTGATCGTGTGCCCGCTTCCGGATTTCCCGCCGTTACCGGCGACGGTAACTCCCAGCTCTTTTTGCTGATGACTTGAACTGCAACAGCAATTCGTCAATAGTCTCGCAGCATCCGTTCAAGTGACTGTTCGAGTGCGCGCCTGTCGCCCTCATCTGATTCACCCAGTGTTTCGATCGGCACATAGACGGAATACGACTCGCCGAACGGCGCATTCAGATGCGCGATCTCCATCGCCGATTTCATGAAGGCTTGCCCCATGAGTTCGAACGAAGTGAGACCGGCAAGCCGAGCACTCATGGGCTTGAGCAGCAGTCGTACTGCTGCACCGGTTGGGGCGAATCAGCTATTCGAGGCAACCGGGGGCATGCCCCCTTCCGACAGATCCATATCGGGTTCACCGCCTGACTTCCGCTCGGACGAAGACACCATGCCGTTCTCCATCGCGTAGCGCAGCAGATCGACGTCCCGGTCAATGCCAAGCTTTTCCATCGCCTTCGACTTTTGCGAGCTGATCGTCTTCTTGCTACGACACAGCCGGTCTGCGATCTCATTGACAGTCAAACCAGATGCAAACAGGCGCACAACTTCGGATTCCCGCTGGCTGAGAACGTCCGTCGAGCCGCGGCCACGACGATTCCAGTCGATCGATTGAACGATCTCTTCGACCCTTGGTGAGTAGTACTTTCCACCGCTATAAGCGGTGTGTATTGCAGGAACAAGGTGGCTGACAGCATCGGATTTGCTGACGATGCACGATACGCCTTGCGTCACGAGCGCGCGCGGCACCGCCGGATTGTCCAGCATGGTAAGCACTACGATCTTGACAGGCGGATAGCGCCGTTGAATCAGGGAAAAAAGCGCGATGCCGTCGCCGTAGTCGCCCGCCGGCATTGCGTAGTCGGAAACGACAACGTCGCACGGTTTTGCATCGAGGAGAGCGATCAATTCCGTCGAACTATTCGCACAGCCCATCAACTGGATCGTGCTGATCACCGACAACTCGTGTTCGACACCAATGAGCATGCCCGGGTGATCATCTGCGAGTAGAACACGGATGATGAGAGAAGCCATATTGACGTCCTATATACCGCTTGCGGTATGTGACGGGGTGCCCTGCGCTTGGGCGACCAATCGCTCTACTAATTACTTGCACGCTGAGACAAAACAGCAAAACTGCCCAACCAATAAGGCCAGGCAAACGGCGCGTGACCACTCTCCGCGTCGACGCGCCGATTAGGAGGTATTTCAAACTACATGATAGTGACAAGCAGGGGCATCCGCCAACGCGAGTTTGCAATTGTTCTGATTTCACCGGCTTCGACCGGGTAGCTCAACGATCAGGAACAGAAGCACGGGACGCACTGAAAGTTGCAATGCGGCTATCTAATGCCGCTACAACGCCCGAAACCAAAGCCGCTCTAACAGGCGGCCGCAACGCCGACGATCTCATTGAGAAATATTCCGAACGGCTGACCGAGGTCGACGTTCTCCTGGTCGAAGTAGTCATCGCAGCCGGTGGCGCGGCAGCTAGCCTACGCGGCTCTTGCGCAAGGTGGAAATCCGCTCATTCCACATGTGCATTAACGTGCGCGGATTTCTGGAGAACCTGCCGAAGAAGAACTATCGCGGCATGTTCAAACATGCCGACGGTCGCTCGATGACAGCCGATGAAGCAAAAGACGCGCCGCTCGACGTGCTCGCGAAGGGCCACAACTTCATTCCCTACAGAAACTGCAACAACTTCGACTTCAAAGAGCACGGCTGCATGGGTCACGTGAAGGCAGAGGTTGCCCAATGAGCGAGAACAGCAAGATCGAATGGACTATCACATGTTCAATCCGTGGGAAGGCTGCCAGAAGGTCGGCCCCCGGCTGCGATCACTGCTACGCGGCGACGCGCAACGCGCGCTTCGCCGGCGGCACCATCGACTGGAGCCCCGGCACGCCGCGACGCCACACGTCGCCGTGGCGCAAGTCGCTCGCGTGGAACACTGCGCATGAAGAGTTCTTCGCTAAACACGGCCGCCGCCAGCGGATCTTCTGCACATCGCCTGTCGATGTGTTCGACAACGCTGTACCGAACTATTGGCTATGCGATCTCTTCGAATTGATCCGGTGAACGCCGCATCTGGACTGGCTGCAATTGCCGAAGCGAATCGGTAAAGCGAAGGAAATGATTGACTAAAGTTGCGCATGATCGGGCGCGGCATCAACACACCGTGGCCCTGGTCGAATGTCTGGCTAGGCTCGACGACCGTCAATCAGGCCGAGGTGGACCGCGACATTCCGAAGTTGCTTGCGACGCCGGCCACCGAACAGGGCGACGAGGTTACCCGCGCCATGACGGCCATCGCCGCCGCTCAGTCGCGCAGCACGGTCGCGGAGATTCGGCGGTTCCCTGGATGCTCGCAGGCGACCGCGTCAGTGGTCCGCAAAACAAATTGCAGTTGCAATCGAACAATCAGCGAGGACACCATGACCACTCATACCATCACAGGCTTGCGGTCAGAGCTGATCGATATATACACGGGCATATGCGTCGGCGGCGTCTCGGGCTTGAGGCTCGGTATCGAAGAAGCCGGGTACGAGGTGCCGGTCCAAAATAGTCTCTTCGGACCCGTCCGCCGCGTATCTTCCGAGTCTCAGTTCGCCCTGCCAGGGCGAACCATCTGGACCCGTGGACGTGGCCGAGATCTCATACCAGTAATGCAAGTACTTCGCGCGTGGAGTCATGGCGTTCTCCCTGTTTCCCGGACGATCAGAGCAAGAGCGGTGAATGTGGCAACCCCATCAATGCGGCCGGGCGTTCAGCAGCATCCAGATCTGGCGCTGCGGCGGCCCGGCGAGAATGCGCGCAAACACGCTGCGGCATCGCGAGCAGGTGTAGTGCTCCTCTACTCGAGCATCGTTCACGGCGCCCGCGCCATTAAGCGTCAGGTCTTCGTCTGGCGCTACGGCGGCCGGCTGCCCGAAAAGGTCAGCGCAAGGTGGGCGGGGTTGAATCCAGAGTCCCATTTTGAACAACTAGAGCCGTAGTCAGCCGTTGGCGGCACCCGAACCGCCTTCGAGAATCATGTCGACGCGCCGCTTGCCTTCGACATACCCCGCCTCTCGGGCTGCTTCTTCACTGCCGAAAGTGGCGACAAGTTCCTGGAAGCGAATGCTCTGCCCAGCGAGGTGGGCATCGGAACCGTGGCGACAAATGTAGGCCGAGTAATGCCACAAGGTGGTCGGGGCCGGGGGGCCGTATGCAAGGATCGGCAGGACCCAGACTTCATATCCGTTGTGTTCGACCTTGTCCCACATGGCTGTCTCCATCGTGATTGTCGAGAAATCGCAGCACGCTGCCTAAGCGCCATGCTCGTCGCACCACTGGATGGCCCAGCGCTGCGCCGCCTCGAAAGCGTCCGCGTCGGAGGGATAGTCCCCGAGGTCGCCCGAATACTTCACCTCAACGAAATCCCCACCCGCCGAGGTACGCCGGTAGATCTTTGCGCGAGCGTAGTAGTGGCCACCTTCATCGAGAGGCGACGCGTCGATGTGGAACTCCTTGTAGTCAAACCGCATGGCCGTCTCCAAAAGATTGCGCTACTCGTCGTCACTCTGGACAAGCTTTGGGCGCCCCGTCGCGTCTCGACCCGCGTCCACGAGCTTGTTCCGGTAGTCACAGGTAGGACAGAGGAAAAAGTATCCTTGTTCATCGACTTCCGGTTCGATCTGATCAAAGTCGAACGTCACATTGCAGTTTCGACAGGTCCACATAGCGGCCTCCGTCGGTCTCCTGGAGGAATCCTAGCATGCAATACCTTACCGACACCGACCTCGCCTGCGAACGTGGCGCGGACATCAGCGACTGCGGGGCATACCGGTACCGCCTCTGGCGCGAATGGGATCGCAGCCTGCCGACGCTGGCCTTTCTGATGCTGAACCCGTCGACGGCCGACCACCTCAAGGACGATCCCACCATCATGCGGTGTATGTCTCGCGCGGTCGCTGGCATGTACGGCCGGCTCGAGGTGGCCAACCTGTTCCCGCTGCGCGCGACTGACCCGGACGAACTGCTCACGCACGCGGACCCGCTCGGACCTGAGCGGACAGCCGACGGCGCCGTCATGGATGCGATCGAGCGGGCACACATCGTGATTTGCGCGTGGGGAGCGCACCCGGCGGCCGCCGGGCGCGCCGCTGACCTGATGCGCATCTTCGGGATCGCCGGCTGGCGCAGCAGGCTATTTCATATCGGCCTAAATAAGGACGGCAGCCCGAAGCACCCGCTTTACGTCGCCGCCAGCACGCGGCCCAAACCCTTCGACTTCGCAGCATGATCGCAGCAGCACGACGAATCCTGGAAACCACGCGCAGAGATTCGGCGGTCAAATTTTCGGGGCCATGTTTTTGTCGGCAGACGAGCTGGTCGAACTCACCGGCCGCCGCCGGCGCGAAGCCCAGGCGCAAGCCCTTCGCATGATGGGCATCGAGCGCAAGATGCGCGCAGGCGGCCGGCTGGTCGTCTCCCGCCGCCATGTGGAGCAAGTATTGGGCGTCGCATCGGCCGGCCCGGTCGACGTGGACGCAATGAATGATTGGAGCGCTGCGTTATGGCTATTGGCGCATGCCGACGGCAAGGTGACCGAGAAGATTTACAGGCGGAGAGCGGAGCGCGTGAAGCCTTTGCGATAGCTGGCCACAGGTACGGCCCCGATTCAAAGGTACAGCGGGCAAAATCCGACAGGCTGGAAAGCCTTATGGGAAGGGTGGCGGAGAGACGGGGATTCGAACCCCGGATAGGTTATTAACCTATACACGCTTTCCAGGCGTGCGACTTAAACCGCTCATCCATCTCTCCGGCGGGGAGCCGAATTATAGCAAACTTCACGCCTTGCGCCACACCCTCGCGCAAACGCGGCTAAGGATGCCGGATGTAGTCCACCAGCGCCCTCGCATAAGCATCCGGTTTACGGTCGATCAGACTCACGCCGATCGCCACAAGAAACCCCGCCGGCACGCCGAACACGCCCGAGCTGATCGGCTCGATGCCGAACCATCGCGCGCCGGTGAAACCCGTCATTTGAGTGAAGAACGGATACGTCGAAACGATGTAGTAGATGCACACCAGCAGCCCCGCCACCATGCCCGCGACGGCGCCGAGCCGGGTCGTGCGCTTCCAGAACACGCCGAGCACCAGCACCGGAAACAGGCTCGACGCCGCCAGCGAAAACGCCGCCCCCACCAGAAACAGAATATTCCCGGCATTCAGCGACGCCACATACGACGCGAACAGCGCCACCCCCAGCAACAGAATCTTCGAGATCGTCACACGCCGCTGGCTCGACGCGTTGGGATCGACCATGTGGTAGTACACGTCGTGTGACAGCGCATTGGCGATCGTCAGCAGCAAACCGTCCGCGGTCGACAGCGCCGCGGCCAGCGCGCCGGCCGCGATCAAGCCCGACATCACGTACGGCAGCCCCGCAATCTCCGGCGCGGCGAGCACGACCATATCGGGCTGCATCTGGATCTCGCTCCAACGCACGATCCCATCGCCATTCGTATCGGCGAGACTGATCAGACTCGGCTCTACCCTGCGCCATTGCGTGAGCCATTGCGGCAGATCGGCAAAGTGATGGCCGACCAGGTTGCTCAGAATCTCGTACTTGATCAGTACCGCGAGCACCGGCACCGTCAGATAGAACAGCGCGACGAAAAAGAGCGTCCAGCCGACCGAGCGCCGCGCGGACGCCACCGACGTGGTCGTGTTATAGCGCGTCAGGATATGCGGCAGGCTCGCGGTGCCGAGCGACAGACACAGCAGCAGCGAAAGAAAATTGCGCTCATGGATGCGCCGATCTTCATCGTTGACGGCGGGAAACGGCTCATGCATCGGCACCGGCGCGGCCGCGCGCATCAGCATTTCGTCGCGGCGCTGGGTCCAGACGATCTGCGCGGCGGCGGCATCGCGCGGAAACTGTTCGAGCGCCCTTTCGCGCTCCTTGATTTCGCGCAGCGGACCGTTGTGACGGCGCAGATCGGCGACTTCCTGCGCGAGCCGCTGCTTTTCGTCGACGAACGATTGCGGCAACGTGTCGAGCCGCATCTGCATCAGCGTGGCGCGGCGTCGATAGTCGTCACGCACGGTCTGTTCGAGCGGCTCGTCGCGCACCTGTTTCTCGAGGCTCTCCATGCGCTCCATCAAACGGCCGTAGCTGAATTGCGGCGCCCAGCCAAGGCCGTCTTTATGCGCGATCATCGACACCGGGATCAGGATCGCCGCGATCAGGATGATGTACTGCGCGACCTGGGTCCACGTGACGGCGCGCATGCCGCCCAGAAACGAGCACACGAGGATGCCCGCGAGTCCGCAGAAAATGCCGACGGCGAAATCCACGCCGATAAAGCGCGTCGCGATCAGGCCGACGCCCTGGATCTGCGCGACCAGATAGACGAACGAGCACAGGATCGCGGCCAATGCCGCGAGGCCGCGCACCGCGTTGCTCGAAAAGCGCGTGCCGAGAAAATCGGGAATCGTGTAGCGCGCAAGCTTGCGCACGTAGGGTGCAAGCAGAAACGCGACAAGGCAATAACCGCCGGTCCAGCCCATCACATACGCAAGACCGTCGTATCCGGTCGCATAGATCGACCCGGCCAGTCCGATGAACGACGCGGCCGACAGCCAGTCGGCCGCGGTCGCCATGCCGTTGAACGCAGAGGGCACACGCCGCCCCGCCACGTAGTATTCGACCAGATCGGACGTGCGCGACAGCACGCCGATCACCGCGTACACCGCGATCGGCACGAACAGGAACACATAGCCGATCCACACGCCGGGGCCGCTCGTGCGCTCGATGCGCCACATCACATAAATGAACAGCAGGAAGCCGAGCGTATAGAACGCGTAGGAGCGGATCAGCCGGTGCGTGAGCTTCATCGGCTCAGCGTCCGCCGGTGGCCGGCGCAGCGGCGCTGGCGTTCGTGTCCGCGCTGGCACCCGCATTCGCCTTTGCACTGGCATCCGCATCGAATGCGCGTTGCAGGCGGCGGTCGGCGCCCTGCATCAGCACGATGTACACGATGATCAGCGCGAGGTAGATCAGGATCGCGCCTTGTGCGCCGAAGTAGAACGGCAACCTGAAGCCGCCGATGCGCGCCTCCGCCATCGCCGGCGCGATCAGCGGCAACACGAACGATACGACGAAGCCGATGGCCATCAGCGTCGCGATCAGCGCGAGATTGAAGCGCCAATATTTGCGATGCGCGAACGCCATCGCCGCCGAGACCGCGGGCGGTTCGGGCGTGGGATTGAGCGTAGCGTGAGAGTGGTGCGGCGCGGTCATGCGCCTATGTATCAAAAAGGCACCGGGCAGGCAATCGGGATTGACCGCGCGGTGGCCTTCATAGCGTGACCCAGGGGCCGAACTTTGCGTCAGATCAAGAGCGCATCGTTCGATGCGCTCTTGCCATGAACACAGTTGAACCGGCGCTCAGAGCGACTCGCCGAGCTGATCGAGAATCGCCGGGTTCTCCAGCGTGGACACGTCCTGAGTGATCTCTTCGCCCTTCGCGAGCGAGCGCAGCAGACGGCGCATGATCTTGCCCGAACGCGTCTTCGGCAGATTCTCGCCGAAGCGGATGTCCTTCGGCTTCGCGATCGGACCGATCTCCTTGCCGACCCAGTTGCGCAGTTCGTTGGCGAGCTTCACCGCCTCGTCGCCTTCCGGGCGCGCCCGCTTGAGCACGACGAACGCGCACACGGCTTCGCCGGTGGTGGCGTCGGGGCGGCCCACCACGGCTGCCTCGGCGACGAGCGGATTCGACACCAGCGCCGACTCGATCTCCATCGTGCCGAGCCGGTGGCCCGACACGTTCAGCACGTCGTCGATGCGGCCCATGATCGTGAAGTAGCCGGTCTCCTTGTCGCGCACCGCGCCGTCGCCGGCGAGATAGAGCGTGCCGCCGAGTTCCTCGGGGAAGTAGCTCTTCTTATAGCGGTCCGGGTCGCCCCACACGTTGCGCAGCATCGACGGCCACGGACGCTTCACCACCAGAATGCCGCCCTGCCCGTTCGGCACGTCCTGGCCGGTTTCGTCGACGACCGCGGCCATGATGCCCGGCAGCGGCAGTGTGCAGGAACCCGGCACGAGCGGCGTGGCGCCCGGCAGCGGCGTGATCATGTGGCCGCCGGTTTCGGTTTGCCACCACGTATCGACGATCGGACAACGGCCACCGCCGACGTTCTCGTGATACCACACCCACGCTTCCGGATTGATCGGCTCGCCGACCGTGCCGATGATGCGCAGCGTCGACAGATCGTAGCTCTTCGGATGCACTTTCTGGTCGGCGTCGGCGGCCTTGATCAGCGAGCGGATCGCCGTGGGCGCCGTGTAGAACAGCGACACCTTGTGCTTCGCGATCATCTCCCAGAAGCGCCCGGCGTTCGGGTAAGTCGGCACGCCTTCGAACACGACCTGGGTGCCGCCGAGCGTCAGCGGCCCATAGGTGATGTAGCTATGGCCGGTGATCCAGCCGATGTCGGCGGTACACCAGAACACGTCGGAGGGCTTCCAGTCGAAGGTCCACTTCATGGTCTGCGCGGCCCACAACAAATAGCCGCCGGTGCTGTGCTGCACGCCCTTCGGCTTGCCGGTCGAACCGGACGTGTAGAGGATGAACAGCGGATGCTCGGCGCCGACCCACTCGGGCGTGCATTGATCCGATTCGGCCTGCGTGAGTTCGTGCATCCACAGGTCGCGGTCTTCGTTCCATGCGACCTTGCCGCCGGTGCGCTGATAGACGATCACGCTCTTGACCGCTTCGCAGCCGCCCATCGCCAGCGCTTCGTCAGCGATGTTCTTCAGCGGCAATGCCTTGCCGCCGCGCATCTGTTCGTCGGAGGTCACGAGCGCGACGGCGCCCACGTCCACCAGCCGCTCGTTGAGCGACTTCGACGAGAAGCCGCCGAACACCACCGAATGCGTCGCGCCAATCCGCGCGCAAGCCTGCATCGCGACGACGCCTTCGATCGACATCGGCATATAGATCACCACGCGGTCGCCCTTCTTCACGCCGCGCTTCTTCAACGCGTTCGCGAAGCGCGACACGCGTTGCAGCAGATCCTGATAGGTGACGTTGGTGACGGCGCCGTCGTCGGCTTCGAAGATGATCGCGACGCGCTCGCCATTGCCGGCTTCGACGTGACGGTCGATGCTGTTATACGACGCGTTCAGCTGGCCGTCTTCGAACCACGTGTAGAACGGCGCGTTCGACTCGTCGAGCACCTTGGTAAAGGGCTTGCTCCAGCTCAGCGTCTCGCGGGCGAGGCGCCCCCAGAAGCCTTCGTAATCGCGCTCCGCTTCGGCGGCGAGAGCGTGGTACGCATCCATGCCGGAGATCGCGGCACCCGCCGCTGCTTCAGCGGAGGGCGGGAAAACACGGTGTTCCTGAAGAACCGATTCAATCGCAGACATCGACAACCCCTTGGTGAAGATGAAACGTAAAATCTGTGCCGGCGCGCCCATGACGCGACATATCCTGTTGACGCCGCGGCAAGCGCAGCGCTGTCTCCAATCCTTGCGGCCCGCGCGCCGCGCCGCCGACCGTGGGTCTGCATCGCGCGGCGATGTGGCCCCGCAGCATGCGTGCGCACGACGGGCCGGCTACTCCTGTGCTCAAACATAAGCGCTGCAACTTACCGGGCACTTACGCGAGCCGCATCGGCTTGCCAGCGAAAACCCTTAGCTGCTGCCGTGTCGCTACTGTGCTGCTGCATTGTTGCCATGACGCAGAGTCAACGCACATGCGGCGCACTCAACCCTACACGGCCCCAGGCGCGCATGCTACTCGCTACGCGAGTTTCATGTATTCGAAACCTCATACGATGAACGCGGCGCATGCGTTGCAGCTTCGAGCGCCCTGTCTGCTCCGGCCTCGCGCCTTTACGCTGGCTCGACCGGCCTCTTACAATGCTAACTGAACTAGCCGTCCGGATTCCAGCTTGAATCGCCACTCCCTGTTTCTCATTACCTCGATGCTGCTGGTCGGCAGCAATGTCGGAATCGGTAAATCGATCGTCGAGTTCGTCCCCGTCCCTCTGTTCGCGCTGCTGCGCTTCGTGATCGCGATGGCGGTGCTATGGCCTTTGCTGCGCGTGGCCAAGCTGCGCCGCGTCAAGCGCGACAAATGGGTCAACCTGTTTCTGCAGGCGTTATTCGGCACCTTCGGGTTTACGCTGCTGATGCTCAACGGCGTGCACCGCACCAGCGCGGTGGCGGCCGGCGTGATCACGAGTACGATCCCCGCGGTCGTCGCGCTGCTCTCGTGGCTGATCCTCAAGGAGCGTCCGAATGGACGAGCGCTCGCGTCGATCGCGCTGGCGATCGTCGGCGTGGTCGTCATCAATCTCGCGCAGGTGGAGCGCAACGCGGGCGGCGAAACGTCGTTCACCGGTAACCTGATGGTGCTCGGCGCGGTGTGCTGCGAATCGCTCTACATCATCCTGTCGCGCCGCCTCACGCAAACGCTGGCGCCCATCGACATCTGCGCGTACACGCACCTGTTCGGCCTGCTGCTGATGCTGCCGCTCGGCGCGAGTGCGCTCGCGCACTTCGACTATCGCGCAGTGCCGGTCGGCGTCTGGACCCTGGTGCTGTGGTACGGGCTGTCGGCCAGCATCTTTTCGTTCTGGCTGTGGATGAAGGGCATCCGCCACGTGCCCGGCAGTCTCGCGGGCGTCTTCAGCGCGGTGCTGCCGGTGGCCGCGGCGACCTACGGCATCACGTTTCTCGGCGAACGGCCCACGCTCGCGCACGGCTTCGCGCTGGCCTGCGTGATCGCGGGCATCGGGCTCGCAAGTCTGAAGACGAGGAGCGTGGCGCCGGTGGCGTCCTGAGCATACCGCTCACGACGCCCTCGCCGGTCCCGCTCGGCCGCCCTGCCCGCCGCGCCGCAGCAAATTCAGCCGACGCTGTACAATAGCGCGCCTGACGCAAGCGTTTCCGGCCTCTCCCGGCTGTGCATGGCGCCGTCTGCGCCTGGTTTGCACGGGTTTGCTCCGATCCGCGCGCGTCGCAGCTCGCCCGGATCGCCGCGTTTAGTCCGTGTTCCGTCACCTGCGTTTCATCTGACTCTTGCCTATGTCCGCTCCGCGACCCGACTCCGCCCGTCAGCGCCGCCCGATGCGTCCGCTGCCCGCCATCATCTTCATGAGCCGCTGGCTGCAGTTGCCGCTCTACCTGGGCCTGATCGTCGCGCAGGCGGTCTACGTGGTGCTGTTCGTCAAGGAAGTCTGGCACCTCGTCACGGCCTCGATGACGCTCGACGAAACCAACATCATGCTGGTCGTGCTCGGCCTGATCGATGTCGTGATGATCTCGAACCTGCTGATCATGGTGATCATCGGCGGGTATGAAACCTTCGTGTCGCGCCTGGGCGTCGAAGGTCATCCGGACGAACCGGAATGGCTCGACCATGTGAACGCCGGCGTGCTGAAAGTCAAACTGTCGATGGCGCTGATCAGCATCTCGTCGATTCACTTGCTGAAGACCTTCATCAGCCCCGACCAGAACACGACCCACACGATCATGTGGCAGGTCATCATCCACGTGGCGTTCCTGGTGTCGGCGCTGGTGATGGCGCTGGTCGACCGCCTCACCACACACACGCATCCCAAACATTTCGAAGAACCCGCGGCGCTGCACGCCGTGGGTTCCATCAAAGGTTCCACTCCCCTGAAGGCGCACGACTGACCGCACTGCGCTGCGATCCGACAACAAGCGCCATTGTCCCCACTGAGCTAGCCATGACCGCCATCAAACAGGAAGATCTGATTCAGAGCATTGCTGATTCGCTTCAGTACATCAGCTATTACCATCCGCTCGACTACATCCAGGCCTTGGGCCGCGCTTATGAGCTCGAACAGAGCCCCGCCGCGAAAGATGCGATTGCGCAGATTCTCACCAACAGCCGCATGTGCGCGGAAGGCAAGCGCCCGATCTGCCAGGACACCGGCATCGTCACGGTGTTCGTGAAGGTCGGCATGGACGTGCGTTGGGATGGCGCGACGATGGGCGTCACCGAGATGATCAACGAAGGCGTGCGCCGCGGTTACATGAACCCGGACAACGTGCTGCGCGCGTCGATCGTGAGCCCGCCGGAAGGCGCGCGCAAGAATACGAAAGACAACACGCCGGCCGTGATCCACTACGAGATCGTGCCGGGCGACAAAATCGACGTGCAGGTCGCGGCCAAGGGCGGCGGCTCGGAGAACAAGTCGAAGTTCGCGATGCTCAATCCGTCGGATTCGATCGTCGACTGGATTCTGAAGACCGTGCCGACCATGGGCGCGGGCTGGTGCCCACCGGGCATGCTCGGCATCGGCATCGGCGGCACCGCAGAAAAAGCGATGGTGATGGCGAAGGAATCGCTGATGGACCCGATCGACATTCAGGACGTGATCGCACGCGGCCCGAAGGACTGGATCGAAGAACTGCGCGTGGAGCTGCACGAGAAGGTCAACGCACTCGGCATCGGCGCGCAAGGTCTCGGCGGCCTCGCCACCGTGCTCGACGTGAAGATCATGGCCGCACCGACGCACGCCGCGTCCAAGCCGATCGCCATCATCCCGAACTGCGCCGCTACGCGTCATGCGCACTTCACGCTGGACGGCTCCGGCGTCGCCAGGCTCGAAGCGCCATCGCTCGACGCATGGCCGAAAGTGCAGTGGGAACCGAATACGGAAACCAGTAAGCGTGTCGATCTGAACACGCTGACACCGGAAGAAGTTGCCGGTTGGAAGCCGGGCCAGACGCTCCTGCTGTCGGGCAAGATGTTGACGGGACGCGACGCCGCGCACGCGCGCATCGCCGGCATGCTGGCAAAGGGCGAAAAGCTGCCGGTCGACTTCACCAACCGCGTGATCTACTACGTCGGCCCGGTCGATCCGGTGCGCGACGAAGCCGTCGGCCCGGCAGGCCCGACCACCGCGACGCGCATGGACAAGTTCACCGAAACGATGCTGTCGCAAACCGGTCTGATTTCGATGATCGGCAAGGCCGAGCGCGGACCGGTTGCGATCGAGGCGATCAAGAAGCACAAGGCTGCCTATCTGATGGCCGTGGGCGGCGCCGCGTACCTCGTGTCGAAGGCGATTCGCAGCGCGAAGGTGCTCGCATTCGAAGACCTCGGCATGGAAGCGATCTACGAGTTCGACGTGCAGGACATGCCCGTGACGGTCGCGGTCGACTCGAATGGCACGTCCGTGCACCAGACTGGCCCGAAGGAATGGCAAGCAAAAATCGGCAAGATTCCAGTTGCGACGGTTTAATGATTCGCAATTAGCGTCTGTCACGTGAGTCGAAAAGCCGGGGTATGAACCCGGCTTTTTTATTGCTACAGGCGGCACGGTGCGCGATACCTGAAACAATGTCGAAAGTTGCTTCTGAGTCCTTGGCTTTTTCAGGTATGGCGTTTATTGTTGTTGAAAAATCAAGGTCCCCACATAAGGAAAAGCCATGCAAGGCGACAAGAAAGTCATCGAGTATCTGAACTCGCAACTCAAAAACGAGCTGACGGCCATCAACCAGTACTTCCTGCACGCGCGGATGTACAAACACTGGGGTCTCGATAAGCTCGGCAAGCATGAATACGACGAGTCGATCGGCGAAATGAAGCATGCCGACTGGCTGATCGAACGCATTTTCATGCTCGACGGCCTGCCGAATCTGCAAGACCTGCACAAGCTGCTGATCGGCGAGGAAACCAAAGAAATCCTCGAATGTGACTTGAAACTCGAACAGATTTCGCAGAACACCTGCAAAGAAGCAATCGTCTATTGCGAATCGGTTCGCGATTTCATCTCCCGCGAGATCTTCGTGAAGATTCTCGACGACACGGAAGAACACATCGACTGGCTCGAAACCCAGCTCGACCTGATCGACAAGGTCGGCATCCAGAACTATCAGCAAACGGCAATGGGCGAGGTCGAGTCCTGATCGCCTGACGCTGAAACGGCCCGCACGCACATGGGCTCGCCCGGATGCCCTGGCATCCGCGACGACCTGACCCGCGCGGGCGATATACTTGCGCACTTTCCCGTTTTCCCGGGCTTTCCTTGATTGGCGCGCCGCGCGTGCCCCTCTTGCGCTCTCTTCGCCTATGCCTGCACTTTCGCCGTCCCCGACTGTCCGGACATTCACCCCCGGCGCCGCTTCGCGCGCGCCGGTCGGCATTTTCGATTCGGGTCTGGGCGGGTTGTCGGTGTTAAGAGCGGTGCGTGCGCAACTGCCCGACGAAGCGATCCTGTATGTCGCCGACTCGCTTTACGCCCCGTACGGCGAGCGCGACGACGACTTCATCACCGACCGCACGCTTGCCATCGGACAATGGCTGGTCGAGCAAGGGGCGAAGGCGCTGGTGGTCGCCTGCAACACGGCGACTGCACAATCCATCGCGCTGGTGCGCGAAAAGCTGCCCATTCCGCTGGTGGGTGTCGAGCCCGGCGTCAAACCTGCCGCGCTGCAGTCCAAAACGCGCGTGGCCGGGGTGCTCGCCACGCAGGTGACCTTACGCAGCGCCCGCTTTCAGGCGCTACTCGAACGCTACGCGGCCGACTGCCGCTTTCTGTGCCAGCCAGGGCACGGTCTCGTGCAGGCCGTCGAGCGCTGCGATGTCGGCTCGGCCGAATTGCGCGCGCTGCTGCACGGCTACCTGCAGCCCATGCTCGACGCAGGCGCCGACACGCTGGTGCTCGGTTGCACCCACTACCCGTTTCTCGATGCGGCGATCCGCGACATCGTCGGCGACCGGCTGATGCTGATCGACACGAGCGTGGCCATTGCGCGTCAACTGGAGCGCGTGCTGGATCAGCACGGGCTGCGCGCCGCCAGGGACAGCGCGAACACTGTTGCGCCCCGTTTTTATTCGACCGGCGACGGCACCCATCAACAGCAGCTTGCGGCAACGCTGCTGCACCTCGAAGCGGCCGTCGAGCGAGTGCGGATCGTGTCCCCGCGCACGGCGGCGTCGGACTCCCAAGCCGCATAAAATGCGCTCGAGCGCCGTTCTGGCGCGCTAGCCGACGCGTTTTTGCGCCATTTTCCAGGATTTCGAGCTCACGCCGGCCGCATGCGCCGGCGCTATCCATAGACGAAACCTTTCTAAGAGTCTGGTTCTGTTACAAAAAATCATGCACGACGCTTGCCAAACGCCCCAAACAAAATGATAATAATTCGCATTAACGTTAGCTATGACGCCTGCCATGATTGTCTGTGTCTGCAAATCAGTTTCTGACCGCACGATCCGTTCCTCCATCGCGGATGGCATCGACTCGTTCGACGAGCTTCAGTTTGAACTCGGCGTCGCCTCATGCTGCGGCAAGTGCGAAGAATCCGTGCGTGACGTCATGATGCAAAGCGGCGTATGCGCAAGCCGCTGCGGCGTCGTCGAGCATCACACGCAGGCCGTCCCGCTGACTTTCTACGAACGCAAGGCCGCCTGAGGCCTGCTTTCACCGCGCGGCGCGAGCCGTGTCTCGGGGCGCCAGCGCCCCAGTGCTTCACGCTGCCTCACGCGTTATCCCACTGCCGTCAGCAAGCCAGTATTCGTACCAGCCAGCTACCCGCTCAACTGTCAAAAGGAGTTTGAGATGGAATTGCTGATTGGTTTCGTGACTACTGTGTTCATTTCGCTGCTGATCTTCCGAACATGACGATGTCTTGTCCGACGCGCTGCCTCGACAGCGCGCTGCCACGCTAATATGCAGGCCTCGCCTACCGTTTCAGCCGGCATCGTGCCGGCCTCGCCCGTTCGTACGAATTCCCGCGTGATGACCGCGACCGCCGTAGTGGCGGCGCTTCACGTTGGCGCGCTTGCCGTGATCATGACGCTGCGTCATGAACCCGTGCAGGCCACGCTCGAATCGCACGTGATGACGGCGCAGTTGCTGCCGCCGGCGCCGCTTGCCGCGCCCGTTGCCCTGCAATCCATCGCGCCGCCGCCCAAGCCGACGCCGCCGGTCCACACCAAGCCGAAAGTCCAGCCGAAGCCAACTCCGACTCCCAAGCCGACGCCTACGCCATTGCCGCAGGCAGCCGCGCCGTCGCCGACGCCCGTCGCGGCGCCTGTTCCGACGCCGCCCGCTCCGGCCGCACCGGCGGCGCCGCCCGCTGCGGCCGCGCCGGCGATCGGTCGTGAGACGATGGAAATCAGCGCGCCAAAAAACGTTTCGCACGTCGAGTGCAACATCGCCAAACCCGACTACCCGTCGCTGTCGAGGCGGCGCGGCGAAACCGGCACTGCCTATGTGAAGTTTGTGGTCAGCCTGAGCGGCAAGCTCGAGAGCATCGAGTTGAAGAAAAGCAGCGGCTTCAGCCGTCTTGACGACGCCGCGCTCGCCGCGGTGCGCGCAAGCGCCTGCAAACCCTATCTCGAGAACGGCCAGCCGGTTCGGGCCGCGTACTCCCAGCCTTTCGACTTCAATCTGACCGATTGAAGCAGATTTCAAATAAAAAGGAACTGCAATGCAAAACTACGGATTGGCGCACGTGTGGGCGCAAGGGGATTTCGTGACGCGCGGTATCGCGCTCGCGCTGTTGATCATGTCGGTGATGTCGTGGAGCGTGATCGTCATCAAGAGCTGGAACGTGATGCGCCTGAAGCGTCTCACGAAGAACGCCGAGCAGGCGTTCTGGCATTCGGACGATCTCGCCGACGGCGTGAAGAAACTCGGCGCCGGCTCGTCGACGCCGCACGACAATCCGTTCCTCGCGCTCGCGCTGTCGGGCCAGGAAGCGGCCGATCACCATCACCAGACGCAACCGCATCTGCATGACCGCATGGACGTGTCGGACTGGGTCACGCGCTGCCTGAAGGACACCATGGATGAAAGCGTCGCGCGCATGCAGAGCGGCCTCGCAATCCTTGCGTCCATCGGCAGCACGGCACCGTTCGTCGGTCTGTTCGGTACCGTGTGGGGCATCTATCACGCGCTGCTGGCGATCGGCGCAAGCGGCCAGTCGTCCATCGACCAGGTCGCCGGTCCGGTCGGCGAAGCGTTGATCATGACCGCATTCGGCCTGTTCGTCGCGATCCCCGCGGTGCTCGGCTACAACGCATTGACGCGCGCCAACAAGTCGGTCGTCGCCAAGCTGAGCCGCTTTGCGCATGGCTTGCATGCATTCTTCGTGACGGGCGCGCGCCTGTCGTCGTCCAAGCGCGGCGACGGCCTGCGTCTCGCAACCCGCGCGAACTGATCGACGAGGCACTCCGATGGCAATGAGCCCCTTCGCCGGCGACGATGACGACGGCCTGATGAACGAAATCAACATGACGCCGCTCGTCGACGTGATGTTGGTTCTCCTGATCGTCTTCATGGTGACGATTCCGGTGATTCGTCACGCGGTCAAAATCGATCTGCCGCATGCAAGCAGTCAGAAGGAAGACACCAAGCCCGCTCAGGTGACGGTCTCGATCGACGCCGACGGCAACGTGCTGTGGGATGAGAAGAAGGTCGACGAAGCAGCGTTGAGCGCGAAGATTGCAGAGGCCGCGCAAGCGAACCCGCAGCCGGAACTGCATCTGGATGCGGACCGCAAGGTGCCGTACGAGAAAGTCGCGCAAGTGATGTCGGCCGCGCAGGCAGGCGGCCTCACGAAGATCGGCTTCGTCACGCAGCCCAAAACGAAGTAACGCGACAAGCAAAAGCGCGGCGCATTAAGCAGCGCCTGCCGAAAAGCGCGCAAAATCCCTTGAAACAAGGGCTAAAAAGTAAAAGGCCTTCATCGTCAGATGAAGGCCTTTTTTTGTGCGCACTCGGCGCCTTCGGGCGGCGGGATCATTTGCCATCGTTCGACGATTGATTGCTCGTGTCTCCGCATGCGACAGCCGTGATCGACACGGACAGCGCGGTCAGCCCTATCAGGCCCGCTATGATAGCGGCCATGAGTTTTCGCATAAGAGACTCCTTAGCGAAGGGATTTCACTATAAGCCCGACAGCGCCCGCATTCAAGCAAACAGCCATTGAAAGTACTCATGACAAGCCGTGCTTAAATGCTAAAAGCGATGCAGCAGCGCGTGAGCCCTGCTATGACGCAACTGCGAGGGACGTTTGCGCCGTGGCCAAGTCCTCGCGGATGGGACACTCGCCCGTGATGTGCTTGCCGACATCCGGATCGAGCATCTCGACCAGATAGTCGACGAACGCACGCACGGCCGGCACCATCCCCTGGCGCGAGACGAAGACCGCGTACAGTTGCGGCGTCGGCAAGGTCCAGCCCGGCATCACCGGCGACAATTGCCCCGCACGCAGCGCGGCGCCATACATCATCTCCGGCAGCGCGGCGATGCCGACCCCGGCAAGCACCGCCTCGCGAATCGTCATCAGATCGGCGGTGACGAGCCGCGGCTCGTGCTCATGCGCATGACGCGTGCCGTCGGGCGAGATCAGGTTGAAGACATGGCGGCCGTCGCCGGTCGGCACGTCGAGCGTTTCGAAGCGGCTCAGATCGGTCGGTAGCAGCGGCGGCGCATTCTGCTGCAACAGGCTCGGCGCGCCCACCAGCATCTGCTGCGTGCGCCACAGCGGCCGCACGACGATGTTGGCGCTCTCCGGTGGATCGGAGCGCACGCGCAGCGCGACGTCGATCGAATCCTCGAACAGGTCGACCACGCGGTTGGTCACGCGCATCACGACCCGCACCTCGGGATAGCGATGCATGAATTCCGGCAGGATGGTCGACAGGATGGTCTGCGAGATCGTAACCGGCACGCTGACGCGCACGGTGCCGCGCGGCGACGAGCGCAGTTGCTGCACCACGTTGACCGCCGCCTGCGCCTCGCCGAGCATCGCCTGGCAATGCTGGTAGAACAGCTGGCCGGCTTCGGTCAGCGCAAGCTTGCGCGTGGACCGTTGCAGCAGACGCACGCCCAGCGACGCTTCCAGTTCAGTCAGACGGCGCGACAGGCGCGACTTGGAGATGCCCAGCACGCGCTCGGCGGCGGAAAAACCGCCATGTTCGACGACCTGGGAAAAGTACATCAGGTCATTCAGGTTGTGTGAATCGATCTTCATCTCATCGTTCCAGTAATAGAACAATCCATTGCGTGACGGCGGCTGGCACCTCGAAAAACGGTCCCTATAATAGCTCCATGTTTCAAAAATGACGCTATTCCCCATTTTCCAAGGTGATATTGATGAGCACGACACGCACGATCGAACGCACGTTCCCCGCCGTTCGCACGACCGAAGGCGGCGGCTTTATCGTCAACCGACCGTTCCCCACCCGCATGCTGATGGACTTCGATCCGTTCCTGCTGCTCGACGAAATGGGCCCGATCGACTACGCGCCGGGCGAGGCCAAAGGCGCGCCCGATCATCCGCATCGCGGCTTCGAGACGGTCACCTACGTGCTGGAAGGCCAGTTCGGCCACAGGGATTCGGCGGGCCATTCCGGCACGCTGCATGCAGGCGACGTGCAATGGATGACCGCGGGCGCGGGCGTCGTGCATAGCGAGATGCCGGACCCGTCGTTCGTGCGCACCGGCGGACGCGTGCACGGTCTGCAACTGTGGGTGAATCTGCCGCGTCGTGACAAGATGATCGCGCCGCGCTACCAGGAAATACCGTCATCGAGTATTCCGGTGGCGACGTCCGGGGACGGCAAGGTGCGCGTCAAGGTGATCGCCGGCGAAGCGCTCGGCGTGAAGGCCGCGATCGAAACGCGCACGCCGATCCTGTATCAGCATTTCTCACTGCAACCCGGCGCGACGATCCGTCAGCCGGTGCCGGCCGACTATCGCGTGTTCGCATACGGCTTGTCTGGCAAGGGCTTCTATGGCGAAGGCGAAGCGCGTCAGGAAATCGACGCGCAGAAAATGGTCATATTCCAGAACGAAGGCGACACGGTCACGCTGGCCGCCGGCGAAGAACCGCTCGAGGTGCTGTTGCTGGGCGGCGTGCCGCTGAAGGAGCCCGTGGTGCGCTACGGCCCGTTCGTGATGAACACCGAAGACGAGATCCGCCAGGCTGTCATCGACTTTCAGGCCGGACGCATGGGCGCGATCGCGCACTGAACGGCCGGCGCGGCAGGTGACGCGGTTTGCGGTTTGCCGCATCAGCTCAACCGCTGCGGCCCGCACCGCAGCCGTCGCGAACCGGCTGCAGGCGCCGCTCGCGCTGCTTTCACGCTAGACCCGCATCCGCCCGAGGCGCGAAGGCGGGTAATTTCGTTCACAATAGCGGCTCATGCCGCGCCACACCGTTTCACCACGATGAATCGTGACGCGCGGCGTTTTTCCGTCCTGTTCAGGAGCGCGCATGGCAGAACCCACCGTCACCGCCCATATCGGTTCGACTAATTTCCAGGTCCTTTTCGACGACGGCAAGCACACATGGCTGGCCGACGAACCCGAATCGATCGGCGGCGGCGATCGCGGCCCGACACCCGTTTCGCTCCTGCTGTCGAGCCTCGGCGCCTGCACGTCGATCACGCTGAAAATGTACGCCCAGCGCAAGGACTGGCCGCTAACGGATGTGCACGTGACGCTCGCACTCGAAACCGGCGACGCAGGCACGACCATCGACCGCAAGATCGTGCTCGTAGGCGATCTGTCCGACGAGCAGCGGGAACGGCTCTTGCAAATTGCCAATGCATGCCCGGTCCACAAGATCCTCACGCATTCGATCACGATCCGAACCGGCCTTGCCGTCGCGTAACGCGGCGATCGCCTGAAGCGCGCGCCGAATCGACTGGCCCGCACGTATTGCAACGCTTTCATAGGAAGCTGGCGTCTTGAATTTCGAACACCTTATCCAGATCAACGACCCGTTGAATCCCTTTGTCGACTCGATGACCCGCGAGCAGTTATGGGAAGGGCTCGTGCTGCGCGCCGAACAGCCGCAACTGTTCGTGATGGGGCTCGACAGCTGCACGATTCTTTCGCGCGAGGGTAATGTCCTCGAACGGGAGCTGCACTATGGCCAGGCCACCGTGCGCGATCGCGTCACGCTGCAGGAAAGCCAGAGCGTGCGCTATGACATCCTGCCGACCCCGGACCACGTCGGCGGCTCCCTGACGATGACCATCGAGCAGCCCGACGAGTTGCAGCTGTTCCTGCGCTTCGAGTATGCGACCACGCTGCCTGTCTCTACCGATCAGGACGCCGTGCAGACACAGGAAATCGTCAAGTCGGCGTATCGGGAGAACGATATCGACACGGTGCGGTTGATCCGCCAATTCGTGCAGACGAAGCAGGAGCCTGGTTCGCTGCATTGAATCCCGCGCGGGCGCTCGGCCCGCGCCGCCGGGTTTGCGTTGCTGAGCCGCCGGCCAGCACGGCCGTGCAAGCAGCGGTCCAGCCGCCCGGCTCTCCAGCGGCAAAACCCTCGGCTATCAGAAGTCGAATCCGATGAATTTCTCTTCCTTGTAAATGGGAATAGTTATCATTTAGAATTATTCCATCGAATCGACGAACACCTACAACGAATGACCGATCCCACCCGCCCTTCCACACTCAGCCTGCGCCGTCCGGCAGCCGCGCTGACCAGCCGTCCGAAGTCATCGTCGACGGCGAGCACCAGCGCAAAGCCAGCCGCGGAGCGCGCCAACGGTTCGGGCGAGACGTCGGAGCGGGTCGTGCGCAGCGACGCATTGCTGCAAGGACACAGCCACGTCAGCATCGTGCATAACGGCGAAACCTACCAGTTGCGGGCAACGCGCTTAGGCAAGCTGATCCTGACGAAGTAAGAGCGAATAGCAGTAAGTACCGGGTATTGTGGGGACCACCTCCTCGAGAGGTGTTGGGCATTAGCCAGCCACGACGGCTTGCACGTGAGAACTAGACCCCTTCGTGCAGACACCAAGCCAGCCGTCGCAGCCAGCCAGGCCGCTTTTTTGGTTCTCACCCAATGCGGATGCACGAAACGTCGTGTATCGCTGATGCAGAAAATGAAAAAGCCGTGGGATGTCGATACATCACCACGGCTTTTTATTTGTGCGGCGCCAATGTGTTTCAACAGCGGCGCACACCGGAAACGCATTCAGACTTACTTCGAAGCCCAACCCCAGAACATCAGCCACCACGCACTATCCACCACGGCCAGCGCCGCGAGGAACCATACCATCGCGAGGCCGCGCTGAACGAAGCGCTCGCTGTAGCGGCGCGTGATGAGCCAGGCAAGCCATGCGCTCCACAGGTTCGCAATCACCAGAATCGTGATGCGCAGATCCGACGCCCACCACAGCGGCACATGTTCAGCACGCAACAGCGACAGCGTGGTGGCCGACAAGCCAAGGAACACGCCCGTGCCGGCGATCGGAATCAACCCCTGCGTCAGATGATGCAGCCGCACCGTGCTGAAGCGCCCCAGCATGCGGGTCGCACCCATCAGCAACAGCAGCAGCGTGGTGCCGTACACCAGCGCCGTCGCAAGGATGTAGCCGATCACCATGGTGCCGTCGAGCCACGAAAACACGTCGTTCTGCTCGGGATAATGCGTGAACAGGAACCACGGTGCGTTGGTGTCGAGCGGCCAGGTGATGTCGTGATCGACCAGCCACGTGGCAAAGAACATCTTCAGGTCGATGAACCAGCGCGAAGCGGTCCAGTGGAATGCGCCGATCGCGATACCGAGCAGGCCGTACAGGATCAACGCGGTATCCCACGCGTTCGCCTTCTTGTCGCCGAGTTGCACCACTTCCGACGACGGCGCGCGCCACGTCAACGCGATCGCATCGCGGTGCCCGCTGCAACGGCCGCACATATGGCAGTCCGCCGCGCCCTTCATATTGCGCAGCGGCACGAGCGGCGCACAATTGATCGGAATCACCCGATGCCCATGCTCGCCGTTCTTGTACGAACGGCGCCACGCGTCTTCATCGACTTTGTAGTGGAACGGCGCGAGGCGCGCCAGAAGCGAAAAAACCCCGTTGACGGGGCACAGGTACTTGCACCAGACGCGCTTCTCCCGCCCGTATAGCAAGCCGATGATGATCGCCGCGAAGGTCGAGCCGCCGAGCACCAGCAGCACGGCTTTCGGATACTGATAGACGCTCACCATCTGGCCATAGATGGTGGTGATGCCGAACGCGACGAATGGCCAGCCGCCCCAGCGCATCCAGTGCGGAATCGCCCAGCCGCGGCCGAACTTGCTGGCGAATTCGGCGAGCGCGCCTTCCGGGCACAGCACGCCGCACCAGACGCGGCCGAGCATCACCATCGACAGCAATACGAACGGCCACCAGATGCCCCAGAACACGAACTGCGCGGCGAGCGTCAGGTTGTTCCACAGATGCGCGGCATCGTCCGGCAGCGGCATCACCGCCGGCACGATGATCAGAAACGCGTACACCGCCACCACGACCCACTGGATGCCACGGATCACGGCGCCATGACGCTGCATCCACTGCCCGGCCGCCGCGAGGCGTCCCGGGCGGGTCATCACGGTGCTCATGCTGCGCGCCCTGCCGTTTGCTGCGCGGGCTTGCGATTCGCGCGCCGCACCAGCAGATAGACGATCGCCCAATACACCGCGTAAGCGATCAGGTTCATCAGCGCAGGGTGAGCGCGATAGCCGGTCAGCGTCGCGACCAGCGAACCGAAGGTGCTCGAGTCATCGAGGAGCGCCGACGAATTCCACATCTGGTCGACGAGCGTCGGCAGGATTTCCTTGTCGATCAGCTTGTCGACGCCGGTCTGGAACAGGCCCGCGCCGAGGAACAACAGCATGATTTCGGTAATGCGGAAAAAAAGCCGCCACGAGAAGATCTTGCCGCCCAGTTGCAGCAGGTAGAAGGTCAGGAACGCGAGAGCCAGGCCGATCACGACTGCGAGCATCTGGCTGCCGTCCACGTGGCCGGACTGGCCGAAGCCGAGGCCGTACAGGAAGATCACCGTTTCGCTGCCTTCACGCGCGATCGCGAGAGCCACCAGCAACGCGACGCCCCACCAGTTCGAGTCGCGCTGGCTCTTTGCCAGCGACTGCTCCATGTCGCGCTTCAGGGATCGGCCGTGCTGTTTCATCCACAGCACCATCTGCACGATCAGCACGCAGGCGACCAGCACCATCGCGGTCTGGAAATAGTCCTGCGCGTCACCGGAGAGCACTTCGGTGAAACCGACCAGCGCCGCGCCGAGCGCCACCGCCGCGATCACCCCGGCCGCGACGCCGCCCCACAGGTACGGCAAGCCACGGCGCGCATCGTCGTCGCCATTTTTCAACCACGCGTACAGGATGCCGACGACCAGCAAGGCCTCGACACTCTCCCGCCACACGATGAACAGAATCTGACCCATTCAAGCTCTCCCTTCGATACTTCCACTGCCTGACTGCCTGAGCGAATGCGGCGCTCGCCGACAGCGCGCGCCCGCATGTCAGGCCATTACTTCGAGGCCATTACTTCGCGACGATCACGCCCTGCGCCTGCTGATGGAAATCGTCGAAAAACTTGTATTCGCCCGGCTCCAGCGGAGCAATCACGACGAACGAATCCGCGCCCGGCGCGAGCACCTTCTCTTTACGCAACTGCACGCTTTCGAATTCGGCCGCGCCTTTGCCCGTGTTGCGCACTTCGATCTTGATCCGCTGCCCCGCCGGCACTTCGATGCGCGCCGGGGTCAGCTTGCCGTCGTTCATTTCCAGCTTGAAGGTCGGCAGGTCGGCTGCGTGGGCCGCGCCCGCGAGCAACGCCGTGGCGGCAAACATCGCGATCTTTCGGTTAATTCTCATTAGCCTTTCCGGAAAACGCAGCGCGCCGACCTCGATCGTCCGCGCGCCGCCTGCTGCATAGACTCGTTCGCCCATTCGGCGCAGTGCGGCCACGCGTTCGTCCACGCGGGGCTGCGCCGCGTGAGCGGCGGCAATCGGCCGATCAGTAGCCGCCCTTCTTGCCGATACCGGCGAAGGTGAAGTCGTATTCGATCGTGAACGGCTTGAACCACGGACCCACGCCGGTTTCCTTGTCGACGTGACGGCCGAAAGCCATATGGCCCGTCTGCATCGGCGGTTCGACGATCAGCTTCAGGTGATATTTGCCCGGGCCTTGCAGCTTGACGTTGTCGCCGTAGTGCGGACCGTCGTTGGCGACCATCGCCATCAGGTCGCCCTTCTGCGGCTGGTTCGAGCCGGCCTTCGTCAGTTCATAGTGCACTTGCAGATACGGCATCCAGTCGCCTTCGGCGAACCCGGTCGGATTGTTTTTGACCGCGTGGATGTCGGCTTCGAGGTGGACGTCCGAATCCGACGCCTTGCGCATCATGCCTTCCGGTTCCATCGTGATCGGTTGCAGGTAGACCGCGCCGATTTCCATGCCGTTCTGAATGTGCTGCTTGCCGATCGGGTATTCCGCAGCCGTTGCCGAAAGAGCTGCCACGGCCGCCACCGCTGCGGCGCCGCCACGCACAAATGAAGAAATCCGCATTGAAACTCCTTGTTTTTATCAGACTGGAATCGAATCCATTGGAACGGTGCGTGGCACATGCCGAGGCCACCGCCCCGCCGCCTGCTGCAAGGCGATCGACCGGGCGTGATTTGCCTATACGAACCTTAAATGCGAACCATTCTCAATATTGAGCGGAGTTTATCATCGATCGCCAGGGGAAACAAATCCGCACGCACGCAAAGCCTTGCGCCAACAGGGTCTTAAGGCGGTTTTAAGGAAGCGCGTGTGAGGGATCGGGCGGCTCACGGGCAGCCGCGCGGCGAGCTGGTGCGCGGCAATTGAAAAGAGCGCGGCACATTGCCGCGCTCCTTGGGGGACGAGAAGTTTTAATCGACGCCGGAAATGTGATCGCCGACATTCGCGCCGAACACGCGCTGGCGCAGCAGCGCCAGCTGGTCGCGAGTCTGCGCGGCCTTCTCGAATTCGAGATTTTTCGCGTGCTCCATCATCTGCTTTTCTAGGCGCTTGAGCTCCTTGGAGAGCTGTTTTTCCGACATGTCCTCGAATTTCGCGCGCGTTTGCTGCTCCTTCAGTTCGGCGCGCGCATCGTCGACGTTGTACACGCCGTCGATGATGTCGCGAATGCGCTTGACCACGCCGCGCGGCGTGATGCCGTTCGCGAGGTTGAAGGCGATCTGCTTGGCGCGCCGCCGCTCGGTTTCGTCGATCGCGCGGCGCATCGAGTCCGTCACCTTGTCCGCGTACAGAATCGCCTTGCCGTTCACGTTGCGCGCCGCGCGGCCGATGGTCTGGATCAGCGAGCGCTCGGCGCGCAGAAAGCCTTCCTTGTCCGAGTCGAGAATCGCGACCAGCGACACTTCCGGGATATCCAGTCCTTCGCGCAACAGGTTGATGCCGACCAGCACGTCGAAGGTGCCCAGCCGCAGATCACGGATGATCTCGACCCGCTCCACCGTGTCGATGTCGCTATGCAGATAGCGCACCTTGACGCCGTGGTCGGCCAGAAACTCAGTCAACTGTTCGGCCATCCGCTTGGTCAGCACGGTGACCAGCACGCGGTCGCCCACCTTCACGCGTTCGTTGATCTCGCCGAGGACGTCGTCGACCTGGCTGCGCGCCGGCCGCACCTCGATTTCCGGATCGACGAGCCCGGTCGGCCGCACCAGCTGCTCGGCCACCTGGCCGGCGGTCTTCTTTTCGTAGTCCGCCGGCGTGGCAGACACGAACACGACCTGCCGCATCTTGCGTTCGAACTCGTTGAACTTGAGCGGCCGGTTGTCGAGCGCCGACGGCAGACGGAAACCGTAGTCGACCAGATTTTCCTTGCGCGCCCGGTCGCCGTTGTACATGCCGTTCAACTGGCCGATCAGCACGTGCGATTCGTCGAGCATCATGATCGCGTCCGGCGGCAGGTAGTCGACCAGGGTCGGCGGCGGCTCGCCCGGCGCCGCGCCGGAGAAGTGTCGCGAGTAGTTTTCGATGCCCTTGCAGAAGCCGAGCTCCTGCAGCATTTCCAGGTCGAAGCGGGTGCGCTGTTCGAGCCGTTGCGCTTCGACGAGCTTGCCGTCGCCATAAAAGAATTCGAGCCGCTCGCGCAATTCGCTCTTGATCGTTTCGACCGCCCGAATCACGGTATCGCGCGGTGTCACGTAGTGCGACGACGGATACACGGTGAAACGCGGAATCTTTTGCCGCACGCGGCCGGTGAGCGGATCGAACAGCTGCAGCGTTTCGACCTCGTCGTCGAACAATTCGACGCGCACCGCCATTTCGGCGTGCTCGGCCGGGAAGATATCGATCGTGTCGCCGCGCACGCGGAACGAGCCGCGCTGGAAGTCGGCCTCGTTGCGGTTGTACTGCATTGCGATCAGCCGCGCGATGACGTCGCGCTGGCCGAGCCTGTCGCCGGTGCGCAGCGTGAGAATCATCTTGTGATATTCGGACGGGTTGCCGATACCGTAGATCGCCGACACCGTCGCCACGATCACCACGTCGCGCCGCTCCATCAGACTCTTGGTGGCGGACAGCCGCATCTGCTCGATGTGCTCGTTGATCGACGAGTCTTTCTCGATGAACAGGTCGCGCTGCGGCACGTACGCTTCCGGCTGGTAGTAGTCGTAGTACGAAACGAAATACTCGACCGCATTGCGCGGGAAGAACTCGCGGAACTCCGAGTAAAGCTGCGCGGCGAGCGTCTTGTTCGGCGCGAACACCATAGCCGGGCGGCCGAGCCGCGCGATCGTGTTCGCCATCGTGAAGGTCTTGCCGGAGCCGGTCACGCCGAGCAGCGTCTGGAACGCGAGACCGTCCTCGACGCCTTCGACGAGCGTGTCGATCGCCGTCGGCTGGTCGCCAGCGGGCAGATACGGCTGGTAGAGCTGGAACGGCGAGCCTTCGAACGCGACGAACTTCGATTCGTCGAGCGTATCTTCGGCTTCAGTCAGATGTTGTTCGGACATGGGGGCGGCATCGGGCCTTGGGCAAAGGACCATTCTAACGGGTTGCGGGAAACGCGGATCGAGCGGGTCTGCGTAGGTTCGGGAAGCCGCGAGCCGGGCTGCGGGCTGGTTCGCCGGGCATCAAAGGGCGCAATGAGCGCGTAACGTTATGGCCCCTTGCAGGGAAGAGGTGGGGCTTTTCGCACCCGCAATCAGAGCGAGTTGACGAGTACGCGCACCCTCAGCCCGGAGCCGGCCGGCGGCCTTCGCCGGGCGGCGCCCGCGCCGACCCGTTATGGCCAGGTGGCGTCGCGGTGCCTGTTTTTCAAGCAAATAATTACCTGCCGTCGGCCTTCTGGTCCAAAAAACACCCGCGGATTCGTTACAATGCGAAGTTGCGCTCGCTCGCCGCTGTCCGCTGCCTGTTCGTGTTTGTGCGTGTCTACATCAAACGCTTCAGGCTGGGCCGCCCGCGCTCGGAGCCGCCTTCTTTTTACTACTGCTGCCCACCCACCATGTCTCTGTTCTCCGCCGTCGAACTTGCTCCCCGCGACCCGATTCTGGGCCTGAACGAAGCTTTCAACGCCGATACGCGCGCCACCAAGGTCAACCTGGGCGTTGGCGTGTACTTCAATGAAGAAGGCAAGATTCCGCTGCTGCGCGCCGTGCGCGAAGCTGAAAAGGCCCGCGTCGAGGCCGCGCTGCCGCGCGGCTATCTGCCGATCGAAGGCCTTGCCGCTTACGATGCCGCCGTGCAGAAGCTGCTGCTCGGCAACGACTCGCCGCTGATCGCAGCGGGCCGCGTCGTCACGGCGCAGGCACTGGGCGGCACGGGCGCGCTGAAAATCGGCGCGGACTTCCTGAAGCGCCTGAACCCGACCGGCAAGGTCGCGATCAGCGACCCAAGCTGGGAAAATCACCGCGCGCTGTTCGAAAGCGCAGGCTTCGAAGTCGAGTCGTACACGTACTACGACGCGCACACGCATGGCGTGAACTTCGAAGGCATGCTGAGCGCGCTGAACAGCTATGCCGCAGGCACGGTCGTCGTGCTGCACGCTTGCTGCCACAACCCGACCGGCGTCGACCTGACTGTCGATCAATGGAAGCAGGTGGTCGAAGTCGTCAAGGCGCGCAATCTGGTGCCGTTCCTCGACATCGCCTACCAGGGCTTCGGCGACAACATCGAAGCGGACGCGGCTGCCGTGCGTCTGTTCGTGGCATCGGAACTAAACGTGTTCGTCTCGTCGTCGTTCTCCAAGTCGTTCTCGCTGTACGGCGAGCGCGTCGGTGCGCTGTCGATCATCACCGCAAGCAAGGAAGAAGCTGCACGCGTGCTGTCGCAACTGAAGCGCGTGATCCGCACGAACTACTCGAACCCGCCGACGCACGGTGGCTCGGTAGTCGCAGCGGTGCTCGCATCGCCCGAACTGCGCGCCACGTGGGAAGCGGAACTGGCCGAAATGCGCGACCGTATCCGCGCAATGCGCAACGGTCTGGTCGAACGCCTGAAGGCAAGCGGCGTGGATCGCGACTTCAGCTTCGTGAAAGCACAGCGCGGCATGTTCTCGTACTCGGGCCTGACGGCGCCGCAAGTGGACCGTCTGCGCGAAGAGTTCGGCATCTACGCCGTGAGCACCGGCCGCATCTGCGTGGCTGCGCTGAACACACGCAACCTCGACGTGGTGGCCAATGCGATCGCTCACGTGTTGAAGTAATGCGTTTCGGGGCGCGGGCGTTCGTCGCGCGCTCTGTCTGCTGCAACCGCTGTTAGAACGAGAACGGCGCCCTTTCAGAAAGGGCGCCGTTTTTTATTTGCCGCCACGGCAGTACTTTCAGCGCGAATCGCGATGGATGTCGTGCGTGACGAAACCCGCGTCGTTATCGGGCATGTCGAGCCAGTCGGGATGTTCGAGCGAACGGCGAATGTCGTCCAGACCGCTTTGCCAGTGCTCGCGCATGGTCGACAGGCCGAACTGAAAGTCCTTGTATTGCCCTTCGTACTCCTTCTGCCGGTAGATCAGATGGATCACGTTGTAGCGCTTCGAACAGGCGAGCTCTTCCGCCAGCTTGCACCACGGGTCGTCACGCTGGTCGGACGGCACGCGCTCCAGCACCTCGCGCAGCACGTGCCGGAATCGCTGCGAGCGTTGCAGCATATCGGTCACGAGTCGCGTGCGGCTTGAATACTGAATGTCTTTCATGCGCCCCTGAACATCGGTGAGGTTGTCCGGCACCGGTCCGATCGCGCTCCACAGATCGACCTGGAACGCGAGCGTGTCGCGACGCGGAGTGGACTGAATCACCTCGTAAAGCGGCGTATTCGACATCAAACCGCCGTCCCAGTAGTACTGGCCGTCGATTTCGACTGCCGCAAAGCCTGGCGGCAATGCGCCTGACGCCATGAAGTGCTCGGGCCTCAGCGTGGTGTGCGTGTTGTCGAAGTACGCAAAATTGCCCGTGCCGCAATTGACCGCGCCCACCGACACGCGCGTCTCACCCGAATTGATGCGGTCGAAATCGCAGAGCGCTTCGAGGGTTGCCTTCAGCGGCGCGGTGTCGTAGTAGCTGGCCGTTTGCGGCGGCCCGGACACCGTGGGCAATGGCGGCGGAAAACGCGGCACGAAAAAGCCCTTTTGCCCTTCGACAATTGCGCCCATCGCCTGGGTTGCCGTGAAGGCTTTGCGCAGGGCCTCGCCGGAATTGAAAAGCGCGTGCTCGATGAAAGCCGGCAACGGTGGCCCGAACGCCGGTTGACAGATCGTCTCCCAGAACTGCAGCAACCGCTCGACGCGCTTGCCGGGCGGATTGCCGGCGATGATGGCCGTGTTCAATGCGCCAATCGAAATGCCCGCTAGCCAGTTCGGCTCGATGCCGGCTTCGTAAAGCCCCTGAAAGACACCGGCCTGATACGCGCCTAACGCACCGCCGCCCTGCAGCATCAGCGCGACGGTTTCATAGTTGGGCAAATGGACTTGCCGGCCGGGCCGTGCGGCGGACGCCGCACCGGCGCCCTCGCCTTCCCCGTCGCCGGGCGCACCCACGCGTGCCCGCTTGAGATTGCGCTGCGCCATGGGCACCTCCTTATTGCATATACCAGCCGTGGCTCACAATGAAGGACTGGCCAGTCAGTGCCGCCGTCGGGAAGGTGGACAGGAACAGCACCGTTTGCGCGACATCTTCGACCGTGGTGAAAATGCCGTCGACCGTGCCGCCCAGCATCACGCGCTTGACGACCTCTTCTTCACTGATGCCGAGTTCCCTGGACTGCTCGGGAATCTGCTTGTCGACGAGCGGCGTGCGCACGAAACCCGGACACACCACATGCGAGCGCACGTTGTGCTTCGCGCCTTCCTTCGCCAGCACGCGTGCGAGACCGAGCAGCGCATGCTTGGCCGTCACATAAGCGGACTTCAGCGGCGACGCTTCGTGCGAATGGACCGAGCCCATGTAGATCACGATGCCGCCGCGGTCGTCCTTGTACATGTGCTTCAGCGCGGCCTTGGTGGTGAGGAACGCGCCATCCACGTGGATCGCCTGCATCTTCTTCCAATCCGAGAACGAATAGTTTTCGATCGGATTGACGATCTGGATGCCGGCGTTGGAAATGAGAATGTCGATCGACCCGAGTTCCGCGGCGATCCTGTCGATGCCCTGATTGACGGCCTCCTCGCTGGTGACGTCCATCGCCACGCCGATTGCCTTGGCGCCGCCTTTGGTGATTTCTTCAGCGACCGCGTTCGCGCCGTCCTGGTTCAGGTCGGCGATCGCGACCGCCGCGCCCGACGCGGACAAAGTCAGCGCAATCTGCTTGCCGATGCCGCTTGCCGCACCGGTGACCACGGCAACCTTGCCATTCAGATTCGTGTTCAGAGACGACATCCAGAACCTCCATGCAGTTGATTGATGAGCAATGAAAACACAGGCCGCAAGCGTCGTGAAGCCGGCCAAACGGCATAGACCGTCCGGTGGATGCTGCACTGCGGCCAACGCTGCTATTGTGCATGAACCCTGCGAACTCCATAGGTAAAACGCACATCGCGCGAGATCTCTTTAAACTGGACGCCTTCTGCGCAATTCCCGTGGCACCACCAACAAGGAGGAATGCATGAATTATCGACGTCTGGGCCGTTCGGGCCTGCAAGTCAGCGAACTGTCCATCGGCTCGTGGGTCACCTATGGCAATCAGGTGGATCATCGCGCGGCGCGCGAATCGCTGGCGGCAGCGCGCGACGCGGGCGTCAACTTCTTCGACAACGCCGAGGTCTACGCCGGCGGCAAATCCGAGGAAATCATGGGCCAGGCGCTGAAGGAACTGGCATGGCCGCGCGTGAGTTATGTGGTGTCGACGAAGTTCTTCTGGGGGCTCACGGAAGCGCCGAACCAGCACCACACGCTAAACCGCAAATATCTGCTGAACGCGGTCGACGCGTCGCTCAAGCGTCTGCAACTCGACTATGTGGACCTGGTGTTCTGCCATCGTCCCGATCCGAATACGCCCGTCGAAGAAACCGTCTGGGCGATGAGCGACATGATCGCGCGCGGCAAGGCGCTGTACTGGGGCACGTCCGAATGGAGCGCCGATGAAATCCGCGCCGCTTACGAGATTGCGGAGCGGCACCATCTGCACAAACCGGTCATGGAACAGCCGCAGTACAACCTGTTCCACCGCACACGCGTCGAGCAGGAATACAAGCGGCTCTACGAGGATATCGGCCTCGGGCTGACCACCTGGAGCCCGCTGGCATCCGGCCTGCTCACCGGCAAATACCGCGACGGCGTGCCGTCGGATAGCCGTGCGCAGTTGCAAGGCTACGACTGGCTGCGGCAGCAGGTCACCGACGCCGCGAAGAACGCCGTGGTCGGCAAGCTGGGCGCGGTCGCCGACGAGTTGGGCTGCACGATCGGCCAGCTCGCGATCGCGTGGATTCTGAAGAATCCGAACGTCAGTACGGTGATTACCGGCGCGTCGCGGGTCGAGCAGATCGGCGAAAACATGAAAGCTGCCGACGTGGCTGCGCGGATCACGCCGGAGATCAAGCAGCGGATCGAGGAGATCGTCGGCGACGCCTACGACTGAGCAGATGCGCGCCGGTGCGCGTAGCATGGCCGAGGCGGCGGCCCCGTCAAGCGGAACTTGCCGCGAACTCACGCCGAAGCGCAACGCGGCGTCGCGTACAATACGCGGCCGCGCTGTGCACCGGCGCCCTTTGCCCGTCGTGCCGCCGCATTGCACCCGCACCGCCGAATCCGCCGTGGACCGGCATGCCCTCTTTCAGCGTTTCCTCATCATGCTCAGCTACCGCCACGCCTTTCATGCAGGCAATCACGCCGACGTTCTGAAACACGCCGTCGTGTTGCAGCTACTGCGCTACCTCGGCCAGAAAGACAAAGCCTATTGGTATATCGACACGCATGCGGGCGCCGGTGTCTATTCGCTGAAGGAAGGCTACGCGACCAAGACCGGCGAATTCCAGACCGGCATCGCCAGACTGTGGGAGCGCAACGATCTGCCGCCGCTCCTGGCCGACTATGTCGAAGAAGTGAGCGCGCTCAATCCGGACGGCCAGTTGCGCTTCTATCCCGGCTCGCCGTACATCGCGTGGCGGCAGTTGCGCGAACAGGACCGCATGCGTCTGTTCGAACTGCACACGACCGAAATCGACGTGCTGCGCCACAATTTTCGCGACGCGGGCCGCCGGGCGATGCTTTTCGCGGGCGACGGCTTCGACGGCATTCTCGCGCTGCTGCCTCCGGCGCCGCGCCGCGCGCTGGTATTGCTCGATCCGTCGTATGAAGACAAGCGCGATTACACGCGCACGCTGCGCTGCGTCGAGGAGAGTCTCAAGCGCTTTCCAACCGGCACTTATGCCGTGTGGTATCCGCAGGTCAAGCGTCCGGAATCGCAGCGCTTTCCCGATCAGCTGAAGAAGCTGCAGGAGCGTAACTGGCTCCACGTGAGCCTGACCGTCAGCAATCCGCCGGAAGACGGCTTTGGACTTTTCGGCAGCGGCATGTTCATCCTGAATCCGCCGTACACGCTGGCGAAGATGCTGAAAGAGCAGATGCCCTGGCTCGTCAAAGCGCTCGGCGAGGACAAGGCGGCCGGGTTCAAGGTGGAGTATCGCGGCGATTGAGGTTTGGCGACTGAGGCGTACCTGCTGAGGCCCGGCTGCTGAGGTTCCCCGCTGGATTGCAGCAACCACCGCGCGCCTCGCGGCGCACGAGCTTTGTTGCCCCACCCTGTCGCCCATGCTCCGGGTTTAACGCGCATGCGGTGCGGCAAGCGAATCGGTCGCAGGCCGTGCGCGCCTCTTCCGCCAAAGCACGGCGCACGACGCGCAACCGGCCTTCCCCCCAACCGCCTGCGCGTTCACATCACTTCAGTTGCGCAGCGGCCTTACGGGCGAAGTCGTTGGTATAGGTCGCGTTCAGGTCGATCTTTTTCGGCTCGAGCCGGTTATCGAACGACGCCAGCGCGCGCAACGAAGTCGCCGGACCGTCCTCCGGCATCAAACCATCCGGCGAATACGCGTCACGCACGTTGTGAAAGGCTTCGACGTAGAGCGCCGAGTCGTTGAGCAGATAGGCCGGCGGCACCATCTTCAGCAGATCGGCATCGCTCGCGGTCTGCAGCCAGTGGTTGGCGCGTACGATCGCATTGGCGAGCGCCTGGGTCGTCTTCGGATTCTTCTGTATGAAACTCTCCGACGCATAGAGCGTCGCCGCGGGCATGGTCCCGCCGAACACCTCCTGCGTGCCCTTCACCGTGCGCGTGTCCACCAGCACCTTGATTGCGCCGCTGCGTGTCAGTTTGGTCATCATCGGATCGACGTTGGACAGCGCATCGATCTGACCGCTGCTCACCGCCGCCAGCACCGTCGCGCCGCTGCCCACGCCGATCGCCGAAATATCGCTGCGTTGCACACCGGCCTTGCGCAGCGCCACGGTCAGCACCAGATCCGTCGACGAGCCCGGCGCGCTCACGCCGACTTTCGCGCCCTTGAAGTCCGCCAGCGTCTTGATCTGGTCGGCCTTCGACTTCAGCACCGCGACGACGATCTGCGGCGCGCGGCCCATCAGCACGAACGCGCGATAGTGTTGGCCCTTGGCCTGCATGAACAGCGTGTGTTCGTACGCCCCCGCGCCCACGTCGGCACTCCCGCCCACCACCGCTTCCAGTGCTTTCGATCCGCCCGCGAAATCTTCGAGCGTGACGTCAAGACCTTCGTCCTTGAAGTAGCCCAACTGCTTCGCCGTCAGTACGGGCAAATAGTAGAGGCCTGGCAAACCGCCGACGGCCATCGTCAGCGCGGGTTTCTCCGGCGTGTCCTTGCCGAGCGCGACGCCCGGCAGCACCGCCAGCGCGAGTAGCGTCACAAAGGCGCTCGTTACGCGCCGCATCGAGTGAGTGGGCATTTGTTGTCTCCTTGTTTTCTTTTCGTTCGAAGCGGTGACGCTGCGCAAGAGGCGAGGCTCGGGCCACCGGAGGCACACCGCGAAACGATTGTCGTCGGACGGTTTTACGCGCGCCATGCGCCCAAACCCCAATGCCACTTGTCACGCATGCATGAGGGCGAGTGCGGTACACGACCGCCAGCCAGAGCACCCGGTTGGGGCAAAGGGTCAACGGAAGCCGCGCAGAACTTGCGGCCAGCACTCGCGCCGAATGCGCTTATTGCGGAAGAGGCGTCGGACGAGGCTGCGGCCATGGCGGCGAACCGCCGCCTACGGGCAATTGAATATAAGGCGCGACCATGACCGGTGGCGACGATTCCGGCGCCAACTCGGTGGGCGCCGCAATGGGCTGCGCACCGACGATCGGCTCCCAGGACAGCGGCCCGGTCTGGACCACCGAGCCGCTCTGGCCATTGTTGATACCGCCGTGCGAGTCGATGATCACGGGCCTGCGAGCACTGTCCGGCGTGGCGAACGCGTTCGACGCGACGCAAACCGTCGTCAGCACGGCCGCAATGGCCGCGGCCAAAAGGGATTGGGGAGATTGTTGTGAGCGGACGCAGGACATGGGCGGACCTGTCGGGTTTGAGGTTGCCGGGTTGCCAAGGAAAACGTCTTACCTTACCCCGGCGTTATCCGCCAGGCTAGTCGATATTCGCCAGACATGAGCGCCGGACCCCGTACGGCGGGAAATTTCAGAGGCCAGATGTGACAAAGCCCCGCATGACGGGGCTTCACATTTACTGCGATGGCCGCACACCGAGTGTCGGCGGGCCAACTCGAAGCAACAGAAACTTACAGCGAGTAGCCGTTGGTTTCGAGCGAGCGGATACGCTGTTCGAGCTGAACGATATCCGACGACGATGCCAGGTAGGCTTCGCGACGGCTACGTTCTGCGGTTTCAAACCAGGTGCTCAGCTTTTCAAGAAGGTGTGCAAACATGATGTTCTCCAAGGATCAGATTGAATCCCCGGTGAATTGGACATCAGGGATTTCCCGTAAAAGGGTTAACCCGCATTATAGCCCTGACGTACAACCTTGGAAGTGAAATGCCCGCATGATGTGCATTCCGTTTTGGAATGGTGCACGCTCGCAGCGCATGCAAACGGTTGATTTAATTCGATTCATGAGCGAATTTTAGTTTTCTCGGATGTCGCCCTGATTTTTTAGCACATTATTGGTGCAGGCCCGATCCAGTTGCAACACAGTTATTCACCAGCCATACCAACGCCGCTTGCGATCACACCGGGTGGCAACCTTCCCCCGAAACCAGATCAGTATCGGCAAGTCGCTCGATGATCGGACAGTCAGGCCGGTCGTCGCCATGGCAGTGGTCGGCCAGATGCGCCAGCGTGTCGCGCATATCGGTGAGTTCGGCGATCCGGCGGTCGAGTTCCGCGACGTGTTCCAGTGCAATCCGCTTCACTTCGGCACTGGCGCGCGAGCGGTCGTGCCACAGCGCCAGTAGCCGCCGAATATCTTCGACTAGAAAGCCGAGCCGGCGCGCCTGCCGGATAAAGCGCAGCGAATGAACCTCCTGCGGGCCGTAAACGCGATAGCCGGCGCTCGTCCGTCCTTTTGCCGCCAGCAAGCCAACGCTTTCGTAATAGCGAATCATCTTCGCCGTGACGCCCGACGTGCGGGCCGCTTCCCCGATATTCATGACCGTTTCCCCCAAGGTGTGAGTCGATCGTACACCTTCCTATGATGGGAGGGTCCAGCGACTCGAATACGGTTCGGCAGGCATAATTCAACTATCGCAACACGATTCCCTCAAAGGCAATCTCGATGACAATTGAATTTCAGGTAGAAGGCATGAGCTGCCAGCATTGCGTCACGGCCGTCACAAACGCCATTCGTGAGCACGATGCCGCCGCGCAGGTTCGGGTGGATCTCGCGTCCGGCCGCGTGACAGTCGATTCGGCGCAACCGGTCGACCTGCTGAAGGCCGCCATCGACGAGGCCGGTTACACGGTCGCCGCCGTCGAGAACGGAACGGCAACCGGCGGCGCAGCCCGCTAAGCGAGTGCGAATCATGTTCAAAGTTGCCGTAATTGGCGCCTCGGGGCTGCTCGGCCGCGCGCTCGTCAACGAACTGGCGCAGCAGACCCGTTGGCAAGTCGTTGCCACGGCGTTCAGCAGGCCGGGGCCGGACACTGTCGCGCTGGATATTCGCGACGCTCAGGCAGTCGAGCAATTCGTCGAACGCGAAGCGCCGCACGCGTTGGTGATTGCCGCGGCAGAGCGTCGGCCGGATGTGTGCGAGCATGACCCGGCGCTGGCCCGCGCGCTGAATGTCGATGCGGTGCGCACCCTGGCCGCGGCCGCCGGCCGGCGCGGCGCCTGGACGCTGTCGATCTCCACCGATTATGTGTTCGACGGCGCCCACCCGCCCTACCGGCACGACTCCACGCCCGCGCCGCTCAATGCGTATGGACATAGCAAACTCGAAGGCGAGCGCGCGCTGACTGAGGCAACCGACCTCGGCTGCGTGCTGCGGTTGCCGCTGCTGTATGGGCCGATTGTCGACTGGGCGGAATCGGCGGTGACGAGTCTCGTGCCGGCGATCGCCGCGTCGGCGTCACCGAACGGCAAGGCGGCCGTGATGGACGCGTGGGCGATCCGCTATCCCACCTTCACGCCGGACGTCGCACTGGTGATCCGGCAAATGCTCGAACGGCATGCCCGTGGCGAAACGATTCGCGGCATCGTGCAGTGGTCCGGCGACGAACCGATGACCAAGTACGAAATCGCCGTGCGCCTCGCCGAAGCATTGCGACTCGACGCGCACCTGAGCCCGCAGTCCACGCCGGCCGATGCGACCCCTCGTCCGCATAACTGCCACCTGGCGTCGAGCCAGCTCGACGCGCTCGGGATCGGCCGCCGCACGCCGTTCGACACGGCGATCCGGCAAGTGTTGGCCGCGTTTCCGTGGCGCGGCGAGACGCACGCCTGACATTGGCATGGATGCGTGCCAGGGCACGGCCAGCCGGCCGCGATGAAAATCGCGGCTAGCCGTGGACAGTTCGCCGAGCAGTTCGCTGCGATCCTCGAGACGATCGGCGACGAGATCGATCACTTCGCCTCTGTTTTTCCGTTCCCCCTGGGCCGCCCGATCTGAATCCCCACACTGTCGGCGAGGTCGCCGTCAGTGGCGACGCCGCCGTCGCGCTGCAAGACACCGTAGACCCCAGCGACGATAAACCCAGCAACGCCTCGCGCTGCTTTTGCACGAGCGACGGCCAGACGATCACATTGATCGAACCGGTTTTCGTCTTCGAGAGAAACGAACACGGTGCCGCTCGCCGTGCCCAGCCGCTGCCGCACGGTGGCGATGCCCCGCACGCCCGCGCCAGCGTGCCATGTCGGCACGCGGCAAGTTCAGCCGCCGTGCGAAAACGCTGTTGCGGGACGCGCGAACGCAACAACGCGAGCGGATGACGATTGAGCGTCCGGCCCAGGCTCGCGTAATCGTCGACGATCTCGCGGCTTTCCGCTGCCTGCGGCAACGCGAGCGGCGGTTCCGCGATCGGCGCATCGCGCAGCAGCTTCGGCACCGTGTGCTGCGCGGTCTCGGCCCACCACGCTTCGCGCCGATGACCCGCGATACTGGCGAACACATTCCCCACGGCAAGCGCTTCGAGATCGCGCCGCGTCAATGCCGTGCGACGTGACAGATCGTCGACATCGGTAAACTGCGCGTCGTTGCGAGCGGCCACGATGCGCTCGGCGCCCCCCTGCGCCAGGCCCTTGATCAGATGCATGCCGACGCGCATCGCGGGACCGCGCAAACCATAGGTGTTCGACGGTTGAAACACGCGTGCGCTCAAGCGCCTCGCCGCGCGCCATATCGTCCGGCTCACCGTCATGCCGCAGCGACAGATCACACAATTGCTGCGCGGATAGTAAGGCCTGGTGACGATGCAAACAGGTTCAACTCGATGACCGGCGCCGCCAGCACGGTCTGAGTCAACTTTTCTCGCAACAGCCAGATCAGATGCTCGGCATCGCTCGATGGTATCGCCCACGCCACCTTCAAACTCGATGTCTTCGGCGCATGACGCGACGCCGATTCATGCTCGATCAGCAACGTATAACCGCTGAGGGCCGCATGATGCGCGCTCAGTCAACCGGCCAACTGCACAATCAGCCAACGCGCGGTGAACTGCAATGCATCGGCGTTATCGACCCGCGACGGCAACTCTAGTTGCGCATAATACGACGCCGTGCACGAAACGATTCGCGCGGGTCCGCCCGCGTGCCATACGCCTGTGCGAGCAGATCAAGAATCCCGCTGCCGAAACGACGCACCACGCCCGACCTTGGCAACCGGCGCAATCGGCAAGCGTCGTGCAGCCGACATGCGAGAACGCATCGCGATGCGCCTGCGCCACCAGCAGCAACGCTACGGATAAACCCTCGAGAACATGCGCGAGCGAAGTCTCTTTCACCAGATGCCAGCGACGTCCGTGCCTGGCGGCGCGTGCCTGCGCCAATAGCCACGCGCCCCGGACGCTCGGCGCACAAGCGATGCGCGCCGTATAGCCGAACTCCGCCACCGTGCCCGACACCCGCGAAAACGACGTGCGCAGACCTCCGACAATCTCAAGCCGGAACCGACTTCCAGCAACAAGATATGCGCGTCGGCAAGCGATACTTTCGGGCATGTGTCAGCAACGCAAGCGCTATCGCTTCGGATGCCTGAGTTTCGCGGGTTGCATCGGCGGCAAGCAGCTTCAGTCCTGGCGCCAGCGCCAATGCGCATGAACGCAAACGGCCCGCCTGGACTCCAGCGCGCAATGCGTCGAGAACCGGTATTAGAATGTCCGCGTGACCGGCCAGCCCATAACAACGCCTCTCGTTGATGTCGCCGGCGGATTGAGACAGGCTTGCCCTGTCGCTCGGCTCACGCCGATTCGGTTTGGCGAGCGAACCATCCGGAAGCGGCGTGAGAGGCTTCACCGCTTCCAGCGACAAGCGCGGCAATGTGACTGCGATCCACAACATGTTTGAGCTTTGGTCCTTGATGGCCGCCGATTCCGTTCTCCGGCAACAGGACGCTTTGTAAAGGAAGAACGAAGCGAAGAGGTTCAGCGGAGCTCCTCGGCGCTTGAAGATATCGATCGACAGGCCGATCTCCTGCAGCCATTGTCGACGGTTGATCGTCTGCGCATTGGCGGGTAACAACGGTTCGCAGATCATTCGCAATGGCGCTGGTGAGGATTGCGAGGCTGCCTCGGCGGGTCCCCGCGAACGCGACTCTTGAGCCGCCGCTTGCAGACCTCTGACCTTATCGGCGCGCATTCGGAAACCATACGAGGACCGCCCCGATGCCATCCTGCTTCAATGGGTGAGCAACGGCCCACAGCGCCAGGTGCTCACTTGAGCGCACTCATAACACGCACCCGGCATCGGCGTACGTTGTAGTCTAGGAAACTGACAGAATTATCAGGACGGGGCGTAGCGGATCGGGAAGCCGTGACGTGCGGGGAGAGGATGGAGCGCGGTTTCGCAACCGTTTTCTGCCGTTGCGCCCACCGGATTCGGGCGCCCCAAACGCAGAAACCCCACCTTTTGGGGGTGGGGTTTCTGTTCACTGCGGGGGAGCCTGACGATTACCTACTTTCACACGGGCAAT
>NZ_VTUZ01000018.1 GCF_008369935.1 Paraburkholderia panacisoli | reverse complement strand
GCTTCGCAACACGCCTCGCGGCTTGCCACGCATGACTCGGGGACATTGTGAGTCGCTATTTCTTACAACGTCGGGGACTTTCACCCCTTGAACACCACCGGTCTCCCGGCGCACACTGTACATATATACAGTATTTTTCGTCTGAACAATGCGTATCCCACCTTTCGACCCGCCCACGCTCGCAGAATTGCGCGCCTGGTGGCGCACGCACGACGAGCCAGCGGTTCGGCGGCTCATTCTCGAGATCCAGCGGCAGCGGCTCACGCTGCTGGAACTGCGCAACCTGATCGACAGCGGCGTCCAGCAGGCCCGTATGGCGGACCGCGCGCTGGTCGAACGCGGTGAACCGTTGATGACGCTGCGCATCAGAATGGCGCAGGAAGTATTGCGAGTCGGCGACATCGACGACACCCGGCAGATGAGCCGCGCCGAACAGGACAAGCTCGCCGCTCGCACGCAAAGCCAGATGGGCTATACGCGCGAAGGGCGCCTGAGACGGCAGCGCCGCAACATGTAACCAGAGCGCGACTGCATTCGACCGTCGCAGTGCGAGACGGTTGCGCGGACCGCTTAGCGCGTTTGCGTAGCCACGCGCAGGCCGAGCGAAATGAACAGCACGCCGATGATCTTGTTCTGCCAGCGAGTCAGCCACGTCAAACGCTTGACGAGTTTGCCCACCGGGCCGATGGTCAACACCAACAACGTCGTGTAAAGCGCGCTCATGCCGACGAAGATCAATCCTAGCGTGATGAACTGCGCAAACGTGGAACCGTGTTCCGGACGCACGAACTGCGGCAGAAACGCGAGAAAAAACAACGCGGTCTTGGGATTCAACACTTCGGCGGGAATCGCCTGAAAGAACGCTTTCGAGGCCGATAGCGGCGCCACCGCCGGCATCTGCGGGCTGCCCGCCAGCTTTTTCTCGCGCAACGCGCGAACACCCAGATAGACGAGATAGGCGGCGCCGACAAATTTCACCGCGTTGAACGCGAGCGCGGAGGTCATCAGCAGCGCGGAAAAGCCGACCGCCGCGCCCAGCGTGTGCATGAAATCGCCGGCGGCAATACCCAGGCCGGTGAGAATGCCGGCCTTACGTCCGCCGTGCACGGTGCGCGTCAAAACCAGCAACACCGCCGGGCCCGGAATCAGAAAAAGCCCGAGCACGACGGCAACGAAAGTCCCCAACGTGGATAGGTCAAGCATGTCGTCTCCTTGACGCGCGGCATTCAATGGACTCGCGCGCGTTCAGCCGGCAATTGTAGACCAATGCGCGGACTTGGATCCGCACGTGGCGCGCCGATATCATGCCGCGGTGAGGCAACGCGCCAGGCCGGCGAACAAACGCGGCGCCCAAGCAACGCATGCGTGATGCGTGGAAGAGGGGCGCGTGATGCGGCAGCGATCCGTTACCATGACGAGCTGGAGCCGCTTGTGGCCTGCACTTTTTCATCCACTGAAGTCCTTGCCTTGCCCACCTACACTTTGCCCGCGGTGTTGAGCGCGGAACTCGAGATCCGCAAGAGCCGCTTCATCGCCTTCGCAATACCGGTGGCCGACCGCGATGCCGCCATGGCCGAGTTGCGTCGGCTGCGCGATGAACATCCCGCCGCGACGCATGTATGCTGGGCGCTGCTCGCCGGCGGCCAGTCCGGCATGTCCGACGACGGCGAACCCTCCGGCACCGCAGGCCGGCCGATTCTCGAAGTGCTGCGGCACCACGATCTGGATGGCGTGCTGGCCGCCGTCGTGCGCTATTACGGCGGCGTGAAGCTCGGCGCCGGTGGTCTGGTGCGCGCGTACACCGATGCAATCGCTTCCGCTTTGCTGGACGCGCCGCGAATAGAAAGGATTGCTCAAGTTTCGCTGAGCGTCGAGGTGAGCTACGCGGACGAGGCCAAAGTGCGCCGATGGATCGATGCCCAAGGCTATGCGCTGGTGGATAGCGCTTATGCCATGCTGGTGAAGATGACGATCCGGTTACCCGTCAACGCGCTCGACGATGCGCAGCGAGCGCTGGTGGATATGACGCAAGGCAAGGCGGGATTCTTTTGAGGAAGCGGGAGCATCGGCACGAGCGCCGCTGGACTTCGACGCGTGCCTCGCTCGGGACGCCCATGGGCCCGGCTCGCTGTTACCATGCTGTTCTCTACAGAGTTGACTCCATTGAAAAGGGCTACGCCTCTGACCTCGACTGCCGCTTTTTCCAGCACAGCGCCTGAGTCGCCGCAACCGGGCCTGGCTTTGCCGCGCTCGACCAGCGCCGCGCGCGCACCGTTGAGCTCCACCATGCTCAAGGGTTGCGGCGCCGTCGCGCTGCCGTTGCTGCTGTCCGCGTGCTCATGGTCGTGGTTCGGCCTGAACAGCAGCGCGCCGCGCGCGAACGCGCATCCTACCGGCTGGCTCAGCGTTGCCCCGACTCGCGACTTCGCCTACTTGCCCGCTCGCGGAGGACAAGTTTCGCCGAATCGCATCGAAAACACGGCGATGACCGGCATCGTCCTCAAAGACGATGTTGCGGTAACCGTGCGCAACAGTGTCGCGCGCAGTTTGCAGATTGCGGGCTTTCACATCGACGACGGCAAGCGCGTGCTCAGCGGCAGCATCGAAACGTTCACAGTCGACGACGCGCGGTCGCCGGCCTTCTGGACGTTGAAGATGCGCTACGTGGTCACCGATACCGCGACTCGCAAAGTCGTGTTCTCGACCACGAAGACAGTGAAACAGCAGTCGCCGAAATTCACCAATAGCATCATCGCGATTGAAGATACGGTGAAGCTGAGCGTCGACGCGTTGATTGGCGATCCGGGGTTCGTCAAAGCCGTGAATTGAACGCACCGGCGTTGAAGCTGCCGACATTGCGACAGACGGTCTTCGCTACAATCCGGTTAGACGTGTCGCGCCGTCTTGCGGCGCGATTCTTCAGAATCCTACGTTCACGTTGCAAATCATCATGTCCCTCACTGCCTGGCTATTCTTCTTGCCCGCCTGTTTCGCGATCAACCTCGCCCCCGGGCCCAACAACCTCCTGTCGATCAACGTGGCGGCGCGGCATGGTTTCATGACGGCATTCGTCGGCGGCACGGGCCGGCTGGTCGCATTCGCGATGATGCTGGTGCTCGCCGCAACCGGACTCGCCGTCGTATTGCATGCGTCGGAGTGGTTCTTTTTGGCGATCAAACTGGCCGGCGCCGCGTATCTGATCTGGCTGGCCATTCAACTATGGCGCAGCGATGCGCCGGCAATCGACACCTCGCAACCGCAGGACGCTTCGCTCGGACGAATCGCGCGGCAGGAGTTTCTCGTCGCCGCGGGCAACCCGAAAGCGATTCTGGTCTTCACCGCGTTCCTGCCGCAATTCGTCGATGTCGCGAAGCCGATACTGGCGCAGTTCGCGGTGCTCGGCGCGAGCTTCCTGGTGCTCGAATGGGTGGCGGTCGCGCTGTATTCGTGGGCGGGGATGCATCTCGGGAAATGGCTGGTGCGCGCGAAGGTTCGGCGGTGGTTCAATCGCGTTTGCGGCGGGTTTCTGGCGGCGATCGGCGTGAGTTTTTTGTTGGTGAGGCGGGGGTGAGGCTGCGCAAGGCAAATTAGATCAGCGCTGAACCGCTCTGCCCCCATGTGTCCCCGGCCCCTCTTCCATAAACGATCACTAATGCTTTGGCCGAGAAACTTTAACTATCTGCATTCGTCCCGCCCCTTTATGCTCGGACAGTGACCTGCTGCCGCGCACGGCGTCTGCGGCAGCGGGCAAGCGACTTTTCACAGTCACGGGAGCGGCATCATGAAGATCTGTATCTTCGGAGCGGGAGCAATTGGCGGTTTGATGGGCGTGCAACTCGCACGCGCCGGCGCGGACGTGAGTTTCATCGCGCGCGGCGCACATCTGGCGGCCATGCGCGAACATGGCGCGCGTCTGATCATGGACGGCGAGACTTTCAGCGCGCCGGTTCGCTGCACGTCGGACCCGCGCGAACTCGGCGTACAGGACTTCGTGATCATCACGCTGAAGGCGCATTCGCTGCCCGGCGTGGTCGATGCGATGCAGCCGCTGCTCGGCAAGCACACGGCGATCGTCACCGGTGTCAACGGCATTCCCTATTGGTACTTCCATCAACACGGCGGACGCTTCGCGGGCACGCGCCTCGCAAGCGTCGACCCGGACGGCACTCAATGGACCAAGCTCGGTCCCGAACGGGCGATCGGCTGCGTGCTGTATCCCGCTGCGGAGATCGTCGAGCCGGGTGTCATCAAGCATGTGTACGGCAAGAAATTTCCGATCGGCGAGCCGAGCGGCGAACGCACGCCCCGCATTCAGCAGTTGCACGAAATCATGCAGGCGGCAGGTTTCGATGCGCCGATTCGCGACAACATCCGCGACGAAATCTGGCTCAAGCTGTGGGGCAATCTGTGCTTCAACCCGATCAGCGCCTTGACGCATGCCACGCTCGACGTGCTCACCAGCGACCCGGGCACGCGCGCGGTATCACGCACGATGATGCTCGAAGCAAAGCGCATTGCCGAACAATTCGGCGTGCACTTTCGGGTCGATGTGGAAAAGCGGATCGATGGCGCGGGCGCGGTCGGCGCGCATAAGACATCGACGCTGGTCGACCTGGAAAATCGCCGCCCGATGGAAATCGATCCGCTGTTGACGGTAGTACAGGAAATGGGCCGCCTCGTCGCCGAGCCGACGCCCACCATCGACGTGGTGCTTGCGCTGATCAAGCTGCGTGAGCGGATGGCATTGCAGGGCGATTGAGCGGAGCGTCGCGACGTTCCGTTGTTCGTGGCATTTGCCGCGATAGAAAAGGATCGAACGCTGTACGCGTTCGATCCTTTTTCTCGTTGACTCCGCTACCGGCGCTATTGATCGATCGCCAGCCACACCGCCTTCGGCTCGGTGAAGTTTTCAATCGCGACGTCGCCATGCTCGCGGCCGAAGCCCGAGTCGCCGGCCCCGCCCCACGGCAGACGCACGTCGGTATAGCCGTAGGTATTGATCCACACGGTTCCCGCCTTCAGGTCCCGCGCCACCCTGTGCACCCGTCCGATGTCCGCGCTCCACACCCCGGCCGCAAGGCCGTACAACGTACCATTGGCAATCCTGAGCGCATCGGCTTCGTCGTCGAAGCGAATCACGCTGGCAACCGGACCGAAAATCTCTTCCTGCGAAATGCGCATTTCGTGTTCGACGTTGGCGAACACCGTCGGCTCGACGAAGAAGCCGCGATCGCCGATCCGCGAACCGCCGGTCACGAGCGATGCGCCTTCGGCTCTTCCCGCTTCGACATAGCCGAGCACGGTTTTCATCTGCGCGGCGGAGATGAGTGGACCCATCGACGTTTCACGCGCCGACGGATCGCCGATCTTGATCGACTTCGCGCGCGCGGCGAGGCGCTCGACCACTTCGTCGTACACGTCGCGATGCGCGAGGATGCGCGAACCTGCCGAACACACCTGGCCGGTATTGAAGAAAATGCCCGAGGCCGCGGCGCGCACCGCATTGTCGAGATTCGCATCCGGGAAGATCAGGTTCGCCGACTTGCCGCCGAGCTCCAGCGTGACGCGTTTGAAGTTGACGGCGGCGCCTTGCAAAATGCCGCGCCCGACCGACGGCGAGCCCGTAAACGTCACTTTGTCGACGCCCGGGTGAGCCACCAGCGCATCGCCGACCACACGCCCCTTGCCGGTGACGATATTCAGTACTCCGGGAGGTACGCCCGCTTCGAGCGCCAGCTCGCCGATGCGCAACGCGGTAAGCGGCGTGATTTCGGCGGGCTTGACGATCAGCGTGCAGCCGCATGCGAGGGCCGGCGCGATCTTCCACATGCCGATCATCAGCGGGAAATTCCACGGCACGATCGCGGCAACCACGCCCACCGGCTCGCGCACCGTGTACGTCAGCGCATCGGGGCGCGCCGGCACCACCTGACCGTTGATCTTGTCGCACCAGCCTGCGTAGTATTCGAGCGTATCTATCGCGGCTGGAATGTCCTGGCGCATCACAGCGGCAATCGGCTTGCCGGCGTCGAGACTTTCGAGTGCGGCGAGTTCGTCGAGATTGTCGCGCATCAGGCCCGCGAGCCGCGCCAGAATGCGGCCGCGCTCGGCCGCGCGGATCGAGTTCCACACCTTCAGCGCGGCGCGTGCCGCCTGCACTGCCGTATCCACGTCAGCGGCGCTGCCTTGGGCCACCAGCGCGATCGGTTCTTCGGTGGCGGGGTTGATGTCGACGGAATACTCGCCGGTGCCGGGCGGCAGGCGCTTGCCGTCGATCAGCAAATCATGGTGTCTGAGGTCGGTTTCAGTTTCCATCATGAAGCTCCTTGAGTGGATGTTACGTGGCGGACTGCTGGCGGAGGCAACTGAACAGAAGCGCCAGCAATCGAGGCCGACCCTAAGGCTCGTGCAAGACGGTTCGGCTTTGCGCAACGGCCGTGCGCGAGACTGATTGTGACGCAGACGGCGCGGCGAACTGCGTCCAGGCCGCGGCAGCATTCGGTCGAAGGGAACGATTCCGGCGATGCACCAGCAACGTGGCGACGGTCACTTCCGGAACCAGAGGCCGGCTCACTAGCGCTTCACCCGGCGACGGCCAATGCGCATCGACCGGCAACACGCCGACGCCAAGGCCCAACTCGACCATTCGCGACACTGCGGCGACATGGCCAAGTTCCTGCAACGGCCGCCGCTTCAATTCATTCGCGTTGAACGCAAGGTCGAGCGCCGCGCGAACACCCGTGTCCGCATTCAGCGTGATGATCCCCCATTCGCGCAGCGCGCGCCACGCAATGCTGTCGTGCCGGGCCAACGGATGTGTGGGCGTGATCACCGCGTGCAGCGGCGTCGTGAAGACCACTTGCGCGTGCAGCAAATCGTGGTCGAACGGTTCGGCCAGCGATATCACGCCGAAGTCCACCTCACCGTGTTCCACACTCGCGAGCACGGCGCTTTGCGACTGATCCCTGACGGACACGACCAACTCGGGAAACGCCGACGCGCAGCGTGCAAGCGCCTGCGCAACCCAGCCCGACGACAACACCGGATTGCTCGCCAGCACCACGACGCCGGTATGTCCGTCGTAAGCCGTGCGCTCGGCGAGCAAAGTCAATTCGATTTCGTCGAGCAAGCGGCCGATTCTTCGCTCCAGACTCGCGCCCGCATTCGTCAATTGAACCTGGCGTGTGGTGCGGTCGAACAGTTTCAACTCAACGGCGTCTTCGAGTTCGCGCACACAGCGGCTCACTGCCGACTGCGTCAAATCGAACTCGCGCGCCGCGCGCGTGAAACTCCGCTCACGCGCGACGGCGACAAACACCTTGAGCTGCTGCAACGATACGTTCATGACGAGACTGACGCGCGCGTGCCACTCATGTCATTCCCCGGACTGTTCAGGCCAGTGGCTCAGGCGTGAAGCCTTGCCGTTGTTGCCCGCGACCGCCAGCACGCCTTGCGGCTCGTTGGCCGATTCGATCCAGCGCGCGCGCATCGGCGCGAGCACGAACTTCGCGGAGATGCCCGCGGCGATCGTGATCACGGCGGACACGATGAAAACGAGACTCCAGCCGCCCGCTGCGGCGAGCACCGATGCGACCGGCACCAGCAAAGCCGCCGTGCCTTTCGCGGTGTACAACGTGCCCGCGTTCGCCGTTGCATATTTGCTGCCGAACGTATCGGCGCAGATCGCCGGGAAGATCGAGAAGATCTCTCCCCAGAAAAGGAAGATCAGCGCGGCGAACGTCATGAACGCGTACGGATTGCTGCCGAACTGCATCAAGCCGAGCAACGCCAGGCCCTCGCCGATGAAGATCAGGAACATCGTGTTTTCGCGGCCGATCTTGTCGGAGATGAAACCGCACAGCGGACGCGTCAAGCCGTTGAAGATGTTATCGATCGAAAGCGTGACGGTGAGCAGCGGCAAGGTCATGCCGAGGAACGACATCGGAATGCGAGCGAGGCCCCAGTCTCTCGCGATTGGACCGATTTGCGCAGTCGCCATCAGACCGCCCGCCGCGACTGCCACGAACGACACGTAGATCACCCAGAACACCGGTGTCTTGATCATCTGGCGCGATGTAAAGTCGGCCTTCGACACCGCGAATTTGCTCGGGCGGATCGCTTTCTGGCGCAGCGCCGGCCTCACCAGAAGCAACGCTAGCAGCAGAATGCTGACGCCCTGCAGGATGCCGAAGAAGAAGAACGCATGCTCGTATCCCGAGCGCGTAATCATGTTGGCAATCGGAATCACCGTGATCGCCGCGCCCGCGCCGAAGCCCGCGGCCGTCAGACCCGCGGCGAGACCGCGCCGATCGGGAAACCACTTGAGCGCATTGCCGACACACGTGCCGTACACGCCACCCGCGCCAATCCCGCCGATGACCGCCGACGCATACAGCACGCCCAACGTCGTCGCGTACGAATTCATCACCCACGACAAGCCCGCGCATACCGCGCCCGCCGCAACCACGGGCCGTGGCCCGAACCGGTCGACCAGCCAGCCCTCGAACGGCACGAGCCACGTTTCAGTCAGGATGAAAATAGTGAAGGCAAGCTGGATGGACGCTTCGCCCCAGTGATGCCTGGCGTTCATCGGTCCGACGAACAACGTCCACGCGTATTGCAGATTGGCCACGAGCGCCATGCACACTATGCCGATAACGAGTTGCCACCAACGACCGCTCCAAAACATTCGAGTCGGGGTTTGCTGGGTGATATTGTCCATGAGCCTTGTCTCCACTATGTATTTAGTGCGGCCGGTCAACGTCCCGAAGGCAGTTTCCTTCGGGGAACCCGCCGCGCTGTATGTGTCCCACCTTATGGTTTAAACCCGAAAAGCCTTGCTATTCGGGAAGATTTAATTGTTTATTTTTCGACTTCTTTAAAAAAACATCAAACTCAAAACATCACGATTTCCGCAAGCCGATTATTCCGACAATTAATGCGTTGACATAAAAACTTGCCGGGCTGTTTCGTCCGCCACGCTTGGCGTCTGAGCGTTAACCCGCATACTTCACCGGCAATTTCGCTTCCTTATACAGAGCCATGCTAGGGTGATTGCTGAATTACTAATAATTAAAGTTTGTTATTATGTCGATTCACATTTGCTTATATATCGGCGATGACAATGCGCAATGCGACTCTGCGGCAATTGAAGGTCTTCGAAACGGTGGCGCGCCACTTGAGCTTCTCGCGCGCCGCAGAGGAATTGCATCTGACGCAGCCCGCCGTTTCCACCCAGGTCCGGCAACTCGAAGAACATGCCGGCCTGCCGCTCTTCGAACAATTGGGCAAAAAGATCTATCTGACGCCGGCCGGCACTGAAATGCTCCACTACAGCCGCGCGATCATTCAGCAGTTCCATGAAGTCGACGAAGCGATGAGTCAGCTCAAGGGCGTTTCCGGCGGCAAGCTGAATGTCGCGGTAATTAGTGCCGGTGATTACTTCTTTCCGCGGCTGCTGGCAGAATTCACGCGCCGATATTCGGGTGTCGTACTCAATCTCGCCGTGCACAATCGCGAAGAACTGCTGCATCAACTCGCGACCAACCAGACCGATATCGCGGTCATGGTGCGCCCCCCGCACGAAACCGACGCGACCAACGAGCCGTTCGCGCCGCACCCGTACGTGATCGTGGCGGCACCCACGCATCCGCTTGCCCACAAGCGCAACATCAAGTTCAGCCAATTGGCAAACGAGGCGTTCATCGTGCGCGAGCGCGGCTCGGATACGTGGAATTCGATGGAAGAAGGCTTTGCCGGCCGTCTCTCCAATCTGAAGATCGCGATGGAAATCAAAAGCACCGAGACGATCAAGCAGGCGGTAATCGCCGGCATGGGCATCGCGTTTCTCTCCGCGCACACCATCAGCCTCGAATTGCAGCTGGGGCATCTGGTCGTGCTCGATGTCGAGAGTTTCCCGGTAATGCTCAACTGGTACGTCGTGCACCGCAAGAACAAACGCCTGCCGCCGGTTGCGGTCGCGTTCAAACGCTTCCTGATGGAAGAAGGCGCGGATCTGATCGAGAAGATCACGCGCGTCAGGGAATTGAGCGTGTATAAGCAGTAGGTTATGAAAAACCAATAAAACTTTAACTATTGTAAATCTATCAGTACTTCTATGCTGCAAGCGTGTTCTCTCACTTGGCAGCCCAGGAGGCCGATCATGAACCACGTTCCGGTTGAATCTCGCACCGCCAGCACGGGCACTGCCCGTCTTTCCGCCGACCATCCCGACGACGCTCATCTGAGCGCCTACAACGCCGCGTTCAGCGACCTCGGTCTGCGCTTTCGCTGGGACCGCGCGACACTCGACATGCTGAAGGAATTCAGTGGCGAAGTGGCCCGCATCACGGCATACATCGAGCGGTATCACAGCCATCTTCACCGCGCATACGATGCAGACTTTCTCGCGCAACTGATCTTGCACAAGAAAGACCAGTACTACAGCGAGTTCGCGGTGGCGGCGGACTGAAAACATCGGCGGGCTGAGGGTCACGTCAGGCCCGCCGCGCTTCACGCTTGCCGTTCGATATGTGGGCATTTTCATATTCAGCGGCGCGCGATGAAATGAGTCGGGCGATGCCAGGCGCGCATGCGTTGACGCCTCGTCACGCTCGCGCCGTCATGCCCTCCTCGACGGTATCGATATGCCGACGCGCGCAGCGTGCCCGTCTCGCGTGGTGTCCATGCCGGTTCCTCTCCGCCATGCCACTCGATCTGTGCGAGCAGTCCTCGCTTGTCCAGCGCGAGGCCACCGCAACGCGCGGCAAACGCATGCACGTGTAACGCGTGGCTCACGTGGCTCGCATCGCCGGCTGCGGAATACTCGCGGCTGATCATCAGATGCACGCCCAGCGAGCATGCCAGCGCGCTCATTGCAAGCAGCGCGGCAAGTCCGAACGGCTGCGCCTGCTCGGTCACGAAGCCGTAGCCCAGCCAGGCGCACAGCAAGATCGCAAATAGATTGACGATGCGGTGGCCCGGACGCGTCACTGCCTTCAACTGCAGCGCACCGCGTAATTTGCACAACGCAATCGCGCAAGTGGCGAAGATCAGCGCACCAATGAATACCGCGGCATAGAGTTCGATTCGCTCGGCATTCGCGCGCCCCGTTGCCGCCGACAGATAGCGCACTATCCCGCCCGACATAACGGCGAGGCCCATGCCGCTGCCCAGCAGCGTAACAAGACGTGGCCGCCGCGTCAGATCACAGCCGCGCACGAGCCATGCGCCGAACACGGCGCCTGCCACCGACGCGTCGATCACCGCGTCGCTCGCCCCCGTTCCCGCCGCTAGCAATCCTGCAAGCACGGCGGCCAACGCGCCCGCGTGCCAATACGGTCGACGAGTCGATTTGCGGTCCAGCAGCCGTTGCCCGACCGCGGCAAGCGCAACCGTCAACACAGAGGCCAACGCGGCGGCAAGAGCCGCTGCCAGCGCCAAAAACACGCTCATCCACGCGGCACTGTCAGACGTTTGCAGCATGCGTGACCCTCCGGTTTGCGATGCAAGGACGCGGCTCAGGGGCCGCATACTTCTGCGCCTTCAGACAACTCCCGCCGTCGCGGCTGTCCCGGACTGCCCAGCGGCATCGGTGCGCCCGGCGGCGCTCAACGTATTGCTGAGCGTGCCGATTCCGTCGATCGTGATCGACACCATCGCGCCATCCCTGATCGATCCGACGCCCACCGACGTCCCGCACGCGATCACATCGCCGGGTTCCAGCGTGAGATCCTGCGAGATCATGCTCACCTGCTCAGCGGGCGAAAACACCATGTCGGCGAGCGGATAGTTCTGCCGTTCGACGCCATCGAGCATCGTCACGAGACGCGCTGGCCGCCAGTCGAAACCGGAGACGATCGCGGGTCCGATACAGCAGAACGTATCGAATCCTTTCGCGCGGCACCACTGCGGAAAGTGCGGATTCTCATTCAGCAGATCGGCGGCGGTCACATCGTTGACTGGGGTGTAGCCGAAGATCGCATCGGCCGCCTCTTCGAGGCTCGCATTGCGGCAGCGCCGGCCGATCACGATGCCGAGTTCGCCTTCATAGACAATCTTGCCCGCGTAGCCGGGCGGTCGCTGGATCGGCTCGCCCGAACCGATCACCGAGCCCGCCGGCTTGAGCAGAAAGAGCGGATGCGCGGGCACGGGTTTGTCGAGCTTCGCCGCCAGCGCGTGATAGTTGTTCCACAGCGCAACGATCTTGCCGGGCGCGCAAGGCGCCAGCGGCGTCAGCGCGCGCGACGACAGCACCGCCCCGGTCGGCACGGGCCGCTCGAGACTCTCGTATTCGTGCAGATAGCCACCTTCTACCCGGCCGAACACGATGCCACCGTCGTTCGACTTGAACCGCATCCACGTATCCATTCATCGCTCCCTGCGCGCTTGCGCACGACCTTTCGTTGACTACGGACCTTGACTGCCGGTTGCGCGCGACTAGATCGCGCCGGCCGTACGCAACGCGCTGATCTGCTCAGGCGAATAGCCGAGTTCAGCCATCACTTCATCCGTATGCTCGCCGAGCAGCGGCGAGCGTTTGACCTCGGTCGGACTGTCGGACAGTTTGATAGGATTGCCAACTGTCAGATACTTGCCGCGCGTCGGATGATCCACTTCGACAATCGTGCCGGTTTTGCGCAGCGAAGGCTCCGCGGCGATTTCCTTCATCGACAGGATCGGCCCGCACGGAATATCGTACTTGTTGAGGATCTGCATGGCCTCGAACTTGGTCTTGGTCATCGTCCAGCGCTCGATCTCGGCGAAAATCTCCTTCAGACGCGGCAGGCGCGCAGGGGCCGTCGCGTAGTCAGGGTCCGTGGCCCACTCTTCCTTGCCGATCACGTTGCAGATCTTCGCCCATACCGGCGCCTGCGTGATGAAGTAGATATACGCGTTCGGGTCGGTTTCCCAGCCCTTGCACTTCAGAATCCAGCCCGGTTGGCCACCGCCGGACGCATTGCCCGCACGCGGCACCGCTTCATCGAACGTCCCGTTCGGATATTGCGGATACTCTTTCATCACGCCGGTTCGATCGAGCCGCTGCTGGTCGCGCAGTTTCACGCGGCACAGATTGAGCACGCCGTCCTGCATTGCCGCGAGCACGCGCTGACCGCGACCGGTATGCGTACGCTGATACAGCGCCGTGACGATGCCGAGCGCCAGATGCAAGCCCGTGCCGCTATCGCCGATCTGCGCGCCGCTCACGACCGGCGGGCCGTCGTCGAAGCCGGTCGTCGAGGCCGCGCCGCCCGCGCATTGCGCGACGTTCTCGTAGACTTTGCAGTCCTCATAAGGCCCGGGACCGAAGCCCTTCACCGACGCCACGATCATGCGCGGATTCAGTTCCTGAATGCGCTCCCAGGTGAACCCCATGCGATCCAGCGCGCCCGGCGCGAAGTTCTCCACCAGCACGTCGCATTTCTGGATCAACGCTTCGAGCACCTGCTTTCCTTCCGGGTTCTTCGTATCGATCGTGACCGAACGCTTGTTGTGATTGAGCATTGTGAAGTACAAGCTGTCCACGTCCGGAATATCGCGCAACTGCTCGCGCGTGATGTCGCCTGCGCCGGCCCGCTCCACCTTGATTACGTCCGCGCCGAACCATGCCAGCAATTGCGTGCAGGTCGGTCCCGATTGCACATGCGTGAAATCGAGAATGCGCACACCGTCGAGTGCTTTGCTCATGTCGTGTCTCCTGAAGGCTGCGATTTACTTGTACATAGTCTGGTTCTTCGTGCCCGGTGCGTACTCGCGCGGGTCGACCCAGATGTTGACCACCGCCGAGCGGCCGGTGCGATGAATCGCTTCGCGGGCGCGCTGCAATGCGCCGGCAATCTGCGCCGGATCGCGCACTTCCTCGCCGTGGCCGCCGAGCATTTCAGCGAACTTGCTGAACGGCACATCGCTCAGCAGGTTGCCAACATTGCCGCGCTCTGCGCCGTATTTGGCGAGCTGGCCGTAGCGGATCTGATTCATCGCCGAGTTGTTGCCGATCACTGCGAGATACGGCGCGCCGAAGCGGTTGGCGGTTTCCATGTCGAACGCGGTCATGCCGAACGAGCCGTCGCCGTAGTAGCACAGCACTTCCTTGTGCGGATGCGCGAGCTTGGCCGCGAGCGCGAAGCCAGTGCCCACGCCGAGCGAGCCGAGCGCGCCCGGGTCCATCCATTGACCCGGACGGCGCGGGCGCACCGCTTGCGCGGAAATCGTCACGACGTCGCCGCCGTCGCCGATGTAGACGGTGTCGTCGGAGAGGAATTCGTTGAGCTCGTAAGCGACGCGGTACGGATGAATCGGCGAGCTATTCGACTTGAAGAGCGGCATGAGTTTTTCGGTCGCGCTCGCTTCGGCGTCCTGCAACTGCGCCATCCACTTGCGGCGCGCCTGGCGCTTGTCGTCTTTCAGGCGGCCGCTCGCGGCTTGCAGCACGGCCGCCAGGATTGCGCCCGGATCGCCGACGAGGCCCAGGTCGATATCGCGATTCTTGCCGACCGTCCGGTAGTCCATGTCGATCTGCACCAGCGTCAGCTCCTTGCTGATGCGCTTGCCGTAACCCATGCGGAAATCAAACGGCGTGCCGACGACGATCAGCACGTCGGCATTCGCAAACGCCTGCGAACGTGTGCGGTCGAAATGGTGCGGATCGCCCGGCGGCAGCAGCCCGCGGCTCGCACCGTTGAAATAGCCGGGGATGTCGATGCCGCGCAGTAGCGCGATCGCCTCTTCATGGCCGCGCGCGGTCCACACCTGCTGCCCGTACAGAATCGCGGGCCGCTCGGCATTCACGAGAATGTCCGCGAGTTTTTCGATGTCGCGCGGATCGCCGACCGATTTCGTCGACGCCCGATAGTGCCCCGATTGCGGCACGATCGCGCGCGTCACGTCCACTTCGCGGTCGAGCACGTCGCGCGGAATTTCCAGGTAGGACGGGCCGGGCGCGCCGTTGAAGCACTCGCGCGCCGCCATCGAGATCATGTCCGCGACCCGTTCAGTGCTCGACACGCTGGCGGCGAACTTGGTGATCGGCGCCATGATGTCGACGTGCGGGAGGTCCTGCAGCGAGCCCATCTTGTGCTGCGTCTGCGCGCCCTGTCCGCCGATATGCAGGACCGGGCTCTCGGACCGGAACGCCGTGGCGATGCCCGTCACCGCGTTCGTGCAGCCGGGGCCGGCGGTCGTGACCACGCAGCCGAGCTTGCCGGTCTGACGCGCGTAGCCGTCGGCCGCGTGGGCGGCGACCTGCTCGTGGCGCACGTCGATGATGCGAATTCCCTCGTCGACGCAGCCGTCGTAGATGTCGATGATGTGGCCGCCGCACAGCGTGAAGATCGTGTCGACCCCTTCGTTTTTCAGCGCCTTCGCAACCAGATGGCCGCCCGAGATGACGCCGGCATCGCGGGTTTTCTGCCTGAGCGTGTCATCGGCTGTCGTGCTGCCCGGTTTCGGACTCAGGGATGAAACAACTGCGGACATGGTTGTCTCCTGTCACTCGGTTGTGCAACGGTCATCGACGGCCGCATTCGCTTCGACATGCGCCCGTCGTCACCGACGTCTTGCTGGCCGCGCTACATACCGTATGTGATATATCACATTCAAGCAAGGCCAATTTCGAGGACGTCCGCTTCGGGGTTGCGTGGCGCTATTGCTTACCAGTCATGGCTTTGCGGCGAAAAATCCGTTGGCTTTCATGCTCCGCCAAGGGAAAACACCGATTCGCGATGCGTTTGGCTCGCTGTTGATATATCACATACCATATTTTTGAAGCCGTCAAGCGAGGTTTATCCCTCGGCTGTGAACAGGCCTCGCGAGCGGCGCGCAAACGAAAAGGCCCGCGGTGTTTTCACACCGCGGGCCTTTCTTCAGTCCGCCACGTCCAGTCGCAGACTCCAGCAGCCATCAGTCCAGAAAATCGCAATTCGCCTCGACGAACGCCGCGAGATCCAGCGAATGCTGACGCACCAGCCGCTCGGCCAGTTCGGTATCGCGCTGCTCCAGCGCCTCGATGATCCGCAGATGATCGACGATCGAACGCGACGCGCGGTCGCTCTGCGAAATGGTCATGCGCCGGATTGCCCGTACGTGGATGAAGATGTTCTTGATCGTGTCGAGAATGATCTGCGACTTCGACAACTCGACGATTGCCTGATGAAACGCGATGTTCGCGTCCGAATACTCGGCGATGTGCTCGGCCGGCGTCGCGTCGCGGAAATTGTCGAACATGTGGCGCAGGCGGGCGATTTCCTCGTCGCTGGCGTGCAGCGTGGCGAGGCGCGCCGCCATACTTTCGAGCGCCGCCCACATCTGGATCATCTCGACGATTTCCCGCTTGCTCTTGCGCACGATGTAAATGCCGCGCCGCGGCACCATGCGCAAAAAGCCTTCCTGTTCCAGCAGGGTCATCGCCTCGCGCACCGGCGTGCGGCTCACGCCAAGCGATTCGCTCAGCACGCGCTCGTCGAGACGGATTTCTTCGCGATTCCGGTAGATGTCCGCGTCGGCAATCGCCTGGCGCAGCATCGCATACGCTTGATCGCGCAAGCTCGCGCTCGCGCCGATCGGCTGCAACGACAAGGTGAGCGGAGTGGCCACCGTTTCAGTTTGAAGTTCTGACGACATTCATCGCCTCTGCTCGAACATGCGTGCGATACGGCGCAGGCGCCGCTGCGCCGCGCTGCTCGCCCAAGCCGACGAAGCGGCCATGTTGCGATGCAAGCTGCGCGACCCGCTGCGGAATCCACTCGGTCAACAAGACGGTGCCCGCAGCACCCAAACCCACAACAGCAATAGCGAAAAGCATAAGAGACGCAAATTCCACTTGTAACTCCAAACGATTGAGTGAACGAATGACTCAATCATATGCTGCAATGCCGCATTTATCAATATTCGGTATGTAGTATATCAGCAGATGTTGTTTTCCGGTGACATGAATTTGTCACCGTCAGCGCATTTGTCACGTTAGCACGCGGCGGCCAGCGCCGCTTCGCTGTTGCGGCCGCTTCGATCCAGCTAGCCCGCCTCGGTGTAAACGCGCAAAACGCGCGCTATGCGCGCAGCTGCGTTCGATGATCGCGCAAAATCGCCACCGAGCGGATTGTGAGATCCGCTTCGCATCATTAACCTTCCGGACATCCTGCCACGGATCGGCTGCGGCCACGGCCCTGCCTCCGCCGCCGATCCCCTCCCGCAGTCCGCAAGTTCCAAGGAGACAGCGTTATGAGCACCACCCTCCCGAAGGCCACACCGGCCGCCCACGCCACCGCGCGCAACCAGGCGCGCAAGGCCGCGCTCGGCAGCTTCGTCGGCGCCGTGGTCGACTGGTACGACTTCTTGCTGTATGGCATCGTCGCCGCGCTCGTGTTCAACGCCGAGTTCTTCCCTCAAGTCAGCCCGGCCATGGGCACGCTCGCCGCATTCGCCACCTTCGGCGTCGGCTTCCTGTTCCGTCCGCTCGGCGGCTTCGTGTTCGGTCACTACGGCGACCGCCTCGGACGCAAACGCATGCTGGTGCTCACGGTGATGATGATGGGCCTGTCAACCGCAGCGATCGGGCTGCTGCCGGCCTTCTCCACGATCGGCTGGTGGGCGCCGGTGCTGCTCGTGACCTTGCGCGCGATTCAGGGCTTCGCGGTCGGCGGCGAATGGGGCGGCGCGGCGTTGATGGCGGTCGAAAGCGCGCCGGAAAAAAAGAAAGCGTTCTACAGCAGCGGTGTGCAGGTCGGCTATGGCGTGGGTCTCGTGCTATCGACCGGCCTGGTCGCGCTGATCAGCCGTTCGATGGACAACGCATCGTTCCTGAGCTGGGGCTGGCGCCTGCCGTTCCTATTCAGCGTGGTGCTGGTGCTGATCGCGCTGTGGATCCGCTCGAGCATGGAAGAGTCGAAGGAGTTTGTCGAAAAAGTCGGCAAGCGTGGCGAGCGCAGCGTGCGCCTGCCGATCGTCGAAGCGCTGCTGCGACATCCGAAAGCATTCCTGCTGATCATCGCGTTGCGCCTCGCTGAGTTGTTCACGATGTATATCGTGACGGCGTTCGCGCTGAACTACTCGACGGCGAACCTGCACATGCCGCGCGAATTTTTCCTGACGATCGGCCTGTTGGTCGGCGCGCTGAGCTGCGTGACGATTCCGTGCTTTGCGTTGCTGGCGGATCGCTTCGGCCGCCGCCGCGTGTACATCATCGGCGCGCTGGTGGGCATGTTGAGCGCGGTGCCGTTCTTCCTCGCGCTCGAAGCGCGCTCGACGGTGTGGATCGTGGTGTTCGCCGTGATGCTCGCGAACATCGCGCATGACATGGTGGTGAGCGTGCAGCAACCGATGTTCACCGAACTGTTCGGCACTGAGTATCGCTACAGCGGCGCGGGCGTGGGTTATCAGGTGGCGAGCGTAGTCGGCGGCGGCTTCACGCCGTTCATCGCCGTAGCGCTGGTCAGCTTTGCCGGTGGCTCATGGCATCCGGTGGCCGCGTATCTGGCGATCGGCTGCCTGATCTCCGTACTCGTCGCGGCGAAGATGAAGACCGGGCGCGGCGTCGCCTGATACCCGCGAATCAATGACTGCCCAAACGGGCCGGCGTGGCGCAGATGCCACGGCCGGCCCGTTTTGTCTTTGCGCCTCGGGTTCGTTCGCGCGTTCGCGCGGCCTGCCGGGCCGGGACGGATATGGGAGGATTTTCGTCAGGAGAGTGCCTTATGTTCTGGAGCTTCATATTGCAAAGGCGAAATTCGCGAACTATCGTTCGTCGAAGCAAAATTCCGCACGAATTTGCCGGTGTCACATGAAAAAAATGCATATAGACAAGGCGCGCGAGCCTACAGGTTTTACGCTGCATCGCCTCAAGCATTGAGTACCAGACGCCGATAACAAAGAATCCCTCAACGGAGACCGACCATGAGCAGCATCACCGAGCCGGGCGACAAGCCAGACTCCGCCCCATTCTTTTCGAAGCAGGCCACCGTTGCGAAACCGGGTTTTTCGCGCTGGATGGTCCCGCCCGCAGCCCTTGCCGTCCATCTGTGTATCGGCCAGGCGTATGCCTTCTCCGTATTCAACGGCCCGCTGACCAAAGTGATCGGCATCACCCAATCCGCCGCCGATGACTGGTCACTGACCGCGCTCGGCTGGATCTTTTCGCTGGCGATCGTGTTCCTCGGTTTGTCGGCCGCGTTTGCGGGCAAATGGCTCGAACACGTCGGCCCGCGCCGCACGATGTTTACTGCCGCATGCTGCTTCGGCGGCGGCTTCCTGGTCTCAGCGCTCGGCGTGCACCTGCATCAGATCGCGCTGCTCTATCTCGGCTACGGCGTGATCGGCGGGATCGGGCTCGGCCTGGGGTATGTGTCGCCGGTGTCGACGCTGATCCGCTGGTTTCCAGACCGCCGCGGCATGGCAACCGGCATGGCGATCATGGGTTTCGGCGGCGGCGCGATGATCGCCGCGCCGTTGTCGGTGGCGCTGATGAACCACTTCCGCAGCGCGACGAGCGTCGGCGTGGCCGAGACCTTCGTCGTGCTCGGCATCGCGTACTTCATCTCGATGTCGATCGGCGCGCTCGCGATCCGCGTGCCGGCCGCCGACTGGAAGCCGGCCGGCTGGACGCCCGCCGCGACCACCCAGAAGAAGATGATTTCGCGTAACCACGTGCATATCGATCAGGCGTTGAAGACGCCGCAGTTCTATCTGATCTGGCTGGTTCTGTTTCTCAACGTGACGGCCGGCATCGGCATTCTCGGCCAGGCGTCGGTGATGATTCAGGAGAGCTTCAAGAACACGGTGACGGCGGCGGCGGCGGCCGGTTTCGTCGGTTTGCTGTCGTTGTTCAACATGGGCGGCCGTTTTGTGTGGGCCTCGGCTTCGGACTGGATCGGCCGCAAGAACACCTACTCGGTCTTCTTCGTGCTCGGCGCGGTGCTGTACTACTTGGTGCCGAGTTTCGCGACGTCCGGCCAGATCGCGCTGTTCGTGCTCGCCTATTGCGTGATCCTGTCGATGTACGGCGGCGGCTTCGCCACCGTGCCCGCTTATCTCGCGGACATGTTCGGCACGGCATTCGTCGGCGGCATTCACGGCCGCCTGCTGACGGCGTGGGCCGCCGCCGGCGTCGCCGGGCCGGTGCTGGTGAACTACATTCGCGCGTATGAAGTTGCGAACGGCGTCGCCAAAGCGGATGCCTACACCATGACCGTTCACATCATGGCCGTGCTGCTGGTGATCGGCTTTGTCTGCAACCTGCTGGTCAAGCGTGTGGACGACAAGCACCACATGACCGATGCACAACTCGCCAAAGGCGCCTAAGGAGATACGCATGTCGACCGCTCAGATTCAAACCGCGCCTGAGTCCAGCAAGGCGAAGCTCGCAATCTTCTGGCTGTACGTGATGATTCCGCTGGCATGGGGCGTGGTCAATACGATCTCGCAAGCAATGAAGCTGTTCAAATAAAGGCTGGCTTCGCACCCCGCGCGTTCAGACGACGGGGTGCTGGCGGCGCGTACGCAACGCGCCGCCGCCCATGCCCTCCCTCGCGACACCCTCTTCGCGCCGCTCACGCGCATCGCACTTCCCCTCTGCGCTACCACTGATACGCCGCGCCGGCGCCGACCGTCGTCGTGGCCGAGCTGATGCCCGCGCCGACTTTCACCTTCAGATTCTGCGTGACGCGCGCGGACAAGGCGACGGCCACCGCCTGATAGCCCTTGTACCCGGCGGTCGCGACTCCGAGCGCGAGGTTCTTCGTCGCATCGACCTCCGGGACCATCGTCAGCGCGATCGCCGACGCGGTGCCCGAATACGCGTTGCGCGCGACCTCGCTGAGGCCGCCCTGGAATTGCTGCATGTTCACGGCGTCGGTGGGCGCCTGACCTGCGGCGACATGGGTGACGCGCCGCTCGTTGCCCGCCGAGCCCACCGATACGGTGCCGGTCTGGTCGGCGACCGAGCCCTCGCCGAGCGCCACCGAATTCGGCGCCGACGCTATAGCGCCGCCGCCGATCGCAACGGAGCCGTTGCCGATCGCCTGCGCCGCATCGCCAGCGCTCTTGACGGACACATATGCGTCGCCGGTGGTTTGAACGTTGTTGATGGCCTGGCCGAGGTTGCTGAGCTGCTGGTTGGTGCTATAGAGTTGCGCGCCGGTCACGGCATCGGTGCTGGTGGGCGATAGTTCGCCATCCTTCAGATTGGTCAGCTGGACCTTCGGTGCATTCGCCGCCGTGCCGCCGAGCGTGATCCTGTCATGGGCCGACGTATCGTACTGCACCGCATTCGCGACCGCACCGTTGAGGTTGCCGAGGGTGGTTTGCAATCCCGCGATATCGGTGGTGTTCTGCGTGACACGGCCATCCAGATTGGTGAGCGCACCGCCTACGTTGTTCACGACCGTGCCGCCCACGTTATAAGACGGCGCCGTCACCGTGCCATCCGGATTGACGGTCGCACCGCCGCCCAGCGCCACCGCCGTGCTCGCCGCTTGCGCATACAGTTGCGAGCCGTTGACCGCGTCGCTGCTTGACGGACTGACCGCGCCCTGCGCGACCCCGGTCACGACCCGATTGCCCGCCGTGCCGGCCATGTTGACTAGCGAGCCGTCCGTGGTCGCGCCGACGTTGATCGCGCGCGAGGCCGGGTCTTGCGTGACCACACCGATGCCGCCGGTCGCCAGGTTCTGCTGCAACGTGCTGAGGCCGTTGTCGAGCGAGCCAAGCGCGTCGCCGACCGTGGCTTGCGTGCCGCCCTGCACGTGATACGTGGGCGCGGTCACCGAGCCGTCCGCGTTGATCTGCGCGCCGCCGCCGAGGGCAGCCACCATCGGTTTGAACTGGCCGAGATTGACCGCGGACGCGTCTGTCGTGCCCGCGGCGATTCCAGTGAGTTCGCGCGCGCCGGCGGTGCCGGTGAAATCGACGCGCGCGCCATCCGTGTCTTTGGCGACGCTGAGATCGCGCGACGTCTGATCCTGCTTGACGAGGCCGATCTCGCCGTTCGTGATCTGGTTCGTGATGTTGGTCACGTCCCCTTCCACGATCGAAGTGCGCGAGTCGAGATTGGTGATCGCCGAGGTGTTGTCGGTGACGCGCTGGTCGAGATTCGTGATGCTGCTGGTATTCTGCGCGACCGCCTGATTGGTGCTGAACAGCTGCGCACCGTTGACCGCGTCGGAACTGCCGGCGGTGAGATTGGCGTCGCGCACGTTGGTGACCTGGACCGGCACCGCCGCGTTGCCCAGCGAGACTTTGTCATGCGCTGGCGAGTCGTACTGGAGCGCATCGGTGCCGGCCTGAACACTGGTCGTGACGGCTGCCGCGAGGGCCGCGCCCACGTCGGTATATGTGGCGCCGCCGATGTTGTAGACAGGCTTGTGCAACGTGCCGTCCGGATTGATCGCGGCGCCGCCGCCGAGCGATTCGACGACCGGACTGAGTTGCCCCAGATTGACCGCCGAGCCCGCCGCCGTGCCGGCCGCGACGCCGAGCAGCTCACGCGGCCCCGCTGTACCGGTGAAGTCGACATGCGTGCCGTCCGTGCTGTTCCCGACCCGCAGATCGCGCGAGACCGGGTCTTGCTGAACGAGACCCAGCGTGCCGTTGGTAATTTTGCTGAGGTTGTTCGTGATGTCGGTAATCGATGTCGAATTTTGCGTGACCGCCTGATCGACGCCATACAGCTGCGAGCCGGTCACAGCCTCGGAACTGTCGGCGCTCACCGTGCCGTCGGCGATGTTACGGAGCTTGACGGGCGTGCCCGGGTTGCCGAGTGTCGCGACGTCGTGCTGCGCGCTGTCGTAGCGCAACGCGTCGCCGCTCGCGCGCACACCCTCCGACGCGGCTGCGGCCAGCGCCGAGCCGACGTCGTTGTAAGTCGTGCCGCCAACGGTATAGGACGGCGCGACCACCGCGCCGTTCGAGTCGATCGACGCGCCGCCGCCGAGCGCGTCGGCCACCCCGGCGAGCTGGCCGACGTTGACCGCATCGGTGGCTTGCGTGCCGGCGGCGACATAGGCGATCTGCCGGCTCTGCGTGCTGTTGCCCAACGACACTACGTTCGCGCGATCCGCGACCGAATCGCCGCCTAACGCCACCGAGCCCGCCGCGCTGGCCGTGGCATTCGAACCCAGCGCCAGCCCATTCGCCCCGCCGCTTGCGATGAACGCGTTGTAGCCGATCGCCAGCCCGCCGGCCGCCCCGGCGTAGGCAAACGCGCCGAGCGCCGCGCTATTGAGTCCGATCGAGCGGGAGTTGTAGCCGATCGAAACCGAGTTGTCCGCCATGACACCGACCGTGGCCGCCGCACCGACGACCGTCGAGTAGGGTGACAGCGCGCCCGCCGAGGCGCCGATCGCCGTTGAACTCCTGCTAGCCGCGCCCGACTCGGCGCCGATGGCGAGCGCATTGATATTCGCGGCGGTCGCCGCCGGGCCGATCGCCATCGCGTTCATATCGTTTGACGCGCTGGTGCTGGTGCCTTGCACGACGTTGGGGCTGACGGCGATGTAGTCGGTCACCGGCGGGGTACCGGCAGCCGCGAGCATCACGACCGGCTGCGCGGCGGCACCTTCCGGCGTACCTGCGAACACGCTTGCGTTGGCGATCGCGGCGTCCCTCGCCGCATCATTGGCGTCGGCCGTGGACGTGCTTGGCGTTTGCGCAGTCAGCGCCTGCGCGACGTCGAGACAGTTCGGCGCCTGGGACGTGCAATCGTCGGCACGGGCTGCCTGTGAAAACGCCAATGCGCTCAACAGGCCGGCACTGGCGGCCAGCAGCGCCCGGCACGCCGACGCGCCTGTCGCACCACGTCGCCCGGCCAGTTCGGACGCTGCGGCATAGGTGCGGGTCGTGGTGTTCCATACGGTTTTATAGGTCTTGTTCAACATCCCTCCCAAGTCTTTATCGAAACACACTCGCCAAGTTTTTTCCTATGGCTTCCTAAATATTTGGCACGGTCAAGCTGAAACTTAGGAATACAACGCGCTTCCACTTGGCCGGCAAAAGCGATGTGGACAGTGTCTTCAACGGGACCAAAAAAGGAAATACGAAAACTCCTAAAAGAGCTACAAACAAGCTCTCATAGGCTAAACGGTATAGTGCATTTCGGAGGCTACGGCGATGTCGCGGGAATCGTCTTATGCCAGCCCATATTTCACAGGCCGTTTTAAGCTCTTTTCAGATTCATAGCGCGCGAAAGACAGAGCGCAAGCCAAGCCCGCGATCCGCAAAGAGGCGTGACACGGAGAACAAAACGAATCAGATCAGCTCACGCGAGACACGAGCCATGAGCCACGAGCCGGATCTACACGCCGAATCGCAGCGTCCGCCGACGCGCCCGGCTTACGAGCCCGCCGCCTCGAGGCGCATCGGAAACGTAATCTCGAACACCGTCCCCTCGCCTTCCCGCGAATCGAAACGGATCTCGCCTTCGAGCACCCGGCACAACTCCGTGACGATCGCGAGCCCCAAACCCGCGCCCGGAATATCTTCGTGAGTGGCGCGCTCGAATTCCTTGAACACGCGCTCCCGGTCGGACTCGCCGATACCCACGCCGGTATCCGATACGCGCAACTGCCAGCAATCGTTCTCCAGCGCGGTCATCGCCAGTTCGATCCGGCCCGCCCGCGTATATTTCGCCGCGTTGGTGAGCAGGTTGAGCGCCACCTGCTTGAGCTTCAGCCGGTTGGACACGACCTCGTCGAGCGCGCTGTCGAACGCCGTCTGAAGACGCAGCCCTTTCGCTTCGATGGCGGCCTCGCACGAGATCACCAGTTCATCGAACAGTTCGCGCAGCGCGAAACGCTCCAGCGTGAGCGGACTGCTGTCGCCGAGCACGACCGAGTATTCGACCAGCTCGTCGACCAGCGTCTTCATATCGGTGGTCTGGCGCCTCGCCAGCGCGAGCGCCGTCTCGACCTTGGACGGCGCGCGGCTGATCAGCTGCAGCGCCATCGAAAACACATTGAGGAAGTTGCGCAGATCGTGCACGACACTGCGCGTGATCTGCATCCGCGATTCGTATAGTTCGGCCACCAGCCGTTGCTTGAGCGTCAGTTCATGATTGGCGCGCTCGAGCCGTCCGGTGTAATCGTCGATCTTGCGATCGCGTTCGGTGACGACCTCGCGGATCGACGTGAGCGTGACGAACCCGACGGCTTCGTCGATGAAATGCCGCGCCCGCTCCTCGTGGCGCCGCGTGAAATACGGCCGGGCTTCGCTGAACTCGACGATCGTGCCGCTCAGCATCTGGCGAAACAGATCGAGTTCGCGCACCAGTTCGTCGATCCGGTAACCCTGCTTCCAGCGCAATTTGCCGTGCAGCCGCGCGTCGCGCTCCATCGCGCTCTCCACGGAGTCGAGGTCCTGCTGCTCCAGCGCTGCGCAAATTTCGTCGAGGATGTTCGGGATGTGATCGGCCAGCTGCTCGTAAGTCAGCCGGTCGGATTCGGTCAGTTCTGCGTCGTGAAAGACGGCCTTCATCCAGCGCTCGGTCAAATCGACCTGCTGTGAACGCAACTGTGCGGCGAAAGCGCTCAGCGGAGAGATGTGCGAGTCCGTCATGTAGGAGACCTGACGCCGCAGCGCGGCGAAAAGAGTGTGCCGCTCCATACGCAACGCGAGTGCATCGCTGCAAACCGCGCGGGGAGGCAGATCGCGGACGCTTCACACGCCGCGCTTGCGCTCCAGTATGCGCGATTTGCCGGCCGAGAATTAACCAGGCTTTGGGACGCGCGCGGCGCGCGCCGCTCAGAGCTTCTCGAACAGCACGTCCTGCGCGCCTTCCCACAGCACCTTGGTGCCGAGTTCGCGCAGCTTGTCGCGGCCTTCGACGACGGTCAGGAAATGGTTGCCCGCCAGTTGCCCCATCTTGCTCGCGAAGCAGCAGGAGCCGTACGCAAGAATGATCTCGGTCTCGCTGTAGCCGCCCGGGTAGAACAGAATGTCGCCGACCGACGGGTGGCTCGTGTGATTCTCGAAGCCTACCGCCACGCCGTCATTTTCCAGCTTGAAGTCGCCGAGCGGGACCCAGCAGCCTTCACCGCTCCAGCGCACGTGGATAATCTTCTGGCGGTACGGCAAAAGCTTCAGGAACGCGGCCACGGTGTGCGGCGCGTCGGGATGGGTTTCGGCAGTGAAGACGTGGCCGCAGGAGGTGATTCGAAGTCGGGTCATCGCAAGATATCCAGTGTGACGGGTGAATGGAAAGGTCGGTCAGACGCGGGCTGGGCCAAGGCCATGCGGGCATCATTCTGTCGTCCGGCGCAAGGCTTCGACAGATACAGTTGCTTTCGATGCGCTCAGGCCAGTTGGAGCGCAGCCCGCCGCGCACCTTGAAAGCGTCGCAAAGGCCCGCGCGCTATAGCCATGCCAGGTCTTGCCGGATAGTCGCCACGAAAGTTCGTAGTTTGCAAGCCGCGCAATGCGCAGCACACTGCGCAAAGTGCGTGATTCCCGTCAGAAGGTAGCACGGCGGCGCGGCAACACCGCCGGACGATCAAAGCAGCACAAAGCGGCAAAAACTGCGAGCACGGCAAACGCGGCATGCATCCGGCCACTTCCGCCACTGCGATCGCCAATGGCGGCCTCAACAGCACTTGCGCGATCCGCCGCGCGTTAGCCGCGCAGCCGGTAAGCGAGCGGCGTCACGCCATAGCCACGCTTGAACTGCACGGAGAAATGACTGGCACTTTCGAAACCAACCGCAATCGCAATGTGCAACACGGTCTGATCGGTGGCGCGCAGCAGCCTCGCCGCTTCCTCCAGCCGCAAGCGCGTGACGAACTGATGCGGCGGCTCGCCAGTCTCGCGGCGAAACACCCGCGCAAAATGAAAACTGCTTAATCCGGCGTGCCCGGCCAGTTCGTCGATCGTCAGATCGGCGGCAAGGTTGGCGCGGATATAGTCGGTCACGCGGCGAATGCGGCGCGGCACCAGCTGTTCGGGCGGCGCGAGCAGCCGGCCGGACGCCTCGCGCCCGCGCGAATAATGCTGCAGCAGATGCGCGGCGAGCGCGTGCACCAGCGCATCGACGTACAAACGCGAATCGGCAGGATCGCCGGCCGCGCGATGCAACGCGCCGAGCATCGCGGCGATCAGCGGATCGTGAAACTGCATTGCGTCGCCGAGCGACAATTCGTGCGAGCCGCCGAGTTCCATCTGCGCGGCGACGCTGTCGATCAGGCTGCGCTCGAGGTGCAAATGAACGGTTGACAGCGGCTCGTCGCTGATCGAATGCCAGCGCCACGAGATCGGCGCGGGCGGCACGAACCACACGTCGCCCACGCGCAGATCGGCGCTTTCCCAGCGCCCGTGCAGATTGCGTTCGAGGTGCTCGGCGCCGCTCGCGAGCGTCATCAGCGTGAGGTCCTGCAGGCCGGGCGCTTCCAGCAGTTCCTGCTCGGCCGGTTCGAGATACGCGCGCAGCACGAGGTGCCGCCACGCACGGTCCACGCTCGACACGAGTCGTTGGCCCGCCATGTAGCGGTCGTAGGCGAGCGTCGTTGTCAGCTTCGGAATTCGTGCCATCACGTCCATTCCCAGGAGGTGCGTATGCAAGGAGAAACCCCGCCACACCCGCATTGCCGGTTCGCGGTCAGCGCAAGATCGCGAAAATGATAGCAAGGAACCGGCTACCGTAATTTTCGGAAATAGCTAATCATTCAGGTTGTCGTCTTTCACGCGTTTCGAACGCCGGAGCTACCGTTTCATGGAACACGAATGCGATACGCTGCCGCATTGGCTGACCGGCTCGCCGCAAGGCGAAGCCGGGCACGCGTCGGCAGCATGCAACCCCGCGGGGTCCGCACAACCGGCCTACCCGGCCGGCACGCGGCAACCCGTGAAATCGGCCCACGCGGCCGAAGCATCGAGAGCATCGACCCGCACCGCAACCGGTGCCGCGCCCACTGGATTTCTCACCCTCTTCACCGAGGAAGAGATCGGCACGCCGTCGCCCGCCGCGCGGCGATCCGCGCCGGTCATCAGTCCGCTGGGGCGTTTCGGCAGCGCGCAGGACCGCATCGAATTCGTGCGGCGGCGCATCAGGCAGCTTGGCTTCGACTCGTTCAGCTACTCGGCCACGCGCACGTCGTCCCATCACAAGACAATGTTCGTGCTGAGCAGCTACGAGTCGCAGAGCTGGCTCACGCGCTATTTCCGCGAGCGCTATTTCGAGCTGGACCCGCGCGTCACGCTGGCGTCGCCGACCGGCATGCCGTTGCTGTGGAACACCGCCGACATGCGCGCCGAGTTGCCGCGCGCGCAAATGCGCAGCGAACGGCTGGGCGGCCTGATCGACATGCTGGAGACGACCGGCCGCAAAAGCGGGATTCTCACGCGGATGCCGCTGCCCGAGCCGGAGCTGAGCGCGAGCCTGTGCTTCAACTCGGAGATCGGCAACCCGCGCTGGATGACCGAATCGATCGTCGCGGAAACGCTGATGTTCGCGCACACGATCCACGAGTTCATCTGGACGCATGCGAAAAGCGTGATCGGCATCGCGCCCGCGCAGCAGCAGCGCGTCGCGTTGAGCGAGTTGCAGCACGCGGTGCTGAAGGCGGTCGTGCAGGGTCAGCGGGACAAGGAGATCGCGTACTTCCTCGGGCTCTCGCCGCATAACGTCGACTATCACCTGCGCCGCTTGCGGCAGTTGTTCAACGTGCGCAATCGCGTGCAATTGATCAACGTCGCGCACGCGTATGTGTCGTAGTTCGAGAACGACGACGTGACGGCGAACGCCGTCACGTCGTGCGGGCCTGCGGCACAGACATCCAGTACGGACATGAACCTGCCCGTGAGCCGTGCGCTCAGCGCACTTGCGGCTGGCCGGTCGCCCACGTGCCGATGATCTCCTCGACCGCCCGCGCCGCCGACAGCAACGCCGCCTCGCCCCGCACCTTGCCGACGATCTGGATGCCCACCGGCAGTCCGCTCGCGCTCATCCCGCACGGAATCGCGATGACCGGCATGCCGGTGAGCGTCAGCGCGTAGGTGATCGCGAGCCAGTCGATGTAGGTGTCGAAGTGCTGGCCGGCCGCGTCGCGGATATCACGCGCTTCGACCGGAAACGGCAGCACGATCGATGCCGGGCAGATCAGCACGTCGTAGCGTTGCAGGAGCGCAATCATCTTGTGGAACAGTTCGGCGCGCGTGCGCTGCGCGGAGCGCATCGCGCGGTTGTCCAGTTGCAGACCGAACTCGATGTTCCAGATCACGTTCGGGTTCAGCACGTCGCGATGCTGCGCGAGCACGTCCTCGTAGTTGGTCGCGTAGGCGATGCCGCGCAGCGTGTGGAACGCCTGGGTCGCCGCGCTCAGATCGAGATCGCTTTCATCCACGCCGATGCCGGCGCCCGCTAGCCGATCCATGGTCTGACGGCAGATCGCGAGAATCTCCGGTTCGGCCGTGGCGATGCCGAGCCCCGCGCTAAACGCGACGCGCGCCGGACGCCGGGGGCTGCGCGCATGCGCGAGAAACGACCGCGCCGGCTCACCCAGCGACAACGGTACGCTCTCCACTTCCCCGCACATCGCGTCGAGCAGCAGCGCCGCGTCGGTCACGTTGCGCGCCATCGGGCCGTGAATGCCGAGCGTGTCGTAGGGATTGGCGGCCGGGCCGTATGACACGCGCCCCGGCGTAGGCCGCAGACCCACCACGCCGCAGAACGCCGACGGCGTGCGCAACGAGCCCGCCAGATCCGAGCCTTGCGCGACCCACGCGGTGCCCGACGCCAGCGCGGCGGCCGCGCCGCCGGACGAGCCGCCCGCCGAGCGCGACAGATCCCACGGATTGCGCGTGATGCCGAACACGCTGTTGTACGTATGGCCGCCCGAGCCGAACTCCGGCGTATTCGATTTCGCATAGACCACGCCGCCGTGCGCTTCGAGCAGCCTCACGCCGGCGTCGGAGGTGGCGGGTATCCGGTCGCGATAGACCAGCGAGCCGCGCGTGGTGCGCACGCCCGCGACATCGGTCAGATCCTTGATCGGCACCGGCAGGCCGCACAGCAGGCCGCGCTCGGCCACCGGCTTTTTCAGCAGCGCATCGGCATGCGCGTGCGCGCGCTCGAAACACAGCGTGGGCAGCGCATTGACCTGCGGCTCGACGCGCGCCACCTGCGCGGCCAGCGTGTCGAGCAGGTCATGCGGACTCAGCGCCTCCTCGCGCAACAGTTCGACGACATCGCACGCGCTTCGCTCAATCAGACTCAGATCAACAGACATGGTGGCAATCGGCTCCGGGGTGAAGGTGTCCGCCAGTTTCGCATGCCGCGTTCGGGAGCGCCGCCAATTCCGCGCGACGCCACACGCCCTCAGCTCTTGAGCCGGTAGCCGGTCCTGAAGATCCAGCCGACGATCAGCAGAAACACTGCGAGAAACAACGCGGTCATGCCGAGACTCAAGCCGACGTTCACGTCGGCGAGGCCGAAGAAACTCCAGCGAAAGCCGCTCACCAGATAGACGATCGGGTTGAACAGCGTCACGACCCGCCAGAACGGCGGCAGCATGTTGACCGAATAGAAGCTGCCGCCGAGAAAGGTCAGCGGCGTGACGATCAGGAGCGGCACGAGTTGCAGCTTCTCGAAGTTATCCGCCCAGATGCCGATGATGAACCCGAGCAGGCTGAACGTCACTGCCGTCAGCAGGAGAAACAGCACCATCCAGAACGGGTGCTGGACCTGCAGCGGCACGAACAGTCCGGCGGTGGCGAGAATGATGAGCCCGAGCAGGATCGACTTGGTGGCCGCCGCGCCCACATAGCTCACCACGATCTCCAGGTAGGACACCGGTGCCGACAACAGCTCGTAGATCGTGCCGGTGAAGCGCGGAAAGTAAATCCCGAACGACGCATTCGAGATGCTTTGTGACAGCAACGACAGCATGATCAGCCCCGGCACGATGAACGCGCCATAACTGATGCCGTCCACTTCCTTGATGCGCGAGCCGATCGCCGAGCCGAACACGACGAAGTAAAGCGAAGTCGAAATCACCGGCGCGATGATGCTTTGCATCAGCGTGCGCCAGGTGCGCGCCATCTCGAACTTGTAGATCGCGCGCATTGCGTGGATATTCATTGGTCACCTCGGAGCAGACTGACGAAGATGTCTTCGAGCGAACTCTGCGTGGTATGCAGGTCCTTGAAGCGGATGCCGGCATCGTCGAGCGCCTTGAGCAGCGCGATGATGTCGGTGCGGCCGCCGTCGCCTTCGTACGTGTAGATCAGCTCGTTGCCGTCCTTCGCGACGGCCAGCGCGTAGCCGGCCAGCGACGCCGGCACCTGCGTGAGCGGGCTGTCCAGTTGCAGCGTCAGCTGCTTCGTGCCGAGCTTGCGCATCAGTTCCGTCTTCTCTTCCACGAGCATGATCTCGCCGCCGCTGATCACGCCGATGCGGTCGGCCATCTCCTCGGCTTCGTCGATGTAATGCGTGGTGAGGATGATCGTCACCCCGCTTTCGGCGAGCGAGCGCACCAGCTTCCACATGTCGCGCCGCAACTCGACGTCCACGCCGGCGGTCGGCTCGTCGAGGAACAGCACCCGCGGTTCATGCGACAGCGCCTTGGCGATCAGCACGCGGCGCTTCATGCCGCCCGACAGCGTGATGATCTTGCTGTCGCGCTTTTCCCACAGCGACAGGTCGCGCAACACCTTCTCGATGTACGCCGGGTTTTTCGGCTTGCCGAACAGCCCGCGGCTGAACGACACGGTCGCCCAGACGGTTTCGAAGGAATCGGTGGTCAGCTCCTGCGGCACGAGGCCGATCAGCGAGCGGGCGCCGCGATAGTCGGCGGCGATGTCGCGGCCGTCCACGGTGACGCGGCCCGCGCTGGCATTGACGATGCCGCAGATGATGCTGATCAGGGTGGTCTTGCCCGCGCCGTTCGGGCCGAGCAAGGCGAAGATTTCTCCACGGTTGATAGCCAGGTTGATATTTTTGAGCGCATGAAAACCGCTGGCATAGGTTTTCGACAGGTTCGTGACCGAGACGATTGGCTGCATGGATTCGACGATGGCAGACACCATTATCCGATTGGAAGGAACGGCGCGAACGCGCGACCGCCCCCGCAATGTAATGGAAAGTGCGAAACCGTGCAGCGCGCAAGGCGACGGCGCGGCGCGGACTGCCGAAAGCCGTGTGCCGCGAAAGCACGGCGCGACGAACGGAGCGGCCAGCCGCTCTGTAATGCAGAATAGTTCGGGTTCCATAGCAATACGACGAAGGACGCGGACTGGCGCGCGCGCTGCGCCGCGTTGCAGCGAGGTGGATCGGCGCCCACCACCGCTGCTACGTCCATCTCGTGTCGGGCGGCGGCGCAGAGGCAAGCGGCGCCGCCCTTCTTTGTTGCAGCGTGTGACTGCACGCCCAGCGACGCACCGGCCAGACAGGTTGCAATTGCAACATCAGCAGGCGTTTTGCAAGAACTGCCCGCCACCCTCATTTCCTGCTTCACCCCGCCTTGATCCGCCTCAAGGCCCGGAAGGTTCGGCGCACACGAAACTGCTTGCCTGATTCACGTTGCCCTTGCCGGTGTAGCGCGGAAACAGCGGGTAGCGGCACAACGGCCGCGAGCGTCCATTGGTTGCCGCGGCGATGTCGGTTGCCGTCAAGGTTTCGGGCGCCGTGCCGCGCGTCACCCAGTTGTCGAGCGCGCCTAGCAGATCCACCGACGGAATGAACGCGCCGCTGCCGTGCTGAAAACCCGGCACCATGTAAAGCCGCATGAAATCGTCGACCTGCGCGGCGCCGAAGCGATCGATCAGCGCCTGGTGGTACGCGATCGTCTGATTCGGGCTGATCACTTCGTCGGCGAGGCCCTGCAACGTAATGAGCTTGCCGCCGTGCGCGATGTAGCGCGACAGGTCGGGGTTCATCGCGCCGATCGTCTGCGATAACGCCATCAGCTGCGCGCGATATTTTCCCGGATGTTGCGGGTCGAATCGCAGCGAATCGAAGTCCGCGTCCCGCGCGACGAAGTAGCGGATATAGCCGTCGCCTTGCGCGAACAGATAGCCGTTGGCGAAGAACGTCGGCACCGGCGAGCGCTCCCGTTGATGCGCGAGCCCGAGCATTCCGGCCAGATGCGTGCCCTGAAAGACGTTGTAGCCGCGATAACCGCCAACGTCCCAGCCGAGACGATACGGCAGCGACAGGCCATCGCGCATCACGAGCAGCGTGGAGAGTTGCGCGTCGGTGAGGCATTGATCGTCGCGCAGAGTCGTGGCTCCCGCGCAGCGCAACGAATCGACGATCTCCGCTTCGTGCGCGCGGCACGCGGCGACATCGCTGACGATGCCATCCGCCGCGCCGTCGAGCCGGTCACACGCGGCGAGCGTGCGTTGATACACGCGCTCCAGCAACAGCGGCGGAACGAAGCCGCCGGGCGTCGCGTATTCCGCTCGGCCCAGCTTCACGCCGATCAAACGCACGCCGGAAAAATTGAGCGCGGGCGAATTGGCGATCACCCCGTCGTAGTCGTCGGGAAAGCGCTGCATCACGGTGTAGCCTTCGCGCCCGCCGGTCGAGCCGCCGGCGAAATACATGCGCTGCGGCGGCCTGCCATAAGCGTGCGCGATCAGCGCGACGGCCGCATCGTGCGTCTTCTTCAGGTGCGCGTAGCCGAAGTTGGTGACCGCTTCGTCGACGAGCCCGAACATCGCGAGCGACGAATCGCCGACATGCCCCGAGTCGTCGCCGAACGTCGCATAGCCCTGCGCGAGCGGCGCGCGGTCCGGCGAAAACGGCATCACGCCGGTGCCGCTCACCATCACGCCGTTATAGCCGCCGCCGCCGATCTGCAGCGCGCGGCCATTCCAGCGGCGCGGCAGATTCAGATCGAAACGGATATCGGGCGTGCTCGCTTTGAGCGCCTTGATGCGGCCCGTGATGCGGCAATACTCGCCGCCTTGCTGATTGCCGGGCGCGGTGGCCCGCACCATCGCCGCGCTTTCGATCTGTGCGCCGGCGCTCGGCAATGCAATCAGTTCAGCAGGCAGCACCGCGCCCGCGAATTCGGCGCAGCGCATCGCGAGCGGGGCATCCTGGGGCGCGGCAAGCGCGGGTTGAGCCGGGTGAGCCGCGAGCCACAAGAGCGCGCCAGCGGCCTTGGCGGCCGCGCGCGCATTACGCGTAAAACGCCTGCGGCGCCATCGCGCCGTCATCCGTAGCCCGCCCCATTGGCCGGCGCACCGGACTGCTGCCCTTTCCAGCCGTTCCAGCCGCGCGCGATCATCAGCAAGGCGCCGATCGCGACCAGATCGCCGCCCAGCCCGATCAGCACGCCGCGAAAGCCATGAAACGTGTGCGGCGTCGCCGTGTCGACGATCAACGACACCAGCGTGCCCATGACAAAACACACGAGCCCGGTGCGCCCGACCGTCACCACGGCCGGCAGGCGCTGCGCGAGCCATGCGACGCAACCCGTCCGCACGAACCGCGCGGCCAGCCAGGCAATCACGACAAAGTTGATCACACGATCCACGGACAGATTCTGTTTAAGCGTGCCGGGCAACGGTTGCGTCAGCACGAAGAGTTTGACGACTGCGAACGCCAGCACCGCGACCACCGCGACTCGTGTGAACCAGCGCGCGGTGCGGCTTGCGTGGAAGCGTGCGCTGACAGGCTGCACCCGGCACAGAATGCCGAGCACGAACATCAGTTGCCACGCAAACGGATTAAAAGCCCAGTCGGCCATGTCGTCAATGCTGAATAACGCGGCCAGCGGCCGGGCCAGCGCCCAGATCGCCACGCTCAAACCCAACGCCATCAGCGAAGAACGACGTGCGAGCGGCACGACGAACGGCACGCCTAGCGCGAAGATCACGTACATGGGCAGCACGCTCGACAGATACGGTTGCCGCCGCAGCACCGCGATGTCGAACGCCTCGCGCAGCGGCTGACCCGAGAAGGGCAGCCAGCCGGTCAGCTCGACCATCGGCGGATTCAGATGCAGCAGCGCAAGCAGCGCGCCGGACACGAGCGTCAAGACTGCCGTCAATAGGTACGCACGATAGATTTCCCAGCAGCGCCTGACGAACCGCATCTTCGCCGCGTTTTCGCCGCGGCCCGTAAGCACCGCCGTATAAGCCGCCGCCGATGCGTAGCCGCCGAGGAACACGAACACTTCGGCTGCGTCGCACAACGCATACGCGTGCAGCATCAGATGCGATAACGTGCTGCCGGGAATGTGATCCAGCACGATGACGATCAGCACGACGCCGCGAAAGAAATCGACTTCGATCGAACGTCCCCGGCGAATTTCCATTCGTGCCCTCGCACAATGATGGCGCGCGACGCGCCGTAAGCCTCGGTCGATCGACCGCTGCATTCGTAGCAACACATCGTAGGAATACGAGGAGAATAGAATGTTCCGGCCACCCCTGTGCGCGCCGCCGCTGGGCGCTGACAACCAGCCTCTAATTTCCATTCATGTAGCAGCGATCTGAAATTCGGCTGTCGGCGTGCGGTAATACTGAGTCATTGCGCGCTCGAATTACGGCAACTTTTGCGGCTTTCATACCCACAGCCCGAAAACGACCGGCAATACGCGACGAAAAAAAATCACTGAACGCGGCACGCGATTTTTTTCGCTTTTTTTCATCGTACGATGCTTGCATGCTTGCCCGCCGAAGCTCGCGCGTTCGTCTCCCGCGATGCCCTCTTGCGGCGGCGGCCACTCATGTGGACCGGACACGCTGCCGGCTGATCCGCGACCGGCCGGCTCGCCGAGCGTCGTGACGACGCCTCATATCCGCCGAACCCGATTTCGCCGGCGCCGGCATTCCGGTCCTTCCATCACCCCCTGAACGGCAGCGCCTCGCGCGCGGCCTTCACTCTGGAAGACAACCACATGAACAGCAGGATTGCCGGCTTCGACGGATTGCGCGCCATCGCAGTGCTAATGGTGTTCCTTCAGCACCGCCTGTTTGGCGACATCGGCGAGATCGGTCATCTCGGCGTGTGGATCTTCTTCGCGCTGAGCGGCTTTCTGATCATCGGCATTCTTTCGACGCAACGCGCGCGCATCGAAACCGGCGGCAGCGGATTCGGGGCCGAACTCAAGCGCTTTCTGTTTCGCCGGACCTTGCGCATCTTTCCGATCTACTACCTGATGCTGACGGTAATGTGCGTGCTGATGGCATTCGGATTCGCAAGTCCTGAACTGGCGAGCGGCATGCCGTTTCATTTCGCTTATCTGTCGAACTTCTGGATTGGCGCGGTGCTCCGTTACTGGCCGGGGCGCTATTCGCATTTGTGGAGTCTCGCGATCGAAGAGCAGTTTTATCTGGTGGTCGCACCGTTATTGCTGCTGCTTGCCGCGCGGCGGCATCGCGCGGTGTGCTGGGCGATCGTCGCGCTCGGACTGGTCTCTTTGCTGGCGATGCGCGCCGCGCATTGGGAAGAGATCACGATCTACACGCATCCGCTGAGCAACTTCTGGTTGCTGGCGCTAGGCGGCATCGGCGGCCTGATGATCGTGGGCGAACGCAGCCGCGTGCGCGCGTGGCTCGGACACGGCCTCACGCTGTTCGCTCTGAGTCTCGGCCTCGTGGGTTTGTGCGCGACCGAGCCGACATGGAGCACGCTCGACAATCCCCTGCTGTTCACCGCGGTCAGCGCTTTATACGGCGTCTGCATCGCGGCGCTCGTGTGTTCGATTGCCTGCTGCCGCAACGCCGTTGTGATCGGTCTGCTCGAAACGGGCTGGCTGGTGAGCTTCGGCCGCATCAGCTACGGCTTTTATCTCTATCACAATCTGATCCCCGACCTCACGCGCAACCATCACGCAGAGGCGCTCTTCGGCGGCACGGTGCCGATCTGGGCACACGCGGCGGGCATCGCGGCGTCGTTTGCGCTCTCGCTCGCGATCGCGGTTCTGTCCTGGCGGCTGATCGAAGAGCCGATTCTCCGGCTGAAGACACGGCGCCGGCCGGCGCACGCAACGCCGGCTGTTTCAGCGCCAACGGCGGCCACAGTGGCGCCTCGCAACGAGCGCACGTTGCGCGAAGACAGCACGGCTTCCGACGCGGTCTAATCCGCGCCGCGACTTCGATCGCGTCAATCACGTTCACCCCGTGGTACGCGCATTGCTGCTCTCCTCGTTAAACCCATCAATCGGAGAGCGTCATGGCAAACATGCCAAATCCCCCGAATGAACCCGAACGTCAGGCCGACGAAGACCCCGGCAGCCCGCCCACCGAGGTCTCCAAGCCTATCGGCGATGCAATTCCCACCCCGGTCGAGCCGGGCCTCGATCAGCCCCTGCCGCACAAAGGTGAAACGCTTCCGCCCTCCGACGACGCAGACGACGCCAAACTCGATGCGTTAGGCGAAACCGACCCGCCTCCCGGTGTTCCGCCACCGGGGCCGTCCGACTTCGCCTAGCGGCACGGGCCGGCGATGGCCTTCAGTGATCTCGGCCCCGCTCCCGCTCCTGCTGCTGCTGCTGCTGCCCGCCGATTTTCCGGCCGTCGAAGCTGACGTCCACGGCTTCCTGACACGGTGCCTGACAGGTCGTCTTGTCGATGGTCGGGGAGGCAGTGTAGATGGTCTCGCCGAGGATGACGGCCTTGATGAGCCGGGCATCATCGGTGACGACCATTTCGAGCAGCAGAACCACCCCGCTGTCGTATCGAATGGTCATCGTGCCGGTGCAATCGGAATTCAGCGTATAGGTGCCCTTTTGCGAGCCGGTGAAATCAGCCGTGCCGCCTTTCGGCGCGCCGTTGATCGTGCCGGTGTCGACCCGGTCGAAGCCCCCGGCGCCGTCGAAGGTTACGAGTGCGACGTCGTTGAGCAACGGTTGCGTCACGAACGCGTGAACGCCGCCCGTCGAATCCAGCAGTCCAATCAACTGCCCGTGGGCGCTGAAGCCATACGCGCCCCGCAACGATCCGGTCGAGCACGCCCCGTCGGCATGGGCCACGCCACTCAGGGCGAGAAGGGCTGCGGCGGTCGCCGAAAGGACGCTGATACGTTTGGTGTTCATTTCAATCTCCTTGCAATTCAATTAGCCACTACTCAATCCAAAAATATTTCGGTTACCTAACTAAATTGATCGTGCCATTCAGTGCGATTAAACGAAGTTGGCCGTGCGCAACCAGCACTGTTGGCCAAGCCAACGATAGCGAGGGCGATACTCGTCCATGCGAGTCGCCCAGCGAGCTACGGCGTGGTGCGGTCGGCAATACGAGCGGCGCGGTGATGCCCGCCGCGGACCGACATTGGAAGATAGCGAATAGTGGATGGTTCACCAGGCACTGATTGAGGGCCTGGGGTCGGCGGATGCGGGCAGGGAAACCGCACTGAATTCCGCACAGTGGCTGACTTCGTGAGTCAGCAGCGGCGCGTCAAGTGGCGCTGCGTGAATCAGTATAGGCCGCGTATCCGGACATATCCGACAAAAGCGCAGCAGATTCTAACGACGCCAACATCCCGCTGTAAGCGCATTGTCGGCATCGTGGGCGCGCTGCCATCAAGGCCGCACGCCCGACAAAGCCATCCTCAAGCCGCGGCCGGCTCGTGGACGATCGTGAGCGTGCTCTTGTGTTCGCGGATCAACCGGTAAACCGTTTCGCCGGGTACGGTCTCGTGCTCCAGCAGTTCGTCGGCGATTGCGCGCAGCACCGGCTCGTAGGCTTGCAGAAGGCCGTAGCACAGTTCGTTCAATTCCTTGAGCAGCACGTTCGCATGCTCGATCGCGCTCTTCATTTGCAGGCCCGCGTACTGCGACGGCAGCGCCGCGAGACTGAACAGATCGCCGTCGCTGTTGAAGCCGAACTTCGACACCATGTCGAGACTGATCCGCGACGCTTCCTGCAAATCCGACGCGGCCCCGCTAGATGCTTCGGAGAACGTCAGAATTTCGGCGTTGCGGCCGCCGAGCAGAACCTGGATCTCGTTGCGGATCTCGGTCTCGCGATATAGATGCTTGTCCTGCGCCTTGGTGATGAGGGCGACACCCAGCGCGCCGCCGCGCGGCAGGATCGTGACCTCTTCCAGCACGCCGGTGCCGAGCAGCGCGGCGACCAGCCCATGCCCCGCTTCATGCACCGCGATACGCGTGCGTTCGTCTTCGCTGAGCGCGCGCTCCGCGCCGCTCACATCGCCGATGCGGGCGATCTTGATCGCTTCCATGAAGTGCCTGGAGGCGATTTCCGTGTCGCCGGCCTTGCGCGCGACGAGCCCCGCCTGATTCACGACCATCGCCACCGTAGCCGGCGACAAGCCCGTGGTGAGACGCGCAAGCTGGTCATAGTCGATGTCCGCTGACTTCGACTTCAGCTTCTCCGCGTAGAAGCGGAAAATCTTCGCGCGGTCTTCGCGATCGGGCAAACGGACCTGCACGGTGCGATCGAAACGGCCGGGCCGGCGCAGCGCTTCGTCGAGATTGTCCGGATGATTCGTCGCGGCAACGATGATGACCCCTTCGTTCGAAGCAAAGCCGTCCATCTCCGCCAGCAACTGGTTGATGATGCGATTGCTCTCGGCTTCGACCGGACCGCCGCCCGTGTCGGTGCGTTTCGCGAGCCCGTCGGCTTCATCGATGAAGATCACCGTAGGCGCGTTCTCGCGGGCCAGTTCGAACAGATGCTTGACCTTCTGGATGCCGACGCCATAGTACTTCGCGCTGAAGTAGCTGCCGGTGATCGAGATGAAGCTCGCGCCGCATTCGCCGGCCAGCGCCTGCGCGAGCCGGGTCTTGCCGACGCCCGGACCGCCCACCATCAGAATGCCGCACGGCGCTCGCACACCCATCGACGTGAACTGCTTCGGATCGGACAGGTAGCCGCGAATGTCCGCGAGCGCGGCCTTCGCTTCGCCCGCGCCGATCACGTCGTCGAAACGCAGCGCGGGCGTTTCGGTGAGCAGCTTCGCGCCGCCTTTCATTTCGCGCCGCATGAACCACACCATCCCGCCGATCAGCAACAGCGGCAGCAGCACGCTGATGGCGTCGCGCAAGTGGTCGAGCGTCTGGGTCCAGCGCTCGCCGCCGGTCTGGATGTCCGCATCAGGCAGCCACACGAGTTGATACGGCGCGGCCTGGCCGGCCTTGGGCTCGCCGAGCAGCAGCGCATGCGAGAACGTCGCGTTGTGGTCGGTGACGAAGTACTTCGCGCCGCCGCGCGTCGACACCAGAATGGCGCTGGGGCTTACGCCGATCGCGACGACGTTGGCGTCGTGAATATCGCGCAGCATCTGCGATGCGTCTTTCTCCTGGTGCGTCCATGCCGACGTGTCGTTGCGCATCTGGCTCGCGATGCCGGTCAGCGCCGGCGCGCTCTGCGCGGCGCGCTGCTGGGAATGCCAGAAGCCCACGCCGAGCAGCGCCGCGATGCACACGGCAAGCACCGCGAAGACGATCTTGCGAGTGCGTTTCTTTCCAAGCGATTGATTTCCCGGCTTCATGAGTCACTTCCAAAAACGGGCTCAAAGCAAGCCCCGATACTGATCAAAATCAGAGAGGATGAGTTTGGCGAGGAAAATCGCTGATGCGAAACACCACGCGTGCAGGGAAGAAAGGACAACCAGAAAGAACAACCTGAAATATGTCCCTTTTAACTGCGCTCACCTCGGCCAGTATGTGGCGTGAACGCGTCTTCCAAATCGCGGAAAAGGCCTGTTTGTACCGTCTTTCCGGGCAGTTTGCATTGCCGGAATCGAGGGAACGGACGATGGCGTAAAAGACCTTGCCGCACTGCTCAGGCGCACAGTTTATCAGCGCTAGATTAACTGCGTGTTTCGCATACGCAGTATTTAATCGCTCCCCGTTTAAATGCGGTCATAATTACCGCGAAAATGCCTTTATTAAATGGCTGCCTACGATTCATATGAAAATAGGCTGTGTAATTCCGGCTATTTTCGTCGACGTGACGCAGGATTGACAGCAAAGCGGGCGCAATGCGCGCCGATTATCGTGAGCGTGTGGGGAAATCATCGACCGCCGCTGGTGGGCAAAACAGCCGGCGAAACGGCATGGATTCGTTCCGCAAGTGTTCTATTCGGTACTAGGGCGACGAGCGACGGACCTCTGCGGGCCCGTTCGCGTCATCGTCACTTTCTCTCAGGTCCTGCCATTTTTATTAGCAATGCCTGCCGGCATCGCTGTGGTTCTCCCCTGCTTTACTACCCCGGCCCTCGCGTTCCGTTTCCTTACTGGCTCAAGCGGCGGTGCGCCGCTTGAGCCCCAGTTGCGCCTGCATCGCCAGCCTTCCCTGCAGCCTCGCGATGCGTTCGCGCTGACTCGCAATCAGTTCATGGGTCTCTTCGAGCGCGCGCAGGCGCTTTTCCCAATACTCATGGTCGAACGCCTGCAGCACGCCGGCTGCGCCCCCGCGCGCCACGTACTCGACCATGTTCTCGAGATGCTCCAACTGGCTGTCCACCAGACTGGCCGGACGCCGCCCACCGCCTTGCGCGGTCGGTTGCTTGATCGTGCCGCTCATCTTTCCCACCCCGTGAATGACCTGCCGGCAAAGCGGATACCTCGGACCCTTGCGCCGCACATCGCGCTCGGCGCTCATTGACGCGCAGTGACGAATCCGGGGGCCGCCGCCAACTCCTGCACGGCGGCGTCAGCGAATACGATCTGCAATCTAATCCGCTGACGATAAGGCATCTTTTTTGTTAGGCTTTACCATGCGTCTCAATATTGGGCGACAACGTGTGAAATGCCCCACTTTTCTGGTTCGCTTGCGGTTCGATTACCGATCCGCTTGCCGCCGCCCTTGCCACCGCAACCGCACCGATCTGCCAGCCGCGACCGACTCATGACCCAGCGTTCCCTGCCGCCACACCTGGCCGCGGCCGCCGCCGCCGATTCGCGCTCCGCCATTTCGACGAGCCGGTTCAGCACGCGCGGCCTCGCGGCGGACCAGCAGTTCCTCGCGTGGCGCCAACGGGTGGGCCATGTGGTCGACGCGCCGCCGTCGAAGGAGCAACTCGCCGGGGGGTTCGACGGTGAAATCGATTTATATGCGGTCGGCGGCATGGTGTTCACCGACTGCAGCACCGATTCGATGCGGCTGGAACGCTCGGTGGCCCGCGTATCCGCCGACACGCGGCGCGACTACGTGTTTCACCTCTTCCTCGAAGGCGAAGTCGGCCACGTGAGCGGCATGCGCAAAAAGCGCACCGAGGCGGGTTCGGTGCAAGGCATCGTCGCGTTCGATCTGAACCAGCCGTTCCGCGCGGAACGACCCAAATGCCGGCTGCTGAGCCTGTTCGTGCCGGCCGGCGTCGTCGACGAAGGTTTGCGCGACGGCGCCGGCATTCACGGCCGCATCGTGCAGAAGCAGTCGCCGCTGGCCGGCGTCGTGCTGGATCATCTCGCGGCGGTCGCCCGCGAAATTCCGTCGCTCGATCCGGCCAGCGCGATCGACGCGCTGCACGCGGGCGCCCAGTTGCTGCTCGCCACGTTTCGCAAGGCGGCGCGTCTGAACGGCGCGGACCGCGCGGCGCTGCAGGCTGCATTGATGGGACAGGTGCGCCGCTATGTCGAGGCCAACCTGCATCACGGCGACCTCACGCCGACCAACGTCGTTCAGGCGCTGCAACTGAAGCGCGCGACCATCTACCGCTGGTTCGAGCACGAGGGCGGGCTCGGCGCCTATATTCGCAACCGGCGGTTGCGGGAAGCGGCGGACGAACTAGTCCGTTTTCCGCATCTGCAGGTCGGGGAAATCGCGTATGGGCTCGGTTTCAAAAGCCCTTCCGACTTCACCCGCGCGTTTCGCCGCGCGTTCGACATGAGCCCGCAGGACATGCGCGCCCGCGCATTCGAACTGCGGCTTGGCAACGCGACGTAGCGCTCAGCCGGGGGCCCGCGCCGCACGATCGGCGCAGGCGAGCGCCGCCGTTCGTTCAGGAAACGCCTTCAGCGCAATCAGCGTCAGCACGGTCGCGCCCATCAGATACCAGGCCGGGATCATCGGATCGCCGGTCCAGTCGATCAGCCACGTCACGATGAACGGCGAAAAGCCGCCGAACAGCACCACGCCGAAGCTGTAGATCACCGACAGCCCGGCGGCGCGCCGCTGCTCGGGAAAGGCTTCCATCATCAGCACAGAGCTGGCGCCGGCGTTGTTGAGCGCCAGCACCACATACGCCGTGATGATGACCAGCGCGGCGAGATCGCCCGCGCCGTGGGTCAGCGCGCGGAAAGCCAGCCATGTCACGCTCAGCGGCGCCAGCAGCGACGCGTACTGCAAGGTCTTGCGGCTCGCGAGCCGGTCGGCCGCGCGTGCGATCAGCGGCGTCGTCACGAGGATCGCGAGGCCGGACAGGCAGGCCGTCAACAAGCTGATCGCAGGCGGCCGATGCAGCGTCCGGACCAGATAGGCCGGCATGTAGAACACGGTGATATAGATGCTCACCGAAGGCGCGGCCATCATCAGAATGCCGCAGATGAGCGGGCGTCTATGCTCCGCGAACATCCGCCGCGGACTGAGCCGCACCCGCTGCAGCGGCGCGGCGGCCGGCATGCGGCGTCGCAGATACCAGCCGACCGGGCCGATCAGGCCGCCCAGCACGAACGGAATGCGCCATCCCCACTCGTGCATCGCGGCGGGCGACAGCAGCGCCGTGGTGCCCGCGCCGATCAGCGCGGCGGCGAACGCGGCCGCGCCCTGGCTCGCGCCGCGCCAGCTCACCATGAAGCAGCGCTGCCCGTAGCCAGCCATCTCCATTAGCGAGGCCGAGGCCGGGCCGATCTCGCCGCCCGCGGCGAGCCCCTGCATCAGCCGCGCGAGCACCATCAGCACGGTCGCGGCGGGACCGATCGACGCATAGCCCGGCACGCACGCGATCAGCCACGTGCCGAGCGTCATCAGCGTGAGCGATACGGTGAGGCCCGCCTTGCGGCCGCGACTGTCGGCGATGTGGCCGATCATCAGCGCGCCGAGCGGGCGCATCACGAAGCCCGCGCCGAAGGTGGCGAGCGAGAGCAACAGCGACGCCGCCGGATTGTCCGACGGAAAAAACAGCTTGCCGATGATGACGGCCGAGAAGCTATAGACGGTGAAATCGTAGGCAACGAAGCCGTTGCCGATCACGATGGCGGTAATGATGCGCCGAAGTTCGGCGCGCGATGGCTGGGCGCGGATGCCGGCAGCAGTGTGCATGAGTGGTGGTCGACGGACTTGTCGCGAGAGTCGGGGAAGCGTCTGTGGGAATGGTGAGGCTCAAGTCTTTAACGGCCCGCGAGCGCGCATCTTGATGCCGCGGACTCATGAGCTCACGCAGTTATTTTTTCATGGCGCGTCGATCTCGACGCGCTTTGCCGCCGTGCGCAAACACGTATCACGCTTCACGCCGCACGCGGCCGCCCCTTGCGCTTCGGCTCGACCGGCTGCACCACGGCGGCGACCGGCGCCACGCGCAGACTGCGCTTGAAATACGGCGAACTCAACGTGGCCGCGCCCATGTCCGTCGCGGCTTCGAGCAGCGCGGGCGCCAGTTCTTTCAGACGCGCGTCCGACAAACGGCTGGTCGGCCCCGCCAGACTGACGATGCCGACCACCAGCCCCGTCACCGGATGACGGATCACCGCCGCCATCGAAGTCATGCCTGCCTCGTAGGTTTCGCTCGCGATGCCATAGCCGCGCTTGCGCGCGCCGTTCAGGTCCTGCAGGAACTGCTGGATCGTCTTCGGCGCCTTCGGCCCGCGCGGGCCCGCCTTGCCGATGCCGCCCTGGCGCGACACGAGTTCGAGCGCTTCCTCGTCGCTCATGGTCGACAGCCAGGCCTGGCCGCTCGCGGTGCAATGCAGCGGCGGCTGGCTGCCCATGTCCGGGTCGTAGCGCAAACCGGATTTGGCGCCCTGCGCCTTGCCGACGAAAGTGATGTGATCGTCCTCGACCACGCCCAGCCTTGCCAGCTCGCCCGAGGCGGCTGCGAGCCGGTCGAGTACCGGCTGCGAGATGTCGAGCACGCCGCCGGTGGACAGCCACATCAGCGCGAGCGACACCAGTTTGAGCGCCAGCACGTATTCGCCGTGTTCGTCCTGGCGCACATAGCCTTCTTCGCTCAACTCCGCGAGCAGCCGGTGCGTGCCGCTACGCGGAATGTTCAGCGTGTCGGCAATCGCAGCCAGTTGCATGCTGCCACCCTGGCGCGCCAGCAACTCGATGATGGCCAGCGCCCGCTCCAGATTCCCCGCCATGATGTTGCACTCTCAGTTCGATTTCGATCCCGAATGAGAACACGATTCCATATCGGAACTCAAGCACGTTGGCAGCGGGCTGGCGGGAAAACCGGCCATAGTCAACGGCCCGAGCCAACTGCCCAGGTCAATGCCCGATCCCCGCACTCACCTGCAACACCGGCCCGCGATGACGCGCCCCCTTCAACAGCACCGCCGCCGAGCCGACCGCCGCGGGAATCGCGAGCGACGTGAACACCTGGCCGAAGCCCCAATTCGCGTGCAGCATGCCGGCGCCGAGCATCGCGCCCGCAATCCCGCCGAAGCGGCCGATGCCGAGCATCCAGCTCGTGCCGGTGGCGCGCATACGGGTCGGATACGAGCCCGCCGCCAACGCGCAGAAACCCGTGTTGGAGCCGTTCATGCAATAGCCCATGCCGAACGCCAGGATGCCGATCGCGGCGATGCCGTGGCCCGGCAGCCCCATGGCCCACGCGAGCACGCCGCCGAGCAACACCGTCACGCCCAGCGCGCGATGCGGATTGAAGCGGTCCATCAGCCAGCCGATCGCGAGCGAGCCGATGGTGCCGCCCGCCTGGAACAGCGCGCCGACCAGCGCCGCTTCGGCAAGCGTGAAGCCCGCGCCGCGAATCAGCGTCGGCAGCCAGCTGCCGAGCAGGTACACCGTCAGCAGGCCGGCGAAGTAACAGGCCCACAGCATCAGCGTGCCGAACGCGTAGTCGCGCGAGAGGATCAGACGCACCGGGCTGCGTTCGCGCTGCGGCGTTTCATGCGCGGCGAAGCGCGTCGTGTGATCGGCCATGCCGGGTTCGAGGCGGTTCATCACCGTCACGAGGCGCGCACGGCGCGTCTGCTTGAGCGCGAGAAAACGCGCGGATTCCGGCAGCCATTTGATCATCAGCGGCACGTAGAGAATCGGCAGCACGCCGCCGAGGATCAGCACCGAGTGCCAGCCGTGCGACGCGATCAGCCACGCGCTGACAAAACCGCCGCTCGCCGCGCCGAGCGTGAAGCCGCAGAACACCGTCGTCACCATCAAAGCGCGGCAGCGTTGCGGCGCGTATTCGGCCATCAGCGTCGCGGCGTTGGGCATCGACGCGCCGAGCCCGAGGCCGGTCAGAAAGCGCAGCACCGTCAATTCGCCGATGTTGGTCGCGAACGCCGAGCCGAGACTCCACACGCCGAAGAACAGCACCGCGCACGTCATCACCGTCTTGCGGCCGAAGCGGTCCGCCAGCGGCCCCGCGCACAGCGCACCGAACGCGAGGCCGAGCAGCCCGCCGCTCATCACGGGGCCGAGCGCATCGCGCGGAACCGCCCACGCACTCGACAACGCCGGCGCGATGAAACCGACCATCACGGTGTCGAGCCCGTCGAGCGTGACGATGAACATGCACATCAGCAACACGAGAATCTGAAAGCGCCCGACCGGCTGTTCGTCGAGCAACTGCTGCACGTCGATCACTCGCGATGCGCGCGCGTTCGCCCACATCGCCTTGCTTGAAGGTTCCATCTGCTTGTCTCCAGATCGTTCTTGTCTTTATCGATTGACAGCGCCGGTCCGTAGCGCATCTTTGCGGTGCGCTTCACGCCGGTGGACCGGCACGAGGTTGACGGCTCACGTCGTCGCGTAAGCCCGTTCGAGTACGCCGAGCGTCGCTTCGCGCAGCTTGCGGGCACGCGCGAGCGCGGGCGCGGTGCGCGCCCACTGCTGCGTCGGCACTTCGATGCTGAGCGGCAAATGATCCGGCAACGCGCGCAGGATGCCGGCGAGATCGATACCACCGTCGCCCGGGATCAGACGCTCGCAACGCGCCTGGAACAGTAGCGTGTCGAGGTCGGCGGGACGCTCGGCCGGCGCATCGCAAAACTGCACGTAGCCGAAGTACTCGCGCGGCAATGCACGCAATGCGTCGGTCGACGACTCCGCGCGGTCGAAGTGAATCGGATCGACGATCAAGCCTGTGTTGGGCCGCGCCGCTGCTTTCACGATGCGCGCGCCTTGCGTGATGTCCTTCACGTCGGTCCACGGCATCGGTTCGAGCGACGGCGACAGGCCGAGCGGCGCGGCCAGATCGCACAGTTGCGCGAGACGCTCTGCCGTGCGCGCTTCGTCGGGATCGTTGCCCGCGACCAGCACGTAGCGCGCACCGAGTTCGGCGGCGGTGTCGAGCATCGGCGCATAGGCGCTCACGTCGGTGTCGGGCTTGAGCCGCAGAATCTCGACGTCGAGTACCTGGATCCCGGTGTCGCGCAATCGCGCAAGCGTCTCGCGCTTTAACGGCGTGGGGCCGATGATCTCGTGGCGCACTTCATGATCGGTGGCGGGTAACAGGCGCAGCCCGACGAAGTCGTAGCCGGCCTGCGCGGCGCACTCCACCATCTGCGGCGGGCTCAGCTCGAGCACCGTCAACGCCGATAGCGAGAGCGCTCGCGAGTGATGCTGGGTCATGTCGTCTCCTCGTGTTCAGATGCGGCGCACTGAGCGCGGACTCGCGCGCTCAGTGCGGTCAACTTCGTTCAGTCTCGTTCAGCGCAGCGGCGAGAACGGCGCCGGCACGCAGATGGTCGACTCCATCGTGGTCAGGTGCGCCGGGCCGCCCTTGGGCGGCCAGATGCCGTCCTGCACCGCTTCCGCGCGAATCCGCGAGCGTTCGTCGACGCTCGCATACGGCCAGATGTTCAGAAAGCGCGGCACCGTGCCGTCGAGCGAATACATCGCGCCGACGAGCGGCGAGCGCCGGGTACGCTCGGGCACGGCCTTCTCCCAGGCATCGATGGTGTGCTGCAGGCTCGCCAGCTTCGTGCCATAGACGCGCATCTCGTAGATGCCGCCGTGCACGGCCGGCTCGATCGGCGGCAGAAACGGGAACAGCGCATAGCTGTCGATCTTCACGTCGGTGACGAATTCGCCGCAACCGAACGGATTGCCTTCGAGCAGCATGCGCTTGCGCTCGGTGATCAGCGACGCTTCGGAGTCGAAACCGCGCAGCACCAGGACCTGCCCGAGCGCGCCGATATCGGAGTACCAGCAGCCGAGCAGTTTCGAGCCGGGCTGGTCGCCGCTTGCCTTGATACTTTCGAAGACCTGCGCGTTCGCGCCGATTTTCACTGTGAGCGTGACGACGTCGTAGAGAGTCATTGCATGTGTCCTTGTGACTGGATGGTGGAATTCGTGGGCGGGGTGGGTTGTTTCGTCGAGTCCGACTTTGCCGTTTGCGCTGCACTGGCCAGAGCAAGTCCCGCGAGATAACCGAAGGTCATCGCGGGGCCGAGCGTGATGCCGCCGCTCGGATAACAGCCGCCCATCATGCTGGCGCTGTCGTTGCCGACCGCGTACAGGCCCGGCACCGGTTGGCCGTTGTCGCCGAGTACCTGGGCGCTGGCGTCGGTGGCGAGGCCCGCGAACGTGCCGAGGCTGCCGGGCAGCAACTTGACCGCGTAGAATGGACCGTCTTCGAGCGGCGCGACGCACGGGTTCGGCGCGTGCCGCGCGTCGCCCTGCACGCGGTTGTATGGCGTCGAGCCCTTGTGGAATTGCGGATCGTGGCCGTCCTTCGCGTAGCTGTTGTAGGCGGCGACGGTGCTCGCGAGCCCTTGTGGATCGATCCCGCATTGCGCGGCCAGTTCGGCCAGACTGTTCGCGCGTTTCAGATAGCCTGAGCGGCGATACGGAGCGGTGGGAAACGGAAACGGCTTTGAAAAACCGAGGCCATAACGGCGCTGAAAACGATGGTCGCAGATCAGCCACGCGCAGACTTCGTCGCTGGCGGGCGTCGTGCCGATCAGCGCGCTGATGAAGTCGTGATACGACGACGCTTCATTGACGAAGCGCTGCCCTGCCCGCGTCACCGCGATCACGCCCGGCTTCGCGCGCTCGATCAGATGCGGAAACGCGGCGGCCGGCTGGCCGTCGCCTTGCGGCACGAGCGAGACCGGCGCCCATGCCGCGGGCGTTTCGAGCGACGCATCGAAATGGCCGCCGACCGCTTCGCCGAGACGGATGCCGTCGCCGGTATTCGTGAGCGGCGCAGCGGACCAGTGCTCGCGCCCCGACGGCGTATAAGCGAAAGTCTGCGCGCGGCGCGCGAGGTCGTGTGGATAGCCGCCGCACGCGAGCACCACGCCGCGCGCGGCTCGCACTTCGTGCGGCACGCCCTCTATCTCGACGCGCGCACCGGTTACGCGGCCGCCTTCTTTACCGGCTTCACCACCCGCTTCGCGCAGCAACGCGACCGCCTTCGCGTTCGTGCGCAAATCGACCCCACGGTCATGCGCCGATTTCAGCAGACGCGCGACCAGCGCGTTGCCGTTCACCAGATGCATCGAGCGGCCATAACGCAGCTTGTGGCCCGCGAAGGCCGCGAGCCGCCGCAGCACGTGCACCGCCGAGCGCAGCGAGCGCGTGGCATTGAAGAAGTGCGCGAGATCCTGGCCCGAGCCGATCGCCATACCCTTGAGCGTCACGACGCCGAGCGGCGGGCGCAGCCGGTCGATCAGCGGACCGAGTTCACGGCCGTCGAACGGCATCGCGCACACCGAGCGGCCGCCGCTCGCCGCGCCCGGCGTCGTATGAAAATCGGGAATGCGATTGCCGTCGATGAAACGCATCGACGTATGGCGTTCGAAAAACTCGACCATCTGCGGACCGGCTTCGAGCAATGCGTCGACCTTGGCGGTGTCGAAGTGCGCACCGAGTTCGTTGCGCAGATAGGTCCGCGATGCTTCGGATTCCTCCGCGATTCCGGCGCGCATAGCGAGCGGGTTGCCGGGAATCCACATCCAGCCGCCCGACCATGCGCTCGTGCCGCCGAACACGTCGGCCTTCTCGGCCACCATCACGCGCAGCCCGCGCGTCGCGGCGGTCACCGCGGCGGCCAGACCAGCGGCGCCGGAACCCAGCGCCAGCACATCACATTCGAGGATCGGTTCACGCTTCATCGCCAATTCGCTTCATCGTTAAACAGAGATCGGGTGCGACTCGTTTGTTGAATACTATTCCATTTCATAACTTTATTTAATCCAGGTTGTGCCCTGGTTCATCAGAGGATTTTTTCCTTGTCCCGCCGTGCTGCCCCGCCGACCCAACCAGATGAAGCCGCCGAGGCCGCATCTGGCCGCGCCCCTTTCGCACGCGCCGCCGCATCGCGCCCTGCGAGATAGGCAAACGTGAGCCCGGGTCCGAGCGTGATGCCGGGTCCGGGATACACGCCGCCCATGACCGATTGCATATCGTTGCCGCACGCGTACAGCCCGCCGATCGGCTGATCGTCGCGGCCCACCACGCGGCCCTTCTGATCGCTGACAAGGCCGGTCGCCGCGCCGATGTCGCCCGGATAGAGCCGCACCGCGTAGAACGGCGCGCGCCCGATCGGCCCGAGGCACGGATTCGGCCCTTGCCAGTTCGCGTCGCCGTTGGCGCGCTGGTAGTCGGTGGTGCCGCGCTGAAAATCCAGGTCCACGCCGGTTCGCGCGTATTCGTTGATGCGCGCGACGCTGTCGGCGAGTCCGGCGGACTCGATGCCGAGCTTCGCCGCGAGTTCGTCGAGCGTATCGGCGCGGGTCAGATAGCCGTCCGCGAGAAATGGCGCGAGGCCCTTGCCGCCCGGCCGCACCATGCCGAGTCCGTATTTGCGCAGGCCTTGCGCATCCGTGACGAGATACGCGGGCACCGACGGCGTCTTGCGATGCGCTTCCTGCATCGCAATCCCGAACAGGTGATACGAGGTGTTTTCGTTGAGGAAACGCTTGCCTTGCTGATTGACCACGAGCATGCCCGGCTTGCCGCGATCCATCAGGAAATGCGGGAACACCGCGGTCGTGCCATCGCGGCGTTTGCGCACTGAGACCGGTGCCCAGAACGCGTTGCTCAGCGCGCCTTCGCCGTAACGCGCGCCGATCGCGAGCGCCAGATCGTGCGCGCTGCCCGTGTGGCCCGGCGCGCCGGGACACCAGCTGGGGTCGGCGCCCGGCAGCATCGTGCGACGCCGTTGCGGATGCCGGTTGAAACCCCCGCTCGCGAGAATCACGCCACCTGTCACCGTGATCCGGCGGCGCTGGCCGTTCTGACTGAGCGTCATGCCTTCGACGCTGCCGCTCGCGCCGGTGTGCAACGACTCCAGTTTCGTGTTCACCAGCACCGTGACGTCGCGCGTCAGCAGCGAATGCAGCAAGCGGCCGATCAGCGCATTGCCCATCACGAGACGCGTGCCGCGCGGCCAGCTCATGCGGTCGCGCGCATGACGCGCGAGCAGCTTGACCGCATGGCGCAGCGACTTCAACGACTTCGTCATGTTGAGCAGATGACCGACATCGTCGCGATCGACCATCATCCCGCCGAGCACCGTGAACTCGGGGATCGGCGGACGGATCAGCGCGAACTGTTTGCCGAGCTTGCGGCCGTCGAATGCGAGCGGTTCGAGCGCGCGGCCGCGCAATGTCGACCCCTCGAGTTCGGACAGATAGTCGGGATGAAACGGGCGCGCGCGATACTTCACGTCCGAATTCGCCTCGATGTGCGCGACGGCCTGCGGACCCGCCTGCAGGAACGCGCGGCGCAACGCCTCGTTGCTGCGCTCGCCGACCGCGCGGCGCAGAAAGGCCTCGGCGTTCGCGCTGCTGTCGTCCGGGTTGACCGACGGGCCGTGCATCGAAGCGGGTATCCACGTGGTGCCGGCCGAGTAAGCGGTGGTGCCGCCCACGTATTCGGTGCTTTCGACCAGCAACACGCGCGCGCCGTCGATCGCGGCGAACAGCGCCGCCGACATGCCCGCCCCGCCCGCGCCGATCACGACGACGTCGAACTTTTCGTCCGGTTGCAAACCGCTGAGTGTCTCCACCATCTGCTGCTCCTTTGTGCCCTTTGTGATCTTTTGCCGGCGACGACCAGGCTGAATTTTTCACCGCTCGTCGCGCATCTAGAATTTGCTCTTGAATTGGAATACTATTCCACAAAAGCGAAAATGCAAAGCGTTGAAACATTTCACGGAGACACAGCAATGCGCGTATTGGTGACTGGAGGAAGCGGTTTTCTGGCGGCGTGGGTGATGCGCCGCCTGCTCGACAAAGGCCTGAGCGTCAAGGCGTTCGATCTGCGCGCCGGCTCGCCGCTGCTGGAAGCGCTCGCACCGGAGCGGGCCGCGTCAGTGCAATGGGCGAGCGGCGACATCGCGCTAGCGGACGACGTGTCGCGCGCACTGGACGGTTGCGAAGCGGTGATTCATCTGGCCGGCGTGCTGACGCCGGCGTGCGCGCTCGATCCGGTGCGCGGCGCGCAAATCAATCTGATCGGCACGCTCAACGTATTCGAAGCCGCGCGCGCCGCCGGCCTGAAAAGCCTGTTGTATGCGAGCAGCGCGGGCGTGTTCGGTCCCGACGACGGCAGCGTGCCGTTTCCGCAGACCTTATATGGTGCGTTCAAACTCGCGTGCGAAGGCGCGGCGCGCGCTTACTGGCACGACCACGGCATCGCCAGCGTGGGCTTCCGGCCGCTCGTCGTGTATGGCGCCGGACGCGAAACCGGTTCGAGCGCCGGACCGAGCCTCGCGTGCCGCGCCGCGGCGCGGCACGAGCGGTACACGATCCCGTTCAGCGGTTCGACCGGCCTCGTGTTCGCGGACGACGTGGCCGCCGCTTACGAAGCCGCGCTGTTTGAAGCGCCGCGCGGCGCGCACGTGTTCACGCTGGCGGGCGACATCGTTTCGGTGGACCAGGTCATCGAACGGATCGAGGAGATCGTGCCGGGCGCGCGCATCGATGCAGCCGGTCAACCGTTGCCGATCGCCACCTCGTTTCCCGTCGACCCCGCACTTGCGGAACTGCTGCCGGGTCTGCCGCACACGCCGCTCGAACAGGGCTTGCAGCAAACCGTGGCGTTCTATCGCTAACTCGCACCTCAACCCGATCAAGCAGGACAGCCCGGCATCGTGCACGATGCAACAGGGCTTCATTCTCTGGAGATTCGAACATGACGCAAGCTCACGCACTGCCGTTTTCCGCTTCGCTCGACGAGGGCCTTAGCGGCGCGACGCGGGTGTATTTCATCGTCGGCGATCCGATTGCGCAGGTGCGCTCGCCGTCCGGCGTGACCGCCGCGTTGCGCGCCGCCGGCCGCGACGCGCTGGTGGTCCCCGCTCACGTCGCCCCCGCCGACCTGCCCGCGTTCTTCGCGGGCGTCACGCCGATGCGCAACGTCGACGGCGTGATCATCACGGTGCCGCACAAGTTCAGCGCCGCCGAATATTGCTCGACCTTGTCCGGGGAAGCGGCGTTCCTCGGCGCGGTCAACACGCTGCGCCGTACAGCGGACGGGCACTGGCACGGCGGCATGTTCGACGGCACCGGTTTCGTCGCGGCGCTCGTCGATGCGGGCTGCGAGTTGCGCGGCAAACGCGCGTTGCTGATCGGCGCCGGCGGTGCGGGCTCCGCGATCGGCCATGCGCTGATGCAAAGCGGCGTCGGCTTGCTCGACGTGCGCGACAACGATGCCGAACGCACCGCGTCGCTGGTCGGGAGATTGAATGCGCTCGGGCATGGCGAAGCACGCAGCGTGGACGCCGCGGTGCAAGCTCATGCATACGACGTGGTCGTGAACGCGTCGCCGCTCGGCATGCGCGCGGACGATCCGTTGCCGATCGACATATCGCGCTTGCCGGCCACGACGTTCGTCGGCGATGTGGTGACTAAACCGCCGCTCACGCCGCTGATCGAAGCGGCGCGCGCGCGCGGCTGCCCGACCGTGACGGGCACGCAGATGTTCGGCCGTGTGTGCGACCGGATGGTGACGTTCCTGCTCGACGCGGACCGGTGAAGGCGATGGCGTTGCGCTGCTAAACTGGCGCAACGCCAACCTGCTGAACACCTACGCGCCAACTCATGCTTCGATTCGACAACCTCAGCAAGCACTACGCCGACCGCATCATCTTCCAGGGACTGCATTACGACGCCGCATCAGGATGTATCGCGTTAAACGATGAATCGGGCAGCGGAAAATCGACGTTGCTCGGCATCCTGGCCGGCACGATCGAAGCCGACTCGGGCGACGTCTGGCTCGGCGGCCATTCATTGCGCGGCGCGCCACTCGCCGCGAAGTCCGTGCTCACGTATGTCCCCGAGGACTGCATGATCGATCCCGATCGGACCGGTCGCGAGTATCTGAAGGATGTGGCGGATCAGAGAAAGACCGCGGTCGGAAGCGATACGCTCGATCTGGCGGACCGCTTCGGCCTCACGCCACATCTCGACAAACATTTCGAACAGATGTCGTTTGGTACGCGGAAGAAGTTTTTCCTGACGGCGGCGGCGCTTGGCGAGACTCGCGTTGTCATCGCGGATGAACCGGCCGGCGGCCTGGACGCCGCCGCACGCGCCGTGCTGGTCGATTTGTTCAAATCGTTGGCGAGCACGCGCACGGTGTTCTTTACCAGCTACGACACGGCATTGACGAAAGCGTGCGAAGCGACGAGCGTCGATTTCGCGGGCCTCGCGCGGCGCGGGTGAGGGCTGCGGGTAAAACACTGTCCCGCCCCCGTAGAAGCAGCGGGAGTAGCGCCGCGCTCCTCGACTGGCCTCCGCCCCCGCTGCCGACGCGCTCGTCACATCGTCACGCAAATCTTCCCGAAGTGCGCGCCCGACTCCTCGTGCCGGAACGCATCGCCGAGTTTCTCCAGCGCAAACGTGCTGTCGATCACTGGCTTGATGCCCGTCACTTCCAACGCGCGAATCATGTCGATCTGATCCTGGCGGCTGCCAACGATCAGCCCTTGCAAGCGTTGCTGTCTTGCCATCAACGCAGCGGTCGGCACCGGTCCCGCGCGTCCGGTCAACACGCCGATCAGCGCGATATGGCCGCCAATCCGGCAAGCGGTAATCGACTGCGGCAACGTGCCAGGGCCGCCTACTTCGATCACATGATCGACGCCTCGTCCATCCGTCAACTGACGAACCTGCTTGCCCCATTCGGGATTGTCGCGATAGTTGATCGTATGGTCCGCGCCCAGCTCGCGAAGCTTCGCGAGTTTCGCATCCGATGACGAAGTGGCGATCACCGACGCGCCCATCGCTTTGGCGATCTGCAAGCCGAAAATCGACACGCCGCCTGTGCCGAGCACGAGCACCGTGCTGCCGGCCTTCAACTGCCCATCCACGACGAGCGCGCGCCACGCGGTCAACCCGGCCGTAGTCAGCGTCGCTGCTTCGGCGTGACTGTAGCCGCGCGGTGCACGCGTGAAGTAGCGGCCCGGCAACACGACGACTTCGCGCGCGTAACCGTCCACGCCGTCGCCGGGCGTCGTGCGGAAGTCGGCGATGGCGGGCGGCCCGTTTTCCCAGAACGGGAAGAAGCATGACACCACGTGATCGCCGGCCTTGAATTCGCTCACGCCAGCGCCGACCGCTTCGACAATGCCAGCGCCGTCCGCCATTGGAATCCGGCCCGCTTCCGCAGGCAGGTTGCCGCTTGCCACGCCGTAGTCGTGATAGTTCAACGAGCTCGCGTGAATCCGCACGCGAATCTGTCCCGCCTCGGGTTGACCAGGGTCCGCGAGGTCGACCACTTGAAGATTCGCCACGGTGGCGGGCGAACCGATTTTGACGGCTTTCATGTGTCCATCCCTTTGTGAGTTACGCAGGCGCACGACTAGCGCGTCGTCGCGCATGCAGTGCGCGGCTCATGCAACTCGCCCCGTTCATTGCCAAACGCGATGCGGGACGTTGCCTTACTTACGGTAGCTATTTCACGGTCTGAATGACCTCGAAGCCTTCGAATTCCGGATGTCCGAGATAGAGCACACGGTTTTCGTTTCCCGCACTCCGATGCGCGGCTCGAAAGGCTTCCGATTTCGTCCACGCTTCGAATGCGGCACGGTCGCGCCAGATCGTATGGCTCGAATACAGAACGTGATCTTCCTTCTGCGGTCCCTTCAGCAAATGAAATTCCACGAAGCCCGGAACCTCTTTCAGATGGGTGTCGCGAGACGTCCACACATTTTCGAATGCAGCCTCGGACCCAGGCGTCACTTTGAAGCGGTTCATGGCGATATACATGCTGTCAGCCCTCTTTGCGGTTGCGATACGGTTGGCAGGCGGCGGGCTCTTCGGTTCACACCTCATGAGCCCGCGATGAGGTTTTTTATTATAGGCCTGCGTTGAACCGGCTCCTTGCGAGCGAGTTCAACGCGCCAACGCTGCCGGGCGTCGATTTTCGGCATCGCGCCGAGGCTCGTCTTCAGGCGCGTTACGAAACGGCCTCTGGTGCTCACTTTCACCGTCATCCGCGTCGCCATGCAGGGTGTGCGATGTCCAACCGCGTCGATCAATCAGCGAACAGGCTTGACCTTACCGCCGTGGGAAGGTCCACGCTTGTGTCTGGTTATTCATTGGGGGCAACACATGGAATTCGCAATCCCGGACATGGCGTGTCGCGGATGCGCCAATGCAATCACTCGTGCGGTCAACCGGCTCGACCCTGCGGCGAAGCTCGACGCCGATATCTCCGTCAAGACCGTCAAGATCACGTCGATGCTGGCCGAGCAGCGGCTCATCGAGGTGATTGAGGCAGCCGGTTTTCATCCTTCGGCAGGAAATTGACCGGAACACGGCCGGGAAGGCGCGAGCCCTGGTTAAACTTCCGCTCTTCCGGCAGCATGCTCACTCGAGCCCTCTCCACTCGGGACAACTTTTTACCTACGGACATCCACTATGAAAAACCTTCGCGCATTTCGTGCTCTTTGTATATTCAGCGGCTTCACGTTTGCTGTAGCGGCGATGCCGGTCCACGCGCAGCAGGCGCCTGCGATGCAGGGCATGCACATGTCGGGTTCGGAACACGGCGCAGCGGGCGAATCGACGGACGCGTTCAAAGCCGCCGACGAAAAAATGATGCATGACATGAACGCACCCGAATACACCGGCGACGCCGACAAGGACTTCGTCGCGCACATGATTCCGCATCATCAGGGGGCGATCGAAATGGCGCAGGTGGAATTGAAGTATGGGAAAGATCCGGAGATCAAGCGCCTGGCACGGAACATCATCAAGGCCCAGCACGATGAGATCGCCTTCATGCATCGCTGGCAGGCGAAGCACGGCGTCAAGTGAGAAGCGGCTTTGCGGTGCGGCGGTGTTGAACATGGCGGCGAACCACGCGCCGCCCAACGCCGTTGGGGGTGCGATGAAGCCGCACCTTGCGGCGCGCCCGACACCTCACCGCCACGGTTGAAAAAATCTATTTCTGACCCACGCGATTCGCCGTGCATTGAAGATGCTCGATGAACGCCGCGCTTGCATCATCCAGCGGCGCGCGTGACTTCTCCAGCTTCGAGCACAGCACCGCCCCTTCCCACGCGTTCCAGAAGTATCGGGCGAGCGCCGCCGTATCCGCGTCCGCGCGAATCTGGCCGACCTCCTTCGCTTCGTCGAGACAGACCTGGATGCGCCGGCGCCAATCCTGGATCACGTTCAGCAGCGCCGCGCGAAACGTTTCGTCGAGCGCGGCGAGTTCCTGACTGAGATTGCCCACCAGACAGCCACGCTTGAAGTCGAAGCGCTCCATGCCGCTCGCCGCATCTTCGGCGAACGCTTCGATACGACTGATCGGGTCGAGCGTGGTGTCGCCGAGATGGCGATCGAGTTTGCGCGCGAAGTACGCGGCGTAACTCTCGATCACTTCCAGCGCGTACGCGTCCTTGCTGTTGAAGTAGTAGTGGAACGAGCCTTTGGGCACCCCCGCCAGCGCGACCAGTTCGTCCAGCGAGAAGTTGTAGAAACCCTTCTCGGTGAGAATGGCTACGCCGATGCGTACCAGTTCGGCGCGTCGTCCCGTGTCGCGTTTGGTTGTCGTGGTCGCCATTTTTCTTGTCCTCTCCTCATTGACTGCTGAGACTGCTGGCACGGTTCGATCGAGCCTGCCCTTGCGCACCTGCACTGCCTATGCACTGCCCCGCCCCGGCGCGCATCGCGACGCCGATCACCACAGCGGCCGCTTGCGAAGCAGCGGCCTCATCGCGATCAAACCGATGATCGGTCCGGGCAACAGCAGCCAGGCGACCCGCGCATCGAGCGAATGATAGGCGCTCGTCGACCACAGGATCGAACACGCCGACAGGAAAAAACCGAAGCTGTTCTGCAACGTCAACGCTCCGCCGATTTTGTCGGCGGGACATGCCTTGACCGACAGCGCGGAGAATTGCGGCGAATCGGCGATCACACTGATGCCCCACACCAGCAACAGCGCAAGCTGCCCGGCGGTGCCCAGCGCCGACGCGAACGGATAGACCGCGCACAGCGTGCCCGAGATCGTCAACGCGAGCGCGGCGGTGCGCGCGCTGCCGGCCGATTTGCTCAGCTTGCCGCCCAGCAGGCAGCCGATCGCGCCGATCGCGATGATCAGAAACGACCACAGCGCGACCACACTGGCCGACGCATGCACGCCGCCCGCAAACGCACGCTGCACCAGAAGCGGCGTGAGCGTCCAGAACGCGTACAGCTCCCACATGTGCCCGAAGTAGCCGAGCGCGGCCGCGCGAAACTCGCTGATCCGCAAGACCTGCCCGACTCCCGCCGACAAACCCGCGCGACGCTTGCCCGCGCGCCGCGCGTGCGGCCCTTCGCCGAGCGCGAGCACCAGTAGCGCGCCGATCACCGCGAGCAGCGACGAAGCGAGCACCACGGTTTGCCAGGCAACGGTGGAGAACAGACCGCGGATCGCATGGACCGACGCCGTGCCGAGCGTCAGCATCGCGACCAGCAACGCGAGCGTCTGCGCGGCCCGGCGTGGGTCCCACGAGACCAGCAGCTTCATCCCCAGCGGATAGATGCCCGCGAGCGCGACGCCCACACCGAACCGGAACACGATCGCCGATACGAGCCCGGTGCTGCACAGCGCGAACAGCGCATTCAACGCGGCGCCGAGAACACCGCACACGGCGAACACCTTGCTGGCCGACACACGATCCGCGAGTCCCGTAGTTGCCGAGACCAGGGTTCCGACGATAAAGCCCGCCTGCACCGCATTCGTCAGCCAGCCGATCCCGGACGCGTTCAATTGCCACGCGGTCTGCAAGTCGCGCATCGCGCCGTTCGCGCTGAACCATAGCGATGTGCCGAGCAGTTGTGCGACGGCGATCACCAGCAAGGCGCGATTCGCGCGTGCCGTGTTGAGCGCCGCCTCCGTCGCGCTTACGGTACTCGCCGTATCGGCGGCATCCAGCCTGTCCTCCATCCTGCCTCCTCCAGCTCGCTACTGCGCGCGGCCAGCGATTGTCGTGTCGATCGTCCCTTCTTTTCACGCGATCGGGAATTACCCGAGCAACTATAGTTTTTTGTAGACGACCAGTCAACTAGTGTCTATAAATCCAGACTGACCGGTCGTCTACAACCGGGATCGATAGCGGGCACGGCCTCGAGCGGGCAGCCGGCATAAGGAGACAAGCCATGGAAAAGTTGAATGCGGATGCGCCCCCGGTCGCCAGCAGCAACCGGGTATGGTCTTTCGGATTGCAGAGAATCACCCGGCTATGCGTCGTGCTGGTCGAGCGCGTGATGCCCGATCCGTTCGTGATCGCGATTCTTCTCACCCTGCTGACCTGCGCGCTCGCGTTCGCCATCGCACCGAAAGCGTCTCTTCCCGAGGTGCTGACGAGCTGGTACGACGGCGTGTTCAAGATCGCCAGCTTTGCGTTTCTCGTTGCGCTGACGCTCGTGACCGGCCACGCGCTGTCCACGTCCGGACCGGTGTCGAAGCTGTTGCGCCGCATCGCCTCGTTGCCGGCCACCGCCGCCGGCGCGATGACGCTTACGTTCTTCGTGTCGATGGTGGGCGGCATGCTGAACTGGGCGGTAGGCCTCGTGGTGTCGGCGCTGTTCGCGCGTGAAATCGCCAAACGGATTCGCGTCGATTTTGCGTGGCTGGTTGCCGCCGCTTACGCGGGCTGGTCCTTCTACGTGTGCGGCATCTCGAGTTCGATCGCACTGCTGAGCGCGACGCGCGGCTCGCCGATGAACCTGATCGAGAAAGTCACCGGCGACGTGCTGCCGATGAAGGAGTTTCTGTTCTCACCACTGAACACCATTCCGGTACTCATGCTGGCGGTCGTGGTGCCGGTGGTGTTTCGCATCATGATGCCGCGCGAGCACGAGTCGATCGCCGCCGACCCGGCTCGTCTGATCGCCGAGGACACGATCCAGTCCGAGGAAGCGCCGCCGAAAACGGTCGCCGGCAAACTCGACAATGCGTGGCTGCTCAATCTCGTGCTCGTCGCGCTGGGCCTGGGGTATATCGGATTGAAGGTGGCCAGAAGCGCGTTCACGATGGACCTGAACATGCTGGTGATGATCTTCCTGCTGCTCGGCCTCGTCACGCACTGGACCCCGAAGGCCTACCTGCGCGCGATCAACAACGCCGCGCGCGTGGCGGGCCCCATCCTGCTGCAGTTCCCGCTGTACGGCGGCATCATGGGGATCATGACGGCCACCGGTCTCGCGGATGTCATCGCGCAGTGGTTCATGGGGTTTTCCACCACGCAGACGCTGCCCTTCTGGAGCTTCGTTTCGTCCACACTGATCAGCATGTTCGTGCCGAGCGCCGGCGGTCACTGGATCGTGCAGGCGCCGTTCGTCGTGCCCGCCGCCGAACATCTGCACGTGCCGCAAAGCGCGGTGGCGATTTCGGTGGCGCTCGGCGAAGGCGTCGCCGACATGATCCAGCCGATGTGGGTGATTCCGCTGCTGGCGATCGCCGGCGTCGGCATGGGACGCGTCATGGGTTTCACGGTCATCATCTTCTTCGTGATGTTCACGGTGATGGGTGGAACCTTGCTCCTGTTCGGCCATTGAGCGGCCCCTGATTCAATCGAAGCTTCCTCTTTGAAGACGACTCATCATGAACAGCAAAGGCAATCTCGGCGCGCTCGTAGCAGCGGCGTGTCAACAGCATCATGGCTCACTCGCGATCGACGCGGCCAGCGACACCGTCAGCTACGCGCAATTGCTGCGCACGGCATCGGCGCTCGCGGCCAGACTCGAAAAACTCGGCGTCCTGAACGACGAGCCGGTGCACGTCCGGGTGTCGAATCAGCCGCATGACTTCGCCGGCTTGCTCGGCGTGTGGCTCGCGGGATGCGTCGCGGTGCCGATTCATCGCACTTCACCCGCCGCGGTCACGGCGCGGATTCTCGACAAGACGCAAGCCCGCTTCGCGGTCGACGTGCCGCACGCGTTCACCGGCGCACAAGCCGTGATCGAGCGCATCGGCACGACCGCGCCCGCGCCGCGCGAGCAACTCGACGATGCCGCGCTGATCATCTTCACGTCCGGCTCGACGGGCGCGCCCAAGGGCGTCGTGGTCACGCATCACGCGTTCTCCGCGAAGCTGTTCTCGATCGATGCGATGGTCCACTTCCGCAAGACCGAGCGCACGCTGCTGCTGCTGAACATCACGTTCAGCTTCGGCATCTGGGTCAGTCTGCTGACACTGTTGGGCGGCGGCACGATCGTGCTGCCCGAGAAGTTCGATCCCGCCCTGCTGCTCGCGCAACTGCGCGGCCAGACGATCCACCGGGTCGGCGTCGTGCCGACCATGCTGCGCGCGCTGCTCGCGCTGGTGCCCGCGGCCGGCCGTAACGCGGATGCGTTCGCGTGTCCGGACCTGCGGCAGATACTCACCGGCGGCGAACAACTCAGCGATCACCTCGCCACGCAGATCGAAGCGCTGTTCCCGAACGCCGATCTCATCAACATTTTCGGCCTCACCGAAACCTCGACCTGCGACTTCTTCCAGTTCCCGAACTATCGGCGCGCGAAACCTGCTTCGCTCGGCTTGCCGTCGAGCCGTGTCGAGTATCGCGTCGTCGACGAGCTTCAGGCGCCGGTCGCACCCGGCACGATCGGCGAATTGCAGTTGCGCAGCCCGTATCTGATGCGCGGCTATCTCGACGAGCCGCAACTGACGGCCGCGGCATTCGCCGACACCTGGTTCCGCACGGGCGACCTTGCGACCACGACAGCAGACGGCGACGTGCAACTGATGGGCCGCCAGAAGGAACTGATCGTGCGAGGCGGCAACAAGGTGACGCCAATGGAGATCGAGCAGGCCATCACCCTGTTCGAAGGGGTGGGCGCCGCGATGGCGGTGGGCGCCCCCGACGCGATTCTCGGCGAACGGATTCACGCGCTGGTCGTGCCCTGCGCGGGCAATGTCCTGGACGTCGCCGCGTTGCGCGCGTTCCTGTGTCTGAAGCTCGAAAAATACAAGATCCCCGATTTTTTCTACGAGGCCGACGCATTGCCGGTCGGCCGCACCGGCAAAGCGGATCGCCGCGAATTGCGCAGCATGGTGGCGACCGGCGCGCTCCGCCCGCTCAACCGTCACGTTCAATAGGAAGACCGATCAATGTCCACATTTTCCACGTTGCTTTACGCCGTTGAACAGAACGTTGCTCACCTCACGCTGAATCGGCCCGAGCGGTTGAATGCGCTCGGCAAGCTGTCGCTCATGGAGATCAATGCCGCGCTCGATCTCGCCGAGGCCGACGAGAGCGTCAAGGCGATCGTGATCAGCGGCGCGGGCAAGGCGTTCTCGTCCGGCTTCGATCTGAAGGAACAGATGGAAGCGCGGCCCGAGGGCGAGGCCGTGTGGCGCGAGATCCTCGCGCGCGATTTCGACACCACCATGCGCTTCTGGGATTCGCCCAAGCCGACCATCGCGGCGGTGCACGGCGCATGTCTCGCGGGCGCGTTCGAGATCGCGCTCGCCTGCGATATCACGGTCGCCACGCCGGGCGCGACCTTCGGCGAGCCCGAACTGAAGTTCGGTGCGGGCATCGTCACGATGCTGCTGCCGTGGATGACCAACCCCAAGCAGGCCAAGGAAATCATCCTGACCGGGCTCGACCGCATCGACGCGCAGTCCGCGCGCGAGCTGGGTCTGGTCAATCGCATCGTGCCCGAAGGCGAACATGTTGCCGAAGCGCTGCGTATCGCGCACACGATCGCCGTGATCGACCCCAACCTCGTGCGCGTGACGAAGGCCGCGATCAATCACAGCTTCGAGGCACGCGGCATGAAGGCCGCGTTGCAACATGCGCTCGACCTCGATCACACGATCGAGTCCGCCGGCTCGCCCGACAAGCAGGCGTTCATGGCGGTGGCGCGCGAACAGGGCATGCGCGAAGCCATTCAATGGCGCGACCGGCGGTTTGCCCGCTGAAGCCGGGCGCCGCAACCTCTTTACTTTTGAACCATCGGGAGATCACTCACATGTCGGAACAGACTTTCAACGCAATGATTCTTCGCGAAGAAGACAGGAAGACCAAGGCCTCGATCGAAACGCTGTCGTTCGACGCGTTGCCCAATGAAGACACGCTCGTCAAGATCGACTTTTCGACGATCAACTTCAAGGACGCGCTCGCCGTCACCGGCACGGGCAAGATCGTCAAGACGTGGCCGCTCGTGCCCGGCGTCGACTTCGCGGGGACGGTGGTCGAAACCACCCACCCGGATCTCGACGTGGGCCAGAAGGTCGTGCTCACCGGCTGGAGCGTCGGCGAGAAATACTGGGGCGGCTACAGCCAGTATCAGCGGGTGCGGGGCGATTGGCTCGTGCCGCTGCCCGCCGGACTCAGCACGCGGCAGGCGATGATGATCGGCACCGCTGGCTTCACCGGCATGCTCTGCGTGAATGCGCTCGAAGCCGCGGGCATCCGGCCGCAAAGCGGCCCGGTTCTGGTGACCGGCGCGGCGGGCGGCGTGGGCAGCGTGGCCGTGGCGATCCTGACCAGGCTCGGTTATCAGGTCAGCGCGTTGACGGGCAATCCCGCGAAACACGACTACGTGAAGCGCCTCGGCGCGAAGGAAGTCGTGGACGGCCCCGAGTGGGCCGAGCCGCCGCGCGCGCTGGAAGGCCAGCGCTGGGCCGCGGCGATCGATACGGTTGGCTCGAAGGTGCTGGCGCGTGTGCTGGCCGAGATGAATTACGGTGGCGTGGTCGCCGCGTGCGGCCTCGCCGGCGGCGCCGATCTGCCGACGACCGTGATGCCGTTCATCCTGCGCGGCGTCAAGCTGATCGGCGTGGACTCGGTCATGCTGCCGTCGAAAGAGCGGATCAGTGCGTGGCAGCGCATCGTGCGCGATCTGCCGCTGTCGGTGCTCGACGGCATTACGTCGAAAACCGTTTCGTTGACGGAAGTGGGCGGCGCTGCGGCGGATATGCTCGCGGGGAAATTGCAGGGGCGGGTTTTGGTCGATGTGAATTGACGGGGTGGTTCGTGCGGCTCAAGCGTTTAGCTTGACTAAACGCGTGGGTGCGAAAGCCGGGCCGGGATGGATGATGACCGTCCCGGCTCGAACTTTTTTGCCTGTCCGCAATGATGCGAATCGTCGATCGTTCATTATCTACGAGCGTTGCTCGAACGCTAGTCGCGTCCAGCTCACGCCCCTATCCCGATTGACCTGCTGAACCGACCCGGTATGCAGACGCTGCACGAGTTGCAACCCCTCGCTGGCCGCAAGCTGGATCGTCTCTTCAGGCGTAACGTCAAACATGCGGCGGCCATATGGAACCGGCCCATGTCGCAAAGACATGATCAACACGCCGCCCTCGCACACGAGAGAACTCACATTAGGCATCGCCCGGCGGCGCTGTTGCTCATCGAGGTGCATCCATACGGCGGTAAGCATGACCACATCAAACGTCTCGCGCCGCGCAAGCAGGATAGCGAGGTCGGGCAAGCTGTCGTCGATCCACTCGATCCGCGGCGACGAATGCAGCTTGATTCCCGCCGCGCGCAGTGGATCGACCGGCTCGACAGCGACCACCGCGTGACCCATCGCCGCGAATGCGGCCGCATCCGATCCCGACCCGGAACCGATGTCGAGAATTCTCGACGGGACGTCCGGGATGAGGTGCAGGATCGACCGGTGCTGGTCTGCAAACGAAATGCTCCGCCATTGCTCGACCAGCGCTTCCGCTTCTTCCGCATAGCCTTGCGTGCCGCTTACTTTGATGGACATCGATAGCGCATCAAAGATGAGCAAGCACATTGACAAGCTTGCCAAACGGATCACGAACGTAAAACCGCCGCAGACCCCACGGTTCGTCGACCGGACCATATTCGACGGGAAGCGCCGCCGCCTTCACACGTTCGAGCGCGGTGTCAAGATCGTCCACTTCGATCGACAGATCAGGCGTAGGCGTACCCGATCCTCCCTGCGCAGCGAAACTGATCTGCACATGCATCTTTTCGGAAGACCCGTAGGTGGCAATCCAGCCATGATCCATCAGCAACTCGAGACCGAATATCTGCTGGTAGAAGCGCTGCGCGTCATCCACCGCCTGCGTGCTGATATTCGCGACGATCCTTTTGACTTTCATGGCTCCCTCCACGACCGTGGCGACGGCACACCTGGACGCCGCACGACCGTCACCCCTCCTGCGGCACCCGTACCGATCCCTCCATCAACACTCTTGCGCTGCGGCTCATCACGGCCTTCGTCACCGTCCACTCGCCGTCCTTCTGACTCGCTTGCGCGCCCACCCGCAACGTGCCCGACGGATGCCCGAAGCGCACCGCCTCACGCTCGCCGCCACCGGCCGCCAGGTTCACGAGTGTCCCCGAAATCGCCGCCGCCGTGCCGATCGCCACCGCCGCTGTGCCCATCATCGCGTGATGCAGCTTGCCCATCGACATCGCCCGCACCAGCAGATCGACGTCGCCCGCACCGACGCGCTTGCCGCTCGACGCCACGTAGTCGGCCGGCTTCGCGACGAATGCGATCTTCGGCGTGTGCTGCCGCGTCGCGATCTCGTCGAGGTGCTTGATGAGGCCCATGCGCAGCGCGCCGTGCGCGCGAATGGTCTCGAACATCGCCAGCGCTTTCTCGTCGCTATTGATGGCGTCCTGCAACTCCGTGCCCGTGTAGCCGATCGCCTGCGCGTTCACGAAGATGGTCGGAATGCCCGCGTTGATCATCGTCGCCTTCAGCGTGCCGACGCCCGGCACGTCGAGATCGTCGACCAGATTGCCGGTGGGGAACATCGAGCCGCCCGCACCCTCTTCTTCCGCGGCCGGGTCCATGAATTCGAGCTGCACTTCCGCCGCGGGAAAGGTCACGCCGTCGAGTTCGAAGTCGCCGGTTTCCTGCACGGCGCCATCGGTCATCGGCACGTGTCCGATGATCGTCTTGCCGATGTTGGCCTGCCAGATGCGCACGGTGGCTACGCCATCGCGCGGAATGCGGCCTGCGTCGACCAGACCCGCGCTGATTGCGAACGGGCCGACCGCGGCGGACAGGTTGCCGCAATTGCCGCTCCAGTCGACGAAGGCTTTGTCGATCGACACCTGGCCGAACAGGTAATCCACGTCGTGACCGGGCCGGTTGCTTTTGGCGACGATCACCGTCTTGCTGGTGCTCGACGTCGCGCCGCCCATGCCGTCGATCTGCTTGCCATACGGGTCGGGGCTGCCGATCACGCGCATCAGCAGCGCGTCGCGCGCGGCGCCCGGCGTTTGAGCCGTCTCGGGCAAATCCTGCAGGCGGAAAAACACCCCTTTGCTGGTGCCGCCACGCATGTAGGTGGCCGGAATCTTGATCTGCGGTTTATGGGCCATGAAAGTCGTGTCCTGAAGTGAGCAGGCGGCATGGCTTGCGAGGCCACACCGCCCTGTGCTGCGTTACGTTTACATTCGTCGCTGAACCGCCTGCTCCGACGGCCTCAAGCGATTCAACCGGAGCAATCTCAAGCCGCCGCCTTCGACGACTCCAGAAAGTCCTGCGCAAAGCGCTGCAACACGCCACCGGCCTCGTAGATGGAAACTTCTTCGGCCGTGTCGAGCCGGCACGTCACCGGCACCTCGACGCGCTCGCCATTCCTGCGCTGAATCACGAGCGTCAGATGCGCACGCGGCTTGCGTTCGCCGATCACATCGAACGTCTCCGTGCCGTCGATGCCGAGCGTGATGCGATTCACACCCGCCTTGAACTCGAGCGGCAACACGCCCATGCCCACCAGGTTCGTGCGGTGAATGCGCTCGAATCCTTCCGCGACGATTGCCTGCGCACCCGCAAGGCGCACGCCCTTGGCCGCCCAGTCGCGCGACGACCCCTGGCCGTAGTCGGCACCGGCAATCACGATCAGCGGCTGCTTGCGCTCCATGTAGGTTTCGATCGCTTCCCACATGCGCGTGACCTTGCCTTCGGGCTCGATGCGCGCGAGCGAACCGGCCTTCACCTTGCCGTCTTCGAGCACCATCTCGTTCTTCAGCGTCGGGTTCGCGAACGTCGCGCGCTGCGCGGTCAGGTGATCGCCGCGATGCGTCGCGTAGGAATTGAAGTCCTCTTCAGGCAGGCCCATTTTCGCGAGGTATTCGCCGGACGCGCTGTCCGGCAGAATCGCGTTGGACGGCGACAGGTGGTCGGTCGTGATGTTGTCGCCGAGCACCGCCAGCGGGCGCATGCCCTTGAGCGTGCGCTCGCCGGCCAGCGCGCCTTCCCAATACGGCGGACGGCGAATGTACGTGCTCATCTCACGCCAGTCGTACAGCGGATTGGCTTTCGCGCCCGTGTCGACGGACACCGCGAACATCGGCTCGTAGACCTTGCGGAACTGCTCCGGCTTCACGCTCGACGCGACGATCGCGTCGATCTCCTCGTCCGACGGCCAGATGTCCTTCAGCGTGACGGCGTGGCCGTCGGCATCGATACCGAGCACGTCCTTCTCGATGTCGAAGCGGATCGTGCCCGCGATCGCATAGGCGACCACGAGCGGCGGCGACGCGAGAAACGCCTGCTTCGCATACGGATGGATGCGGCCGTCGAAGTTGCGGTTGCCGGACAGCACGGCGGTCGCATACAGATCGCGCTCGACGACTTCCTTCTGGATCACCGGATCGAGCGCGCCGGACATGCCGTTGCACGACGTGCACGCATACGCGACCACGCCGAAGCCCAGCGTCTCCAGCTCGGGCAGCAGTCCGGCCTCTTCGAGATACAGCGTGACCGCTTTCGAGCCCGGCGCGAGCGAGGTCTTCGCCCACGGCTTGCGGGTCAGTCCGTGCCGGTTCGCGTTGCGCGCGAGGAGGCCGGCGGCGATCATGTTGCGCGGGTTGTTGGTGTTCGTGCAGCTGGTGATCGCGGCGATGATGACCGCGCCATCGGGCATCAGCCCCGGCTCGTGCTCCACCTTGCCGCTGATGCCGCGCGCCGCCAGCTCGGATACCGGCAAGCGGCGATGCGGGTTCGACGGCCCGGCGAGCGTGCGCACCACGCTGGACAGATCGAACTTCAGCACGCGTTCGTATTCGGCGTGCTCCAGCGTATCGGCCCACAAGCCGGTTTGCTTCGCATACGTCTCCACCAGCTTGACGAGTTCGTCGTCGCGGCCGGTGAGCTTCAGATACTTGATGGTCTGCTCGTCGATGTAGAACATCGCGGCCGTCGCGCCGAATTCGGGCGCCATGTTGGCAATGGTCGCGCGGTCGCCGAGCGTCAGCTTCGCGGTGCCCGCGCCATAGAATTCGAGGTATGCGCCAACCACCTTTTCCTTGCGCAGGAATTCGGTCAGCGAAAGCACCACGTCGGTCGCCGTGATGCCCTCGCCCGGCTTGCCCGTCAGCTCCACGCCGACGATGTCCGGCAGCCGCATATACGATGCGCGGCCGAGCATCACGCTTTCCGCTTCGAGGCCGCCCACGCCGATCGCGATCACGCCGAGCGCGTCCACCATCGGCGTATGCGAGTCGGTGCCGACCAGCGTATCGGGGAACGCCACGCCGTCTTTCACCTGCACCACCGGGCTCATGCGCTCCAGGTTGATCTGATGCAGGATGCCGTTGCCCGGCGGAATCACGTCGACGTTCTTGAACGCGCGCTTGGTCCAGTTGATGAAATCGAAGCGGTCTTCATTGCGCCGGTCTTCGATCGCGCGGTTCTTCGCGAACGCATCCGGATCGAAACCGCCGCATTCGACCGCGAGCGAATGGTCGACCACGAGTTGCGTCGGCACCACCGGATTGACCAGCGCAGGGTCGCCGCCTTGCGCGGCAATCGCATCGCGCAGGCCGGCGAGGTCGACCAGCGCGGTCTGGCCGAGAATGTCATGACACACCACGCGCGCCGGGAACCACGGGAAGTCCAGTTCGCGCTTGCGCTCGATGATCTGCTCAAGCGACGCGGTCAACATCGCCGGATCGCAGCGGCGCACGAGGTTTTCGGCCAGCACGCGCGACGTGTACGGCAGTTTGTCGTAGGCGCCGGGCTGGATCGCGTCGACCGCGGCGCGCGTGTCGAAGAAATCGAGCTGGGTGCCGGGAAGGCGTTTGCGGTTTGCAGTATTCATGGCGTGGGGAACAATAGTGTAATGATCCGGCGTCGATCGCGATCAGCAGCGGCTTGTCGCTTTTCGGACGGCGCTTTTCGGGCGGCGCTTTGTGGCGGGCCGGTCAGACAATGTGTGTAGTTTAGCTCGCTGGTTCGCGGCCGCCTGGTTGAACGCGTTGCACGAGCGGATGCTCTTGCCACTCTTTCAGTCGTCGCTGCAAAAAGCAGCCCTGGCTCAGGGTGTCGGTGAGCCAGGGCCCAACTTCGTCGCATCGAACTTCGAGGACGCAACGGAGGAGAAAAGCTTGCGCGGCTTGACTGCTGCTACGCGTTCAACGGCTCGCGGATGCCGGGTCGGCCATCGTTAGACGCGTTTTGCGAGCGGCACGAACGGCAGGTCGTCGGGGCCGGTGTAATTCGCGCTCGGCCGGATGATCTTGTTGTCGATGCGCTGCTCGATGATGTGCGCGCTCCAGCCGGCCGTGCGCGCGATCACGAAAATCGGCGTGAACATCGCCGTCGGCACGCCCATCATGTGATACGAAACCGCGCTGAACCAGTCCAGATTCGGGAACATCTTCTTCGCTTCCCACATCACCGATTCGAGCCGCTCGGCGATCGAGAACAGCTTGCTGTTGCCCGCTTCCTTCGAGAGTTTCTGCGCGACTTCCTTGATCACCTTGTTGCGCGGATCGGAGATCGTGTACACCGGATGGCCGAAGCCGATCACCACTTCCTTGTTCTCGACGCGGCGGCGGATGTCCGCCTCGGCTTCGTCAGGCGTCTGGTAGCGCGACTGGATCTCGAACGCGGCCTCGTTGGCGCCGCCGTGCTTCGGGCCGCGCAGCGCGCCGATCGCGCCGGTGATCGCCGAGTAGATGTCCGAGCCCGTGCCCGCGATCACGCGGCCGGCGAAGGTCGAGGCGTTGAATTCGTGCTCGGCGTACAGGTTCAGCGACACGTGCATCGCGTCGACCCACGACTTCGACGGCTCGACGCCGTGCAGCAGATGCAGGAAGTGGCCGCCGATCGAATCGTCGTCGGTTTCCACCTCGATGCGCCTGCCGTTGTGCGAGTAGTGGTACCAGTACAGCAGCATCGAGCCGAGCGAGGCCATCAGCTTGTCGGCGATGTCGCGCGCGCCCGCCAGGTTGTGATCGTCCTTCTCCGGCAGCACGGTACCGAGCACCGACACGCCGGTGCGCATCACGTCCATCGGATGCGCGGCGGCGGGAATCCATTCGAGCGCGGCCTTGACGTTCGCGGGCAGGCCGCGCAGGCTTTTGAGCTTCGTCTTGTAGGCGGTCAGTTCGGCCTGGGTCGGCAGCTTTTCGTGGACCAGCAGATAGGCGATCTCTTCGAATTCGCACGCACTCGCGATGTCGAGGATGTCATAGCCTCGGTAGTGCAAGTCATTGCCGGTCTTGCCGACCGTGCACAGCGCGGTGTTGCCCGCCGTCACGCCTGATAGCGCGACGGATTTCTTCGGTTTGAATGCGCCCGCGTTCGTCGTGCTGTTGTCTGCTTCGCTCATCAGTTTTTCTCCAAATACAGTGTGGGGCTATTTGACCGGCTCCTTAAACGCAAAGAACGGGCCAGCCCGGTCACTTCCCGCTAAGTACCTGATTTGGCAGGAGTCAGCCGCGCCGCCCTTGTTTCGTCTCATTTCATAAATGAAACTCCAATTTCAAATTGGAAATCAATGCGCGCATAATGGCTGGACTTTCCAAGCCTGCCGCGAGCCGCCCGCCTTGAACACACCTCTGTTCGAACCGTCCCCGCGCCCGCGCATCTGGGCGCTCAGCATCAGCCGCCTGCGCGATCTGTTTTTCGACATCGCCGGCGAATACGTGGAACGCGCGGACCTGCGCATCGTCTCGCACGGTTTCGAAGATGCCGTGCGAGAGATCGAGGCCGCGGGCGCGGCCCGTCCCGACGTCGTGATTGCCGGCGGCTCCAACGGCGCGTATCTGAAAACGCGCGTGACGGTCCCGGTCGTGCGGATCAACCCGACCGGTTTCGACGTGATGCATGCGCTCGGCCGCGCGCGGCGCGACGGCGCGCGCGTCGCGCTCGTCACGCACGGCGACACGCCTGAAGAAGTGCGGCGCTTCGCGGCCGCCTACGCGCTCGACGTCACCTTCGCGTCGTATCAGTCCGCGCAGGATGCGGAAGGCGTCGTGCTCGACCTGAGCGATCGCGGCGTCGACGTGGTGGTCGGCCCCGGACTCGTCACCGACCTCGCCGCGAACGCCGGGATGGGCGCGGTGTTTCTCTATTCGCGCGCGTCGGTGCGCGCCGCTTTCGACACCGCGCTCGAAGTCGCGCAGGCGACCCGTCGCGAAACCGTGCGCCGTCAGCGGCTCGACAATCTGCTGCAGCATCTGCGCGACGGCGTCGTCGCGCTCGACGCGCAAGGGTGTGTCGAAGTGATGAACCAGCGTCTAGCCAGCGTGCTCGGCATCGACGCGGCCAAAGCCGCCGGGCGCGCGCTGCTCGACCTTGCGCCCGATCTCGCCGGCAGCCTGCCGGACGCGGACGGCGATAGCTTCTGCACGGTCCGCGGCGCGAGTTACGTCGTGCATCGCGGGCCGCTTGCCAGCAGCAGCGCGGCGGCGGGCACCGTGCTGACGTTTCAGGAATCGCGCGCCGTCGAGCGACTCGATCGCACGTTGCGCGCGCGCCAGCGTGTGCAACAGTTCGCCGCGCGCTACCGGCTCGAGGATATCGTCGGCGCATCGGCGTCGATCGAACGGGTGCGCTCGCTCGTGCAGCGCTACGCGAGGTCGGATGCAACCGTGCTGATTCTCGGCGAAAGCGGCACCGGCAAGGAGATGGTCGCGCAGAGCATGCATCAGTTGAGCGCGCGGCGCGACTTCGCATTCGTCGCGATCAATTGCGGTGCGTTTCCCGAGGCGCTGCTGGAGAGCGAGCTGTTCGGCTACGAGGAAGGCGCGTTCACCGGTGCACGCAAGGGCGGCAAGGCGGGGCTGATCGAAGTCGCGCACCGCGGCACGCTGTTTCTCGATGAAATCGGCGAAATGCCGCTGTCGTTGCAGAGCCGGCTGTTGCGTGTGCTACAGGAACGCGAGGTGGTGCGGCTCGGTTCGACGGAGCCGACGCGCGTCGATATCCGGGTCGTCGCGGCCACGCATCGCGCGCTGACCGAGGGCATCGAAGCGGGTAGCTTTCGCGCCGATCTCTACTACCGGTTGAACATTCTGAGCATCGTGCTGCCGCCGTTGCGCGAACGTCCCGACGATCTGTTGCCGCTCGCCGTCGAATTGCTGCGGCAAGCCGCGGCGCGTGAACCGAGGCTCGCGGCGCGCGTGCCCGATGCGGCCGCCGCCGAACGGGTGCTGATTGGACTTGGCGCGTCGTTGCGACGTTATGCGTGGCCGGGCAATGTGCGTGAATTACAGAATGTGATCGAGCGGATTGCTGTCGAACTCGCTGACGCGGACATCGATGCTGACGCGCCGCACGAAGGCGTGACTGTCCTCACGCGTGAGATGCTGCGCGACGTTGCGCCTGAAGTCGTGGAGGCCCATGCACGCGCGGCGAAGCCGGCCGCGCTGACGCTGCGCGAGCGCAGCCGCCACGTGGAAGCCGATCAGATCCGCGCGGCGCTCGCGGCCCACGACGGCGATCGCGATGCGGTCTGCGACGCACTCGGCATCAGCAAGACGACGTTGTGGCGGAAGTTGAACGCGGGGCGTTAGGCTGGTGTGAGTGATGCGTTTCGACGCGCAGCGGTTACGTGAGCTGCGCTGTCCGCGGACGGCGAAGCGCGTTGGTTGAACGTGTGGGGCGTCCGGCTGTTGTGGATGCATGCGCGCGCAAGCGCCGCGCCGCGTACTGACATGCGTGACGCACAGTCTCGAGCACACTGATCCGCTTGCTGACATAGGCCGCGGACACCGACAGGGCCTCCGCCGCCGCGCTGAAACTGGACTTGCGCGCCACTTGGCAAAAAGCGCGCAAATCGTTGAGATCGGGTGACGGCACGGCGTTCATAGGTCCTTCGTTGTACACAAATCGTGCACAGTCGCTTAACAAAAGCTGTCATTTTATGCGCAGCAGCAGGAATAGAATAAGCGTCTTTGAACAGCCGAACCTCCCAACGGAAGAGCACAACGCGTCGAGGAAATATCGGATCGCGGTCATTCCCGGCGACGGCATCGGCGTCGAAGTCATGCCGGAAGCCATTCGCGTGCTGGACGCTGTGAAACGGCGCTCGCCTGGGTCGTTGGCTACCCCGGTAGATAGTGTCGGGTAATCCCGCGTTGACCCGATGCTATCGGATTACTTACAGTTCGATGTTCGGACAAAGAATCACAGTTCTATATACGAACAAACACGTTATAGACCGGATCGACGGCCAAGGCGTCCCGACTTCGCGGCGGTTGGCCGCGCTGCTGCCCGACCGGCCCGCCCCGGCCACCGCGACACGCGCCACGAGGGCACATGGCATCGCGAATCCGGCGCGGGGCTGGCAGCCGGGCTGTCCAGGTACCATTCACCGTCGGAGCGTACCGGCCTTCATGCGTCACATGGCATGGCAGCGCATCGACGGCAAGATACGCCCGGCAAGGTGCGCCGCCGTCGTCCACACAGCCGGTTCGCAGCGGACGCAGGCATCGTGTACTGCTTCCAAACAGCGTACGATCGTAATAAAGGAAAGGCGCGTCTCAAAGCGCTTTTGCAATCAGGAGACCATCATGAGCCGCAGCACCGCTGTGAACGTTCAAACCTTCATCAACGAACATCCCTTTTCGCCGTTCCAGTGGCTGATTTTTTTCATGTGCTTCGTGATCGTCCTGCTGGACGGTTTTGACACCGCCGCGATCGGCTTCATTGCGCCTTCGCTGATCGGCGAATGGGGCATCTCCAAGCCGGCGCTCGCTCCGGTGCTGAGCGCGGCGCTGTTCGGCCTCGCGTGCGGGGCGCTCGTTTCGGGCCCGCTGTCGGACCGTCTCGGCCGACGCTTGATGCTGATCGGCTCGGTGCTGCTGTTCGGCGCGATGTGCCTCGCCTCGGCCTTCTCGACCGGCATCGAGCAATTGACCATCCTGCGCTTCGTCACGGGCGTCGGCCTCGGCGCGGCCATGCCGAACGCCGTGACGATGATGGGCGAGTATTGCCCGGACCGCCGCCGCGCGACCCTGATCAACCTGATGTTCTGCGGCTTTCCGCTCGGCGCGGCGTTCGGCGGCTTTCTCGCCGCGTGGATGATTCCGCATTTCGGCTGGCGCAGCGTGCTGCTGCTCGGCGGCATCACGCCGCTGCTGCTGTTGATCCTGCTGCTGTCGCAAATGCCGGAGTCGGTCCGCTACATGGTGGCGAACCGCAAGCCGACCGAGCGGATTCGCACGGCGCTCGCGCGCATTTCGGGTGACGCGGTGCACGCCAACGCCTTCACGATGACCGAAAGCGCACCGCAAACCGGCGGCAAGGGCTTGGCCGTCGTGCTGTCGCGTTCGTACATCGTCGGCTCGGTGATGCTTTGGGTGGCCTACTTCATGGGCCTCGTGATCTTCTACGCGTCGATCAACTGGATGCCGATCCTGCTGAAGGACGCAGGCCTGACGCCGCAACGCGCCACGCTGATTTCCGCGCTGTTCCCGCTCGGCGGCGTCGGCGCGGTGCTGTGCGGCGTGCTGATGGACCGCTTCAACGCGAACCGGATCATCGCGGCCTGCTATGCGCTGACCGCGGTGAGCGTGTATTTCATCGGCCAGGCGGCCGGCAACGTGGGCGCGCTGGTGTTCATCGTGTTCGTCGCGGGCGTGTTGATGAACACCGCGCAATCGTCGATGCCGGCGCTCGCCGCCGCGTTCTACCCGACCGAGGGCCGCGGCACGGGCGTGGCATGGATGCTCGGCATCGGGCGCTTCGGCGGGATCGCGGGTTCGTTCCTCGTGGCCGAACTGACGCGCCGCCACTTCACGTTCGGCGGCATCTTCGCGACGGTTGCGGTGGCGGGCCTGCTTTCGTGCGTGGCCCTGCTGATCAAGCAGGCGGCACGCCCGCATGTGGCGGCGACGACTGGCGCGAAGACGGAGTCGTTCGGGCATTGAGCGGGTGCGCGGGCGCTGGCTTCGGTGTCGGTTTCGACGCCGCGCCGGCGCCGCCCGTCAAAGGGCAAGCTAGATGGTCCATTGATTCTTCGGAGCCGCCGCAACGGGCGGCTTTTTCATTTGCGCCGCCCACGCGTGAGCGGGTAAAAAACGGCACACGTCACTTCCCGATAAACTACGCGGTTGTTTGCCCGTGCCGATGCCGCGATGGTGGATGCCGCCATCGCCGCACCGTCGCTCATCTCAAGTCAGGATTCCGGTAATGAAACGCGTAGTCGTATCCGCGCTGCTGGCGGCGTGCCTCGCGCAACCGGCCGCTCAGGCCGTTGCACAGACAGTCAGCGATCAATGTTTTGCGATCGGCGATATTGCCGGCCAGGTCGCTTCGTGGCGCGCGCACAAAAAGACCAAGGCCCAGGCGCTCGACCAGGCAGCGCGGTACTACAAGGATCCAGCCGACCGGCAAACGGTCGACGCGATCATCGAGAAGATCTTCAGCCCGGACGCGCCGCATATGACGCCCGATCAGGCCAGCATGGCGTTCACGTCCGCGTGTGTGAAGCAGAAGCACGAGCAGGCACCCGCGCAGTGATGCCTGCTGTCAACGCGGCGGGCTCGACCGCCCCGCCGCGTTGAACGAGACACATGCACTCGCAATCGCCGTGCGCAAATTGCGCTGCCAGTGCCGGCACTAGCGTTTGCGAAATGCGTCCAGCGACGGCAGCGCGTTGCCGCGAAAATCGAACAGCGTGTTGTTGTCCCACTGATCGCCGGCGCCGACTTTCCATCCCACGTTCGGCGTCGGAATCCATTCCGGCTCCCACCAGAACACACCCTTGCCGTGTCCATCGGGAATCGCCTTCACGACATTCGTCACCGCGCCAAGAAACTGCGCCTGGCCGGCCGGCGTCTGCGGATAGGTCGCGGTGCCCACGTTGGTCATCGAGTTGGGTTCCGAATCGCCGTCGCTGGTCGTCCACGGATACGCGGTCTCGACCACGATCACGTCCTTGTCGTAGCGCGTCGCCAGATCGTTCGCGTTGTTCTGCAGATCGCTCAGCGAGCCTTGCCACTGCGGATAGTAGGACAGCCCGATCACATCGAACGTGACGCCGCGCTGCGTGGCGCTGTCGAACCACCAGCGACTCGTCGCGTTGTTGCCGCCGCTGTCGATATGCAGCATCACCTTGATGCGCTCGTCGACGGATTTGACCGCGTCATGCCCCGCCTTCAACAGCAGCGCGAGATTGTCTAACTGGTCGTACTTGCCGAGCGGCCACAGCATGCCGCCGGTGATTTCGTTGCCGATCTGCACCCACTCCGGATGAACGCCGTCGCGCTTGAGCATCTTCAGCACATTCGACGTGTACTCGGACAGCAGCGCGCAGGTCTGCGTGATGTCCTTGCCGGCCCACTCGTGGGGCGGATACTGCTTGCCCGGATCGGCCCACCAGTCGCTGTAGTGGAAGTCGATCAGCACGCGCATGCCGAGCGCGGCAGCACGGCGCGCCAGCACGCGAGCATGTTCGGCATTGTTGTAACCGGCCGCGGGGCTCTGATTGGCAGGAAAATAGTTCGGATTCCCAGGATCGTTCCAGACCTTGATACGAATCGAGTCGACGCCATGGTCCTTCAGAATCCGCAGACAGTCGAGCCGCTCGCCGTGCTCGTAGAACTTCGCGCCGTTCGCTTCGAGTTCGAGCAGCGTCGACACGTCCGCGCCCATCGCAAAGCGGCCGCCACGCGCTGCGGATTCCCGCTCCCCCGCGACGGCGGGCAGGCCCACCGTCGTGCCGACGCCCGCTGCAGCGGCAGAGGCCAGCCATCCCAGCATTTCTCTTCGGTTCATCCGTCATCCTCCATCGATTAATGGCGGCTCTGGCAACGGCCGCCTGGTCCGGTTTGAAGCGCCTGTGTTTCACCCTCCGGTTTTCTACTTCCGACTGCACTCTCTTTGCGGTTTCAAGCGTCTTGCCACACGCAGACATCGCCGGTATTCAGGCGCGGCTCGCCGAGCACGAAACTCGCGTGAGCGGGCGCTGGCGCTTGCACCGTCTGCGGACCGAAGTTGAACGCGAAGGTCAGCCCGCCGCGCCGGCGAATGCGCAAGCCGTCGGCCAGCAGTTGCGCGTCGATACCGGCGTCGCTCGCCGCCTGCTGCAACACCGTGCGATGCAACGCGTGAGACAGCCAGCCCGCGACGTAGCGAAGCTTGCCGTGCGTGAGAAGCGCCGGCCACGCGTCGTCGAATTGCGCGGTAACGCGCGTCTCGCCGTTGGCGCGTACATGCTCGCGCCAATGCATGGCCGCGCCCTGCGTGCCGTCGATCGACAGCGCGGGCGCGAGCGTCGGCCGCAGCGACTCGGCTTCGAGCACCTGCATCGGCAGCACGCGCTGCAACGCGCCCGGCGGCAAATTGCCGGGAATCGCGAACGCGTCCGTTTTGGAGCCGCTGCGCGGACCGAAGACCCATTGCGCGCTGCTGCGTTCGATCTGATCGACGAGCGCATCGTCGATCACCGCGATGCTCGGCACGACCACGAGGCGATACGCGCAAAGGTCCGCGCGGCTCGACACGATATCCACATCGAGCCCGAGTTCGCGCAACGCTTCGTAGTAGTCGAACGCGAGCGTCTGGTAGTCGAAGGTCTTGCCATGACGCTGGATCTCGAACATCCATTGCGTCTCGTAGTCGAACACAAGCGCCGTCGCCGCGCGCACAGGCGCGCCGAGCGTCGACAGCGCTGCGGAGTTCGCGATCTCGCGCGCCGCCTGCTGCACTTCGAGACCGCCGGGCGACAGTTCGTTGTTCGGCAGGTTGAGGCCGGAGTGCATCTGTTCCTGCGCATACGGACACTGGCGCCAGCGGAAATACGACACCAGTTCCGCGCCGTGCGCGAATGCTTCGTAAGCCCACAGCCGGACCATGCCCTTCGCGGGCACCGGATTCCACGGCGCCCAGTTGACCGGACCGGCCTGCTGTTCCATCACCCAGAAGCGTCCCGCACCGATCGCCCGATAGCGGTCGTGGTCGAACGCGGACACGTCGGGATGCGCGGTGCGAGCGAAACGTGCCTTCTGCTCTTCAGGCAGCGCAATCGACTCGGTACGCGCGATCGGATAGCTGTCCCACGCCGCCACGTCGAGCGCATTGTTTTCGGCGAAACGGTAGTGATCGAAGGTCGTGAAGAAGCCCATGAAGTTGTGGAGCAGATCCGCCGCCGGCGCGTGCTCGCGCAGCACTTCGATCTGTTCACGGTGAAAGCTCGCCACCTCATCGGACATGAAGCGGCGGAAGTCGAGCAGATGGATCGGATTGGCGTCGGTCGGCGTGAGGTTCGGCAAGCCGATCGCGTCGAACGACGGATACTCCATGCTCCAGAACACGTTGCCCCACACGTCGTTCAGCGACGCGACGGTTTCATAGCGCCGTTGCAGCCATGCGTGAAAGCGCTTGAGCGCCGCAGCCGAATAGCTCGGCACGGTCTCGTGACAGCCGAGTTCATTATCGGTCTGCCACGCGACGATCGACGGATGCCGCCCGTAACGCTGCGCCATCGCGGCGACGATCCGCACGCATTCGCGCCGGTATGTGTCGCTCGAAATGTCGTAGTGGCGACGCGAGCCGAAATTCCAGCGCGTGCCGTCGGCACGCACCGGCAACACGTCCGGGTGCGCGTCGATCAGCCACTTCGGCGGCGACGCGGTCGGCGTGCCGAGCACCAGCTTCAGGCCCGCTGCCGCGAGCGTTTCGACCGCTTCGTCGAGCCATTGCCAAGCGAAAACGCCCGCGCGCGGCTCCATCCGGCTCCACGCGAATTCGGCGATCCGCACGTGCGTGATGCCGAGTTCGACCATACGCTTCGCATCGTCGGCCCACATCGTGCGGGGCCATTGTTCCGGGTAGTAACAGACACCAAGTTGCATGAGAAAGTCTCGTTGTGAGTTGACGAGTTGACCGGTTGACCAGTTGACGTCGGCCAGGTGCTCAGCCTTTGCTTGCACCGAAGGTCAGGCCGGCGACGAAGTGCCTCTGCATCGCGAAGAACATCAGCACGGAAGGCAGCGCGGCCAGCACCGAGCCCGCCGCGACCAGATTCCACGCGGTCGTCCATTGCCCCTTGAGCGCGGCGACGCCCACGGTGATCGGCGCGGCCTCGTCGCCCTGTGTGAGGCACAGCGCCCAGAAGTAGTCGTTCCACACGAAGGTGAACACCAGGATGCCGAGCGCGGCGAGCGCGGGGCGGATCAGCGGCAGCACGATACGCAGATAGACGGTCCATTCGCTCGCCCCTTCCACGCGCGCCGCTTCGATCATCTCGAACGGCAACTGCTTGATGAAGTTGCGCAGAAATAGCGTGCAAAAACCGGTCTGGAACGACACATGGAAAATCACCAGCGCCCACACGGTGTTGAACAGACCAAACTTCAACGCCATGTCGCGCACCGGAATCATCAGGATCTGGATCGGCACGAAATTGCCGGCGACGAAAGCGAACAACACCGCCGTATTGCCGGGGAAACGGTAAGTGGCCAATGCGAAGCCGGCCATCGATGCCAGCACGATCGCGCCGATCACCGAAGGCACCGTGATCAGCACGCTGTTGGCGAAGTAATGCAGCATCGGCGTTTGCGTGAGCGCGGTGCCGTAGTTTTCGAGCAGCGCGAAATGCTTCGGCCACGTCCAGTAGTCGCCTCGCGAAAGCTCGTCCGACGAGCGGATCGACGTGACGAGCACGGCGAGCATCGGCAGCAGCCAGATCAGCAAGGCGAGCGGCAACGACGCTTTGTAGAGCGTGCGATTGAGCGGTTTCCAGCGTTCGACGGGAAGCGGATACATGACACGTAACTCCTGGGCAATCAGCGTTCTTCGCGCAGCATGCGGCGCAAATGGAACACGATGTAGACGAGCATGATGGCGAACAGCACGACCGCAATCGCGGCGGAATAACCTTCGCGGTAGTACTTGATGGCCTGGTCGTACATGTAATAGGCGAGCACGGTGGAGCTGTCGAACGGACCGCCGCCGCTCATCACCGCGATCAGATCGAAACTGCGCAGCGCGCCGATCACGGTCAGCACCACGGCCATGAAGGTGGCGGGCCGCAATTGCGGCAGGATCACGTGCCACAGCAGTCGCAGGCCCTTCGCCCCTTCCATGCGCGCCGCCTCGACCACCTCGGGATTGATGCCCGTGAGGCCGGTCAGATACAGCACCATGCAGAACGGCGTTTGCGGCCACAGCGCGGCGAAGATGATGCCGAGCGTCACCGTGCGCGGATCGCCGAGCACCGGAATGCCGCGACCGACGATCAGCCGCAGCAACCCGAAGCTCGGGTCATAGAACCAGCTGAACACGAGACCGACCACCACGCCCGACAGCACGAAAGGCGCGAAGAACAGCGACTTCACGACACGCATGCCTCGCATATGCTGGTTCAGATACAACGCGAACAGCAGGCCGAGCGGCGGCGCCAGCAGGAACAGCGCGAGCCAGATCAGGTTGTTCTTCAGCGCCGTGTAGAACGTGTCTGAATGAAACAGCTCGACGTAGTTGGAAAGACCGGCGAAGGTCTTCGGCGTCATCCCATCCCAGTTGTAGAAACTGAGCGAGATGCTGCTGATGATCGGGTAGATCACGCACAGACAGAACAACGCACAGCCCGGCAGAAGAAAGAAAAACGCGGCGCGGTGCTGATGACGCCGCGTGGTCGAGACGTGACGGTGCCGGGCCGCGGGTAGGCGGCGCGCTGCGGAATGAGACATGGATCGAGCCTCGTCGGAATTCGAAGGCGAGCGCCGGCCGCCGCGACTACGCGGCCGGCGTTGCGGGACTTACTTCTGGTAGATGCGCTTCCTCGTCGCTTCGAGGCGGGCGAGCACGGCGTCGAGTTGCGACGGATCGCTGTAGAACTGCTGCATGGCCTTCATGCCTTCGTCGGCCATTTCCTTCTGCATGTCGCGGTCGTAGAACTGCGCGATGCCGCCCTGCGTACTCGCGAGCGTCTGGAAGCCGACCTTCGAGATCGCGTCTTCAGGCTCGGCGGCCTTGCTGTTCGACGGCAGCTGACCCCAGCCCTTCGCGAGATCGGCGTTGATCTGCGGCTGTTCCATGAAGGCGAGCAGCTTGCGCGCGTCGGCCTTGTTCTTCGCCTTGGCCGGAATCAGCAGCACGTTGACCGGACCGTCCTCGGCCATCGGCACATTGGCGTCGATCACCGGGAAGCGGAAGAAGCCGATCTGATCCTTGAGGGACGGCGGAATGCTCGCCGAGAAGAACGTGCCCATCAGCATCATCGCGGCCTTGCCGTTCACGAGGAACGGCGCGATCGAATCGAGATCGTACGAGAGCGCGTTGTCGATATAGTCGTGATTCTCGATCAGCGTCTTCCACGTGGTGTAGACCTTCTTCACGCGCGGATCGGTGTACGGAACCTCGCCCGCCATCAGCTTCTGATGGAATGCGTTGCCGTTGATGCGCAGATTCAGATAGTCGAACCATGCGGCGAGCGTCCAGCTGTCGCGCGCGGCCACGGCGATCGGCGCGACGCCGATTGCCTTGAGCTTCTTGTTGGCTTCGAGAAACTCATCCCAGGTTTTCGGCTCGCTCTTGATGCCGGCCTTCTCGAACAGGTCCTTGCGATAGAAGAAGCCATACGCGTCGTAGCCGAGCGGCGCGGCGTACTGCTTGCCCTTATACGTCGATGCTTCCTTGACCGACGCATACTGCTGTGACCAGCCGTTCTTCGCCCAGTCGGACGACAGGTCTTCGAGCAGGCCGCGTTGCGCGTAATAGGCCATCCGTTCGCCGTCGTGCCACGACACGACATCCGGCGGATCGGTGGCGAGCCAGCCGCCCATCTGCACCTTGTATGCCTCTTCGGTGATGTAGGTCACCTTGAGATCGACATCGGGATTGGCTTTCTTGAACTTGTCGAACGCGTCCTGCCAGGTCGAGCGCTGATTGCCGCGCGCCGACACGTTGACATTGAGCGTGGCGGCGTCGGCCGTGACGCTGGCTAGCGCGCCGGCCACCACGGCGGCGGCTATCGACACCTGGGCAAGACGGCGAAGGCGAAGAGCAATCATCTTGTGTCTCCTTAACTACCTTGTTGACTGACAGCGAGTGGCTGCCAGCGAAGTAACCCGCTCTGTGGCGGAATTCGGTTTGGTGAACCCGGCGGCGCCTCGTCCGGCACCTGACTGCTTTCAGGCGGCCACGCGTTCGGGTTCGAACATGCTCCGCCGCAAGGCGATACCTTGCGCGTCGAACAGATGGCATGCGGACGGCGGAACGTGAATGCGGATGCGCTCGCCCGAGCCGATCGGCGTATCGCCGGGCGCCTTTGCGATCAGCGTGCCGCTCGCGTGGTCCGCGTGAATATAGCTGTGCTCGCCGAGGCGCTCCGAGAGCACCGTCGTGCACTGGACGAACTGCTCGTCGCCGTCGAGCCGCAAATGCTCCGGCCGCACGCCGAGCGTGACCGGCTGGCCGCGCTGCAGGCGCTGGCCGTCGACGTGGGCAGTCAGCTTCTCGCCGCTTTGCGCGAGCGACACCGTCACGCTGCCAGGCTCGATCGATTCGACCGTCGCGTCGATGAAGTTCATTCGCGGCGAGCCGATGAAGCCCGCCACGAAGCGCGACTTCGGATGGTGATACAGCTCGAGCGGCGCGCCGGTCTGCGCGATGCTGCCGTAGCGCTCGGCGTCCGCGCCGGCGTGCAGCAGCACGATACGGTCGGCGAGCGTCATCGCTTCGACCTGGTCGTGGGTCACGTAGACCACGCTCGCATTCGCAAAGCGCTGATGCAGACGCGCGATTTCGACGCGCGTTTGCCCGCGCAGCGCGGCGTCGAGATTCGACAGCGGTTCGTCGAACAGGAACACGCCCGGCTCGCGCACGATGGCCCGTCCAATCGCGACACGCTGCCGCTGCCCGCCCGACAGCGCTTTCGGATGGCGCTCCAGCAAGCTCTCCAGTTGCAGGATGCGCGCGGCTTCGCGCACCTTGAGCTCGATCACGTCCTTCGGCTGCTTCGCGAGCTTCAGGCCGAACGCCATGTTGTCGAACACGGTCATGTGCGGGAACAGCGCGTAGCTCTGGAACACCATCGCCACGCCGCGCTGAGCGGAGGGCACGTCGTTGACGAGCCGTCCGCCGATGTGCAGCTCGCCCTCGCTCAAATCTTCGAGACCCGCGATCATCCGCAGCAAGGTGGACTTGCCGCAGCCCGACGGCCCCAGAAAGACGCAGAACTCGTGCTGAGCGATCTCCAGATTGACGCGCCGGATCACCGGCGGATGATCACCATATGACTTCTGTACATCCGCGAGACGAATGGTCGCCATGCTGCCTCCGTTGGATTTAACCGCTTAAATTTTTTGCAAAAATAAACGGCCAGCCCTTGTGCGGCAGGCATTTAATCGCTTAAATTCGAGTTTGAAGGGAACAGTCATGGTGGGTGTCTCCGCTGTGTTTTCCAGAAACTTATCAATGTCGCAGATGGCTTGCAACATTTGAATCGCATTCCCTAAATATGGGATAACTCGAAAATGGTCACGCTGTCCGAAGTGGCGAAGCGCGCGCACGTTACCGCCGCCACCGTCTCCAACGTGCTGCGCAATCGCGAGAAAGTCCGCCCGGAAACGGCCGAACGCGTGCTGCAGGCGATCGCCGATCTCGGCTACCGGCCCAATCTGAACGCGCGCGCCTTGGCCGAGGGACGGTCGTCGACACTCGCGCTGATGTTGTCGAACATCTCGAACCCGTTCTACCCCGAGTTCGTGCTGGCCGCCGAGCGCGCCGCGCGCAAAACCGGCCACTTCCTGATGGTTTGCAATACCGACGACGACGCCGAGATTGGCCGCGCGTATCTGAACCAGATCGCGGGCACATTGGCCGACGGCGTGCTCGTGATGAACACGGACATCACGATCAACGATCTGTGCGCATCGGCCACGCATAGCGCGCCGATTTTGCTGGCGATGTGGGAGCACCCGGAGTCGCCGCCCGCGCTGCCGTGCATCGCGGTGGACTTCGCGCATGCGGGCGAGTTGGCCGCGCGGCATCTGCTCGAACTCGGCCATCGCGAGATTGGTCTGTTGATCGGTGACGGTTGCGGCGGCTTGCAGGATGCGCGCTCGAACGGCTTTCGCGCGGCGATGCGCGCGGCCGGCATCGAAGCGGATGCCGCAGCCGTGCTGCAGATTCGCGACTCGATCGACGCCGGCTACGCCGCGTGCATGCAGTTGATGGCGAACCGGCCGCACCTGAGCGCGATCTTCGCGACCAACGACCTGCTCGCGATCGGCGCTGCGCAGGCGTTGATCACGCTTGGCCGCGCGGTGCCGGACGATGTGTCGGTGATCGGCATCACCGACATTCAACTCGCGCATCAGGTGCACCCTGCCCTCACGACGGTGGCGATCCAGACGGCGGCGGTCGCGGAGTTATCGATCGAGAGTCTGATCCGCTTGATCCAGACGCCCGAGCAGCAGCCGTCGATGGTGCTCGGGCCGTTGCCTGAACTGATCGTGCGCGCATCGACGGGGCCGCGGCGGGGGCGCTGACGCTTATCGATCTCGATGCGCCGCGTCACTTCCGCTGCAACGCGACCTGATGCGCCGTCACGAGATCGGCCATGCTGTTGAACCGGAAGTCGAACTTGGGCTGCGAGCCCGGATTCATCGTCGCGCCAAAGCCCTGCTTCGCGTGCCGGCGATAAATCCAGCACGACGCAAGACCGAATTCGTTCGCGGGCTTGTGATCGTGAAAGAGGCTCTCGGCGGTGTGCAGGATCTTTTCCTTGCCGATGCCCCGCTCGCCGAGCTTCTCCAGCATGTACTCGAAATTGCGCGGCGACGGCTTGTATGAACCGACATCTTCGGCCGTGATGATCGCGTCGAATTCCACTTGCAGCTTTGCGTTGCTATGGCTGAAGCTTTCGTTATCGACGTTCGACAGAATGACAAGCTTGTAGTGCTGCTTCAGGTAGTGCAAGGCCTGCGCCGAGTCGTCGAACGCAGGCCAGTTGCGGATGGACTTGCCATACGCAGCACAGTCCGCGAGCGTGTACGGCACCCGCCATTCTTCGGCGAGACGCTTGTAGACGATAGGCAGCAGTTCCTGGTAACGCAGATGCGGCGTGTACTTCTGCTGCGACGACTCATGCCGCGCATGGGCTTCGAGCACCAGGTCACGCGTGAGCGGCGGGTCGACGCGTTCCAGCAGCGGCCGCAAGCCTTCGAACATGCCGCTCTCCCAATCGATCAAAGTCCCATAGCAGTCGAAAGTCAACGTATCGAAGTCGGTCAGTTGCATACGGATCTCCTCATCGGACTACAGACTTACAGACGATAAAGCGCAACCGCGTTGTCGTGAAAGAGCGCGAGGCGCTCGCGCGGCAAGCGCCCGGCGACCATCTGTTTGAAGCCTGAAAACAGTGCGTCGAGCGACACGACCACGCTGTCCACCGGGAAGTTGCTCGCCAACATGCAACGCTCGATGCCGAAGATAGTCAGCGCATCGCGCACGATCGGCCCGTTGCGTTCCACGCTCCAGCGTACACCCGGCTCGCCGATTCCCGAAATCTTCAGATGCACGTTGGGGCACCCGGCCAGCATGGCCAGCGCGTCGCGCCAACCGCGCAAACCTGCGTCGCTGCGATCGGCGGGCAAGCCGGTATGGTTGACGATCATCGTCACGCCGGGAAAATCGCGCGCCAGTTCCGCCGCTTCGGCAAAGTGCCACCACGGCGTCTGCAGCTCGAACATCAGATCCGTTTGCGCAAGCAGCGCATAGCCTTCGCGCCAGCGGTCGCAACGCATCGAACCCGGCGCTGCGAACGACGCGGTATGCGCTTCGCGCGGCACCGCCTTCGGCTTGTGGCGCACGCTGCGCACGAGCGGCGTCGAGTGGAACTCGCGCAACACGAGCGCCACGTCCGCGCGGTCGAGCCAGATCTGTCCGACGACGGCATTCGGGAAACCACAACGTTCGTTCAGCGCCGTGGCCCAGCGCGCTTCGCCGCTCGGATCGCGCGGGTCCCACTCGCCTTCCATCATCACGGTGCCGACCACCTTGTGCGGCGCGGCCAGTGCGAAGTAGTCGTCGGGCAGGAAGTCGCGGCAGATCGCTTCGTAGTCGCCGTAGCGGAACGCAATGCGCGGCCGGTCGCATAGCCACGGATGATAGTTATGCGTCAGGTCCCAGAAGTGATGATGCGCGTCGACGATAGGCAGATCGGCGTCGTCACCGCTCGCGAGGAAGCGCTCGCGCATCGTGTCGATGGCGCTCGTCATGCGTTCAGCCCACGCGGTCCATCGCCATCCGCGTGACGATGTCGAACGCCTTCTGGGTCGCGCCGACGTCGGCCTGGCCCCGCCCGTGGATGTCGAACGCGGTGCCGTGCGCGGGCGTCGCGATCGGGATCGGCAAGCCGCCGTGCACGGTGACGCCGCGCCAGAATCCCATCAGCTTCATCGCGATCTGACCTTGATCGTGATACATCGTGACCACGCCGTCGAACGCCTTCTGGTCGCGCGCCCGCACGAAGATCGTGTCGGCGGGGAACGGTCCCTGCGCGTCGTAGCCGAGCTTGCACGCCGCTTCGACAGCAGGCGCGATCACGTCGATCTCTTCGCGTCCGAACGCACCGTTGTCGCCGTTGTGCGGATTGAAGCCGCACACCGCGATGCGCGGCGCCGGGTTGCCGGCGCGCTTCAGGCCGTCGTGAATCAGTTGCACCGCGCCGACGATCCGCTGCTCCGACAATTTCTCGCTGACATCCTTCAGCGCGATATGCGACGTGACGCGCGAGGTCCACAGTTCGTCGAGCACGTTGAACTCGCAGAAGCTGCCCGTGTAGTCGAGTTGCCGGGCGAACCATTCCATTTCGTCGCCGGTTTCCATGCCGGCCATATGTAGCGAGGTCTTGTTGACCGGCGCGAACAGCATGCCCTGCGTGACGTTGTTTTGCGTGAGCGCGAGCGCCTCTTTGAACGCTTCAAGGCTATAGCGGCCGCCGCGCTCTGTAGACGTCGCACGCTCATAAGGGTGGTCATCGGGCAAGCGGAAATCGATCAGCGACGGCACCCCTCTTTGCCGAAACGCGGCGTCCGCGTTGTCGACGACCTGGTACTCGAAGCGCTGATCCGCGATCTCCATCCCGGTCTCCAGCTCGCGCCGGTCGGCGATGATCAGAAGCTCGGCGCGCGCGCGGTTATCTGCCCGCGCGAGCAAACGCGCGATCAGTTCGGGGCCGATGCCGGCCGGGTCGCCGAGAAGCACTGCAATGCGTGGTTTCATGTTGCTAATCCTGTTGTGAGTCGATGCATCAGGCAATGCGAATTCAAAAGGTACGGCGCAGATCGATCGCGACCGAGCCGATGATATAAACCAGCGCGCACGCGCTGTAAAAATGCAGGACCACGTCGAACGAACCGGTGCGTTGCAGCACGAAGCCCGTGATCAGCGGAATCGAAATACCGCCGACGCTGCCCGCGCAATTCATCAGCGCGCCGAGCAGTCCGACGCGGCGCGGCGGCGCAAGCAGAGACGGCAGACTCCAGTAGAGGCTTCCCCACATCAGGAAGAATGCCGCGACACACAGCACGGCGACGGCCTCGAGCGCCGACGAGATCTCCGGCAACGCGGCCAGCACGGCGAGCGTCGTCAGGCCGGACACGACGATCATCCCCTTCACGACCTTGCCGCGCGGCCAGCCGCGATGGCACAACGCGTCGCACAGAAAGCCCCCTGCCAGCGAGCCGAGCGCGCCACACAGAAAGATGAAGAACGTCGATGTGCCGATCTGCTGCAAGCTCAGACCGCGCGCCTGCGTCAGATAGCTTGGCCCCCACGTGAGCAGGCCGAAGAAGATCATCGCCCAGCTCATGCGGCCGACGCACATCGCGAGCGTCGAGCGCAGCGGCAGCTTCGCGCCGGTCCCGCCTTGCAACGCGGCGCTCGCGAGCGACGCGCCGCTCTCGCAAATGTGCTCCAGCTCCGCCGCATTCACGCCCGGATGCCGCGCGGGATTGTCGCGAAGATAATGCCAGGCGAGCCAGCCGCAGGCAATCGTCGTCAACCCTGCCACGATGAACGCCATGCGCCACGAGCCGAACGCGAGAATCAGGTTGGAGATCGCGAGGCCGCCGATCGCGGCGCCGAGCGGCGAGCCCGCATCCATCAGCACCGCGCCGCGCGCACGCTCATGTCGCGACAGCCACAACGCGTTGAGCTTGCTGCCCGCGGGAAACAGCGGCGCTTCCGCACCGCCGAGACCCACGCGCAACAACAACAGGGAAAGACCGCCCGACGCGACGCCCAGCAAGGTCTGGAACACACCCCACAGCAGCGTGGCGCCCGCCACCACCCGGCGCGGACCGAAGCGGTCGATCAGCCAGCCGCCCGGAATCTGCAACAGCGCATACGACCAGAAGAAGCTGCTCAGAATGAGCCCCTGCATCGATGGCGACAGTGCGAACTCACGGGCGATGGTCGGCATCGCGATCGACAGCGAGATCCGGTCGACCAGATTGATCAGCGTGATCAGAAACACGACGCCGAAAATCCGCCAGCGCACGCTGCTCGCCCGCTGCGCAAGCGTGTGGTCGAGCGCCGGATTGGGCGGCGGCTCGCGTGCTTCGAGATGCGTCTGCATGGCTGTCTCCTGCCTGTCGCCGGACGGCGGCCCGGGTGGCGATACGTGTTACTCGATAATGTTGAAATCGGCGAGATGCTTGTCGCTCAGCGTGATGCCGAGGCCCGGCGTGTCGTCGGAAAGTTGCAGGTAGCCTTTCTCGGGACGCGGCTCGCCTTCGAAGATGTAGTAGAACAGTTCGTTGCCCACTTCCACGTCGAACACCGGGAAGAACTCGGACATCGGGCTCGCGGTGCTCGCCATCGTCAGATGGTAGTTGTGCATCTGCCCGGCGTGCGGAATCACCGGCACCGACCAGGCTTCGGCCATCGCGTTGATCTTGCGCGCCGCCGTGATGCCGCCGACCCGGTTCGTGTCGTACTGGATCACGTCGAGCGCGCGGCGTTCGAGCAGATCCTTGAAGCCGTAGCTGGTGAACTCATGCTCGCCGCCGGAAACGGGGATGATGTTCATCTTCTTCAGCTCCTGATAACCCTCGACGTCGTCGCCGATCACCGGCTCTTCGATCCAGCGCGGATTGAATTCGGCCAGACGCGGCAGCATCCGGCGGGCGTATTCGAGCGTCCAGCCCATATAGCATTCGAGCATGATGTCGACCTCGTCACCGACCAGCTCGCGCAACAGGCGCACCTGTTCGAGATTCTTCGCCATGCCCTTCGGGCCATCCTTCGGACCGTAGCCGAAGCGCATCTTCATCGCGGTGAAGCCGTCTTCCAGATAGCCCTGCGCCTCGCCGAGGAACGCATCGCGGTCGTCGTTGTTGTAGAGCTTCGACGCGTAGCACCAGATCTTTTCCTTGGTGCGGCCGCCGAGCAGTTTGAACACCGGCTTCTTGACCGCCTTGCCCATGATGTCCCACAGCGCGATGTCGATCGCCGAGATCGCCGCCATGCCGATGCCCTTGCGGCCCCACGCGAGCGTGCGGCGATACATCTTCTGCCAGATGTACTCGTTGTCGAACGGGTCTTCGCCGATCGCGATCGGCGCGAGATATTCGTCGATGATCTGCTTGGCGATACGCGGCGCGAGCGCGCAATTGCCGATGCCGACCGTGCCGTCGTCGCATTCGATTTCCACCACCAGCCAGCCGTGGAAACGGAATGAGCCCATCGCATCGCCGCGCTCGTAAAGAATGTCCACCGCGTTCGTGCAGAAATGCGCCTGCGGCGGCACGACCTTGCCTTTCCATTCAAAGACGCGCGTGCGGATATGCTTGATTTTCATGGTCGATGATTCCTTGAAACAGAGTTAATGGCCCGGGCGTTCGCCGAGCGGGACGGGACGATGCGAGACAGACGTGGATGTGCGGGCAGCGCGCCGGAACGTGAGCAGCAACGCCGCGCCGATCAGACCGACCGCCGACAGCGACAGCATCCCCGCTTGCGGCGAGCCGGTCAGGTGCTCGGCCAGGCCCTTCAGATTGGGCGCGACGAAGCCGCCGAGATTGCCGATCGAATTGATCAGCGCGATCCCGCCGGCGGCTGCGGCGCCGCCGAGATAACCGGTCGGCAGCGTCCAGAAGAGCGGCTGCACGGAGACGAAGCCGATCGCGGCGACGCAGAATGCAGCGAGCGCCAGCGTGACCGATGAGGTGAGCGCGCTCGCGGCGATGCCGAGCGCCGCGAGCGCGAGCATCGCCGCCGCCCAGGTCCGATGATGGCCGTGGCGATCCGCAAAGCGAGTCACGCAGAAAGTGCCGATAATCGCCGCGATCCATGGAATGGCGGTCAGCAGACCCACCTTGGTGCCGACGTGGCCGCCCGTGAGTCCGGCGATGCGCGTCGGCAGATAGAACACCACGCCATACACGCTCATCTGAACCGCGAAGTAGATCAATGCGCAGAACAGCACGCGCGAGTCGCGCAACGCGGCGAGCACCGAAGCCGGACCATGCGCGAGCTTGTGCTCGTCCTCCTCGCGCAACGCGCGGTCCAGCGCTTCACGCTGCGTGGCGTCGAGCCAGGCGGCTTTGGCGGGCCGGTCGGTCAGATAGAAGTACGCGACGACACCCACCACCGACGCCGCGAGACCTTCGACGACGAACAGCCACTGCCAAGGCTGCATGCCGAACGGATTGCCCGTGTCGAGCAGCACACCCGAGACCGGGCTGCCGAGCAGCAGCGCGAGGGGGAAGCCGAAATAGAACACGCCCATCGTCTGCGAGCGCGTTTTGGCCGGAAACCAGTTGGACAGGAACAGAATGATGCCGGGGAAGAAACCCGCTTCGGCGATGCCGAGCAGCGTGCGCAGCAGGTAGAAGCTCGTCGCGTCGTGGACCAGCGCGGTACATGCGGACACGATGCCCCACGTGACCATGATGCGGCTCATCCACACGCGCGCGCCGAAGCGGTACATCAGCAGATTGCTCGGCACTTCGAACACGGCGTAGCCGACGAAAAAGATGCCCGCGCCGAACGCGAATGCCGCGTCGCTCAAGCCCGTGTCGGCTTGCAGCACGTTCTTCGCAAAGCCGACGTTCGCGCGGTCGATGAACGCCAGCACGTACATCAGAACAAGAAAGGGCAACAGTCTCGTGCGCGCTTTCGCAATCGCGCTGTCTAGCGCCGCGCCGGCGGTCGTCGTCATGCTTCGTCTCCTGGATTTTTTGATCGACGCGCCGGAAAGTGCGATCCGCCTGTCGTTCGATAGCCGCTAGTGTGCGAAACTATCCAATAACTGACCACTGAATAAATCGAATCAGCTGATTCCCTGGAGTTATCGCTCACATGATCGCGCCCGCTTCCACCATTCGCAAACGTCTGCGTCTGCGTCATCTGCAACTGATGGTCGCGCTCTCGGAGACCGAATCATTGCGGCGCGCCGCCGACGACCTGGCGATGACCCAGCCCGCGGCCACCAAAGCCTTGCAGGAACTCGAAGACACGATCGGCGTATCGCTGTTCGTGCGGCACGCGCGCGGCATGGAGCCGACCGTGTTCGGCGAGGCGGTGATGCGCTATGCACGCGTGGTGTTCGAAGATCTCGACGAGTTGCGTGAAGAGCTGGCCGGCATCGAGGCCGGCGACATCGGCAAGGTGCGCATCGGCGCAGTGATGGCGCCGTCGCCCGAATTGCTCACGCACACCATCGTCAAGTTGAAGGAAGCGCATCCGCGCCTGCAGATGGCGGTGACGATAGACACCAGCGACGTGCTCGTGCAGTCGTTGCAGCAGGACCAGCTGGATATCGTGATCGGCCGGATTCCGGATGGCTTTCCGGCGCTCGACCTGAGCTTCGAGACCTTGTCGGAAGAGGCGTTGTCGATCGTCGTGCGCCCGGATCATCCGGCCGCGCGGGCCAGCGCGCGGCCGAAGCTGGCGGAGCTTGCGCTCTATCCGTGGATCATTCAGCCGCATCCGAGTCCGATGCGCCAGGTCATCGACCAGACCTTCCGTGAGTCGCGGGTTGCGCCGCCGGTCAGCACCGTCGAGACCTCGTCGATCCTGACCACGTTGTCCTTGCTGCGCGACTCGGACATGCTTGCGGTATTGCCCAGTTCGGTCGCGCAGTACTACGTCGCGCTCGAAGCGATTGCCGCGGTGTCCACGCCGCTGCGCGGACGGCTCGCGCCCTACGGGTTGATTTTGCGCAAGAACCGGCGCATCACGCCGGCCACGCAACTGGTGATCGATTCGATTCGCGCGGCGTGAGCCGCGCGTCGGCGAGCGGGTTCAACGGGCCGAACGCTCGGCGAACTCGAGCTCGCCGCCATTGCCGACATCCGCCGATACGGCCGCAGCGTCGAGCGGAATATCCGGCCGCATGAAGAAGGTCGCGACGATACCCACCGCGAGCAGGCCGAGCGAACCGGCGAACGGCAGCGTCCAGCTGCCCGTGCGATCCACCACGAGGCCGAACACGATCGGCGTGAAAATCCCCGCCACGGCCGAGCCCGCATTCACCAACCCGCTTGCCACACCCACGTGCTTCGGCGTGATGTCCATCGGCACGGCCCAGATCGGTCCGATCGTCATTTCGAGGAAGAAGAACGACAGGCTCATGCAGGCCGCCATCACCGGCAACGACTTCACCACCATCACGGGAGCGAGAAACACCAGCGCGCCGAGAAAGGCTCCGATGATCACGTTGCGCCGCGCCGCCACGACATTGCGGGTGCGCTTGAGCACGCGGTCGCTGAGCACGCCGCCCGCCGTATTGCCGACCACGCCGGAAAGAAACACGCCGGCCGAAAACATCGCCGAGCTTTTCAGGTCGAGACCGCGGCCGTGCATGAAGAAGGTCGGCAGCCAGGTGAAGAAGAGCCAGCCGGTCCATCCATAGCAGAAGTACACCAGCATGGTCGGCCCGATGCGTTTGAGCAAGCGCCGCCACGGTGTCGGCTCGCGCGTTTTCTCGACCACCACCTTGCCGGCCGGCGGCAACTGCGCTTCTTCCTGCGCGGTCATATGGCGATGCTTGCGCGGGTTGTCGGTGAAATACCATGCGTAGACCACGACCCACACGAATGTCAACGCGCCGACCACGAGGAACGACGCACGCCACGACGAATACGCGACCAGCAACGCGACGAACGGCGGTGTGACCGCATTGCCGAGCCGTGAAAACGAATGCGTGAGCCCTTGCACGAAGCCGCGTTTGCTGGACGGAAACCAGTTGGTCAACGCGCGGGCCTGGGCCGGCAAAGCTGCCCCTTCGCCAATGCCGAGCAGCATGCGCGCGCAGAACAGCGACACGATGCCGCCCGCGAGACCGGTGGCGACCGTCGCGACGATCCAGATGCTTGCGCAGGTGACGAGCGTGAGCTTCGCGCCGAACCGGTCGCTGACCCAGCCGCCGATCACCTGGCAGATGGCGTACGTATACGCGAAGGCCGCGAACACGAGACCCACGTGGGTGTTGCTCAGATGCAGGTCGTCACGGATCAGACCGGCCGCGGCCGAGAGGTTGACGCGATCGAGATACATGATGAACGACATCGCGCACATGATCGCGAGAATCGTCCGGCTGACTTTGGGTCGTTGAAACATTGTCTCCTCCGTATTTTCACCTCGCTACCCGGCTGACCCGGGCGCGGGCTGGCTGATGCGCCTACCCGGGCTCAGGCGAACGCGGCGCTCAGTTTTGTGCGGACATTATCTGGACCCCGGCGATAATTGACCAATGAATTGTTTCGATACTGCGATCACTCGTGGTTATCGCTGCGCGGGCAATCGGCTATGCTTTTCCTTCTGGAGATCAGGACCACCGAAATGAACCTCAGGGCCTTACAATGCTTCGTGATTCTCGCGGAGGAACTCAATTTCAGCCGCGCCGCCGAGCGCCTGCATATCGCGCAACCCGCGCTGAGCCAGCAGATCCGCTCGCTCGAAGAGCGGCTCGGCACACAACTGGTCGACCGCGCGAGACGTCCGCTGATCCTGACCGAAGCCGGCCACTACCTGCGCACCGAAGCGCGTCAGATACTCAACTCGCTGGACCAGGCCGCGCTCGCCGCCCAGCAAATCGGCGTCGGCCGGCGGGGCTGGCTGAGCATCGGCTTCACGCGCTCGTCGATGTACAGCGTGTTGCCGCCCGCGCTCAAGGCGTTTCACAAAGCGTTCCCGCAGGTCGAACTCAAGCTCTTCGAGATGCTCACCGAGGAGCAGACCGATGCGCTGCGCGACATGCGCATTCACATCGGCATCGGCAGGCAGCCGTTGACGGTGGAAGGCTGCACGTCCTATTCATTGCTGCGCGAGCGCGTCATGGTCGCGCTCGAAGCCGGTCACCCGCTGGCGCAGCGCAAGAGCGTGCGGATCCAGGATCTCGCCGATATTCCATTGATTCTGTATCCTAAACATCAGAACGCGCAGTTCAAACGCTCGGTGCAGTCGCTCTATCGGGATGCGGGTGTCACCCCGTTCGTCGCGCACGAAGCTTACGAAATCCAGACGGCGATCGCGCTGGTGGCGGCGGGCCTCGGCGTGACGTTCGTCGGCGAATCGGTGGCGCGCCACGGGCGCACCGATGTCGCGTTCCGTCATCTGACGGGCCCAGGCTCGTCGTATCGTTCAACGCTCGCGGCCACTTTCCGTACCGACGACGCGTCGCCGCATCTGCGAGCTTTTCTTGAGTGCCTGCCCGCGCCGCTGAAAGACGCCACACTATAAGCAAAAACCTATACAAGCATAAGCAAGCGGTCTTGGACTCCTCGTGCGTGCGTTCTTATCATTAAGACGCTTACACGATAAAACGCAACGCTGGCTACGGCCGCCGCTGCATGGCAGGAGACAGCATGACCGCATTCAACGAAGCCGCCACCATGCGAAAGGTATACGGGCGCCTGATCCCGTTGCTGTTCGCCATGATGTTCATCAACTACCTCGACCGGATCAATATCGGTTTCGCCGCGCTCGACATGAACAAGCAGTTGGGCTTCAGCCCAGCCGTGTTCGGGTTTGCCGGCAGCATCTTCTTCGTCGGCTACATGCTGCTGGAAATACCCAGCAATCTGCTGCTGCATCGGGTCGGCGCGCGTCGCTGGATCGCGCGCATTCTGCTCACGTGGGGCGCAGTCGCCGCCGCCACCGCGTTCGTGTTCAACGATACAAGCTTCTACGTGCTGCGCTTTCTGCTCGGCGTGATGGAAGCAGGCTTTCTGCCGGGTATTGCCGTTTACCTGACCAAATGGTTTCCGGTCCGCTACCGGGCGCGGGCGGTCGGCGGCTATATCGTCGCCGGGTCGTTTTCCGCCGTGCTGGGCGGCCCGATCTCCACCGCGCTGATGACCTACGCGAACGGCATCCTGGGTCTGCAAGGCTGGCAGTGGATGTTCATTCTCGAGGGCATTCCCGCGATGCTGCTCGGCCTGCTGACGCTGCGCATCATGACCGAACGCCCGGCCGACGCGAACTGGCTCTCCGACGATGAAAAGCGCTGGCTCGAATCGACGCTCGCCGCCGAACGCGAGGCCATCGGCGGCCACGCTCATTTTCCGCTGCTGCGCGTGGCGAACGACATCCGCGTATGGAGTCTCGCGGGCCTGTTCGGTTGCGCGCTGGTCGGCATTTACGGGCTGTTCCTGTGGCTGCCGCAGATCGTCAAGAGTCTCGGCGAGCTGAGCAATCTCGAAGTCGGCTTTCTGTCCGCCGCGCCGCCGTTGCTCGGCGTGTTGGGCACCTTTCTGATCAGCCGCAGTTCCGACCGCACCGGCGACCGCAAGAAGCACCTCGCGTTCGTGTACGGCATGAGCGCGCTGGCGATCGCCGGCAGCGCGTATGCGCCGAATCCCGTGATCGCGTATGTGCTGCTGTGCGTGACCGGCCTGTTCATCTATGCGGGCAATCCGCTGTTCTGGAGCCTCGCGTCGTCGTTCAGGACCGGCGCGGCGGGCGCCGCGACGATCGCCCTGATCAACACCGTCGCGCAGTTCGGCGGACTGGTCGGCCCCTGGAGCATCGGCCTCGTGCGCAATGCGACCGGCAACTTCAAACTGGCCTTGCTGACGATCGCGGCGTTCCTGGTGGTCGCTACGATCATCGCGCTCGTGATGCGCGTCACGCCGGCCGAGGACGAAGCCACCTCGCTTGCCACCGGCGAAGCCGCGCCGCGAACCTGAGCATTCTGATCGAAACAGCGGGCACCGTTTACCGCACGAACACAAGAGGGTATTGCACAGCATGATCATCGACTGCCACGGTCATTACACGACTTCGCCGCCTCAGCACGAAGCCTGGCGCGCACAACAGATCGCCGCGCTGAAGAATGGCGGCACACCGCCCCCACGGCCCTTCATTGGCGACGACGAGATTCGCGAAAGCATCGAGAACGGCCAGCTGCGCATTCAGCGCGAACGCGGCACCGACCTCACGATCTTCTCGCCGCGCGCCGCCGGCATGGGCCATCATCTCGCCGGCGCCGCAGCGAACGCGATCTGGTCGGGCGAATGCAACGACCTCGTGCATCGCGTGTGCGAGCTGTTTCCGCGTAATTTCGTCGGCGTGTGCCAGTTGCCGCAAGCGCCGGGCGTGCCGCCCGCCAACTGCATCGCCGAATTGCGGCGCTGCGTCGAAGAACTCGGCTTCATCGGCTGCAATCTGAATCCCGATCCGTCCGGCGGACATTGGAGCGGCTTACCGCTCACGGACCGCTCGTGGTATCCGCTTTACGAAGCGATGGTCGAACTCGACGTTCCGGCGATGATTCACGTGTCGTCGTCGTGCAATCCGAACTTCCATGCGACGGGCGCGCACTACATCAACGGCGACACGTCCGCGTTCATGCAGTTGCTGCAGGGCGATCTGTTCGCCGACTTCCCCACCCTGCGCTTCATCATTCCGCACGGCGGCGGCGCGGTACCGTATCACTGGGGACGTTATCGCGGGCTCGCGCAAGACATGAAACGCCCGCTGCTCGAAGACCATCTGCTGAAGAACGTATTCTTCGACACCTGCGTCTATCACCTGCCGGGCGCCGAGTTGCTCGCCAAGGTCATTCCGGTCGAGAACATTCTGTTCGCGTCGGAGACGATCGGCGCGGTACAAGGCATCGATCCGCGCACCGGCCACCACTACGACGACACGCGCCGCTATATCGACGCGATCGAATGGCTCAGCGACGCGGACCGGCAACGCATCTATGAAGACAACGCATGCAGCGTATATGCGCGGCTGCCGCGTCAACTCGATCGACAATTCGCCGCACGGGGGGCAACAGTATGAATTCCGCTTCGAATCCCATCGGATGGCGCGAATACGAGTGCGCGCCGCAGGCGAGGCCGGCCACACTCGACGCGTTGCGTGAACTGGCGGTGTCGCTGCTCAGCGACAACATGGCGCGCGCGAGCGGCACGGGTGGCTTGCAACCGTATCATCGGCCGCGGCCGATGACCGGCACCGCGCTAACGGTCCGTACGCGGCCCGGCGACAATCTCGCGATTCATCGCGCGTTCGAATATTGCCGGCCCGGCGACGTGCTGGTGATCGACGGTGCGGGCGATCTCACGCAGGCGCTGATGGGCGAGATCATGGCGACCTTCGCGCAAAGTCTCGGCGTGCAGGGTCTCGTGATCGACGGCGCGATTCGCGATGTGGGCGCGCTGCGTCAGCGCGATTTTCCGGTGTACGCGCGCGGTGTCACGCATCGCGGACCCTACAAGAACGGCCCGGGCGAAATCAACGTGCCGGTCACGGTGGGCGGCATGATCGTACATCCAGGAGATATCATGGTCGGCGACGAAGACGGCGTGCTCGCGATCGCACCCGCCGACGTCGACGCGGTGATCGAAGGCGCGCGCCGCCAGCAGGCCAAGGAAGCGGCTGCGCTGGCGTCGATTGCGAACGGCGACTTCGACCGCGCATGGGTCGCTCCCCAGCGGGACCGGATGATGAACAACTGACCACAAGCCACATGGCGCAATACCTGAACGCTGCAACTTTCCTTGAACTCGCGCGCGCGGCGCAAACGCGCGCCACCGCGCCTTGCACATGCACGAAAACGCCGCTGGACGGTTGGCAATCGCAGCCGCTCTCGCTCGACGAAGCGCAATTCGAGGAAATCGGCACGCTGTTGCCGGAAGACGATCCTGAGCCGACGTTCAGCGAGTACCTGCCGGACAAGACCACCTACTGGTCGGCCGACGCGCCGATTGCACCACGCTACTTCCCGTACAACCGCTGCGCGGTCTGGCAGTGCTCGTCGTGCAGGCGTCTTTATCTGCGCTACGTCGAAGGCGGCGGGTATTTTGTCGACCGCAGAATCCGCGCGGTGCGCGCCGAGTTGATCGAGGACGTGCCGCTGCCGGAGTGATGCCGGCGCGCGCGCGGCTACTTCGCGTCATCACGCCGCACGCGGTACCATGACGGCCTTTCAGGCAACCGTCGAACCCATTCCAATGAAGTCCGCGCGCTGGGCCGGCGTATTTTTTTTGCTGGTGACAGCAACCGGCTGGGCCCTCAACTGGCCCGCGATGAAAATCTTGCTGCGCGAGTGGCCTCCTTTGTTTTCGCGCGGCGTAGCCGGTGTAACGGCGGCGTTCCTGCTGGCGATCGTCGCGCTCTGTTCGGGCGAGCCGCTTCGGGTGCCGCGCCAGTTGATGCCGCGCATGCTGCTCGCGGCCAGCACCAACGTGTTCGCGTGGATGGGCTTCTCCACGCTGTCGATGAAATGGCTGAGCGTGAGCGAAGGCGCGCTGCTCGTCTATACGATGCCGATCTGGGCAATGCTGCTCGCGTGGCCGGTGCTGTCGCGGCGGCCGTCCGCCGAAGGTTTCGTATCGCTCGCACTGGGACTCGCCGGGGTCGTCGTGCTGCTTGGCGGCCAGGGTTTCGCGTTCGACGCGGGCAAGCTCGTCGGCATTCTGTTCGCGCTGCTGGCGGCCGTGCTGTTCGCGCTCGGCACCGTCATCACGCGCACGCCGCTTCCCATTGCGCCGATCACATTGGTGGCGTGGCAAGTCGGGCTCGGTTGCGCGCCGATGATCGTGCTGGGGTTGCTGATCGAGCACCCGCACTTCGCCGCATTGAATACCGCAGGCTGGGCCGTGCTGATCTACATGACCCTCGTGCCGATGGGCGTCTGCTATCTGGCGTGGTTCGCGACGCTGCGCCACCTGCCGCCGGAGGTGGCGTCGATCGGCATGCTGCTGGTGCCGATCATGGGCATCGTCGCAGCCGCGCTGGCGCTCGGCGAGCCGCTCGGCTTCAGGGAGATCGCGGCCATGGCGCTAACCTTGAGCGGCGTGGCGCTGGCGCTGCGGCGCAAGCGTCAAGGCAAGGAGGCTGACGCCTGAGGCCGCCCGTCATTTATGGCGCCCCGCCGACACGAACTCCTTCACGCGCCGTGCTAGATTGCCCAGCACACCCGCAGGCGGATTCGCGGGCGCCTGTCTGTGCGGCATGCGCTGCAGGTCGTGCAGGTCGTCATGAAGCGCGCGCGCATGAGCTCCGGGCGAAAACGGCCATTCGATCACCACTGCTCGCAAGAGCGCCCCGCGCGGCCCTTTCTCGGCGCTGTCGATATACGCGTTGATCGCCGTCGCCTCCTGCCTCGCCGATTCGTGGGATTCGGTGGCAATAAAGTCATTCAGTCCTTCGATATGGACGCACCATAACCGTTCGCTCACGTCCCGTCTCCGTTGGGCCCTTGAAATCGCCAGCTAAATGGATAGCATCGCATGCGCCGCTGACACTCGCACTTACGATGCGGCCCTCAGCCGCTCCCAGTTCAGATCCGAGAAACACGGGCCCTGCGTGGCCTCGCTGAACTTCACGTCGTTGTGCTCGCCGTTCCACTCCAGCACCTGGACATGGCTGTCCGCATCGACCGTAACATCCCATCCCACACAGCGGGCAAACGGGATCTGCCTATGCAGTCCGAGCACGGTGGCGACGCACTGCGCAAATGCCGGAACCATGACGCCGGCAAAACGGACCTTCGAATCCGGATGCTCTGGCGTCGCGCCCCAATCGCTCAGGTAGCCTTCGCCGCACAGTTCACCGGTTGCCAGGTTGACCGGCACGCAGACTTCGTGATCGGAGCGGATATGGGTCTCTTCCGCTCTGCCCAGGCGCAGGAAACATGCTCGAACGGAAATACGGCCGGCGTCGTCCACTACCGTCGTAAAGCGCAAAGTAGCAACGGACTTGGCCGCAAAAGCATTGAACAGCCGGTGCTGAACAACGAATTTCTGGATCACGCCGTTGCCTAGCGACTTGATCGCTTCGCGATCGAAAGTGTCTTTGTCGAAGATGTAGACACCGTTGCCCTGCTTTGAGCCATCCGTCTTGAACACCACTCGATCGGAATGCTGGAATACGACGCTCTTGAGTTCGTGCTCGGGCACCACCACACATTGATCCGTGAAAAAGAGGCCGTTGGCGAAATAGGCCACGTCCGGAAACGTGTCGCCGTCGAGGATCAGCCGCGATACCGGCTTCAGATTGGATATCTTGCCGTACCAGCCTTTCATGTTCGGCACCACGACACTGCCGTAGTAGTTGTCCGGAATCCAGCCCTCCTTGAATGTTCTGCTGAATGCGGTGTAGACGCGCAGCCAGGGTGCGTAGACACTGTCGCCGAACACGTCGCACGCATAGGTGTCGGCCAGTTTCAGGTTCGCCGGGTCGGCCCTGCCGTATTTCTTCTCCAGCAATTGCAGCACTTTCCTCGCCTGGGCGCCATGCCCCCGGTGGAACTTGTATAGCGCCGCCCTCTTAACGGATCGTCTCGCTATGTTCTCAACGCCTAATAACATCATGTTTTGCCCCAACCGGTAGCCGTTTGCTCTTTTAATCGGTCCCGCGCAAACATGCCGGGCCGGATGCCGTCGCTGCTTGCAACGCATCCACCCAGCGTACTGCCTCCATAGCCAGCTACCTTCTTCCTGTACCGTATTACTGGAGCCGCGATCTAACATCAGTAAGCGTTAGGATGATGAAGCCCCTTGAATACAGTCGCGAAAATGATCTTTACGTCCAGTCTGAACGACCAGTTCCGTAAGTAATACAAATCGTGCGCCACCCGGCCTTCCATCTTTTCGATTTGGTCGGTCTCGCCGCGAAAGCCGTTGATCTGCGCCCAGCCGGTAATGCCGGGCTTGATGCGGTAGCGATGAATGTAACCGGAAACAATGTTCTGGTAGAGATCGTCGTGTTCGAGCGCGTGAGGTCGCGGGCCCACTACCGACATATCGCCGCGCAGCACGTTGAAGAATTGCGGCAGTTCATCGAGGCTCGTGCGCCGCAAGAATCCGCCGACTCTGGTGATGCGCGGATCGTTGCGCGTCGCCTGTTCGAGCACGCCAGGCTTCTGTTCGTGCAGACGCATGGTGCGGAACTTGTAGATCTGGAAGACCCGTCCGTCGGCGCCTTTACGGAATTGCTTGAAGAACACCGGGCCGCGCGAACTCAACTTCACGGCAATCGCGCAGGCCAGCAGAATCGGCGACACAGCGATCAGCGCGCTCAGCGCAAAGATCCGGTCGAACAGCTCCTTCTGCACCATTGCATTGGGCGGTAGCGGCGACGCGGCCAGATTGATCGTCGGCACGCCGAGCAGGTCGGTGATGCTGCCTTCGAACAGCGCGAGTGCGCGCACATCGGGCATGAACCGTATATTGACCAGGTCATTGCGAAACTCGTCGACCAGCCGGAGGATCGCGCGCTCTTCGGTGAGCGGCAACGCCAGCCACACTTCGCCGATTTTCTGCTCGCGAACGTAGCGGGAGAAAGCGGCATGTTCTTCAAAGACCCGCACGGGCGACGTGATCGCGGCCGAGTTGTCCGGGCGCACGTTATACAGCGCGTTGGCGCGAAAACCCGCAGCGGGCGATAGCTCCATCTTGCGAATCATCTCCTCGCAATGATCCCCGCATGCGGCCACCGCAACCTGCTGCAAATTCAGGCCGGCATGGCGAACGCGGCCCAACAGCATGTGTGTGATCAGGCGGCCGGCCATCATCGCGGCGCCTGCAATCCCGGTCCAATACACGAACCAGAGACGCGAAACAAAGTCGATCCGGTGCAGTGAGAACATCAATGCCATCGCGCAGCCCTGCACGATCAGCCAGCCCAGCGCGACCTGACTTACGAGCGCTCTTTTGGAGCGGCCGCGCCATGATGCATACACACCGAGCGCCGGAAATACCGCGAGTGCAAACGCCGCGGCGAAAGCAACGAAAGCCAAATAGAAGCTTCGCTGGGAACCCGAATCGAAGCGGATCTGGGAGGCCGCGAAAGCGCCCGCGAGGATCATCGCCACGTCGAACAATCTCGCTAACAGACCAGTAATCAATCGCATTGCAGCCCCCTGAGAGCACGCACCCGTTTGATACAACCGATTCAGCCGCAACGTCCATACTTGTCGTCAAATCTGACAATGTCGTCTTCGCCGAGATAGGTCCCCGACTGAACCTCGATGATTTGCAGCGGCACGCGGCCGGGATTCTCGAGGCGATGGCGTATCCCCAGCGGAATGTAAGTCGACTCGTTCTCGCCGAGAAGAAACTGATCTTCACCGCGCGTGACGAGCGCGGTGCCGCTCACGACAACCCAGTGTTCGGCGCGGTGATGATGCATTTGCAGCGACAGTCGCGCCCCCGGCATCACGACGATGCGTTTGACCTGGAAACGGTCGCCGTGGTCGATCGAATCGTAGAAACCCCATGGCCGGCGAACTTTTCTGTGCGCGTCGGCTTCGGGCGATTTCTCCCGCTTGATGCGCGACACCAGTCCCTTGATGTCCTGCACGTGCGAGCGGTCCGCGACGAGCACGGCATCGTCCGTCTCGATCACGATCAGATTGCTGGTGCCGACACACGCCAGCAGCCGGCCGCCTTGCGAGCGTGCGTACGTCGCGGTGGCGCCCTCGAACAGCACGCGCCCATTCGACGCGTTACCGCATTCATCCTTTTCCATCGCCTGCCAGACCGCGTCCCACGAGCCGAGATCCGACCAGCCCGCGACGAGCGGCACCACCACGCCGGCAAACGGCACGTCGGGCTTGCCTATTTGCTCCATCACCGCGTAATCGATCGAGTCCGATGGCGAGCGCAGAAATTCGGGCGCGTCCGGAACGACACATTCATCGGTCTTCCTCGCGCCACCGTAAGCCTGAACACAGGCGGCATGAATCTGCGGCGCAAGCCGCTCGATCATCGCGAGCCATACGGACGAGCGCACCACGAACATGCCGCTGTTCCACCAGTATTGGCCCGACTCCACGTATTGAGCCGCGAGTTCCGTCGCCGGCTTCTCGACGAAACGCTCGATGCGGCGCACGCCACCCTGTACCTCGCTGCCGAGCCGGATATAGCCGAAACCCGTGTCCACATGATCAGGCGGCACGCCGAGCGTGGCGATCGATCCCGATTGCGCGTAACGGGCTGCAATGTCGATCGCGTGATGCAGCGCGTTCAGATCCGCAATCACATGGTCGGCCGGCATCACGACCAGGATGGCGTCCTGTCCGTCCGCGCACGTGGCCAATGCGGCGAGCGTGAGCGCCGGTGCGGTATCGCGGCGAGCGGGCTCGACCACGATGCGCGCATTCACGCCAATTTCCCGAGCCTGTTCGTAGGTGGCGAAATAATGCTCGGCCCCGCAGACAACCACCGGGTCCGCCGCGACGTCCCACGTGCTGTTGAAACCCGCCATGCGTCCCATCGTGGCCTGTAGCAAGGTCTGATTGCCGATCACGTCGATCAGTTGCTTCGGGAACTGTTCGCGCGACACCGGCCACAGGCGAGTTCCCGATCCGCCGGCGAGAATCACTTGCACGAGCGGCGGATAATCCACCTGCGCGCTGCCGTACGAACTGATGTCCGCCTCGCCAGCAACCAACGTAGCCTTGCTCATAGAAAGTTCCTTTATATTGAAGCGAACCTGGTATGGCTCTTAGGACGTCTGCGCAAACGCGTAGCGATGTGATGCACAACGAGGCCTTCTGATGTGATTAATGAGCGGACGTTCGTTTCAGGCTGATGAAGCCAAGCGTCCAGATTGCAGCGACGGACGATGCACGCGGCGGCCGCGCATCGGGCTCGGCCAGAAACATCAACACCAACGTGAGCGGGTTGCGGCATCACGCGTAATAGCAATACGCATGTCGACCTGTGCCGACCGGCTGAGGCCACGAACGCCGTACTCGATGAGGTCAATCATAGTCAGCGTCCGCTGCAGCACAGCATTTCTGGCGCGAACCGGTGAGGTTTTGGCCGTGCTCGTCGGGCATTTTCCTTAAGCGCTTGAATGCGGCCGAATTGGCAGATTGAAAGCCGCGAGCAACTTGGAAATCAATTGCGACACGTGATACCGTTCACGTAAGCGGGCCGATAAATCCGGCCTCAAAGGTAGGACACCGATATTGTCCATTGCCGTTGCCACGCTGCCTTTCTATCTCCGATCCCATGCTGGCTTTCGCTGCGTGGACGGCTCTTCAAGCACTGTGCGCCATTCGTTTTTAATGGAGTCGCAATGGCTTACATATCGTTACTTGCCTTATTCCTGACTGTCACCAACCTGATACCGTTGAGTGCAGTGGGATTCGTACCGATCGTCTTTTGTTCATGGCGTTTTTTCGGCAGAACTTACCCTGCGTTTATTGCGCCGCTCACCCTTTTCACGCTGTTCGCCACGGTCTCCACGCTGCTCTACGACCCCCGCTCTTTCCTCGAATTCGACTTCTACCGGCGTGACGGCAACTTTTTCATCTCCTATGCGCCAATCTTTGCCGGCTGCCTGTACACGCACCGATGGGATCTGAACAAGGTGCTTCGCGCGTTCTTCGTGTTCGCCGTGATAATCAACCTGCCGGTCTACGCCTACTACATTCTTGAGAATGGCTTACTGGCCATCTTCGCGCATGCCGAAGACAGTTTCGGCAGCTACTTCATCGCGCGCAACGCGGCCGGCGGGTTCTTTGCAATGCTGTTCTGTCTGGGCGTAGCGTGCTACCTGCAAAGGCGCAGCAGGTTGGTCCTGGCGCTGCTGGCGGTCAACGCGCTGATGCTCTTCTCCACCTACAGCCGGGGCTCGTTGCTGGGCGTCGCTGTCCTGCTTCCCTACCTCTACTTTGGCCGCAAGCGCTGGATGCTGGCCACGATGATAGCCGGCATACTGGCGGCTTCGATCGGCATGGCCATTTACAATACGGAGCCGACGGTCAACTACATGGGCTACACCTTTACCATCCAGAATCAGGATGCGAAAGTCGCTAACCTGAGCATCCGCTACGAATGGTTGTGGCCGCGGGCTCTCACCTACTTCGAGCAAAGTCCGATCATCGGTCTCGGTTTCGGGTCATTCGACGACCATATCGGCAGTGTCGTCTCGTACTTCCATTTGTTCGGCGTGCCGTCGGACATCACGGTCGAACATAGCGACTCTCATGCGCACAATTCCTTCCTGAATATCCTCGCGGAACTCGGCATCGTCGGGCTCGCGCTGATGTTGAGCTTCTTCTGGAAGCTGATTGAATGGAGCAAACAGGGGGCGGCGGCCGCCGCGCTGATCGGCGGCGGGCAGAACTTCGCCGCATTCAGGTTTGTCGAGATTTCTTCAGTCTGCTTACTCGTGATGGCGGGAACCGAGCATCGGCTGGTATCACCGTCGAATGTCCTGATCCTTACTCTCGTCATTTCGCTGCTGCTCGCGGCACGCGCGGTCAGTGCGGTAGCACTCGTGCCGCAACCGCAAGAATCAGTTGCCGCTCGCCAACCCCATTAAACTGGGCGGCTGACCAACGCTCTTGCAGCCGTACGGTTAGCAAAAAGCGAAGAACCGAAGAACTGAAGAACCAGAAGGCGAGAGAATTTATGTGGACTGTGTTCAGCAACATCGGCGATGCCGCCGTCACGTTGCCCGTGGCGGCGCTTTGCGTCGGCTGGATCGCATTATTCAATGTGCGCCTGGCATTGCGCCTCGTCGCGATACTCGTCGCCGGCGTTGCGTTAGTGGGCGTAACCAAGGTGGTGTATGCGGGCTGGGGTATTTCCATCCCCGCCGAAGATTTCCATGTGATTAGTGGACATGCGGTGCTGTCGACATCCATCTGGATGATAGCCATCACCTTGCAATTGAAGTGGTGGCGTCTACCGACGCTGCCGGGCATTGCCGCCGGCATGGGCATTGGGGCGCTGACCGCTATTGCCCGCCTCCTGAACCACTCGCATTCGATGCCTGAAGTGGCATCAGGCTGGCTGCTGGGCGTGGTTATGGCGTTGTTCTTCCTGCGGACGGCTGTCAATGTCGAGCTCGATCGCCTCAAGCCAGTCTGGCCGACCGTCAGCCTTCTGCTCGTGTCCTCGCTCACCTATGGGCACGAGGCGCCGTTTGAATATCTGATCCAAACACGTTCACCGCAACTTCATCGTCACGTGCCGTCCGTCATGGCCTTCCTTGGACGGGTTCGCTACCGCCTTCGGTCTCATGAAGCCACGTCGGCAAAATGACGCTCTTCGACAGACAGCGGGTCTCTGACAGGATACGGAAGAAACTGTTCGACGCATGCGTACGGCAGCCGCGCGTCGATGAAACTCGTCAGCGCCGTCTTGAAGTTCTCCGATGAAAAGCGCTCGGCATTGCGGCGGCACTGCCGGGGGTCGAACAAATGGGCGTTGCCTTCAAAACGGCTGACTGCTTCCAGCAGCGACTCCAGTGTTTGCTCGCCAAAGAAAACGCCTGTTGGCCGATCGAGCGGCAAACCGACGACCGATTCCAGCACGCCCCCTCTACCGAACGCAATGACCGGCGTTCCGCACGCCTGGGCTTCCACCACTGAAATGCCGAAATCCTCTTCGGCCGCGAACACAAACGCGCGGGCCCGCCGCAAATGGTCGCCGAGCACATCGAAAGGTTGATGACCGAGAATCGTCACGTTCTCGCCGGCGACGGACTTGATCTTTTTCATCTCGGGACCGTCGCCGATCACGACGAGACGGCGTTCCGGCGTTTGCGAAAAAGCTTTGACGATCAGGTCGATCCGCTTATACGGCACCATGCGTGAAGCGGTCACGTAAAAATCTTCCTTTTGCGTACATAACGACAGGTTGGCGAGATCGACAGGCGGATAAATGACGGTCGATTCCCGCTGATAGGCTTTCTTGATACGCCGCGCGATGAAGTGCGAATTCGCGACGAGATGATCGACGCCGTTGGCCGAGCGCGAGTCCCATCCGCGAATGTAGTGAAGCAGCACGCGCGCCATCGCGGATTTGAGGCCGGTGTTCAGATGGGACTCCCTGAGATATTGGTGCTGCAGATCCCACGCATAGCGCATGGGTGAATGCACGTAACTGATGTGGACCTGGTTCGGGCCGGTCAGCACGCCCTTGGCAACCGCGTGCGAGCTGGAGATGACGAGGTCATAGCCGGACAGATCGACTTGCTCGATCGCGATCGGCATGAGCGGCAGATAGGCACGGTAACGTCGACGCGCAAAGGGCATCTTTTGAATGAACGACGTGTTGACGGATTTGCCCTTCACGCACTCGCGGTCTTCCAGAAAATCGACAATCGAAAAAATGTCCGCGCTCGGGAAGCACTCGATGATGTTTTTCAACACCTTCTCCGCGCCACCCGCAACAACTAGCCAATCGTGAACAATAGCGACTTTCACTTCGACCTCCTGTGAGATTGCAACCGAGACCTACGTGGGCATTGTCGTGCTTCCTTCTCGCGCATCATTCGTCCTTCCCTGTGCCGGTCTGGGGTCGCAGACCGCACGCCATCCTGACCATGCCCATCGCACGCTGGGCTCCCGGCACCAGACCAATCAGGTCGAGGCGGATCGTGATGCCCAACAGCATCATCGCCAGCGTCGCTTCGCCAACCACCCGAGCAGATGCCATGCCCACTGCTCCATATCGAGGCGCAAGGAAAAGCGCCACTGCAAGATTGACCAGGCCCGACACCGCGCCCACGATCGCAAGCAGCCGATCTTTTCTTCGCGGCACAAATACATAAAACGCGACAAACACGTTGAACGCTGCAAACGGAAACATCCACGCGAAAATCTGCAGTACGTGGGCGCTAGGTTCGAAAGCCGGGCCCAGAATCAAAGGCAGCACGAAAGGCGAGAGCGTGAGTGCGCCGCATAGAATCAGCAGTCCGTAACCCATCAGCAGGATGGCGCCCTGGCGGGTCGTCGCATGCGCGCCGTCCTTGTCATCCTGCGCGAGTTGCCGCGAGATGGTGGGAATGAATACTTGCGAGGCCGGTCCCATCAGACTCAGCGCGATCGCCGCGAAACGTTCGGCCGCCCCGAAGTAGCCTACCTGCGCAGGCGTGGACAACAACGTCAACAAATAGGTCGCCGACGCCGTCAGCACGACCGAGCCGGACGAATAGCAGAAAAGCATTGTCGAGCCTCGCACAAGAGGAACGACGCCAGCAAGTTTCAGACGCGGCCACCCTAGTTGATAAGTTGTCAGACCGTACGAAACGATCGAAGACGCCACACCCGCAATCAGAAGACTCGCCAGCACCCACTCGGCGTCGTCCGGTCCTTTCACGAGGTTGAGCACCAGCACGAGGCTCAACGCAAAGCCGAACACCTCGATCATGATCGGAGTTCGAAAGTGGTGGCGCCCCTGAAACAACCAACCGAGGTTCAGCGCCGACACGATGCCCAGCACCGTAGCCAGCAGACCCATCACGGGCCGCTCGGACAACACCGGCGAGCTCATCGTGGCCACGACACCGATACAGGCGCCCAGCAAACCCATCAGGAGCCGCGCGCTGACATGCAGCGAGTAGATGGAGTTGCACTCCGCCGCCGAGTGCGTCCTCGATACATCCCGCATGCCGACGAACGTGAATCCATAGCCGACGATCATCCATATCACATTCATCAGCGACATCGACGCCAGTACCCGGCCGTATTCCGCAACGCCGAGAATCCTTCCGTAAAACGGTACGACGATGAGGAGATAGACATACCTCATCAAATATCCGCCATAGACAAACGCAATCACGTTAACGTTCGCGGGTCTATCCATACCGCTCTCCTTACGCGCGCTCCGGACTTCAGCGCCCAGCCGCGCGACGGCGGGCAAGCGGGTTGGAGATGTAACGCACCACAAAGTCGGACAACGGCGAGCAAGGCACGAGACACAAACTCGACAGCATCAGAGTGGCGAGCTTCTTCTTGACGCTCCAGAACGGATTCGCGACGATCGCATGCAGATAGCCGCGCGAGTCATGCAGCATCCAGCGCCAGCGGGTCAGAAAGGTCGCGTGATAAACGCTCGAGCAGAAGGACGCTTTTTCATGTGAGAAGTCATGAAATGTCGGCGGAAGTTCCAACTGCAGCCGGACTCTGGCGATATTTCTCAAGATCGCCCACCGCATGTTGAACGCCCTCGGCGCCTTGTTGATCTGCTCCGAGTTGGCGAACGACACCGTGGCGCCGTCGGCGTTATGCACGCGGTAGCCGCCTAGCGACTTCGGAACCGTCGCGATAGGGCCACTCAAGGCCACCCCATAGATTGCGTAAAAGTCCGCGCCGTAAAGGTTGACGCCCTCCTCCGGCACGGGAAAGATGCGCCGCAGCGCGCTCACGCGATATGCGTTGCCCGACGCAGGCGGCGACGGATAAAGCCAGCCGCCCATCAGCAATATTCCGCAATCGGCAGGCGGCTCGCTGTGAGGTACATACGCGCCGGTGGGCATTCCCGCGCCATCCATCACATCGAGGCGGAATTGCACCTTGGCCCATTTGCCGTGCGCGAAGAGCCGCATCACTTCGGAGACGGCACTCGGGTACAGCACGTCATCCGAATCGAGGAAGATCACGAACTCCGTTTCGAGCGCTTCGATCGCGTAGTTGTACGCGGAGACCTGACCACCGTTCCTCTTGAAGACAGACGAGATGCGGTTGCCGTACTGTTCAATGATTGCGCGTGAGCCGTCGGTGGAACCGTCGTCGATAACCAGCACAGTCGTTCCTGGATAGTCCTGCGCCAGCGCCGAGTCGATCGACGCCGCTAGATAGTGTTCGTAGTTGTAATTGCAAATCACAACGGTGATCTGGTTCATGATGTCTCGACGCTATCCAAAAGATTCGGCTGGGTCGGGATCCGACAACCATGAAACTGACGACACAACCCGCAAATTCGACGACTCATTCGGACTGCGCATGGACCGTTCTATTCGAATGGCTACACCGCGTGACGGGCAACGAAATACGCGACGTGGCGGGGCGGATTGTTGCGCAGCTCCATTGACCTGAGCTGGCAGATTGAAGCGAACCTCGGATCTGGAGTGCATCGGATCGCGCGGCCCATTCGGATGGCGGGGTTCCGCCGCGCCACGCCACACGCTGATTCCCATCGCGCGCCTCATCTGCCGTTCGCCCGGCGGTCGGTACGAACGGCTGGGCCGGATCGTCGCCAGTGAGCGCGGCACCCGCCTTCTGCCGGCGCCTTTCGCTACGCGATTCAGTCGCGTTCCCGTGGACATATGCGCTAACTCGTTGACGCGCTGGGCGTCAGATCGGGCAGGCGCTCGCCGGTCGTGCCGTAGAGGATCTCGAGCGCTTTCTGCGCCGAGTATTCCCAACGAAATTCGCGGGCATGCAGCAAACCCATGGTCCGGTGGCGCTGCCGCAGATCCGCGTCGTTCATCATCCGCGAGATCTTCGTGGCAATGTCGTCCGCCGACGCCGCGTCGCAATACATCGCCGCTTCGCCGCAGACTTCCGGTATCGATGTGCAGGACGATGCAATCACGGGGCAACCGCAGTACATCGCTTCGAGCGGCGGCATTCCGAATCCTTCATACAACGACGGAAAAATCAGGCAGCCGGCGTTCTCGTACAGCGCCTTCAATTCGCCATCCGACACGAAGCCCGCCCACACGACCTGCCCGGAGTTCGCCGCATTCCCGGAATACTGCGCATCGTCGGTGTGGAAGATGCGCGAATTCCTGCCGCCCACCACGACGAACTTGAGTTCCGGCAAATGGCCGAGCTTGCCGACCGCTTCGAGAACACGCTGCAGATTCTTGCGCGGATCGAGGCTGCCGACGATCACGCAGTAGCCATCCTTCGCAAGCCCGAGACGGCTCATCACAGCGGCATTGGCTGCGATACGGTCGAGGTGATCCGCAGCGGGACGAACAACCGCGACCCGTGACTCATCGATCTTCAGGTGATGGCAAATCCGTGACTTCGAGAAGGTCGACACCGTCAGGATCATAGGGTGCGTGCGCCGCAGCATCGCGAAGCATATCCGGTACCAGAGCCGGAACTTGTGGGAGAAGCAATGCGGAACATCGTAGATCGCCATGTCGTGAACCATCACGACCTGTCTGCGCTTGAAGAGCGGATTGGTGTTGCACAGATTGAGCAGCGTCATGCCTCTGGCTGCAATGGGCAGCGTGATCTGCTCCCAGAGGGTGCCGCGCAGCCATGGGAAACGGCGCAGGTGCTTGAGCAGCGTCCCCGGTTCCATGGCGTTTTGCGGCACGAACACTTCCAGTTCATCACCGAGCCTCGCGTCCATCTGCATGGCTCTCGTGAGTTCGTACGCCACCCGTTGAACACCGGTGACAGGCTGCGAAGTGAACTTTCCGTTGATTGCAAAGGCCATCGGATTCTCCGTTTGACGCCGTCACGAAGCTACTGGCTGCAATTTGGCTTACGACCGCGCGAGATCAATGGGTGGTTTCGAGATCGCTGGCGTAGTTCGTCGCATAGCCGTAATTCCGGGTACTTCGCCGCAGCGGAATGCCATTGAAGACCGCGCCTGCGATTCGCCCTTCGGCACGTTCCATCTTCTTGACCGTGTCCGCGATTTCCTCCTCGCTCTGCATCCCCGAGCGCAGCACGAGCAAGGACGCGCCCGCTTCACTCGCAATGATGGAAGCGTCCGTGACCGCGAGAAATGGCGGCGTATCGATGATCACCAGATCGTACTGGCCCGCGAGCCGCTCCAATACGTCCTTGAAGCGGGGCTTCATCAGCAATGCGGCGGGGTTCTCGGGGCGCACCCCACACGACAGGAACGTCAAGCCCTCGATACCCGTGGGCCGCAAGGCGTTGCGCAAAGGCATCCGCTCCGCGAGCACTTCCGACAGGCCGCCGCGGTTGGTGCCTTCGAACAGCGATGCGAGGTGACCGCGCCGCATATCGGCGTCGATCAGGACGACTCGCGAGCCGATCTCCGCGTGCAGGATCGCGAGATTTGCCGCGACAAAGCTCTTTCCCGCGGAAGGCGTCGGTCCGATGACCATCAGGACGTTGTTACGCGCGTGCGCCAGATCCCGTGTGACCGCCGTGCGTACCGCGCGAAGCGCCTCGACCGAAGTGTCGTGTGGAAAGCGTGCCGCAAGGACCTTGCTGTCGCCGTCGCCTGCAAAAGCGGCCGTCGCCCCCACGCCGGCCGCGCTGCGGCGGAACTGCATTTCAGGTGGAACCTTGTGGAATGGCAGACTGCTTTTCCCTCCCAGACCGGCCAGTAATTTGCGGCCCGTGCCCGCCGAGATGCGATCGAGCAGCAGTTGTTGCTGGCTGAACAGAACCTCGCCGAAAACCGGCACGCTCATTCGACGTTCGACGTATCGCGGGTCCGTCACGCCGGTCAACACGTGGCGGCGCATGAAGACGAGCACGACGCCGGACACCAGACCCAGCACCAGGCCAGCTGGGAGAACCAGGATTGGCTGCGGCTTAACCGGACGATGCGGTCTGATCGCCCGGTCGACGACATGCGCTCCGCCCGTGGTGCTGGCGCGCCGGACCTGCAATTGCTCGGCCTTCTGGACCATCCCGAGATAAATCGTTTCCGCGACCTTCTGCGCCCGAAGGAGATCGACACTCTCACGTTCGGACGACGGCATGCCGCTAAAGTGGCCATCGAATTTCGCCTTCGCCTCCTTCAATTGCGCAAGTTGCGTGTCGACGTTCTGTATCCAGCGGCTATCCGGTGTGTAGCGTTCGAGCAGTTGTGTGCGTTGCAGTTGCAGGCCCGCAATCTGCTTGTCGAGGTCCAGGCCTCCCTGCAGATAGGCTTGCGCTTCGGTCGTCGGCTGCATGGACTGCGAGTTCGAGCGGAAGTGCTTAAGGGCGTCCTCGGCTTGCCTCAGATCCGCGAGCAAACGGGGCAGTTCGCCGTTGATGAAGGCGAGCGTAGTCGTGTCGTTGAGCTGCCGGCTCGCAATGGCGGTCGCAAGATATTGCTGAGCGAGCGCATTGGCCACCTCGGTCGCCTTGTCCGGACTCTTGTCCGCGTACTCTATCTGGAGAAGACCCGAGTCCTTTACCTTGTCGGTAACCTTGACCAGGTCCTCGAATCGCTTGATCGCATCGAGTTCATTCCAGCGAATCACCTCGAATTTCGTGCCCGGCCGCGCGTCCAGCTCCTTCACGAGCAGGGACACGCCGTTGTCCATGACGGTCTTGCCCACCGCGCCCTTCAGCAGAAGTTCATCCGAAGGTCCACGCAATTCATAAGCGCCGTTCTCGAGAGCGATCAAGGTCAGCTTCTCTTCCTCCAGTTCCCGCGGCACATCCATCGCCCCGATCCGAACGCGCTCGCCGCCCCATGCGAAAGACTTCAATCCCAGCCAGGGCGCTGCCGGCTCTCCTGGTGTCGCGAACTTCTCGGCGATGTCACCCAGAACGGGCAGCTTGTGTGGCGTCACAGACACGTCGAAGCGGAATTTGTCGATCACCGGATCGAGCACCGACCGGCTTCGCATGACGGCCATCTCCGTCACAGGAGACGGCGCGGGCGGAGGAAGCATCTCGTTCTGTAATGCGAGACCGAGCGCATTCGGCTCCGGCGGGTCGACTCGCACCAGCACGTCAGCGGAATAGATCGGCGTTGCAATGAGTAGATAGGCCACTGCCATCGTCAGAACAACGACCGTCGTGACCACGATTTCCCAAATGTGATCCCGCATCAGCGTGAGCATCGCGCTCACGCTGAGTTGGCCACGCTCAGTGCTGGCAGCCGGAGAGAGCGAATTCAGAGGGTAGTAATCCACCGCTTGATCCTTCCAATTTTCGATGGGCAGAGTAACGAATCGATACTGCTCCGCTGCACCACCAGTTCGCAATCTGGAACCGCTGCCGGCCGATGTGGGTATGGCACTGACCGGCAGCACCTCGGAGTGACGTGCTGGGTTGGGTTAGGTCGGAGAACCGCGTTCGATACGGCCTGAACGACGGAGGACAGTACGGCCTATTGCTAGTCTCGATTGCTTGTCACGATCGGGATTGCCGACTTCATCAAAAATCCTCATTTCTCCAGCAGCGATCTCAAAGAATTCAACAGCCTCCATTCATTCGTATTACCAAATAATTGCTTAGTTCATTCGTTGCAACGGGGGCACTGCGCTGGTTTCGGGAAATTGTCTGCCCCTACTTTGCAAAAGTAGAAGATATATTGGGTCCACGTGACATCAACGATAGCGACCTCTAGACCCGAGGACACGCCCAAAGAAAATTGTTTTGCGCCAATCGCGAGACTCTTGCGTGAGGACAGTTCGTTATCAGCCGGGCCACCGCCACGCAACGTCGATCTTCAGGATGCGGTCCGCAACGGCATGGACCTCGCATCACGAATGCCCTGCGCGACGCTACTAACACGGGACCGGCAGAAGCATGTCAGCAGGAAGTAACGCGGTCGCGTTCCGCTTGCTCGCGTGGCGCGCCACGTCCGACACGGCATCCAGCGGTCCTGGATAATGGTGACTGGAAATGTCCCTTCGCCAGGCCATGGCGATGGAGTGTTAAACCAAAGCATTCCACCATGCAAAGTCAAAAGTCAGTCCATTGCGACTTAACTTTTTTCTGTAGATGTTGCAGTGAAGCATAGACTGCAAAAAAAGCATTCAATCGTCATCGGCATAAATTCGGGTGTTATTGGCCGATTAAGCAGAGGGCTTTACAAATGCAGCGGCCGCAGAAAGCGTTGTTGCTAACTGCAAGTGATGTAACAGAGTTATACGGGTCAGTGCAAATGCGTTATCAGAACCTTAAAAAAAGTTCACAGAAAGAGAACCTCTGTTTTGAACGCCATTCCTGGCAGCAGCCCTTGCCACATCGCGCATATGCGCCTGCAGCAACGCTTTCGGTCCGCGTTCGGCTTGCGCATTAGTCACGGAAAAAGTTTCTCGTGGGAATAGATATTAGAACGCTTTTTCTCGGATGGCGAGGTAAGAATTTCTCTCGCTATGACTATTACGCCAAAACACCCGCGAATACCGGCCAAGTTCGTCCTGGAAATTTCGATGCGTTAATCTCGCAAGTGGAGTGATTGGCTTGTTGGGAGAACAGCCGGACGACTTCCGCAGATCTTTTTGCGCCACGCGTCAATGAGCATCGGAATGGATGACAGCTATGAAACACATTGGTCTCTTGGTTTTTCAGAACTGTTCGATGATAACCATCGGAGCTATCGGTGATGCTTTCCGCCTTGCCAACGAGTTCGAGAAGGATGCAGGCCAGCAAGCTCCATACAGGTTCTCGGTGCTGTCGGACGAAGGCGGCGTGGTGACCAGCTCGTCCAGCATTTCGATCTGGACGCAGAGCCTCAAACGCTACAGCCTCTCGGATTTCCATGCTTTCTTTGTCGCTTGCCGTGACGCGGCCGAAACCGCGGAATCCAACGATCGCTTTCTCGCGTGGATTTCCCTGCAAGGATCGATCGCCTCGGTTCGCATCCAGCAAGGCGCGAATCTAGCGGTCGTGTGCCGCAATCCGTTGCAATCGACCGTGCCCATCTTTCTATTCGACGACAGAAGCGACGTCATGCAGGACGGTGGCGGTGTGACACCTACCGACCTGGCGCTTGCGCAGATCGAGCGCGACCTGAGTTCCGACATCGCCCGAAAGATCGCCCGTATTCTGCAAACGAGCTATAAGGAGAAGAACAAACCGGATCTCGACGAAGCGAGCATCACCACCACGACCGAGAAGATCCGCGAGTCGGCACGCTGGATCAAGGAGAACTATAGCAACGCAATTTCGGTCGCCCAGGCCGCCGAATGCGCGGCGATGAGCAAGCGCAATTTCCAGCGCCGCTTCAAGTGCGAATTCGGCATGACACCGCTCGAATATCTATTGCGTACGCGCTTCGAGGTTGTGTCGTCGATGCTGCGCAATACCGACTTGCCAGTCGACAAGATTGCACGGCGCTGTGGAATGGGCGACGGCAACCGTCTGGGCCGGCTCTTCAAGGAACGCTACGGCATGTCGCCCACGCAATTTCGCGCCCGGCAACATTTCGAGTCCGAAGAACGGTGCCTGACGCATGAGGAAAGTTGGAACGCCGCAACTGAGATAGTGCGCGAAGCCCCTTGAGCGTCGAACAACGCTTCGCGACGCCACCAGTTATGGATCTCGTACATGACAACAATGAAGTCCACCCAGTTCGATGGCGAAGCCCCCGCATCCGCCCCGAGGCGCCAGGAAGCTGTGGCGTCCGAAGATAGTGCGTCCGCCGAGGTGGGACGGATGCCGATAGATCCTTATCGCCTGCCTCCGCATTCGGTTCCTCTTGTCAGAAGAATGAAGGAAGCGGCGAAGTCCGTCCTGCCGGATGCGCTCTTCCTGAGTTTGTTGCATCACAAATGCATTGGCCGTTATCCCAATCTGCTTCGTCCGGCCACCTTCAACGAAAAGATTCTGCAACGCAGCCTCAGGCCCGATCCTCGCTTCATCAATTTGACCGACAAGCTTCTGGTGCGTGAATACGTCGCCGGCAAGATCGGCGAGGAGCATCTGATACCGTTGATCGCGGCGCCGGATGTGTTCACCCGAGAGGTCTTCGACGCTCTGCCGGATGCCTTTGTAATGAAGGCAAATCACGGCAGCAGTTTCGTCGAAGTGGTAAGAGACAAATCGCAGACGTCTTTCGAAAAACTGCAACTTCGAGCAGCGCAGTGGTTGGCCACCGATTTTTACGACATAGCACGCGAGCGGCACTACCGCGCAATCAAGCCGCGCGTCTTCTTCGAGCGGTTGCTTCTGGACCAGCGCGGCCAGATACCGGCGGATCTCAAGCTGCACTGCTTCAACGGACGGCCGGGTCGGCCAATCATCTACATTCTCGTGATATCGGATCGATTCGGAAGCTCGACGCATGGCGACGTGTACGACGTCGACTGGAATCATCTCGACATCGCGATCGGCTTCTATAAACGAAGCGCCGCGCCCGGGCCTCGTCCAACGAATCTGGACTCGGTGCTGAACGCGGCGGTCACCCTGTGCGAAGACTTCGACTATGTTCGCGTGGATTTGTACGCGCCAGATAACCTGGTGTACTTCGGCGAGTTGACGTTCACACCGGGCGCCGGCGTATTGCCGTTCACGCCTGACCGCGTCGACTACGATTGGGGAAAGTTGCTTGTCTGAACTGAACGTGCGACGCAAAAGACGACGACGTATTGGATAACGCCGCTTGCCTGAGCCCGTTGCGGATCGAATTGAAGCAGGACCAAAACAACCCGGCCTCCCTTTGCCGAAGCGAAGAGAGGTCAGATCTATTGTCCGCGAAGCGCTCTCACCGGCTTAATTGTCCGGGTTGCTCGCGGTGAAGCTCGTAAATGCGCTATACGACGGATTGATTGGCGTGCCGTTCATCATAATGCCGAACGTATCGTTTCCGCTATCGAGCACGTAGTACATCACCGACTGGATGTTGTGAGTCTTTCTCTGCTGATAGAACTCGGTCAGTTTTGCGCTGATGTAGTTCGCCCGGTACGCCTCGGCTTGTTCAGGCCCCGTGTTCCATTCGGTGATCATGAATGGCACGCCATATCTGGCTTTGCAATAGATGGGCAGATCGATTCCAGCACCACCGCCGTCAGTGCCGATGTTGAAAATGTCGCCGTACACTTCATAGTTGTGCCACGTGGTGATATCCCAGCGCACCGTCGGATGGCCACCGCTGCCGTCCGGTTGCATGCCGTCCCACAACGCGTCGGACGCGCCCACATCGTTCACGCAGAAGTTGATACCGCACTTTGCGGAAGACTGGACCGACTTCACCCCGTCGATCATGCCGCGCATCGCGCCACGCATGACAGGCCAGTTCGCATTGTTGAAGTCGAGTGCCTTCGTTCCCGCGTTGGTGGAATCCAGGATGATGGCGCCGTCGCGTGTCAGCTCATTGCCACATTCATACATGGTGACGCCATAAGGACTCAGCGCGCGTGCGATCGTCGAGCCTGCCGAGTAGGCGGCGCTGTAAGCAGTCGACTCTCCGGAGAAGAGTTTGCCGGTGCTGTCGTAGAGGCCCTGTTGGATCAATACAAGCAACTTGATCCCGGCCGATTGGAAAGTTTGCGCGAGCTTGGCCACCGCATTGATTTGCGTCGGGTCGGACGTGCAACCGACGCGGTAGCTCGTGCAGCCCATTGCCTTCAGGATCGTGACCAGTTGCGCGGGCGTGTAGGTGTAGTCATAGTGCCCGTTCATACCGTAGAAGCCACCCGGCGTCTGCGCGACGGCAATGCGCGGATCGGTGCAAGGCAGCCATCCATTGGCAACCTCTGCATTCACGTAGAAGTAACCACTCTTGTTGCAGTGATACATCCTGCCACCGTACCAAAGTACCAGCGACACGTTGTAGTTGTTGCCCACGACAGCGCCATTCCTGTAGATGACGCCGTTGGAAAGCGTCCAGACTCCGCCTGCTTTGTCCGTAATGGACGAGGCCGGCGGCATGGCCGTGCCGTTCGTGGAGCCGGTGGCCGCACGCGCCGTTGTCGTTGCTTTAGCGGCAGAAGATGAAGACGTGCTGCCACTCCCGTCTTCCGAGCCGCCGCCACCGCATGCGCTCAAAAGAACGCTTCCACCAAGTGCCGTCAGGCAACCAAGAAATTGACGTCGCTTTACCATGTCGAATTATTTCCACAATCGAGAAAATTCTCTCGAAAAAAGTCCAAATATTAGTTTTTGGAAGTTCGAGTTATTTAATGCACCGGTGAATATTCATTCCAGACCGCACGACTAAAAATGAATAGTCTTCAGCACATTCCGGGTGCAGCACTGAATTCTGATTGAATGCCGAACAAGAACCTGCCTGGATGCGGCAATGCAATTAACGAGCGCCGCCGATGGCCAATGGCGAGCCGACGCGTAAATCAACCGCGTTTGACAATCAGAGGAGACAACCGACTACGAGTCCTGCTGCTGCGCGAATAAACTGCGGCCAGACGTCGCGCAAACGCTTGCCAAACGGGCACACAGGCCGCAACTCGCTCGGCAAATTATTCCCACAAACGCGTCGACGTGGGTAAATAGTACGCGTAAATGGCGGTTTCCAACAGAAGAAATAGCACTTATAGGCCAAATAGCATAAATATTTCTAATAATTTCTTGCTACGTCAAGAATTCAACTTTCTTCTTATGATCAGAGGACGGATGCCCGAGAAATTTGACAATTCGACCCTATAACAAAAGCATTTTGAGGCCCGTCGTTTTCACTGATGCGTCGAGTGGGCACGTCATTTACCTTCCAAAATTATTGTGGGAGTAAAGATCGGCTAGATAAAAAGATGGCCTAATGATTGAGCGGGCTGATACACTCTGGAAAGTCAACTTTCGTTACCAGCTTTTACATTTCCCTCGACACTGCGTGCTTGCCACGCCACGCTGTTAAACCGTTATTCAGAATTAATTGGAACGACATGGAGTACTAATACAATAATAAACAGACCGATTCACCAAACAACAATGAATAAGGATGCAAAGCGATAAAAATCGTGACAGTAGAAATTGTGCGCAATGATCTTCACCGTCCTCACGAAGGCTGGCTTCGTGCAAGCCACCGCGAAAAACCGGCGCACCACATTACAAACGCACGCGCGGCCGATCGGCATCGCGCCGAGGCATCCAATGAGACGCTTAGTCAGTGCGACCGGCGGAATCACTTCAGGAAGACGCTGCGCTACGCTGTCCGTCTTCGCCGCGCCGCGCATTCGCACCGCGATTCGATGACCCGCACGCGAGCCACTCTCTCAACTCTTCTATCTCGCCGCGCAGAAAGTCCGGTAAGGGCTGAAGCGCAGCCGGACCAGTGCCGTTGGCTCGCAATGTGCCGATGATCTCTTCCAGCACAGCCGCGGCGTTCGCCAACTCATCAGGCGAAGCATCCGTGGATGCGGCCAAGATGATTTGCTCCCGCGCTGTCGCTTCAAGAACCCAACAAGCGGCAAGTACCTTATAGCCGAGCCGTTGCGTAGCGAAGATCGCTGGCCGCATGCGTGCTGCGAGGGCACGCTCACCCGCCAGGCCGCCCGCCTCCACCTCATACGACTCTATCAGCGCAAAGATGCCATGCTGCAGATCGCGCCGCGCCCGCAGCCCTCCGGGTGTCGTCACGCAGCCGCTAGCGAGATGTTCGAGCACCGTCTGAACCGTCGCCAGCGCGAGCACGATCCGCTGACGGATGGACATGGGCGAGCCACGTGTTTTAAAGAACATGTAAACAAGCAGCCCGACGCCGCAACCGATCGCCGTATCCAGCCCTCGCGCCCACAGCAACGCGCCCGGTTCCGCCACACGCTGGCCGCCCGAGGCGATGAGCAACGCAATGGACGTGACGAACACCACGGCGAACGCATAGTTGCGCGTGATCAGCATCTCGACGAGAAACTGAAGGCTCATCATCGTCAGCGCGAGCCACGGTCCTTCTGGATGGATCGCGAAGATTGCACTCGCGAGTGCGAGACCGACGAGCGTGCCGATGGTTCGCTCGACGCCGCGCCTTACGGTTCGCTCCCAGTCCAGCCCCTGATGCAGAACGAGCACGGCCGCCGCCATCGCCCAATACGCGCGTTCGACGCCGAAAACTGCACCGATCGCGCCGGCCACCGCCACCGCAATGCCTACGCGGGCCGCGACTATCGACGCGGGAGAGCCGCGCCTGAAAGCTTCCCGTATCAGTTCTGTCGAGCGCAGACGCCCCAGCGGAACGTCGAACGCATACGTCGAAGTTGAATGCTCACCGGCGGATGCCACTCGCCTGCCGACCTCCCGTGCTCTGTCGGCCAACACGGTCTGACTTGCCGCACGCGAGTCGGTGGAGTCGACGCACGCGGCAAAAAGCAGATGCAGTTCGCGATTGAGAGCAAGCAGATGGGCGAGCACCGCATCGCGACGAGAGTCGGACGATTGATAACTGACAAGCGTGGCCCACGCAGCATGGAGTGACAACGCCGCGTCATGGCGCGCCTGTGCGTTCGCATCGGCGTCGGTGCCGGCGTCGACCGCTTCCGCAAATTGCGCGACCGCCTGAGCCGCTGCAACAACCGCCGCCCTTTCCGGACCTCTAGGCGAGACCAGCGCCCCCGTCATGTGCACGATCCACGACACCGCACCACCCGCCAACACCAGCAATCCCGCATGATAGAAGGCCATGTGAGCGGCCGGCACGCTCGTGCCGGCGGCACATGCGAGCGCGAACATATACGCGCCCGGCGGCCCGATTTTGATCGCATGGCAAACGAACGTCGCGACCATCGCGATCACGACAAGCAGCGGCACGGCCATCAACGGCAGCTGTTGCACCGCCATGCCCAGACTCACGACCACGGCGAACGACAGCGCAATGCCAGCCAGCACCCGCGCACGGTTGTGATAAGGACGCTCAGATGCGTAGAGTGACGTGAAAGCGCCGATCGTCGCGGTCAAGCCGGCCGCTATATTTCCGGTCAGCCATCCGACGGCCACCAGCAACCCGATGCTGAGCGCGGCGCGACAAGCGACGGGCCAGCGCCGCGCGGACTTGCGGAGACTGAAAAGCGCGCGGATTCCGAACGGAACGTGAGCAGGCGCAGCCACATTGGGCGCGGGACGATGGGGACGTTTCATGCGCTCGCAGCCTGAGGGGTACGGCGCGATGCCGCACGCCGGTCCGCGCCGCATGCCCCTCGCTGCGTCGTCCGGGCCGGCGGATGTCCGGACGCGAGATGAAGCATTGGTGCAGCACGCAGTGTACTGCGATCAGGCCGGCTCCATACCGTTTCGCGACTTGGCAGTATCGGCCTCGCGCGATGTCAGAAACGCCAGCAGCGCCTGCACGGCCTCGCGCTGACTCGTCGCGGTGCAAGCCGCCGCGGCGAACACGGTGGTGGCTTGAATGTCGGGCGGCAGCGCGCCGATCACGTCGATGCCGGGCAAGTGGATCAATTCGCTCAATTGCTGAAAGCCGAGCGCGACATCCCCGCGCGCGACCAGCGCCCCGACCGGGACACCCGGCGGCGCCTGCACGATGCGCGGCTCGATGAGCCCGGCAATGCCCCAACGCTCGAACAGCCGCTTCAGATGCGCGCCGCTGGGCCCCGTCGAATAGCCGATGCTGCGCGCCCCGAGAATGGCCTCGCGAAGCGCCGCTTCGCTGCCGATGTCCGGACGCGCCTGCCCTGCCGCGACTGCAATCGCCATGCCGGAACGCGCAAGGTCGACCCGGCTCGCCGGATCGACGCGGCCCGCGGCGGCCAACCGGTCGAGCGCGTCCGCCGCCAGCACGACAAAGTCGAATGCTTCGCCATCCTGAACACGCCGGGCCGCGTCGACGCCGCCGACCGACTCGATCGCCACCGGCCGCCCCGACAGACGCTCGTAGCTCCGCGCGAGTTCGGCCAGCACCTGGCGCGTGGCCATCGACGAAATGCCGGTGATCGGCTTGCGTCCGGTTTGACCGCTGACCATGGTGACTGCCCTATTAATCTTTGTAGCGCAGCCCAGCCTGTTCCAGAGGCCCGCGCATGTTGTACATATCCAGACCCAGCACGCCGGAGGCCAGCTTTGCGCGCTTTTCGCTTTCGTTTGCTTCGCGGGCGGCCGCCTTTTCGAGCACTGCTTGCGCCGACGCCGCGGGCACCACTACCACGCCATCGTCGTCCGCGACGACCACATCGCCCGGCGTGACCAGCGCGCCTGCGCACACCACGGGAATGTTCACCGAACCGAGCGTCGCCTTGACCGTGCCTTTCGCGGAGATCGCCTTGCTCCAGACCGGGAAGTTCATCTCGGTGAGCACGCTCACGTCGCGCACGCCGGCGTCGATGATCAGCGCATGCGCGCCGCGCGCCTTGAAGCTCGTCGCCAGCAGGTCGCCGAAATAGCCATCCGTGCAGTCTGCCGTGACCCCGGCGACGACGACGTCGCCCGGGCGGATCTGCTCAGCCGCGACGTGCAGCATCCAGTTGTCGCCCGGTTGCAGCAGCACCGTGACCGCCGTGCCGCTCGCGCGCGCGCCGCCATAGATAGGCCGCATATACGGCTTCAGCAGACCCGTGCGCCCCATCGCCTCGTGCACGGTCGCCGAGCCGAGCGCGCCGAGTTTCGCGGCAACGTCGGCGTCCGCGCGCTGAATGTTGCGATAGACGACTCCAAGTTCATACATGATTACTGTCCCTTCGATTTAAGCAATGCATCCAGGCGCGGATAGACACGCCGCGCATTTCCTTCGTAAATCTTGTGACGTTCTTGCGCATCGACGTGCGCCGCTTCGATATAGCGTTTCGTGTCGTCGAAATAGTGGCCCGTCTCCGGATCGATGCCACGCACCGCGCCGATCATTTCGCTCGCGAACAGAATGTTGTCGACAGGGATCACGCGGGTCAACAGATCGATGCCCGGCTGATGATAGACACAGGTATCGAAGAAGATGTTGTTGAGCAGATGATCTTTCAGCAGCGGCTTTTTCAGCTCCTGCGCGAGTCCGCGGAAACGGCCCCAGTGATACGGCACCGCGCCGCCGCCATGCGGGATGACGAAGCGCAGGGTCGGAAAGTCGCGGAACAGGTCCGACGTCAGGCACTGCATGAACGCGGTGGTATCCGCATTCAGGTAATGCGATCCGGTGGTATGGAAACACGCGTTGCAACTCGTGCTCACGTGAACCATCGCCGGAATGTCGTACTCGACCATCCTCTCGTAGATCGGATACCAGTAGCGATCGGACAGCGGCGGGCTGGTCCAATGGCCGCCCGACGGATCGGGGTTCAGATTGATCGCCACATTGCCGTACTGCTCGACGCACTTGACCAGTTCCGGGATGCATGTGGCAGTGTCCACACCGGGGCTTTGCGGCAGCATCGCCGCCGGAACGAAACTGTCTGGAAAGAGTTGGCTCACCCGGTAGCACAGATCATTGCAGATCGCGGCCCATGTGCTGGAAATCTGCGCGTCGCCAATGTGATGCGCCATGAAGCTCGCGCGCGGGCTGAAGATCGTCAGATCGAGACCGCGTTCGCGCATCAGCTTCAACTGATTGCTTTCGATCGATTCGCGCAGCTCGTCGTCGCTGATCTGCAATTCCGACGCCTTCGGCATCTCAGACGGATTCTTGATGCCCGCGATCTGGCGGTTGCGCCACGACTCCAACGCTTTCGGCGCGGTGGTGTAGTGGCCGTGAATGTCGATGATCACCGTCTCTCCTCAGAAATTTGACTTCAGGAGCGGCGCGCTGCGGCGAGATCGGCGCGCGCCGCGCATGCCTCAATGTGCCGTGTTCGGACTTGCCGCAGCCTCGCTGGCGCTCACGCGCTGACTCACCAGGATAGCGATTGCAGCCAGTGTAGCGGGGATCGCGAGCATCGCGAGAATCGCGCCGAACTGCCATCCGAAGCCGAGCAACGCACCGCCGATTGCCGAGCCGAAGATGCTGCCGAAGCGGCCCATGCCGAGCATCCAGCTTACGCCCGTGGCACGCGCCACCGTCGGGTAACGGCCGGGCGCATACGCGTTCAGGCCGGTCTGCGCACCGCTCATGCAGAAGCCCGCGGCAAACACCAGCAACGCCAGCGACGAAGACAACGCACCGATGTAACCCAATCCCAGCACGCACAGACCGCCGCCCAGGTATGCCGCGCTGATCACCGGAGCGGGGCGGACCTTGTCCATCACCCAGCCGACCAGAACCGCGCCGATCGTTCCGCCGATCTGGAACATCGCCGTAATGTTGGCGGCCGCGGTGACGGTCAGCCCGGCGTCCTTCATCAGCGTGGGCAGCCAGCCGGTCAGCAGGTAGATGACGAGCAGGCCCATGAAATACGTGACCCACAGCGCGAGAGTCATCGAGCCGTAGCCTTGCGAGAACAGCACGCCGATCGGCTTGCGCGTCGGCAGCGGCGGTTCAGTGGAGACGAACACTTCGTCGCCGGCAAAGCGCTCACCGCAGACCCGGCCGAGGACCGCGCCGATACGCTGGGACGATGCACCGCGCACTGCGAGCAAACGGGCCGATTCCGGCAACAGCCAGATCTGGAACGGGATCAGCACCAGCGGCAGCGCGCCGCCGAAAAGCAGCACCGAGCGCCAGCCATGAACCGGAATCAGCCAGCCGGCAGCAAAGCCGATCAAAGCCGAACCGAGGTTGAAGCCCGTGAACATGATGGTGATCAGCAATGCGCGCTTGCGCTGCGGCGCATACTCGGAGAGCAGCGTCGTCGAGTTCGGCATCGCGGCGCCGAGGCCGATACCCGTCAGAAGCCGCAGCAGCGCCATGGCGCCCGGCGATTGCGTGAACGCTGTCGCGATCGTGAACACGCCGAACAGAAACACCGACGTAATCAACACCCACTTGCGGCCGATGCGGTCCGATGCCGGCCCCGCTGTCAGCGCACCGATCACCAGACCGATCGGCGCCGCGCTCATCACGAGGCCGAACGCGGGCCGCGAAATGCCCCAGTCGTGAATGATGGAAGGCGCGACAAAACCCATGATGGCGACGTCCATGCCGTCGGCCGTCACGATCAGAAAACACAGCGCCACCAGTAGCCACTGATAGAGCGAGATCGGCCGTTCGTCGATGAACGCCTTGATGTCTATTCTCTTACCGCTCGTCATTCCACTTGTCATCAGATTTCTCCTGTCTCCTTCATTGGTCTTATCGCGCGCTCAAAGCACTTCGCTTTGCTCCCGTTGATTGCGCTACCCGTCATGTCGTGGTGCCTCATATAGCATTTCCAGATGACCCGAACTGAAGGTAGCGGTTCGCCCTCCGGCTTCAAAGGGGCGGGTTAACCAGATGTGTTGAGGAAGTATCCGGGTTTCTGGTGTTCCGCATAGCACCGCCGCAGTGGCGAAAACGCCTTCAAATGCCATTCGGATAAGGCTGTGGCGCAATCCTGGGGCCCTTGCCGGTGGCCCCGGCGAATGCCCGCTGAAGAACACCCCGATAAGCAGATCAGATGGCTCGGGAACGAAGTCGCATAGAAAGGACAGTTGAGCCGACGCTTTTTTCCCGCTTCAAGATACGGGCACACATGCGCCAGTTGCTTTCCACCAACCGCACGTTTTCATTTGTCCACTCGCGGCGACAACCTTATGTCGCGAGAGCTTCGGCTTCGTAGGGACAACTGCGTGCGAATGGAAAAGTGAACGCCGCTTCAATCGAAGCGCCATAGCGCGACAAAGCCGGCCAGCCGCGCCGTCAATTTCAATCTCTTTCAATCTCTTTCCCCATCTAAAAAAATTATTGCGTGTCGTCGTGCAGGCGAGCGGCAGTCGCGAGATCCGCATGTCGCAGCGACGAGCGAAATGCTTGTGCGGCGGTCCTGCGCGCGGCGCTGTTCGAACCGGCAGGGTGTCTTTTACGCGTTGCTCGGCGGCCCGCTTCCGCATCATTCTGGTTAACCCCCGATTTCACGCGCTTCCCTGCCCGGCTAACGTCGCGTCCAAACTCAGCGAGCGGGGTCACATGTCGAGGCTGCACATCTTTCGCGTTGTTCAGTGCATCTACTGTGGAAGAGAAAGGGGAAAAACAAGAGTGAACGACAGCACATCGGAGGGTTGCCCGGCTTTTCCCAGCCACGACCCAAAACAAGTTAGACATCTTAACTAACTTCGATTGATCCTCAAGTGATACGCAGGCGTGCGCACGACGATTCGATGGGAATCGTCGTCGGCTGCTGGTGCGCGTCATCGCATCGCGAATGATCGACAAGCGCCGGAACGATCGACGATCTAAAAAGACTTTTTTGGGAAACGAAGCATTAAAAGAGGAGATGTGAATCCATGAAGATAAGTAGGCAACACGCAAACCACGAATGCGTCATGCGGTCCGCACGCACACGTGTGGTTCCGATGCTCGACAACAACACAAGGAGACAAGCGTGAGAGCTCTGCATTCCTTCGGGCTGCTCGCACGCGTTCATGCGCGCAAAGCCTCGCTGCTGACACTGTTCACCGTCTGCGTGAGCGCCGCCCTTGTCGCCGCCTGTGGCGGCGGTGGCGGTCTTTCCCCCACTCCGCTGGCGGTCGTCAATCCGGTCGTCGATTGTTCGAAGCTGGCTTCGATCGACATCACCGACATCGGCGGCGCAGGCAGCTCGATCACCTCGGCTACCGTCACCGCGGCCACGCTCAATGGCGCCACCGTCAACTTCTGCACGGTGAAAGGCACGCTCGCGCCGTCGAACACCTTCGAAGTCGCGCTGCCCGTCAACACCTGGACGCAACGTTTCGCGGAACTGGGCTGCGGCGGCCTGTGCGGCAACCTGAGCGATCCGACCAAGCAAAGCTCGTTCAGCTTCAGCTACACCTGCCCGCTCGTGCAGCAAGGCGGCTTCGTGACAGCAGCGACCGACATGGGTCACTCGGGCCAAAGCTCCGCCTGGACCACGGACCCGCAAAAGCAGGCTGACTTTGCGTACCGCGGCCAGCACATCACGACGCTCGCGGCGAAGAAGCTGATCCAGGCCTATTACGGTCAGGCGCAGAAGTTTTCGTACTTCGTGGGTTGCTCCGATGGCGGCCGCGAAGCACTGATGGCCGCGCAGCGTTACCCGACCGACTATAACGGCATCATCGCCGGCGCCCCGGCCGCTCACTTCCAGATCCAGAACTCGCTGTATCACGGCTGGAGCGTGAAGTCGAACAGCACCACCGGCGACAGCACCGGCAAAGCCGTGCTCTACGCCGACAAGGCTCAGGTGCTGCACAAGGCCGTGGTCGCAGCTTGCGGTGGTCAAACCGGCGTACCCGACGGCCTGCTGGCCGATCCGCGCACCTGCCACTTTGACCCGGCAACGATCCAGTGCGCGAGCGGCGCGACGAGCACCAGCAACTGCCTGACGGCGGCCGAAGTCGCGACCGCGACCAGGATCTACAGCGGCCCGACGGATGCCACAACCGGTGAGCGCATGCTGGCCGGGTCGCCGCAATATGGTTCGGAAGCCAACTGGATCGGCGTCGAAGTACCGACCACGAACTCGACGGATACGCCGGTGCCTGTCACGGGCCTGTTCAGCTACTCGATCGTGACCGGGGCGTACAACCTGATCTTCACGGGTTCGCCGAGCATGCCGACCATCGACAGCTTCGGCTATCAGGACGCGAGCTTCTATCCGATCTATCTGCAGGCGAACCACCCGCTGAACGATGCGACGAGCCCCGACCTGTCCGCGTTCCAGAAGGCCGGCGGCAAGCTGATCCTGTGGCACGGCTGGGCTGACCAGCACATCTCGCCGCTCTTCACGATCGCTTACTACGAGTCCATGCAAAGCACGATGGGCGAGTCGAACGTCAACGAGTTCGCGCGGCTGTATGTCGTGCCGGGTGTCGGCCACTGCGGCGGCGGCGAAGGCTTCCCCAACATCGACCTGGTGTCGCAGATGACCGGCTGGGTCGAGCAGGCCAAGGCTCCGAATGCGGTGATGACGTATCAGACCAATTCGTCGAACGCAGTGACGGCGACTCGTCCGGTGTACCCGTATCCGGCGGTAGCGAAGTTCACCGGTTCCGGTGACTGGCACGACGGCGCGAACTACACGCAAGGCGCACCGTTGTACACCGCATCGGCACCTGCATGGGCCGGTTCGAGCTTCTACAAGTCGTACACCGCGAAGACCCAAGGCGTCGCGGCGCCGTAAGCAGGCTTCAACTACGCAGTGACCGGGACGGCCCTGCGGGGCCGGCCTGCTACGTACCCTCCTGCATCGAGTGTAGTGAGAGGCGCTCCGATTTATTCGGCGTTGCCTTTCTCCGCGCCATCCCACTCGAGCTTGCCCGCGGTCTTACCCGCCACCGAGTACAACGCGCCCGGCGCGTTTCGCGTGCGTTGGAACGCCTCCAGCGTTTCGCCGCGCATTGCGGCGTAGATATGCAGGTTCGACACGCCGACCACCGCGCCCAGCTTCTCCAGCATGAAGAAAATCACGCCGTAGTGCAGCAGGCCGCGCCAGTCGCGCTGACGCAGCATATCGCGTTCTTCATCCGACAATCCGGCCGCCTCGAAGCTCGCCTCGGGATCGCGCACGAACGCCTCGCGGTGAGCCGGCTCGACCAGCTTGTGCAAATACTCGTTGATCCGGAACGCGCGCACGGCCACTTCGATCGAAAACGGATACGTGCCTTCGAGCTTCTCGGCGCCCGCCAGTTGAACGGCCATCCGCTGCCGGTGGCGCTCGACGATCGCGGCGTTCGCCGCGCCCTCTTCGCCTTCGTAGATCGCGGTCGAGATGCCCGCCATCGACGGCAGGTAATAGCTGCGGTGCTTGCAAACGACATTAGCGGACAGCGCGCCGCGCATGGTCAGCCACATCACGACTTCCGCGCCTTCGTAGCCGCCGAGTTCGGCATATTCGGCAATCGTCATCTCGGCCAGTTGCTCGGGATCGCGCTCGAAGAGATCGAGAAAGCGCTGGTCCCATTCGACGTTGTTAAAGCCTGCACGCTCGCCGTGCACCTGATGGGACAGGCCTCCGGTCGCAAGGATCGCGACCTTCAGATCCTCAGGATAGCTTTCGATCGCGCGTCTAAGCGCCTGGCCCAGCTTATAGAATCGGCGCGCGCTGGGCATCGGCAATTGCAGCACGCCCATCTGCAGCGGCACCAGCTTCACTGGCCATTCGGGCTCGTGCGGGCACAACATGGACAGCGGCGAAAAACAGCCGTGATCGAGCGTCTTGCCCTGAAAGAAGGACATGTCGAATTCCTCGGTCATCAGCGACTTACCGATATGAGCGGCCAGTCCCGGGTGCCCGTCGATCGGCGGCAGATCGCGCGCGCCGCCGCCCTCGTCCGCGACCGGCCATTGCGCGCCGACGCCCAGCGCGAACGCCGAGTAGTGATCGAAGAAGAACGACGTGATGTGATCGTTGTAAATGGCGACGATCACATCGGGACGCTTGTCGGCGAGCCATGCGGCGAGCGGCGCGAAATTCTCGAAGATCGGCGCCCAGACCGGATCGTCGCGCTTGTTCTTGTCGAAAGCGAACCCGATGGTGGGTGTGTGCGAGGCGGCGATGCCGCCGATGATGCGTGCCATACCGTTCTCCTGCGAAGACTCGTTGATCCGGCGACGCGGCCACGCTTTGCCCGACGCTGATCGCCAATCTTGCCATAAGCAGTTGGAGCGGGGTTTGATCTACTGCCGGTTTTGCGCAGGTAGTGCGGCATGAAGGCGGCTCGCGCCTCCGACCGAGCCGACCCAGGCGCACAAGTCTGTATCGCTGCACGCGAAGAATTTCATATGAACCGGCTGAAGCCTCCGGACGCGAAAGCCGGCCCTGATCAGCGCAGATACGCAAAAGCCGCTAACGCCGTCATCACGGTGATGGCTCCGCCGATGCGCGTCGCGATCTGCGCAAACGGCATTAGCTCCATCCGGTTGGCCGCGGTCAGGATCGCTACGTCGCCGGTGCCGCCGAGTCCGCTATGCGTCGCATTGACGATCGCCGATTCCACCGGGTACATGCCGACCAGCCTCCCGACCACAAAGCCCGTCACGATCAGCGCCAACACGGTGGACACCGCCGTGACGATGTTCACCCAGTGGAAGGCGGTGACGATTTCGCCCCACGGCGTCATTGCCACGCTGATGGCGAACATCAAGGGATACGTGACCGCGGTCGAGAAAAAGCTGTACATGAAGCGCGCGCCGCCGCGAACACGCGGCGACACCACCTGGAACAGTTGCGCCGCCACCACGAGCACGAGCATGACGACGGGCGCGGGCCAGTCGAACAGCTGATGGCTCAGCACACCGAGCAGGTACAACGCAATCGCGGTCGCGCCTGCCGCGGCGACGGAACTGACATCGAACTCGAACGACAGCGGAGCCGGGTTCATGCCGGCGTCGTTGTCCTCGGCCACGGTCAGACGGCCGTTGCCGGTCCAGTCGGGCCGGCGCGTGCCGAGGTAGCTCAGCAGACCCGCGCAACAGATCGCGGCGATATTGCCGAGCATCACCGCGGAGAGCACCTGGGCAAATAGCGGTCCCTGCTCTGCGCCCATGATCTGCGCGTAACCCGCCGAGAGCGGCAACGCGCCTTCGCCGACGCCACCCGCCATGATCGGCACGACCACGAAGAACAGCGCATGCTTCGCATCGAGGCCGAGCGCCGTCCCCACCCCGGTGCCCACCAGCGCCGCGACAACCGAGCCGCTCGCAACCGGAATGAAGATGCGCACGAAGCCTTTGATGAGCGTGCGGCGGTCCATGCTGAGCACACTGCCCACGATGATCGCCGCGATGAACAGATAGAGGAAGTTCGAGCTCTTCGTGAAGTCGGTGACGGCTTTGACTACCGGCGCCGGCATGACCTTGTAGTACACGAGCATCGACGGGATGAACGCGGCGAAGATGGAAGTCGCGCCAATATGACGAACCCACGGAATGCGTTTGGCCAACTCCGCGCAACTGAAGCCGCCGACCGTCACCAGCGCGATGCCGGTAGGCAGGTCGGACGCGAGTTTGCCTTTGAGCGTCATCGCGCCCAGCACGACGAGCAGCACGCAATACACGGGCAGCGGCAACGCGCCGATGCGGGTATCGAACACGCGCCACCAGCGCTGCCGGAAAGATTTCGTGTCCGCCGCCATGGTCGAAGATGCCGGGGCTGCGCCGGCGGCTGCGGGTACTGCGCGATGCGTCGTGACCGATTCCATCTGACTGTCTCCGTTCATATCGTTCTGGACCATCGCCATCAGACCAGCAGCAGCAAAGCAGCGCCGTACACGAGCGCACCGACGAGGAAGGTCATCACGGTGAAGCCGAGCACGCGCTGCACGCCGATTCCCGCCATCGCCACGACCGGCGCGGCCCAGAACGGCTGCATCATGTTCGAGACCTGTTCGCCCATCGCGACCGCCATCGTCGTGGCCGGCACGGACGCATGCAACGCCACCGCGGCGGGCACGACGAACGGACCTTGCACCGCCCAGTGACCGCCGCCGCTGGGAATAAAGAACGTGACGATCAGCGAGCACACGTAGCTCCAGAACGGCAGCGTGTGCGCATTCGAAATGGCAATGAAGAAGTGCGCGATCACATCGGGAAGCCCGGTGGCATCCATCATGCCCATGATCCCGCCGTACAGCGGGTATTGCAGCATCATCGAGCCCGTCTGTTTCGCCGCGTTTTTCACGGCGTCCGCATAGGCCAGCGGATAGCCATGCAGGATGACGCCCGCGATGAACATCACGAAAATCACCGCGTTGACACCCGAAAACGCGATATGTTCGGACCGCGCCAGAACGAGGCAGGCAATTCCCGCCACGCCGACAAACGCACTGCCGAGCCACGAGTACTCGATCCAGCGCGCGAAACTCAGCTTGCCGGCCGGCTTTTCGCGCAGCGGTGTATCGGGATTCTTCTCGATGTCGAGGACCACCGCGTCTTCGTCGGCCGGCTTGAGCAGCGCCAGCGTGACAGGCACGGCGAACAGCATGACGATCGTCGGCACCAGATTGAAGCTCGTGAATATGGTTGCGCTGAACGGCAGCACCTCGCCGGTCAGCTTCTGCACGACGTTCATCGCGCTGCCCGGCGTGGACTGCGCAAGCGCGATCGAACTCGAAATGCCGCTCGCCCAGACGACCCAGCCCGAAAAACCCGCAGCGACGATCCACGCGAAATCGACACGCATGCGCTTGGCCACTTCGCGCGCAAGCAACGCGCTGACCACGAGACCGAGTCCCCAGTTGCAGAACGACGCGATCGCCACCAGCACGAACGTCAGCGTGGCCGCCTGCACCGGCGTGCGCGCAATCGACACCAGCGCCTTGAACACGCGCTGCACGGGCGGCGCATGCGCGAACGCATGTCCGGTCACGAGCACCAGCGTGATCTGGAACGCGAAAGTCAGGATGTCGAAGAAACCTTTGTACCAGCCGCCGACCAGCCGCCCGACCGATGCATGCGGAGCGAACACCGCCGATATCACGGCGACCGCGACGGTAATGAGTATGGCAAGGACGAACGGGTCCGGGATGGTCCGTTCAAAAAAACTGATCGTCGCGTCGGTGAAGCGTATCTTGCGTGCGGGCGTTGCCGCAGCGGTAGTTTTCATGTCTCGTCTCCGGATATTCTTTCTGACACGCGTCTATGCGCGCTCTGGCGTTGTTTGCGAGGGGCTTGGGGAGCGGGCGCGTTCACATGGGAAATCCATAGAGGCTTGCCGCGTTGTCGACGAGGATGCGAGCGCGCGTGGCGTTGTCGTCGGTCCATGTGCCGAGCAGATCGAACAGGCTCGCGTCGTCGGGCTTGTGCGCTTCCGTCACGTGCGGCCAATCGCTGCCCCACACCAGCCGTTGCGGCAATACCGCAACCCACGCGCGCGCGGTCCCCGTCGTGTCGGCGTAGCCGCCGTCCAGCCCCACGACCGAGTCGAGATAGGGACCGGACAGCTTGACCCACACGCGCCCTGAATCGGCAAGACGGCGCACCACGGCAAACGCCGGATCGGAGGCGCCTGAGGGCAGCGGCAGGCGCGCGAGATGATCGAACACGATCGTCGACGGAAGGCGCGCCAGCATCGCCTCATGCTCGACGATCTGTGCAGCCGTCCAGTGCAATTGAACATGCCAGCCGAGTTCGGCGACTCTGCGCGCGAGCGGCTCGACCATATCGACACTGACGACCGCATTTTTCGGCGTGTAAAGCGTGAAGCGAATCCCGCGAATACCGCCTTCGTGAAGCGTCGCCAGTTGGGCGTCGGTGACATCGGGCTTCAGCACGGCGACACCGCGAGTCCGCTCGGAGCCGAGCTGCCGGATCGCTTCGAGCGTCACGCTGTTGTCCGTGCCATAGAGACGCGGGGTGACGACCACCGTGCGCCGCGTGCCGGTGCGCGCCTGCACGTGGCGATATTCGGCGACGCTCGCGCCCTCGATAAACACGCCGCTCTGCTGCGCCACGGGAAAGCGCCGGTCGTAGATATGCATGTGTGAATCGCACGCGCCCGCCGGGGCGTCCAGCCGCGCTCGCGGAATGTCGCTCGCCGGTTGCAGGATGGTCATTCGTCGTCTCCGTTATTTCATGCACTCGCGCATCATTTCATCCGGGCGCGGCGCCACTCGTCACGACGGCGTCGCGCCGCTCGCGCTCACAGCACCGCGCGCTTCGCGCGCAGCGCTTCGATCTCGGCCTCTGTCCATCCCGCAGCGCTTAGCACCTGATCCGAATGCTCACCGAAAGCAGGCGCCGCGAAAGGCTCGGGCCCGGGCGTCGCACCGAAGCGAATCGGATGCTTGAAGCCGCGGTAACGGCCCACGCCCGGATACTCGAAACTGCTGACCATGTCCTCCGCGAGCACCTGCGGATCGTCGAACATATCTTCGACACTGCGGGCCGCCGCGCACGGCACCGCCTCGCCGAAATGCGCTTCCCATTCGAGCGCGCTGCGGCTTTGCAACGCGGCGTGCAATTGCGGAACGATTTCGTCGCAATGAAGCGCGCGCTTGCGCACCGTGTCGTAACGCTCGTTCGACGCAAGCGCATCCAGGCCAGTCTTCTCGCACAATGCCTGCCAGAAATGCGGCGTGTTCGCGGAGATGTACAGATAGCCGTCGCGGGTCGGATGAATGCCGGTGATGCCGCCCGAGCGCATGTCGCGGCCCACGTCCTTTGGCTCGCTGTCGGCCCATATCAGGCGGGCGGATTGCATCGTCAGCGCGCTGCGCAGCAGCGACACGCCGACATATTGTCCGGTGCCGTTGCGCTCGCGCTCGAACAGCGCCGACGACACGCCCGCCGCAACGAGCGCGGCCGCGTAGTAATCGACCACGGAGCCGTAAAGGATCTCCGGCGGCCCGCCGCGCTTGCCTTGCAGCGTGCACATGCCGGTCATCGTCTGCAGCACCTGGTCGTAACCGGCCTTGTCCCGGTTCGGCCCCGTCTCCCCGTACCCGGTGACGGCGCAGTAGATCAGACGCGGATTGACTTCGCGCACCTGTTCGTAGGCGATCCCCAGCCGGGCGGGCACGCTCGGCCTGAAGTTATGCACGAGCACGTCAGCGGTTTCGATCAGACGCATCAGCACCGCGAGCGCCTCCGGCTGCTTCAGGTCGAGCACGAGCCCACGCTTGCCACGATTGACGCCGAGGAACGCGCGGCTTTCCCCATCGAGCGTCGACGGGTACTTGCGCAGGTTATCGCCCGACGGCGGCTCGATCTTGATGACCTCGGCGCCCTGATCCGCGAGCAGCGTGCATCCGTATGGGCCCGCGATGTAGGCGCTCAGGTCGAGCACGCGCACGCCCGAGAGCGGGCCATGCCGCTGTTCCTGTCCCTGCCCCTGTCCACGTTCAGGCGCCACCGCGCGGGCTGAATCCGGTGATGGTTTCATCAATGTCTCCGTCAGTATCGAATGGGGTCGGCCGCGATGCCGCTCAGAGGGCGTCGCCCGAGTCTCCGATCACGGCGTCCTGTTCGGGCGTAAGAAGCGCCAATTGCCTGGCATGACGAACAAGATCGAGCGCACGAGCTACAAACGGCGGGTCGATCATTTTCCCGTCGACCACGTATGCGCCCAGACCCTTGCCGCGGGCATCGCGGGCGGCTTGCACGACACGCACCGCGTGCGCGATGTCGTCGTCGGACGGGCGGAACACGTCGTTCGCCAGCGCTACCTGGCTCGGATGGATGCAGCTCTTGCCGCGAAAACCCATCGAGCGCGCGAGTTGCGCTTCGGCGCGAAAGCCGGCTTCATCCTTGATGTTGGCGAACGCGGAGTCGTAGGCGAAAACGCCGGCTTCGCCCGCGGCGAGGCGCAGGCCGAACATCGCCTGCTGGATGGCGGCCGGCTCGCGGCGAGCCACGCCGAGCGGTTCGAACAGATCGCCGAGACCGAGTTGCAGACCGGCAACCCGTGGATGCGCGCCGGCAAGCTCCGCCGCATGCCGGAACGCTTTGGGCGATTCGATATTGAGCAGCAGCCTGATCGGCGTCGTCACGCGGTTGGCGCGCTCCGCCTGTTCGAGCGCGGCGGCCGCCGCGCGCACGTCGTCGACGCTTTCGGGCTTCGGCAGATTGATGAAGGCGAGTCCGGGTTGGGTGAGCGCGGCGATATCGGCGGCGAAATGCGGCGTGTCGAGTGCGTTCACGCGCACGATCAGCACCTTCGTGGCCCGCGCGACAGCGTCGGAGAGCAGCAGCTCGCGCAACGCGGCGCGTGCCTGCGGCTTACGCTCGGCGGCGACCGCGTCTTCCAGATCGAACGACAGCGCGTCGGCGGCGCTGGCGAGCGCCTTGGCGAACAACTCCGGGCGCGATGCCGGCACGAACAGTTTGCTTCGCATGTCTGCGATCCTGGTTAGGTTTGCTGGAAACCAGTCTAGGTGGATGAAGGAATTAGATAAACTATCCACATCTATCTTCAAACCATAGCCAATCTATCTTTATGGATCTCGACTTCCTGCGTAACCTGCTGCTGGTCGTGGATAGCGGCTCGATGGCCGAAGCCGCGCGCCGCGTGGGCGTCACCCCCGCCGCTGTCGCCCAGCAGATGCAGGCGCTGGAACGGGAACTCGGCGTGTCGCTGTTCGTTCGCGCCGGGCGCACGGTGATCCCGACCGAAGCGGGCCATCGCGTGATCGAGCGCGCGCGCGGTCTCGTGCGCGAGGTTGCCGAGATGAAGGCTTTTGCGCTCGAAGGCGAGGACGCGGGCGAACTGCGGATCGGCACCATCACGACCGCACTGCTCAGCCTGCTGCCCGATGTGCTTGCGCGCTTTTCCACGGCTTTTCCGCAAGCCAAGGTGCTGATCCGCGCGGGGACGTCGATGGAGTTATACGAAACGCTGCAGCGCGGCGATCTGGACGTGGCGGTCTGCCTGCATCCCGCGTTCGCGTTGCCGAAGGCCTATGACTGGCATCTGTTGAGGGAGGAGCCGATCGTCGTGCTCGCTCCGTCGCGGCTCGCCGGGCAAGACCCGCACGAACTGTTGCGTCGCGAGTCGTTCATTCGCTACGACCGCTCGCTGGGCGGCGGCAAACAGGCGGACCAGTATCTGCGGGCAGCGAAGATCGTCCCGCACGAACTGTTCGAATTGAATTCGCTGATGGCGATCGCCATGATGGTGGACCGTGGCCTCGGTGTCTCGCTGATACCCGACATCGTTTCGCCGTTGACGGCGAGTCTGGATGTGGCCAGGCTCGCGCTGCCGGTCCGGACCGACCCGCGCCGTTTCGGCGTCCTGTGGCACAGAGCGTCGCCGCGCGCACGCCTGATCGGCGGCTTTCTGCGGTGTGCCGATGAAGTCTTGCAGCGCGAGAGCCGCACAGATGAGCGCAAAACGCGAAAACGGCCACGCGCCCAAGCTTGAATGAGGATTATCGATTCGTACAACGGCGACGGTTTCAGAACACCAATCGAAACGGGGCGGTGAAGTCCTACTCCAACCGCCCCGCGTCGATACATGCCGCTTAACGCTTACACGCTTACATCTTCATCACGTCGACGAGCGTCTTCTTGCCGTCCTTGTAGTCGTACAGCGAGATCACGCCGTGCTGCAGGTCGCCCTTCGCATCGAACGTCGTCTGGCCGGTCACGCCCTTGTAGTCGGTGCCCGCGATCTTCGCGAGAACCTTCGACGGCTCGGTGGAATTCGCGCGCTTCATCGCATCGACGACGATGTACACCGCGTCATACGTGAACGGCGCGTCGAACTCGATCGGATGACCGAAGCGCTGCGTGTACTTCGCCGCGAACTGCGCGCCGCCGTCCATCCGCTCGACGGCCATGCCCGCCTGCGAGCACACGACATTGCCGGCGGCTGCGCCGGCCAGTTGCGCGAGGCTCTCGGTGCACACGCCGTCGCCCGACAGCACTTTCGCGCGCAGGCCGAGCTGGCGCGCCTGCTTCGCGAACGGGCCGCCGGTTGCGTCCATGCCGCCGTACATGATCGCGTCCGGATTCTCACCCTTGATCTTCGTGAGAATCGCGCGGAAATCGACCGCCTTGTCGTTGGTCGCGTCGTGCGACATGACCTTCAGGCCGAGCGCCTTGGCGGTCTTCTCGAACTCGTTCGCGAGACCCTGGCCGTATGCCGTCGAGTCGTCGACGACGGCCACGGTCTTCACGTTCAGATTCTTCGCCGCGTAGTTCGCGAGCGCCGGGCCCTGCTGCGCATCGGTCGCGACGACCCGGTAGGTCGTCTTGAAGCCTTGCAGCGTATAGGCCGGGTTCGTCGACGAAGGCGAGATCTGCACGATGCCCGCATCGCTATAGATCTTCGACGCCGGAATCGATGCGCCCGAGTTCAGATGGCCGACCACCGCGACGACCTTGTCGTCGACCAGCTTCTGCGCGACCTGGGTGGCCTGGCGCGGATCGGCGGCATCGTCCTGCGCGTCGAGCACCAGCGTGATCTTCTGACCGTTGATCGTCAGTCCCTTCGCATTGATTTCCTCGATCGCGAGACGTGCACCGTTTTCATTGTCCTTGCCGAGGTGGGCCGAGCCACCCGTCAGCGGACCGACGTGACCGATCTTGACGACCTGATCGGCGCACGCCGTGGTCGCCATGCCTGCGAATGCAACGACTGCGGCGCTGATCGGCAACAGTTTGTGAAGCTTGAAACTCATGCAGAAAATCTCCTCTGTGTTTTCCAACCAACTGGTTGTGATGGTCGTGAAGTTGATGAATTCGTTAGCGCTCATTGGGCGAGATGAACTGCAGCATTGGCTGGCGAGTGCATCCGGCGCCCTGAATTTTGGTGCAGGACGATAACGCAAAATTGGAAATAGCAAAAGGTTTCGACAGGGTCCGGCGTTGACTGGTCCGTGTTTCATGGAGAAAAAACCGGTGCCCGGCGCGGAGAGAGTGCGGCTTGGACGCTAGCAGCATTGACCAGCCAATCGACAAAATTCGTAAATCTCGCATTATCTCGAAGAGAAATCTTCGATTACCCAATGCGAGTCGATGCCGATAATGCGTCGATATTTCGGTGGAAAGACTTGAGCTGAAAATCGCGCAGGAATGAAGCCGCTTCGCGGTGTTTGAGCGGTGTGAAGAGTTAAAGCAGCTCAGCCTGATATCGCCAATACACGCGCTTACTATGGCACGTACCGCGCCTCACCCACGCTTCGCCAGATCATCGAGCGCATGCGCATTGCGCGCATAGCGCCTCGGCGCCATCCCCGACCACCGATGAAAAGCGCGCGCAAACGCCTTCTCCGAGGTGTAACCCACTTTCTCCGCAATCTCGATCAACGTGCGCCTTCCGCGCGTCAGCTCACCACTCGCGAGATACATCCGGTAGGCAGTCAGATGACCGATCGGCGTATCACCGACCACTTCCATGAACCGTGCGCTAAAGCGCGAGCGCGACATCCCGGCCGCCGCCGCGAGGCTCGCCACGCTCCAGTCGCGCCGCGGCTCGCGATGAATCAGCGCGACCGCGCGCCCAATTTGAGGATCGGCAAGACCACGCAGCCAACCCGAATGATTCGCGGTCGACTGCAAATGCGCGCGCAGCAACTGCACGAACAGCACGTCCGACAGCCGCGACGCCGCGATCTCCCAGCCGGGTTGGCAGGTCATCGACTCCTGAATGAAGCTTTGCAGCGTGCTCACGAGCCAGGGCGCCACGGCCGGGTCGTCCGCGCGCACGTGGATCAGCGTCTGCAACACCGAGAAAAGCGGACTGCGCATGATGTCCCGATACACGACGATGCCGGTATAAAGCTCGCTGGTGGCGCCGCCGCCGCCCGCGGTGAATTCGAGCGGCGTGTCGAAGCGCGGATGGATGCCCTTGTCGGCCATCAGCGAATCGAACGGCACGGGCCGTACATCGAGCGACGATGCCATGATGTGTTCGTCGCCATGCGGCAGCAACACGAAATCGCCCGGCTTCACATACACGGGCGGCTCGCCCTCGACGATCAGATAAAACGGGCTGCCCGTGCACATGCGAAACGGCGCGCCGGACACGGCGGGTTTGCGGATCGCCCACGGCGCACTCAGCGTGAACCGGCCGGTGACAACAGCGTCCGCACGCAAGTCGGCAAGAATGTCGCTCAGAAGGTCTGTTGCCATCGTGGTTCTCCGTGGATCGCCCCGCCGTGTTGCAGGCGAGGCCGATCCTTGCGGTCCGGGTTCGATCAAAGCGCTGCGCTCAGAAGCGCTGCTGGATTCCGGCCATCACGCCGACCTGATTCTGCCCGGCGCCGACCGATCCGCCCGCCGCCACCGCCGCCGTGCCGCGCGAGCTGTTCGTGACGTAGCCGACCGACGTGTACACCGTGGTGCGTTTGGACAGCAGATAATTCACGCGGCCCACGAACAGTGTCGAGTTCGATGTCTCGCGCAACAGATAGCGTAGCGCCTGGGCATCGAATGATAACGCCGGGGTCGCATAGTACGAAGCGCCGAGAAAATAAATGTCGGACTGGCTGTGCACCGCCGCCGACGTATTGCGGCGAATCCAGCCGCCGCCGATTTTCGTCGGACCGAACTTGGCGTACGCGTCGACGATCGTGCGCGTGTCGGTGTAGCCCGGGCTCGACAGCGGCGCCGACGCGCCCGTGCCGCCGCGCATCACGTCGTACGAGGCGGCAGCGCCGAATTGCGGCGCGTCGTACGCGAGCATCATCGTGTACTGCCGGCACGCGACCGGGTCGCCCGCGACATTGCCGGCGCAATTCGTCGCCGACGGTCCGGCCGGGCCCGCCGCGTCGCGCCCCGTGCTGTATGTGCCACCCACCGTGAAGCCGTTGAATTTGCCGAGATAGCCGGCCGCGTTGTCGCTGCGCGCGTTCGGCAGATAGCTGTCGAAACTTGCCATCGAATGGATCGACGGGCCGATCACGTCGGCGTTCAGCAGCACGTACATCGACATGTTCATTTGGCGGCCGAGCGTCAGCGAACCGTACGGAGAACTCACGCCGACATTCGCCTGGCGGCCGAACAGGCGTCCGCCGTAATTCAGCGCGCCGCTATTCAGTGCAAAACCGTTCTCCAGCACGAAGAACGTCTTGTAGCCGCCACCGAGATCTTCGGTGCCGCGCAACCCGAAGCGCGACGGCACTTCGCCGGTCAGCGAAGGCATGCCGATAACCGAACCGCCGCTCGCGGCATTGTTGTAGTACTGCACGCCCGTATCGACGATTCCGTACAGCGTCACGCTGCTTTGCGCGTGTGCGCCGACGGTCGCGAGTGCTGTGGTTGCTGCGAGAAATGTGGCGGACAGAGCCGTTCGTGTGACCTTCATTTTTCACCAAGCCTTTTATGCAGCAATGCTTATCATTGTGGGTTTGGAGTCGGTCACGACGACCGGTCTCCCCATAAGCGCGCTGTACGGACACGGTGCGTTGCCGTTGCCGCACATCGCGCATCGCTCGCCGGTCATCGACCAGGCCGGCGAGCAGATGGGGGATTCTTGGCGACGCAAAAAACCGCGCCAAGGACCGGGGCTCCTGAAAAAGTAGCCGATCGTCCCGTTTTCGCGACAAGCGAAGGCGCCGGCACACAGCCGGAGCGGCTGGAAGGAACGTGGATTAAAGGCTGGAGAGGGACAGCGCGTCGGCGGCGGCTTTCACACTGGTTTCGACGGTCTCGCGCAAGGCGGCGTCGGCGGAAAAAGCGGTGTTCGGCCCGGCGACGCTCAATGCCGCAACACCGCTCCCCCGGCTGTCCTTGACCGCCGCCGCGCACGAATCGATGCCCGCTTCGAGCCCCGAAAAGCTCCATGCGCAGCCGTTGGTGCGCACCGTGTCGAGCGCGAGGGTCAGCGCGTCCCAGTCGGGCTGGTCGTCGTCCTCGGGATGGGCGGCATAGAGCGCGCGCAGCGCCGCCGGTTGCAGATGGGCGAGCATCGCGAGTCCCGGCGTCGCGCGATGCGCGGGAATCCGGCTGCCGACGCGAATACGGCTCACGAGCGGCGTGTCCGGCGTCTCGCACAGCAGATAGATGATCCGGGTCCCTTCGAGCACCGCCAGATACGCCGACAAACCGGTCTTGTCGACCAGCCCCGGCAAGATCTGCCGGGCGCGCGCGGTCAGGTCGGCGCCGCCGAGCGCGCTCGCCGCGAGCGTCAGAAACGGCATGCCGAGACGGTACGAGCCGCCCGCCGGATTGGCTTCGATCAGTTCCGCCGCTTTCAGCGATTCGAGCAGACGCATCACCGTCACGCGGTTCACGTTGATCTGCCGCGCCACGTCGCTCAGATTGGCGGTCGAGCCGCCGTCGGCGATGAAGCGCAGCAGGCGGAACGCGCGTTCCACCGGCGATGCCGAATTGTCAGCGGTCTTCGGGTTGTCGGGTGTCTCTGTCATCTCTGCATGTTGAGTGTGGTGCGGCTACGCCGGTTCGCACGCCTGCTCCGGCAGCGGCACGCTCCACGCGTCGTAGCCGTAGACCCAGTCGGCGTTGCCGCCGGTCTTGAGCCAGTTGTTGCCGCGCGAGCCGATCTGGATTTGTGCCGTGCGCTCCTGACGCGCGCTCGCGTAGCGCGACAGCGCCGCACCGAGGCCGTCCGGCGCGACATTCGCCAACGCGCGCGACAGCACGACCGCATCCTCGATCGCCATGCCGGCGCCTTGCGCCATGAACGGCATCATCGGATGGCAGGCGTCGCCGAGCAGCGCCATCCGCTCGCCGGTCCATTTCGGCAGCGGATCGCGAATATACAACGCCGACGCGAGCACCGTGTCGCATGCGGCGAGCAACGCGCGAGCTTCCGGATGAAACGCGGCGTAGGCCTTTCTCAGCGCGTCCGGATCGCCGGGCGTGGTCCACGATTCGTGCGTCCAGTCGGCCTGCGACGTGGTCGCGAAGATGAACACGTCGCGGCCCCGGTTCAGCGGGAACGTGACGATCTGCAGATCGTCGGTCGGCCCCCACCACTTGACGAACGCGCCGAGATCGCCGCCGCTCAGCCGCTCCGCCGGCACGACCGCGCGGTACGACACGATGCCGGTGAACTGCGGACGCTCGTCGCCGAACAGGAACTTGCGCACGCCCGAATGGATGCCGTCCGCGCCGATCAGCAGGTCGAACGCGTGCGTCGAGCCGTCCGCGAGCGTGACCGTCGCGCTGTCCGCAGTCTGGCCGAAGGCTTCGGTGCGCTTGCCCAGATGCAGTTCGCCGGGCAGCAGCGCCTGCTCCAACGCGGCCATCACGTCCGCGCGATGCATCGTCAGTTGGGGCGCGCCGTATTTGCGCTCCGCCTCGTCCGACATCGCCAGCCGCGAGGTTTCCTCGCCGGTGTCCCACATCCGGCTGATCCGCGCGTTCGGGCGCGCCGCCGTCTCGCGCAACTGCGCGCCGACGCCGAGTCCGTCGAGCGCGCGGACCGCGTTGGGCGTCAGGTTGATATCCGCACCGACCCGCCCGAAGCGCTCCGCCTGTTCAAACACAGTGACCTGATGCCCGGCCTTGCGCAATGCGATTGCCGCTGCCAGTCCGCCAATTCCGCCACCGATGATCCCGATCTTCAGCATGTCTGTTCTCACGTTAATGCGTTCCGTCTGTTCATTTTTGAACATATAGAACATAAATGAACAGATATTGTCGGCGTGATTATTTTTGACAGCAAGCGAAAAGGATCAGGAAAAACCCCCAGTGTCAAAGCGACAGACCGGACAGGCGCGCGAGACGATCGGCAACCTTTTTGGATTTTGGAGAGGTTGTGCGATCCGGGGTGGGTCGCGAAGAATTCGCTCATCGCCGACGGTGCATGGCTAGTGCGCCGGCTGCGTTTCCAACATTCGAGGACACAGGACATGTTGAGTCAGGAAAAGAACAAGCTACTCACCGAGGTTGGCCCCGGCACGCCGATGGGCAACTATCTGCGCCGCTACTGGCATCCGGTGGCGGGCGTCGCCGAATTCGACCGGAAATCCGTGCGACCGATCCGCCTGTTCGGCGAGGACCTCGTGCTCTTCAAGGATCTGAGTGGCAAGTTCGGGCTCGTGCAGCGGCGCTGTCCGCATCGCAACGCCGACCTCGCGTTTGGCTTCGTCGAGCAATGCGGGCTGCGCTGCGCGTATCACGGCTGGGAATTCGATGCGGGCGGCCAATGCACGCATCAGCCCTACGAAGAAATCGTCGATGCCGAAGCACGGCTGCGTCGGAAGACGAAGATCACCGCCTACGAAGTGCGCGCGAAAGCCGGCATGATCTGGGCGTACATGGGTCCCGCGCCCGCGCCGGAATTGCCGGACTGGGAGCCGTTCAACTATACGAACGGCTTCGCGCAAGTCGTGATGGCGGAAATTCCGTGCAACTGGTTTCAGTGCCAGGAGAACTCGATCGATCCGATCCACTTCGAGTGGACGCACAACAACTGGACCGAACGGCAACAGGACAACCAGTCCGAACATGTGCCGACCCACTTGCGCACGCTGTACGAAGAGTTCGACTACGGCTTCGTCTACAAGCGCCTGCGCGCGCATGAAAACGAAGCGAACCCGATGTGGACCACCGGCCGCGTGACGCTGTGGCCGAACGGCTTCTACCTGGGACACCACTTCGAATGGCGCGTCCCCATCGACGATGAAAATACGCTGAGCCTGCTGTGGGTGTTCAACAAGGTGCCGAAGGAACAGGAGCCCTACGTTCAGCAGCACATTCCCGCTTGGTACGGACCTTTGCGCGACGAAAACGGCGACTGGATCACGAGCCATGTGGCGAACCAGGACTTTGCCGCGTGGGTCGGCCAGGGCGCGATCACCGACCGCACCAGGGAGACGCTCGGCGCGAGCGATCGCGGCATCGTGATGCTGCGCCGGCGCTTCTTCGAGGAACTCGAAGCGGTCGCCGCGGGCAAGCCGCCGAAGGGTTTGATCACGGATAGCGCCGCGAATCACAACGTCTATTTGCCCTCGGCATGCCGCGACGAAATGCTCAATGGCATGACGCGCGAGGCGTTGGCCGCGCATCCGCTGCTCGGCGCTTATCTGCGCGACTTCATCGGGCAGTACGGACAACCCGATGAAGTGCGTGACGCCTATGAAGCCGCGGTCGGGCAGAAGGTCAAGCGCGCGCGCTTTTTCTCCGTGCACGGTGCGCGTCAGAAAGACGAGCACGAAACCGAGCCGACCTGATCAAGCGTCGAAGCCATCTATCGAGAGTCTGAACCATGGACGAGCAAACAGTCGGCGGCGGCGCGACGCGCGGGACCGCCAGCCTCGGCGCGCGGGTACGCACGATCCGCCATGAAGCCGAACGGGTGCTGAGCATCGAACTCGTGCCGCTGGAAGGCACGGCGTTTCCGCCTTTCACGCCCGGCGCGCACATTGATCTGAATCTGCCGAATGGCATCACGCGTAGCTATTCGCTCGTCAACTCGCCGGACGAAAGCGGCCGCTATGTGATCGGCGTGCTGGACGACGCAAAGAGCCGCGGCGGCTCGCGCTACGTGCACGAACAGTTGCGCTGCGGCTCGACGCTGCCGATCGGCAAACCGCGCAATAACTTCGCGCTCGATGAAGAGGCCGCGTCGACGGTGTTGGTCGCGGGCGGCATCGGCATCACGCCGATGCTGTGCATGTACCGCCGCTTGCGTCAGCGAGGCCGCGACGCGCAGCTCGTGTATTGCGCGCGCAGCCGCGCACAGGCGGCATTTCTCGACGAACTGGAGGCGCTGGGCGGCGACGTGCGCCTGCATTTCGACGACGAGCACGACAGCCGTCCGTTCGATCTTGCCGCGTTCCTCGCGCAACAGGACCAGAGCGTCCACGCGTACTGCTGCGGACCGGGCGCGATGTTGAGCGCCTTCGAAGCAGCGTGCGCTGCCGCCGGTATCGGCAACGTGCATATCGAACGTTTTACAGCAAGCGCGCCCGCCGTCGATACCCAACAGGCCGGCTATACGGTCGAACTCGCCCGCAGCGGCAGGACCCTCTTCGTGCCGGCCGGCAAAGCGCTGCTGGACGTGCTGCTCGAAGCGGATGTCGAGGTCGGGTACAGCTGCCGCGAAGGCTTGTGCGGCGCCTGCGAAACCCGCGTGCTGGGCGGTTGCCCGGACCATCGCGACTCCGTGCTGACGCAATCCGATCGGGCCGCCGGCAACGTCATGATGATTTGCGTTTCCGGCGCGAAGAGCGAAACGCTCGCCCTCGACCTTGCATGAACTTCATCTGAAGCCGCGTACTTCCCCCCGCAGTATCCCTTCTGAGGACATGATGGAACTCTCGAGCACAATGAAACAGAACGACGTTGACGTCGTCACGCGCGCCAGCGGTCTGCACGACGCGGCGACCATCTCGGCGCGCATCGAACGGCTGCCGCTCACGCGTTGGCACGCGCGGGTATTGGGCGTCGTCGGCTTCGTCCACATGACCGATGCGTTCGATGCGTTGACGATCGCCTTCGTGATGCCGGTCTTGATCGGTCTGTGGCATCTGACGCCGGCGGATGCGGGTTTGCTGGTGTCGGGCGGCTATGTCGGGCAAACGATCGGCGCGCTGTTTTTCAGCGCCGCCGCCGAACGCTTCGGCAGGCTGCGCGTGCTGCGCTGGATCCTCGTGATTCTCGCGCTAGGGAGTCTCGCGTCGGCCTATGCGCCGAGCTACGCGGTGTTCATCGCGCTGCGTTTTTTTCAGGGCATCGGCCTCGGTGGCGAGTCGCCGGTATCGGCCACTTACATGAACGAGCTGTGTCCCGCGAAGATACGCGGCCGGCTGATCTTCATTCTTCAATCGACGTTCGCGCTCGGCAATCTGATCGCCGCGATTGCCGCGATGTGGCTGATTCCCGCGTATGGCTGGCAAGCGATGTTCGTGGTCGGCGCACTGCCGATCGTGCTCGCCGCGATCCTGCCCCGCACCGCGCCCGAATCGCCGCGCTGGCTCGCGATCAACGGACGCGCCGCCGAAGCGAACCGGATCGTCGAACGCATCGAAAAGTCGATGCCGGCTGCCGACTATGCACGCCTGCCCGCACTGGAAATCGTCGAAACGAGAGTCGACGAAAGGAAGGAATCGTTTCGCTCGCTGTTCAAGCACGGGTTCGCGACACGCACGTTGGTGGTGTGGCTGATGGCCTGCTGCGCGAGCCTCACGACCTACGGCATTCTGGTGTGGCTGCCGTCGCTGTACCGCACGGTCTACCACCTGCCGCTGAACGTCGCGTTGCGTTATGGGATGGTGAGCATGATCGCCACGCTGATCGGCACGATCGTCGGCATCTTCGTGATCGACTATCTCGGCCGCAAGAAGACATTTGCGATCGCCTTTCTCGGCGCGGCCGTGCCGATGCTCTACCTTGCCTTCAGCGGCACGCATGTTCCCGCTGAACAGGTGTCGGTGCTCGCGTCGATCAGCGTCGCGATGATCGCGATTGTCCAATGCGGGGTCTATGTCTATGCGCCCGAGGTGTATCCGACGCGAATCCGCGCGAGCGGCGCCGGTGCCGCATCGGCGATCACACGGGTTTCGTCGGTGATCGGGCCGGTCATCATCGGCGCGTTGCTGACCTATCTGAGCGTCGAGGCCGTGTTCGGCTACTTCGCGATTGTCTCGCTGCTCGGATCGATTGTGATCGGCGCGTTTGCGTTGGAAACCGGCGGCCGCACGCTCGATGAGATTTCCAGGTAGCAGGATGCGAGACCGGCGGCACAGCCGGTAAGGAAGGGAAAGCAAAAAAAGCCCGCCGAAAATAGTCGACGGGCTTTTTGCATCAGAAGAAAAGCGCGTAACCGTCGCGCTTTTCAGACGGCGATTGGAGTCAGAACTTGTGGCGCAGGCCGAGCACGACCAGTTCCTGCGTGCTGGTGCCGTTGTGAGCGGCATGAACAGCTCATTGAAGACCGCTCGCAACGATCGATGACTTTGATTGCATTTACAACTTGCGAGTCTGCTTTGTGTCGATGACCACGGTACACGTAATCCCCGCCGCCAGCACCACCCCATCCGGCACCGCATCGATCTTCACGCGCACCGGCACGCGCTGCGCGAGGCGCACCCAGTTGAAGGTCGGATTCACATCGGCGAGCAGCTCACGGCTTTCCGGATTGTCGCGATCGTAGATCCCGCGCGAAATGCTCTCCACGTGTCCCTGCAAGGTGCCGCCGCTCATCAGCCGCACTTCGGCCGGGTCGCCGACGCGCACATGCGGCAGCTTGGTTTCCTCGAAGTACCCGTACACCCAGAACGAGTGGCTGTCGACGATCGCCAGCTTCGCCGCCCCCGCGGTCGCATAGTCGCCGCGGAACACGCTCAGGTTCGTCACATACCCATCGACCGGCGACACCACCCGCGTGCGCCCGAGATTGAGTTTGGCCGCATCGAGCGCCGCCAGCGCCTGCTGGTACGACGCCTCGGCCGCCGACGCCGTATGCGTCGCGTTCTCGCGGCTTTCCTTCGACACCACCAGCGCGTCCATATCGGCGCGCCGCTGCGCGTCGTCGCGCTTCATCTGCAACTCGGCCTTGCGCGCGGCCACTGCCGCCTGTGCCTGTTCGACCGCGATCTGGTAGTGCGACGGATCGATCTGCATCAGCAGATCGCCCTTCTTCACCAGCTGGTTGTCCTTCACCGGCAGATCGACGACCGCGCCCGACACATCGGGCGCGACGTTCACGATCTCGGCGCGCACACGCCCGTCGCGGGTCCACGGTTCATCCATGTAATGGACCCACAGCACGCGCCCAATCAGGATCGCAACGATAAAGACAATGGCTGTCGCGATGAAGCCAACGAGATTTCGGATGGTCATGGTTCGACTCTGGTCAACGATAAACGGCGAGACCCAGCACGCCGCACACACATACGAGCAGACTGGCCCGGAACAGGGAGGGATGCCACACCACGCGATACAGGCCCGTCCAGGCGATCACGCGGTCCAGCACCCAGGTGAGCGCCGCGCCCGCGATGAACAGCAGCACGATGGCCGGCACGTAGGCGTCGAAAACGGCAATGTCACGTGGCATGGGGAACTCCTTCTGGGGCGCTGGCCCGCTCGCTGTGGTCACCCCTGCGTTCACCCATCAAGGGTTCGAGCGGGGATTGCGGATCGAGCAGCGCGGTACGGATGAAATGCAGCTGGCTGAGGATGCGTTGCAACCGATGCCGCTCCTCGCGCGGCGGCGTGAAGCTGGCGAGCAGCTGCTGGAGCGCGGCGATCGCGTCGGCGGTGCTCGCCAGCGCGCGTTCGAAGCGGTCCTCGCGCGGCTGCCCGAAGAGCGCGCTCAACGCGTCGCCCATCGTGCGCAGCGCCACGCGCCACGGCGTCGACTTCGCGTAGCGTGCATCGACGGGCAGCGCCGCGAGCTCGCCGCGCAGATCGATCACCGCATTGCCCACCTCGAGCACCGAGAACAGCCAGCGCAAGGTGTCGCGCCGCAGTTCGGGCTCGTCGGGCGCGAGCGCGTTGATCTGGAACGTCAGGTCGCGCGCGCCGCTCTCGAAGCGCGAACGCACCCGGCGCAGCCCCGCGCGGCCCGCCAGCACCACCTGGCGGCGCAGGTCGACCAGCAGCTGGTGGCGCAGCCAGGGCGTGGACGGCGGCAGCAGCACCGCGAACGCCACCGACGACACCAGCATCGACAGCACCAGCGCCAGCGCGTCGTTCATGAACGCGCTGGGGTCGTAGTGCATCACGTTATCGGGGCCGGCCAGAAAGCAGAAGAAGATGCAGTAGCCCACGCCGTAGCCGGCCAGCGCCGCCCGCGTGGTCATGAACACGCCGAGCAGCAGGAACGGCGTGAGCGCCGCGCACAGCAGCGCGAAGCCGTCGATGTGCGGAAACACCCCGTACACCGCGAGCATCCCCATGAACGTGGCGGCCAGCGTGCCGGCGGCCATCTGGAACACGGTGCGCTTCGGATCGGGCGAGGACGACGCCAGCGCGCACACGGCGGCCGCGTTCAGCGTGAGGGTCGAGCCGCTCGGCCAGGCGGTGGCGATCCAGAACGCGCCGAGCGCCATCATCACGAGGGCCGCGCGCAGGCCCGCGACCCCTGCGGCGAGCGCGTTGGTCTTCGGCTCGTAGCGGTCGATCCAGCGCTCGCGCGCATGCGTGTCGAGCGCGAGCGACGCGTAGGTGGCCGCATACGCGTGCAGGTCGTCGATGAAGCGGTACAGCAGTTCGGCGCCGGTGTCGAAGTCGAGCAGCGGCGCGTCGGGCTGCGTGGCGTCGGCATGCTTGAGCAGTTCGGCGCGTGTGGCGCGCACGCGCGCCGGCAACGCGGCCCTGAACGCGTCGAGCTGGGCGGCGGCGTGCGCGGCATCGGCGGCGCTCAGCACCGGTTCGCCGGACTTCGCGAGCAGCGGCGCGATTTCCTTGAAATACGGTTCGAGCGCGGCGATCGCGCTGGCCGCGCCGGTGTTGCGCAGCCGGTTCATCAGCTGGTGCAGCGCGTGAAAGCGCGTCGAGGCGGTCATGAACTCGCTGTTCAGCCGCGCAAGGCGCCCGCCACGCCTGCGCGAGTCGGGGCCTTCGAACACGGCCACGCTGCGCGCGGCCTCGAAGCCGACGATGTCGGCGACAAAGCGCGCGTTGGTCGCTTCGATGCGCGCGCGGTCGTTGTGCCCGGCCAGCGACGCCGACACGTACTCGACGAACGCCGAGAAGCGCGCGCGCACGGTGCTGCGCATCTGCAGGCCGGCGAACTGCGGGAACACCAGGCCGCTGACCGCGCCCGCGCAGACGATGCCGAGCACCACTTCGGCGACCCGCGTGAGCGCGCTGAGGAACGCGCCGTCCGGATGCTGCGCGGCGGGGATGCCGATCAGCGCGGCGGTGTAGCCAGCCAGCACGAAGCCGTACGAGCGGAAGTTGCGGTTGCGCGCGGCGCCCGCGGTGCAGATGCCGACCCAGATCGCGGTCGACACGATGAACAGCTCCGGCTGCTGCGCGAACAGGCCGATCAGCGCGAGCATCACGACGAGCCCGACGAGGGTGCCGCAGATGCGGTAGAAGCTCTTGGCGAAGACCATGCCGCTTTGCGGCTGCATGACGATGAACACGGTGGTCATCGCGGTGCGCGGCTGCGGCAGGTCGAGCTTCATCGCGAGGCCGAGCGCGAGAAAGCAGGCGGCGAGCGCCTTGAACAGGTAGACCCAGGTGAGGCCGTCGGTGCGCGCCCAGTCGGTGACGGCGGTGCGCAGGGCAGCGAGGGAGATGGGGCGCGCGAGGGAAGAGGACGAGGCGGACATGGGCGCTTCCTTACTCGGCCGCGGGGGCGGTGGCACTGGCGCGCGCCGTGGTTGCCGCGGTGCTCGTGGCGGTCGTGGCTACGGCGTGATTGCCGATGCGCGCAGGGGTGGGCGCGTGGCTGGCCACCCCGGCGTGCGCCGAGGCGTTTGCCGCCTTCGCAGAGGCGTTGCCGCTGCCGTCCGTCACGCCGCCGGTGGCAGCGTGGCTGGCAGGCACAGGCTGATCCGAACCTGCTGCCACAGAAGCGTTTGCCGCCTTCGCAGAGGCATTGCCGCTGCCGTCCGTCGCGTCGCCGGTGACAGCATGGCTAGGCACGGGCTGAACCGAACCTGCTGCCACAGGAGCGTTTGCCGCCTTCGGCGCAGTGTCGCCCGTGATGGCCGCCTTCCCCTTGCCATGCCCCGGCAGCGTCTCATCCGCCTTCGGTCCATTACCCGGTTCATCCAGCCCGCCGCCGAGCGCTGTCATCAGCGACGCATGCGCGCCCAGCCTTTCAGCCTGCACCTTCGCCACACCTTCCTGCGCGCGCAGCAACTGGTTCTGCGCGACCAGCACGTTCAGATAATCGGTCAGCCCGCGCCGGTAACCCTCGCGCGAGAGATCGTAGTTGCGCTGCGCCGCCGCCACCGAACGGGCCGCGTCGTCCGCCTGGGTCGCCAGCGAACGCATGCGGATCACCTGGTCGGAGATGTCCTTCAGCGCGCCGACGATCGACTGGTTGTAGCGCTCCACCGCCTCGTCATAACCGGCCGACGCCGCGCCGAGCTGCGCGCGCAGCCGCCCGCCGTCGAAGATCGGCAGCGACAGCGCCGGCCCCGCGCTCCAGCTGTGCGACGGACTCTTCAGGAACTGGAACAGCGGCCCCATCGCCGCATAGCCGCCGATCGACGCGAGCAGGTTGATGTCCGGATAGAAGTCCGCCTTCGCGACGTCGATGCCGCGTGCCTGCGCGGCCACCGTCCAGCGCGCCGCGACCACGTCCGGGCGGTGGCCGATCAGCTCCGCCGGCAACGCGGCGGGCAGCCCCGCCGGCGCGGCGAGCGACAGCGCCGGACGGCCGATCGCGTCGCCCGCGCCCGGCCCCTTGCCGGCCAGCGCCGCGAGCTGGTTGCGGGCCAGCGCGAGCTGCTCGTCGAGCGCGTCGATCTGGCGCTCGTACTCCGGCAGCGGCGTTTCGGCCTGGCTCACTTCGAGCTGCGTGCCGATGCCGCCCTTCAGGCGCCGGCTGGCCAGATCCACGATCTGCTGCTGTTGCTGCAGGGTCGCCTTCGCGATGTCGAGCAACGCGTAGTCCAGCGACATGCCGATGTACGTGCGCACCACGTTGGCCTGCAGTTCGAGCTGCGCGGCGCGGGCATCGGCGGCGCTCGCGTGGGCGGCGTCGAGCGCGCGTTCGGCGGCGTTGCGGTCCCTGCCCCACAGGTCCAGGTGATACGACAGGCCGAGCGTGCCGGTGTTGTTCCACGACTGCTCACCGGCCAGCGGCCCCGGGCCGTAGTACACGTTGTCGGCCCACTTCTGGCGCTGGATCGACAGGCTGCCGTTGACCTGCGGCGCGAGCGCCGCGCGCGCGACGCCCGCCATCGACAGCGCCTCGCGCACGCGCGCCTGCGCGGCGGCGAGGCTCGGATTGCCGGCCTGCGCGGCGTCGATCCACGCGTTGAGCTGCGGATCGTCATAGGCGCGCCACCAGTCGGCGGCCGGCCACTGGGCGTCGCGGTTGGCCGCGCGGATCGCGTTGCCCGCGTCGAGCGAGGACGCTTCGGTCGCGTGGTCCTGCGGGGCGATGCCTCCGGTACCTGCACACCCGGCGATTGTTAGCAATAACGCAAGAACCGGAACTACGACGGCACGCTTCGATACCGGAGACGGCACAATTCTCTCCAAAAAATGACTATATCAATCTTCGCATCATTATATTTTTCATAAATTGTTGGAAAAACAGAAAATATCGCAACGGATTTTTACCGAATGCGAATCAATCACCCACTTGATATATGCAACAATCCGGTCGAATTCGGAAGGAACGGGAAATGGATACTCTCCAGAACATGCGGGCATTCGTGCGCGTCGTCGAAGCGGGCAGCTTCACTGCGGCCGCGCAACATTTGAACTCGACCACCGCGCATACGTCGCGCTCTGTTTCGGACCTCGAAGCACACCTGCGCACGCGCTTGCTGAATCGCACGACTCGCCGCATCGCGCTGACCGAGGCAGGCGAGCGCTATCTGCAGCGCTGCCAGCAAATCCTCGCGTATGTCGAGCAGGCCGAGGCGGAAGCCGGCGACGCCCAGGCGCGCCCCGCCGGCAAGCTGAGGGTCCATGCGATGACCGGTTTTGGTCAGCATTACATCGTTCCGGCGGTGAGCCGCTATCAGAGGCGCTACCCGGACGTGCATATCGAACTGACGCTCGCGCAGCGCATGCCCGATCTGCTCGACGAGGGTTTCGACGTGTCGCTGACGCTCGCCACCGGTCTGCCGGATTCCGGCCTGGTATCGCAGCGCCTGGGCAACGCGTTCAGCGTCGCGTGCGCGTCGCCCGCCTACCTCAAACGCAACGGCACGCCGACGTCACCGGCGGAGCTCCGCGAGCATCGCTGTGTCCAGATCCTGACTCCCGTATTTCGCGCCGATGAATGGACTTTCGATGGGCCGCACGGCGAAGAGTCGATCGCACTCGGACCGGCAACGTTTCAGATCAACGTTGCCGAAGCGCTGGCCGTCGCAGTGCGCGAAGGCATGGGTATTGGTTTGCTGCCGGCCTATTCCGCTGCGAGCGGGCTCCGCAGCGGAGAACTGGTGCGCATTCTGCCGGAATACACGGCTCAGCAACTGAATGTCTATGCGTTGTATCCGTCGCGCCAGTACCTCGACGCCAAAATCCGCACCTGGGTGGAATTCCTGCGGGAGGAGTTGCCATTGGTACTCGCGAGAGATCAGGCTGAACTGGGTACGTTTTCGCGCGATCGCGAGTTGAGTGTGTGCGGTTTCATGTCATAGCGCGCGTCGCAGCAAACCGGCCTTGATGCAGCGCCAATCAAAACAGCCGAAAGAACAAATTCCTGCGCGACCGTACAGTGCAGAACACACTCGATTGTATTGACCTGTCACGCTTATACGATATATGTCTTCGTTTGTGGCACCGTCATTTAGAAGCGGGTTCAAACGCGAAACGCAGAGACTCTTCGAAGCAAACGCATTTCGGAAGTCTTCCAGGACCGCAGCCTGGTGCGAATGAAAAATCATAGGCGCGGCACGTACTTCGCAAAACAGCCACTACTCGTCTGCTGAACAGTCACGGGCGAGGTTGAACTCAACTTTTCGGCCAGCTGCGGTCATCGCTGCGCACATTCGTAAGGTGATTTGTTGATCAATCAGGAAACTCACAGCCGAATCCTCGATCTCAATCCCCTGCTCAAAGAACTGCTGCGTCCGATCAAGCGCACGCGACCTGCATCTTTATCAGGTGCTGCCTGGCGGGACGCGAATTCTCACCGGCAGTTGCCTGCTATCGAACTGCTAGTGCTGCCGTCCAGCAGTTTCAAGCAGTTGTTCTCCTGGCTTGAGCTATTTGACAACCAGGTATTTAATCACTTCTCTGAGCGCCTGACTGAGCTGATGAAGCTCGTCACGGCAATGACATTCCAGAAACGGGAGCAGCGCCTTGCGTCCTTGCTGCTGTCCAGATCGAACCCGATCGAAATGATCGCATCAGAGCATCGCCGATGAACGTGGCAGCGCCATGAGGAAATTTGTCAGTCTGTGAAAAGTTGGTGACTTTTATTACTGAGGTCTGGTAGTCCTGTGTTGGATACTTGTGGACAGGCTCGGATCAGATGTCCATTTTGACAAACCACTTTGCAGGGAAATCAACATGTCACTCCGAATCAACGACATCGCGCCCAACTTCACCGCTCGCACCACTCAGGGAGACATCGATTTTCATGAATGGATCGGCGACCAATGGGCCATCCTGTTCTCACACCCGAAGGATTTCACCCCCGTCTGCACCACCGAACTGGGTTACATGGCAAAGATCGAACCCGAGTTCACACGGCGCAACGCCAAGCTGATCGGCCTGTCGGTCGACCCGGTCGAAAGTCATGACAAATGGGTTGCCGACATCGAGGAAACCCAGGGTGCCACGGTCAAATATCCGATGATCGGCGATACCGATCTCGCGGTCGCCAAGCTCTACAACATGCTGCCGGCCGACGAGCCCGGCACCTCCGAAGGACGCACCCCCGCCACCAACGCGACCGTGCGCTCGGTGTTTATCATCGGCCCGGACAAGCGCATCAAACTGATGCTGACTTACCCGATGACCACCGGCCGCAACTTCGACGAGATCCTGCGCGTACTCGATTCGATGCAGCTAACCGCGAAGCACAGGGTCGCCACGCCGGTGAACTGGAAACAGGGCGAAGACGTCATCATCACGGGCGCGGTCAGCAACGAGGAAGCCGATCAACTCTTCCCCGGCTTCAAGACCATCAAGCCGTACTTGCGCGTCACCAAGCAGCCTGGCTGAACTCAGGCACGGCGGGCTGTCAAAGGCTCGCCGTGTCTCCCTTATTTCAGAGCCCGCCATGTTGATCTTCCGCCAGCTGTTCGACCCCACCTCGTCCACCTATACCTACCTGCTAGGTGACAGTGGCAGCGGCGACGCGCTGCTGATTGACCCCGTCTACGAGCAGGTGCCGCGCGACCTCGCGCTGCTGCAGGAGTTGGGGCTCCACTTGCGGGCAACCTTGGACACCCACGTACACGCCGACCACGTCACCGGCGCGTGGCGCCTGAGTCAGCGCTGCGGCAGCCAGATCGCGCTCGCCGAGGCGGCTGGCGCGACCGGCGTAAACCGGCCGCTGCGGCACGGCGATCGTATCGACTTCGGCAGCCGCTACCTGAGCGTACGCGCGACCCCCGGCCATACCAACGGCTGCCTGACCTATGTTCTGGACGACCAGAGCATGGCCTTCACCGGCGACAGCCTGCTGATTCGCGGCTGCGGCCGCACCGATTTCCAGCAGGGCAGCCCGCAACAACTGTTCGCGTCGGTGCACGAGCAGATCCTGACGCTGCCCGAAAACTGCCTGCTCTACCCGGCACACGACTATCGCGGCATCACTGTCACGAGCGTCGCCGAAGAACGGCGTTTCAATCCGCGCCTGGGCGGCGATGTGGATGTCGGCGACTTCACTGGTCATATGAACAACCTCAATTTGCCGCATCCCAAACTGATGGCCGTGGCGGTGCCCGCGAACCTGCGCTGCGGCCAGCCGGACACGGAAGCCTTGCCGCAAGAGACGCCTGACTGGGCGCCGCTGACGCTACGCTTCAGCGGTGTTTGGGAGATCGAACCCATGACGCTGCTGGAGCATGCGGCCGGGCTGCAGATCGTCGATGTGCGTGAAGCGCCGGAGTTCATTGATCGCTTGGGCCATCTGCCGGGCGCGCGGTTAGTGCCACTTTCGCAGTTGATGGGACGGCTCGATGAACTGGACCGCGAGCAACCGGTGGTGGCGGTGTGCCGCTCGGGCGTGCGCTCGGCCCAGGCTAGCGTGTTGCTGACCAAAGCGGGCTTCGGCAAGGTGGCGAACCTCGCCGGCGGGATGTTGCGCTGGAAGACCGAAGGGCTGCCGGTGGCGTCTGGAAGCGTCTGAGAGGCGCCCCGCGCGCGCAGTCCGACTCGACTCAATCAGAACGATGAGCGGCGGCGATCGCATCCAGCCCAGCGATCACAAAGCGGACGAAGTCGTCCGCGAGTGCATTTCTGTCTTTCGCGACAGCGGGCAGCAGCGCGTTTTGCACCTGCTTTGGCGCGATCATGAGCGCAACGCAGGGCAGCACGGTGAACATCACCGCCCGCTGTACGGCCGGGTCTCGCGGATCCAGCTGCAGTACCTCACCCATCAGCCCCAGCATCACCGCCGCCTTGGGCCGCACCGCTTTCTCGACGAGCGCGGGCATCGCGCGCGATGGCGACAATATCTCACGCAGCATCAGCATGAATCCCCACGGCGCGCCAGCCTTCGTCGAAAGGCCGACAAAACGGGACAGCACCGCCTGCAATTTTTCTCTTGGATCACCCGGTCCCTTTGTCAGCGCCGTGAGTTCGTCGAGCCCCACCATCTGCCGATGCGCCTCCACAAGCGCGGCTTCGTACAGCGCCTCGCGACTGCCAAAGTGATAGTTCACCGATGCCATCGGCGTCCCCGCGCGCGCGCATATCTCCTTGCTGGTGGCATCCGCGAATCCGCGCTCCGCGAATACCTTTCCCGCCGTGTCGAGCAAGTGCTGGCGGGTCGCCGCACCATCGGGGCGGCTGGCCCGTTTGGGCTGCTTCACGGCGGTCTGTGCTGGTTTGCCGGGCATAGAGAAATCGCGACTCCGCAAATAGTTTGAATTCAAATTCAAATTCACATATTATCTATTCTACTTCGTCTGCGCTGCGGCTTGCAGCCATTTCACCGCCCTTCGGCACGCTTGCCCCTTTCGACACGCAGGCCGCCGGCGTGCGATAAACAGTATGGATTACTTACTGAACACCTCTGTCGAGCAGAACCCGTCCGCGTGGAATGAACCCGATGCCGACTTCAATCCCCTGTCCCGCGCCGATCATCGCGCCAATCGTTTTCCCCGTGCACGCCGCACCTTTCCGCAGTTGTTTGCCTTCGGGGAGAACGCAATGAACCGGGTTCACATCACTGTGTGGCTGCTGCTAATCACCGGCTTCGTTGCCGGTTGTTCGCGCCACGACGACAACGCGTATCAAGGCTACATCGAAGGCGAGTACGTCTATCTCGCGTCGTCGCAAGCGGGCACGCTGACGCAGTTGCAAGTTATGCGCGGACAAACGGTCAAAGCCGGCACGCCGCTTTTCCTGCTCGACCCGGTCGACGAAACCGCCGCACTCGCTCAGGCGCAGCAACAGCTTGCCGCCGCGCGCTCGCAACTGGCCGATATCGAAACCGGCAAGCGTGTGCCCGAAGTCAACGTCAATCGCGCACAACGTTCTCAGGCCGTCGCCAATGCGCGCAAGGCATCGCTGCAACTGACACGCGACGAGGCGCAGTTCCGCGCAGGCGGCATTTCAAAGGCGCAGCTCGACGATTCGCGCGCCAATGCCGACGCCACCGCAGCGCAAGTACGCGAACTCACCAGTCAGGTCGAAGTCGCGCGCCTGCCTGGCCGTTCGCAGCAGATTGCCGCGCAGCAGGCCCAGGTCGCGGCCGCCGAAGCGGTCGTCGCGCAGGCACAGTGGAAGTTGGACCAGAAGCGTGTGACCGCGCCCGCAGACGGCCTCGTCTACGACACGCTCTTTCGCGCCGGCGAATGGGTGCCTGCCGGAAACCCGGTCGTGCAGATGCTGCCGCCGCAGAACGTCAAGGTGCGCTTTTTCGTGCCGCAGACGCTGGTCGGCGCAATGACCCCGGGCCGCGACGTGACGATACAGTGCGACGGCTGCGCAGCCGATGTGCCGGCGAAGATCACCTACGTGTCGAACAAGGCCGAGTACACGCCACCGGTCATTTATAGCAACGAAAGCCGCGCGAAGCTGGTGTTCATGATCGAAGCGCATCCGTCCGTCGCGGATGCAGCGAAGCTTCATCCGGGGCAGCCCGTGACGGTGGTGCGGAAATGAACGCCGATAGCCCCGCATACGCGATCGACGTCCATAACCTGAACAAACACTTCGGCGACAAGCACGTGGTCAACGACGTGACGCTGCAAGTCGCGCGCGGCGAGATTTTCGGCTTTCTCGGCCCAAACGGCAGCGGCAAGACCACCTCGATCCGCCTGATGTGCGGACTGCTCACGCCGGACTCCGGCACCGGCACCTGTCTGGGCTACGACATCCAGCGCGAGAGCGCGCAGATCAAGCGCAGCGTCGGCTATATGACGCAGCGGTTTTCGTATTGGGAAGACCTGACCATCCGCGAGAATCTCGACTTCGTGGCGCGTATGTATCAGATGCGCAACCGGCGCGAAGCCGTCGATCGCTCGCTCGAATCGCTCGGGCTGCAAAGCCGGGCGAATCAGCTAACCGGCTCGCTGTCCGGCGGCTGGAAGCAACGTCTTGCGCTGGCCGCATGCATGCTGCACGAGCCGAAACTGTTGTTGCTCGACGAACCCACGGCGGGCGTGGACCCCGCCGCGCGACGCGACTTCTGGGAAGAGCTCCACCGGTTGGCGGCGCGCGGCATCTCGGTGCTGGTCAGCACGCATTACATGGACGAGGCCGAGCGCTGCCACAAGCTCGGGTACATCGCATACGGCAAGTTGCTGGCGCAAGGCACGGCGAACGAAGTCATCGCGTCACAGGATCTCGCGACCTGGTCGATCTACGGCGAACGTCTGAGCGACCTGTCCGAACGGCTTCGCACGATGCCCGGCGTCGACCAGACCGTCGTATTCGGTTCCGCGCTGCATGTCAGCGGCAGCGATCACGAAGCGCTGGAAAAGGCGATCAGGCAAGCCACTGCCGGCACGACGCTGCGTATCGAGCCGATCAGCACAGGACTCGAAGAGGTGTTCATCTATCTGATGAGCCATTCGAAAGATAACTTCGGAGCGCCATCATGAGCAGAGCAATCGCATTTTCACTGACGCGCTGGTGGAGCATCGTCCTCAAGGAGTTCCTGCAATTACGGCGCGACCGCATTACGTTTGCCATGATCGTGGGTCTGCCGATCATTCAAATGACGCTGTTCGGTTTCGCGATCAATAGCGATCCCAGGCATCTGCCGACAGCCATCATCATTCACGACCAGAGCGCGTTTTCACGCAGCTTCGTCGCGGCCATGACGAACTCGGCCTATTTCGACATCGTCGAAATACTGCCGGACGAAGAAGCGGGCCGCCGCGCGCTCGCGCAAGGCCGCGTGCAATTCGTGCTGAACGTCCCGGTGGATTTCTCGCGACAACTGCTGCGAGGCGAACGTCCGTCGTTGCTGGTCGAAGCCGATGCAACCGATCCCACCGCAACCAACACCGCTCTCGCCGCATTGCCGGGCCTGATTCAACCGGTGGCGGACAAGGACATCACCGGTGCGCTCGCGCATCTGAACGGCGGCCCGAGCGCATTCGGCGTGCAGATCCACAGCCTGTACAACCCGGAAGGCATTACGCAATACAACGTGGTTCCCGGCCTGATGGGCGTGATCCTGACCATGACGCTCGTGATGATGACGGGCCTCGCCATCACGCGTGAACGCGAGCGCGGCACGATGGAAAACCTGCTCGCAACCCCTGTTCTGCCCATCGAGGTGATGACCGGCAAGATCGTGCCTTACGTTGCGATCGGCCTCATTCAGGCGACGATCATTCTTGTAGCAATGCGCTTTGTGTTCCATGTGCCATTCGTCGGCAGTGTGGTGGCGATCTATCTGGCCGCATTGCTTTTCATCGCGGCGAACCTGACAGTCGGTATCACGCTGTCTTCGCTCGCGCAGAATCAGTTGCAGGCGATGCAGCTGACAATGTTCTACTTTCTGCCCAACATCCTGCTGTCCGGCTTCATGTTTCCGTTCGCAGGCATGCCGCGATGGGCGCAGTTCCTCGGCAATCTGTTGCCGCTGACCTATTTCAACCGGCTGATTCGCGGCATTGTGCTCAAGGGCAGTGGCTGGGCTGATCTATGGCCGTCCGTGTGGCCCATGGTGCTTTTTACGGCCATCGTGATGGCTATTGCCCTGCGCTTCTATCGGCGCACGCTGGACTAGGAGGACACGTCGATGAAACCAATCGTTATCGCGTGCGTGCTCGCGCTAGGCGGTTGCGCGGTCGGCCCCGATTTTCAGGCACCGGCGGCGCCCGATACGCAAAGCTATACGCGCGAGCCGCTGCCCGAACGCGGCGCGCCGGGCGAAGGCGCGTCGGGATCGGCGCAAACATTTAGCGTCGCCGACAGCACGTTGCCCATGTGGTGGCGGCAGTTCCATTCGGATGCGCTCGATCGCCTTGTCGATCAGGCGTTGCGTCAAAGCCCGACACTCGGGCAAGCTCGCGCGAAACTGCTCGAGGCGCGCGAGAACTACACCGCGCAGGCGGGCGCGACGCAGTATCCCGTCGTGGATGCAAAGATTTCAGCCTCGCGGCAGAAGGTCGATCCCGCTGCGTTCGGCGTTCCGCTCGCTGAAGCGCCGGGACCGTTTTCGTTGTTCAACGCATCGGTGAGCGTGTCGTATGTATTCGACGTTTTCGGCGGCAATCGGCGCGCGCTCGAAGCAAGCCTCGCGCAAGTCGATTACCAGTCGTTCGAACTCGACGCCGCCCGGCTTTCCATCGCCGGCAATGTCGTGTTGACCGCTGTGCGGCGCGCGTCGCTGCAACAGCAGATCACGCTGACGCAACGTCTCGCCGATGCACAGGCACGGCAACTGGCAATCATCGAAGCGCGCTACGCCGCCGGCGGTGTGGCTCGACTCGACGTGCACAGTCAGCGCACGCTGCTTGAACAGACACGCGCGTCGTTGCCGCCGCTGACCACACAGCTCGCGCAGGCCGATCATCAACTCGCGATTCTGGTGGGCGTCGCGCCGTCGAAAGCGGACTACAGCGACATCACGCTGGATACGCTCCGATTGCCCAACGACATCCCCGTCACACTGCCCTCGACGCTGGCACGCGAACGGCCCGACATTCGCGCATCGGAAGCGTTGCTGCATCAGGCCAGCGCGAACGTGGGCGTGGCGACGGCGAATCTGTATCCGCAGTTTTCCTTATCGGCGGGGATTGGGTCGGAGCGCACCAGCATGGGCGACATCGTAAAAGGTCTGAATATCTGGAACGTGGGCCTCAATCTGACCCAACCTCTTTTCCACGGCGGAGAATTGCGCGCGAAAAAGCGCGCCGCGCAAGCGGCTTATGACGCGGCGTTAGCGGCATATCAGCAGACAGTGTTGCAGGCCTTGCAGCAGGTTGCCGATTCGCTGAGCGCATTGCAGGACAATGCGCGCGAATTGCAAGCCCGCGACGACGCCGACCAGCAGGCCCAGGCGAGTCTCGTGATCGCGCGCCAGCAGTACGACGTCGGCGGCATCAGTCAGACTGCGCTGCTCGACGCGCAACGCCAGGCATTGCAGACAGCGATCGACCGGACCCGTGCACAGGGCGACCAGTTCAGCGATACGGCGGCGTTGTTTCAGTCGCTCGGCAGCGGGGTGATGGAAACGACCGTGGGCAGTAGCCGCTGAATCTGGCATTACCTCTTGCTGCCGAGGGCGGCCGGGACGGCCGCCCCGCTGGACATGGCAGAGGCGCTGACTAGGTAATCAGCTTGTCGAGAGTAATCGGCAAGTCCCTTATCCTTTTTCCGGTGGCATGCCAGATTGCATTGCTCACCGCCGCGGCCACGCCCACCATACCGATCTCGCCAACGCCCTTCACCCCAAGTGGATTGACGATGTCGTCATGCTCGTCGACAAACAATACGTCGATTTCGCGAATGTCGGCATTCACCGGCACGTGGTATTCGGCGAAGTTGTGATTCATCTGCCGGCCGAGCGCGTGGTCGAACTGACCATCCTCGTGCAGCGCCATGCTGATGCCCCACACCACGCCGCCGGCGATCTGATTGGCCGCCATCTTCGGATTGACGATGCGCCCGGCGGCAATCGCGCTGACCACGCGCGTCACCCGCACGGTGCCGAGCGCTTCGTCCACGCGCACCTCGACGAACACGGCCGAATGCGTGCCCATCGAATACGCCCGCTGCTTTTCGTGCGGCTTCACGCTCGCCTGCTCCTCCACTTCTTCGAGGCCGGCGCGCTCGAGCAGTGTATCGATACGGACGGCATCCTCCGGGCCCGCCCCGCAGACGAGCCGGTTGCCCGAACGCCGCACCTCTTCGCGCGGCGCCGCCGCGAAACGGCCGCCGCCATGCTCGCGCGCGAGTTCGACGAGCCGGTTGTGCAACCTCTTGCACACGACGTCGACCGCGCTGCCCACCGACGACACCGTCCACGACCCGCCTTCGATCGGCGCTTTCGGCAAACGCGTGTCGCCGAGTTCGAAGCTCACGTCGCTCACCGCGACGCCGAGCGCGTCCGCCGCAATCTGGCTCATCGCCGTGTAGGTGCCGGTGCCGATATCGGCGGTCGAACTCGACACGGTCACGCGGCCGTCGCGCGTCATCACCGCACGCGCCGCCGCTTCGATCTGCATCGCGTCCCACGCGCCGGTCGCCATGCCCCAGCCGATCAACTCGTGGCCCTCGCGCCGCGCGCGCGGCGCGAGCGGCCGCTGGCTCCAGCCGAAGCGCGCCGCCCCTTCGCGATAGCACTCGCGCAGCGCCTTGCTCGAAAACGGCAGATTCTTGTTGGCGTCACGCTCGGCATAGTTGATGAGCCGCAATTCGAGCGGGTCCATCTGCAATGCTTCGGCCAGTTCATCCATCGCCATTTCGAGCGGGAACAGGCCCTCAGTCGCACCGGGCGCGCGCGCATCCGAGGGCGTGGGCACATCGAGCCGGACCAGCTTGTAGCCCATCGCCACGTTATCGCACCGATAGAGCTTGCCCGCCCAGTTCACCGTCGATTCGCAAAATTCTTCGTATTGCGAGGTCTCCGCCACGGCTTCGTGAATCACCGCCTGCAATCTGCCGTGCGCGTCAGCCCCGAGCGCGACGCGCTGGATGGACTGCGGACGATGCGCGAAGGTGAACATCTGCTGGCGCGTCAGCGTGAGCCGCACCGGCCGTTTCAGTTCGCGCGCGGCCATCACCGCGAGCGCGAGGTGATAGTACGGCCGCAAGCCGGAGCCGAACGCGCCGCCGACGAACGGCGCAATGACCTGCACCTCATCGTCGTTCAGACCGAATACCCGGGTCAGATACGACTTGGTATTGCCGACGCCCTGCGTCTTCTCGTACACGGTCAGGCGGCCCTGCTCGTCCGGCACCACGGTGCAGCCGTGCATTTCCATCGGACTGTGATATTCCGCCGGCGTGCTGTAGAACGCATCGACCCGAGCAGCGGCGCTGGCGAGCGCGGCGTGGGCATCGCCGCGTGCGGGCGGCGGCGGATCGAAGCCGCCTTTTTCCGTGGAAGGCGACACGGCGCTCATCACCGCCTGGTCGATGTCGGTTCGATGCGGGGTGCTTTCATAACGCACGACGACGAGCGACGCCGCATAGCGCGCCAGTTCGTGCGACTCGGCCACCACTAGCGCAACCGGCTGGCCGCTATACCACACGCGCTCGTCCCATAGCGGCCGGAACGGTGTGCCGCTGGGCGCGATCATGTCCTTGTATAGCTTTTCGTCGAGCGGGAGCGGCGGGCGGTTCTGATGGGTCAGCACGAGCAGCACGCCGCGCAATGCGAGCGCGGCCGATACGTCGATCGATACGATGCGGCCGGTCGTGATCGTGCTCGATACGACGAAGCCATAAGTCATTGCGTCGGCGGTGAATTCGGCCGCATAGCGCGCGGCGCCGGTCACCTTCAGCCTGCCGTCGACACGCTTGTGCGGTACGCCGATGGCGCGCAATGCCGGCAATGTTTCGGCGCGGTTCATGATGCGGCCTCCTCGAACGAACGTTGCGTAGCCAGTTCGAACGCGCGCACGATCACACGCCGCGCCAGATCGATCTTGAACGCATTGCCGGGACGGCCCTGCGCGCCGCGCAGCAACTCAGCGGCAAACTCGCGCACCGTGGCCGCGTTCAGCGGTTTGCCGCGCAACCGGGCTTCGGCCTCGGGACGGCGCCACGGCTTATGCGCGACGCCGCCGAGCGCGCAATGCGCCGCCACGATCCTGTCGCCGTCGAGTTCGACGCCCAGCGCCGCCGACACCAGCGCGAACGCATACGACGCACGGTCGCGCACTTTCACATACGCGTGATGCGACGCAAAACCTTGCATCGGCAATTCGATGGCCGTGACCAATTCGTCGTCGCGCAGATTGGTGTCGAGGTTCGGCGTGTCGCCCGGCAGGCGGTGAAAATCCGCGAACGCGAGCGTGCGCGCACCGTCCTTGCCGTCGAGATGCACGGTCGCGTCGAGCGCTGCGAGCGCCACGCACATGTCCGACGGATGCACGGCGATGCACTGTTCGCTCGCGCCGAGAATCGCGTGAATGCGATTGATGCCGTTCAGCGCCGGACAGCCGGAGCCGGGCTCGCGCTTGTTGCACGGCGTGCCCACGTCGTAGAAGTAATGACAGCGGGTGCGTTGCAGCAAATTGCCGCCGACGGTCGCCACATTGCGGATCTGCGCCGACGCGCCGGCCAGAATCGCGTCGGCGAGCAGCGGATAGCGCGCGGCGACGGTCTCGTTGTAAGCGACCGCGCTGTTGGTGACCAGCGCGCCGATTTTCAAGCCACCGTCAGGTGTGGCTTCGATCTGCTTGAGCGGCAGGCGGTTGATATCGACCAGCACTTTCGGGCGCGCCACGTCCTCGCGCAACAGATCCACGAGATTGGTGCCGCCCGCGATGAACGCAGCGGCGGCATTCGCGCGATGCTGCGCGATCGCATCGGCCACCGCGTTTGCACGCGTATAGGAAAAGCGGTTCATGAACTGGCTCCCTGTGCGCCGGGCTGCCCGTCCGCGAGATCCGCTGCGTCCAGAATCGCCGCGACTATGTTGGTGTACGCGCCGCACCGGCACAGGTTGCCGCTCATCTGCTCGCGGATATCGTCGGCGCACTTGACGTGGCCTTCGGCGAGCATCGCGACCGCGGAACAGATTTGCCCCGGCGTACAGTAGCCGCACTGAAACGCGTCATGGTCGATGAAAGCCTGCTGGACCCGATGCAACCTGTCGCCTTCGGCCAGCCCTTCGATCGTCGTGATCGACGCGCCATCGCGCACCACGGCGAGCGCGAGACAGGTGTTGATTCTCAGGCCGTCGACAATCGCGGTGCACGCTCCGCATTGTCCGTGATCGCAGCCTTTTTTCGTTCCTGTCAGATGACAGTGCTCGCGCAGCAGATCGAGCAGCGAGGTCCATGCCTCCACTTCGAAGTGCCGCTTTTCGCCATTGATTTCAAACGTGACCGGCACACGCTGTGCTTCCTCGGGCGCGACGTCCGGCGTCCGCTCTACGGTTGGGGTATCCATGGGTGTTCTCCTCACTCCGCACGGTAGATCGTGCGATACGGCGCATCCATCGCGAACATGGCGCAAGCGGCGTGCCACGGTGCTACGGCGGATTATCGCGCTAACGCGCCGAACCCGCGCAGATGCCGCGCAAAGAAGCAGCCGGCCGGCGTGTCGGGCGCATCGAGCGCGTGGCTCGTAGTCCGCGCGTGGCCGGTCCGCGACCTCAACGGCGCTCAACGATCAGTTCACCTCGACGGAAATCGCGCAGGTGGTGAGCTTCGTCAGGAATACCTGGGGAAATCATGCGGCTCCGGTGTCGGACCGGCAGCTGCGTCAGTTAAGGTTGGCAATTCACAAGTGAGGCGTGCTTGCGGCACATGCGGGGGAGTGCATGTGTTTGAAATCACGTGGACCGCTTGTGCTGATGGCTGAGTTTGCGCGCTGTCTGGAGTGATTCGACGATCGTTTCATAGACGCGCCGGCGGGTTTCGGGGTCCGGCGCACGCAGCGCGAACGACGGATGATAGGTTGCGACAATGAGGTGTTCGCCGTGTTCGATCGTTTTGCCGAGCGCATCCTGTAGCCGCGAGTGCGCATCGTCCAGCACGGCTTTAAGCGCGGTAGCGCCCAATGTGACGATCACGCGCGCTTCTATCTGCCGAAATTCCCGTTCGAGCCAGTATTCACAGGCTGCAACTTCTCTTTGCGCCGGCGTTTTGTGCATGCGACGCTTGCCGCGCGGCGTCCACTTGAAATGCTTGACTGCGTTCGTGACGTAGACGTCGGCGCGCTCCAGCCCCGCTTCTTCGAGTGCTTTATTGAGCAGTGCGCCGGCGGGTCCGACAAAAGGCCGGCCTTGCAGGTCTTCCGCATCGCCCGGCTGTTCGCCGACCAGCATGATCGACGCGTTACGCGGCCCTTCGCCGCCGACTGGTTGTGTGGCGTCGCGCCATAGCGCGCAACGGCGGCAGTCCGCCAGTCTCGCCGGTTGCTGGTCGCGGTCGATGTCTGGACTGGCGGCCTTGCTGCTGTGCGTGTGCTGGGGTTTATCGGCTTTCTCAACGGCCATGTTGGGCATTCCTGCCCGGCGCCCACCCTCGCGAGTGAGCGTCGGCAAAAACATCAGCGGTATGCACGCAACAAACATCGTCATGGCTGCCGCTGACCGCCTTGATGCTGCGGCATCTTCTGCTGGTTCTGCTGTTGCTGGCCCTGGACCTTGCCTGCATTCTTCGGATTGCCAGCCTGCGTGTTGGATTGCTTCGTGTCAGTCATATCGACTCCCTTGTGCCGGTTACGCCGGTTGCTTTTTAACCGCAGCAAACAGCGTTCCCCCGCGGACTACCTGAGCCGGTCCTTGTCATATTCGGTGCGCACGCCTGCGGGCAACCAGGGCTCCTTGTGGCAGCACCACAGTTCGTAGGTCGGCTCATAAATCCCCACCCGGTCGAACGCACCCAGCGGCAGGTCTAGCTCGTCGCTTCCCACATATTCCATGAACGCGACCGAGCCGCACGTCGGGCAAAAATACCTTCGCGCGCCGGGCGAACTCTGCCAGGCTTTCGTGGGGCCGAAAACTCCACAGCGTCGCGCGCGAACATTGCATAACCGCCGAACACATTGCCGTGTATTCGGCGGCAGGTCATGCAATGGCAAATGGACACGCGCCTCGGTCGCGCGGTGACACGAAAGCGCACCGCACCGCACGCACATCCGCCGGTTTCTTCGATGTGTTCGCTAGTGGCTTCCATCACACTCTCCTGGCCGGGCGCTATTTCTCGCTTTTCTTCGGAATCCATTGTTGCCTCCTTGAAAGGACCGGGGACTAGAGTGCGAAACTGCGCGACGTGAACGCGGCCACGTTCAATTTGCGGGGCGAGCAAGCAGCATTCCTCGCTGGCGGCCGCCGTGATCGAAGTCGGCCGTACCGTGGCCGCTGGGAATAGGGTTTGCTATGGGTGCAGCAAGCGATTGCGGCCAGGACACAAACAACGCAAACGCATCTCGCCGGCGTCGCCGGTTGAGGTCCACCTGGGGGAGCACGTCATGAAGCAAATTGCCCTTGAACAGTTGCGACCGACACAGATGACGCACGGCATGCGCGAGGTCGCGAAGAAGATCGAGCAATACCGAAGCCTGTCGGAACATGACCTGCAGATGGCAATTGCCGAAAAGCCGGTGCCAGTCGTGCTGGGCCCCCAAGGAAAGCCTTATGTGACCGACCATCACCACATCGTCGCCGCGCTGCATGCGCTGCGGATTGCTGCGGTGCCGGTCGTCCTTCAGGAAGATCTTTCGTCGCTGACAGTCCAGCAGTTCTGGCTGACGATGGAAGACCGGCGCTGGACGTATCCCTACGACGCGCAGGGCGGGCGCGTGAGCTTTACCAACATGCCTCGCCATGTCTGGGACCTGAGCAACGATGAATACCGAAGCCTCGCGGCATTCGCTCGCGACGCAGGCGCATTCGAGAAAACCACCGTACCGCTGGAAGAGTTCCGCTGGGCTGATCTGTTTCGCAGCATGCTGCCCCTGCCGTCCGACGACGAAGCGTTTGCGCGCTCGCTGCGCGAGGCGATCAAGCTGGCGGGAAGCGTCGCCGCGATCGGTCTGCCGGGCTTCCTGGGCAACCCGCAACGGGAGTAACGCGGTTGATGTAATTATGAGGCGGCGTTTGTCTCCTGCGGGTCGTGGCGGCGGCGTTCCTGATGAAAGCCCACCCGATGCGTTCAACACATCACGCATCCCCGCCTACTGACTCGCCGCGCTTGCCGGCGTACTCACAACGGGCGCCTCGCTGCTCGCCGCGTTCGTGCCACTGGCGGCCGCGCCGGCGGCACCCTCAAACGGCCGTCAATCCTTCAACACGTCCCGATGATCGCCACGCGCGTTCGCCGAATCGAAATACGTCCGCAGAGCGGGCGCTGACTGGTCGCTCAACGAGCAGATTCGCGCCAGCCAGTCGGCCTGCGCAGGCCATTCGCCTTCCACCACGCGCGGATAGATCTGCCGCACGAATTGATGCAGCGCCTTTGCGCCAATATTGCCGCTGACGCCCAACAAAACATGCAACGCCGCGTGCGTCGCTTCTAGATCGCGAACCGCCACGCTGGCCGCGAGCCGCGCGACAGTCGAGCGAATCTGCTCGATACCGTTGAGGAATGTCTGGTCCAGCAAATCGAGCGCGACCAGTTCTTCAAGGTGCTTCTCGTCGAGCAGCGGTGCTTCCTTGACCGGCTCGGACTTGGCGGCTTGCACAGCGGATGTCCGTGCCGCCTCGGCCTGCGCCGGCGAACGCAACACACGTTGCCTTGCAAACTGTCTTGCCAGGCCGGCGTAGAACGAGCCGACCTGAACGGGCTTGAGCATGACCTCGTTCATGCCCGCGGCAAGACATGCCTGCACGGCATCCATGTCGGCGTGGCTGGTCAATGCAACGATGGGGACTTCGGCATACGAGTCCGCACGCGCGCGAATCAGCGTGGTGGTTTCCACGCCGCCCATTCCCGGCATATTCACGTCCATCACGATCGCATCAATCGCGCGGCCCTCCTCCAGCTTCGCCAGCACCGCCGGGCCGTGCTCGGCCTCGATGACGCTCGCACCGCATCGCTCCAGATAACCCTTGGCAACCAGCCGGCTGTAGGTGTCGTCGTCCGCGACGACGATCGTCTTGCCGGCGAACCCTTCGAAGCGCTCGCTGTGAAGATAGCGATTGCCGTTTTCGAAGAGGTTCTCGAGCGTGGTGATCAATTCCACCACGCTGCAGGATTTGCTGATCATGTCGTCCATGCCGGCGCGCCGGGCAAGCACGCGGGTCACGTTGCCCGGCTCCGCCGTATAAGCGGCGATCAGCACGTTCCAGTTCGGCGACTGACGGTCGGCGCGAATTCTCTCGGCAGTGCTGTAGCCGTCCAGAACCGGCATGTTGATGTCCATTAGCACGAGGTCGAAGCGCGCTGACTGCTGAAGCACGCTCAACGCCGCCTCGCCGTTCTCCGCTTCGCTCAAGTCGGCGCCCACCTTCGACAATGCGCGGCGCGCTCTGCTCCTTAGCGCGGCATCGTCGTCCACGACGAGAATGCGTTTGCCGCTGAAAAACGGCGTGGCGCGGTCGATGATCTTCTGCTCATGGTCCGTCACCTCGCGCTCCAGGATAACGGGAAATTGCAGGGTGAACCGCGTGAATTTGCCGACTTCCGAGCGGCAGCCGATCGTGCCGCCGAACGCATGCATCGCGCGCTGGCAGTAGGCCAGGCCAAGGCCCGTACCCGCCGAATTGCCGGTAGTGCGGAAAGGCTCGAACAGATGCGGCACGATGTCGGGCGCAATGCCCGGCCCGGTGTCGTGGACCAGCACCGTTTGCCGGTCGACCGTGAGCGTAAGTGTCGCCGAAGGATGCGCGGCAATATGATGAAGCGCATTCTTGATCAGATTGAACAGCGTGAACAGATAGACGGTTTCGTCGACCTTGAACGTAAAATCCTCGAGCACCGCGAGCCGGACCTTTGCGCGCTCCTGCTGGTCGGCGAAGCCGTATTCGTCCAGCGCCTTACGCGTGGCGGCGGCCGCGCTCAGATAGACGAGACGGTCCGACGGGATGGGTTTCGCGCTCACTTCATCCAGTGTCATCGCGATGATGCGCAGGCCGCGCTCGATCGACAACTGGCCATGCGCGAGATGCCGGTAAAGCGACGCCGCTCTGTCGTGCGGCAGGGCCGGCGGCGTGCGGCCATCCGCCGTGGCGGGCAGCGCCTCTTCCACGCGATCCAACACGAGCCTCAGTTGGCTGAGCGGATTGCGCATTTCATGCGCGATCGAGCCGGCGAGCGCGCGCAGCGCGCCGTTTCTGGCCTGCGCGACGATCCCCTTCAGGTTGCTATAGCTGAACGTGAGGCCGGCGAAAATGCCAAACGTGAACACCGGCAAATAGGTGTAGAGAAACAGATGCGCATCCACGTGGACGGACTGCGGAATTACGATCTTCGCGCACAGGATCGCCAAACCGATGCCCAACAACAGATTCAGCGACAACGCGGCGAACGACGGGAAAATGGCGATCAGGAAAAAGATCATTCCCAGTTCGGCCATCGACCAGAGCATCGAATAGTGACCGGCCAACAGGTAATAGGTGAAAAAGAACGGTAGCGTATAGGCTACCGTCGCGAAGTAATACCACGGCAGGAAGCGCGCCATCGAAACCGGCCAGTAACGGCGCAAAAGCAGCAGCGCGCAGGCGGCTGTGCCGATCACGCGCATCAACAGATTTTCGTTGGGTTGAGGATCGACGAAGGTCCACCACAACCAGTACACCGGATGCCCGATCGTACCGATCACGCCAACCGCCAACACACTGTAGTCCGATACCTTGGCGGCGTCGAACACCACCCGGTTGAGATAGCGGATGCCCCCTGAAATGGCTTTCATTTGTGCTTTATCTTTGCTTGCTCAGCCTCAGAATTTGAAGCTGCTAACGTTGAATGACATGCCGGCGCTGCCGACCCAGCAAACCACCCGGTCGCCTCTCTTCAACTGCCCGCTTTCCTTGGCCATGGAAATGGCAGCCGGGATCGACGCCGACACGAGATTACCGGTTTCCGGGTAGATGTGATACATCTTGTCCTCGATCCCCGCCTTTGCTCCAAAACCGTGCCACGCCGCCTTCGACGATGCGTGGGTAAAGACGATGTCGATCTCTTTCTTCGGCACGGGCAGTTTCTCCATCACCGCGGACAGCTCGTCGGAATTCTTGTGAAGCTCATGACCGAATGATGTGAAACGCATGTTGCCATTCTTTCCGATCCGATCCGACGGGTGGCAAAACCCTTCATAGCCCGGAATCGGAATGGTGCACAGGTCCGATATCTCCGGGCGCGCGCGGAACGCGAAACTGAAATTATCCGGCTCCTTCGCGACAAGCAGCGTGGCGGTGGCCGCCTCGCCGATCGTAAACGACGGCAACGTATATTCGATTTGAGCCGAGTTCTTCAACGCAAAATTTGCCGGAAAGAGTGGCCCGCCGGCCAGCATATTGAACTCGGCATTCACAATCATAGCGTTTCTGTACTGACCGGACTTGAAGAGACTGTCGATAATTGACATCGCTCGTGTCCAGCTCATGCAGGCATCGACGACGTCGAAGCATTCGGCATTCACGAACCCCAGTGCGCTGGCCATCATATGGCTGTTACCCGGCTCTAGAAATCCCCTGCCGATGCCGACAAAAATGAACAGCTCGATATGTTCCGGCCGCAGATACGATTCGGATAACGCCTTGCGCGTCGCCATTGCAACGTGATCAATGGGCGCCTCGTGGCTTTCGCACCAGCGCCGGTTGACCAGCCCGCTTCGGTCGAGCAGCGTCTTGATGGTACGCATACCCCGGTCGATGTCGCCTTCGTATTCCTTGGAATGGAAACGAATCAAGTCGATAACTTCTTCGTTTGTAACGACTTTGGACGGCAGACTGACTGCAACATTCTTGATGAGCATAAAAAATCCATGAAAAATTGAATCAATAAGTAGAAGCACGTTTCGCCCGCATGGCACGCGAGTACCAAACGTCGGGTACCCGCCCGCGCGGCGCTGGTACATTAACGCGTCCACCGCTCATCATGAATATTGTTCTTTTAGGTCTTGGTCCCAGATACAGGGTCGATGCAAGGAAGTGAAAGCAAAAAGGCATCGGGGTTTCGGGCCCGCGGGAACCGGGGCAAACGTTCAACTCGCTGCGCCCGGTCGCAATGTCGCCATGTTTTCAAGCCCGGCCCCTATAGCGAACGATTCGCCGATGCCAAAAAATAGCCGTGGAAAAATGGTGCGAAAGTGACGCGGCTCAGGCCGCGTCGTGTGACATGCCGTTGCAACGACTTCTGCCAGAAGAGCTTCTGCAACGACGGCAACTGGCTGCTGGATCTGTGCTGTCCGAGGTGCCTTAGGAGTTCGTCGGCTATGGCACATGGGTCCGCCAATTCGGGGTGCCATCCGACGACCATACGGTCGCGTTCTATCACGAGGGTCGCACGATGTGGTCGATGCCCGCGTGTGGCTCCTGAACGAAGACGGCACTAATGTGCGCAAGGTTCATGTGCAGGACCCTATTCCAGCCGGCCACCGATCGCGACAGCAAACCCGCACTGTATCTCGCGGATCTGTCGTCCAGAGATCTCAGCGAATATTCACCACAATCGGCCAACACCTCCACGTGGTCGGCCAAAACACCCGAATGGCACGTGACGCGGCGGTACCATGATTGCAATGTGCATTCCCGCGTCCTGTTCCTGAAAATTCGTTGAGCATCGCACCCCATTGATAATTCTTAGAGCCGGCATATCATCGAATTGAAATAAAGAGGGCGATTATGACCAGTAAAATACTCGACGAATACATCAGGCACCGAAGAAGAGAAGTTGATGGGTGGCTAGCAAGATGTGATGCCGAAATATTCGCGAGACTACTCGAATCGCAACTCGATAACGGCATTACTGGCGCCATCACAGAAATTGGAGTTCATCACGGAAAGTCATTCATTCCGATGGCAATCAGCAACAACGGGCGCCTTTGCTACGCAATCGATATCTTCGGGAGACAGGAGTTCAATGTTGACATCTCCGGTTGCGGTGATAAAGATGTGTTTGTCCGGAATCTGACGAAGTTTGGCGTTGACGCGAAAGGCGTTTTTATCGACGAACGACCCTCTACAGAGGTAACGCCCAGCGATATCGAAGGAAAAGTAGGAAAGGTTCGTTTTTTTCATATTGACGGGGGACATCATCACGATGTCGCCCTCAACGATCTGAATCTGGCCGAAGCAGTCGTTAGCGATAACGGCATTATCGCGATCGACGACGTATTCAGACCGGAGTGGCCAGAGGTAAGCATGGCCTTGTTCTCGTATCTCGCCAGAAAAACCAAAGATTTCGTGCCATTCGCGATTGGATATAATAAGACTTATTTATGCCAGCATCCCTTCGCAGAACTGTACCGCGGCATTCTAACCAGTAGCAACTTTTTGCAATTATATTTCTCGAAAAAGTACGAGATATCGAATGAGGCGATTTTGGTCTACCAGGTCTATGCGGTTCCAGAATGGGGGCTGCGGGCGAGGGTTATGCACTATATGAAGACCTATCATCCTGATCTGGTTTTTTCAGCAAAAAGGTTACTCGGTCGATAGTTTATGCTGGCCAGCGCGGTCACGAAGTGGGCCGCGACAAATCAAGAATCGGTTTTCACTCGAAACTCGAATGCAGACCCATCGAATATCGCGGCTGCGCTAGTTACGTCCTCTTCCTCCGATTGTTTCATCGATGTCTTCGGGCTGGCTCCCGAACCGGGGACACTGAAGACGGCGGGATTGCGAGGACTGTATCGCCGTCAAACCCTCTGAACGCGCCACGCCCTTTCTAGCGCGCGCAACGGCGCCGGCCTCGCTCACGTTAGAGGGCAGCACCGAAAAGCTCGTCTATCCCGGGGAGAGCACAAGCCGCTTTGCGATGCGGCATCGGAAATGTCGCGTCTGAAGACCCGCAATCTTTGCGCGAATCTCTAAAGCACCGCCCCTCGTAACGACCAAGTTCGCGGAGTTCCGGCCATGGCTGCTATCCGGCGCGAGCGAAAACGCGCCCCCGAACGGTGCATCACCGACTTGGCTCGCTTCCGCACTTGAAATCACTCCGCAAAACGCGATTTTTTCTGGGGGTCGAATTCGCAATAATTGTGACCATTCAATCCTCTTATCATCATGAGAAAGCAGGGATTTTGGCGACACAACAATTTATTAGAAAAATTATTACTATTTGTCCGAAAAGTACTATTTCCTGGAGGATTTGGAAAGTACTTCGGGTAGGATCTACCCCGTTCGCGAAGGCGGTACGGAAGAAATTGCGTGCTGCTAAGGTGATCGGCATTCGTCTGCTGAAACGTTTGCGCATCAGGTGGCGAGAGGGTCCGAGCAGCAATGGATGTCGTAGCCATATCGTCTCCCAAGATTTTTTGACGCAGTAGGACGCGCGGATCGCTCGCGGCAGCGATCGACGGCGCTCGTCTGCTGGATTGCCACACGTGGTCGAGCCTGCCATCGCTCGCTTTAATCAGCATTTAAGCTGCGCCCAGGAATCAGAAGAAGATCTTTTTACATAATTAGCATAACGAAGTAAACCGAGTTATCCACAAAAACTCATTAATTCGAAGTCTATAAAGATCAATATTTGTATTTTTTCCGATATTTTTATCGACAGTGGAAAATAATCAGCCATGGTAAAACGACGTCAATTTATTGGTGGGCTGGCGGCCCTCGGTGGAAGTTATCTTTTGACGGCCTGTGGTGGCGGCGGCGAAGACGGTAGCAGTGGCACTACTGGCGCTGCTACCAGCAAAGCAACGGCGCATGCGAGTACTGCATCCGCGAGCGGCACGGCGATGCCGCCGGCAAGTTCGATTACAGACAGTGCAGGGGCCGTATGGACGCTGTCGGGCGGGCTGCTATATAAAAACGGGGCAGTAGCTGGGGGTAACTACAATGTGGCGCTCGCGCTGTGGTACAACGGCAGCATTTATCACCAAAACAAGAGCGGCCAGTTCTATCAATGGAACGGCTCGGCATGGGTGAGCACCATCGATCCGCGTTTGGGCAGCATTTCCGCGGACGGTACCACCCTACCTTCCGCGCCGTACATCATCGACAAGTCTGGCTCGAAATGGACGCTTGTCAACGGCATCGTTTACAGGAACGGCGTCGCCGCAGGTCCCAATTTCAACGTGGCGCTCGTACTTTGGTACGGTGGCAAGGTCTACCATTGCAACAAGAGTGGT
>NZ_VTUZ01000017.1 GCF_008369935.1 Paraburkholderia panacisoli | reverse complement strand
CATGCCTGATGACCATAGCGAGTCGGTCCCACCCCTTCCCATCCCGAACAGGACCGTGAAACGACTCTACGCCGATGATAGTGCGGATTGCCCGTGTGAAAGTAGGTAATCGTCAGGCTCCCCAGCAGTGAACAGAAACCCCACCCCCAAAAGGTGGGGTTTCTGCGTTTGGGGCGGCGGAATCCGCAGGGCGCAAGGGCAGAAAACGGCTGCGAAACCGCGCTCCATCCTCTCGCCGCACGTCACGGCTTCCCGATCCGCAGCGCGTTAGCATAACCGGTCTCCAGATAGCCCCGGCCCACCACCGACGCGCCATCGCGACTCACCCGCAGCGCACCGTCCCGGTACACCGCGTGCGGACCAACTAGTCGGCAATCGAATAGCCGCTGCACACCGCCAACGCACATCCCTGTTTTCAGCACCGCCGCGTCTTTTCGCAACCGGCGGCGCCCACTGCTAAATCCGCATCACAGCGCGGCAATATCCCCGACGCCGCTTGCCCCCACAGGCAACTCGACATCACCGGAATTCGTTTGCCCAACCTCAGCCAGCAGCGCTTCATCGCGTGCAATCACCTTCGGTAGGTGCGTACGCAAGAATTCGACCCACGTCCTTGTCTTTGCATCGATGAACTTGCGGGATGGATACAGCGCATAAACATTCATCTTTTGCAGCGTATGTTCCGGCAACACACGCACTAACGTGCCATCACGCAACCCCGAAATAGCCGCATAAAGCGGCACCATACCGATACCCATTCCTTCGCGAATCGCCACGATCAGCGACTCCGCAATATTGACGTGCACTGGGCCGTTCACTTCCATCATCTCGCTGCCGTGCGGGCCGTCGAGCACCCATTCGTGCGGCGGAAACGCCGGCGTGTGCAGGATCAGACATTCATGATTCGCCAGATCGCCCGGCTTTTGCGGCGCACCGTGCGCTCGCACATAAGCCGGCGAAGCGCACAAAATGCTAAAGGTCGTCCCGAGCGGCAGCGACACGAGATCCGAATCAGGCAGAGTCGAGGCGCCGATCACGGCGACATCGGCGCTGCCTTCGAACAGATCGGGCATGCGCTGCGACAACGTCAGCTCGACGGTCACCTCCGGATAAAGCGCGCGATAGCGCTTGATGGCCGGCAACACATAATGCTGTCCGATGCTCGCGAAGCTATGCATGCGCAAGGCACCCGTCGGCCGCTCGTGCGCGCAACTGGCTTCCTCTTCCGCGGTGTCGACGTCCGCGAGAATCTGCTGGGAGCGCTTCAGATAACGCTCGCCCGCAGTGGTGAGCGCGAGCCGTCGCGTCGAGCGGTTCAGCAAGCGCGTACGCAGATGGGCTTCGAGTTCCGAAACCGCGCGCGACATCGCGCCGGTCGTCGAATTGAGCGACTGCGCGGCGGCGGTGAAACTGCCGGCTTCGACCACGCGCACGAACACTCGCATATTTTGTAACGTATCCATCGATCCTTCTATTTCACGGCAGAAGCCGTATTGTCCGCCTGTCTCGCAGGCGCATTGTTGTCCGTTCTGGAAGGGACGTTCCGCACCTATCCCCTTAATGCCTCCATAGCATGCTCCTACAATCGGCGCCTTGCCTGCCGGTGTGCGCGGTGTTCGCCGGCGCTTCTTTCAGCGACCAACCGGGACGCATTGCTTTCAGATGAAACGCCAACATGCGATCAAACCGACGGCGGACCTCTTCCGGCCGTGGAGCGTGCTGTGGCAAACATTCAATCGCCGGACGTTCATTCCCGCCGTACGCGACTGGTCGACCAGCGACGGCTTGATCTGGCTGCATTTGCTGAAAACCGTCACGGCGGGTCTGCTGGCGCTGGGCATTGCGATGCTGTTCGATCTGCCGCAACCGCGCATCGCGATGACAACGGTGTTCGTGCTGATGCAACCGTTCAGCGGGATGGTGCTCGCAAAGAGTTTCTACCGGATTCTCGGCACGGCGGTGGGGACGGTCGCCGCGCTGGTGCTCGGCGCGCTGTTCGTCCAGCAGCCCGAGTTGTATATGCTCGGCATGATCGGCTGGGTTAGCGCCTGTATTGCTGCGGCGGTCCGGTATCGGCATTTCAGGTGGTACGGCTTCGTGCTGGCGGGCTACACCGCCGCGCTGATCGGCATTCCGAATGTCACGGCGCCGCACGATCTGTTTCTGGCGGCGCTTACGCGCGCGGCGGAAGTGGCGGTCGGCATCGTGTGTTCAAGCGCGGTGAGTGCGCTGATCGTGCCGCAGCGCTCGAGTCTTGCGCTGCGGCGGGCGCTGCAAAATCGATTCGCAAATTTTACTGCGTTCGCTGCCGATGTGCTGGATCGCGGTATCGAGCGTGGCCAATTCGAACGGCGCTTTGCGGACCTCGTCGACGAGATCGTCGGTTTCGAGGCGACGCGTACCTTCGCCGCCTTCGAAGACCCGGCGATGCGCTCGCGCAGCCAGCATCTCGGCCGTCTGAACGGCGAGTTCATGGATGCCTGCGCGCGACTGCATGCATTGCACCAGCTGCTCAAGCGGTTGCGCGCGAACGGCGCGGCACCGGTGATCGCGGCGATCACGCCGTACTTCCGTGAACTGGCCACGCTGCTTGCGCCGCGCAGCGCGCCGGCCGCGGACGCCGCGCAACTGGGCGGCTTGCGTCTCTTCCAGGCGAATCTGCCACGGCGCGTGCGCGAAACGAGACGGCCACTCGAGCCGGCACCCGCCGAATCGCTGGCGGACTTCGACACGGCGGCGGAACTGCTATACCGCTTCGTCGACGAGTGGATCCGCTACTCGGAGACCTACGCATCGTTGGCTCGGCGCAAGCCCGAGAGCCTGCAGCAGCGACGCAATCCGAGCCGCTATGTGAGCCACACGAACAGCTTCGTCGTCGCGTTTGCGTTTGTGCGTTCCGCCGTGGTGATGGCCATTGCGGGCTCGTTCTGGATCGCGACCGACTGGCCGAGCGGCGGCCTCGCGATGATCGGTGCGGCGTTGGCCTGCGCGTTGACCTCGACCGCGCCGAACGCGACGAAGATGGCCGTGCAGATGGCGGTCGGCGCGGTGCTCGCGACAATGACCGGCTACCTGTTCACGTGCTACGTGTACCCGAACATTGACGGCTTCCCATTGCTTTGCACGATGCTCGCACCGGTGCTTGCGCTGGGCGCATTCATTGCGACACGCAAGTATGCAGCCGGGTATGGCATCGGCTTTTCCGTGTTTTTCTGCCTGCTCGCCGGACCGGACAACGTCGTCGCTTATGCGCCGGATCTGCTCATCAATAATGGCATCGCGCTCACGGCGTCGATGTTGCTGGCGGCGCTGGTCTTCGCGGTGGTCTTTCCGGCCGACATGCCATGGCTCATCGAACGGATCATGGGCGACTTGCGCGCGCAAGCCGTGTTCGCGTGCAAGGGCGAATTGCCGGGACTCAATCAGCGTTTCCAGTCGAGCACGCACGATCTGACCTCGCAACTGCGCATGCTCCTGACGCGGCGTTCCCGACGTCGGCGCGACGCGTTGCGCTGGATGCTCGCGACGCTCGAAGTCGGCCACGCGGTGATCGATCTGCGCAACGAAACGGCGCGCGCCGCTTATGTGGACGCCCTTCATCCACGCTGGAGCGGTGCTATCGAGCGCACTCGCGCGGACCTCGCGCTGCTCTTCGAGCGGCCCGGTACGCGAGCGCTCGAACGCGCGCTCGTCTCCGTGCGCTCGGCCTCGTGGATCGCGCAGGACATGCTGCAAACGGTGCATGCCGATCGCGACAGACGGCACGACCTGCAGCGCATCCTGGGTTGCCTGCACTTCATTCGCACCGCGTTGCTCGACAAGGACGCGCCGTTCAACGCGCGTTAAGCGATGCGCACCGATTCCCTCCATCCCCAGCGATCCTTCCGCCAGTTGGAAAGATCACTTCCGGCCAGCCCCGTTTATCTGCGTGAGTGGCAATCCTATAGTTTCATCACTGCCACGCAGTCACTGCCGCGCAGCTACCGTAAGTCCTGGAGAATGAAATGAAAGTGTTGAAGCTTGTCCTGATTGCCTGCTCTCTGTCCGCTGTTGTCGCCCATGCGCAAACAGCACCTGCCGCACCTGAGCAACAGGTTGCCCAGGCGAATGCGCAGCGCGCCGACGACGTCGCCGCACACGGCCGCGTTGCAGCGCCGAAGGCCAAAGCAGAAGAGTGCGTCGGCCCGGTGAGCTTCTGCAATACCTATTTCGGCAGCTAAGCAGCGCCACTAGCAGCATCTGAAGTACGGGTAACACCTGCCGCGAGCACTGCGCAAACGGCGAAACACCAGGCCGCGACGCCGTCCCCATCGAGAAGCCGAGGAGACGCCGCGGCGGGTGCGACATTCTGGCTACTGAGCGAAGCACACCGCAGACGTGCGCACCGGTAGTCCGCCCCCTGGGGATTTTGGAGAGAGTCAGTTTCATGTACGAAGACCGGATTCGTTGTGCCGCACTGCGCGGAAAAATCACCTCAGCCGCCGAAGCGGCGCTTCTGATTCAGGACGGCATGCGCGTGGGCGCGAGCGGCTTCACGCGCGCGGGCGACGCGAAAGCCGTCCCGGTGGCGCTGGCGGAGCGGGCGCGCGAGGAAGGCAAGTCGCTGCGTATCACGTTGATGACGGGCGCATCGCTCGGTCATGACGTGGACCGCATGCTCACCGAGGCGCACGTGCTCGCGCGCCGTCTGCCGTTCCAGGTCGACAAGACCTTGCGCGACGCGATCAATCGCGGCGACGTCATGTTCGTCGATCAGCATCTGTCTGAAACCGTCGAGATGCTGCGCGCGAACCAGCTCGGCAAACTCGACGTCGCCATCATCGAAGCCACCGCGATCACCGAGACCGGCGGCATTGTGCCGACCACCTCGGTCGGCAATTCGGCCAGCTTCGCGATCCTCGCCGACAAGGTGATCGTCGAAATCAATCTTGCGCAGCCGCTCGCGCTCGAAGGGCTGCACGACATCTGGATTCCGGGCCGCAGGCCGCACCGCGAGCCGCTGCCCATCGTTCGTGCGCAGGACCGCGTCGGGACGCCGGCCATCGACATTCCGCTCGAGAAGATCGCAGCGATCGTCATCACCAATATGGCCGACAGTTCCTCGACGGTGCTCCCGGCGGATCAGGAAACCCAGTTGATTGCCGGCCATCTGATCGAATTTTTCCGGCACGAAGTGTCGCGCGCACGCATGCCCCGGCAATTGCCGCCATTGCAGGCGGGCATCGGCACGATTGCGAACGCGGTGCTCGCCGGCTTCGTCGATTCGCCTTTCGACGCGTTCGAAATTTACTCAGAAGTACTGCAGGATTCGACCTTCGATCTGATGGACGCCGGCAAGGTGACCTTCGCGTCGGGTGCATCGATCACGTTGTCGGCCGCGCGCCAGGCGCAGGTGTTCAGCGAACTGGCGCGCTATCGCGACCGCCTCGTGCTGCGTCCGCAAGAAGTCAGCAACCATCCTGAAGTGATTCGCCGGCTCGGTCTGATCGCGCTGAATACCGCGCTCGAACTCGATATCTACGGCAACGTGAATTCGACACACGTGGGCGGCACGCACATGATGAACGGCATCGGCGGATCGGGCGACTTCGCGCGCAACGCGTCATGCGCGATCTTCGCAACGAAGTCGATGGCGAAGGGCGGCCGCATTTCGAGCATCGTGCCGATGGTGCCGCACTGCGATCACAACGAACACGACGTGGACGTGGTCGTGACGGAGCAGGGCCTTGCCGATCTGCGCGGATTGGCGCCGCGAGAACGCGCGATGTTGATCATCGAAAACTGCGCACACCCGCTGTATCGCGATCTGCTGCGTGACTACTATCGGGACGCTTTGCGAGGGGGAGGGCAGACGCCGCATCGGTTGGACCAGGCCTTCGCCTGGCATATGCGGTTGCACGATACCGGCTCGATGTTGCCGGCGACCCAGACGGGTCTTTGAAGCAGCGAAGCGTCAGGCGGCGTTCGCCCCTGACGCTTCTTCGGACATCAGATGCTGTGCTCAACTGCCTCGTCGGATGAGGCGGATAAGAAACAATAGAATGACCGCGCCGATCACAGCGGTGATGATCGAGCCGATCCAGCCGCCGCCCAGCGAGATATGCAGCACGCCGGCAAGCCAGCCGCCGATGAACGCGCCGACAATCCCGACAATGATGTCGACGATCAGGCCGAAGCCGCCGCCCTTGACCAGCACACCTGCGAGCCAACCTGCGATCGCGCCGATGATGAGCCATGCAATGATGCCGTGTTCCATATTCGGGACTCCATGGTTGAGGGATAAAAAATCACGGTGCTAGAGCTTAGTCGAAGGTGATGGGGCCGTCCATTTTCAGGACGCGGAATTAACAATGTCTATCTATTGCAGATGAAGTGTAGACGATGCGCGCTGACATGGGGAACCTGCACGCGGCGCGTCACTCCGGCGTCGGCTCCGCTTCTGTCGCCGTCCAGCTGACGCTGGACACACTCTTTTCCATGCTCAGGCGGCTTGCCATCTGTTCGAGCTTCGACTGGTCTTTTGGATGCAGCTTGAGCGTCGCCGTCACGCGGATGCGTCCGGCATCGTGCTCGAGGTCTTCACTCGTCAGACTCTGAAACGACAGTGGCGTCGAGTACATGGAATTGGAAATGGCGGTGCGAATGTGGATCTCGTCGGCCTCGCGGCAGACGATCGTCAACACGTACTCGCGCACCAGGTCGGCGTTTGAAACCGGTGCGGCGTTGATCGTGCGGCTCACTTCGCGCAGCACCGTGTTGGTCAGCAGCACGACCGCGGTACCGGCGAGCGCCGGCCCATAATGACCCGCGCCGCACAACACGCCCACCGCCGCCGAGCACCACAGCGTCGCCGCGGTGTTGATCCCCTGAATGGAACCCTTGTCGCGCATGATGACGCCGCCGCCGAGAAAACCGACGCCGGACACCACATACGCGGCGATCTGCGTGATGCCGGCCGTGCCGGTGCCCGTCAACACGCCGAGCGTGACGAACAGGCACGCGCCGCTCGCGACCAGCGTGATGGTGCGCAGGCCGGCACTGCGCTGGCGCATCTGCCGCTCGAGGCCGATGGCGACACCACAGGCAAAGGCGGCAAGGAGCCGCCAGACGAATTCGAATGTCATCGTTCAGAAAGGTTGACGCGCGTGTTCGCGCAGTGTGAACCCCACGCGTGACAACAGCGCGTCGCCGCGATGGGGCGCGCGTGGTCATGCGCGACGAAGCGCGCGAGCCATGGCTCGCGGCGCGCGAAGGCGCAGAGCGTCGGCATGGAAATGCACGATGCGCGGCTTCACTGGCACTTCACTGGTACAACAAGGTTTGCGAACGACGTGCGCTGTCGGGCCCGAAGGCAAGACGGCGGCAGAGGAAAGACTGGCGCGGAAATCTTGCCGATCAGGCGATCGGGCGAAGCGAAGCTCGGCGAGTACAACTGCCACTGTCCAAGATCGTTATTCCGGTTGAATGGGGTTGGCGAATTCTAGGCGGCTGGACAAACTTAAGTCAAGCCAGGATCACGCGACGCATCGAATCCTTCGTCGCATGTTTGAGGACGTTTCGACTGACTTTTACGGAACAATCCACGCGTAAATACGGACTCCGAATATTGACGGTCATTCTCTCGGAAAACACACTGTCTGGATACTCCGGAGCGTGTCGTGCTGCTGCGGTGCTCCATTCACGTTCGCTTTTTTGTGCTTTGCTTGTGACGGTTTGGCTCGCATGTTTGTTCGTGCACTGTTCAGTCGTCTTTGCGCGCCGAGCCACGCGCCATTCATCAGCTACGACATCGTTGCTGTTCCGCCGTTCGGCCTATTTGAGGAATGTATGAAAGTGAAAGCTTCCGGCATCGTTGCCGGCGCGTTGCTGGCGTTTGCGCCGCTTGTATCGTCCGCCGCGCTTCTGCCCGCGCCGTTCGAAGGCAGCCGCACGATGCAGGCGGAAGGCGTCGTGAAATCAATCGACCAGGCGAAGCGCTCGCTGACCGTACTCGACGCGCATGGCGGCGAAGGCGCCTTCACCGTCACTGACGCGCGCAACCTCGCGCAGATCAGACTGGGTAGCAAGGTCCATATCCGGATGATCCGCAACGCGGTGATCCGGGTCACGCATGCCGCGGACGGTCAAGGCAAGTTCGCGCAGGCCGCCCCGCGCGACACCGCGCAAACGGTGACCGCCGAGGTTGCGGCAATCGACCGCGCCACCGGCGTATTGGCGCTGAAGGGCGCGGACGGCTCCGCGTTCCATATCCAGAGCCGTGAGCCGGCGGCGGTCGCCAATATCGCGCCGGGCATGCAGGTGTCGGTGACGTTTGCGCCGGAAGTCAGCGTGGCCGTGGCGCCGGCGCAGTAGTCAATCTGGTAAGCGTCGATCTAGTCCGGCTCGCCGGGTACGAGGCGCAAACGTGTGATTTCCGACGGCGCGCCCAGCCGCTTCGGCGGGCCCCAGTAGCCGGTGCCTCGGCTCGTATACACCCACAGTCCGTTCAGGCGCGCGAGACCCGCCGTGAACGGCTGCTGAAAGCGCACGAAGAAATTCCACGGGAAGAACTGGCCGCCGTGCGTGTGGCCCGACAACTGCAGCGTGAAGCCCGCCGCAGCGGCGGCTTCGGCGGAACGCGGCTGGTGGGCGAGCAGCACCTTGATCAATATGTCGCCTGGCGCGCCGGCGAGCGCCGCAACCGGATCGCTGCGATGCGACGGGTCGTGATGGCCTGCCGAATAGTCGGTCACGCCAGCAATGACCGCACGCGCGCCATCGTGATCCACGATCACGTGTTCGTTAAGCAGTACGTTCAAGCCCAGGCGGCGGAACTCGTCGATCCACGCATTCGCGCCGGCGTAGTACTCGTGGTTGCCGGTCACCAGAAAAGCGCCGTGACGCGCGCTGAGCCGCGACAGCGGTTGCGTGTGCCGGGTCAACTGCGGCACGCTGCCGTCCACCACGTCACCGGTGACAGCAATCAGATCAGGCTTGAGCCGGTTCACCGCGTCGACGATCGCATCCACGTAGCGGGCCTTGATGGTCGGCCCCACGTGAATGTCGCTGATCTGAACGATCGTGAAGCCGTCGAGTTCGGCCGGCAGGTCGTCGATCGGCACTTCGATCGTCACCACCTTTGCGCGGCGACGCGCATTGAACAGGCCCACCAGCGTCGACAGCAGCGCGAGCAACGGCACCGCCGCCGCCGAGCCCGTCCGCCAGTGGGCGATTGCGATGGCATTCGGCCAGATCGCATCGACGGTCAGCAGCGAGGCGAGCACCAGGTCGCGCGCGAAGGTGAGCACCAGCAGCGAAGAGAAGAAGCCCAACGCCAGCAGCCCGACCCATGCAAGCCGGTCGCCGAGCGGTTGTCGCTTGATGCTGCGCGCCATCATGCCCAGCGGAATCAGAAAGATCGACAGCACGAGCCACGCGCCGCTCAACCAGCGGCCGGTGGCGTCGATCGGCATGTCCGGAATCAGACGTAAGCCTACGTAGATATGCAGCAGGATGCCAATCAGAATGAAGCGAACAAAAAACGATGAGCGGCGCATAAGAGGATCAGGGCGGGAAGGGGCCGGCACGAACTGAGGAGCGTCGGCGATGGCTCGTCGGCAGCAGCGCTGCTCGCGACCGGGCGAACCATTCTACCGGCATGTGCCGGCGCTTGCCGAAGGCGCCAAATTCGCGGATTACGCGCCGTGCGCCGTGCGCCCTGCGCTAAAAGCGCGAGCGCAATCGTGCATAGCAGCAATTCCCGGTAGCCGCGAGGCTTGTCGAAGCGCGCTGTGCAACCGAATTAAATGGGCTTTGAATTGTGCCCGCGCGTGGACTATGCTCAAAAGGAACCGGCTTGTTGCAAGGTCGCCGCGAGGGCCGCAGCGGTTCGGCAATGACGGGATTTGTCGCCGGCAGACGGTGATGGGGGAGGCACATCATGAAGCTGCTCAGATCGGGCCATCAATTGCGCCATGCGCATCATGAGCATCACGCGCATCACGTCGGGCGCGAGGGCAGCCATGTGATGTTGCCGCTCGTCGGCATTTCTTTAATGGCCCTTGGCCTGTATTTCGCCGTGCGCAACATCGACTTCTCCGAGCTGGGCAAGAGCGCACTATTCGGCGTGGTGATGCTGTGCGTCGCGCTGGGCATCGCGGGGCTGTTCGGCGTCGTCGGCGCATGGCTGCGCTCGAATGGCGACGAGGCCGACGAGGGCTTCTGCTTCGTCGGCGCGTTGATCGGCACGGTAGTGTTTTACGTGGCGATCCTCACCTGAGCGCATCGGCCGCGAATGCACCCAGCCGCACTCAGCCGCACCCAGCCGCACCCAGCCGCGCCGGGGCATCAGACAATCCGCGCGGCTTCGTCGAACGAGAAACGTGGACTGCGCGCGAACAGTGTCGACGGATCACCATAGCCGAGATTAATCAGGAAATTCGACTTCACGGTGGTGCCGGCAAAGAACGCTTCGTCCACTTTGGCAGCGTCGAAGCCCGACATCGGACCCGTGTCCAGACCGAGCGCGCGGGCGGCAAGCAGCAGATAGCCACCTTGCAGCGTCGAATTGCGAAATGCCGTGTCCGCGATCGCGCGGTCGTTGCCGGCGAACCAGCTGCGCGCATCCGCATGCGGAAAGAGTCGCGGCAGATGCTCGTAAAACGCCATATCCATCCCGACGATCACCGTGACCGGCGCAGCCATCGTCTTCTCCAGATTGCCCGCCGACAACGCCGGACGCAGCTTCTCCTTGCCTTGCGGCGTCTTGACGAACACGAAGCGGCCGGGGCTCGAATTCGCCGAGGTCGGTCCGAGCAAGGCCAGTTCGGTGAGTTGCCTGAGCACGGCGTCGTCGACCGGCTTGGGCTGCCAGCTGTTATGGGTGCGCGCCTCGCGAAAGAGTTGATCGAGTGCCTGATCGGAAAGAGTCATGACGGTAGTCCGTTATGAAAGAAATGAGGGATTTTAACGACAGCGTGGAATGACAGCGCAACGCACATGGGCGAGCGCGTTCGTCGTTCCCGCCATAATAGCCAAGGTTCTCACCGCGCATGTTTAGTCCGCGCAATCGCATTCAGCATCCAGGTAACCGCATGATGGATCTTTTCGATGACCTGCCGACGCCTGACGTCGACTGGTATCCCGACTGGCTGCCCCCCGCCGCCGCAGCGCGCGCTTTGACGCAACTGATCGGCGAAGTGGCCTGGCGACAGGACACGATGGGCACGCCCGCCGGTCGCGTCGCGCTACCGCGTCTGACTGCGTGGCAGGGCGAGCCGGACGCGGTGTACGTCTACTCGGGCATTCGCAACCTGCCGCAACCGTGGACGCCGGCCGTCGCCGAACTGAAGGCGGCCGTGGAGGCCGTCTGCGGCGCGCGCTTTAACAGCGTGCTGCTCAACCGCTACCGCAGCGGGGCGGACAGCATGGGCTGGCACGCGGACCGCGAGCCCGAACTCGGCGTGCAGCCGGTTATTGCATCGGTCAGCCTGGGCGTCGCGCGCACGTTCGATTTGCGACACAACAAGACCGGCGTCGTGCGGTCTTTCTTGCTGAAGGGCGGCAGCTTGCTGGTGATGAAGGGCGACACCCAGGCACAGTGGCGGCACCGGGTGCCGAAAGAGCCGCGCGTGATTGGCGAGCGGGTCAATCTGACGTTTCGCTCGGTGACGCCGCGCGCGGCGGGCCACTAACTTTTCCGCTTTTTTCCGTTCTCTGCCGTCGCGTCCAGCGCCGATCCCGCCGGCTATACCAAAATTGATATTGCTCCCGCGAATCATATGATTGGACGGTTAACGCTCCAGACAGTACGCTACATCACGATCCACGCACCGTGAGGGCCGAAGGGGCTGGGCAGGTTCGCTGGGTCGCCTATACAACAACGATCAGGAGACAGTCATGGCGAATACACGACGTGCCGCATGTCGTGCGTTGGGCGCGCTCGCACTTTCCGCAGGCATCGGCGCGCTGACGCTGGCTACGCCGGGCGCTTACGCGCAGGATAAACAGATTACGCTCGGTTTCGCGCAGGTCGGCGCGGAAAGCGCATGGCGAACCGCCAACACCGAGTCGGTCAAGTCCGCCGCAGCGGACGCGAAGATCAAGCTCAAGTTCTCCGACGCCCAGCAGAAGCAGGAAAACCAGATCAAGGCGATCCGTTCGTACATCGCGCAAAAAGTTGACGTGATCGCGTTTTCGCCGGTCGTTGAATCCGGCTGGGAACCGGTGCTTCGCGAAGCCAAAGCCGCGAAGATTCCGGTGATCCTCACCGACCGCAACATCGATGTCAAAGACACCTCGCTCTACGTGACGATGATCGGCTCCGACTTCCTCGAGGAAGGGCGGCGCGGCGGCCACTGGCTCGCAGATCACTACAAAGACGACAAAGGCCCGATCAACATCGCTGAACTGCAGGGCACGGTCGGCTCGGCGCCCGCCAACGACCGCCACTCCGGTCTGATCGAAGTGATCAAGAGCGATCCCAAGTTCAAGATCATCGCGTCGCAAAGCGGCGACTTCACGCTCGCCGGCGGCAAGCAAGTGATGGAAGCGTTCATCAAGACCTACGGCAACAAGATCAACGTCGTTTATGCGCATAACGACGACATGGCGCTCGGCGCGATCCAGGCGATGGAAGAGGCCGGCATGCATCCGGGCAAGGACATCGTCGTCGTGTCGTTCGACGCGACCAAGGGCGGCTTCCAGGCGATGGCCGCGGGCAAGATGAATGTCGACGTGGAGTGCAGTCCGCTGCTGGGGCCGCAATTGATGTCGGCGGTGAAGGACGTGGTGGCCGGTAAGCCGCTGCCCAAACGCATCCTCACGGAAGAGACCGTCTTCCCGATGAGCGTCGCGGCGCAAACCCTGCCGACGCGCAAGTACTGAAGCGCAGACCAGGCTTTCCTCACGACATGCGCCGCCGGGTAGGCGGCGCGGAGGAGATGCACAAGTACGGATAGATCGAACAGGTTTCTCCAGTGGTGCCTGGCCGCCCGGGCTGCTTCGGCAGCGGGCGGTCTCTTTTCAACAGGATCCCGCTGGAACCTGCCGAACCCACGCATAGCCGATCGAGCGAGGTCCATGACTCATCCCGCTTCCGAACCGAACCAGCCGGCTATTGGCGCGAACGGCGCCATCGTCAATGGCGCCGACGGCGCCGCCAGCGCGCCTGAACCCATTCTGGCCACGGCCGGCGTCAGCAAGACATTCCCCGGTGTGAAGGCCCTGCAGCGGGTCGATTTCCGCCTGTTTCCCGGCGAGGTTCATACGCTGATGGGGCAGAACGGCGCCGGCAAATCCACCTTGATCAACGTGCTCACCGGCGTCATCGCGCCCGATGCGGGCACGATCCGCCTCGGCGGTGAAGTGGTCGCGTTTGCGTCGCCGCAAGAAGCCGAAGCGGCCGGCGTTCGCACGCTGTATCAGGAAGTCAACCTGTGTCCGAACCTGTCGGTGGCGGAAAACATTTTCGCGGGCCGGCAGCCTAAGCGCTTCGGCGCGATCGACTGGCCCGACATCAAACGGCGCGCGCAGGCCGCGCTGGCGCGCCTCGACGTGACACTCGACGTCACGCGTTCGCTCGACGCGTATCCGATCGCCGTGCAGCAGATGGTGGCGATCGCGCGAGCGCTATCGGTCGACGCGCGCGTGCTGATTCTCGACGAGCCGACTTCGAGTCTCGACGACAGCGAAGTCGCGCAGCTTTTCAAAATACTTCGGCATCTTAAGCAATCGGGTATCGCGATTCTGTTCGTCACGCATTTCATCGAACAGACCTACGCGATTTCCGACCGCATCACGGTGATGCGCAACGGCGAGCGCGAAGGCGAATACCTCGCGCGCGATCTGTCCGCCGATCAGCTGGTGTCGAAGATGGTCGGTCACGAGCGCATGAGCGCGCGCTTGCGCGAAGCCGCGCACGAAGCCCATCCGGCGCACGCGTCCGATGACGGCGCGCAGGATCCGCAGCGTGTTCAGACGGCGCAGCCGTTCGTCGAACTTCGCGGTGTCGGACGGCGCGGCACGCTCCAGCCGATCGATCTCGACGTGCAACACGGCCAGATTCTCGGCCTCGCCGGCCTGCTCGGCTCGGGCCGCACGGAAACCGCGCGCCTGCTGTTCGGCGCGGACCGCGCGGACAGCGGCACGATTCTCGTGCAAGGCCGGCCCGTGCGGCTGCGCTCGCCGCGCGACGCGGTGCGCCACGGCATCGGCTATTGCGCGGAAGATCGCAAGAAAGAGGGCATCGTCGCCGAGCTGTCGATCCGCGAGAACATTCTGCTGGCGCTGCAGGCGCGGCGCGGCTGGTGGCGCAAGATCAGCCGGCAGCGCGCGCGCGAACTGGCCGATCTATGGATCGAGCGGCTCGGCATCAAGGCTTCGGACGCCGAGCAGCCGATCGGCCTGCTATCCGGCGGCAACCAGCAGAAAGCGCTGCTCGCGCGCTGGCTCGCCACCGACCCGAAGCTGCTGATCCTCGACGAACCGACGCGCGGCATCGACGTCGCCGCAAAGTTCGACATTATGGACCGGCTGCTGGCGCTCTGCGCGAACGGTCTGAGCATCCTGTTCATTTCGTCGGAGATCGGCGAAGTGCTGCGCGTGAGCCACCGCGTCGCGGTGCTGCGCGACCGGCGCAAGATCGCCGAGGTCGCCGGCAAGGCGTCAACCGAAGACAACATCTATCGACTCATCGCGGGGAGCGGCGAATGAAGCTATCGAACTGGTTCGCGCGCGACGGCGTCGAGCGTCCGTTGATCTGGCCGTGCATCACGCTCGCGCTGCTGTGCGGTCTGAACCTGTGGGTGAATCCGCATTTCCTGTGGCTGCGCATGCTCGACGGCCATCTGTTCGGCGCGCCGATCGATGTGCTCAATCGCGCCGCGCCGCTGGTGCTCGTCGCGATCGGCATGACGCTGGTGATCGCGACGCGCGGCATCGACATTTCCGTCGGCGCGGTGGTGGCGATCGCGGGCGCCGCCGCGGCCACGATCCTCGCGACGCAGCCGGTGCCGAGCGCGGGGCTGGTCGCGCAGGCACTGGTGGCGGCGTTGATCGTCGGCGTGCTGAGCGGCATGTGGAACGGCTTGCTGGTGTCCTTCGTCGGCATGCAGCCGATCATCGCCACGTTGATCCTGATGGTCGCGGGCCGTGGCATCGCGCAACTGCTGACGGCCGGGCAGATCATTCCGATCGGCGCGCCTGGCTATCTGTTCGTCGGCGGCGGCTACTGGCTCGGCGTGCCGTGTTCCGTGTGGATCGCGACGATCGCCGTGCTCGCCACCGCCGCGCTCGTCGAAGGCACGGCGCTCGGACTCTTCATTCGCGCGATCGGCGTCAATCCGGTCGCAACACGCCTGGTCGGCTTGCGCTCCAAGGCGCTCGTGTTCGCGGTGTACAGCTTCTCGGGCTTGACCGCGTCGATGGCGGGCATCCTGATCAGCTCGAACGTGCGCAGCGCCGACGGCAACAACGCCGGCCTGCTGCTCGAACTCGACGCGATTCTCGCGGTGACGCTCGGCGGCACGTCGCTGCTCGGCGGCCGCTTCAGTTTCGCGGGCACGGTGCTGGGCGCGCTGATCATCCAGACGCTGACCTACACCACCTATTCGATCGGCGTGCCGCCTGAAGCGACGCTGGTCGTCAAGGCGGCCGTGGTGCTCGCGGTCAGCGTGATCCAGTCGCCGGCGGCGCGCGCACTCGCGATGTCGTTCGGCGCGTCGATCTTCAGGCAGCGCGGGGTGGCACGATGAGACGACTTCTCGAAGCGCTCGCCCATCTCCTCGATCCGCGCACGCTGCCGATCGCCGTCACGATCCTGTTGTTCTTCGCGCTGTTCGGTTTCGGCTCGGTGATGTACACCGGTTTCTTCTCGTGGCAGGTGCTGCTGGACCTGCTGGTCGACAACGCGTTCCTGCTGATCGTCGCGATCGGCATGACGTTCGTGATCGTGTCCGGCGGCATCGATCTGTCGGTGGGTTCGGTTGTCGCGCTGACAACCATCGTCGAGGCGGTGCTGTCCGAACACTGGCATTGGCCGGTGTGGGTGATCATCCCGATCGTGCTGCTGATGGGCACCGTGTTCGGCGCGGTGCAGGGCGCGCTGATTCACTTCTTCCGTCTGCAGGCGTTCATCGTCACGCTGGCCGGGATGTTCTTCGCGCGCGGCCTGTGCTTTCTGATCACGACGCAGTCGATCACGATCACCGATCCGACGTTCCAGAAGATCTCGGCGTTTCGTCTCGACATCGGCATCGGCTCGGTCACCGCGAACGTGCTGATCGCGCTGGTGACGCTGCTGGGCGCGATCTATGTCGCGCATTTCACGCGTTTCGGCCGCAACGTGTACGCGGTCGGCGGCAATCCGCGTTCGGCGTTGCTGATGGGCCTGCCGGTCGCGCACACGCGGATCGGCGTGTATGCGCTGAGCGGCTTTTGCTCCGCGCTCGGCGGCGCGGTATTCACGTTCTACGTGTTGTCGGGCTACGGTCTGCAAGGGCAGGGCATGGAGCTCGATGCGATCGCGGCCACCGTGATCGGCGGCACGCTGCTGACGGGCGGCGTCGGCTACGTAATCGGCTCGCTGTTCGGCGTCGGCATTCTCGGCACGATCCAGGCGCTGATCACGTTCGACGGCACGCTCAGTTCGTGGTGGACGCGCATCGTGATCGGCGCGCTGCTGTGCGCGTTCTGTCTGCTGCAACGGCTGATCGAGCGGCACGCGAAGTCGGTGCGCCGGCCCGGCGGCACCGCTGCGGTGACGACGCCGGGGCATGGGCATGGGCACGCGCATGGTGAGACGTCGGCGGCGGCATCGGATTCGCAGGTGCTCGGACGCGCGCCGGAACAGGCGTGAGGGTGCACAGCGGTCGCGTTTGCTGCGTGCGCCGGCGTGGTTCAGGCGCTCAGCTGCCGTCCTTTGGTTTCGGGCAGCGTCAGCGCGGCCAGGATCACCACGCCATACGCCGCCGCGGCAAACACGCCGATTGCATGGCCGAGCGTCATCGTTTGCGATACGTAGCCGATCAGGAACGGAAACGTTGCACCGACCGCCCGGCCAAAGTTGTAGCAGAACCCCTGACCCGAGCCGCGAATGCGGGTCGGAAACAGTTCGGTGAGAAACGCGCCCATACCCGAGAAAATGCCCGATGCGCAGAAGCCGAGCGGGAAACCGAGCACGAGCATCGAGAGGTTGTCGAGCGGCAGTTGCGTGTAGATCAAGGCGATCGCGCACGACGCCAGCGCGAATGCGATGAACGCGCGCTTGCGGCCGATCCTGTCGCTGACATAAGCGCCTGTCAGATAACCGCAGTAGGAACCTGCGATCACCACGCCAAGATAGCTGCCGGTGCCGATTACGCTCAGATGTCGTTCGGTTTTCAGATACGTCGGCAGCCACGTGGTCACCGCGTAGTAGCCGCCTTGCACGCCGGTCGCGAGGATGGAAGCCCGCAACGTCGTCCAGACAATATCGCCGCGAAAAATATCGAGCAGTGACGTGCGCGTTTGCGTGGCGGCCTGCGCTTCTTTCTGCTGCCGATGCACGTCCGGTTCTTCGACGAAGCGGCGAATCCAGATCACGAACGGCGCCGGCGCGATGCCGATCGCAAACAGCACGCGCCATGCGTACTCGGCCGGCACCAGCGAGAACACGGCCATGAACAACAGCGTCGACACGCCCCAGCCGATCGCCCAGCCGGCCTGCACCAAACCCACTGCCTTGCCGCGATCACGCGCGCGGATCACTTCGCCGATCAGCACCGCTCCTGCCGTCCACTCGCCGCCGAAGCCGAGACCCATCAGCCCGCGCGCCCACAGCAACTGCGAGAAGTTTTGCGCGAGCGCGCAAGCCAGCGTGAAAACCGCGAACCAGAGAATCGTGATCTGCAAGGTCTTCACCCGGCCGATGCGGTCCGACAGCACGCCGGCCCCCCATCCGCCGAGCGCCGAACTCAGCAGCGTGACCGTGCCGATCAGGCCGGCGTCGCCGCGCGTGATGCCCCATGTCGCGATCAGCGTCGGGATCACGAAGCTCAGGAACTGCGTGTCCATTGCGTCGAGCACGTAGCCGATCTTGCAACTCCAGAACGCGCGTTTCTCGCTCGCGGAGATCTGCCGATACCACGCGAACGGGCCTCTCTCGTTGCGTGTGCCGGACGCGCCATAAGCGTCGGTGTCCGCGGTCAACTGCGCTTCGGTTTCCATGCTTGAACTCCGGTCGTCGTGGTGGGCCGCATGTCGTCGCGCGGCCTTGCGGTGGGACTCGCCGCGCCGTGGCTACAGCACCGCCAGCGAGGTGTTGGGAATGTCGGTGACGAGCATGTGTCCGGGCTTGTGCGCGATCGCAAACGGCAGCCGCGCGCTTTCGATCGCCACTTGCGGCGTGACGCCACAGGCCCAGAACACCGGCAGCTCGTCGCTGCGTATTTCGACCGCGTCGCCGAAATCGGGCCGCGCCAGATCGCGAATACCGATCAGCGACGGATCGCCAAGATGAACCGGCGCGCCATGCACCGCTGGAAAACGGCTGGTGATCTGGATCGCGCGGATTGCGTCGGCGGCTTTCATCGGCCGCATCGACACGACGCGGTTACCGCCGAACACGCCGGCGGCGACGTTGCGCTCACGCGTGCGATACATCGGCACGTTGACCTGCTGTTCGAGATGGCGCAACGGGATGCCTTCACGCCGCAACATCTCCTCGAAGGAAAACGAGCAGCCGATCGCGAACACCACCAGGTCGCCGCGCCACAGTTCGTCGAGACTGCGGACTTCCTCGGCGCGCTCGCCGTGGCGGTACACGTAAAACGCGGGCACGTCGTTGCGGACGTCGAGATCGGCGCCGAGCGCGGGCACGCGCCAGTCGCCCGGTTCACCGATGCCCAGCAACGGGCACGCCTTCGGATTGAGCGTGCAGAAACGCAGAAAGTCGTCGGCGTATTGCTTCGGCAGGATGGCGAGATTGGCTTGCGCGTAGTCGCCGCAGTAGCCCGCAGTGGGGCCGGACAGGCGTCGGCTGCGAATCTGCCGACGAAATTCGGATGGTGTGTAGGACATGGACTGCTCGACTCCAGGTAAATCGTGTGATCGATGAAATCCTGCGATGCAATCCAGATTAGTCACGCCGAAAATATCCATCCAGCGAGTTTTTCTTGCGTTTCGTTAAATTAAACTTAACGGCGTCACGGCCGGTTTCCGGCTGAGAGTCCGGCTGGGAGTTGGGCTAAGAATCGCGCGCATCCCGTCGTTGTCGAGAGAGTCATCACCCATGAATACCCGCTTCGTCGAAACGTTTCTGACGCTTGCCCGGCTGGGCAGTTTTCGCGCGACGGCCGCCGCGATGCACGCGACGCCCGCCGCGATTTCGCTGCGCATCAAGACACTCGAGGCGGAGTTGGGCGTCGCGTTGATCGAGCGCGACGCAGCGGATTTTCAGCTCACGGCGAATGGCGAACGGCTGCTCGCGCATGCGCGTTCCGTCGTGCAGGCCACGCGCTCGCTGCAACTGGCCGCGCAGGACGAAACCCTGGTGGCCACGCGCTTGCGGCTCGGCGTGATCGAAACGGTCGTGCATAGCTGGCTGCCGGACTACATCCGGATGCTCAATAGCGAGTACAAACGGATCGTCGTGGATCTGACGGTCGATTCGAGCGCGGTGCTCGGGCCGCGTTTGCGCGCGGGCGAACTGGACCTGGTGATTCAGGTGGAGGAAACCGGCGAGCACGAGGCGTCGATCGTCGCGACGTTGCTGGCGAGTTACCCGGTTCGCTGGATCGCGCGCAGCGACCTGATTCCGGCCAGCCGCGCAAAACACGTTCAGACCGTGTTGAGCAAGCCGGTGCTGACGTTTGGCCGTGGCACCGCACCGCAACTCGCGGTCGAGGCGATCGTGCAGGGCCTCGCGAAGCGCGCCGGTGTGCCGCTCGCGCAGACGCAGGTCACGTGCATGCCGTCGGTGGCGGTGATTGTGAAACTGCTGCGCGATGGCTACGGGATCGCGGCGGTGCCCGCGCTGTTCGTCGAGCCTTATCTGAGCAGTGGCGAACTGGGGCAATTGCAGGTGCGTCCGTTGCCGCCGCCGATCGACGTGGCGATGTACTACCGCGATGACGCGGACGTCGGCGTGCTGGCGGCATCACGCGTGGCGCGCAGTGCGTGCGATCAGTATGCGAAGGCGTTGGGACGGCAGTTGATCGAGACGCGGTGAAGCGGTGAAGCGGGAGCAGGCCGCAGCGCGGCTCACGCTCCGTCAGTCCGTCGCAAGACGCCTGCGAGCCGTCGCCACGAGCCTGTCGAACGAGAAGATGCTGGCAGCGAGTGCGGTGGCGTCCGGGAAGTTCTCGCGCGCGATGTCAGTCAGCACCTGCCCCGGCGGCGCTTCGATCAGCACGCGCGCGCCCATTTCCTGCATTGCCGTGAGTGCGTCGAACCAGCGCACGGTGTAGCGCATGTTGGTGGCGAGATCGTCGCGGATCGCGTCGGCCGTATACAACGGCCGCCCGCCGCGATTGCCGATATAGGTGCTGTGCGGCGCATGAAAAGGCACTTCGCTTGCATAGGCGGCGAGTTCATCGGTGGCCTGCGCGAGCAGTTCGCAATGCGACGGCACGCTCACCGCGAGCCGGTTGGCCTTGCGCGCACCCGTCGCCAGCGCGCGGACGATGAACGCGTCCAGCGCATCGTTCGCGCCCGCCATGACGATCTGACGCGGCGCATTCACATTGCCGATATAGACGCGCTGCCGTTGCTCATCCGCATGCCGCGCGGCGAGTGTTTCGAGTTGATACTCGGTCAAACCTGAAATCGCCGCGAGGCCATATCCGGAAGGGTATGCCGCTTCCATCAGCTCGGCGCGCCGCCGCACCATCTTCAACGCATCGGCGAACTGCACCGCGCCGCAGCTCACCGCCGCCGCATACGCGCCGACCGACAACCCCGCGCTGACCTCCGGCGCGAGCTGTTCATCTGCGAGCGCGCGCGCGACAGCCACGCCCGCTATCGTCAAGCCGAGCTGCACGGCGACGGTCGAACGGAGCGCGTCCGGCGTGTCCAGGCTCAGCACATCGACACCCAGTACTTGTGAGGCTTCTTCGAGCGTGTCACGCACCGCGCGATGTTGTGGCAGTTGGTGCAGGAACCCATCGGTCTGCGCGCCCTGGCCGGGACAGAGCAGCGCGAGCATCAGGCGTCGCCGTCCTGAGCTGTGCGAGCCGCGGCCCACGGATCGGCAATCAATTGCGGACCGTGTGCGTTGCGTGCCATCACGCGTGGTTTGCCCGCAGCCCATTCGGCCAACGCGATGCCACCCGCCGGCGTTTCGAGCTGTGCGTCGACACGAATGCCGGCGCGTTTCGCGAGCGTTAGCACTTGATCGAGCAAGGCACGTGCGAAGTCCTGGGCAAGCGGTTCGGGCGTGCGGATCAGCAGATCGAGATCGCTCGACTCAGTCACGGTTGGAACGCGCGTAGCCAGTTCAAAACCGGCGCTGCCCGTCGGTCCCCAGACGAGTCCGGCGAGCGGGCCGAGCGTGTCGCTTTGCAAAAAGGCAAGCGCCGCGAATGGCGGCAACGCATCGCGCCCGGTTATCGGTGTGGCGCCCGCCAACGTCTCCGGCGGCATGGCAGCTTCGATATCGCTGGCCTCTGCCCATGTGCCATAGCGCTGCGCCCGCTCGACACCGCGCACCCCGATCGCCACGAAGCCCTCGGCGGCCAGTGCGCGTCTGACGACCGCATAGGGCGCGCGCTCGAACGCCGCGCGGACCCACGCCGGTTCGTCGTCGAATGCGGGCAGGCGCCGCAAGCGCAGCAGGTCGTGCGGCCGCCAGCGCGCGTCGCATGACAGCGCATGCCCGCCGGCAAACGGTGGCGCCGCGCAGAGCCGCATCACACGGTATCCCATTGTTCGGCGAGACGCTGGCGCACTTCGATCGACGCCGCGCGATTCGTGCGCGCCGCCGCCGATTCCAGTCGATGCGCGAGCGTGCGCCCACCGTCGCGCGCGCTGCGAATCTGCTCGCACAGCACCTGTCGCACATGCTCGATCTGCGACGCGTCCGGCGCATCCGCATCGACGCCTTCGATCAAGCGGTCGAGCAGCCCGAGCTTGGCGAACGACGCCATCGAATACGACATCGGCACGATGGTTTCGCCGAGCGCGTCGAGCGCTTCGACCGTGCGGCGCGTGACGCGCGCGGCGGCTTCCTTGCCCATCGCGTGCACCAGCGTGCCGGGCGCGTCGAGCGCGACGATGCGGTTGGCCTGATAGCCGTGCGCGAGGAACGCGCCCGACATCGCCGGTCCGACGATCAGCGCGATCACCGGATGGCCGGCGTCGCGCGCGCACGCATACGCGTCGACGGCGGCCGCGCACGCGAGATGGATGCCGAGCATTTCCTCGCGATAGCCGTACGCCTGGCTCTTCACATCGACGATCGCGACGATCGGCCGGCGCGTGCTACCCGCCGCATCCTGTTCGATCGCTTCGCGCACGGCGCGCGCGAGCTGCCAGCCCTGTTCGAGGCCGACCACGTTATCGATCGCGCGCGGGAAGCGATTGGCGGGGTCGGGCACGACCGCGATGAAGCGCGCGGTCTCGCCGCCGAGCGACGCATCGCCGCTCCACACGGGCGGCTTGCCCGACGGTTCGCCGGCAAGCGCGTGGAACCAGCGCGCGCCGCGGCTCGAAAGGGTGTCGCTCATGCCTGCTCCCTGCTGGTGGCGTCGTCAAGTTGGGGGTTGTACACGTCACGCATGCTCTCTGGCGTGACGCTGGCGGGATCGATCAGCGCGAGCCGCTTCAGAAACACCTCGACCTGTTCGCTGCGATGCGCGGCCGGCACACCTTGCGCGAACGCGGCATGCACGGCGGCGCGCAGCGCGTCGGCGTCGTCGTCGACCAGCCGATCGGCGAGCGCGGTCGCCGTGCGCTGCTCGCCGCCGATCAGTTGCCATACGCGGCGGCGGTCGCTCGCATCGAGTTCGTCGATGCCGGCTTCCTGCTCGATCACCTCGGGGCCGTTCATGCCGAGCCGGCCCTGCTTCGTCACGATCAGGTACGAACACAGCGCGGCCGCGAGCGACATGCCGCCGAAGCAGCCGACCATGCCGGCGATCACGCCGACCACCGGCACGTGCCGGCGCAACGCGACGATCGCCGCCTGAATCTCCGCGATCACCGCGAGGCCCAGGTTGGCTTCCTGCAACCGCACGCCGCCGGTTTCGAACAGCACGACCGGGCGCACGAGCTTGCCGCGTTCGCAGTCGCGCAACGCCATCTCGAGCGCCGCGGCGATCTTGCTGCCCGACACTTCGCCGATGCTGCCGCCCTGGAACGCGGACTCGATCGCCGCGACCACCGCGGGCTCGCCGTCAATGGTGCCGCGCGCGATCACGCAGCCGTCGTCGGCCTGGCAGACGACGCCTTGCAGCGCGAGCCACGGCGACTCGATCTTGTCGAACGGGCCGAGCAGCTCGCGAAAACTGCCCGCGTCCAGCAGCGAGCGGGCGCGTTCGCGCGCCGGCAGTTCGATGAAACTGTCGCGCAAGAGCGGCGCGGAATGAGCGCTTGCAAGGTGGTTCATGCGTCGTCTCCTGCTTCGGCGGCTTCGACCGCTTCCGCGAGCCGCAGCGCGACCACGCCGGGTGTCGCGCCGAAGTCGTTGATTTCGATTTGCGCGGCGCCGTCGTAGCGGGTGAAGAAGCGGTCGAGGACGCTCTTCCAGATGTGGCTATAGCCGTCGACACTGGTGCGCACGACCACGTGCGCGGCGAGCGCGCCGGGGTTGCCGGCGGGCGACAGCAGCACTTCCAGATCGCCCGAGCCGACCACGCCGACATGCGCGCGGGTCGTGACGGCGCGTTGCGCCGGATAGTCGAAGGTCAGATGTTCCATGGGTCTGGGCTCCGGCCGGCGTCGTGAGGCGCCAGCATGTCGAGAAAGAGGGTGGCGGCGAGCAGGTCGGCCGCGCCGCCAGGCGATGCGTTGAGCGACAGCAGTTCGCGTTCGAGCGCGGCCAGCGCGGCGCGGCCCGCCGGCGCCGAACTGCCGCCGGTGTCCAGCACGCGTCGCGCGCCGTGCTGCCCGGCGTGCAAGCCGGGCAGGCCCGCGCGATGCAGCAGGCAGGTGTCGTCGAGCGAGGCCATGATTGCCAGCAGTGTGTCGACGCGCGCGGCGTTTTCGCCGGTACCCCGGGCCCGCGCTGCGTGCAGCGCGGGCAGGCCCACGTCGATCACATGCGGGAAGCCGTCCTGCGCTTCGCGGCGCGCGCCGCCGACCTGATAGCGCTGGCGTGCGCGTTCGCCATGACTGTCCGAGGGCGCGGCGAAACGGTCCGGGAAGCACGCGATATGCGCGGCGCGCGTGCAGATTCGTGCTGCGGTTGGATGCTTGGCATTGCCTGACGCAACCGCAGACGCAAGCGCAGACGCAGTGGCGCGCGCATCGACCGCCGCCCCCGCCACCAGCAGGCCCACGATCCAGATCGCGCCGCGATGCGCGTTGCTGCCGCCGGTAGCGCGCAGCATGTCCTGCTCGCCGGCGCGGCCGATCTGCGCGAGTTCGGCGCGCAGCAGCGCGGACGGTTCGCCACGGCGGCGCGCGGCGCGCGCAAGCGCCGCAAAGGTCGGTTCGAGCGCATGCGCCGAACGCAACATCGTCGCGAGATCGAGGTCGCGATGCGCGCCGCTGCCGCGCCGGTCGACCAGCGCGGGCTTGGGCGTGAGTTGCGCTTCGTCGATCAGCGCGGTGACCGCGTAACGCGCCAGTTGCGCATCTGTGGGTGAGACGGGAGCAACCGTGGCGTGCGAATCCGCAGGCGCGGCCAGCACCGCGCACGCTCGTCCTTCCGCACGCTTCGACAAAACGGCGGGCGCCATCGTCACCAGCTCCTGAAGCGCGCCGGCGGCGCGTACAAACCGCCCGACCACGTCACCAGATCGTCGATACTGCGGGCGGCCAGCAGCGAACGCTTGGCTTCGCCGCGCCGGATGCCGAGGTCCTCGGGATACGCGACGATGCCGCGCCGGCGCAGTTCGGCGGTCTTCTCCGGCTTCGCGCGCAAGCCGATCGGCGTCACGCCGGCCACGGCGGCCACCGCCGCGCGCCGTTCGTCGATGCCTTCGGCCTTGTGCAGATGCGCGATGCCTTCCTCGGTGACGACGTGGCTGACGTCGTCGCCATAGATCATCACCGGCGCGACCGGCATGCCGTTTTTAGCACCGACCGCGACGGCGTCGAGTTCATCGACGAAGGTCGGTTCGCCGCCTTTCTTGTAAGTCTCGGCCAGTTGCACGACCAGCTTCTGGCCGCGCGACACCGGCCCCTGGTCCTTCAGCAGCTTGAGCCAGGCTTCGCTCGAATGACGCCGGCCGCGCGGATCGTGGCCCATGTTCGGCGCACCGCCGAAGCCGGCGAGACGCCCGCGCGTGACAGTCGACGAATTCGCGTCGGCGTCGATCTGCAAGGTCGAGCCGATGAACAGATCGACGCCGTATTGGCCGGCCAGCTGGCACAGCACGCGGTTCGAGCGCAGGCTGCCGTCGCTGCCGGTGAAGAACACGTCGGGGCGCGCCTCGATATACGCCTCCATGCCGACTTCGCTGCCGAAGCAATGGATGCTGTCGATCCAGCCCGATTCGATCGCGGGAATCATCGTGGGATGCGGATTGAGCGTCCAGTTGCGGCAGATCTTGCCCTTCAGCCCGAGCGACTCGCCGTAAGTGGGCAGCAGCAACTCGATCGCCGCGGTGTCGAAGCCGATGCCGTGATTCAGCGAGGTGACGCCATACGGTTCATAGATGCCGCGAATCACCATCATCGCGGTGAGCACCTGAAGGTCGCCGATGTGGCGCGGATCGCGTGTGAAGAGCGGCTCGACGGCGAACGGCCGGTCCGCCTGCACGACCACGTCCACCCACGAGCCGGGAATGTCGACACGCGGCAACTCGTCGACGATCTCGTTGACCTGCACGATCACGATGCCATGCCGGAACGCGGCGGCTTCGGCGATGGTCGGGGTGTCCTCAGTATTCGGGCCGGTGTACAGATTGCCGTGCCGGTCGGCCTTTTCCGCGCACAGCAGCGCGACCTGCGGCGTCAGGTCCACGAACATGCGCGCGTACAGCTCGACGTAGGTGTAGATCGCGCCGATTTCGAGCTGGCCGTCTTCGAGCAGTTGCGCAACCCGCAAGCTCTGCGGCCCGGCAAACGAGAAATCGACCTTGTGCGCGATGCCGCGCTCGAACAGCGTCAGATGCTCAGGACGGCTGATGCTGGAAATCAGCAGATGCACGTCGTGGATCTTTTGCGGATCGACCTTGGCGAGCGAGCGGGACAGAAAGTCGGCCTGCTTCTGGTTGTCGCCTTCGAGCGCGACGCGATCGCCGGGCCGGATCAGCGTTTCGAGCGCATCGACGATGCGGTGGGTCGGCAGCACGCCGTCTTCGAGCCAGGGTGCAATGGCGGCGAGGCGGCGGTTCTTCTCGTCGCGGCGCGTGGTCCAGGGACGGGCGGCGGGTGGTGACACGGCGGCTTCGGCGGGACGGTTCATCGGCTCAGGCAACTCCGGTGGTGGCGCGCGGGCGTTTGCCGCGCGGCTTCGGTTGATTCGCGAGCGCGGCTTCCGCCTGCGCGCGTTCGGTCAGAAAACGATGCAGCAGTTCGCCGGTGCCGAGCAGATGCGCGACCACCAGCGATTGCGCCGCCGCGATATCGCGGCGCTGCACGGCGTCGAGCAGCGCGGCGTGTTCATTGTCGGACTCGCCCTTGTACACGGGCAAGCCGAACTTCAGGCGCAGATACCGTTCGCCGCGCCGATGCAGCATGCCGATCATGTCCGCCAGTTGCGCGCGCCCGGCTGGTGCATACAGGCTCATGTGAAACGCGGCATTGCGCGCAACGTACAGCGACGGGTCCGGCTCGCGCTCGGCGGCCTGGCACAGGCTTGCGGCTTCGCGCAGCGTTCCTGCAGTGTGGTTCGGAATCGCGAGGCTGATGGCGAGGCTCTCCAGCGCGGAGCGGATCTCGTAGATCTCGCGCGCTTCGTCCGCCGACAAAGGCGCGACCGTGACGCCCTTGTGCACCGCGGCGCGCACCCAGCCTTCGCTTTCCAGCTGGCGCAGCGCTTCGCGCACGGGAATTGCACTGACAGAAAAGTGCCGCGCAATCGCGTCCTGCCGCAGCGGCGCGCCAGGCGCCAATGTGCCGTCGACGATCGCCGTGCGCAGCGCCTCCGCGACCACGCGTGGGGTGCTCTCACGCGGCGCTGCAGCGGGCAAAAGCGGGCTGCGCACGGGCGTGACCAGGGGAAAACCATCTGTTGCGTCGCTCATAGTATCAAATATTATATATAAAAATACGCGCTTTCCACGAGGACAAACCCGGAAGAATATTCCAACGGGCCTGCTGCGCGGCCTGCTTTCGTTACACGACGAGAGGCCTCGAAGCAACCGCGTCGATCAGCGCGCGCCATCTCGTCGTTCCCGTTACGTACGCCAACCGTAGGGCCGGAGGAGCATGATGAATACACTGACCGACCGCACGCCGGTCACGCGGCGCCGAACGCCGCTCAATCGTTCGCAGATCGTAGGATTCTGGGGGGCATGGGCGGGCTGGACGCTCGACGGCATGGACTCGTTCATCTACGCGCTGGTGTTGACGCCGGCCTTGACCGAGTTGCTGCCGCGCTCCGGTTTCGCAGCCACGCCGGCGAACGTCGGGCTGGCCGGGTCGATCCTGTTCGCGCTGTTCCTGGTCGGCTGGGGACTGTCGTTCATCTGGGGGCCGCTCGCCGACCGCTTCGGCAGAACCAAGGTGCTGGCCGGCACCATCTTCACGTTCGCGATTTTCACGGGGCTCGCCGCGACCTCGACGAATGTGTGGGAACTCGGCATTTATCGCTTCATCGCGGGGGTCGGCATCGGCGGCGAGTGGGCGCTGGCCGGCACTTACGTGGCCGAAGCGTGGCCGGAGGATCGCCGCAAGATGGGCGCGGGCTATCTGCAAACGGGTTACTACGCCGGTTTTTTTCTGGCCGCGGCGCTCAACTACACGATCGGCGTGCACTACGGCTGGCGCGCGATGTTTCTCACCGGCGCGGTGCCGGTCGTGGTGGCGATTCTGATCCTGCTGCGTGTGAAGGAGCCGGAGAAGTGGCAAAAGGCTGAAGCGAACGCCGTGCGCACCCGTCCGCTGCGCGAAATCCTTGGGCCGACCTATCGGCGCAGAACCTGGGTGGCGTGCATCCTGTTGACGATTGCGATCATCGGCTTGTGGGCCGGCGCGGTGTACGAGCCGTCCGCAGTGATTCAACTGGCGACTCGCGCCGGTCTCGCGAAAGGCGATTCGATCAGAATGGCATCGCTGGCGACGGGGCTGCTGTCCATCGGGACGATTCTCGGCTGCCTCGCGTTGCCGCCGATCGCCGAGCGCATCGGGCGCAAGAAGACGCTGGCGATTTATTTCGCTGGCATGGCGGTGTCGATCCTCGGCAGTTTCGGCTGGGCGTTCTATCTGCCCAACGGGCTCGCGCCGTTCATCGCGTGGCTGTTCGTGCTGGGTTTCTTCGGCGGCAATTTCGCGCTGTTCAGCTTGTGGCTGCCGGAGCAATTCGAGACCCGCGTGCGGGCCACGGCGTTTGCGTTCTGCACGTCGTTCGGGCGGTTTGTCGGTGCCGGTGTCAACTTTCTGCTCGGCGCGGCGGTGCTGCACATGCATACGCTCGGCGTGCCGGTTGCGTTGACCGCGCTCGCGTTCGTGATCGGGCTGTTCGTGATTCCGTTCGCTCCGGAGACGAAAGGGGAAGTGCTGCCCCAGTGATGATGGCCGTTTGGCCGAGTGGCGCGAGCGGCTGCGAGCGGGCATGCTTTCCCTCGGTTGGACGACGCTTTTCTCCGCCGATTTTGGGTTTGCCGATCTGTACGGTTCTATGTACAATGATTGCCGAACCCCCCGAAGGGTTTCTTGCTTCGGAGACCACTGGTCTCAACCGGCTGTCGTGGCCGCGAGAGCTATCCGTGCGGTGGGAATCGTCTCTAACTTTTTGACTGGAGCGACTGGAGGGCAACCTCTCAGATCGGATAACGAATGAACGTCCTTACTTACAGCGAGGCGCGTGCCGGCTTTAAGCAAGCGATGGACGACGTCTGCCGGGATCACACGCCAATGCTTATTACGAGGCAGAGTGGCGAGAGCGTGGTCATGGTGTCGCTCGACGATTTCAACGCGATGCAGGAGACCTTGTATCTGTTGAGTTCGTCGAAGAACGCCCAGCGGCTTGCCAGGTCTATCGCGCAATTGAACTCCGGCGGTGCGACTGCGCGCGAACTGCTGACCGATGAACCAACAGAAAAGCCGCAACGTGGAGGCCGCAAAGGCTGACAGCGTTTTTATGTTTACCGACGAAGCGTGGGACGACTATCTGTACTGGCAGGAGACCAATCCGAAGGTCTTGCGCAAGATCAACACGTTGCTGGAAGAGTGCCGGCGCGATCCGTATAGCGGCACGGGCAAGCCGGAGGCATTGGTTGGCAGCCTGAGCGGCTTATGGTCGCGCCGTATCACGCTTGCCGACCGACTGGTCTACTTGCCGAGAGCGGGCAAAGTTTACGTGATCGCTTGTCGCTTTCACTACGATCGTTAGACGAAGGCAGCCGCGAAACTTGTTCCGGTTCGCCGCAGCGACGAGAGCGGGCAGTGTCGGCGCTATCGCAGGATGCGGCGGTGCGCCCGTGTCTCAATCAGCGTGCCGCCGTGCCCGGCCGCCAGCCCGCAGCCACGATATCAGCGGCCAGCCGAGATTGACGCCCAGGCTCGCGACCACGATCAGCACCATCCCCGCGAGTTGCGGCAGCGACAGCGCCCGGCCATACACGAGGGCATCAACCACGATCGCCGTGAGCGGATAGACGAACAGCAGCACGGCGATCACCGGCGTGCTCAGTTTGGGCAGCGCGCCGTAGATCAACACATATGAGAGTCCGGTATGCAGCACGCCCATGCCGACCAGCCAGAACCACTGCATCGGGCCGATATGCACGGCGCCAAGCGGTGCGATGAACGGCAGGCACACCACGCCGACCGCGCATTGCGCGAGCGTCAGCAGATGCGGCCGTAAATTGCCGAGCCCCTTCGCAATCAGCGTGACGCTCGCGTAGAGCAGCGATCCCACCAGCGCTTCGCCGATGCCGATCAGGTAGCTCGTATGGCCCTGCAGATTCTCCGTCGCGGCGACGCCCGATGCGAGCACGAGACCGACGAAGGCGGTCGCGATCCAGCCGAGCCGGTCCGCGCCGAGGCGCTCGTTGAACAGCGCCGCACCGATCAGCACGACCCAGAACGGCTGCACGTGAAACACGACCGTCGCCACCGCGATGCTGGTGCGATGGATCGCGTCGAAGAAACCGACCCACTGGGTGACCATCAGCACGCCCGACACAAGCGCGAGCACGACGGTGCGGCGCGTGAAATGGGCGCGCGTGAAGAAACCCTTCCACGCGCAATACGCGGCGAGCGACAGAAAGCCGAACAGGCAGCGAAAGAACACGAGCGTCGGCGCGTCGAGCCGCGCTTCTTCGACGAAAACACCGATCGTGCCCATCAGAAGCCCGCCGCTGGCGAGCGTGATTGCGCCTTGTTGACGTGGGGTGAGGGACATGCGAAACGGCTCCGTGACGTGGTCTGACGTGATGTCCTGAATATTGCGCGGCTTGCACGGCCCCCACAAACGAATTAAATTGAGCAATTCCATCAGCTGAATTGATAAATCATGCACCCGGAATTCGACGTCGATCTGTTGCGCAGCTTCGTCGCGGTGGTGGAAACGGGCAGCTTCACGAAGGCGGCGACCAGCGTGCATCGCTCGCAGGCGGCGGTCAGCATGCAGATCAAGCGGCTCGAAACCATGCTCGGCACCACGCTATTCGCGCGCAACACGCGCAATCTGTCGCTCACGCGGCCCGGCAATACGCTGCTCGAATACGCGCGGCGCGTCCTGGCGCTGCATGAGGAGGCGTGGTCGGCAATCGTGCGGCCCGAGGTGACGGGGCGCGTCGTGCTCGGCGCGCCGGACGATTACGTGTCGTCGCTGTTGTCGCCGGTGTTGCGGCGGTTTTCGAATCTGTATCCGCACGTCGAGATCGAGATCGTCTGCGCGCAGAGCACGTCGCTCGCGCCGATGCTGGCCGATAACAAGATCGATCTCGCGTTCGTCACGCGCGATCGCAAGCTGCGCGGCGAGTTCGTGCGCAGCGAGCCGATGGTGTGGGTGGGGGCGTCGGTGGACACGCCGGTGCTGGCGGCGTCGCCGTTGCCGGTGGGACTCTACGAGCCCGGCTGCGTGGCGCGGCAGCATACGCTGGCCGCCCTGGATGGCGCACGGATTCGCTATCGGGCGGCGTTCAGCAGCGCCAGCCTGATGGGGCTGGTGGCGACTGTCGATGCGGGGCTGTCGGTGATTGCGCTCACGCGTTGCAGCGTGCCGGCGCGGCTCGCGATTCTCGGCGAAGCGCAAGGCTTGCCGAAGATCGCGCCGCTGGAGATCGTGGTGGCGCGCAGCGCCAAATCAGACCGGCCGACTTGCGACTATCTGGCCGCGCAGATGGTGCAGGATTTGTCGTTGCGGACGCCGTCGCGGGGGACGGTGGAATAGGGCACGAAGCGGGGGCACGAAGCGGCCTGGCTGATTTGTGGTTTCGCGCTTCGCACGTGAGCACTGGGCTGCCAAAAACGGCTGCCGCGAAACCACAAACGTCCAACGCCCCTAACCCCGCAAAAAAGCCGTCACCTTTCCATCCACCGCAACCCGCACCTGTTCCCCAGGCCGTGGACACAGATAACCCGGCACCCGAGCGCGCACCATCGTCCTCGAGCCGGACTGCAATTGCAGCGCCACGCCGGCGTCCTGCCCCTGAAAGACCACCTCGGTGACGACGGCTTCATAAGCTGTGCCATCAGAAGTCGTCTCACCGGCGCGCAGCAGGCGGATCTGTTCGGGCCGCACCATCACATCGACCGCGCCATGGCTCATGGGCGCGGCCAGCGCCAGGTCGCCGAGTTCGCAACTCACGCGGTCCCGTTCGGCCATGCCCGGCAACAACACCGCCTCGCCCACGAACGACGCCAGTTCGCGCGTCACCGGCCGCTGGTACAGCGTCTCCGGCGTCGCCGTCTGGATCAGCCGGCCGTTCCACAACACCGCCACTTCATGCCCGAGCGACAAGGCTTCGGACTGATCGTGCGTGACCAGCACGGCCGTCGCGCCGGCGGCAGCCAACGCGCTGGCCACCGCCTGCCGGGTTTCGAGCCGCAACGCGGCGTCGAGCGACGAGAACGGCTCGTCCAGCATCACCAGCGTCGGCGCCGGCGCCAGCGCGCGGGCCAGCGCGACGCGCTGCTGCTGGCCGCCCGACAACTGCTGGGGCGCGCGTTCGCCGAAGTCCGCCGGTAAGCCGACCAGCTCCAGCAGCTCGGCCACCCGATGCCGCGCGCGGCGCTGTGTGCGCGGCAGGCCGAACACAATGTTGTCGGCGACCGACAGATGCGGAAACAGCGCGCCTTCCTGCGGCACATAACCGATGCGCCGCTGTTCCGACGGCACGTGCAGATTGTCGTCGGCGACGCGGCGGCCGTCGATCTCGACGCTGCCGCCATCTGCGCGTTCGAACCCGCACAGCACACGCAGCAACGTGGTCTTGCCGCTACCCGACGGGCCGAGCAGCGCGAGCAGGGTGCCTCGCTCGACCGCGAGGTCGATGCCGTGCAGCACCGGCTGGCCCTCGAACGATTTCCGCAGTCCGCGGATACGAAATTCGCTCATGAAAATCCGATCATAAAAGCGCGTTGATTCAGGGGCGTCGTCAGCGTCGGCGGCATCGGTGGCATCAGTGGCATCGCAACCCGCTCAGCCGCGCTCGCCAAGCAGCGCCGACCTGCCGAGCAGCGCGAACAGCAGCCCCGAAGCCAGCAGTGAAATGCCGGTGAGCAGCGCCGCGTACGGCGCGGCCGCGGCAAAGGCCATCGTCGACGTATCGGCCCAGACCTGGGTGGCGAGCGTTTGCGTGTCGAGAGGCGAGAGCAGCAGCGTCGCGTTCAGTTCCGTGACGACCGAGATGAACACCATCGCCGCCGCTGCGCCAAGCCCAGGCCCCGCGAGCGGCAGGATCACGCGAACCAGCGTCTGCGGCCAGCTCAGGCCGAGCGCGCGCGCGGTCTCTTCGAGGCGCGGCTGCGCCTGCATGAGCGCGGCGCGCACGCTCACCAGCGCGACCGGCATGAACAGCATCGCGTACGCGACCACCAGCAGCGTCGCGCTTTGATAGAGCGGTTGCAGCGCATGCACCGCGAGCGACACGATCGCCAGCGCGATCACCAGACCCGGCACGCCTTGCGCGAGAAACACCGTGCGTTCGAACAGCGTCGCGAAACGGCCGGGGTAGCGCACCAGCAGGAATGCGAGCGGCACCACCAGCAAGGTGGTCAGCAGCGCGGCTGCGAAGCCGAAGCCGAGCGACGACAGCGTCGCATTGAACAGCAGCTCGGGCGAGACATCGGCCGGCGTGACGGCGGCCGCGCCCGGCTGCGTAAGCCAGTAGCCGATCATGCCGAGCGGCACGCCGAGCGTCGTGATGGTGAGCAGCGCAAAGCCGGCGACCACCACCCAGCGCCACGCGCCGAGCTCGTAGCGCAACACCGCGCGCCGCGCGCCGCGATCGACGCGTTCATAACGCGCCGCGCCGCGCACGCGAAACTCGAAGGCCAGCACGATCAGGCAGATCACGATCAGCAGACACGCGAGCAGCGAAGCGCCGCCGCCGTCGAAACTGGTGCGGAAGTCCGCGTAGATCTGCGTGGTGAAGGTGCGAAAACGCAGCAGCGTGAACGCGCCGAACTCCGACAGCACGCCGAGTGCAACCAGCAACATGCCGCCGAGCAACGCCGGCCGCAATTGCGGCAGCACCACGCGCACGAAACTGCTCCAGCGGTTGCAGCCGAGCGAGCGCGCGCTTTCTTCGAGCGCCGGGTCCATGCTGCGCAGCGCGGCGGCGACCGGCAGATAGACGAGCGGGAAATACGCGCAGCTCAACACCAGCAACGCGCCGTTGAAGTCCTGCAAATCCTCGCTGAGCGAGACCCACGCATAGCTCGAAATGAAGGCGGGCATCGCGAGCGGCGCGGCGCTGAGCACGGCCCACGCGCGACGTCCCGGCAAATGCGTGCGCTCGACGAACCATGCGGCGGCGGTGCCGATCACCGCGCACACGAGCGTCGTCGCTACCGTGATCATCAGCGTGTTGACCAGCAGTTCGCCGACCAGCGGGCGGAACACCAGATCGAGCGCCTCGGCGGCGCCGAAGCTCGCGGCGCGCCAGAACGTAAACGCAATCGGCAGCAGCACCAGCAAAGCGCTGAGCGCGGCTGCCGCGAACAAACCGCGCGGCGCGCGCAAACGGGCGCGCGCCGGGGCGGTGGGGACAGCCGGCGGTCCGGCTGACAGGGCTTCGCTCATTTACAGCAGACCGGCCTGGCGCAGCAGCTTGCCGGCCTGGCTATCGTCGCCCAGTTGCTGGATCGTCAGCGCCGGCGGGCTCAATTCGGCGAACGGCTTGAGGATCGGGTCCGGCGCCACGCCCGCATGCAGCGGGTATTCGAACATCACGTGGCTGTTCGCCATCAACTGTTGCGCGCGCTCGCTGACCAGATAGGCGAGAAACTTCTGTGCGCCGTCCGGGTTGTGCGCGGACTTCAGCACCGCCGCGCCCGACACGTTCACCAGCGCGCCGGCGTCGCCGTTGCCGAAGTGATGGATTGCGCTGCGGGTCTTCGCATCGCCGAGTTCGGCATGCAGACGCGTCCAGTAGTAGTTGTTGATCAGGCCGGTGGCGACGCCGCCACGGTTCACCGCGGCCACCACGCCTTCGTCGTCGTCGAAAATCTGCGCGTTGGCTTTCAGGCCCTTGAGCCATTGCACGGTTTGCTGTTCGCCCTTCAGCGCGAGCACGGCGCTCACGAGTGGCAGGAAGTCGCCGTCGCTCGGCGCGATGCCGATCTTGCCTTTCCATTCCGGCTTCGCGAGATCGAACAGCGATTGCGGCAGTTGCGCTGGCTGCAGTTTGGCCGTGTTGTACGCGAGCACGTTTTCACGTGCGGTCACGGCGACCCATACGCCGCTCGGCGAGTTGAAGCGCGCCGGCACGGCGGCGAGCGTGGCGCTGTCCACCTTGGCGAGCAGGCCCTTTTCTTCGAGCAGCATCAGCTCCGGCGAGTTTTCCGTGAAGTACACGTCGGCGGGCGAGGCGGCGCCTTCCGCGACGATCTGCGCGGCCATTGCCGGACCTTCGCCGTTGCGGATCTTCACCGAAATGCCCGACTGTTTCTCGAAGTCTTTCGCGAGCACATTGACGACCTGCTCGTGCTGCGCGTTATACAGCGTGATCGACGCAGCGCGGGCCGCCGACGGCACCGTCGCGAAAGCAGCCAGCGTGAGCGCGGCCACGCTGCTCAGAAGGCGCAGGCGGGTGCCAAACCAGGAATAAGCCATGTTCCAGAAGTCCCGTTGTGATGATGTTGGTTGATCTAAGTTGTCTGTGTGTTTCAGCGGCTGCCTTACGTCTCGAACAGCCCCGCGCCAATATACGAACCCGGCTTCGCCCCCGGCGGCACCGCGAAGATCGCACTGCCGACGTGGGTCGTGAACTGGTTCATCATGTCGAACTTCGCGAGCCTTTCGTTGATCGGAATGAAGCCGGTGCGCGGGTCGCTCTGATGCGCGACGAAGATCAGTCCCGCGTCGTACTCGGTTTCCTGGCGCCATGGCGGCCAGCGCTCGATGTAGAAGTTCGTGCCGTCGTTGTACGAGTACGAGCGGCGCAGAATCTGCGCGCCGTTGTTGCTCGCCTGATTCGACAGGCGCACATGCGAGTTCTCCGGAATCACCGGATTGCCGTCCTTGTCTTCTTCCTTCAGGTCAACCGCGTCGAACTCGTTCTTCTTGCCGATCGGCGCGCCGCTGTACTTGTGACGCCCGAACACCTGTTCCTGGAAGCCCAGTTCCATGTTGTCCCAGTGTTCGAGCGTGATGCGGATGCGCCGCACGACGGTGTAGGTGCCGCCTTCCATCCACGGCGCGTCGGCGGAGGCGCCGGCCCACACGAATTCGTTCATCAACTGCGGCTTCGCGGTCGACGGGTTGTTGGTGCCGTCCTTGAAGCCCATCAGATTGCGCGGCGTCTGACCGCGCGGACCCGACAGGAACCCGGCCTGGCCCCAGCGCATGGCCGCGGTGCCATACGCGAGCCGCGCCAGTTGGCGGACCGCGTGAAACGCGACTTGCTGATCGTTCGCGCACGCCTGGATAAAGAGGTCGCCGCCGGTTTTCTCGGCAATCAGCTGATCGCCGTTAAAGCGCGGCAGATCGACCAGCGCGGCAGGGCGGCGCGCGGCGAGGCCGTAGCGGTCCTTGCCGTCCTTCGCGAACAGGCCCGGGCCGAAGCCGAACGTGACCGTCAGACCGTTGGGGCCGAGACCGAGCGCGTCGCCGGAATCGGGCGCGGACTTATTGTCGCCGGCGTCGCCCGCCGGCAGCGCGGCGGCCGTGCCGCCTTGCGTGAGACGCGCGGCCGCGTCGGTCCACGCGCGCAGCAATGCGATCACATCGTCGCGCCTGTCGGTCGTCAGATCGAGCGCGGCGACGTAGGTGTGGCTCTGCTGCGGCGTGACGATGCCGCTCTGATGCGCGCCGTAGAACGGCTCAACGGCCATCTGCGGATCGGCGCTGTGGGGCTGGGCTTTGGCGAGCGCGGCCTGGGGCGCCGCGAGACCCGTGCCGAGGCCCGCGCCGGCGGCCACCGCGGCGCCGCCGGCCTTCAGAAAGCCGCGCCGTGAGGGACGTGGGGGTTGATCGTTTGTCATGGTTACTTCGCCTTCATTGTCGCGTGGGAGCGTGCCGCTCACTTCGCGAGCACCAGTGTGTTCACGTCGTCCTCTACGTAGTAGAAACCGTCGCCTTCGGGCGTCATCGCGAGGCCGAACAGGTCGCCGTTGCCCGGCGGCGATTGCGCCTTGTCGGTGTCGATCCAGCGCGCGTAGATCTGCTTGCCGGTCGCCGGATCGATTTCGACGATCTGGCCGTTCAGCGCATTGGTCACGAGCAGGTGGCCGTTGGGCGCGGTGACCATCGCGAGCGGGCGATGCAGCAGGCCATCGGCGGTGAGTTGGCGGCCCACGCCGGCGCTGGTGTCGCGCGTCATCGGGTCGTCGATTTCGGTGATGCGGTTGCCGATCGCGTCGGACACGTACAGCAGCTTCTGATCGTTCGACAAGGCGAGCCCGGTCGGGCCCACGAGGAACACACCCTTGTCCGCCTGCGCGCCGAAGCCGCTGCCCACCACGGTTTCCTTCTTCACGACGGGCGGCTTGCCGGCCGGCACGTCGAGGTCCAGCCGCAGCACGGTGGCCTGCTTGAACACCGGCGGCGTGCCTTGCGCACCGCCCACGCCGAAGCCCGCGTTGCTGACGAACAGCGTCGCGCTCGTGCCGTTGTCGACCACGGCCATGTTGCCCCACGGGTCGTTGATGTTGGGGCTCGTGATGGCCGACGCGATCTTGCCTTGCGGATCGATCACGATCAGGCAGCCGGCGCCCTTGGTGCCGGTCGTGCCGTCGTTGCTCGGCGTGCTGCCGACGATCACGTAGCCCGACTTGAGCATCGTCATCGCGGTCGACAGGCCGATGCCGCCGGGGCATTCCTTCAGATCGCGCGGCACCGTGGCGAACACCGTCATCTGTTTGGTATCCGGACGATAGTTGATGATCGTGCTGCCGGTGCCCTGCAGATTGGTCGAGTTATTGAAGTTGCCGACCAGCACGTCGCCCTGTTTGATGGCGCCCGCCGTGACCGGCGCAACCACCACCGCGTACGGGTTCTGGTCGCCGTTCTCGGGCACGGTGTTGATCAGCGTGGTGTGGTGCTTGATGGTCTCGAGGAAACCTTGCGGCTCGGCATAGGCGCTGGCGGCCGTCGCAAACGCGGCGGCGCCGGCAGCGGCGGCGACGAGAGCCCGCGCGGCGCGCGGCGAAAATTTGCGCGTGGGTTGATTCACGATTGAGCCTCCGTGCCTGCGCACGAAACGGTGGTTGCGGTCATGATCGAAAGCATGGGATCCGGTTTGTCGATAGCGTATGGGTAGGGCGCGAATTGCATCAGAACGTGATATTGGTCCGTACGCCGACGACGAAGGTATTGCGCAGCGGCTGCGTCGGGTCGTTCGGATTCTGGCCGGCGCCGGCGTTGAACGTGTATTGCGCGTCGGCTTGCAGTTGCCACCACGGATTGACCTGATACTGGTAGGTCGCCTCGAGCGCGGTTTCGCTGGTGCGCACGCCGTACGGGCCGCCGGTAAAGGCGCGGAAATCCTGATCCAGCCCGTTCACGTGGTTGCCGACCTTGATGTAGGTGAGTGCGAGGCCCGCGCTATCGTTGTCGCGGCCGGCGAACGGCGCTCTCAGCACGACGCCGAGGTTGGCCGCGATGCTCACCAGGTTGCGGTCGCCTGGGCCGCCCATCACGCGCGCGAACACGCCGAGACTGCGCGGCTCGTCAGGGTTAGGACGCCAGACCATCTGGTCGGCTACCGCGTAGATGCTGTAGTTGCCGTGATGAGTCGCGGCGATGCCCGTCGAAGCCGGATTCGCCAGCGACAAACCGTTGTTGTCGTAGCGCTGGTCCGCGAAGCTGTTGGAGTTGTACCAGACGCCGATCTTGTAGGTGCCCGGCAAACCGTTGCTGCCCGTGCCGACCATTTCGCCCTCGGCCGGCTGGTTGATCGCGTACTGCAACTCGCCGATCCACAGCGCGCCGTTGTGCAGGTTGAAGTTGGTGCCGCTCATGTTGTTCGGGTTGTTGCCGAGCGGGTCGCCGGAAAACACGCCGGCCAGCGCCGTCAACGAAGGCGTGATCTGGCCGCGCACGCGCACGCCCAGACCCGCGAGCGGATAGGCCGGACCGCCGGACGGCATGTCGTACGAGGGCAGCGCGGGCCAGCCGAACATCGTATTCAGGAACAGCGCCGAGTACGCGCTGGTGATGAATTCCTGGTCGATACTCTGCTGACCGATCTTCACATCGACGCGCTTGTTCAGGAACGACTGCTGATACCACAACTCCCACAGGCGGGTGGCGTCGTCGGCCTCGATGCCGCTTGCCGTATTCAGCGTGCCGAGCTTGTTGGCGCTCAGGTTGGCGCCGTGAATCTGCAATGCGCTGACGTTGAACAGACCGCCCGGCAAGCCGAACGCTTTTTGCGTATCCATCTGGACGGCGGCGGTCGTCAGGCCGTCGTAGTCCGCACCGCGTGCGAGACCGCCGCGCAGATTCGCGAGCACTTCGCTGGTCTCGGTGAGCGAGAACGTCACGCCGTACTTGCCGAGCCACGGGCGCAGACCGCCCATGTCGCCGAGCATCTGCTCGCGATTCCAGAAGCCGGTCCACTGGCTGGTCTGGGTCGCCTTGATGTTCAGGTCGGCTTCAGGGGCTTCGGGGGTGGCATCGGGATTGGCTTCGGCCATTGCCGCGCCGGCCGTCAAAGAGGCCCAGGCGAACGCGGTGCAGAGGGCGGCGCGCCGCATCGAAGGCAAGCGCGTACGATAAGTTGCGCCAGCGCGCGTCGCGCAGTCGCGACGTGGATGCGCTTGGGCGGCGGGGCCGTTGAGTTTGGCGAACTTCATCGAAATCCTTATTAGTGTTGTTTCGACTGATTTATTCATCGCGGGCCAGCATGCCTGCCAGCCCGCGATTTGCCGTAACAGCCCGCGACGCCGTGCAGCAGATAACGAGAATCGTACTCATGCGTATTACAGACGTCAATTCAAATGAGAACGATTCTCATCAATATTACTGGCGTGTAATTTCCATCGTTACGTACTGCTGCTAAATGGCATGTGGATGTAATTCGAACCGAATGAAAATGTAATCTGATCGTAGGGCTGTGGTCATATCGAACGCGTGCGAAAGCGCCGTGTCGAAGCGCACGATCAACCCGGAAGGCCAAAGTAAGGAGATGGACATGAAAACCCGCATTCTTTTGATTTCGATGCTGGCGAGCGGCGGCTTGCTGTTGGGCGGCGTTGCAAACGCGCAACTGAATCTGAAGCAGTTCGGCCTGGGCGGCGGCGGCGATAGTTCGGCGGGCGCCGCGCCGGCGTCGGAAGGTGGAATGTCGCAGTTGCTGAAGACCTATGTAGGCGCGAACCAGCAGGTGCTCAGCGGCCAGTCGAGCCTCGCGTCGGCGATGGGCATGAGCAGTGCCGCCGGGCAGGCGCAGCAGGCAGCGAGCCTGCTGAGCGGCGGAACGCCGTCGGTGAGTCAATTGACGCAGGTGGGCAGCACGCAGCAGTCGCTCTCCGAAACACTGACACAGGCGTTCGCGAGCCATGCGAGCGGCAGCGCGTCGGCGACGCCGGTGAACAAGCAGGCGTTCACGGACGGCCTGGCGTCGCTAGGCAAGGGCGTGAGCCAGTATTCGAGTCTGCAGTCGGGGCTGGGCAGCATCGGTCAGATGAGTCCGTCCTCGCTGTTGCAGTCCGGAATGAATCCGCAGACGGCGCAGAGCGCGTCGTATATCGCGCAATCGGCGCCGGGGCAGTTGCAATCGCTGATGTCGACGCTCAATTCGGCGGTGCAGTTCGCGTCGAGCCACGGCATTACCGTACCGTCGATCGCGACGTCGGCATTGAAGGGCGTCCAGTAGCACGCGGCCGATGTCGCACGCGCCGCTCCGGCGGCGGCGCGCGGCGGCTCGCATCGGCTACGAAAAAGGCTGACGCACGTCGAGTGCCCTGCCTCGGAACCACGTTAAAACCGGCTATGATCGTGTCCCGAAAGCCGCCTGGCCGCTCGCAGCACGCAGACGCCAGGCCCGTAGGCGGCCAGCTCAACCCTGCCGGGATTACGCCGATGTCACACACCGTCAATCTGGACAACTACTTCGCCCGCATAGGCTACCAGGGCCCGCGCGCGGCAACGCTCGAAGTGCTTCAGGAAATCCACCGGCTGCACCCCGCGGCGATCCCGTTCGAGAACCTCGCGCCGCTCACGCGTCGTGCGGTCAAGCTGGATCTCGAATCGGTCGAGACCAAGCTCGTCACCGGGCGGCGCGGCGGTTACTGCTTCGAGCAGAACGCATTGCTCGCCAACGTGCTGATGCAACTGGGCTTCAAGATCACGCCGCTGCTCGGGCGCGTGCTGTGGGGCCGCGAGTCCGACGCGATACCGCCGCGCACGCACATGGTGTTGCGCGTCGACATCGGTGCCGACGCGTGGATCGCCGACGTCGGCTTCGGCAGCGTGACGCTGACCGCGCCGCTGCGTTTGATCACGGGCCTCGCGCAGCCGACCCCGCACGGCACGTTCCGTCTCGCCGACGCGGCGCGCGAGGCGCTTTATCTCGAAGTGCAGGCTCACGACGAAAGCTGGGTGCGGGTCTATCGCTTCGACTTGCAGCCGGTTGAATGGATCGACTATGAAACGTCGAACTGGTACACGTCGACCTCGCCCGATTCGATCTTCGCGAGCAACCTGATCGTATGCCGCGTATTGCCAACGACGCGTCTCACGTTGTTCAACGATCAACTGAACGAGCGCACGGCGAACGGCGAGATCGTCGACGAGCGGCAACTCGCCAGCGCCGCCGAACTCGCCGCATGTCTGCGCGATCGCTTCGGTCTGGATGCCGGCGAGATCGGCATCGACATCGCGGCGGTGTTCGAGCGCGTGCGTACCCCGGCGCAGAGCGCATAACGGACTCCATAGCGGACCACGAGCATGATCGCGCGCCTCGTCCTGCAAACAGTGCTCTGGCTGGCCGGCATGGGCGTGCTGCTGTTCGGCGCAGCCGGCACGCTGGCGTGGCCGGCGGCGTGGTGGTATCTGATCGAGGTGGGCGTGTTGAGCATATGGATCGGTGTGTGGCTCGCGCGCCATGATCCCGCTTTGCTCGCCGAGCGTCTCGCGCCGCCCGTGCAGGCGGAGCAGAGCCGCTGGGATCGTCTGTTCATGCTGGGCATCGCGCTGCTGTGGTCGGGCTGGCTGGTCGTGATGGGATTCGACGCGATGCGCTTTCGCTGGTCCGCGCCGTTGCCGGTCGCGCTGGTCGTCCTCGGTGCGCTGTGTGTGTTTCTGTGCATCTTCATGTGCCGCTTCGTGTTCAAGGCCAATACCTATGCGGCACCGGTCGTGAAGATCCAGACGAGCCGTGGCCACAAGGTGATCGACAGCGGCCCTTATGCGCATATCCGCCATCCGATGTATTGCGCCGCATTGCTGATGTTCGTCGGTACGCCCTTGCTGCTCGGTTCATGGTGGGGCCTCGCCGTGGTGCCGGTGATGGTGTTCGGCATGGGCTGGCGCGCGGTGCGCGAAGAGCGGCTGCTAGCCGCGCAACTCGACGGTTATACGGAGTACATGGCGCGGGTGCGCTTTCGCTTCGTGCCGTTCATCTGGTAGACCGCATTTCTTCCTTGCGCGAACCTGTCTAGACAAAATGCGCCGTGCGTCATTCAAGCGGCGGCATCTTCCTTCGACCTCCGGTCTTTAAGAACTCCCCGCAGAGCCTTATTCGACGGTGCTGACTAGGGGCTTACCCGAGGATTCGGGGTATTTCCGCTGAATCCTCTTGCCCCTGCTTTTTGACTGGTGCAAGCTTGTCTATACAAATCAGGCGGCAGTCAAAACAGCCAACTCGACGGTTTCCTCAATCAAAGGAGTTTCGACGTGAAAGTGAAGCGCAGAACGGCAGCAAACGCATTGATGGGAGCCGTTCTCGGCGCCGCGACGATTTTTGCGGCACCGGTGCAGGCTAAAGACTGGAAGACCGTGACGATCGCGCTGGAAGGCGGCTACGCACCGTGGAATCTGACCTTGCCGGGCGGCAAGCTGGGCGGCTTCGAACCCGAACTGGCCGCCAATCTGTGCGAGCGTGCCAAGCTGCAATGCAACCTCGTCGCACAGGACTGGGACGGCATGATTCCCGGCCTGCAAGCCGGTAAGTTCGATGTCCTGATGGATGCGGTCTCGATCACGCCAGAGCGTGAAAAGATCATCGCATTCTCGCGGCCCTACGCCGCGACGCCCGCCACCTTCGCGGTGGCCGATGTGAAGGTGTTGCCGAAGGCTGTGCCCACGGCTGGCATCGTCAAGCTGTCGGGCGACCCGAAGGCCGATCTGCCTGCTATCGACTCATTGCGCAAGCAGCTCAAGGGCAAGACCATCGGCATCCAGTCGGGCACGGTCTACACCAAATTCATCAACGACGGCTTCAAGGACGTCGCCAGCATCCGCGTCTACAAGACCTCGCCTGAACGCGATCTGGATCTGGCGAACGGCCGCATCGACGCCTCATTCGACGACGTGACCTACTACGCCGCCAACCTCGACAAGAAAGAAAACGCGTCGATCACGATGGCCGGTCCGAAGATCGGCGGCCCGATCTGGGGGCCGGGCGAAGGACTCGCATTCCGCAAGCAGGACCCCGAGCTGAAAGCGAAGTTCGACGCTGCGATCGGCGCCGCGCTCGCCGACGGCACCATCAAAAAGCTTTCCGAAAAGTGGTTCAAGACCGACGTGACACCTTGATGCGCACGGCGCTCGGAAGATGCGGCACGCGCGGCGACGTTGCGTGCCGGCTGGTTCGATCCGCGGTCACGAACGAGGAGTAGGGGATGGCTCTGATACAAATGCTCGGCTTCGGGCCGGAAGGCTGGGGCGGCGTGCTGCTGCTCGCGGCGTTGATGACGGTCGTGCTCACGCTGGCGGCGCTCGCGGTGGGCGCCGTGTTCGGCGCGCTGGTGACAGCGGCCAAGCTGTCGCGCTTTCGCACGTTGCGCGTGATCGGCGATATCTATACCACCGTGTTTCGCGGCGTGCCGGAACTGCTCGTGATCTATCTGTTCTATTTCGGCGGCTCGACGCTCGTGACCACCGTCGGCCAGTGGTTCGGCGCCGAAGGTTTCGTCGGCGTGCCGCCGTTCGTGATCGGCGCGCTCGCGGTCGGCATGATTTCGGGCTCTTATCAGGCCGAGGTGTATCGCGCGGCGGTCCTGGCGGTGTCGCGCGGCGAACTCGAAGCCGCGCGCTCGATCGGCATGCCCACGCTGACGATGGCGCGCCGCATTCTGATTCCGCAAGTCCTGCGCTTCGCGCTGCCCGGCATCGGCAACGTCTGGCAGTTGAGCCTGAAGGATTCGGCGCTGATCTCCGTCACGGGGCTCGCGGAACTGCTGCGCACGAGCCAGGTGGCGGCGGGCTCCACGCATCAGTACTTCACGTTCTTCGTGGTGGGCGGCGCGCTGTATCTGCTGATGACCAGCATCTCGAACCGGGTCTTCAACCGCGCCGAGGCGCGCGTGGGCCGGTCCTTCAAGCGCAATTTCGCGCGCAACTGACGGGAGCGGCCACCATGCATTTCGATTTCGACTTTCTGTTCGATACGCTCAAGCAACTGATCGCAGCAGTGCCGACCACGCTAGGGCTGTTCTTCTCGTCGCTGGTACTCGGCGGTCTGCTCTCGCTCGTGATCGTCACGATGCGCATGTCGCCGCGCTGGCTGCCGAACCGCTTCGCACGCGCTTATATCCTCGTGTTTCGCGGCTCGCCGCTGCTGATCCAGATGTTCCTCGTCTACTACGGGATGGGCCAGTTCGGCGTGATTCGCGAGAGCTTCCTGTGGCCGCTGCTGCGCGAGCCTTACCTGTGCGCGGTGCTGTCGCTCGCGCTATGCACGGCGGGATATACCGCCGAAATCATCCGCGGCGGCCTGATGGCCGTGCCGGTCGGCCAGATCGAGGCGGGCTATTCGATCGGCCTGTCGGGATTCGCGCTGCTGCGCCGCGTGATCGGTCCGATCGCATTGCGCCAGTGTCTGCCCGCGTATTCGACGGAAGCGGTGCTGCTCGTCAAGTCGACCGCGCTCGCCAGTCTCGTCACCGTGTGGGAGGTGACCGGCGTCGCACAGCAGATCATCCAGCAGACCTATCGCACGACTGAAGTTTTCGTCTGCGCGGCGCTGATCTATCTGTTCCTGAACTTCGTGATCGTGCGCGCGCTCGGCCTGCTCGAAACGCGTCTGTCGCGCCATTTGGGTCCGATCGCCATTCAGACCGCGCCGAGCCGCCCGGTCTCCGCCACTACCTAAGCATGTCGCGCCGCGTCCTGAACGACCGGCCCTTCCGGATGAACCTGGAGAACTCCATGAACGCTACGTCACCCGTCGCACTGTCGGTCAAGAACATTCACAAATCGTTCGGTGATCATCACGTGCTCAAAGGCATTTCGCTCGATGCCCACGAGGGCGATGTGATTTCGATTCTCGGCGCGAGCGGCTCGGGCAAGAGCACGTTCCTGCGCTGTCTGAACCTGCTCGAAACGCCCGATGACGGCTCGGTCGCGCTCGCCGGCGAAGAACTGAAAATGAAGCGCCGCGCGGACGGCAAACTGCACCCGAGCGACCGCCGCCAGGTGGACCGGGTGCGCTCGCAACTCGGCATGGTGTTCCAGAACTTCAACCTGTGGTCGCATATGACGGTGCTGGAAAATCTGATCGAAGGGCCAATGCGTGTGCAAAAGCGCAGCCGTGCCGAGTCGGTCGAAGAGGCCGAGGCGCTGCTCGCCAAAGTCGGCCTCGCGGAAAAACGCGGCCACTATCCGGCGCATCTGTCGGGCGGTCAGCAACAGCGTGTGGCGATTGCGCGCGCGTTGGCGATGCATCCGAAGGTCATGCTGTTCGACGAGCCGACCTCGGCGCTCGATCCCGAACTGGTGGGCGAAGTGCTTCGTGTGATGCGCTCGCTGGCCGAAGAGGGCCGCACGATGCTGGTGGTCACGCACGAGATGGGTTTCGCGCGCCATGTGTCGAACCGCGTGCTGTTCCTGCATCAGGGGCAGGTGGATGCGGACGGGACGCCCGACGAAGTGTTCGTCGATTGCAAGTCGGCACGCTTCCGGCAGTTCGTGTCGAGCCACCAGGATCGCAGCACACATTGATCAGTATCACCAGGTAATCGACCAGGTAAAACACCCTCATGACCGTGATCCGTTCCGAACGTCCTCTCGACTGGACTCAAGTAGCAGCAATCGCGGCTGGCGAGCCGCTCGAGCTTTGCAGCGGCACCCGCGCGCGTATCGCGGCGGCGCGTGAACTCGTCGAGCAGATCGTCGCGCGCGGGATTCGCGCGTATGGCGTGAATACCGGCGTGGGCGCGTTGTGCGATGTGATCGTGTCGCCGGGCGAACAGCGCACCCTGTCGCGCAACATCCTGATGAGCCACGCGGTCGGCGTCGGCGCGCCGCTCGGCGCCGCCGAGACGCGCGCGATCATGGCCGCGGCCCTCAATAATTTCGCGCATGGACATTCGGGCATCCGCCTCGAAGTCGCCGGGCAACTGGTCGCGTTGCTCAATGCCGATTGTCTGCCGGAGGTGCCCGCGTTCGGTTCGGTCGGCTATCTGAGCCATATGGCGCATATCGCGCTCGTCTGCATCGGCGAGGGGCATGTGCGTTATCGCGGCGAGCGCCTCAAGGGGCGCGACGCGTTGCGGATGCTGGGGCTCGAACCGCTGGTGCTCGAAGCCAAGGAAGGGCTGAGCCTGGTCAACGGCACGCCGTGCGTCACCGGCCTCGCGGCGTTGGCGATGGCGCGCGCCGCGCGCCTGCTCGACTGGACCGACATGGTCGCGGCGATGAGCTTCGAAAATTTGCGCGGCCAGCTCGCGGCGTTCGACGAAGACTCGCTCGCGCTGCGGATTTCCGCCGGCCTCAATCTGGTCGGCGAACGGTTGCGCACCACACTCGCCGACAGCGGCATTCTCGCGGCGGTGGTCGGGCAGCGCACCCAGGACCCGCTGAGCATGCGGACCATTCCACACGTGCACGGCGCCGCGCGCGACGTGCTGACCGCGACCGCCGACGTGGTCAATCGCGAACTCGCGTCGATCACCGACAACCCGATCGTCGCCGGCACGCCGCAGGAGCCGCGCGTCTATTCGCAGGCACATGCGGTGGGCGCGTCGATCGCGCTGGCGATGGACAGTCTGGCCACGGCCATCGCGCAAGTTGCGGCGATGGCCGAGCGGCGTCTCGACCGTCTCGTCAATCCGCTGGTCAGCGGCTTGCCTGCGTTTCTCGCCGAGCCGGGCGGCACCTGTTCGGGCTTCATGATCGCGCAGTACACGGCGGCCTCGCTCGTCGCGCAGAACCGGCGCCTTGCCGTGCCGGCGAGTCTCGACGGCGGCATCACGTCGGGCTTGCAGGAGGATCACCTGTGCCACGCCACGCCCGCCGCGCTCAAGGCGCTGGAAATCATCGACAACGCCGGGCGTATCGTCGCGATCGAATTGCTGGCGGCCGCGCAAGCCTATGACCTGCAAAGCGGCGATGCGCCGCGCGCGCCGCATACCGAAGCGCTCAGGCAACGCGTGCGGCGCGCCGTGCCGACCTACCGCGACGACCGGCCGCTCGCGGACGACATGAGCGTCGCGTTCCGGATGATCGCCGACGAAGCGCCGCCGCCGTTACCGAACCCTGGTAACATTGGGCCTCGCGCGGTGACCTCTGTCGACGGCGCGCAGCAGCCGGCACGCGCCACGGTGACGGGTCTGACCGCCGCCGGCAGCATCCGCGCTGCCGCGAGCGCCGCAGTCGACAACGGGCAGGCCGCCGCGCACATGGCATGATGGAGACAATGCCGGTGAGCGGGCCTACCCGTCGGCGAACCGGCCACGGTGCACACCTTGTACCAGCCGCGTACCACCCACGAGGTCGGAGTGAACACAATTACAAACGCGCAAACAGCGCAAACAGCGCAGCCGCATGGCCAACCCGATCGCCCCCGCGAGATGCCGCTCAAGGCGTTGCCCGCGTATGAGCAGATCAAGCGCTACGTGATCAGGCGCATCTGCGAGGGCGACTGGAAGCCAGGCGGGCTGATCCCATCCGAAATGGAACTGGTCAAGGAATTCGGCGTCGCGCGCATGACGGTTTCGCGCGCGCTGCGTGAACTCACGGCCGAGCGCGTGCTCACGCGCGTACAAGGCTCGGGCACGTTCGTCGCGCCGCAGCGCTATGAGTCGACGGTGCTGGAAATCCGCAATATCGCCGACGAAATTGCCGACCGCGGGCATCGCCATTCGGCGAGCGTGCTGACGCTCGAACCGAGCGATGACCCGCTCGCGCTCGAAGCGCTCGGCCTCGCAAGCGGCCCGGCGTTTCACTCGTGCATCGTGCACAGCGAAGAAGGCGAGCCGATCCAGTACGAGGACCGCTACGTCAATCCGAAAGTGTTTCCCGACTATCTGCAACAGGACTTCACGGTCGAGACGCCGAATCATTACATGGTGCGGCTCGCGCCGATCCAGCGCGCGGAGTTCCGCATCTACGCGCAAAAGCCCGACGCCTACGTGCGCCGGCATCTGATGATGGATATCGGCGAGCCGTGTTTGCAGCTGTGGCGTCGCACGTGGGTCGGCGACGATGTGGCGACGTCGGTGCGCTTATGGCATCCGGCGTCGCGCTTTCATCTGGCAGGGAACGTTTAGCACACGCGTTGGGGGTGCATCACCCCTGGCGCTGCCACATATCCGGTGAAAAACGGCAACCCAGCCGATAGCGCGAGCCAGGATGCACGAAGCGCGCGAACGTCACCGCCACGCCGTTCGTCCACGTGCGGCGCATCAGCGTAAGGCAGGGCTCCTCGGCGCGGATTTGCAGCAGCTCGGCCTCGGCGCGCGTCGGCAGCGCCGCGTCGACGACATGCTCGACATCGTGCGCGGGCACGATCTCCAGCAGATACTCGGATGGCCTGACTGCCGAGAAATCCTGGGTCAGGAAGTCCGGCGCGATTGCCGGATTCACGTAGCGGTCTTCGAGCTGCACGGGCAGGCCGTTCTCCCGATGCACGCAGATCACATGAAACACCGACGCGCCGGGCGCGAGCCCCAGCGCGTTCGACACCATCACCGACGCCGTCTCGCGTTGCGACAGCACCGTGTCGCAACGATATTCGTGGCCGCGCGAGCGAATCTCGTCGCCGATGTGCGCGATCATCAGCAACGTCGATTGCGGCTTGCTGCGCGCGACGAAAGTACCGACGCCGGAGACGCGCGTGACGAGCCCCGCGTCCGCGAGTTCGCGCAGCGCGCGATTGACCGTCATACGCGACACGCCGAGCGTCGCGACGAGATCCAGTTCAGACGGCAGACGGTCGCCCGCCTGGCGCGCGCCCGATTCGATGATCTGGCGGATGTGCTGCTTGACCTGTTCGTAGCGCGCGGCGGGCACATCGTCGGCGCTGCGCGCGGTCTTCATCGCCGCGGCGGAAGACGGCTTGTCGTGAGCCTTGCTGCGAACCGGGGAGGTCATGGGCGGCGCTCGCTACCGTTCGCGCGAGGAGGGCGGAAACCGGTGCGCGTTCATAGCGGCGGCGCGTCGCCGGCATCGCGCGTCCAGAACGCGTTGCGGTCGAAGTAGTTTTGCAGGAACTGCCGCAAGCGCGGCTGCCCGGCGTCGTGAAAGACCTCGCGCGGTTTGCCCTGCACGGCGATGCGGCCCTGATCGATGAACATCACCTTGTCCGCGACCTGCGCGGCAAAGCCCATTTCGTGCGTGACCACGGCCATCGTCATGCCGTCGCGCGCGAGTTGCTTCATCACCTGCAGCACTTCGCCGACCAGTTCTGGATCGAGCGCCGAGGTCGGCTCGTCGAACAGCATGATGTGCGGCTCCATCGCCAGCGCCCGCGCAATCGCCACGCGTTGCTGTTGGCCGCCCGACAGTTTGGCCGGATACGCATCGCCCTTGTGCGCGAGGCCGACCGTTTCGAGCATCGCGTTGGCGCGGCGGCGCGCTTCGTCGCGCGACACGTGCCGCACGCGCAGCAACGCTTCCATCACGTTGCCTAGCGCGCTCATGTGCGGCCACAGGTTGAACTGCTGGAACACCATGCCGACATTGCGGCGCACGCGATTGATCTGCGCCTGCGACGCGCGCACCCGTTTGCCGTTGCGCTCGCTATAGCCGAGCAGCTCGCCTTCGATGCGCACGTCGCCCTGATCGTAGGTTTCGAGCGCGGCGAGGCAGCGCAGCAGCGTGCTCTTGCCCGAGCCCGAAGGACCGATGATGCACACCACCTCGGAGCGCGCGATCTGCAGATCGACGCCGCGCAGCACTTCGACTTCGCCGAAGCGCTTGCGCAGATCGCGCACTTCGATCAGCGGCGCGGCTGGCGGGGTGGCGATGCCAGTGGTGGACACGGAGGAGGGCATGTCGGCGATGGCATTCATAAAGGCTCCGGATTCATGCGACGAAGCGTGCGATGCGGGTCTCGGCCCACATGCCCGCGCGCGAGGTCAGTTCGACCAGCGCGAGGTAGCACACGCACAGCACCAGCAGCGTTTCGACAAAAGCGAAGGTGGCCGAGCCGATGCCGGTCAGCACGAATGTCAGCTCAGGCACGGTGACGATGGACAGCACCGCGGTTTCCTTGCTCAGCACGATGATCAGATTGGTCAACGCGGGCACGATCAGCACCAGCATTTGCGGCACCTGGATGCGCAGCACGGCTTGCCAGCGCGTGAGCCCGAGGCACGACGCCGCTTCGAGATGTCCCGGTGGCACCGACTGAAAGCCGGAGCGGAACGCTTCGGCGAAATAGGCGCTGCCGTAGAGGCCCAGACCGAGCACGCCGGCCGTCATCGGTTCGAGCGTGAGACCGATGGACGGGCCTCCGTAGTACAGCAGAAACAGTTGCACGAGAAACGGCGTGCCGCGAAACAGTTCGATGTAGACGCGCAGCAGGCCCCGGACCCAGCGTCCGCAAAAGAGTTGCAGCACGGCGATCAGAAAGCCGATCACGAGGCCGATCGCGACGCCCGCGGCCCAGGTGCCGAGCGTCGTCGCGAGACCGGCGGCGATCGGCTGCAGGTTGTGCGTGATGACGGTGGGGTCGAGCGTCTGCATGGCGTGGACTCAGGTCAGGCGTGCTGCAAACGATATTCGGCGGCGTGCGCGACGAGCGCGAGCGCACCGCAGATCACGAAGTAGATCAGTCCCGCCGCGAGATACGCTTCGAGCGGCCGGTACGTGCTGGCGGCGAGGTTCTGCGCGGTGCGCGTCAGCTCGGCCACGCCGACCACCGAGATCAGCGACGAAGCCTTGATGAGCAGCACCATTTCGTTGACGAGCGACGGCAGCGTCAAGCGAAAGGCTTGCGGCACCAGAATGCGCCGCAACATGTCGAACGGTGAAAGGCCGAGCATGCGCGCGGCTTCGAGATGACCCGGCGGAATGCTGAGAAAGCCGCCGCGCAGAATCTCGGCGATATACGACGCCGAGCATAGCGAGACCGCGCTGATCGCCGCCACCACCGGCGACACATTGATGCCCGCGAACGGCAGCAGGTAGTACACCAGCAGCAACTGCACCAGCATCGGCACGCCGCGAAAGAAGAACACGTAAGCGCCGCCGACCATGCGTGCCGCGCGCTTCGGCGAGAGCCGCGCCGCGCATACCCCGATCGCCACGAAGAAGCCGATCACGAGCCCCGTCAGCGAAATGCCGATGGTGGCGAGCGCCGCGTGCAGCAACAGCGGCAAACCCTGGACGAAGACGGTCGTGCTGAACATAAGCGGCGCACTCGCTGGAACGGATGACGGCGATGCGGCTCGCGGCGGAGCGCATCGCGTGCGTCAAAACACCTGCATCGAAAACTCAGGCCGGTCGCTGCGTGCAGCGATCAATAGTTCGGCGTGGGCATCGTGGTCGGCGCGTCCATTGCGACGCCGAACCATTTTTTCTGCAACGTGGCGAGCCGCCCGTCGTTGTGCATCTTGACGAGCGCGGCGTTGAACGCGTCGGCGAGCGGCTTGCTGTCCGCGTCCTTGCGCAGCGCGTACGCGAAGTACACCTTCGCGCCGAACGGCGGCTGCACCACGGCGAACGTCTCCGGACGTTGCTTGGCCACGTACGCGATATTGGTCATCGAGTTCGCGACGGCGGCGATGCGACCGGCGGCGAGATCGGCGTAAGCCTGATTGTTGTCGACGTACTCGCGGATTTCAGGCGGCTTCGGCAACGTGGCGACGTAGGTCTTCAACTGGTCGAGCTGCGCCGAGCCCTTGCCCGCGCCGACCGTCTTGCCCGCGATATCCGACGATTGCTTGACCGACGCGTCGTTCGCGCGTTTGAGCAGCGCGTCGGTGGCGTCCGCGACCGGCAGCGTGTACGTGTAGCGGTCCATGCGCGCCTTCGTGACCGTCAACGGGCCGCCCACCATGTCGAACTTGCCCGCTTCGAGACCCGGCAGCACGCTCGGCCACGGCAGGTCGATAAAGCGCACCTTCACGCCCATTTCCTTGCCGACTTCGGCGAACAGGTCCTTGTTGAAGCCCGCCTGCTGACCGTTTTCGAGGAAGTCGAACGGCGCGAACTGCATCTCGGTGCCGACCACCAGTTCGCCGGCTTTCTTCACTTTGGCGAGCTGGTCGTCCGCGTGAGCGGCGACGCTTGCCGCGCACAACGTCAGCATGACCAGACGACACTTCCAGCCTGCAAGGATGCTCATGGGATTCTCCGGTTGGCAAAGCGGTGCTGTGCGAAAGCGGTGCGTTCGGCGCGGTTCATGCGAGGCAGTATATACCGCGTTTTTCGCGCGAAACAAATAAACGTGCAGCTAGAGAAAAGCCCTTATATGAAGGGCTGAAAAGCAACTTGCGGGTGTGCTTTTGGCGGTATATACAACGGCAATGCGCGCGGCGCGTGAAGGATTGCAGGTGGTCTGCGCGTGATGCCGTCACCGCGTCGCACGCGCCGCTTTCGTCAGTCGATTGTTGTCACTCGTCGTCATTCGATTCAACCGCCCTTCAGGGCCCTTCAGGGAGCAACGCCATGCCCGTGACCCGCATTCCGATCATCGACTTCGCCGGCGTGCGCGCGGGAGACCCGCACGCGCTGCGCCGCGTGGCACAGGACATTCGCGAAGCGTGCACGACGATCGGCTTCTTCTACATCGTCAATCATGGCGTGCCGCAAGCGTCGATCGATGCCGCCGCCGATGCGGCGCGCAGGTTCTTCGCGTTCCCGGTGGAGACCAAGCGGCGGGCGGCGGTCAACCAGCGGCATCGCGGTTTCAACGCGCTCGGCGACGCGACCATGTACCAGGCGAAGCGGCCCGACTACAAGGAGTTCTTCAGCATCGGCCTCGAACTGCCCGAAGATGATCCGGACGTGCTCGCGGGCCAGGCGCTGCGCGGGCCGAACAACTGGCCGGACTTCATGCCGGAACTGCGCCCCGCGCTGTATGGCTACTATGACGCGGTCTCGGCGTGCGGCGCGGATCTGCTGCGCGCGGTGGCGGTGAGCCTGGGCGTCGACGAACATTTCTTCGCGCCGCGCTACACGAAGCGGATGCAGCGCACGCAGATGGTCTACTATCCGCCGCAGCCGCCCCAATCGGACGAAGATCAGTTCGGCGTCGCACCGCATACCGACTACGGTTGCATCACGTTGCTGTGGCAGGATCAGGTGGGCGGACTGCAGGTGCGCGAGATCGCCAACAACACGTGGGTGGATGCGCCGCCCGTCGAGGGCAGCTTCGTCGTGAACGTCGGCGATCTGCTCGCCCGCTGGACCAATGACCGGTTTCGCTCCACGCTGCATCGGGTGGTCAATGCGTCGGGACGCGAGCGCTATTCGATCGCGACGTTCTATGATCCGACTTACGGCGCGATGGTCGATCCGCGCGAACTCGGCACGAGCGAGGCCGACCTCAAATATCAGCCGGTCGCCGCGGGCGACTATATCCTCGGGCGCATCAACGATTCGATGGGCTATCGGAAGAAACACGCGGCTCAAGGCACGCAAGGGACCACTGCATGACAGATCACGGTAGGGCAAGTCGCGGTACAGCAGTCGAAACAAACGCCGCCGCGCCGCTCGCGTCGACACTCGACGCATTGCGCGCCGCGCTCGGCGACGATTCGGTGCGCACCGGCGAACAGATCGGCGAACGCGCGATGACCGACTGGACGCGTCACGACCCGACGCGTCCCGCTGCGCTGCTGTTGCCGCGCACCACCGACGAAGTCTCGCGCGCGCTGGCGATCTGCCACGCGGCGCATCAGCCGGTGGTGCCGCAAGGCGGCATGACCGGGCTCGCGGGCGGCGCGATCGCGCGGGCCACGGACATCGCGTTATCGCTCGAGCGTTTGAGCGGCGTCGAAGAAGTCGATACCGCGTCGGCGACGCTGACCGTGCGCGCCGGCACCACCTTGCAAGCTGCGCAGGAAGCCGCCGCCGAAGCCGGCTTCGAACTTGCGCTCGATCTCGGCGCGCGCGGCTCGTGCCAGATCGGCGGCAACCTCGCGACCAACGCGGGCGGCAACCGCGTGATCCAGTCAGGCACCGCGCGCGATCAGGTGCTCGGGCTCGAAGTGGTGCTCGCCAACGGCGACGTGCTGAGTTCGCTCGGCAAGATGGTCAAAAACAACACCGGCTATGACCTGAAGCACTGGTTCATCGGTTCCGAGGGCACGCTCGGCGTGATCACGCGCGCGGTGCTACGGCTGCATCCGCGGCGCGCGGCGCGTCACACGGCGCTCGTCGCGCTCGACGGCTACGCCGCCGCGGTGAACCTGCTGCGCCGTTTATCGACGCGCTTTGGCAACGACATCGGCGCGTTCGAGATCATGTGGCCGGACTTCTACGACTTCGGCGTGAAGCTGACCGGCGCGCGTTCGCCGTTCGCCGCCGCGCATCCGCTGTATGCGCTGATCGAGCACGCGAGCTTCGATGCGGGCGACCACGGCGAACGCTTCGCCGCTGCGCTGACCGAAGCGCTCGAGGCGGGCGCGATTCGCGATGCGGTGATCGCGCAATCGGTGGCCGATGCGCGCGCGTTGTGGGCGATTCGCGAATGCACTGCGGAGTTTCCGGTACGGCTCGATGCCATCAACTTCGACGTGAGCTTGCCGATCGGCGAGATCGGCGCGTTCGTCGACCGCTGCCGCGCGGCGCTCGATCGGCGCTGGCCCGGCAACGCGTCGTATTTCTTCGGGCATATCGGCGATTCGAATCTGCACGTGACCGTTGACGGTCATTCGATCGCCGGTGTCGATCATCATGCGGTCTACGCGTTCGTCTATCAGATGCTCAGGCCGTTGCACGGCTCGGTGTCGGCGGAACACGGGATCGGCTTGCTCAAGCGCGAGTTTCTGCCGATCTCGCGTTCGCCCGCGGAGCTTGCGGCGATGGCCGCGATCAAGCACGCGCTGGACCCGCACGGCATTCTGAATCCGGGCAAGCTGTTCTGAGCGCCGGCGCGGGGCGCGTAACGAGGAAGTCGTGAAGTAAAAATGCGGCGCACTCGCCGTCGGGTGCACCGAAAGTGACCCGACACGCGCCGCTCGAATCTTCAATGCGTCGCAACAGAGTCAAGCCCTGTCGATTTGACTGCCGCTTGCGCATCGGGCGACGCAAGGTAGTCGAGCAGCGCCTTCGCCTCTTTCGGATGCTGTGCGTCGACCGGAATGCCCGCGGCGTATCGCGTGACCGATTGCACCGATTCAGGAATCTTGCCGACGAACCTCGCGCCTTGCACCGGCAGCAACTCGCTGACCTGCTGGAAGCCCACCTCGTAATCGCCGTTGGCGACCACGGAGGCGACCGGAATCTTCGGCACCATATTCGCCTTGGCCTTCACCTGATCCGCGATGCCGAGCCGTTTGAACAGCTCGCGTTCGATATAGACGCCGCTCGCGCTGTCCGAGTAAGCGATGGATTTCGCGTGGAGCAGGGTTTCCTTCAGCGCATCGACCGAGCCGATATCCGGCTTTGGCGCGCCGTCGCGCACGGCCATGCCGATGCGCGAATCCGCGAGTTCGACGCGGGAGCCCGGAATGACCTTGCCTTGCTTGATCAGATCGTCGAGCGCATAGCCGACCATGATGACCACGTCGGCGTGTTCGCCGCGTTCGAGCCGATGAGGAATGGCTTCGGGCGCGTTGCCCATTGACGGGCCGAGGATGGTGTCGAGCGTGTTGCCCGTGGACGCGGTGAACTTCGGGCCGAGCAGTTGATACGCGGCAGTGAAGCCACCTGAACTCATCACGTGAAGCTCGGCCGCCTGCACGTTCGCGGCGGCGACGGTGCTGCCCAGCAGTCCTGCGGTCAGCATGGAGAGAAAGAAGGATTTCATCGGAATCAGCGTGATCCTGCGAAGTGGGTAAAAGCGGGAATGAAAGGCGGGCGCATCAGTAATGAAGCGCGTGGCGGCCGCCGCTGCGCAGGGTGAACCATACCGCAGCGCGAGCCAGAGGAGAACCCGCCGCGTCGCGGCGAAGCTTCGTCGCGCGGGCGGCGGGCGAGTGCGGATCGAAGCAGGGCGCTGGTCAGTGCGCGTTCAGATACCGCGCGATCACCGGATAAACGTCCACCGACGCGTCCTTGCCGAAAATACAGTCGATGTGTCCATAGCCCGGAATCAGATGCCGCTCGTAGGGTTGTTCGGGGAATTGCTTGACGAGCATGTCGAAAGTCAGCTCGGTGCTTTCCGGCAGATAGGTTTCGTTTCTATCGCCGTGGATGAAGCCGATCGGCAGGCGCATGCCCGCCAGGCCCTTCATGCCGCCCGTACCGGTCAGATAAACATCCTTGCCTTCGGCATCGACGACCCGGCCCGCGCGCACCATCGCGGCCAAGTGCTTGAAGACCTCGACATCGTGCACGCCGAGCAATTCCTGCAGATTCGCATGGAGCGTCTCGTTCAGTTTTTCATGCTCATAGAGCAGGCCGTACAGAAAGGTCGCGCGATGGCAGATCGGGTTGCCGCACTCCTCGTCGTCATCGATCGGATAGAGGCGCAGCGCTTCGTCGAGCAGGTTCTGCGGCCACGAGTCGTCCTGCGTATACGCGGTCAGATCGCGTACGTTGAGATACTGCATGATGTCGGGGATGTGCAGGCCGGCCTTGATCTTTTGCAGCGTGCCCGGCACCGGATGCGTCGACACTTGCGAGATGACCGCCGAACGCACGCCTTCGAGCCCAGACAGCAACGACATGCTCAACGCGAGCCCGCCGAGGCAGTGACCCACCGCTTGTATCTCCTGCGCGCCGGTCAGTTCGCGGATCTTGGCGACGGCGGCGGGGATGTCCTCACGGGCGACCTTGTCGACGTTGGTCGGCACCAGCACGCTCGGCATTTCGATGCTGACGCGCAGATCGACGAGCCACACGTCGTAGCCGGCCGCGCAGAGATATTCGACCATGTTGGTCGCGATCAGGTCGGTGGAGAAGATGCGGCTCGACACGCCCGAGCCATGAATCAGCAGCACGGGGCGTGTCGCGTTGCGGGCGGGGTCGACGTAGCGTGTGAGCCGCAGCGTGGTTCCATCAGGCGTATCGAAGAAAACGACTTGCGGCGCCGGCGCGCGCAGCGCCCGCTTCAGACGCGGCGCCGGCTTCGGGCCGAGGAACTGCAACGGCGCCGCCACGCCGCCGTATTCGTCGAACAGCACGCCCGCGAAGAACTTGCCGAACTTCAGCGTCCATTCGAGGCGCGTCTTCAGATCGGGCGCATGAGTGACTTCGAGCGTGCGTTGCTGCTTGAGGAAGTTTTCGGGCGTGATGATCAGCGTCGCCTTGCCGATCACCGGCGCGTCGGCCTGTGGCGACTCGCGAAGCTCGGCGTAGAGCGTATTGGTCTGCTCCCACAGATTGACCGGCGACGTGCGCGTGATGATCTTCTGGCCGCTCAGATAGTACGTCTTGCCTTCGACGGCATTGAGCGTCATCCGGTAGTTCATGTCGCGCTCGTCCACGTCCGATGCGTCGACGACGAACAGATTGAACGTGCCTTCGGTGATCGTCATGGGTTGCGCGGACAGAGCGCCGCAGGTCAGCGTGCCCGCTGTGCGGGCGAGATGCTGCGGATTGCCGATCATCTCGGCAAGATCATCCGATTCGACGGTCAGCGTGAACTCGATCGGGCTCGTGACGGCGTCGCCTGCATCGCCTGGAAGGACCGGCGTGTAGCTGCCGACCATCGTCTCCGTGAAGCGCAGGCCGATCTTTTGCTCGGGCGGCGGCACAGCGGCGCCCTTGGACGCATAGTCGATCGTCCAGCCATGCGAGGCCGCGAGCAGCGCGCAATTGCGCTCGGCCAGCGCGGAAATGGTCAACAGCGGATTGACGCCGAGCGACATCGGCATCACCGCGCCGTCCATCACATACAGGCCCTCGTGCACCGCGTTGCCCGCCGCGCCGCTGAACACGCGGCCCATATGATCGATTACGCCGTGTCCGGCATCCTCGCCCATTCCGCAGCCGCCGAGCGGATGCACGGTGACGGTCTGGTTGCCGAGAATATCGGTGGAAATCGGATTGCGCAGGTATTTGCCGCCGAGCGGCACGGTCGCCTGTTTGAGCGCGTCTTCGACCGTTTGAAAGATCGGCTGCTTGCCCGCGTTTTCCCACGCGATGCGCGCGCGGCCTTTGTCGTCGACGCTGATCTGGCCGCTTTCGTCGTCGTGCGCCATCACCAGGTAGCTTTGCGTATGGTTGAGCGCGCCGTGATACGGACCGCGCAGCAAACTCTCGATCACTCGCGCGTCATAGGCGAGCCGGTCATGCAGCGAGCGCGGCCCGCCCACGTCCTCGCCTTCGAGCGGCGCGGCGGCGCCGAGCATGCCGATCAGCGCCGCGCCGACCGGCCCGGCGAGCGAGCCTTCTTCGATCACGTAGCCATCGGTCACGTTAGCGGTGCCGCGATTGTCGATGAGGCCGGTGATGGTCGGGCCGACCGGCGCAATTTCGCCTGGCTCGTGCGAGCCCCAGCCGACGCCGTTGATCGTGTCGTCGGTGTTGTACGCGAACGCGAGCACGTCGCCATTGCCGGTGAAATGCCGGCCGAGCATGTCCGAGGTGCTCAGCCCTTCCTTGCGCGAGCGCAGCAGCAAGGCGGTCGAGCCGATCGTGCCGGCCGACACGATGACGATATCCGCGCTCACGAAGAGGTTGGGCGCGTCATAGCTTTCGCGTCCGAGCTGCACCAGCTGGAAGCTCACCTTCCATTGCTTCGAGCCGGGCTCGCGCGTCACCGAATGCACCGCGGCGCCCGTGAAAATCTGCGCGCCGTGCGCGACCGCATCGGGCAGATAGTTCATGTGCGTCGAATTCTTCGCGTCGTAGTTGCAACCCGAGTTGCAATCGCCGCAACCGACGCAGGCCTTCTGCTCGACGCCGGCGGCGTTCGCGCGCTGTTCGAAGGTGACGGTGATCGGCGGGCGGCTGAAGCGGTCGGCCATGCCGAGCGCCTGCGCGGATTTTTCGAGCGCCTGCAATTTCGGCAGCAGCGGGAAATCGTCGGGCACGCTCGACGGTTGCAGCATCGCGCGCGCCAGCGCATAGCCGTGATCGCGGCCCGGCTTGTCGGCGCGCAACGCGGCCGGCCAGCGTGCGTCGTCCCACAGGCGCGGGTCGGCTTCGAGCGCGACGTTCGCGTTGATCAGCGAGGTGCCGCCGAGGCCGCAGCCGACCACCGCGTTCACGTCCTCGTTCACGTGCACTTCGATCAGCGCGAGCGGCGAGCCGATGTGCGCGGCGGCGGTGTTGTACTGGATCTGCGTGACGCCCTGAAATGGCGTGCGCGGAAATTCGCCGGCCATGAATTCACGCCCGCGTTCGAGCACGCACACGCTGCGGCCTGCGCGCGCCATGCGGCTCGCGGCGATCGCGCCGCCGTAGCCCGAACCCACCACGACCACCTCGTAATGATCTTGCAGCGCCGTCGGGGCGCTCGATAAGCGGTTCATCAGGACCACCTCGTCTGGAATCGAATGCGGGGAACGGAGGCCGGACTTCGGAAGGAAGACGGTGCGCGGCGGCGGCTTTTTTATCGTAGGCGGTGCGGGGTCACAAAAAAAGCGCGCCGTGGATGGCGCGCGACCTCCTCACGGCCTCTGCGGCATTCGCACGGCGTGTTGCCGAGCCGCGCAGGCGAGGCAGGTTGGTCAGGTTCTTTTAGGCCGCTGCTTCATTCATTTCGCTATCGCTCGATTCGGCGGCGAGCAGGTTCAGCGCGAGCAGAATGGCCGCGCGATTGTCGATGTCGATCGCGATGCCGAGCACGTCCGTGAGCCAGCGGCCGATCTTGGTATTGGAAAAATCCTCGGCGCCGCCCGTCTTTTTCATTGTGACGCCGAGCTTGACCGCGCGATAGTGATAGGAGGGCACCCGATGCTGAGCCGCGACCGCCGACAGCCCGCCTTTGCCTTCCGAGCACCAGCCAAGGCTGCCGGCCAGCACGATGCGCTCAGGCTCGTCGAGGCTTTCGATGAACGCGCGCGCCGCGAACCGCACGCGCTGTTCGTCGAGCCCGTATTGCAGCAGCACGCTTTCCACTGGGTCTTCCAGTGCATGCGCGTGCAGATCGATTTCCTGCGCCATGCCTTCGTTTTCCATCGACACGTTGCGTTGATGGCCGGCGCTGCGCAGACAGTCGATCAGATAGCGGCGGAAATACGCGCACACCGCGTAGCCGTTGGACGGCGCGCTCTCGGCGCTGGCGTGGGTTTCCGTGTGGCCCGGCGCGAGCCGCAGCACTTTCGCGTAGATGAACTGGGCGACCAGTTCTTCCTTGTCCTCGCCGAGCGCCTGCAATTCCACCGGGTGATAGGTGCGCAGCGCCCGCTTCACCAGCTCGACCATCGACACCATTTCATCGGCCGACAAGCGGGTGCGCCGGCGCCACAGGTCGGGCAGGATCGCATCGTCGAGATTGCGGACGAACTCGTAGCTTGGAACTGCGCCCATGAAAACCTCCGTCTGGGGGTAAGGCAAGGAGCGCGGTGAGCCTGGGCTGCAGGCCGGTACCTCGACGATGAAACTTGAAGCCGCGCTGGAACGTGAATCCAGTATGGTTTGCGGCGCCGCCCGCGCCTATATGGATTAAGTGCTAGCTGATGGGTAAACTGCCGGGTAAACCTTCTGACGAGAGAGCGCTTATTCGTCTGATGAGAGGGCATCGGCGGCACCGGACCGCCGCCCCGTGCGAGTTGCTCCGCCGCTGCACAATCACCCCGCACCGGATGCGGTCCTGCCGCGCAGCACGCGCGGTTCGACCCGCCCGGGCCGCCGGACGCGCCCGATGCGCCGGGCTTGCGCGCCCCTCACCGAAATTGCCGTGCCCGACAAGGAGACCGCTCGATGCGGGCCGACCCGATCCAGCGTGCCATCGACGAAGATCTGGTGCGCGTGCTGTACGCGCAAGATCCGATCGCTTTCTTTTCGCACTGGTTTTCGATCGCGGTGCTGGTGGCGATCTATTGGCCGAGAATCCCGTCGCCGCCGCTGTTTCTCGCGTGCTTCAGTTTCTATGCGGCGGCCAATTGCGGCGGCCTCGCGCTGTGGATCTTCAACCGCCGCTATCCGCATCTCGTCTCGCCGCGCGACTGGATTTATCTGCACGCGTTGCGCGGCGTGCTGTTGTACAGCGGGCCGGGTTTCGCGGTGTGGTTCGCGTTCCAGAGCCCGCAAACCGATTTGCCGCTGCTCCATACGGTCATGCTCGTCACGTTGGCGGCCGGCGTGTTCATGTCGAACGGTTTCGACCTCCTGAACTTTTCCACCGCGATTCCATTCCTGCTGTTTCCGTCGATCGTGCTGCATTTCGGCTCGCACACGTTCGACCGCACGATCCTCGCGATCGTCCTCGCGTTCTTCTTCTGCGCGATCAACGTGTATGCGATGAGCTATCGCAAGCTGTTCCGCCAGGTCGTGCAGGCGCGGGTCGATCAGCAGTACCTGGCGGAATCGCTGGCGGCGCAGAAGCATGTCGCGGAAGAAGCGAGTCTCGCGAAGACGCGCTTTTTCGCGGCCGCCAGCCACGATCTGCGGCAGCCGCTGCATGCGATCGGCTTGCTCGCGGCCTCGCTCAACGACACGGCGGCGACCCCCGTGCAGCACGCTAAAACCGCCGAACACATCGTCTACAACGTCGAGGCGCTCAATCAGCTGTTCAACCAGGTGCTCGATCTCGCGCGGCTCGAAAGCGGCGTGACCCAGGTGATCCGCCTGCATTTCCGGCTCTCCGAACTGTTCGAGCGGGTCGGCAGCCAGTACCGCCCACAGGCCGCGGCCAAGGGACTCGCACTGCGGATCGCGCCGACCACGATGGTCGTCTACGACGATCCGGTGCTGCTCGAACGCGTGCTGAGCAACCTGCTGTCGAACGCGGTGCGCTACACCGAGGAAGGCGCGATCTGGCTGGGCTTTCGTCGCGCGGGACGGGCGACGGGCGGCTATATCGAAGTGCGCGATTCAGGCATCGGCATTGCCGCCGAAGAGCATGCGCGCATTTTCGAAGAGTTCTATCAGGTCGCCAATCCGCAACGCGACGCACGCCAGGGCCACGGCCTGGGTCTGCCGACGGTGAAGCGGCTGGTCGACATGCTCGGCGGCGAACTGCAATTGCGCTCCGCGCCGGGCCGCGGGTCGGTGTTCCGGTTCCCGGTGCAGGCGGGCGACGCTCGGGGGATCGTTGCGAGCCTGAACGAAGCGGTGGCGGGCGGTCCGTCGGCGCAGGGGCGGCGCGTGCTCTGCATCGACGACGAACCGTCGATTCTCGAAGGACTATCGAGTCTGTTGGGGCGATGGGGTTGCAGCGTGCTCGGCGCGCGCGACGAGGCCGAGGCGCTTGCGGCGCTCGAAACCGGCTTCGTGCCGGATGCGGTGCTGTGCGACTACCAGCTGGCGAATCACCGGACCGGCGCGCAGGCGCTGACGGCCGTGCGCGGCGTGCTCGCGCGCGCGGGGCACGACAACGCGGTGACCTTGCTGATTACCGGTGACATGGCATCGGCGGAGTTGGCGGCGCTTGCTTTGCAGGGCATTCCGGTGCTGCACAAGCCGGTGACGCCCGCACGCTTGCGGCGCACGCTGGAAATGCTGTGGCAGCAGGCGGAGCTGGATAAGGGACGGGCGGTGGGGACGCTGGCGTTGCGCGAGGACGTAACGGGCGATGAGGCGCGCAGTGGCGCGACGCCGCGCGCGGCAGGGGACGCGGCGAGTGGGGCGGCGCGTGCTGCGGGGGGCGGCTCGCAGGCGCCGTCGCGCAGCGAATCGCACGAATAAAGGTGGCGAGCGGCAGCGTTGGCTGTCGTGGCCGCGTGTCGCCGTGCTTTTGCTGCAAAGGGCGCAAGGGCAGCAAGCGCCGCAAGCGGGACAACAAGAATCCAGCGAGAGGACGACGGCAGGACGCTCACCAGCCCAGCAAGAACCCTACAAAGTCTTCCCCGCCTCCAGCCACCCATTGATCACCGCGATCGCCGTCGACCGGTTATGCACGCCGAGCGCCCGGAAGATCACCGACAGATGCACCTTGACCGTGCCTTCCGCGACGCCCAGTTCGCGCGCGATCATCTTGTTGGTCCAGCCGCGATGCACGAGCCGCATGATGTCCTGCTGACGCGGCGACAGATTTTCCAGCAGATGCTGCTGATGCGGCTGTAGCGACGGCACCAGCGTAATGGGTTCGGTGAGGGATTCGGCGGGCGCGCCTGCGCCCTGGCCTGCGCCGTCCTGCCCACGCAATCCGGCGAATCCGGCCGCAGCCGCATCGCCACCGCCGGGCGCCACCCGCGTGTCGCGCGAACCCAGCAGGCTCAACGCTTCCATCGGCACATAAGCGCCCCCCGACAACACCAGTTCGATCGCCTTCAGCATCACGCTGGCCGGCTGCCGCTTCGGCACGAAGCCGAGCGCACCGGCGGCCAGCACCGCGCGCATTTCGTCCGGCGATTCCTCGGCGGACAGCACGACCACCGGCAGCGCAGGGTTCGCCTTCAGCAGCGCTTCGAGCGAAGTCGCGCCGTTCATGCCCGGCATATGCAGATCGACGATCGCAAGATCGTGGTCGGCATCGGGCCGCGCGGCGGTGGCGAGGGTTTCCCAGCTATCGGCTTCGTCGAACTGCGCGTCGGGATCGAAACCGCGCAGCATGCCCTTGACGCCTTGCCGGATCAGTTCATGGTCGTCGGCCACAAGAAACTTCATGATGTCTCCGCGAGTCGGGCCTGCCCGTTGTGGACTACCGCCGTAGTAGGGTCTCGTTGTACTTCTATGCTCGTGAACCGCATCATGGCCGGCTACCCCGCGTTTGCTGCGCCGAGCGGCGGCGCGGCGCGCCTTGCGGCGGCCCGCGCGAGTGGCGCCCTATCGTTGCGTTCGCCGGCTGCTTCGATGCGCCACGTCACGTGTAAGGCAGGTCTCCCCGCGCATAGGTTCCGGCTTGCTACGTAGACGAGCCGCGCGGGCATTTTTTTGAAGGCGTACTGATAGCTTTGCGCAGCTCATGCGCGCGGGCCGAAAGCACGCGCCGGCCGCTTCCCGGTCGCGCTTCGGCCACGTCTATTTGACTGCGAACAACGTCGCATTCATCAGAAGCTTGAACGCGAATCCGAGCGACATCGCCGACCCGACGCCGAAGCACCACAGCGCGATGAACCATAGCCAGCCGGGCAGTTTGCGCGCCGGCACCGGGGACGCTTGAAGGACGGCGGGCACGCCGCGCCGTTCAGTGATAGTGATGTTGGTCGCCATGACGCACCTTGCCTCGAAATACCCAATAACCCATCGTCGTATAGGCGATGATGATCGGCAGAATCACCGCTGCGCCGGCCAGCGTGAAGGTCTGGCTGGAGCGCGGCGCGGCGGCTTCCCACAGGGTCATGCTCGACGGGATCGCATACGGCCACAGGCTCACCAGCAGCCCCGCATAGCCGAGCAGCACCAGCAGCAGCGCGAGCGCGAACGGCGTGTTGTGATGGCGCTCACGCACCGCGCGATGCATGAAGAACGCGCAGATCGCGACGAGGAACGGCACCGGCAGCAAGCGGTAGAAGAGGCCGTCATGGAACCAGCGTTGCGCGATCGCCGGATCCTGCAAGGGGGTCCACAGGCTGACCATCGCGATGAACCCAAGCAGTACCAGCGTGAGCGGCCACACCACGCGATGCAGCCGGCGTTGCAGATCGCCTTCGGTTTTCGTCACGAGCCAGCAGCAGCCGAGCAGCGCATAGGTCACGACGAGCCCGAGGCCCGTGAGCAGGCTGAACGGCGTGAGCCAGCCGAAGGCGTCGCCGGCATAGCTGCCGTCGACCACCGGGATGCCTTGCAGGAATGCGCCCAGCACGATCCCCTGGAAGAACGTCGCGCCCGCCGAGCCGCCGATGAACGCCAGATCCCACAGATGCTTCGTGCGATTGGCCTTGGCGCGGATCTCGAACGACACGCCACGGAAGATCAGGCACACGAGCATGAAGATCAGCGGCAGATACAGCGCGGACAGCACGGTCGAATACACCAGCGGAAACACCGCGAACAGCGCGGCGCCGCCGAGCACCAGCCAGGTTTCGTTGCCGTCCCACACCGGCGCGACGGTGTTCATCATCAGGTCGCGTTCCTTCTCGTCGGGGAAGAACGGGAAGACGATGCCGATGCCCAGATCGAAGCCGTCCAGCACGACGTACATGAAAAGGCCCAACGCGATGATCGCGGCCCATACGACGGTTACATCCATTTTCTTTCTCGCAAGCGGTTGGGGTTGGACTCAGGCGGCGTCGATCAGCTGATCGGCGGCGGACAGGGGGCGGCGCGCGGTCTGGTTCGGCTCGTGGCGCGGCACACCGTGCGGCGTGTGTCCCGGCAGTGCCGGACCCGAGCGCATCAGCTTGAGCATGTAGTAGATGCCGGTGCCGAACACGAGGAAGTAGACCGCCACGAAGGCCATCAGCGAGATGCCGACCTGCTGCGTGGTCAACGGCGACACGGCCTGCGAAGTGCGCATCACGCCGTACACGACCCACGGCTGGCGGCCCGCTTCGGTGGTGACCCAGCCGGCCAGCAGCGTGATGAAGCCGGTCGGGCCCATCGCGACCGCGAAGCGCTGGAACCACTTCGATTCGAACAGGCGTCCGCGGCGGCGCAGCGCCCATGCCGCGAGCGACATCACGATCATCAGCACGCCGAGCCCGGCCATGATGCGAAAGCTCCAGAACACCACCGTCGAGTTCGGGCGGTCTTGGGGCGGAAATTCCTTGAGGCCGCGAATTTCGCCATCCCAGCTATGCGTGAGGATCAGGCTGCCCAGATGCGGAACCGACACCGCGTAACGCGTGGTCTCGGCCTTCATGTCGGGAATGCCGAACAGGTTCAGCGCGGTGCCGCCTTTCTCGGTGTCCCACAGACCTTCGATCGCGGCGATCTTGGCCGGCTGATATTCGCGCGTGTTCAGACCGTGCTGATCGCCGACGAACGCCTGGATCGGCGTGAGGATCAAGAGCAGCCAGAGCGCCATCGAGAACATTTTCTTCACGGCCGGATCGCGCCGTCCGCGCAGCAGATGCCATGCGCCGACCGCCGCCACCACCAGCCCCGCGACGATGAACGCCGCGAGCGCCATGTGCGCGAGCCGGTACGGGAACGACGGATTGAAGATGATCTTGAACCAGTCGAGCGGCACGACGTGGCCGTTCACGACCTCGAAGCCTTGCGGCGTTTGCATCCAGCTATTGGATGCGAGAATCCAGAAGGTCGAGATCAGCGTGCCGATCGCCACCATCAGCGTGGCGCCGAAGTGCGCGCGCGGACTCACGCGCTGCCAGCCGAACAGCATGATGCCGAGGAAGCCCGCTTCGAGGAAGAACGCGGTCATCACCTCGTACATCAGCAAGGGGCCGGTGATGGGGCCCGCGAAACTGGAGAAGCCCGACCAGTTGGTGCCGAACTGATAGCTCATCACGACGCCGGAGACGACGCCCATGCCGAAGGCCACTGCGAAGATCTTCGACCAGAACAGGCAAAGGTCTTTGTAGTACGCCTTGCCGGTTTTCAGCCAGCGCCATTCGAGCACGGCGATGAAGCTGGCGAGGCCGATGCTGAGCGCCGGAAACACGATGTGAAACGAGACGGTGAACGCAAACTGGATGCGGGCGAGATCGAATGCCGATAGTGCGGAGTTCATAAGCGTGTTGTGCGTGAGAGCCGCCTGGGCGGACTACGCGCGTCGACCGGTGTCGGTGCGCACTGCGGGGAGCAGATGGCGCAAGCGTAGGCGATGGCCGGGCTTTTTGCTGCGCCGCGACGTGCGTCAAAAAACCACCTTGTTTTGCGCGAATGTTGCGTTTTTCTGGCGCAAGCCATTGATGTTTATCAAGTTTTTATGATCGGCTTGCGGGGTGCGTCAGGTCTGCCCGCGCTGAAACTGCGTCAATCGACCGCTCTGCAGCAATGCAACTCGCCGCGCTTCATCACGTGCGGGCACGCGGTCCGCAGCGAGGCTGCATGCCTGTGAGTCGCCTGAGTTCGACATGTCGGGCGCGGCCGGTTGGCGCGGCCGCGCCGCAGGCGGGTCTGCGTTCGTCGTCAGCCGACAATCCGTCCATCCGAACGGACTTTCGCCCGCGCGTCAGCTAGCTATCCGATGAGTTAGCCTCTACCATGCACGAAGCCAGCGGGCGGTGTTGCCGGGCGGATTCACGCTCGAGCGGCACATACGCCACGTAGCCATCAAGTTGTTATTCCCCGTTATTCGTTTCGAATAGTCATGCCGGCGCGCCCGTGAGCAAACCTGCGGCGCGCGTCGCGAATCCCGTCATGAAAATGCAGCGCAAGTTGGGCCGTGCCTGATCGGGCGTCCCGTCATGCGCCGCGCGTATGTTCGAGAGTCACGCTTCATCCACCTGCCGGCGACGGCAGACTTCATCCATAAGGAGTCAGCAGATGAGCACGATCAAGACGAAAGACGGTACGGCAATTTTCTACAAGGACTGGGGCAAAGGGCGCCCGGTCGTGTTCTCGCACGGCTGGCCGTTGACCGCGGACGCGTGGGATGCGCAGATGCTGTTTCTCGGCAGCAAGGGCTTTCGCGTGATCGCGCATGACCGGCGCGGTCATGGCCGGTCCGAGCAACCGTGGGACGGCAACGACATGGACACCTATGCCGACGATCTCGCCGCGCTGATCGAACATCTCGATCTGAAGGACGCCACGCTGGTCGGCCATTCGACCGGCGGTGGGGAAGTGGCGCACTACATCGGCCGGCATGGCACGCAGCGCGTCGCGAAGGCCGTGCTGATCGGCGCGGTGCCACCGCTGATGCTGAAGACCGACAGCAATCCGAACGGCACGCCAATCGACGTGTTCGACGGAATCCGCAAGGGTGTGGTCGACGATCGCTCGCAGTTCTTCAAGGACCTGGCGATGCCGTTCTACGGCTACAACCGGCCGGACGCGAAGGTGTCGCAAGGCGTGATCGATTCGTTCTGGCGACAGGGCATGGCCGGCTCGATCAAGGGGCTGTACGACTGCATCAAGCAGTTCTCCGAAGTTGACTACACGGAAGATCTGAAGAAGATCGATGTGCCCACCCTGGTGTTGCACGGCGACGATGACCAGATCGTGCCGATCGACGCGGCGGGCCGTCAGACCGCGAAAATCGTGAAGAACGCGACGCTGAAGGTCTATCCGGGCGGCCAGCACGGCATGTGCACCGTCGAGGCCGACAAGGTGAATGCGGATCTGCTGGAGTTTATCGGCTCATGATGGGGTGAGGCGGGCCGGCCCGCGTGCAGGCGCGAGTGAGGCGGGCGGGTGCGGACGGGCGGTGATGGCCGCGCCTGCGTTTGGCCGGCTCCAAACCTCGCGCGTCATGGTCCGCGCAGCACAGCGCGCGCCTGCGCGCGCTCACCCGATACTCTTGCCGCTCACGCAGTCGGCCAGCCGACGCGCGCCGCTCGCCGCAATGTCGAGCGCACCACCAGCCGGTGGAACGGCGCGATCGCGAGAATATAAAAACGCCCGAGCCTGTTGTGGCAATGCACGACAGTCGACAGCACCAGATAGCGCGAACGGCCGTCGCGCGTATCACGGGTTTGCTGCAGCACCGACACCCGGAAGTCCAGATGACTGTCGTTCTCGCCGAGAATGATTTCGTGCGCGCTGCGCGTAAAGATCCTGAAGAAGTCGACGCGCTCACGCGAGCCGCCCGAACCCTCCGTGCGCAACTGCTTTGCCGTCTTGAGCCCGAAGCGCGCGACGAGCGCATCGCGCAGTCCCATCAATTTCGCCACCCAGCCCGCCTGATGCGCGAACAGAAAGCGCGCCAGCAATTCCGGGTCGTCGATCGCGTTGTCGGGCAGTCGGACCGCATACGCGTCGGCGAGATCCGGCGCGTTGTACAGCCTGGCGACGGCGGATTCGGTCGGCAGGGCGACGGCTTGCACGGAGCGGTTGGCGTTGGGCATCGTGAGGTGCTGTACTGGAAATGAAGCGGGCTCCAAGGATGCGCGCGGCGACCACGGCGGCGACGGCGGCGTAGCGGATTCACGCGTGCATAAGCGGGACAAGTCTACGCGTGCTTGCGGGCGATCGCCGCGGATGGGATCGGCGCGGTACGCGGATGACGGCATCGCGAGCCAAAACTTTAGCTTTTAGTCATATGACATCGCATAAACAGAACCGTCCTATGTGCTTGTTTGGCAAGGAAAAGCGTTTTTCATCGCTTGTGAACCAAGGGTAAATGCCGAGTTGAAATCCGCTTTCGCATCGTTGATAGTACGTTATCGTACAACTAACGCGGGTTATGCAGGCGCCATCCGCCTTCGCTCGACCGCTAGCTGTACCCCCAGTTCGATTGCGCGCGGCGCAGTAAAGGAACCCCCTTATGAAAAAGATTGCCCTGAGTGGCGCAGGCGGCCAACTCGGCTCCGTCGTGCGCGCTGCAATGATTGCGCGCGGCACGCCGCTGCGTTCGGCGGCCGGCTCGAAAGCCCTGACGCCTCTCGTCGAAGGCGAGGATGTGATGCACGGCGACCTGCGCGATCCGGCGGTCGTCGATCGTCTGCTCGAAGGCGTGGACGTGCTGATCCACTTCGCGGGAACGAGCGTCGAGCGCCCGCTGCCCGAAATCATCGAGAACAATCTGCGCGGGCTGGTCGAGGTGTACGAGGGCGCGCGCCGGCAAGGCGTGAAGCGCATCGTGTTCGCCAGCTCGAATCACGCGATCGGCATGTATCCGGTCACCGAGCGGCTCAGTCTCGACTGTGAACTGCGCCCGGACGGCTTCTACGGCCTGAGCAAGGTGTGGGGCGAAGCACTCGCGCGCATGTATTGGGACAAGCACGGCATCGAGAGCGTGTGCGTGCGCATCGGCAGCTGCCTCGAACGGCCGAGCGAGCCGCGCCACCTGAGCACGTGGTTCGGTCATCGTGACCTGATGCACTTCCTCGACCGCTGCGTCGAAGCCGAAAACGTCGGCTTCCTGACTATCTGGGGCGTGTCGGCCAACACGCGCAGCTGGTGGGACAACAGCGGCGCCGAACGTCTGGGTTATCAGCCGACCCAGAATTCCGAAGACTACGCCGAGGAGATTCTGGCGCGGCCGAATCCGCTCGACGCGTTGGGTCAACGCTTCCAGGGCGGCAGCTTTGTCGGTATCGACTATTCGCGCGACGACGCAGGTGTGCACGGTTCGGCGGCGCAAGCGGCACGGCCGCTCTGACCGGCGCGGCATTACGAGGAGACAGTCATGAGAGTCAAGGGAATCCGCTGGTGGATGGTCAGTCTGGTCGCGGCCGGGCTCATCATCAATTACCTCGCGCGCAACACGCTGTCGGTCGCCGCGCCGACGTTGATGAAGGACCTCAACATCACCACCGAGCAGTACTCGCATGTGGTCGTCGCGTGGCAGCTGTGCTATGCGTTCATGCAGCCGGTCGCGGGCTTCGTGCTCGACACCGTCGGTACCAAGATCGGCTTCGCGGCGTTCGCGCTCGCCTGGTCGCTGGCGTGCGCGGCGGCCGCGTGGGCCACAGGCTGGCGCAGCCTCGCATTTTTCCGCGGTTTGCTCGGGCTGGCTGAAGCGGCGGGCATTCCGGCCGGCGTGAAGGCGACGAGCGAATGGTTTCCGGCCAAGGAACGCTCGGTGGCGATTGGCTGGTTCAACATCGGCTCGTCGATCGGCGCGTTGCTGGCGCCGCCGCTGGTGGTCTGGGCGCTGTTGCGCGGGCAGTGGCAACTGGCGTTCGTGATCGTCGGCGTCGCGGGGATCGTGTGGAGCGTGCTGTGGATGGTGCTGTACAAGCATCCGCGCAAGCAGAAGCTGCTGGGCGAGCAGGAGCGCGAGTACATCCTGAGCGGGCAGGAAGCAAAGCATAGCGACGCGGGCGCACCGAAGCGCAGCTGGCGCGCGATGCTGGTGAGCCGCGACTTCTGGGCGATCGGTATTCCGCGCATTCTGTCCGAGCCGGCCTGGCAGACGTTCAACGCGTGGATTCCGCTCTACATGATGACCGAGCGTCACATGAACCTGAAGGAAGTCGCGCTGTTTGCATGGATGCCGTTCCTGGCCGCCGACATCGGCTGCGTGCTCGGCGGCTATTTGAGCCCGCTGTTCCACAAGTATGCGAAGGTCTCGCTGTTCACGTCGCGCAAGATGGTGTTCGTGGTCGGCGCGCTGTTCATGATCGGACCGGCGTGCGTCGGCCTGGTGGCGAGTCCTTACATGGCGGTGGCGTTGCTGTGCGTCGGCGGTTTTGCGCACCAGACGCTGTCGGGTGCGTTGTACGCGATCACGTCCGATATGTTCGGCAAGAACGAAGTCGCCACGGCGACGGGCATGGGCGGCATGGCCGGCTATCTCGGTGCAGCGGCGTTCACGGCACTGTTCGGTGTGCTGGTTACTCAGATCGGTTACAGCCCGCTGTTCGTCGTGCTGGCCGTATTCGATCTGATCGCCGCTGCCGTGGTGTGCCTGCTGGCGAAAAATCCCGGCAAGATGCCCGAGCCGACGTGGACGGCAACGGGTACGGCTGCTGCTGGGGCGAAGTAAGCGAGGGTGGGTCCGCTCGGCTTGATCGAGCAGAGTGGTGCCCGGTCCTGCCAGAGATTGAAACCTATATAGTGGTAAAAAACGCCCGATGCTCTTCATCGGGCGTTCTGCATTTTAATGGCTGATGCGGACGTTTCTGGTTTTAGATCTGCACTGACTGACCATGAACCACGCTCATAACTAGAAACGCCTTCGCGCGATTGTTCCCGGACCAAAAGTTGTCTTTTGAATTGCCAGGCCGGTGCTCCGACAAACGGGCACCATCTAAGCATCGCGGCGCTTCACGGTAACTACGTCGCTTTTCCGTTGTTGCTTTTGTCGAGTCAGATTCGCGACTTAGTGCGGCTCGATGCAGCCCGCTGCATACCGACTCCCGCGCAAAAGAAAGCGGGGCGAAGGACAATGCCCTTCGCCCCGCCGTGTCCCCGCTTTCCGCTTACCGCTTATCGACGACCGTCGTGTTGTAGGTCGTCGAGCCGATCACGACGTTGTTCAACGTGATGCCGTTGACGTTGTACGCATAGATCGGCCCAGGCGTGCTCGCACTAGCCGGTCCGGCGCACACGGCGGTGCCCAGATTGCAGTTCGAGATCGTCACGCCGGTGATCGGCGGCACGGTCGGCGCCGGAGTGGGGCCGTTGTAGTCGAAAGCGACCGGCCCCTGTGCGACGATCGCCTGGAAGCACGAGCCCGTCGCGCCGTTGACCGTCACGTTGCTTGCCTGCACGTTCGAGATGTTGACGTTCTGCACCACCGCCGGACGAGTCCTGATCGCGTCGTTGGCCGGTTGGTAGTCGCAGTCGAACGTGATCAGGCCGCCCTGGGCCGCCGACGGGTTGGCCGCCGTCGCCGTGACCACGCCGAGCGGCACGGTGCCGTTGATCGGGCTGCCGCTCAGCAACGCGCTGCCGTAGCCCGCGCCTTTCAGGCTCACGCCGTTGGGCAGCGTGACCGTGTCGACATAGAAGTTCTTCACGAAGCCGCCGCGATTCATATTCGTCTTGATGCGAATCGCGATGTTCAGCGGATTGGTTGCCCAGTTCTGATTGAGCATCTGCAGATTGCGCGCGTAAATGTTCTGCACGCCGCCGCCCATTTCGCTGCCGAGCGTGATGCCGCCGTGGCCGCTATTCATCGTGCAGTTCTGGATCACGTGGTTCTGCGCGGGACCGTATTGCGTGTCGAGATCCTTGCCGGATTTGATCGCGATGCAATCGTCGCCGGTGTTGAAGGTCACGCTGTCGCACAGCACGTTGTCGCACGCGTCCGGATCGAAGCCGTCGTTGTTCGGGCCGATGCTGTTGGTCGTCACGCCGCGGATCACGACGTTCGTGCAATCGGTCGGATGGTGCTGCCAGAACGGCGTGTTGTTGGTGCAGTAGTTCTCCATCAGCACGTTGGTGCAGCCGATGAATTCGACCATGCACGGCCGCAGGTAATGCCCGACACCGAAGATCCGCTTGGCGACCGGCACGCCCGCCTCGGACAGCGCGGGCAGGTAGTTCTGGTCCTCTTGCCACGGCGTGGTCGGGCTGGTCAGTTGGGCGTAGAGCGCAGCGGAAATGCCCGGCGCGGCGGTCTTCAGATCGACGTTGTTCGGATTGAGATAAACCTGCGACGGTGTCGACGAACTCACGCAGCCGTATGCGCCGTTCGACCCCTTGAAGGTCCACCAGCAGGTAGCGGTGTTGCCCGTGCCGGTGAACGGCGTCATGGCCTGACCGTTGAGCACCGAGGTGGCGTCTTCGCCGGTCAGCGCGATGTTGGTCTGGTTGCGCGCGTAGACCGGCGAGCCGAAGTTCAGGCAATCGTTGGCCTGCCAGCGGCTATAGAACAGCTTGCCGTTGGCGCCGCAATCGACCGAACCGTCCTTCGCGTAGTCGGCGGGATTCGGGCTGAAGTAGATCGTGCAGTTCGCGCTGAGGTGGAAGTTCACGTTGCTCAGCAGCACGATCGGTCCGGCGCAGTACCACGTGCCGGACGGCACGACCACGCGGCCGCCGCCCGCCGTGTTGCAGGCCTGGATCGCGGCGAGAAACGCGAGCCGCGAATCGAACGAGCCGGCGCTGTTGGTCTGCGCCGAGCCGGGGCTCGCGAGCGATGCGGCGCCCGTGTACGGATTGGCCGCGGCGACCACGGAGCAGGGCTGCGCGCCGTATTGGGTGACCACGTAATCGCGTGCGGGGAACATCGACTGGGTGATGCCTTTCAGCGACGCGATGATCTGCGTCGCGGCGCCCGAGGTGCCCCAGATCGGGTCCTGCACTACCGGCGGTGAGGCCGGCGCGGGGGCGGCCGGGTCGCTGACCGAGCCGCCGCAGGCGGACAGGCCGCCGAGCAGGGTTGCGCCGGCGGACGTGCCGGCCAGCACGATAAACGCGCGGCGTCCGGCCGAGTGCGGTTCGGTCTGGTTCGGGGTTCTCGATGCGCTCCGCTTGCCGTTATTGTTATGCCGGTTTGTCACGGATGTCTCCTTGCCCTTATTGGGCGTTGTCAGTAATCGTGGGTGCTGCCGGGGACGACGGCCCATCGACGCCGCCTTTCATTAAACTTAGTCATCCTTATTATTTGTAAGGAAAGGCCGGCGACGGCGGTGCCGCTATCATCGGGAAGATGTGTTCAGGCCGCGCGCGCACGTACACGCCGCTGCGTCGGCTCCATCTGCATGGAACGGGCGCAGCGGCGCGCGAACGCGTGCGGCTTTAAGCCGGCTGTTGGCCGATTTCGTGATTGGCGAGCACTTCGAGCGCGCGCACCATCGCGGAGTGATCCCACGCCTTGCCGCCGTGCGCCACGCACGCGTTGAACAGCGCCTGGCAGGTGGCGGTGTTCGGCAGCGAAACGCCGAGCGCTTGCGCGGTGGACAGCGCAAGGTTCAGATCCTTCTGATGCAGCTCGATGCGAAAGCCCGGGTCGAAGGTGCGTTTGGTCATGCGCTCGCCGTGCACTTCGAGAATGCGCGACGACGCGAAGCCGCCCATCAGCGCTTCACGCACGCGCGCCGGATCGACACCGGCCTTGGACGCGAGCAGCAGCGCTTCGCCGACCGCTTCGATCGTCGCGGCGACGATCACCTGATTGGCCACTTTGCACACTTGACCGGCGCCGACCGCGCCGATCAGCGTGACGTTCTTGCCCATCATGTCGAACATCGGCTTGACGCTGTCAAAGGTGGCGGGTTCGCCGCCCACCATGATGGTCAGCGAGCCGGCCTTGGCGCCAACTTCGCCGCCCGAGACCGGCGCGTCCAGATAGTCCGCGCCGCGCTCGCGCACGCGGGCGGCGAACTCGCGCGTGGCCATCGGCGAAATCGAGCTCATGTCGACCACCGTCTGCCCGGCGCGCAGCGCGCTGGCCAGCCCCTGGTCGCCGAACAGCACGCGTTCGACGTCCGGCGTGTCCGGCACCATGATGAAGATCACGTCGGCTTGCGCGGCGACGGCGGCGGGGCTGTCGCACGCGAGCGCGCCGGCCTGGGTGAGTTCGTCGGGCACGCCGCTGCGTGTGAACGCGGCCAGCGCGACACCGTTCTTGAGAAGATTGGCGGCCATGGGCTTGCCCATGATGCCGAGTCCGATAAAGCCTGCTTTTTGCATGGAATGCTCCGAAGATGTCATTGCGGCCGTGTTTGCGGCTGACTGACGCCTGGTTTGGACCCAGGTTCAGCCTTGGCCCGCCGGTTTCTGCATGAAGTGTTTCTGAACCGTCTGCGCGGCGTTTTTCAAGAGGCCCATGTCCGCGCAGACCGCGACGATGCGGCAGCCCATCGCCAGATAGCGTTCTGCGTCGGCCTGCACCGGCGCGAGAATGCCGCTCGATTTGCCGGCCGCCTGCGCGCGCTCGAAAACACGCGCGATCGCCCGTTGTACTTCAGGATGGTTCGGGTTGCCGAGATGGCCGTAGCCGGCCGCGAGATCCGACGGGCCGACGAAGACCGCGTCGACGCCGTCCACCGCGAGAATCTCGTCGATCGAGTCGACCGCCTTGCGGCTTTCGATCTGCACGATTACGCAAACGTTGTCGTTGGCTTGCTCGAAGTAGTCGCCCACGGTCGCAAAGCGGTTGCCGCGATGGCTCACCGACACGCCGCGAATGCCCTGCGGCGGGTAGCGCGTCGCGGCGACCGCGCGGGCCGCGTCTTCACCGCTTTCGATGAACGGCACGAGGAAATTTGAGAAGCCGCTATCGAGCAGCCGTTTGATGAACACGCTGTCGTTGGCCGGCGGCCGTACGACCGGCGCGCTCGCGCTGTCCTTGAGCGACATCAGCTGGGGGATCAGCGTGAGCACGTCGTTCGGCGCGTGTTCGGCGTCCAGCAGCATCCAGTCGAAACCGATCACGCCCAGCAGTTCCGTGACGATCGGACTGGCGAGCGACGCCCAGCAGCCAATCTGGGTTTCACCGCCGCGGACGGCGCCGCGAAAGCGGTTGGGTAGGGCCTGGTAAGGCGTGACGGCTGGCATGCGATATCTCCTCGAACGGCAATGGATCGGGCGAGCTGCGGCGACGGCTATGCGCTATGTTATAGGTCGTCGTATGTCTTTTGCCAGATTAGCACCAGGCTCTCTGGTTGTAACGGCCACGTAAACCCGAATTCCCCACCAGACAAGCGTTTCAGGTTGCGTGGAGGGTGCTGGATGTTGTAGGATGACTTATATCTAGGGCGTTCATTCAAGGAAAGCGAAAATGTCTATTACCGGCGAAATGCTGATCGGCCGCCAGGCAGTGCGCGGCGAGGAACAACCACTGCACGCGTTCAATCCCGCCACGGGTTCGGCGATCGCCGAACCGGTTTTCGGCAGCGGCGGCGTCGCCCAGGTCGAGCGGGCGTGCGAGCTGGCGCAGCAGGCGTTCGACCCGTACCGGGCATTGCCGCTCACGGTGCGCGCCGAATTTCTCGAACGCATTGCCGACGGTATCACCGCTTTGGGCGACGCGCTGATCGAGCGTGCGCATCAGGAATCCGGTCTGCCGAAGGCGCGTCTCGAAGGCGAGCGCGGCCGCACGACCGGCCAGCTCAAACTGTTCGCGCAAGTCGTACGCGCAGGCCAATGGCTCGCCGCGACGCTCGACTCGCCGCTGCCGGAGCGCAAGCCGCTGCCGCGCTCGGATCTGCGCATGCAGAAAATCGCGCTCGGCCCGGTCGCGGTGTTCGGCGCCAGCAACTTCCCGCTCGCGTTTTCGGTGGCGGGCGGCGATACGGCCGCGGCACTCGCGGCCGGCTGCCCGGTCGTGGTGAAGGCGCACCGCGCCCACCTCGGCACGTCGGAAATGGTCGGCCGCGTGATTCAGCGTGTCGCGCAGGATATGGACTTGCCTGAAGGCGTGTTCTCGCTGATCGTCGGCGCCGGCAATCTGGTCGGCGAAGCGCTGGTGTCGCATCCGGCGATCAAGGCGGTCGGCTTCACCGGTTCGCGCGCGGGCGGCACGTCGCTGATGCGCGTCGCGGCGGCGCGCGCCGAGCCGATTCCGGTCTACGCGGAGATGAGCAGCATCAACCCCGTGTTCATCCTGCCGAACGCGCTGGCGCAACGCGGCGACGGCATCGCACGCGGTTTCGTCGATTCGCTCGTGCTGGGCGCGGGCCAGTTCTGTACCAACCCGGGCCTCGCGATCGCGATCGACAGCGATGCGCTGAAGGGCTTCGTCGCCACGGCGTCCGAAGCGCTGGGCGGCAAACCGGCCCAGACCATGCTGACCGCCGGCATTCACGCGGCGTATCAGGACGGCGAGAGCAAGCTGACGGCGACCCGAGGCGTCGAAGCGGTGGCGCGCGGCGTTGATGCAACCGGCCCGACGCAGGCGCGCGCGGCGCTGTTCGTGACCGATGCGCAGACGTTCCTCGCGAACCCGGCGCTCGAAGACGAGGTGTTCGGACCGGTGTCGACCATCGTGCGTTGCAAGGATGAGCAGGAACTGCTGGCGGTTGCCGAGCACTTTGCCGGCCAGTTGACCGCGACGCTGCAGATGGACAGCGCCGATATCGCCGCAGCGAAGAAGCTGGTGCCGATTCTCGAGCGCAAAGCCGGTCGCATTCTGGTCAACGGCTTCCCGACGGGCGTCGAGGTGTCGCATGCGATGGTGCACGGCGGCCCGTTCCCGGCTACGTCGGACAGCCGCGCGACGTCGGTCGGCACCACGTCGATCGAGCGCTTCCTGCGCCCGGTGTGCTACCAGGACTTCCCGGCGGATCTGTTGCCGCAAGCGCTGGCCGATGGCAACCCGCTGGATCTGTGGCGTCGTCGCGACGGCGAGATCACGCGCGGTTGAGCCGGTGTTGGGCTCGCGGCCCCGGTAGATCACGGGGCTGCGGGCAGAAGCGGAATAAAAAATGGCCGGGGAGAGTCTCCCCGGCCATTTTTTTGCGTGCTGCGTACGTGCAGCGCGAACTTAAGCGCGACGCTTGCGCTATGTGCTTCAGCTATTCGCGTCGGCGGCCTCGTTTGCGCGCCGCAAGCGTTCGCGACTATTGGACAGATGCATGCGCATGGCCGCGCGCGCGCCTTCCGCGTCATGCCGCGTGATCGCTTCGAGAATGCTTTCGTGTTCGAGATTGACGAGCGACAGATAGGCATCCGGCTCCGCGCGCGCAATGCCCGCCGAGTCGAGCCGGTTGCGCGGAATCAGCGCGCTGCCCATTTGCGTGAGGATGTCGACGAAATAGCGGTTGCCCGTAGCGCGCGCGACCGAGATATGGAACTGCAGGTCGGCGTCGACACTATCCAGCCCGTTGTGGCGGGTGGCTTCGATCGCGTCGAGCGCGGTGCGCATGCGCGCGAGGTCTTCCGGTTTCGCGCGCTGCGCGGCGAGCCCGGCGCACTCCGTTTCGAGGCTGATACGCAGTTCGAGGATGGAAAGCACGTCGCGCAGCGTGGTGGCGGGCACCATGTCGATGCCCAGCTTTTCGCGCTGCGGCTCCAGCACGAAGCTGCCGATGCCGTGCCGCGTCTCGATGACCTTGCCTGCCTGCAGGCGTGAAATCGCTTCGCGGATCACCGTGCGGCTCACGCTCAGCGTGACCATCAGTTGTGATTCGGTCGGCAGTTTGTCGCCCGGCTTCAGCGCATTGCTCGCGATCTGCTCGGTGACGTAATTCACGACGAACTCGGCAAGATTGCGAGCGCGTCGTGGCGGTGCCGCGGATGCCAGTGGTGTAGCCATCGAAAACGCCCCTTGAACCAGATAGTTGCAGATACGCCCTGCGATTCATTATACCGTCGTCTGACGACTGATTATATAAATGCCAGATCATTTTCGGCGCGCGCGCCCTGCATGGCGGAAAAGCGCGCCGTGGGGCGCCAGACGGCGCAAAGACAGTGCTCGTCCCGACGCCCCGGAAGTACGATAACCGCGCCTCGATCAGGCCCGGCGCAGCTCGACCCGTTTGATGTCCTTGACGATCACGAGGTAGCTGAACACCGTGAGCAGCGCGTTCGCGCCGACGAACACCAGCGCGCCGTTGAACGAGCCGGTGCGCGCGACCAGGTAGCCGATCACGATCGGCGTGACGATGCCCGCCACGTTGCCGAACATGTTGAAGATCGCGCCCGACAGGCCGAGCGCTTCCTTCGGCGACGTATCGGCGACGACTGCCCAGCCGAGCGCGCCGATGCCTTTGCCGAAGAACGCGAGCGACATCAGCGCGACCACGATCCAGTCGGTCGACACGTAGTTGCAGCCGATGATGCTCACCGACAGCAGCATCCCGCCGACGATCGGCACCTTGCGCGCCACCGTCAGCGAGCAGCCGCGCCGGATCAGTCCGTCCGACAGCACGCCGCCGAGCACGCCGCCCGAGAAGCCGCAGATCGCCGGCAGCGACGCCACGAGGCCCGCTTGCAGGATCGTCATGCCGCGCGCCTGCACGAGATAGATCGGAAACCAGGTCAGGAAGAAGTAGGTCAGCACGTTGATGCAGTACTGCGCGAGATAGACGCCGAGCAGCATGCGGTTGCCGAGCAGCTGACGCACCAGCGACCAGCCGCCGGCGTTTTCGATCGCGTTCGAGCGCGCATTCTTGTTGCCATTGTGGCCGGTGACGACGCCGCCGCCGTTCTGGATGTACTCCAGTTCGGCGCGCGACACGCGCGGATGGTCGGCGGGATTCTTCATCACCTTCAGCCAGGTGACGGCGAGCGCCAGCCCGATCGCGCCCATCACCACGTAGACCGCCTGCCAGCCGAACGCGTGGGTGAGCCACGCCATCAGCGGCGTGAACACGACCGCGGCGAAATATTGCGCCGCGTTGAAAATGGCCGACGCGGTGCCGCGTTCGTTGGTCGGGAACCAGCTCGCCACCACCTTTGCGTTCGCCGGGAACGCCGGCGATTCCGCCGCGCCCATCGCGAAACGCAGCACGAACAGCGCGGCCACGGCTGCGCCCGCACTGCCGAGCAGGCCGATCGAGCTTTGCAGCAGCGTGAACAGAGACCACAGGAAAATGCTCGCCGCGTACACGCGCCGCGCGCCGAAGCGGTCCAGCAGCCAGCCGGCCGGCAGTTGCGACAGCACGTAGGCCCAGCTGAACGCGGAGAAAATGTAGCCCATGCGGATCGCGTCGAAGCTGAACGCGGTGCGCATCGCCGAGCCGGTCACCGAGAGCGTCGCGCGGTCCGCGTAGTTGAGCGTGGTGATCAGAAAGATCAGCAGCAGGATCGCGTAGCGGACTTTGGTGCGCGTGGCGGCGTCGGCGGGATTCGCCGTGCGGCTCATGTCCATGGTCATCTCCTGAAATTGTTGTGCAAGGGAGCGGGCTCCCTGGCCGGGCGGCGCAATCGAGCGTCGCGGCCTTGGTCGATACGTTTGGCGATCAGGGACGGTGCGGCTTCGCGTGCAGCGTCGCGCGCGGCGGCCCGTTCGCGTGAAGCGGCGGGCGCCGGCATGCAACGCCCGTCGCGCTACAAAAAACGCCCGGCGACGTTGCCGTCCCCGGGCGCTCGTTGCGCGGCCGTCCTTACGGCCTTTTCGCCTGTGTCTGCCGGATGTTCGTCCCGGCAGTTGCGCCGGCGAATTACTGCGGTCCGAGCTTCTTGATGAGCGCGTCGAGCTGTTCCATCTCTTCGCCGGTCAGGTCGGTCAGCGGTGCGCGCACCGGGCCGGCGCTATGGCCGACCAGTTTCGCACCTGCCTTCACGATGCTGACCGCGTAGCCTGCGCGGCGGTTGCGGATCTTCAGGTACGGCAGGAAGAATTCGTCGATCAGCTTGCCGACCGTTGCGTGGTCGTCCGCCGCGATCGCGCGGTAGAAGTCCATCGCGGTCTTCGGAATGAAGTTGAACACCGCCGACGAGTACACCGGCACGCCCAGCGCCTTGTAGGCGGCGGCATAGACTTCCGCGGTCGGCAGGCCGCCGAGGTACGAGAAACGGTCGCCCAGGCGGCGGCGGATCGTCACCATGTTTTCGATCTCGCCCACGCCGTCCTTGAAGCCGATCAGGTTCGGGCAGCGCTCGGCCAGACCTTCGAGCATGTCGGCATTCAGCTTCGAGTTGGCGCGGTTGTAGATGATCACGCCCATGTTCGGCACGGCCTTGCAGACTTCTTCCGCGTGCGCGGCGATGCCTTCCTGGCAAGCTTCCGTCAGGTAGTGCGGCATCAGCAGAATGCCGTTCGCGCCGTGGCGCTCGGCTTCCTTCGCGTAGGCGATCGCGACGCGGGTCGGGCCGCCCGCGCCGGCCAGGATCGGCACCTTGCCTTTGCAGACTTCGGTGGCGGTGCGCACGACCTTCGAATAGTCGTCGTGCGTCAGCGAGAAGAATTCACCCGTGCCGCCGGCGACGAACAGCGCCGAAGCGCCGTACGGTGCGAGCCATTCGAGGCGTTCTGCATACGTGTCGGCGCGGAAGTCGCCTTGTGCGTCAAAGTCGGTAACGGGGAAGGACAGAAGACCTTCCGAAACGATCTGCTTCAGTTCCTGCGGTGTCGTCATGATGAGTATCCGGGCGTCGGTGTGAGTCGATTAGTAGAGATTCAATCGAAATGGAGATTTCTTATACGTCATCGTACAACAACAAAACGGGTAACTCAACGGGGTTTTCGCGGCATAATGCTGGTCATAGGGTAAATACGGAACATCCTTGCCAACTTCCATGTTGTAGGATGACGTATGAATAGCTGGCGCAGCAGGCGTACAAGGCCAAAGGATCGATGCAATGGAACAATCTCCGCTCTACATTCGTGTTCACCCCAATGACAATGTCGCGATCGTCGTCAACGACGGCGGTCTGGGTGAGGGCGCCGTTTTCCCCGACGGTCTGGTGCTGCGCGAGCGCGTGCCGCAAGGCCACAAGGTCGCGCTCGCCGATCTGGCCGAAGGCGACGAGGTCATCCGCTATAACGTGGTGATCGGCTATGCGCTCAAGGCTTTGCCCAAGGGCAGCTGGATCAACGAACACGTGATCCGCATGCCGAACCCGCCGGGACTCGAAGACCTGCCGATCGCCACCGTCAAGGCGCCGGAGATGCCGCCGCTGGAAGGCTACACGTTCGAGGGCTACCGCAATGCGGACGGCTCGGTCGGCTCGCGCAACATTCTCGCAATCACGACCACCGTGCAATGCGTGGCCGACGTGGTCGAGCACGCGGTCACGCGCATCAAGGCCGAGTTGCTGCCGAACTACCCGAATGTCGACGACGTGGTGAGCCTCGGCCACACGTACGGCTGCGGCGTCGCGATCGACGCGCCCGACGCGATGGTGCCGATCCGCACCGTGCGCAACATCGCGCTGAATCCGAACTTCGGCGGCGAAGTGATGATGGTCAGCCTCGGCTGCGAGAAGCTGCAGCCTGAGCGCCTGATGCCGCCGGGCACGATTCCGATCGCGGCGGCCGCGAATGTCGCCGAAGTTGCGGACATCGGCGATGTCGACGGCGACCAGAACGGCGACGTGGTGGTGCTGCAGGACGAGGCGCACGTCGGCTTCCAGTCGATGATCGAATCGATCATGCGAACCGCCGAAGGCCACCTGAAGCGCCTGAACAATCGTCGCCGCGAAACCTGCCCGGCGTCCGATCTGGTGATCGGCGTGCAATGCGGCGGCAGCGACGCGTTCTCCGGACTGACCGCGAACCCCGCCGTGGGCTTCGCGACTGACCTGCTGGTGCGCGCCGGCGCGACGGTCATGTTCTCGGAAGTCACCGAAGTGCGCGACGGCGTCGATCAGCTGACGGCGCGCGCGGCCAATGCGGAGGTCGCCGCGGCGATCATCCGCGAGATGCAGTGGTACGACGACTATCTGAAGCGCGGCGGCGCCGACCGCAGCGCGAACACCACGCCGGGCAACAAGAAGGGCGGCTTGTCGAACATCGTCGAAAAGGCGATGGGCTCGATCATCAAGTCCGGCAATTCGGCGATTTCCGGGGTGCTGTCGCCTGGTGAAAAGGTTCGCCAGAAGGGTTTGATCTACGCGGCCACGCCGGCGAGCGATTTCATCTGCGGCACGCTGCAACTCGCCGCGGGCATCAACCTGCACGTGTTCACCACCGGCCGCGGCACGCCGTATAGCCTCGCCGAAGTGCCCGTCATCAAGGTCGCGACGCGCTCGGATCTGGCGCGCCGCTGGCATGACCTGATGGACATCAACGCCGGCACGATCGCCACCGGCGCGGCGTCGATCGAAGACGTGGGCTGGGAGTTGTTCCGCCTGATGCTCGACGTCGCGAGCGGGCGCAAACAGACCTGCGCGGAAAAGCTCAAGCTGCACAACGCGTTGACGCTGTTCAACCCGGCGCCGGTGACCTGATTCCCGGCGGCGCGGTGGGCCCGTTGCCTCACGCTGATCCGATTGCAATCACATAACAGAAAGACATGACTGACTCGAATCCTGACCGCTCGGCGGCACACAAACCTTTTCGCCGCCTGCTGCTGACGGGCGCCGCGGGCAACCTCGGCAAACAGTTGCGCGGCGCGCTCGCCGCGTGGGCCGATGTCGTGCGCGTGGCCGACATCGCGCCGCTCGGCGAAGTGGCGGCACATGAAGAGGCGTTCGTCGTCGACCTCGCCGACGAAACCAAGGTTCACGCGCTGCTCGAAGGCGTCGATGCGGTGATCCATCTCGGCGGCATTTCTGTCGAAGCGCCGTTCGAAGACCTGCTCGAAGCGAATATCCGCGGCCTCTACAACCTGTATTCGGCGGCGCAGAAGCAGGGCGTGAAGCGCATCATCTACGCAAGCTCGAATCACGCGGTGGGTTTCCATCCGGTGACCTCGGTGGTCGATGTCGACGCGCCGCTGCGCCCCGATAGCCTGTACGGCGTGACCAAGTGCTTCGGCGAATCGCTGTCGCGCTATTACTTCGACCGCTTCGGCCTCGAGACCGTGTGCCTGCGGATCGGCTCGTCGTTCGAGCAGCCGAAGAACTCGCGCATGCTCGTCACCTATCTGAGCTACCGCGACTTCATCGAACTGGTGCGCTGTTCGCTGCTGACCAACCGCGTCGGCCACGCGATCGTCTACGGCGTGTCGAACAACCGCATCTCGTGGGTGGACAACACGAAGGCGGCATTCCTCGGCTTCCGCCCGCAGGACAGCTCGGCGCAATTCGAGCACCTGTTCCCGGCTGGCGCCCCCGACACGAACTTCGACGATCCGACCCAGCTGTTCCAGGGCGGCCCGTTCGTGCTCGCCGGTCCGATGGAGCCGAAACGGTGAGCGCCACGCTGAATCCGCGCGTGGAGCGGCTCGAAGGAGCAGGGCAGGCGCCGGCGGCCGTCGGCGAAAGCCCGGTGTGGCGCGCGGCGGAGCAGGCGCTCTACTGGGTCGACATCCCGGCGCGCAAGATCGTGCGGCTGCGGGTCGAGTCGGGCGAGCGCTCGGAATGGCTGTTGCCGGAGCAGGTCGCCTGCATCGCATTCGACCGTCACGGCACGGTGCTGGCCGGCTGTGACACGGGACTCTTCGCGATCACGCTGAGCGAAGCGGCGCAAGGCGGCAGCGGCGAGCCGCTCGCGGCAAGCATGCGCAAGCTCGCCGCGCCGGAGTTCGCCGCCGAGGGCATGCGCTTTAACGACGGCCGTTGCGACCGGCAAGGCCGCTTCTGGTCCGGCACGATGGTGCAGAACATGGCGGCGGCCAACCCGGCCGGCGCGCTGTACCGCTTCGATGCGCAATGCGTGTTGTCCGCGCCGGTGGTCGACGCGCTGATTACGCAGAACGGCCTCGGGTGGTCGCCGGACGGCACGACCATGTACCTGTCGGACTCGCATCCGTTGCGCCGGCTGATCTGGGCGTTCGATTACGACATCGAGTCGGGCGAGCCGCGCAACCGGCGCGTGTTCGCCGATCTGCATCATCACGCGGGCCGTCCCGACGGCGCGGCGGTGGACGCCGATGGCTGCTACTGGATCTGCGCGAACGACGCGGGCCTGCTGCTGCGTTTCACGCCGCAGGGCAAGCTCGACCGGCAAGTGCCGGTGCCGCCCACGAAACCGGCGATGTGCGCGTTCGGCGGCCGCGATCTGGATACGCTGTTCGTCACCTCGATTCGCCCCGGCGCAGGCGCGAGCGAGCACGACGGCCATCTGTTCGCGTTGCGTCCGGGTGTAACCGGCTTGCTGGAGCCCGAATTCGCGGGCGTACTGTAAGGCAGCCAGTCAGCAATGAACGCCGGGCAGAGGTTTTGCCCGGCGTTTTGCTTTCAAATTGCTACTTTATTCATCACTCGTCGTACAACAATGTGGCGTATAGACCACGGTCGACGGTGACTTTTTACGAAAAAACAGAGCGTCGCAACCGGCCGTCGATATCTCCCTCATTTCTCCTCCAAGCGGCGCGGGGCTTAGCCGGGACCCCGAATAGGTCAGCCCTGCCGGACCGCTCAATTCTGCGGGTAAATACCGTCTGTACAATTCAAACCGTGTTTTATAGACTTCTTCGTATGTCGTCGTACAACATATAAGCCCAAACAAATTCCTTTCTTTGAATTTTGGGATTGCAGGAAACGAGGCGGCTTCTGCGCGCGACCCCGGGTCCGCGAGATTACGCCGAGGTCATTGAAGTCAATGCAGTGAAGTTGTCTGACAGGAGTACTGAGCATCTGTGCCGGGGAAGTTGTACAGGCCAGTACGGCAACGCGGTCGCTAGCCCCAGGGGCTGCGGGCGCCGAGCCGGGAGACGCAGCAAAACCATGTCGCATCCGCAATCGATTGGATGGTCAATTTTTCAAGGAATGTCACGATGAACAAGAAGTTTGCCTCTTCCCGTGTGTCGCTGATCGTCGCGGCCGCCGCGCTGGCGTTCAGCGCTGTGTCGGCAGAAGCGCGCGTGTTCCGCGTTTCGGACGTGCACGGCGACACCTATCCGACCAATATGGCCGTGAAGTACATGGGTGAACAGATCAACAAGGCAACGGGTGGCAAGGATTCCGTGAAGGTGTTCGGCAACAGCGCGCTGGGTTCCGAAAACGACACGATCGACCAGGTGCGTATCGGTGCGCTGGACATGGCGCGCGCCAACGGCGCCGCGTTCAACGAAATCGTTCCTGAATCGATGATCCCGTCGCTGCCGTTCCTGTTCCGCGACATCGACCATTTCCGCAAGGTGATGTACGGCCCGGAAGGCCAGAAGATCCTCGACGCGTTCGCGGCGAAGGGCATGATCGCGCTGACGTTCTACGAGAGCGGCGCGCGTTCCATCTACACGAAGAAGCCGATTCACACGCCGGCTGACATGAAGGGCCTGAAGGTGCGCGTTCAGCCTTCGGACCTGATGGTCGACGAAATCAAGGCAATGGGCGGCACGCCGACCCCGATGCCGTTCGCCGAAGTCTATACGGGCCTGAAGACCGGTCTGGTCGACGCTGCGGAAAACAACATTCCGTCGTACGAAGAAACCAAGCACTTCGAAGTCGCGCCGGTGTTTTCCGAAACCCAGCATTCGATGACGCCGGAAGTGCTGGTTTTTTCGAAGAAGATCTGGGACACGCTGACGCCGCAGGAACAGACGATCATCAAGAAGGCCGCGGCTGACTCGGTGCCTTACTACGAGAAGCTGTGGACCGCGCGCGAAGCCGACGCGAGCAAGACGGTCACCAAGGGTGGCGCGACCATCGTCGCTTCGTCGCAGGTCGATCGTGCGGCTTTTGTGAAGGCGATGCAGCCGGTGTGGGCAAAGTATGAAAAGACCCCGCAAATGAAGCAGCTCGTCGACGAAATCCAGGCAGTCAAATAAAGTCCGCGTTCCGGACCGGAAGCAACAGCAGTACTAGCGGCGGAAACGGCCTTGCGGGAATTCCCGCGGGCTGTTCCGCCGCAGCGGCTTGCTGCGCCGGTTCAGTCGAGCAGGATTGCTGATTATTAAAGACAGGTCTGTCGTGAGCAAGGACGGGGTCAATGAGTTTCTTGAAACGCCCAAATGATTTTCTTTTTCGCGTGCTGGCTGTCGTGGCATCGACAAGCCTGGCCGTGCTCTGTCTGCTGGTGATCTATAGCGTCGTGATGCGCTATGTCTTCAGCGACGCACCCGATTTCGTCGAACCCATCGCGTTGCTGCTGGTGATCGTGATCGCCATGTTCGGCGCCGCGCTGAAGGTTCGCGAAGGGGGCCATATCGGTCTCGACTCGCTCGTCAAGAAGTTGCCGGAGAAAGGCCAGACCATCGCGGCGGGGATTCAGCATCTGTGTCTGGTCGCGTTTGCCGTGGCGGTGTTCTTCGGCTGTCTGGAGATGGCGATCACCACGCGAGAGGACCGGATTCCGATTCTCGGCTTGCCCGAAGCATTGCGTTACTGCATTCCGGTCTTTGCCAGCATCTGCATCGCGATGTTCTCGTTCGAGCACCTGCTGGCGCTCTTCCCAAAGAAGCAAACTCGCCCGGAAACAAAAGTAGAACAATCATGGAACTAGCCCTCCTTGCCATCAGTTTTCTCGTATTCCTTCTTCTCGGGGTTCCGGTTTCATTTGCGCTAGGCTTGTCGTGTGTCCTGACCTATCTGTATGAAGGCTTGCCGGCAGCAACCGCGATGCAGTCGATGATCTCGGGGATGAACGCGTTCTCGTTCCTCGCGGTGCCGTTCTTCATCTTCTCCGGCGAGCTGATGCTGCACGGTGGCATCGCGGACCGCATCCTGCGTTTCGCGCAGGCCACGGTCGGGCATTTCCGCGGCGGCCTCGGCATGGCCAACGTGGTCGCATGCACGCTGTTCGGCGGCGTGTCGGGTTCGCCGACCGCGGACACGTCCGCGATGGGCGGCGTGGTGATCCCGCTGATGAAGCGCGAAGGCTACAGCGCCGCCTATGCGGTCAACGTCACGACCCACTCGTCGCTGGCGGGCGCGCTGATGCCCACCTCGACCAACATGATCATCTACGCGTTCGCGGCGCAGGGCATCACCGGCACGCTGAACGGCGTGCACATGAGCGGCGTGTCGATCGGCGATCTGCTGTTCTCCGGTCTGCTGCCGGTGCTGTGGGTCATGGGCCTCGTGCTGATCGCCGCCTACTGGCAAGCGGTCAAGTACGGCTATCCGCGCCGTCCCGACGGTTCGACCGAACTGCAGCGCTTCCCGGGCTGGATGGCGGTGTGCCGCACGTTCATTGGCGCGGTGCCGGGCCTGATGGTGATCGCGATCATTCTGGTCTGCGTGGCCAAAGGCATCGCCACCGCGACTGAAGCGGCCGCGATTGCCGTCGGATACTCGCTGATCCTCACGATCGTGGTGTACCGCTCGATGTCGATGAAGAAGCTGGGTCATGCGCTGTCGAAGGCGGCCAAGACCACCGGCGTGGTGCTGCTGCTGATCGGCGTGTCGAACATGCTGCGCTTCCAGATGGCCTACCTGGAGATTCCGGACGCGATCGAACGCATGCTCGATGGCGCAACCGCGCTGCCCTGGCTGATGCTGTTGTACATCAACCTGATCCAGATTTTCCTCGGCACGTTCGTCGACATGGCGGCACACATCCTGATCACCACGCCGCTGTTCCTGCCGATGGCGATGCATAACGGCGTGGGCCCGGTGCAGTTCGGCATCATGATCCTGCTGAACTGCGCATTGGGTCTCGTGCATCCGCCGATCGGCTCGGTGCAATTTATCGGCTGCGCAATCGGCAATGTGTCGATCGGGGAAACTACCAAGGTGGCGTGGCCGTATTACCTCGCTATCTTCAGCGCGATCAATATCGTCACCTACGTGCCGTGGTTTTCGACCTGGCTGCCAAGTCTGATCAATGGGCACCCGGTGTTCTGATCCACGCTCATAAATAAATACCGCACTCAGCGGCGCTCGTACAAGGCCGCATACAAAAAAAGCTTTTAACACAGGAGTAAAAATGAAGAAGGCACTGGTTGGTTCGGCCCTGGGGTTGGTCGCCCTGGGCGCACATGCACAGAGCAGCGTGACGTTGTACGGTATCGTCGATACGGGTATCGGTTATCAGAACAGCTCGACGACGTTGAGCCCGACAACCGGCGCGGCATCGGCACGACCGTCCCCGGGCGGGAGCTCGCAAGTCAAGATGATCAACGGCATCTGGGCTGGCAGCCGTTTCGGCCTGAAGGGCGCGGAAGATCTGGGCGGCGGCACGAAGGCGATTTTCCAGTTGGAGCAGGGCTTCAACAGCGCAACCGGCGCGCAAAGCGTGTCGGGTCTGGCGTTCAACCGTCAGGCATGGGTGGGGGTGACGAACGGCACGTTCGGTACGCTGACGGCTGGCCGCCAGTACACGTCGTACTACACGCTGCTGTCGCCGTACAGCCCGACCACGTGGCTGACCGGTGCATACGGCGCGCACCCGGGTGATATCGACTCGCTGGATACGCTGTACCGCGCCAACAACTCGCTGGTCTATACGTCGCCGAGCATGAGCGGTCTGACGGTCAGCGGTTCGTACTCGCTGGGCGGCAACCCGGGCAGCTTCAGCGCCGGTCAGACCTGGAGCGCGGCCGTGCAGTACCTGGCCGGCCCGTTCGGTATCGCAGCAGGCATCCAGCGGATCGACAACGCGTCCAATGGCGGCGTGGTCTGGAACTCCACGACGTCGAACAACGGTTCGCAGCCGGCGGTGTCGGCGATCAACAACGGTTTCCAGACGGCTGCCAAGCAGCAGCGCATTGCGGTGACGGGCGGCTACGCGTTCAACTCGCAGTGGGACGTGTCGTTCGCCTACTCGAACGTGCAGTACTCTCCGGGCGTGAACTCGTTCTTCCACAACACCGCGATCTGGAACACGGGCGGTGCCGTGCTGCACTGGAAGCCGATCACGGTGCTGGACCTGGCCGCTGGCTATAGCTACACCCGTGCGACGGAATCGAACGGCATCACGAGCGCGGCGACCTACAACCAGTTCAACCTGTCACAGTACTACTCGCTGTCCAAGCGGACCGGCCTGTATGCGCTCGAAGCGTATCAGCGGGCTAGCGGCCAGACGCTCGCCGGCAACGGCCGATCGATCATCGACGCAACGGCAAGCATCGGCGATGCTCAGAACGGCTCGCCGTCGTCGTCGCGCAGCCAGGTTGCTGTGGGCGTGGGTATCATCCACAAGTTCTGATCAGGTAGTGGAGTGGCGGCGTTTCGCGACGCCGCCACGGCGACGCGTTGGAGAAATGCGTTGTTGAGCAACAACAGTTACGCGCGCAATGCGCGTAACTTTTCGGCAGTGCGAGGCCTTTTCGGCCTCGCGCGCGTTGGTCCCGCCAGCGCGTTTAGCCGCAGGAACGTCACTATTCGGCGTCCGACCACAAACGTCCACCCGTTGCCCAGTTTTCGCGTTTCACGTCGGTGAGGATGATATCCACCGAATTCGGTTCTACGCCGAGCGAATCGCAAGTCGCTTTGGTGATCGCTTCGACGAACTGGCGTTTCTGTTCCAGCGTGCGGCCTTCGAAGAGTTCGATATGAAACGTGGGCATGGCATGACTCCGTTGAGCAATGAGAGAGGCGAGCGAGGCGCGGCTTCAGTCGCGGTAGCCGCGATCGATCCGGTCGAGCTTGCGCAGCAACGCGGGCCATTCGAGCGCGCCTTCGATTGCGCCGCCATCGTACAGTTGTTCCGCCGTGCGCGCGGCGACCGCGTGGCTCGGCACCACCAGTTCCGCGCCGCATGCTTGCGCCTGCAGCTGGATCTCGCAGGCCTTTATCAGCGTCGCCATCAGCACATAGGCTTCGGCGACCGTGCGGCCGGCCGTCAGTGTGCCGTGATTGCGCAGCAGCATCGCGGGTTTGTCGGCGAGGTGCGCAACCAGACGCTCGCCTTCGGCCACCGTGAACGCGAGGCCTTCGTAGTCGTGATACGCGAGCTGGCCGTAGAAACGCAGCGCATGTTGCGAGGCCGGCAGCAAGCCGGCCGGTTGCGCGGACACCGCGACGCCCGCCGTATTGTGCAGATGCATCACGCAGACCGCGTCGGCGCGCGCCGCGTGAACCGCGGCGTGCAAGGCGAAGCCGGTCGCGTTCACCGCATAGTCGCTTGAGCCGACGATGTTGCCGGCGATGTCGATCTTCACGAGATTCGACGCTCGCACTTCATCGAATGCGAGGCCGAACGGGTTGATCAGGAAGTGGCCGGGTTCGCCGGGCACGCTGGCCGAGATATGCGTGTAGATCAGATCGTCCCAGCCGCTGAGCGCGGCGAGCCGATAGGCGGCGGCGAGGTCGACGCGCGTTTGCCGCTCCGCGTCGGAGAGCGGTCCGGACTCGGCAAGGCGGCCAGCCGGTGTGTGAGTGAACGACATGTCTGTCTCCTGAAGTTGCCGGATCGCCAACGCGTGCGAACCGGCGTGCGATGCCGCGGCACGATGTCAATTCGCGCGCGTGGCCGGAGTCGTGATCGAGCTGGCGCTTTTCGGGCGTTGCGCCTGTTTGACTGCGAGCGCGCCGCGCGTAACGCGCTGCGTGAGCCTTTGCATGCACCACGTCGCGAGTACGAAGGGCGCCGTCATGACCGGCCAGCCGAAGTACGCGGCTGCCGCTTGCAGCACGACCGCAAGCGCAATGCCGCCGAGCATCGGCATGATGCCGCAATCGACGAGCGCGAGTGCGGTGAGCGCGCCATTGAATCCTAACAGGCCGGCGTCGAACGAGCCTGTGCTTGCGCCGAGCAGCAGGTGCGCGCCGCTCGCGAGCGCCGCGCCGGTGAGCGCGCCCAGCGCATGCCGGCGCGATGCCGCGGCAATTCCGGCCAGCACGAGCAAACCCGCTAACGCGCCCGGCGCAAAGCCGGTTTGCGCGAGGCTTGCGAGCACGCCGCTGCTCCATTGCGCCGCGCCGTGCGCGTGGAGCGGCGCCGCGCTGGTTGGCAAGGTGGCGCTGGTCATCGTGGGCAGCCAGAGCCACGTAACGATCAGGCACGGACTCGAATAAACGCCCAATCCCCGCGCGCGCAGCCAGCGCGACCACGGCTCCAGAAGCCAGGCGGTGCCCGTCGCGGCGAGAATCGTCACGGCCGCGGCGGTCGCGGGGTCGGCGATAAAGCTGAAGGCGGCCAGACCCGCCAGCGCGCCGTTAAAGCCGTGCAGCCCGGCGCGGGTGTCGTCGTCGCGATAGCCGGCGAGCACCGCGCTCACGTTGGCCGCGACCGCGCCCATCAGCGCCGCGCACGCGAGGCGCAAGTCGGTCAGCAGCCACGCGGCGAGCAGGCATGCGCCGGTGAAGGCGTTCGGTTGCAGCACGATCTGGCCGAGGCTGCGCAACAGCGTGCGCAAGGCGGCGGATTCGGCTTCGGTCGCGGCGGCGTGCATGGTTTACGGCGGCTCGATGATGGGCTCTCGATGATGCCGTGCCCGCCCGCAACGCGAGCGTCGGCGCGGCACGGCGGTCGGTCCGGTTGAGGGCGAACCGCGAGCATAGGCCAGCTACGCCTTATCGGGCATCATCGCGGGTTGATAGTGGTTATTTGCAACACCTGCGCATCGCGCGCTACGTCGCCGCACGGCGATCTTTCGCGCTACGATAGTCTCGCCCGGCGCAGGCCGCGCCGTTTCCCGAGGAGACAGATCGATGCGTGAACTACGGTGGGTATCGGAAGAGGGCGACGGTATCGAGCATCTGGCGTTCGACGAGCACGCGGACGGCTTCGCGGTGGAGAGCGTGGTGGTCGGGCAGCGCTACGGTCATGCGTACGGGTTGCACTACACGGTGCGCTGTGACGAGCATTGGCGCACGCGGCATGCGTGGCTGAAGATCGTCGGCGGCGCGGAACTGGAGTTGCACGGCGACGGCGCCGGCCATTGGCACGACGGCCACGGCCTCGTGCTGAGCACGATCGAAGGCTGCGTCGACATCGACATCGCCGCGACGCCGTTCACCAACACGCTGCCGATCCGCCGACTACAACTGGCCGAGGGCGAGCGTCAGCCGATTTCAGTCGCTTATATCTCGACGCCGGATTTGCAGGTCACGCGCGTCGAACAGGCGTACTCGTGTATCGCGTTGCATCGCGAGTATCGCTACGAGGGCATCTTCCGCAACTTCACGGCGAACATGCAGGTCGACCATGACGGCCTCGTGATCGACTACCCGACCTTGTTCACACGCTTGCCGCGCATGCGTTGACCGTTGCTGCTGTCTTCCCGATGCCCGGCGACGAAGCGCTCGGGCTCGCGCAGCACGACCCGATGGCCCGCATCGATTTCGATAGGCTGGTACGCGCCGATCCAGCCTTTTAGTCCAGGCGCCGAAGCCGGACCCACGCAGCGGTCGCGCAGCGGCATGATGAATCGCGCCGACGCATGCTCATGACGCGCATGCGGCGAGTTCCTCTACGGTGTATTCGTCGCGAGGTGTGGCGATTGCCGGTTCGATGGAGCCTGCGGGCGAAGGCGGAGAGAGCGGCGTCTTGGGCATCGCGGGATTTTTAACGCGGTGGCCAACCTGGTGGCCAATACGGCGGCGAGGCGAGCCACCAGCGCGGTGGTGCCTCAGCCGCGCCGCTGCGCCGCGCTATCGGCCACATCGCCGGCCACATCGCCGGCCACGTCGTCGGGCACGGTGGAGTCGCCGCGGCCTAGCGTGCGCTGCATCAGCGTGGTGTCGAGCCAGCGGCCGTGCTTGAAGCCCACCGCCTTCAACGTGCCCGTCAACTCGAAGCCCAACTGCTGGTGCAACGACAGCGAACCGCCGCTGCCGCCGTCGGCGATCACGGCGACCATCTGACGCCACGGCCCGGCTTCGCAGCGCTCGATCAGCGCCTGCAGCAACACGCGGCCGATACCGCGTCCGCGATAGGCGTTGCTCACGTAGATCGAATCTTCGATCGTGTTGCGATACGCGGCGCGGGGCCGGTAGGGCGTCGCGTAGCAATAGCCGGCGACCTGGCCATCGATTTCCGCGATCATGTACGGCAAGCCGTGGCTGCGCACCGACGCGAGCCGCGCGCGCAGATCGTCGACGGAAGGCGGCGTTTCTTCGAACGACGCGACGCCGGTCAGGACATGGTGCGCGTAGATTGCCTGAATCGCCGGGAGATCGGCTTCACTGGCGTCGCGGATTCGCGCGGCGGCGACCGGGCTGCCGCTGGTTGCGTCCATTGCTGCGGAAGGCGACGGCGCGGGGTGGGTGTTACTCATACATGTTCCTGTCGTGGCCGGAGAATAGGACGAGACGTATTACTATGCGCTGCCGCGCGCGCCGATTTGAAGCGCGTCAAAAATCGGCGCAATGGGCGCTTGCCGTTGTCGTGGTGCGATTTCCGCGTCGAACGAAGCGGCGCGCTTCACAAATCGAACTGATCGAACTCGCTTTGCAATTGCCGGTTTCGCGCGACGCGTTCGTCGATTGCCGGCCCGAGCCGTTCCACGATCGCCGAGATCAGCAGATTGAACAGGCAGGTGAGCGGCGCGAGCGAATCCCAGAACTGTCCGACGTCGGTCTTCACCTGCAGCAGATCGCCCTCGAAATCGCGCGCCCACGGACAGTAGATGTCGGTGACGAGCGCGAACGGCAGGCCGCGACGCGCGGCGGCCTCGCAATAGCGGCGCGCCGCCTTCGAGTAAGCGCGGGTGTCGGTGACGATCAGGTACGGCGACTTGAATTCCGAGTTCAACGAGTCGACATATGAGCCCGACATGCCATCGGAATAGAACACGCGCGGGCGGATGTATTCGAGGTAGCTATAGAACGCGTTGCTGATGCCGCGCGTGGATTGAATGCCGAGGATGTAGACGGCGTCGGCGTTCGCAATGCGCTCCGCCACGCGGGCGAACACCGGCGATTGCGCGAGCTGGTAGACATGCTGGATTGCGCCGGTCTCGAGTTCGAGCGAATGGGCGAGCGCCGCTTGATGAGCGGTCGGCGCGCTGGCGTGCGTGGCGGTTTCGTCTGCTTGACTGACGGTGCCGGCCGCGCGGCGGAACGCGTCGAGCCGGTCGGTGATCAGCCACGGACGCTCCTGCGCGCCGCGCAATTCGCGCTTGAGATCGTCGAGATTCCGATAGCCGATGCTGCGCAGGAAGCGCCCGACCGAGATGCCGCTGGTGCCGGCTTGCTGCGCGATCTGATCGGCGTTTTCGAGGCCGAGCCGGTCGAGGTTCGCGAGCATGTAGCTGGCGACGCGCTTGGAGGTCGGCGTGAGTTCGGCAAAGCGGGCTTCTACGGTTTGAGCAAAAGCGGTCGGCATTGTGAGTCGCGGCGCGGTGGTGGGTCGATCATCGGGATGATGACATATTCAACCGGCTGCCCGTGTCGGTCGCGCATGCAACTCGCGGTAAGTGCGGCAGCAGCGGCGCGCGTGGCGCAACCGCAAACCTCGCCTGTGCTCTGTTCAAACCGCCGGCCGCACCGGCGCGGTTCGCGAGAAACGCCGCGCGCCCGCCACGCAGGCCACCACCACGACGGTGACCAGAATCATCGCGGGCGGCACCTGCTCGTGCAGCAGCAAGCCGGCGAGCAGCAGCCCGAAGAACGGCTGCAGCAACTGCAGCTGTCCCACTGCGGCGATGCCGCCGAGCGCCAGCCCGCGATACCAGAACACGAAGCCGATCAGCATGCTGAACAGCGACACGTAGGCGAGGCCCCACAGCGCCGCATGGCTGATTCCGTCGAACGAAGCGGGCCGGGTCCACCATGCGAGCGGCAGCATGAGCGGCAGCGACAGCACCAGTGCCCACGAGATCACCTGCCAGCCGCCCAGGTGCCGCGACAGGCGCGCGCCTTCGGCATAGCCCAGCCCGCAGACGACGATCGCGGCCAGCATCAGCGCGTCGCCGACCGGCGATGCGTCGAGGCCGTGGCGCAAGGCGAATGCGACCACCGCGCCGCTGCCGAGCGCCGAGAACAGCCAGAACGCCGGTTGCGGACGCTCGCCGCCGCGCAGCACACCGAAGATCGCGGTGGCGAGCGGCAGAAGCCCGACGAATACGACCGCATGCGCGGAACTCACGTGGCGCAGCGCCAAGGCCGTCAGCAGCGGAAAGCCGACCACCACGCCGAGCGCGACCACCACCAGCGGAATCACATCGCGGCGGGCGGGGCGCGTCTGACGGAACACCAGCAACAGCAACAGGCCAAGCGTCCCTGCAATCGTGGCGCGCGCGACGGTCAGGAAGACTGGGTCGAGTCCTTGGACGGCAAGACGCGTGGCCGGCAGCGAGCCGCTGAAAATCAATACGCCTGCGAGGCCGCTCAGCCAGCCGTTCGTTGTCTTGTCCATCTGAAGAGTCCACGGCCATGAAATAGAACGTATAGCATCCGCTTTGCCGCCAAAAACGGTAAGCTACAGATCAGTACACTTTGTACGAACTGTACGGAACATGGAGCAGTACAGATGGCGGAAGGTGAGAACAGTCGAGCTACATCGGGCACGCGCGTCGGCACGGTGATGGACAGCTTGCGCGAGCGCATTGCAAGCCGCTTGCTGATGCCGGGCGCCCGCGTGCCGTCGATTCGCGCAATGACCGAGACACTCGGCGTATCGAAGTCGACCGTGGTCGAAGCCTACGACAGGCTGGTCGCGGAAGGGGTGATCGTCGCGCGGCGCGGGTCCGGGTTTTTCGTGTCGGGGCATGCGCCGCCGTTCGCGCTCGCCGATCTCGGACCGCGTCTGGACCGCGAGGTCGATCCGTTGTGGCTCACGCGCCAGTCGCTGGAGACCGGCGCGAAAGTGCTGAAGCCCGGTTGCGGCTGGATGCCGCCGTCATGGCTGCCGGAAGACGGCGTGCGCCGCGCATTGCGCGCGGTGGCGCGCGATCCGCATTCGCCGCTCGCCGACTACGCGAGCCCGGGCGGCTTGCCCGCGCTGCGCCAGCAGCTCGCGTGGCGGCTTGCGCAGCATGGCGTGGAGGCGCCGCCCGAGCAGATCGTGCTGACCGACGGCGGCACGCATGCGCTCGATCTGGTGTGCCGCTTCCTGCTCGAACCGGGCGACACCGTGCTGATCGACGATCCGTGCTACTTCAATTTTCAGGCGCTGCTGCGCGCGCATCGCGCGCGCGTCGTGAGCGTGCCGTACACGCCGTCCGGGCCCGATCTCGCAGCCTTCGAGCGGGTGCTGACCGAGCATCGTCCGCGCTTGTACGTGACCAATTCGGCGATCCACAATCCGACCGGCGCGACCCTTGCGCCGGCTGTCGCGCATCGGCTGCTGAAGCTCGCGGGCGAGCACGATCTGCTGATCGTCGAGGACGATATCTTCGCCGACTTCGAAGACGAAGCCGCGCCGCGTCTTGCCGCGTTCGACGGGCTCGCGCGCGTGGTGTCGATCGGCAGCTTTTCGAAGACCTTGTCCGCTGCGGTGCGTTGCGGCTACATCGCCGCGCGCGCCGAATGGATCGAGCCGCTGATCGATCTGAAGCTGGCTACGACGTTCGGCAACGGCCAGCTCGCGGCGAGCGTCGTGCACCGCATGCTGGTGGACGGCACTTACCGGCGCCACGTGGAAGGAATGCGCGCGAAGCTCGCCGACGCAATGGGCGAGACGATCAGGCGCCTGGGCTACGCGGGCCTCGACATCTGGACGCGCCCGCGCGGCGGCATCTTCGTGTGGGCGCGTCTGCCCGATTCGCTCGATGCCGCCGATGTCGCGCGTCACGCGCTCGCCGACAACGTGGTGTTCGCGCCGGGCAACGTGTTCAGCGCGTCGCAATCGGCGGCGGGTTTTCTGCGCTTTAACGTATCGCAATGCAACCGGCCGAAGGTGTACGAGGCGTTGCAACGGGCGATGGAAGCGTCGGCCGTGTCGGGCGTGTCAGGCGCAAAGGAGCGGGCGCGCGCCTGAACGCGCGCGCGTCCCGCTATCGAGCCGACGCTACTTGCACAGCAGAAGCAGGCGTTCCTGCTCGGTGCAGGTGGGACGCGGTTTCGGTGTTCCTTGCGTGGCGGCCGTGGCGGCCGTGGCGCTCATTGCCGCGCTCCTGTTCGTCAGACACGCGCGCAAGTGCTTCTCGACCGGCCCGTAGTATTTCCAGCCGCGCACGAGCGTCGGCAATTCGAGCTTCACCTGCTTCCATTTCGGATGCCCGTGCTCCTGCAGATTGTCGAAGTTTGCGCACAGCGAGTCGGCAAAACGATTCAGATTGCCGACGGTATCGCGCAAGCCGTAATCGTAGGTGACGAGAAAAGCCTTCACGGTCAGCGTGGGGACGTCTTCCTTGAGCCAGGTCGGATAGCTGGTCGCGCGGATCGTCGCGGGGAAGTAGGTTTGCTTGGCGCGCGCCGTTTCCGGCGCGGCGGGATCGACTCGCAGCAGGCGGATCTGTTGCAGCAGTTCGGGATTCATGTCGTTGAACAGCTTCGCTGGCTGCCCGACCACGATGATCGCCACGTCCACCTTTTTCACGATCAGCGCGGCCAGTGCGTCCTCGTTGCTCAGGTGCACGACGTTCTGCTCGGGAATCGACTGGCCGAACATCAGGTGATAGAGCGTCGTGGCCGACTGCGCAGTGCCGCTGCCGATCAGGCCGACGCTGATGGTTTTGTCCTTGATGTCGGTCAGGGTTTTCAATGGCGAGTCCGCGCGCACCACGACGTTGATCTCCTCGTCGTAGAGCGGCATGATGAGCCGCAGCGGCCGGATCGTGGTACCCGCGTCGGGGTTGCCCGCATTAGCCATGTCGATGTAGGCCTGGTACACGTCGGACTGCACCAGCGCGAGCTTCACGCCGGGCTCGAAGCGCATGCGCTGCACGTTCTCAGCCGAGCCCTTCGACGCCACCACGTCCAGATCGATCCCCACCGGCTGCGCCACCCATTTCGACAGGTCCTGACCGATCTGGATATACGTGCCGCGCTCCGGCCCGGTGACGATCTTGTAGTGCGCCGGTTCCGCCGCGCCACCCAGCGAAGACACGACCATCAGCGCCAGCCCCAGCCATCCTGCCAGAAGTCTCTTCAGCATGGTCTATCTACCTTTCGGTCAGGTTTGTACAGCTTCGCGCGCGATGCGCACGAAGCGCCGGTGAGCCGGTTGCCATGTCATGTTCAATGCGCCGCGACGGCCGTGTCCGTGTGTTGCCCCTCAAAGAGCGAACAATATTGTGTGCGGTCGGCACCGTTAGCTGCTATGTAATTCGGTATCCAAACAATGTTTCTACTGGCTGGGTGAGGGGTTCGCGGCGAGCTTGCCGCCGATCGACGGCGAGCGGTGCCAGCCGGAGCCTTTGATCGCGCGTTCGTGCGCGACGAGGCTGTTGCCGTTTGCACCGCCGCCCGCGGCCGTTGCGCTCGGCGCGGTCGCGATGAGTTGGTCGTTTGCCGGCATGCCTGGAGGCAACGGCGTTTGCAGCTGGACCGCTTGCGATCCCGGGGCGGGCTGCGCTTGCGCGAGCGGCTTGCCTTGAGCCGGTGCGGCGCCCCCGGCGTGCGGGTTGAGCGGCGCCCAGCCAGTCTCGCGGATCACGCGTGCGAGGATGAGCTTCGCCGTGTCGTTGCCGGTGTCGATGGCGAGCGCTTCGTTCGCGTGCTGGCGCGCGCAGGGCCACGACTGCTGCGCGACGCACGTTTGCGCCGCCTGCAATGCGCTGTCGCGGCGCGCGATCAAGGGCCGCAAATCGGCTGCGAGATTCTGCACATCGGCGTTGCCTGGCTGCAGCGACTGCGCGGCGGCGAGCGAGGCTTGCGCGGCAGACAGATCGTTGGCGCGGAATGCGAGGCGCGCCGATTGCAACGCTTGCGACGCGTCGCGGAACTGCTGCGCCGGTTTGGCTGGCGCGGCGATCACCGGCGGCGCGGTGACCGCAGGCGGCGGGGCGGGCGTCGCCGGAACGACTGGCGTGGCCTTGACGACGTTGTCCGGAGTTGCAGGTCTGACCGCGACGGCCGGCGCGGCCTTTACCGCGTTGTCCGAAATCGCAGGCTTGATGGTGGCGACGGGGCGGTCGGGTTGAGCCGGTGCCGCGAACGGCGCGATCGTGCCGGTCGTCGAGCGGGCGTCCTGAGTTGCGACAGTGGTCTGATCGCCGACGTTGTCTTCCGTATCGCTGCTGTCGCTGAACAGCACATACAGCGCGTACCCGAGAGCGAGCAGGAAAACCGCCCCAATGGCGAGCAGCACTTTGCGAGCGGTCAGTCCCGTGTTGTACGCAGGATAGGGCGGCGGGTCGTCGTCGAACTCCTGCGGCGGTGGAACTGGCGCAGCGGTCGACACGAGCGAGGTGGGGCGCACCGCTTGGCGCGCAAGCGCGTCGGCGGGATGCGCGGCGCGAGTCGTGAGGTCGGTTTCACCGCGCACGTCTGGCTCGTCGTCGAAGTGCTGCCCGGCCGGGCTCATCGCTTCGGCGCGGCTGCCGGAAAGCGCGCTGCGTTTATGCGGGCTTTCGTCGAGCGGATGTGCCGCGCCGCAATACGGGCAATAGTTGACCTGGCGGTACAACGCGCCGCCGCAACGTTTGCAAAGTGTAGGAAAACTATGACCAAGTGCTGTCTGGGTGGACATATCGTGGACCCACCTGTGGAAAACGATGCCATTACGGCATGTTCCGGATCGTGTTGAGGCAGGAGCCTTGTCCGCGGAATCACGATCCACATGCGCCGGAGAGTCTTGGAGCCGCAAGCGCAGGCTTGCGTTGTCGTCGCTTTCAATATGTGGGGTTTCGCTCAGAACGTCAATGTGCGTTGGCCCCTATTCTGTGTACGCTACCGCACACTTTGAAGTAGGACGAAACAGTGCCAATGCCATCAGGACGAGCGGATGCACCGTTTTTTAATGCACTGTTTTGTGCGGGTGCAATACACGAAGGCGTGGCGTAGAAACAGCACGAGGTCGACGCGCGTGCGTTCGACCTCGTCATTAAGCGCTTGCATCAAGCGCCGGAAAAAGCGCGGCAGCGATCAGTGCTTGCGCAGCGGATGATCCTTCAGCAACCACGCGAGCACGAAGGCCAGTACCACGACACAGGCGGCCGCGAGATAGACCGTATGCAGCGCGCCGGCGAACGCGTGCAGATAGTCGTTGCGCAACGCTTCGGGCAACTGGCGGATCGCGGCGGGCCCCAGCGCATGTGGCAATTCGGTGTCGGGCGGGATCAGCTTTTCGAGGCGCGCGGCAAGGCCGTTCGAGAACACCGCGCCGAAGCCGGCCACGCCGATCGAGCCGCCAATCGAACGGAACAAGGTCGCGCCCGAAGTGGCCACGCCCATGTGCCGGAACTCGACGGTGTTCTGCACGGCGAGAATCAGCACCTGCATCACCATGCCGAGACCGCAGCCCAGGATGCCCATGTAGAGATACATCATATGAATCGGCGTATCGATCTGCAGACGCGAAAGCAGCAGCATCGCAACTGCCACGAGCAAGGTCCCCATGATCGGGAACATCCGGTACTTGCCGATCTTGCTGATGATGCGGCCCGTCACCATCGACATCAGGAACAGGCCACCCATCATCGGCAGCATCTGCATGCCGGCTTCCGACGGCGTCGAGCCTTTCACCACCTGCAGATACAGCGGGATGAACGTCACCGAGCCGAACAGCGACACGCCGATGATGAAGCCGATCAGACTGCTCAGCAAAAACGTGCGCTGTTTGAAGAGTTCGAGCGGCATGATCGGTTCGACCGCGCTGCGTTCCTCGTGAATGAAACCCCAGATCGCGACGAGGCCCATGCCTAGCGTGAACCACAGTTGCGGCGACGACCAGGGCAGGATCGTGCCGCCCTGGCTCGTGAACAGGATGATGCAGGTGAGTGCGCCGGCGAGAAACGCGGCGCCCATGTAGTCGATGGTGTGCTTCACATGGCGAACGTGCGGCTTGAACACCGCGCCGATCACGACGAGCGAAATGATGCCGAGCGGCAGGTTGATATAGAAAATCCAGCGCCACGTGAGGTGCTCGACGAGGAAGCCGCCGAGCAACGGCCCGATCACGGTCGCGAGACCGAATACGCCGCCGAATACGCCCTGATAGCGGCCGCGTTCGGCCGGCGGGATCACGTCGGCGATCGCGGCCATCGTCACCACCAGCAGCCCGCCGCCGCCGAGTCCTTGCAGCGCGCGCAGGACGATGAGCTGGCTCATGTTCTGCGCGATCCCGCACAGCGCGGAGCCGGCGAGGAACACGACGATCGCCGTCTGCAGCACGATCTTGCGGCCGAACAGGTCGCCGAATTTGCCATACAGCGGCACGACGATGGTCGAGCTGAGCAGATAGGCGGTCACCACCCACGACAGGTTGTTGAGCCCGCCGAGTTCGCCGACGATGGTCGGCAGCGCGGTCGAGACGATCGTCTGATCGAGCGCGGCGAGCAGCATGACCAGCAGCAGCGCCGGAAACAGCAGGCGGATCGGCGGATGGTCTGCCGCTGGCGAATTCGCCCGTGAATCCTGCGGCGCAGGGGCGGCGGGGTGAGTCGGAGTCGATTGTTCCATGGCACCGGGCATTGAAATTAATTAATTCGGAGATTAATATATGCGACATCGCCTCACTCGTCAAATTGAATGCAATGGCAAGGATTCCATCAGATGACCAAACGGTGAAAAATTCGCCGCGCGGCACGGCCGCAGTCAAAGCGGACACTACGTCGAAACGCCCGGTGAAAGCCGCGTCAGGCGGATCGACGAGCGTGGCCGCTGCCGTGCCCGCACGGCGGCCGGGCAGGCCGACGGGGGCCGCGCGCGGGCTGGAACAGCGCAGCCGCCTGCTCGACGCCGCGCTGGAGTTGTTCGCGCGGCAGGGCATCGTCGACACCACGCTCGGTGAGATTGCGCGCGAGGCGGGCTTTACGCCGGCGATGATGCATTACTACTTCAAGACCCGCGACCAATTGCTCGACGTGCTCGTCGAAGAACGCTTCGCGCCATTGCGCGCGGGGCTCGGGGTGCCGTTCCAGGAGAATCCCGACGACGCCGTCGCGGCGATCACGCAACTCACGCAGCGGCTGGTGCGAGCGGCGAGCGAGCACCCGTGGTTTGCGCCGCTGTGGGTGCGCGAGGTCATCAGCGATGGCGGCCTGCTGCGCCAGCGCATCCATGAGCGATTCGGCGACACGCATCAGAAGGCATCGCTGGCGGCCATCGCACGCTGGCAGAAGGAAGGGCGTCTGAATGCGGGGCTGGAGCCCGCGCTCGTGTTCGTCACGTTGATGGGGTTGACGCTTCTGCCGCTAGCCACCTCGAAGTTGTGGCGCAATGATCCTCTGCGGCGCAACATCGGCGGGGAAGAGATCGCGCGGCATGCAGTCGCTTTGCTGGTTCAGGGGATTGGTCCGGCTAAGGCGGACTGAAGCGCTTCGCACCTTGTAGTGCGCGGAGGTTCGCCGGATTCCATGGCCGCCGCGCTCGTGATTTGCCGCGTTGCCTCGTTTCAACCTTTCGCAATCTTGCACGCCACGTCCAGGACGCGCGTGATCGCCTCACGCCTTATGGCGCTTCTTCCATGCCTCGAAAGCCGCCTTCGTCGTTTCGTTCGGCGGATAGGTGCCGGGCAATGCGGCGCCATCACGAATCCGCTCGGTGAGAAACGTCTCCAGTTCTTCCTGCTCGGCGGCGGCTTGCGCGACATCGGCGGCCATTTTGAGCGGAATCACCACCACGCCGTCCGCGTCGCCCACGATCACATCGCCCGGAAACACGGCGACGCCGCCACAGCCGATCGGCACATTGATATCCACGGCATGGTGGCGAATCAGATTGGGCGGCGCGCTCGCGCCCGCGCAAAACACCGGCATGCCGAGCGCGGCGATCGTCGTGCTGTCGCGCACCGGGCCGTCGGACACCATGCCCGCGACGCCGCGCACCCGCAAACGTAGCGAAAGAATCGAACCGAACGACGCGCTGCCGCGCTCGCCGCGGCAATCCTGCACGAGCACGTGACCGGCCGGAATCGTTTCGACGCATTTGCGCTGCGCGTACTCGGGGTCCGCAAACAGTTCGAGCACGTCGATGTCTTCGCGGGACGGGATGTTGCGCAACGTGAACGCGGGTCCCACCAGATTCGCGCCGCTGTGCGCAGTGAGCGGCGCGACGCCCTGCATGAACGTATTGCGCAAGCCGCGCTTGAACAACTGCGTGGTCAGTGTGGCGGTGCTGACATGACGAAGTGCTTCGAGCGTCGCGAAGTCGAGATCGGACATGGTGTCGGATGGCCTCTGGTTGGGGTCGGCAATTGGCACGCGCGCGGCGCGGCAACGCAAAAAGCGAAGCCGCAGAGGCGGCTCGTGCGCCCACGATGATAGCGCTGCGCAGGTTCCGCTCACGCGATGCTCGCGAAGATCGCGTAAGGGTGGCAATACCCATCGTGCGATCGGGTCATGCAAACTCACAGCCGGGCGCGGCACGCTACGTGCTACAAAAGATGTGGATTTGCACGCCGCGCCCGCTGAACACGCCCGCCGGCGGCGCAAAAAAATGCATACGAATCACGGAAAAGACGCCAGACGGCAATGCGTGTGAACGGGGTTCACGCGCATTGCGGCGAGGCATCGGGAGTCGGCGTCGGGTCTGCCAGGCCTGTCGGGCTGTGGCGCCGGGAGCCGGGTTTTCATCGGCGTGCAAATTTGGCGCGTTACCGTATACGCTCGTTGCGTTCGGGCCCTGTTCTACAATCTCGGTCTGTTTGCAACTCGGCGCATGAAATCGAGTCGGAACCATGAACACCAACCTCGCAGCCGCGCAAATCGGCGGCAAGCAGCAGAACGAAACATTGGCCACCTCTGACGGCCTAACCGGTTTTTTAGAGCAACAACAGAACATGAACGGAGCATTGAGACTCGATCAGGCCACGATCGTGCTTGTAGAAGACGACCCCGATAGCCGGGAATCGCTGACCTTGTTACTCGAGGCGGAAGGCGCGCATGTCTGCGCCGCGGCGGATGCGGAAGAAGGCGTCGAAGCGGCGCTGCGGTTGTCACCCGACGCGGTCGTCTGTGATCTCGACTTGCCGGCCATGGATGGCTTCTATCTGATCCAGCGGTTGCGCGACCACGAAATTCGCAGCGATCAGACGCCTTCGGTCGCGGTGGCGCTCACGGGCCACACTGACGACGCGTATCGCTTGCGCAGTATCGGCGAAGGCTTCCAGCACTTCATGACCAAGCCCGCTTTGCCGGATGACCTGGTGACGTTACTGCACGATGCGATCGTCGCTCGCGCGGCGGGTTGATCGCGGGTTGCGTGATCGAGGGTGAGCGTGGTGGATGCGCGGTGGGCTCGCGGCGCGTGGGCGCCGCGCGTTTGAAGGCGGATCCGGCCTCGCGAGCGTTGAGAAGCCGGCGGTCATCAGCCGGACTCCCCTCGCGGCCCGCGATCCGGGCCGCCGGAGACAGCGTTACTTCGCGGTGGTCACAGGTGGCGCCGCGACCGTGCCGGCTTTGCCGCCTTCGCCATTGGCCGCCGCTTCGGCTGCCTGGCAGGCGGCGCACAGTCCCTTCAGTTCGATTTCATCGCTTGCAAGGCGGTAGCCCGCGTCTTCGATTTGCGCGACGAGCGCCTGCCGCAGCTTCGGCTGATGCAGCTCGGTGACGCTGCCGCATTGCTGGCAGACCACCAGAATGCCGTGCTGACATTGCGTCAGATCGTGGCACACAGTGAACGCGTTGATCGACTCGATCCGATGCACGAGCCCCGCCGACAGCAGGAAGTCCAGCGCGCGATACACCGTGGGCGGCGCCGAGCCCGGATGGATCTGGCGCATCTCGTCGAGCAGCGAATACGCTTTGGTCGCGCGCCCCGAATTCAGCAGCAATTCGAGCACCTTGCGGCGAATCGGTGTGAGCTTCTCGCCGCGTTCGCGGCAATATTCTTCCGCAAGGGTCAGTGCCCCTTCCTGCGAATCACCGTGTACGTGCACCGGCGCATGGGCAGCAGCGGAGTGGGCGGAGGTGGCCTGAGCGGCGGGCGCGGTGGGCTTGGAGTTCTTCATGCGTCGATTATAAAGGTGCGCGGTTTTTGCTGTGCCTCGCGCGACGCCCATGCGAGATGCGCATTGCCGTTGCGGCTGTGCGCGTTGGCGAGGCAGGCCGCAGGACACTTGCGCGGCCGTATGACAGGTCGACAAGCGGGCCGGCAAGTGGCTCGACAAAACCCGTGCCGAGCCTGTGCGGCCAAACCCAAACGCTAACCGAACGACTCAGGTCAGCGGAAAATCGACGTACTTCTTGAACCCCGAGCGAGTCGCAATGCGCGAATACCAGCGCTCCAGATTCGGCAGCGACGCGCGCTGCACGCCGTCCAGTCCAAACCAGCGTTTCGCGTACGCGCCGATCACGATGTCGGCCAGCGTGAACATTTCGCCTTCGAGAAAGAAGCGCCCTTGCAGATGCGTATCCAGCGTCCGCCAGAGCAGGCTGACCGCGCTCAGATCGGCGGCGAGTTTGGCGGTGTCGCGTTGCGCGTCCGGCGTGCGTACGATGGCCCAGAACACCGGGCGCTCGGCGGGTTGCAGCGTGGACAGCGACCAGTCCAGCCAGCGGTCGATGCTCGCACGCCGTTGCGGCTCGGACGGATACAGCAGGCCCGATTCGCCGTATTGCAGCACCAGATAACGCAGGATGGCGTTGGACTCCCACAGCACGAAATCGTCGTCGACCAGGGTTGGGATCTTGCCGGTCGGGTTCATCGCGAGGTAGTCGGGCTCGTTGTTACGGCCGAATTGCAGGCCCGCATCGATGCGCTCGTATGGCAGCACCAGCTCGTCGCAGCACCACAAGACTTTCTGAACGTTGACCGAGTTGGCACGTCCCCAGATCGTAATCATCCGGTAAATCCTTTTTTCTCTCACGGTTGGCAAGCCGCGCGCGGCGCGCGGCGTTCAACCAGCAACGATACACGATGCGCGCGGTTTACGCGCCGTAAGGGGCGCCCCGGGCACATTCCCGCGGCGCGCCGGGGTCCCAGCGTTGCGTACAATGACCGCACCCGAATACGACGAGGCACCGCATGGCCCGCATTGTCCCCGACGACTGGAAGAGCCTCGCCGCCACCGGCGCGGCGGCACGCGAACGCGAGACCCTCGCGTTGCTCGAGGAGGCGCTCCCCGCTGACTACACGGTCTATCACGGCGTCCACTGGACGCGGCTGAACCAGAATTTCTCGGTGTTCGGCGAGGCCGACTTCGTGATCGTCAGTCCCGCTGGGCGCGTGATGATCGTCGAGCAGAAAACCGGCTTCCTGCGCGAGACGCCGAAGGGGCTCGTCAAGGTCTATCTGCAGACCGAGCGCAACGTGGCGATCGCGCTTGCGCACACCATCGAAGGCTTGCATCGCCGCTTTACCGCGGCGTTCGGCGCGGGCACCTATTTCATCGAGGAACTGCTGTACTGCCCCGACCACGTTGTCCGGAATGCGGCGATTGCCGGCGTGAATCCATCGCGTATCGTCGACGCGGCGCGTAAGGACCGGCTTGCGGCGGTGGTCCGCGAAGCGTTGCCGGCCGACGAGCCGCGCCTTGCGTGCGCGTCGAAGATCCATCATTTTCTCGCCGACGAACTCGCGCTCACGCCGGACACGAGCGCGCTGGTCGGCCAGGCGGGCACGCTCGTCACGCGCCTCGCGGGCGGACTTGCGACATGGGCGCGGCGGCTCGAGTTCGCGCCGTTCCGGTTGCGCGTGATCGGCACCGCGGGCTCGGGCAAGACGCAACTGGCAGTGCAGGTGATGAGGGATGCGGTGGCGCGCGGCCAGCGGCCGTTATACGTGTGCTTCAACCGGCCGCTCGCCGATCACATCGCGCGGGTCGCGCCGCCCGAGGCGAAGGTCGCCAACTATCATCAGCTATGCGACTGGATTGCGCGCGACGCGGGCCTCAAGCCCGAGTTCCAGTCGGGCCAGGTGTTCGAGCAACTGGAGACGATGTTCGCCGACACGCCGATCGAGCCGCGCTGGCAGTTCGACGTGCTGATCGTCGATGAAGGGCAGGACTTCCAGCAGCCGTGGGTCGCCGCGCTCGAGCGGCTGTTGCGCCCCGGCGCCGCGTGGTGGTGGCTCGAAGACCCGCTGCAGAATCTGTATATGCGCGAGCCGGTGGCGTTGCCGGGTTGGACCACGCTGACGGAGACCACCAACTATCGCAGTCCGCGTGACATTCTCGACTTCGTGCGCGACGTGGTCGGCGCATCGGTGCCGCTCGCGCCCGCGCTCGCGTCGGGCAGTCCGTTCGACGGCTCCGAGATTGCACTGTCCGTCTACGACGAAGCGCACGCAGCCGACGCCGGTATCGAGGCGACCAAGCGCGCGATCACGCAGGCTTTGTCGCTGGGCTTTCGCAAGCAGGACATCGTGGTGCTGTCGTTTCGCGGCCGCGAAGGCTCGGCGCTGACCGCGCAGGATCAGCTTGGACCGCATCGGCTGCGCAGCTTCACCGGCAAGTACGATCTGTTCGGCAACCCGGAGTACCGCGAAGGGGACGTGCTGTTCGAATCGATCTACCGCTTCAAGGGTCAGGCCGCGCCGTGCGTGATTTTCACCGAAATCGACTTCGACGCGTTCGACGAGCGCATTGCGCGCAAGCTGTTCGTCGGCGCAACGCGGGCGACGATGAAGCTGATCGTCGTCGCGTCGCAGCGGGCGGCGCGGCATTTGGGGTTGCGCGATGGGAAGGAGAGCAGGGAAGCGAGGGAGAGCGAGCGCTAGTTCAGGCTGCTTTGCTCACGGCGGGTCATTCGGCCCGAGCCCAAACTAAAACCTGAAGGCGCGGCGTCCAACGCCCTCAACCCCGCGCCGAAACTTCAGCCCGCCCGTCACTCGATCAACTCCACGCCCGCGCACCCACCAGCATCCCGGTGCGCGTAAGCGCATCCCACCAGATCACGCGCAACAGCGGCGCCTGCTGCGCGATCAGCAGAGCCTGCACCGGATCGCTCTCGACAAAGTGCGTGACCCCGCCGCGCAACGCCGCCGTGGCCTTGTGCGCGGCGGCGCCGGCGGGACTCTCGTCGTGCGCGTCGGGCGTGCGCATCACCAGTTGCATATGACCGAAGCCATGCCGCGCGAGCCATGCCTCGGTGCGCGCGCGATCCAGCTCCGGGCGGCCGGTGATGATCGTGCGAACCCGCTGCAGATCGATGCCGGGCAGCACGTCGAACGGCAGTAGCGCATCGCGTTCGGCAAGCGCGGCGGCCAGATCCTCGTCGTAGCGAGCGAGCGGCACGTCGGGCAGCAGAATGCCGTCGAGGTCGATCGCATACGTGGCGTATTCGTGGTCATCCGCCATCGCTGGTGCAGTGCCGGTTTCGACGCGTTCCCAGTCCGCGCGATAGCGCTCGGTGTAAGCCTGGCGCTCCCACGGAAACAGCGCGAAGTAGCCGCGCGCATCGATCGCGTAGTCGGGTTGCGTGCGGCTCAGGTCGTCCACCGCGCCGGTCAGCGTCCTGACATCGAGTCCCTGCTGACGCAGGAACGCGATGCAGTCGGTCAGCGTGAAGCCGCGCCCCGCAATGTCCTCGCACAGCAGCACCTTCGAACCCGCGGGCGGAACCGGCAGCGTCGAATCCCACGCGACCGCGCGCGACTGGCGCTCATAGCGCAGAAACGCGACCGGCGTGCCGACCGCATGCGACACCATCAGCGCGAGCGGCGCACCGCCGCGCAGAATACCGATCGCCATGGTGAAGCGCTCCGCCAGCAACGTGGGTTGCAGCGATTCGATCCAGTGATCGAGCTGTTCATACGTGAGGGGCAAAACCGGCTTGATCATGGCTCTGGTGGCGCCGCGTGGCGCGCGTAGGGCGGGTGTCTTTTCCAGTCGCGGCCCGGCTCGGTGACCGGCCCGGCGGCGAAGTGGCGGCAGTGCTGCTTTGAGGCAAAGAATTTTTGGCGATATTATGCATGCGGTTCAAAGATCGCGTGTCGGGGTGACGCGCATCACCGTCGGGCATGGCGTGCCGGCGGCGCCTTCGCGGGCAACGAATCGATACAGGAGCGGCGACGGACTGCCTCGGCGCAGTGCGCGACCCCTCCAGCAAAAAAATTACAGATAACACAACAGATAAAAACAGGTGACCACGGTGATTGCATTGCGGCATGACAGAAACAGCGCATCCAGGCGCGCACGCTGGGCGATGGGCGTGCTCCTCGCACTGGGCGCATGGGGTGCGCAGGCCCAGCCGGCGGCTTCGACGCTGGAACTCGACGTCGAGGGCAAGATCGGCAAGACCAACGATGCTTCACACCATGCCTATCACTTCACCGAGGCTCAACTGCTCGCGCTGCCGGTCCATTCGATCACGACCGCGACCACGTGGACGCCGCGCTCCACCTTCACAGGACCGCTGCTCGCAGATATCCTGAAGACCGTCGGCGCCTATGGCACCCAGGTCGAGTTCCGCACGCTCGACGACTACACCTACACCGTGCCCGTGTCGGACTGCGACCGCTACGACGTGGTCGTCGCGTACAGCATGAACGGCCAGCGTCTGAAGATCAGCGATTTCGGGCCGCTGTTCCTTATCTACCCGCGCGACGCGTACCCCGATGAACTGACGGGCGCGTTGGGCGATTCGAAATTCGTATGGCAGATCAAGGCCCTCATCGTCAAATAGCGCGCCGTCCGTGGCGCCGCGTCTTCTACGTGCTGATCTGGCTGACCGCGCTCGCGGCGCCGGCCGGCGCGATCGGCTATCTGCTGTACGCGAACCTGCTCAACCCGCGCGCCACCGAGCAGTTGACCGGCACCTACGACGGCTTCTACTGGGACGCCGCGCAGTTGCAGATCGCCTACGCGCACTTTGAAAACCAGCTGCTGCTGTATCAGTCGGGCGTGGACGACGACTATCAGCGGCTGATGCTGCGCTTCGAGTTGCTGCAATCGAAGCTGCACGTGATGGCCGGCTCGACGCACCGGCTGACCACGCAGCTGGCGTTGCTGCAACGGCAACTGGACGAAATCCACTCGATCGATCATTTGCTGGCTGACATTCAACCCGAGGTCGACGCATTGCCGCAGGACCACGCTCGCGCGAGTCAGATCGTCGCGCGCATGCGCGAGCACTGGAACGAAATCAACGATCTGGCGCTGAGCCGCCGCTTCGCCGATGTCGCCGACCGCGAGGCGATGAACCGCGACTTCATCGACAAGCGGCGCATGCTGTTTGCGGGCGGCCTGCTGCTGCTGTTGCTGTCGGCGGCGGCGACGCTGCTGCTGGTGCTCAACGGCCGGCGCCGCACGCGTCTGATGCACCAGCAACACGCGGCGCTCGCCGCCGAACACCAGGCGAGCCTGGCCGCGCGCGAGGCGAGTCTCGCCAAGGACGCGTTTCTCGGCATGATCAGCCATGAGCTGCGCACGCCGCTGCATGCGATCGTGTCGTCGATCGAATTGCTGGGCTTCAACTATCACTCCGAGGCCGACCGCAAGGTGATCCAGCGGCTCGAAACCGCGGCGCGGCATCTGGAAGCGCAGATGAAAGACCTCACCGACTACGCGCGTCTCGGCGCCGGCAAGCTCGAGTTGCGCTACGAGCATTTCGAGCCGCGCGAGCTGCTCGTGTCGATCGTCGACGAACACGCGATGTCGGCCGCCGCGCGCGGGCTGATGCTCGAAAGCGACGCGAGCGGCATGAGCGGTCTGGTCGATTCCGATCCGCACCGGATTCGCCAGATCGTCAACAACCTCGTCACCAACGCGATCCGCTACACCGAGACCGGCACGGTGCGGGTGCAATTGCGGCAGCAGCTGGCAGTGCTGCTTTTCGTCGTCAGCGATACCGGGCCGGGTGTGCCGCAGGCGCAGATTCCGCTGATCTTCCAGGAGTTCACGCAACTGGACGCGTCGCGTACGCGCCGCTTCGAAGGCGCGGGAATGGGGCTCGCCATCGTGCAGGGGCTGGTGAAACTGTTCGGCGGTACGGTCGGCGTGGCGAGCACGCTGGGCGAGGGCACCACCTTCACCGTGACGATCCCGGTCACGCCGGTCGCAGCCGCGCGGCCAGCCGGCGTGGCGGCGCAAGCCGAGCCCGGCGGCGCGCGGCCGTGCGTGCTGATCGTCGACGACAACCGGCTGATTCGCGAATCACTCTGCGAAATGGTCGTGCACATGGGGTTCGACGCTCACGCCGTCGCCACTGCCGACGCCGCGCTCGCGTGGCTCGACACGGGCCGCTGCGACGTGGTGCTGCTCGATCTACATATGCCGGAGCGTGACGGCTATACGTTCCTCGCGGATTTCGCGCGCCGCGGCGAGCCGTCGTCGGGGGTGCCGGTGATCGTGGTCAGCGCTTATGTGCCGGATGAAGGTACGGCGGGCAATAGCGGGGACGCGCACGGCTCGCAGCCGTTCTTCGACGCGTTGTTAAAGCCGGTACATTACGAGGATTTGCGCAGCGCGTTGCAGCGGGCGCTGGCTTCGCGGCATACGGTGTGATGCCTGGCGCGCGAGGTGCGAGCGGTGCGTCTGGTGCGTTTTGTACTTGTGAAGCGCGGAGTGCGGGAGTGAAAGTGGGCATCAACCTGAGCACGCACCTTCAGCGCGGCCTTGAGCGCCGCTGTAGTGACCGGTGTTACGGCCGGTTCAGCCTTTTGGACAGATCGGCGACCAGGATCGCCATGCGCGCGGGCTTTTCATAGCACGCGACATCGTAATCGCGGATCACCTGGCTGATCTCCGATTCGCTGGCCTTGCCGGTCAGCAATTCGCCGGTCAGCACGAAAATCGGCGCGTCCGGATTCTCCGATGCGCGCACCGCCTGAATGGCGGCCGCCGAAGTCTGCGCGCCGAACAGCCAATCGATCACGACGCCGTCGAACACCTGGGTTTGCAGTTGTTCCGCGAAACCCGCGAGGCCATAGATCGCCACCGCCGCGAAACCGCTGCGCTCCAGATAGTCGCGCAGGTTGTCGGCGCTCGCCTGATCGTCGTCGACCACGGCGATGGTCGGCTTGTCGGTCTCGGCGCGGCGCGGATAGATCTCGATCTTGTGGACCTCGTACGCGCTCTGGTAGAGCGTGCCGTCGTGACGCGCCACGCGCCACTGGCCCAGCTTCGAATACGCGACGAATTCCGGGCGGCTGCCCGGTTCGAGCGCGGCGCCGATCCAGGCGGTGCACGCCAGTTCGACCGCGCCGATGCAGAACACGGCTTCCTGGGCGATCGCGCCGACCATGCCTGGATCGAGCGATTGCGCGCCGAACAGCTGGGCGGCGGGTTCGCCGAATACCTCGGCGACTTTCTTGATCTGTGACAGCGTCCACGGGCTGTTGCCGCGCAGCTTGCGGTGCCCCTGTGAAAAACTCAGCTCGAGGATGCGGCAAAGCTCCGTAGTTTGCTGGCGCTTGCCGATTCCGTGCCGGCTCATCAACTCGCGCACGCGCTCGGCAACTGCGATTGAGTCAGGTGAGTTCGTTTCGTTGGCCATACTGCGTGAGAATCCGCCGTCTTAAAGTGTGCTGGGGGAGTGCGATACGGCACGCGCAGCCCGAGCATGCATCGTCGATGCAGGTCGACCGGCTTTGCTGGGGGACCGCAAATGTACCGTAATAATTTTCGCGATTTGTATTTTTGTAGGACCGCCGCTGGGGCGACGAGTGCAAGAGAACAACCGACATTCGATCGATTTTTATCTGTTTGGCATAGAAGCTATTTTACCGGTGAAACGGTGAATATCTGTAAGGAAATGCGTTCGGCGGGTGCGGCGCTGGATGGCCGGCGTGGCTCGCGGCGCCGGATCGTCCGCGTGCGCCGCGCGCCGCCGCCTACATGAGCCTACGCCGCCGGCATTTCTTCGAGCCTGGCCGCCGAGCTTTGCAGTCCTTTGAAAATCCGCTCGGCGACCTTGCCCGGAAAGCGCTCGGGCAATTCCGCCGAGACCCGCGCGATCACGTCGGGCGTCGCATCGATCAGCCGCTGGATCAGCGGCTCGGCGTGCGCGCCATATGAGCATTTCAGCGCCATCGTGTTGAAGTGGCGCCGTTGCACGTCGCGAAACGCATCGTGCTTGCTGCGCGACCACATACCCATCGCGAGTCTGGCCTTGAACCATGACCATTGATTGGGGCCGTTGCCCTCCACCGGCCAGATCGACATCACGTCGTAAAGCGGCGTCAGTCGGAACTGGCCGCCCGCCAGCAGGCGGATGCTGAAATTCTTCGCGTGGCCGTCCGGCGCCGCCAGCATCCAGAACAGGATCTGGCTGGCCAGCAGCGTTTCGATATCCTGCCGCGCCGCGACCGACTGCTGGAGAATCCGCGCGAGGTCGAGCACGCCGGGGCCGCCTTCGTTTTCGTATTTGCGATGCGACGGCACGCCGTACACCTGGCAGAAGTCTTCCTGCGGCAGGCGCAACAGCCATTGCCCGCTCGAATGCATTTGCCGGTCGAAGCGCTCCACGCTCAACACGCGCTGCTTGCCGAACGTCACGATCTCCGTGTTCGCCACCGGCAAGCCATAGGCGCGCAGAATGCGCAGGCACAGCCACTCGTTTTCGACCGAAGTGCTGAGATCGGCGAGCTTGTTGCCGACGAGACCGAGCGGCAGCTTGAAAATATGCGTGGTGGGCGTGGCGCCATGCGGCCGCTGCCATTTGCCGTCGTGCCATAGCAGCGCGGTTTTCTCCTGCGCGCCGGCGAGCGAGATGCGGAAGTCGTCGCTCTCGTCGCGTGCGCCGAGCGCGGGACTGCTGACCGTGCGCGCCAGCAGGGCTTCGATCTCGGTGTCCGAAAGCGGCGTCCCCTCGATCCGGTCGACGCCGGCCGGTGCGTCGTCTTCCGCGAGCAACTGGACAGCGCCCACGCAATCGCGGCCGATGGCTTGCAGCAGGTCGAACGCATCGAGCGTTTCGGTCTGGTAACGCTGGGCAATGCGCTTTCTGATCGCCTCGCTGTCGGGCAGCAGGTTGTCGAAATAGTTGAGCACGCGCGGCCCTTTGTGCGCCATGTTGCCCGGCGTGAACGGCAGCGACAGCGACAGCGGCCGGCCCGCGGGCGACGCGACCCACGTGGGATCGTAGGCGAATTCCATCGGGCCGCGCGCGGGCAGGCGCCAGACGCCGACGCGTTCACCGTTGGCCCATACCGAAAGCGCCCGTGAATGGGTTTGCCGCGCCATGATCACCACTCGACGCCGGATGCCGGCTCGGGCGCCGGCTGGCTCCTGTCGCGCAATTGCAACTGCAGGCCGTAGATGCCACACAGCGCCAGCAGCTGGGCGAGCGTGAGGGACTCGGCATCGGTTTCCAGTGCGGAAATGCGGCTCTGGCTGACGCCGATCCGCGCCGCGGCCTCGGCCTGCGTAAGGCCGGCTTGCCGCCGGCTGGCGGCGAGCAGCTGGGCCATCTGATCCGGTGTGGCGAGGAGGTGGAGCATGGCGGATTATCTGTGAGACGAATAAATGCAATTTATGCGTCGCACGAATATTTGTCAAATATTCGCCTCACAAATATTTTGCGAATATCTGCCAGACGAATATTTTGCAAATATCTGTGTGACGCATAAATGTCGTTCACCCCGGCATTCAATATGCGGTCCGCGCCACCCGGCGCTTCTCGGCCTGCTGTGCCCGGTGCGGCGGCATTGCGGATAACGCGGGTGCCTGCGAAGATTATGCTCACACTTAAAACCGACCCGCCCGATGACCACGACTTACCCGCTGCACGCAAGCTTCACCCGCGCCGATCAACCATTCCCCAGTCGAGCCGACGCGGTGATCGCGGGCGCCGGCATCATGGGCTGCGCGGCCGCCTATTATCTGGCGCGCCGCGGCTTGTCGGTGGTGGTGCTCGACAAATCGCGGATCGCCGGGCAGCAGTCGTCGCGGGCGTGGGGTTTCGTGCGCCAGCAGGGCCGTGAAGCCGCCGAAGTGCCGCTGATGATGGCCAGCATCCCGCTGTGGAAAGAACTTGAAGGCGAGTTGAATTTCGATCTGGAGTGGCGTCAGGGCGGCTGCCTCTACGTCGCGTCCGACGAAGAGGACTGGGCTTCGTTCCAGCAATGGATGGACGTCGCGCGCCAGTACGGACTCGACACGCGCACGCTCGATCGCAAGCAGATCGACACGGTCGTGACCGGTATGCAAGGCCCGGCGCTCGGCGGTCTCTATACCCCGAGCGACGGCCAGGCCGAGCCGCGCCGCGTGGCGGCCGCCTTCGCGGCGCGGGCAGCCGAAGCCGGCGCGCTGTTTTTCGAAGGCTGCGGCGTGCTCGGCGTGGAACGGGCGGGCGGCGCGATTGCCGGCGTAGTCACCGAGCGCGGCACGCTGCGCACCTCGCGTCTGATTTGCGTGGCGGGCGCCAGCACTTGGCGGCTGCTCGACACGCTCGGACTCGAACTGCCGCAGCAGGCAGTGCGCGGCACCTGCATGCGCACCAACCCGCTGCCGCGCCTCACCGCATCCACGTTCTGGGGCCACGGCCTCGGCGTGCGCCAGCGCGCGAACGGCGCCATCAATCTGGCCGACGACATGCAGGTCGACGTCGACATGACGTTCGGCCACTTCCGCGCGCTCAAGTGGTTTTTGCCCGAGTTGTGGAAGCAGCGCGAGAAGTTTAGCTTCCATCTGAATGGCGCGTGTCTGCGCGATCTGCGTGAACGCCTGCCGGGCATCGTGCCGGCAGGCGAGCGCGTGCTGCATCCGCGCGATCCGCATCCACAGCCGAACGTGGGTCACGCGCCGCACGCACTGAAAAAGCTGCGCACGCTGTTCCCCGCGTTGAAAGACGCGCAGGTGGTCGAATCGTGGGCCGGCCTGATCGACGTGCTGCCCGACGGCATTCCGGTGATCGATGCGCCGCCACAGGTGCCCGGACTGACGATCGCCACCGGCTTTTGCGGCCATGGTTTCGCGATGGGGCCGATCGTCGGCAAGCTGCTCGCCGAAATGAACGACGGCGACAAGGCGTCGCTCGACCTGTCGGCGTTCCGATTGCAGCGCTTCTTCGACGGCACGATGCAACGGCCGCGCAGCATGCTGTGAAAAACGCCCCTCATCCTGACGCACGACCGATGAACGCAATGAACGAACCGACCCTCCGCCACGCCGGCGTCCCGTACTACACGCAATGGGGCAGCCCGGAATGGGTTCGGCACATCGTCGAGCAGCAGGGCGACCCGTGCGACGATCCGCACTGGCAGCGCAGCGGCTTCGCCGACCGGCAGCGCTACCGCTTCTGGGCCAAGCGCCTGTGCGGTCTGACCTGCCTCGAATCCGCGCTCGACTACTGGCGCATCGGGCACGCGCCGCGCGCCGCGCTGCTCGACGAAGCGCTGCGGCATGGCGTGTACCGGATGCGTGCGGACGGCGGAGTCGACGGTCTGATCTACCAGCCGTTTGGCGACTGGGTGGGCGGCGCGTTTGGCGTGCGGGTCGAGGTGCTGCCGAAGGCGCCGCTCGAAGAGATCGCCGCGCGGCTCGCCGCCGATACGCTGGCGATCGTCTCGGTAAGCCCGGAGATCCGCTATCCCGACCGGCCGAATCAGCGCCAAGGCGGCCATCTGATTCTGCTGCACGGACGCGATCGCGACGGCGTGTGGTTTCATAATCCATCGGGGATCGCGCCACATCAGGCCGACGTGTACCTGCCGTTCGTCACGATGGCGCGCTTCTATGCGGGGCGCGGGATGGTGCTGAGGCGGATCGTCAGTTAGGCGCGGCGAGTGCAGGGTGGCGGGGGCGGTGTCCGGCGAGTCGTCGGGCTACGATCGGGCAACAATCGGGCAACGTGTTACCCGACACGCCGGCGCACCACGCGCAGTGATCGGGCCCGTTTTCTGCTTCAGCTTGTTCGTTGTCTTTCGCGATTTCGGGCCTGACATGAAACGATCCCACTGCCTGCTTGCTGCCAGCCTTTTCGCTCTTGGCGCCGCCGCCTCGTCGAACGCCGCCAGCAGCGACGACCAGGCCAAAGCCTGTCGCGGCGACGCGATCCATTTCTGCGCAGTCCATATTCCCAACAAAGCAAAGATCACCGCCTGCATGAAGCAGCACATCGACGAACTGAGCCCCGCCTGCCGAGCGATGTTCAAGGGTGGCAAGAAGGGCGACGATAAGGCCGCGTCGCAGTGACGGGCGCTCAGGAATTTGCGCATCGACGCGCAAGCGCAGCGCGCAGACGTTGTGCGCGGCTCGAATCGTGGTTGATCGGGGTTTCGATCCGTGGCTTGGGTCGTGGCCCTGATCGCAGCGTAAGCGCCGCGCGTTCCCGTGCTGGTCGAACTTCGTCTCGACCGGCCGCGAGCTGCCCGCGACCGGCCGCGCTCCCTCATCCCCAAAACCAATTGCCCATTCAATCGTAAAACCGCTGGCATGTTCAGTGTGACTGGTCATCGGCGCCGCGCTCGGTTACGGTGACGTCGTGCCCGCAATGACTCGCCCGCGGCTCAACCACGCTTCAGTCCGCGCGCATGCGGTCCACCGACCCGGTGTCCGTCATGCGCCGAATCCGAACTCACCCTCTCACCAGGATTGGAACGACCCCGCTCATGACCCGCCCGACCACGCAGATTTTCGACGCCGCCGCGACCGCGCGGCTGATTCCCTATGCGGCGCTCGTCGACGCCCTGAAGCGCGCGAGCATCGACTATGCGGCGCAGCGCATCGTGAGTCCCGAGCGGCTCGTCGTGCCGCTCAACGCAGGCGGCATCATGCTGTCGATGCCGGCCACCGCGCCCGATCTCGCGATCCACAAGCTCGTCAACGTGTGCGCAAGTAACGGCGCACGCAATCTGCCGACGATCCACGGCCAGGTCATGGCCTTCGACGCCGATACCGGCGAGACGCTGTTCGTCCTCGACGGCCCGGCCGTGACGGGCCGCCGTACCGCGGCGATGTCGATGCTCGGCGTCGCGACTTTCGCCGCGAGCGCGCCGCGCGAGTTCCTGCTGATCGGCACGGGCACGCAGGCGCTCAACCATCTGCAGGCGATCGGCGAACTGTTTCCCGACGCGCGCGTGCGGGTGAAGGGCAGCGCGCCCGCGCGAGCCGAAGCGTTTTGCGCCGCGCATCGCGGCAGCGCGATCGACCTGCAACCGCTCGCAGGCGCGACGATTCCCGACTCGACCGAGGTGGTGATCGCACTGACCACCAGCAAACAGCCCGTCTACGACGAAGCGGCGCGTGCCGGGCGGCTCGTGATCGGGGTCGGCGCCTTCACGCCGGCGATGGCCGAGATCGGCGCGCGCACGCTCGGCGCCAGCGCGCTGTTCGTCGACGACCCGGCCGGCGCGAAGCACGAGGCCGGCGACTTCATCCAGGCCGGCGTGGATTGGGCGACGGTCGGCGGGATTGCCGGGGTGTTGGAAAACGCCGCGCTGTTACCGGCGGCGACGCCGGTGGTGTTCAAAACTGTCGGCTGCGCGGCGTGGGATCTGGCGGCGTGCCGGGTGGCGCGCGCGGCATTGTCAGGCGGCTGAAGGCTTTGGGAGAGGGGGCGGCCCGGGGGAAGGGCGAACGGCGCAAAACCCCCATCCAAACAGCCCCTTGGCGCCACCGGTTGGCATCTTGCGCCAACCTGGGGCAGATGTTGCCGTGCAAACTATCTCAAAACGTTGCACCATAGGCATTTGCCAGAAAAAAGCCGGTCCGCCGGCGCGGGGCAGTTCGCCCACGCTTTTTCTGTCCCCTTGACCGATGCCTCTTCATCACGACGCTGCGACCGCGCTATGACGACCCAACACGCTTCAGCCACACCCGACCTGCCGCTCGACATGATCATCTTCGGCGGCACCGGCGACCTGTCGTTCCGCAAGCTGCTGCCCGCGCTGTACATGGCGCATCTGCATTGCAATCTGCCACCCGAGACCCGCATCGTCACGATCGGCCGCAAGCCCTGGTCGCGTGACGAGTACATCGCCGAATTCATGGAGCAGAAGGCCAAGCCCTTCATCGAAAAGAAAGCGTTCGACGCGGCCGCGTGGGACAAATTTCTCGCGCTGTTCGAATACGTGCGGATGGATGTCGATTCGGCCGACGACTACCAGCGTCTGAAGACCGCGTCGCGCGACGGCGTGCGCCGCGTGTTCTATCTCGCGACCTCGCCGGATCTGTTCACGGACATCTGCGATCACCTGGCGTCGGCGGGGCTCGTCGACGCCAATTCGCGCGTCGTGCTCGAAAAGCCGCTGGGCCACGATCTGGCCTCCGCGCAGGAGATCAACAGGGCGGTCGGCAATCACTTCAGCGAAGCGCAGATCTACCGGATCGACCACTACCTCGGCAAGGAAACCGTGCAGAACCTGATGGTGCTGCGCTTCGGCAATCCGATTTTCGGTCCGCTGTGGCAGGCGCCGTATATCAAGCGCGTGCAGATCACGGTCGCGGAAACGGTCGGCGTGGGCAGTCGCGCGGGCTTCTATGACAAGACCGGCGCGCTGCGCGACATGGTGCAGAACCACTTGCTGCAATTGCTGTGCATCGTCGCGATGGAGCCGCCGGTATCGCTCGATCCGGACGCGGTCCGTGACGAAAAACTCAAGGTGCTGCGCTCGCTCCGTCCGATGACGCCCGAGGACATCGCTCGCGATACCGTGCGCGGCCAGTACACCGCGGGCGCCGTGGACGGCGAGGCGGTGGGGGGCTACCTCGAAGAAGACAATGTGCCGGCGGGCAGCCGCGCCGAAACATTCGTCGCGCTGCGCGCGCATATCAACAACTGGCGCTGGGCCAACGTGCCGTTTTACCTGCGCACCGGCAAGCGGATGCAGAAGAAGGTGTCGGAGATCGTCATCGAGTTCTCCGAACTGCCGTTCTCGATCTTTCCGAACGGCACGCGCAACTATGGCAACCGTCTGGTGATCCAGTTGCAGCCGGAAGAATCGATCCAGTTGCAGATGCTCGCGAAGGAGCCGGGTAGCGGCATGCACATGCTGCCGGTGAATCTGAATCTGGATCTGCAACAGGCCTTCACCGAGCGTCGCGCGGAAGCGTATGAGCGTTTGCTGATCGATGTGATCCGCGGGCGCCTCACGCACTTCATGCGCCGCGACGAACTGGAGGCCGCATGGGCGTGGGCCGAGCCGATTCTGGCAGGCTGGGCCAAGTCGGGCGAGCGGCCGCGCGGGTATACGGCGGGCACCTTCGGGCCGGCGGCGTCGACCGCGTTGATGGCCCGCGAGAATGCCGTGTGGGCCGAAGAGTCGCAATAAAGCGTCGCAATCGTCGATGCTTCGACGGCGACGACGGAGGCCGCAACGGGCTTTGCCCCGTTGTGGCCCGGTCGTTAGCGGTGCGTATCAATCGACGCGCATGTGCTCCATCAGAAAATCCAGCAACGCGCGCACGCGTGCGGGGAGATGACCGCCCTGGCCGAGATAGAGCGCGTTGACTGGTTCGGTGTCGCCGGGATTGAACGCGTCGAGCAGCACGACGAGGCGTCCGGCGGCTACATCGTCACGCACCTGAAACGCGGCAAGCCGTGCGAGTCCCACACCGGCCAGCGCCAGTTGGCGCAGCGTCTCGCCGTCGCTCGCGAGCGCGTTGCCCTCGACGGGCACCTCGATCCTCGCGCGTCGTGCATCGAGTAGCGGCCAGCCGTTGAGCGTTCTCGCGAAGCCGAAGCCGAGCCGGTTGTGCGCATCCAGATCCGCAGGCGTCCGTGGAGTGCCGCGGCGCGCGAGATAGGCTGGCGCGCCCACGATCACCATGCTGGCGTCGCCCAGCTTGCGCGCCACCAGTTGCGAATCCTTTAGCGGCCCGCTGCGGATCGCGACATCGGTACGCTGCTCCAGCAAGTCCACGACCTGATCGGTCAGCACGATATCGAGCGTGATGTCGGGATGCGCGTCGAGAAACGCCGGCGCAAGCGGCAGCAGATAGTGCCGGCCAAGCGGCACGTTTGCATGCACGCGCACACGGCCGCGCGGCGTGGCGCCGATGGCCGCGCCGCGCTCGGTTTCGTCGAGTTCGGCAAGCACGCGCACGCCGCGCTCATAGAACACGCAGCCCTCGGGCGTGAGTTGCAGATTGCGGGTGGAGCGGTTCAGAAGACGGGCGCCCAGGCGGGCTTCGAGGCGCGCCACCAGTTTGCTGACCGCCGACGGCGTCATCCCCAGCGCGCGCGCCGCCGCCGAAAAGCCGCCTAGTTCGACCGAGCGCACGAACACTTCGAGTTCGCCGGAACGGTTCACGTCCAAACGTGCCATCGTGAGTTCAATTCACAGGTGATATGCCAGCGGGCAGTCTACCGAAAGCGCGGTTGCGCCGATATCTTTCAGCTACCGAGCGGCCAGCACAACACGCGCCGTCGCAACGAACGAACGATCGGAGTTCCGCAATGAACGCAGCGAAGAAGGTGGCCTTGGTGGTGGGTGCGCAGGGAGTGATCGGGCGCAATCTGGTCGAGCATCTCGCCACGCTCGACGACTGGGACGTGATCGGCCTCGCGCGGCGCGGCGGCGCGGACCGCCAACGCGTGCGATACATCGCTGCCGATCTGCTCGACCCGGCCGACGCGCGGGCAAAACTGCGTGGCCTCGATCATGTCACGCATGTGTTCTACGCGGCTTATCAGGACCGCTCGAGCTGGACTGAGCTGGTGCCGCCGAATCTGGCCATGCTCGTCAACACGCTCGCCGCGATCGAACCGGTAGCGCCTGATTTGCAGCACGTGAGCCTGATGCAGGGCTACAAGGTATACGGCGGCCATCTTGGTCCGTTCAAAACACCGGCGCGCGAGGACGACGCGCACTTCATGCCGCCGGAGTTCATGTTCGATCAGCAGCGCTTTCTCGAAACGCGTCACGCGGGCAAGCGCTGGAACTGGTCGGCGCTTCGCCCCGCGGTGGTGGGCGGATTCGCGCTCGGCAATCCGATGAATCTGGCGCTGGCGATTGCCGTGTATGCATCGATGTCGAAAGAACTCGGCTTGCCGTTGCGCTTTCCGGGCAGACCGGGCGCTTATGACAAGCTGCTCGAAATGACCGATGCCGGGTTGCTCGCACGCGCGACCGTATGGGCCGCGACCGAGCCGCGCGCTGCGAATCAGGCGTTCAACATCGGTAATGGCGACGTGTTCCGCTGGAATGACATGTGGCCGAAGATCGCCCGCTATTTCGAGCTCGAAGTGGCGCCGCCGCTGCCGATGTCGCTGGAGACGATGATGGCCGACAAGGCGCCGTTGTGGAATGCGATGACGCACAAGCACGGCTTGCAGCCGGTTGCGTATCAGGACGTTTCGTCATGGCGTTTTGCCGATTTCGTTTTCTCCTGGGACTACGACATGTTCGGCGACGGTTCGAAAGCGCGGCGCTTTGGGTTTCACGAATTCATCGATACGGAGACGATGTTTATCGGCATCTTCGATAATCTCCGCCGCCGCAAGCTGATTCCATGAATGACCCATCGGGCATGACGAGTTGATTTCAATGGGATTACGTCTATGATGGCCTTCCTTGCTCGCGTGGCACGGCGAGATAAAAACGGAGACATCAATGAGGCGAGTTCTCGTGGCATTGAAGTGCATGGCGATCGTCGCGTCCGTTCTGGCCATTCCGGCATGCGGCGGGGATAACCTCACCGCCGCCAACACACCCAAAGTGATTATCGACAGCGACTACAACACGCTGAGCGACGATGGCCAGCTCGGCGTGATGGCCGCGCAATTGCAGGCGCAAGGCTCGCTGAAAGTACTGGGTATTACGGTGGTGTCCGGCAATCAATGGTTGAAGCAGGGCACGTCTGACGCGTTGAAAGCGGTCGAGCGTCTCGGCGTCGAAAAGCAGATCGGCGTGTATGCGGGCGCCGATTACGCGTTGTCCCATGACTTCGCGACGATTCAGGCCGAACAGAAGCAATTCCCCGGCGGCGATGGTTATCTGGGCGCCTGGAGCACGCCCGAGCCGACCTCGGATAGCGACCTCGTCGCGCCGCCGGACGGTTTCGCGACTCATACCAAAGTGCAGAGCAGGAGCGCGGTCGAATTCATTGTCGATTCGGTCAAGCAGTATCCCGGCGAAGTGACGATTCTCGCCATCGGCCCGTTGACCAACATTGCGCTCGCCACGCGCCAGCATCCGGAGATCGTGCCACTCATCAAACAGATCATCTACATGGGCGGCGCAATCGACGTGCCGGGCAACACCACGCCGACCGCGGAATTCAACTGGTGGTTCGATCCGGAAGCGGCCAAGACCGTGCTGCATTTGCCGATCAAACAGGTGGTGATTCCGCTCGACGTGACCGACACCGTGCAGATGGACAAGACGCTTTATGACCGGGTCGCGCACGACCCCACCAAGCAGACCATCATCACGCAACTGTTCAAAACGTTGAACGGCTATGGTTTCGACGGCAAGAACGGCTTCGAGACGAATCCGAACTACACGACGAACATCTGGGACACGCTGACGCTCGCGTATCTGATGCATCCTTCGTTCGCGACGCAGACCGTGGACGAGTGGGTGGACGTGGATACCAGCTTCGGCGCCAATGACGGCAAGGCAACTGGTTATACGAGTTCGCCGCCGGCGGGTTTGCAGAAGATGAAGATCGTCAAACGCTTCGATAATCCGGGCTTTTTCAATTTCTACGTGGATCTGTTGACGCGGCCGGTGCCGGTCACGCTACCGAACTGACGCGCCGTTTTGCGTCGTTTCGCTTCGCGTTGCGCGCCTGCATACGACCCGCCTCAGGCGGGATGCAGGCCGCGCAGCAATTGACGCACACGCGAGAGATCCTGATCGACGTGCTCGGTATTTTCGAACAGCTCCGCCAGCCAGTCGACGAAGGCGCGCACGCGCGGCGACACGCGGCGGTTCTTCACGTAGGCCACCGAGACCGGCATCGGCACTGGCTTCCATTGCGGCAGTACTTCGCGCAGCAGCCCTGAAGCGAGGTAGGGCTGCGCGGCGATCCGCGCGGGCTGAATCAGGCCGAGGCCTTGCAGTCCGCAGGTGAGATACGCCTGCTCGTCGCTGACCTTGACGAAGCCTTCGACCTTGACGTTTTGCGCTTCGCCGTCCACTTCGAAATCGAAGTCCACTTCGCGGCCGTTATGCGGCGACATGCAATTGACCGCGACGTGTCCGCGCAGATCGTCGAGCGCGACGGGCGTGCCGTAGCGAGCCAGATAGGCCGGGCTTGCGCAGGTCACGTGTTCGATCGTGCCGAGTTGCCGCGCGACCAGATTCGAATCGGGCAATTCGCCGAGCTGGATGCTGCAGTCGATGGCTTCGGAGATCAGATCGACGGTGCGGTTGCTCACGCCGATCGCCAGATCGAGGTTCGGGTAACGGGCGTGAAAGTCGTCGAGTGCCGGCAGGACGATGCCGCTTGCCACGGCGCCCGGCATTTCGATGCGCAGACGGCCGGTCAGGTTGTCGGTTGCGTAACGGATGCTGGCTTCCATTTCGTCGATGTCGGCGAGGATCTGTGCGCAGCGTTCGTAGTAGGCGGCGCCTTCGGGCGTGACGCTTAGACGCCGCGTGGTGCGGGCGAGGAGCGCCGTGCCGAGCAGGGCTTCCAGATTCTGCACGATGGTGGTCGCCGTCGCGCGCGGAATGTTTAGTGACTCCGCTGCGCGGGTGAAGCTGTTGGTGTCCACGATTCGGATGAATGTGCGCATTGCAGTTATTCTGTCAATCACGGTGCAAACTCCAGTCGAGGTTAAGGTTTGGGTTTTTGGTTTTTGCCTGCGGCGCTTTGGGGTGTGCTCTTTTGGGTGTTGGCCTTTCCTTGAATTCACGGTGGTCTATTAGCGTTGCCCCTGTCCGGGGCGGCACCTACTTTCTTTGTCCCCCAAGGGGACTTCCTTCGGGGCGCAGCCGCAAAGAAAGTAGGCAAAGAAAGCGGCTTCAAACCGCTAACTCTTAAGCGGGTCCCCTGGCTTGGAGGGGGCAGTGGTGCATCTGGAATCTGTGTCATTGCGCATTCAGCGTCAGTGACAAGGCAGTCATACTTCCGGCGGCGCTACGCGCGCCGACGCGGTACTTCAGAAAGTCATTGGTTTTATTCGGCGCCTCGCCGAGGCGAAGCCGATGGCCCCGCTACACAATGAATGATCGTCGGGTTTCCGTTGCAGACCCGGCCGCGACGCACGCAGTGCGGAGTGGGAGCGGATGACGGCTTTGTCACTAACGCGGAATGTGCGAGCGCACAGATTCCAGATGCACCACTACCCCCTCCAAGCCAGGGGATCCACTTAAGAATTAGCGGTTTGAAGCCGCTTTCTTTGCTTACTTTCTTTGCGGCATGCAAAGAAAGTAAGTGCCGCCCCGCACAGGGGCAACGCTAATAGACCACCGTGAATTCAAGGAAAGGCCAACACCCCAAAGAGCACAACCAAAAAACGCCATACGGGTTCAACAAAAAAACAGTCTCAACAAAAGCCCGCGCCGCAGGCGAAAAAACCAATCCGCTGCGCGGGCAAAAAAACCACTTACTTCCGCAAGGAATCCAGATCAATCACAAACCGATACTTAACATCACTTTTCAGCATCCGTTCATAAGCTTCATTGATCCCCTGCATCGGAATCACCTCAATATCAGAAGTAATCCCATGCTCACCGCAGAAATCCAGCATTTCCTGCGTCTCGGCAATCCCGCCAATCAGCGACCCGGCCAGACGCCGGCGCTTCATGATCAGATTGAACACCTGCGGCGACGGATGATCGTGCTCCGGCGCGCCGACCAGCGTCATCGTTCCATCGCGCTTGAGCAGATCCAGAAACGGATTCAGGTCATGCTGCGCGGCAACGGTGTTCAGAATGAAATCGAAGCTGTTCAGATGCGCTTCCATCTCTTCCGGATTCTTCGAAATCACCACCTCGTGCGCGCCAAGCCGCTTCGCATCCTCGATCTTCGACGGCGACGTGGTGAACAGCACCACATGCGCGCCCATCGCGCGAGCAAGCTTCACACCCATGTGGCCGAGTCCGCCGAGGCCGACGATGCCGACTTTCTTGCCAGGACCCGCACCCCACGTGCGCAGCGGCGAATACGTGGTGATGCCCGCGCACAGCAGCGGCGCGACACCCGCCGGGTCGAGATTGTCCGGCACGCGCAGCGTGAACGCTTCGTCCACGACGAGCTGCGTCGAATAGCCGCCGTATGTGATCTGTCCGTCGACGCGATCGACGCCGTTGTACGTGCCGACAAACCCGTTTTCGCAATACTGCTCCAGACCTTCCTCGCAACTCGCGCACGTGCGGCACGAATCGACCAGACAGCCGACGCCGACCAGGTCGCCGGCCTTGTACTTCGTCACGTCCGCACCGACCGCGGTCACGCGGCCGACGATCTCGTGACCCGGCACGACCGGAAACACCGTGTTCTTCCATTCATTGCGCGCCTGATGCAGATCGGAATGGCACACACCGCAAAACAGGACTTCCATCTGCACGTCATTGGCGCGCAGTTCGCGGCGCTGGATTTCGAACGGGGCGAGCGGCGCGGTAGCGGCGGTCGCTGCATAGGCATAAGTCGTGCTCATGGGTAGCTCCAGCAAAGAGGGTGATCGTGTAAGGCGCCCGCGATGGGCAACGCATGTTGCCGGTGCGGCGAAGCCTGGCATTGAACCGGGATCACGGCGCTGACGGTGGTTGACGCGATGTTGGCCAATTCGCCGAAGCGTTGAACGGCCAACCGGGCCAGTGCGGCGCGGGGAAAAGTCGATCCGGCAGGGTTCCCATCATAGGAGCCGGTAGCGAGTGCGGGAATACCTGAATGTCTTGAAGATTTGCCTAAAACTCCTGGCGAGAAGCGCGATAGGCCGTTTGGTGCTAAATTTCAAGCATTATTCTCCTGACCGTCACTATACCGTCATGTCGACCCGTTCCGCTGAACCCACTACGACCGATCCCGCGCAGCAGCGTGTGATCGAATTGTTTGATCTGCTCGCTCCCGTTCCAGGCATCACGCATTCGAGTCTGGAAGGCGTCAACCTGATGCGCGCGAATAGTCCAATGTCGCGCAGGCCGGTGATGTACGAGCCGAGCATCGTGATTGTCTGTCAGGGCCGCAAGCGCGGGTTTCTCGGCGATCAGGTGTTCCAGTACGACGCGCAGCAGTACCTCGTGCTGTCGGTGCCGCTGCCGTTCGAATGCGAGACCGAGGCGAGTCTGGAGAAGCCGTTCCTCGGGATCTCCGTGCGCGTGGACCTGACCATGGTCGCCGAATTGCTGATGGCGCTGAACGAAACCCAGGGCGCTGCGCAAAACGAGCCGGTCGGCATCTACTCGACGCCGCTCGACCCGGCGCTGTGCAATGCGGTGCAGCGTCTGATGGAAGCGCTGGCTTCGCCGCTCGACGCGCGCATTCTCGCGCCTGGCGTGGTGCGTGAGATCTGTTATCGGGTGCTGACGGGTGAGCAGGGCGATGCGATTCGCGCGGCGCTCACGCATCAGAATCATTTCGGCCGCATTGCCAAAGCGCTGCGCCGCATTCACGCCGACTACCACGGCGAACTCGACGTCGATACGCTGGCCGCTGAAGCGGGCATGAGCCTCGCGGTGTTTCATGCGCAGTTCAAGGCCGTCACGGCGACTTCACCGATGCAATACGTGAAGACCACGCGCTTGCATCACGCGCGCTTGCTGATGGTGCAGGACGGTTTGAATGCGGGTGCGGCCGCGGCGCGCGTCGGTTACGAGAGCGCATCGCAGTTCAGCCGCGAGTTCAAGCGCTTGTTCGGCCTCAGTCCGGTCGATGAAGTCAAACGCATGCGCACTGTCTACGATGCGCCGCCGCCGCGCGTGCAGAAGCCGGTGGCGCGCTATGTGACCGCCGTTTAGGCGCGTTGAAGGCAATGCGGCGGCTTGCGAACCGTTATAAGCCGCTGAACCAGTTGTACCCCTGATCTTCCCAATAGCCGCCGGGATTCGTATTGGTCACGAAGATCGCGGCGATATGTTTGGGGTTCTTGAAGCCGAGCTTGGTCGGCACGCGCAGCTTGAGCGGATAGCCGTATTTCGCGGGCAGCGGGGCGTTGCCGAAATCGAGCGTCAGTTGCGTTTGTGGATGCAGCGCCGTCGCCATGTCGAGGCTCGAGTAATAGCGGTCCGCGCATTTGAAGCCGACGTATTGGGCAGTCAGATCGGCGCCGATGCGTTCGAGGAACGTGCGAAACGGCACGCCGCGCCATTGGCCGATCGCGCTCCATCCTTCGATGCAGATGTGGCGCGTGATCTGCGAAGCTTGCGGCAGCGCGCGCAACTGGTCGAGGTTCCAACTGCGCTTGTCCGACACGAGCCCCGACACTTCCAGCCGATACGTCGAGCCGTCGATGTCCGGCGCGTCGAACTCCGGATAGAACGCGTTGAACGGAAACGGGTCGGTGATGTCGCGGGCCGAATAGGTCGGCGCGAGCCGGTTGCGGTCGAACAGCCAGCCCTGCACGCGATCGTTCCAGCGCGACATCGCCCACAGCACCTTGTCGAAGGAATCGTTGTCCTGCATGTTGCAGCCGGAGAGCATCGCGAGCGCGCCGATCGACAGCGAGGAGCGCAAAAACAGGCGCCGTTGCAGCCGCTCGATTTGCGGTTGATGATCGGCTAGAACGATCCGCGTCTTGCGCGCGGCGGCGGGTTTTGATGCGCTCATGCCTGAGTCCCTTCATGCGCGGTGCGACGGGCGCGGCCCGTGAGCATCGGCGGCAACGTGCGCGGCACCAGCAGCACCAGCGCCAGATGCACGACGACAAAGCCGACCACGCCCGCCATCGCGATGAAGTGCACGCGTCGCGCGAAATCGAAGCCGCCGAACAGCGCGGTCAGCCACCAGAATTGCACCGGCTTCCAGATCGACAGCCCGGACGCGACGAGCAGCACGCCGAGGCACAGCACGAGCACATAAAGCGCACGCTGCACCGCGTTGTATTTGCCGGTATCGTGCGGCAGGCGAAAGCGTATCGCTAACGCCGCATCGTGCGCGATATCGCGTGGATGAACCGGCAGCAGCTTGCGCCGGAAATGCCCGCTCCCGATGCCGTACGCCAGATACAGCAGCCCGTTCGCGCAGAGCAGCCACATCGCCGCGAAATGCCACGCAATCGAACCGCCGAGCCAACCGCCCACCGTCGCCCACGCCGGGAACCGGAACGGAAAGAAGGGCGAGGCGTTATAGATCGCCCAGCCGCTCATCACCATGCAGACCATCGCGAACGCGTTGATCCAATGCGTCAAACGGACGACGAACGGGTGAACGAGCAGGCGCGCTTGCGATTCGGACATGAGCGAGGACGGCGGGGCGAACGGAAAGTGGCAGACCGCGTCATGACGCAACGCGGCTGTTCGAATGGTCGGGCAAAGACTGGCTAAAGCGCCGCTTTACATCGGCGGCGTGACACCATGCTCGCCGGCCGAGATGAAGTTCGCCGCCATCGAGCCGTCCGCTTCCTTGTGCGCAAACAGCACGACCTTCGCGCCCGGCACCAGCAATGAACGGTCGCCCGGTTCCAGACTGACGATAGGCACGTCCTGCGGAATCAGCACTTTCTTCTCACCGTCCTTGTACTTCACGGTGATCGTGCGGCCGTTGCTGACCACGAGCGAGCCGACCGTGCCGTTGGTCATCGAGCTGTTCGAACCGAGATCCCACGGACGATGACCCTCGCCGGAGCCGCGCATGCTGGGCGGGAACACGTGCACTTCGAGCGCCTTCAGCGTGCCGTCGGCCTGCGGGATCGCGGCGGTGCCGACGTAGCTGTCCGGCTTGATGTCGTTGACGTTGGCGAGCGTGACGCCGCGAATCGGCGTGTTGGCCGCGAGCTTCACGTCGACATCCTTGCCGTCGCGCGTGTGGACCTTGAGCAGATCGCCCGCGAGCGAGGTCACCGTGCCGCGCACGCCGGTGGGTGCGGCGTTTTGCGCATGAGCCGCAGCGGTTGTCACGAGCAAGGCGGCGGCGAGCGCGGGGGCGACGAGTGCGCGTAGTGCCTGCGCGGAAACGATCTTCATGAATCTGCTCCGGGGTGGTGAACGGTAGGGACAGATTAGGCGGCGAATCGGCTCGGCAGGGTGACAGATGGATGACAAAAACGTCATGAACGGCGCGGCGGCGCCACGTAGAATGACCGCCATGGTGAAGTCCCGCGCCGCTCCGTGGGCCGGACTGCGCCGCTGAATCACGGCCTGAGCCCAACCTCGGGCCGAAGCCTGCGTTGGAGCACCGAGCACCATGAGCATCCTCGTCATCGAAGACGATCCGAAAACCGGCGACTACCTGAAAAAGGGTTTGCGCGAGAGCGGCTATGCAGTCGATCTCGCGCGCACCGGCACGGACGGCCTGCACATGGCGCTCGAACACGCCTATGACCTCGTGGTGCTGGACGTGATGCTGCCCGGCATCGACGGCTGGGAAATCATGCGTACGTTGCGCGCGCGGCGCGATCTGCCGGTGATTTTCCTGACCGCGCGCGATCAGGTCAGCGACCGCATTCGCGGCCTCGAACTCGGCGCGGACGATTATCTCGTCAAGCCGTTTTCGTTTACCGAACTGGTGCTGCGCATTCGCACGCTGTTGCGCCGCGGCGTGATCCGCGAGAGCGACCTGTTCGAGGTCGCCGACCTCAAGCTCGACGTGCTGCGCCGCAAGGTGACACGCGAAGGCGTCGAGATTCCGCTGACCAACAAGGAGTTCATGCTGCTGCATCTGCTGGTGCGCCGGCAGGGCGAAGCGCTCTCGCGTTCGCAGATCGCCTCGGAAGTGTGGGACATGAATTTCGACAGCGACACCAACGTGGTCGACGTCGCGATCAAACGACTGCGCGCCAAGGTCGATCATCCGTTTGAAAAGAAGCTGATCCATACGGTGCGCAGCATCGGCTACACGTTCGGCGACGGCGCATGAAACTCTGGACCGAACGCTCGCTGACCGTGCGCACCACGCTGCTGTTCGCGTTGATCGCGTGCGTGGTGATCGGCACGCTCGGCGCGTATTTTTACCACTCCGCGCAGGTGTCGCTGCAACGCCGCGCCGATGTCGTGCTCACGGGCCGCGTCGAGCATTTCAGCCGGATCGTGCACGATCTTTATTCGGTGAGCGAGTTGAAGAAGCGGCCGCTGCTGTTCGAGACCATGCTCGGCGCGGAGCAGGACGTGCTGCTGTTTCGCCGGCCCGGCGAAGTGCCGTTCGTCGATGTGAACCCGGCTCACGTGGAGGTGCCTGCATTACCCGCCGGCACCGTGGACCGCCCGCCAAGCCTTGCCGACATTCATCAGACGCGCTTGCCGGACGGCGTGCCGGTGCATTGGGCGATTGCCACCGCGCGAGCGCGTGAGAACGGCAGCGAGGTCGAAGTGATCGCCGGCCACCCGATGACGCAGGAAGTGCGGATGCTGGCCGCGTACCGCAATCGGATCGTGCTCGCGACGCTGACCGGCATGCTGGCCGCGACGCTGCTCGCCTGGTACGTGCTGCGTCGCGCGTTGCGGCCGGTGCGCGCGATTGCCGCGCGGGCCGCTCAGATCAGCCCGGCGAGCCTGTCGGTGCGCCTCGACAGCGACGCGGCGCCGGTCGAATTGCGGCAGCTCACGCACGCATTCAACGCGATGCTCGACCGTCTCGCCGACGGCTATCAGCGGCTCTCGCAGTTTGCCGCCGATCTCGCGCATGAGATTCGCACGCCCGTCGGCGCGCTGATCGGGCAGACCCAGGTGACGCTCGCCAAGCCGCGCGAACCCGACGAATACCAGCAGTTGCTCGAATCGAATCTCGAAGAGCTGAACCGCCTGAGCCATATCGCGGAGAACATTCTGTTTCTGGCCCATGCGGATCACGCGGCATTGTCCGTCGAGCGGGAGCCGGTCGATCTGCGTGCGGAACTCGTCAGGATCGCTGACTATTTCGAAGGCCCTGCCGACGAACGCGGGATGCGCTTCGAAGTCGAAGCCGAAGGCATAGTTTCGGTCAATCCGCTGCTGTGCCGGCGCGCGATCAACAACCTGGTGGTCAACGCGGTGCGTTACGGCGCGAGCGACACGGTCGTGCGTTTGCGCGGCACGCAGGACGCAGAGGGCGCGACTGTGGCGGTTGAAAACGACGGCGAGCCGATTCCCGAGGCGCAACTGAACCGGCTATTCGATCGTTTTTATCGCGCGGACGCGGCGCGCAGCGCGTTCACCGAATCGAGCGGACTGGGGCTTGCGATCGTCAAGGCGATCATGCACCTGCATGGCGGCACGGCGCGCGTGGTGTGTCCGGCGCAAGGGGTGGTGCGCTTCGAATTGCGTTTTCCTCGCGCCGATGCGCGCCACGAGCTGCGCCCGCAATGAAGCCGCGGCCTATACTCGTTTGATGGCGAAACGGTCCCGGCCGTTTCGTCGCGCTTTGCGAAGGCTCGCAAAGCGTATCCACGGTCTGCGTCTCACATCGGGAGTCGTGTCATGGTCAAACTCGCTCTGTACGTTCATCTCGAAGCCAAACCCGGCAAGGAACAGGAGGTCGAGGATTTTCTGCTCGGCGGCCTGCCGCTGGTGGAGCAGGAGCCGGCCACCGCAGCGTGGTTTGCGCTGAAGCTGGGGCCGTCCGCCTTCGGCATTTTCGACGCCTTCGACGATGAAGCCGGGCGCGACGCGCATCTGAACGGCAAGGTCGCAGCAGCGTTGATGGCGAAGGCCGGCGAGCTGCTCGCGTCGCCGCCGAGCATCAACAAGGTGGATGTGCTGGCGGCGAAGTTGCCGGGTTGATCGGGCGGGTGGATGGGCTTGCAGTGTGCTGACACGGCGCGGCATTGCAGCCAGGCCGCGCGGACCTGTAGCGCCTTTCAGCACTTCTCGACGTTCGATCGCCCGTCAATTGCCGCCCGCGTCCGCCGCCGGCTGATTCGCGTAGTGCGCGCGTTTTTCGTCGTACATCAGCAGGTCGGCGCGCCGCACGCCCGCTTCGAGCCGGTCGCCGCGCTGGCACGTCGCCGCGCCCATCGAAAAGCTCAGCGGCGAACCCGGGTAAAACTGGTTGTTCATCTCCACCAGTTGCCGGATCGCATCGACCATCGCGGCGCCGCCGCGCTCGTCGGTGTCCGGCATCAGGATCGCGAACTCGTCGCCGCCAATGCGCGCCGCGTGAAACGGCGTTTCCATCGCCTTCGCGAGGACTTCGCCCGCGCGCCGCAGCAGCGCGTCGCCGGCGGCGTGGCCGAGCTGGTCGTTCACGCGCTTCAGACCGTTCAGATCGGCCATGATGATCGTCACCGGCCACGGACCCTTGCGTTCGAGACGGTTCAGCTCATCCACATAGAACGAGCGGTTGCGCAGCTTGGTCAGCACGTCATGCTTGCCGAGGAACTCCAGGTAGGCCTCGGCCTTCTTGCGCGCCGTGATGTCCGTGAGCGCCACCAGCACCAGGTCCCAATCGCGCTCATGGCCGGGTAGCACGGAGAATTGCAGGTGCACGTGCACCTCGCTGCCGTCGAGCGAATAGTTGAGCACTTCGCGCTGCTGGAACAGCTTGCCGTCCCACAGATCGATCAGCTGCTCGCGGAAATGCGGGCGCATGTCGTCGCGGAACACGTCGGGCAGGTGCGCGAGCAGCGTTTTCTTGTCCTTCGCGGCGAACATGTCGAGCGTGTGCTGATTCACGTCGAGCACGTGGATCTCCTGCATGCAGCGCTCGACGAACTCGGGATGCACGTCGGTGAACACGCGAAAATCGTCGATGCCGGCCGCGCGCGCACCGTCGAGCAGGCGCTTGACCGCGCTGAAATCCTCCACCCACAGCGACACCGGCGAATGCTCGAACAGGCCGCGTACGTACTGCTCGGCGAGCGTCACGCGATGCCGCGCGCCTTCGAGTTCGGTGATGTCCTCGACCGACACCAGCACGCGGTCCCAGTTCGCTTCGTGGCCGGGCAGCACCGCGCCCTTGAGCAGCACGTCGAGCCGGCGGCCGCCGAGCGTGTAGTTGACGGTCTGGCTCGTGAACTGCGCTTTGCCGGCCCACAGCTGGCAAAGCTCTTCGAGGTGTGTCTTGAGCATATCGTCGCGGAACACCGACTCGAGATTGCTGGTCAGCGCATCGAAATCGGCGGCCTCGAATTGCGTGAGGGTCTTCTGATTGACCTTGATCACGCGGATGCTGTGCGCGCATTGGGCGACCCGGCTCGGATCTTCGGCGAAATGCGCGCGCAGGTCGGTCACGCCTTCGGCTCGCCATGCATCGAACAGCGCACGCACGCCGCTGAAGTCTTCGAGCCAGAGCGAGACCGGCGCGAGTTCGAACATCTCGGAGTCGTCCCCTAGGGCGACGTGCTTCGGGGCGTCCCGCAAGGGGACTTCCTTCGGGGCGTCTTTGATGGGCGCAGGGCCGCGCGGGAGGGTATCCAGCATGGGTTTCTCTGAGTCGAAGTTGCGGCTATGTTAAGACGATTTCGGCGGCGACAGAAAAGAAAAGGCACCACGCCTCTTTTCGCAGGGCCGTCCAACAGGATAACGGCCCGGCCTGAATGGACTTGAGGCGCGTGCGGCGTTGCGCTCGGCGCGTCAGCGCTTAGGCGTGGTCGTGGCTGCGAGCCTGCATGGGCCTTGCTACACTCGAAAGCCTTGAAGCCCGACCATCCACGCCACCGACACCAACCTCACCATGAAGCCATCCCTGCTGGTCTTGATCCACTTGAACGACGACAGCCGCGCCGGCATCGCGACGGCGTTCGACATCGTGTACGCGCCCGATGCCTCGCTGCGCGACGCTGCGATCGCCGCGCACGGCGCCACGATCCGCGCCGTGCTGACCAACGGCACGACCGGGCTGAGCGCCGCGGAAATCGACCGGATGCCGCAACTCGAACTGATCGGCGCGTTGGGCGCAGGCTATGAAAATCTCGCCGTCGACCACGCCCGTGCGCGCGCCATCGTAGTCGTCAACGGCGCGGGGACCAACGATCACTGCGTCGCCGATCATGCGTTCGCGCTCCTGCTCGCGGTCGTGCGCGATGTGCCGCAACTCGACCAGGCCACACGCGCCGGCGTCTGGCGCGATGCGCTGCCGCTGCACCCGAACGTTTCGAACAAACGTTTGGGGATCGTCGGACTCGGCAATATCGGCGAGAAGGTCGCGCGGCGCGGCGCGGGCTTCGACATGGAGATCGGCTATCACAATCGCAAGCCGCGTGAAGGCTCGCCGCTGCGTTACTTCGACAGCGTGGAAGCACTCGCGCACTGGTGCGACTTTCTGGTGGTATCGACGCCCGGCGGAGCGGGCACGCGGCATCTGATCGGCGAGCGCGTGCTCGACGCGCTCGGTCCGCAGGGGTTCGTCGTCAACGTGTCGCGCGGCAGCGTGGTCGATACCGCTGCGTTGGCGCGGGCGCTGAGCGCGCAGACGATCGCCGGCGCGGCGCTCGATGTGTACGAAGGCGAGCCGCATCCGCCCGAGGCCTTGCTGGCGCTGCGCAACGTGGTGTTGACGCCGCATGTGGGCGGCCGCTCGCCGGAGGCGATCAAGGCCTCGGTCGACAACTTCATCAGCAACGCGAAGCGGCATTTCGCGGGCGAGCCCGTGTTGACACCGATCTGATGCATGCGATGCGTGCGACGCCGGCCGCGCGCGCGTTGCTGTGGCAGTCGGCTCGCCACTGCGTGACGGCAAGCCGATCTCCGAAGACGCGATTGAAGGCGCGCGGCTCGAAAACAGCTGGTTGAAAAAAAGCCTCCAACTGAAAGCCAGTCAGAAACTATCAGCGCCGCCTATAGTTTCTCTCGCAAATCGCGATTTCTCTTCTGAGGCCGGTGCGCATAGGATGGTCGTCATTGCATCCCGCTTTGACACCCTCCCAGCAGTGACGGAGATTCCGTATGGAACACCACCCCCGCACGCAGAACGAACGGCTCGACATCAAGACCACCACCTGCTACATGTGCGCCTGCCGCTGCGGCATTCGCGTGCATCTGCGTGACGGCGAGGTGCGCTACATCGACGGCAACCCGGAGCATCCGCTGAACCAGGGCGTGATTTGCGCGAAGGGCGCCTCGGGCATCATGAAGCAGTACTCGCCCGCGCGCCTGACCCAGCCGCTGATGCGCAAGCCCGGCGCTGAACGCGGCAGCGCACAGTTCGAGCCGGTGTCGTGGGAAGTCGCTTTCGACGTACTCGAAAAGCGCCTCGGCGCGATCCGCAGCACCGATCCGAAAAAATTCGCACTCTTCACCGGCCGCGACCAGATGCAGGCGCTGACCGGCCTCTTCGCGAAGCAGTTCGGTACGCCTAACTACGCCGCGCACGGCGGCTTCTGCTCGGCCAACATGGCGGCCGGCATGATCTACACGATAGGCGGCTCGTTCTGGGAATTCGGCGGCCCGGATCTGGACAGCGCCAAACTGTTCTTCATGATCGGCACGGCGGAGGACCATCATTCGAATCCGCTGAAAATCGCAATCTCGAAGTTCAAGCGCGCGGGCGGCCGGTTCATCGCGATCAATCCGATCCGTACCGGCTACGCGGCGATTGCCGACGAGTGGGTGCCGATCAAACCCGGCACCGACGGCGCGCTGTTCATGGCGTTCCTGCACGAACTGATTGCCGCCGACGCGTGGGATCACGAGTTCGTGCGCCGCTATACGAACGCGGCGGAACTCGTCGATCTCGACGAGGCCAGCGAAAACTTCGGGCTGTTCGTGCGCGATCCGCAGCGGCCGGCCGGCAATCCGCTGTTTCCGCAGAATCATCTGTGGTGGGATGCGCAAGCCGGGCGCGCGGTGCCGCATCACGCGAGCGGCGTGACGCCCGCGCTCGACGGCCGCTATACGCTCGACGACGGCACGCCCGTCACGCCGTCGTTCGCGTTGCTGCGCGAGCGCGTGGCCGACTGCACGCCCGAGTGGGCCGCCGCCATCACCGGCATCGCGGCGGACACGATTCGCCGCCTCGCCGGCGAAATGATCCAGACGAGCCGCGAGCATCGCATCACGCTGCCGATCCGCTGGACCGACGCGTGGGGCGAGACGCACGAAACGGTCAGCGGCAACCCGGTCGCCTTTCACGCGATGCGCGGACTCGCCGCGCACTCCAACGGCTTCCAGTCGATCCGCGCGCTCGCCGTGCTGATGTCGCTGCTCGGCACGATCGATCGTCCCGGCGGCTTTCGCCACAAGTCGCCGTTCCCGCGCGCAGTGCCGCCGTCGGCCAAGCCGCCGAACAGCCCCAATGCCGTCAAGCCGAACACGCCGCTCGCCACCGGTCCGCTCGGCTGGCCCGCCGCGCCCGAGGATCTGTTCATCGACGAACACGGCGGCCCGGTGCGAATCGACAAGGCGTTCTCGTGGGAATATCCGCTCGCCGTGCACGGCCTGATGCACAGCGTGATCACCAACGCGTGGCGCGGCGATCCGTATCCGATCGACACGCTGATGATTTTCATGGCCAACATGGCGTGGAATTCGTCGATGAATACGATGAAAGTGCGCGAGATGCTGGCCGACAGGCACGCGAACGGCGAGTACAAGATCCCGTTTCTGGTGGTGTGCGACGCGTTCCAGTCGGAGATGACCGCGTTCGCCGATCTGATCCTGCCGGACACGACCTACCTCGAACGGCACGATGCGATGTCGATGCTCGACCGGCCGATCTCCGAATTCGACGGCCCGGTGGATTCGGTGCGTGTGCCGGTCGTGCCGCCCACGGGCGAGTGCAAGCCGTTCCAGGAAGTGCTGATCGAACTCGCGTCGCGGCTGAAGTTCCCCGCGTTCACCACGGCCGACGGCGCGCGGCGCTTTCGCGACTATCCCGACTTCATCATCAATCACACGACCGCGCCGGACTCCGGCGTGGGCTTTCTGATGGGCTGGCGCGGCAAGGACGGCGACAAGGCGCTGGTGGGCGAGCCGAATCCACGGCAATGGGAGCAGTACGCGAAGAACAATTGCGTGTTCCATTACCGGCTGCCCGAAACCTTGCAGTACATGCGCAACTGCAACGGACCGTACCTCGAGTGGGCGGTCAGCAACGGCCTTCGCAAATTCAGCGAGCCGATCCTGATCCAGCTTTACTCCGATGTGATGCAGAAGTTCAGGCTCGCCGCGCAAGGGCGCACGAGCGGCAGGCAGCCGCCGGAGCATTTGCGCGAACGCGTGGAAAAGTATTTCGACCCGCTGCCGTTCTGGTACGCGCCGCTCGAAAGCGCGGCCACCGATCTCGAGCGCTTCCCGCTCGCCGCGGTGACGCAACGGCCGATGGCGATGTACCACTCGTGGGACTCGCAAAACGCATGGCTGCGGCAGATTCACGGCGAAAACTATCTGTACATGAATCCGCTGATGGCCGCCGAACACGGCATTGCCGACGGCAGCTGGATCTACGCCGAGTCGCAATGGGGCCGCGTGCGCTGCATGGCGCGCTTCAGCGAGACCGTGGAGCCGGGCACGGTGTGGACGTGGAACGCGATCGGCAAGGCGGCGGGCGCGTGGAATCTCGGCCCGGGCGCGAACGAAGCGCGGCGCGGCTTCCTGCTCAATCACCTGATCACCGACGAACTGCCCGGCCACGACCAGGCGGCCTCGCGGATGTCGAACTCCGATCCGGTGACCGGCCAGGCCGCGTGGTACGACGTGCGCGTGCGCATCTATCCGGCTGAGGCGGATGCGCGGCACACGCTGCCCCAGTTCGCGGCGATGCCCGCGCTGCCGGGATCGAACGGCGTGATCTCGCGGATCGTGCAGACCTACTTCGCGGGACGCGGCGAGTTCGCCGCCCGCCTGCGCGGCGCGAACCGGCGCAAGTAGCGAGGCACGATGGCGGCGATGGTTGCAGGGAAGGTGGCTGCGAGGGTTGTAGCGATCGCGGCGCAGGCGCTGTCAGTGTCGACAGCAGCAAGGAGCTTTTGATGACCCAGATGGCATTGGTGATCGATCTGAACGTGTGCGTGGGGTGCCAGGCGTGCGTGACGAGTTGCAAGGAGTGGAACACGTCGGGCGAATCGGGCAGTCTCGCCGACCTGAACCCGTACGATGCGGACCCGTCCGGCACTTTCTTCAATCGCGTGCAGACCTTCGAAGCCGGCAGTTTCCCGAATGCCGAGACGATCCACTTTCCAAAATCGTGTCTGCACTGCGAGGACCCGCCATGCGTGCCGGTCTGTCCGACCGGCGCGAGCTACAAGCGCAAGGAGGACGGCCTGGTGCTGGTCGATTTCGACCGCTGCATCGGCTGCAAGTATTGCGCGTGGGCCTGTCCGTACGGCGCGCGCGAGCTCGACGAGGCGCGCAAGGAAATGACCAAGTGCACGCTGTGCGTCGATCGGATCCATGATGAAAATCTCTCCGAGCGCGACCGGCAGCCGGCTTGCGTGCTGGCGTGCCCAACCTCGGCGCGGCTGTTCGGCGACATTCACGACCCGCAGTCGGTAGTGTCGAAAGCGATCGAGGAGCGCGGCGGTTATCAATTGATGCCCGAGTGGAACACCCGGCCCGCGAATCACTATCTGCCGCGCGTGCCCACTGTGGCTTCAGGCTGCGGTGGCGACGCGTGTTCGTGCAAGGCAGCCGGCGCGGCTGACGCGCCAGCTTCGCTCGACGCGCAACTCGAGAGCGGCAAACTCCATCTCGCGTCGATGGCGACGCGCATCTAGCGAACCCACAGGACCTCACAATGAATCCGGCATTTTCCGTAGTGTTCCTCACTACTTTAAGCGGCGCGGCCCAAGGCCTCCTGATCGCGCTCGTCGGCGTGGAGAGCGCGGCCCAACTGGGTTTGCTCGCGCCGCCCCCGGTGGCGTTTTACATCATCGGCAGTGTGGTGTCGGTGCTGTTGGGCGGACTCGGACTGCTCGCGTCGTTTTTCCATCTCGGTCATCCCGAGCGCGCCTGGCGCGCGATAGCGATGTGGCGAACCTCGTGGCTGTCGCGCGAATGCCTGTGTCTGCCCGCGTTTCTCGCCTGCGCGTTTTGCTACGGCGTCGCGCACTGGTTCGGTTCGCCGTGGTCACTCGCGCTCGGCTGGCTCGGCGTGCTGGCGAGCGCGACGCTGTTCGTCTGCACCGCGATGATCTACGCGTGCCTGCGCTTCCTGCAGGAATGGGCGACGCCGCTCACACTGGTCAACTTCGTGCTGCTCGGCTGCGCGTCGGGCTTCACGCTGGCCACGGCGCTGAGCGCGTGGTGCGCGCCCGGGTTGACCGTGGGGCTCGCGATCTGCGCCTGCGTGCTGACGCTTGCGGGCTGCGCGAGCCGCTCGGCGTCGCTCGTGCGCAATGCGCGCCTGCGGCCGAAGTCGACGGTGCAGAGCGCGACCGGCATCCACAATCCGAAGCTCGTGCAGGTGTCGCGCGGCTTCACCGCCGGCGCGTTCAATCTGCGCGAGTTCTTTCATGGGCAATCGGCGCGGACGCTGCGTGACGTCAAATGGGGTTTCCTCGCCGCCGCGTTCGTCGCGCCGGTCGTGCTGATGGCGCTCGGCGCGAACCTGCATTCGATCGGCGTCTCGCTCGGCCTGCTGGCCGCAGCCTGTCTCGTGCAGTACGCGGGGCTCGTCGCGGAACGATGGTTTTTCTTCGCCGAAGCGAAGCACCCGCAGAATCTCTATTACGCGAGAGTCGGATAAAGCGCGGCCTCGCATGGCCGCGCGGTCGTGCCGCACGCGCTCAGCTCGATCAGCGCGGGGGCTCGCGCGGCGGCGGTTCGCCCTCGGCTAGCCGGTTGGCGACCGCGCGCGGCGCGCTCGCCGGGTTCGCAGGCAGGCAGCTTATCCGCACGCGCCGACTTCTCCACACGCCGTGCAGAAATCGCACCCATCCTTGCGAATCACCGCATTCGCACCGCACGACCCGCACTTGCGCCCAAGCATCGTGAATAGTCCGTGCGCACCGCCGGGCTGCGTCAACGTGGCGTCGTCATCGGCCTCGGCGGGATGCGCACGGAGGCCGAAATCCGCCGACAAAGCCGTCTCCGCCTTCATCTGCCCGCGCGGCAAACGCGCCAGCAAACGCGAGGCCACCTGATTGCCTTCGGCGTCGAGAAAGCCGCGCCGATGCAGAATCTGCTGGATCGCAAACGCGAGCGCGGCCACTTCCGAATCGTGCCAGCGCGGCGCGCGATGCCCGTCCAGACGTTGCACGTCGCCGAGCCGGACCTGCCCGCGATCCCACGAGACCTTGCGCATGTCCTGCAAATTGCGCGCGACAAACCCGCCGCGCGCGGCGAGCGACAGCGAGCGCATCGTCGCCGTGATCCATTGCTGCGATTCGTCGCGCTGGCCGGTGGGTATGAAGAACTCGATAGGCCGCTCGATCGTCACGTCCTCACCGCCCAGGCGTCCGGTCACCTCGATAAACGATACCGCCACGTAGAGCGACTTCTTGCCGGCCTGCGTCAGATATTCGACCTTCTCGATGATCGCCGGCAATTCGCCTTTGGGCCGATGGTCGATCGCGATGCGCAGCGGATCGAGGTCGCTCTCGGCGAGCGTGTCGTCCGCTTGCGACGGGCTCACGCTGAGCACCGCGCCGAGCGTCTCGTTCGGCCGGTACGTCGCGAGGCCCTTGAGGCCGCTCTTCCACGCGTCGAAATAGAGACTTTCGAACGCTTCGAACGGATAGTCCGCGGGCACGTTCACCGTCTTCGAAATCGACGTGTCCACGTAAGGCTGCACGGCGGCCATCATGTCGAGGTGATCGCGCGCCGACATCTGCAGCGCGCTGACGAAATAGTCCGGCAGCTTGCCGACGTCGCCGCCGAGTTCGCGATAGAGCCGGTACGCGTAGTCCTCCACATCGAACGATTCGCGCCCGCCGTCGGCCATCACCTTCATGCGCGTGTAGGTCCACGAGAAGGGCGGCTCAATGCCGTTCGACGCGTTGTCCGCGAACGCGAGGCTCACGGTGCCGGTCGGCGCGATCGACAGCAAATGGCTGTTGCGGATGCCGTCGCGGCGGATCGCCTGCTTGATGTCCTCGGGCAGGCGCGACGCAAAGGTGCCGGCCTCCAGATAGCGATCGGCGTCGAAGAGGGCAAACGCGCCGCGCTCTTTCGCCAGTTCCACCGACGCCTGATACGCTTCGTCGCGCATCAGCCGCGCAATGCGCACGGCAAAGTCGCGGCCTTCCTGCGAGTTGTAGCGCAAGCCCAGCATCACGAGCGTGTCGCCGAGTCCGGTGAAGCCCACGCCGATGCGCCGCTTCGCGCGCGACTCCTCGTATTGCTGCGGCAGCGGCCACAGCGTCACGTCGAGCACGTTGTCGAGAAAGCGCACCTGGGTGCGGGTGCGCAGCGCGAGGCCGTCCCAGTCGAACGAGGGCTGGCGGCCTTGCATCTGCGCGAACGGATCGACCACGAAGCGCGTCAGATTCAACGGCCCGAGATTGCAGCAGCCATACGCCGGCAGCGGTTGCTCGCCGCACGGGTTGGTGGCGCGAATGGTTTCGACGGCGCGCAGATTGTTGTCCTCATTCATCCGCGAGATGAACACGATGCCCGGTTCCGCGATGTCGTAAGTGGAGCGCATGATGCGATCCCAGATCTCGCGGGCGGGCCGCTCGCTGTAAACCCACAGGCCGTCCTCGCGTTGCCGCACGTCGCCGGCCGAGCGCAGCGCCGGCGACGGGTCGGCGCGATGCACCAGTTGCCACGGCTGATCCTGTTCGACCGCGCGCATGAATTCATCGGTGACGCCCACCGACACGTTGAAGTTGTTCCAGCGGCCCTTCGAATGCTTGGCCTCGATGAATTCGAGCAGGTCAGGATGGTCGCAATCGAGCACGGCCATCTGCGCGCCGCGCCGCGAGCCGGCGCTTTCGACGGTGCGGCACGAGGCGTCGAACACGTCCATGTAGCTGCACGGCCCGGACGCCGACGAACTGGTGGTGTGCACGCGCGCGCCCTTGGGCCGGATCGCGGAGAAGTTGTAGCCGACGCCGCCGCCGCGGCGCATGGTTTCGGCCGCCTGCAGCAGCGCGACGTAGATGCCGGGCAGGCCCTGTTCGTCGACGCCCTGGATCGCGTCGCCGACCGGCTGCACGAAGCAGTTGATCAGCGTGGCGGCGATGCCGGTGCCCGCCGCGCTCATGATGCGGCCGGCGCCGAGCGCGCCGTGCCGCAGATTGTCGACGAACAGCGCTTCCACCGATTCGCGCAGCTGCGGCGGCTCCGCCTCGGCGACGCCGCGCGCGACGCGGCTGAAAACGTCGTCGGCCGATTGCTCGGCGCCCTTCGCGTATTTTTCGAGCAGGACGTCAAGGGAAAATTGCTGGGGTGCGACGGGAACAGCGGGGGGAGCGGGAGGCGCCGATGCCGGGCGGGTTTGCGCCGTGTCTTCTGCCATGGTGGGCCCTCAAACGGCGCCGCAACGGACGCGGCGCGATGGTGGAAAGGCGGGTCGTGACCGTCGCGCGGAGTGCGGGCGGTTGATTTCACGCAGTGAGGTCCACCTTAGCGCAGGCGGGCGGCGAGGTCCACCCTGGCGCACGCGGCGCAGAGCGGCAATCGAAGGGTGCGGGAGCCGCGGTTGCGCGGCCAGCTCGTGACCGGGTGCGCTTCGTGCGAGGTATGGCTTGCGGGGCGGGTGCGCGCTTTGTGCGCCGTGCGCCGCCGGCAAGGATGCCGGCAAAAAGTCAGCGCAAAAAGGTCAATGTGGGATCAGAAGGATCGAAGCGGGTTCCGGGCGTGGTCGAAGCGTGCTCGAAGGGTGGTCAAAGCGTGGTCGAAGCATCGTCAGGCGGGTTCGAAACATGGCCCAAGCGGCAAGCCCGGCGATCCGCCGCGTCAGGCGGCTTCTGCCAGCGCGCCCAGAATCTCGGCGCAGATCATCGCGGAAGCATTGGACGGCGCCGGCCGTTCCGCCGGCTTGAACACCGCGTCGCCGCGGCGGATCTTGCGGCGTGACACCGCGCAGGTGCCCGACGTATGCGCGGACCTGCGCCGCCAGCGCTGCTCGCCGTAATGACAGCGTCCCGGCTCGACCCAGCGGATCACCAGCGTCGTGTCGGAGCGCTCGAGAATTTCGATGCGTACGCCATTGGTACCGTCAAGGGGGATGGACTCTAAGGTCATCATCATCGGCTCCGTATTGTCGAGAGCCGAATGTAGTCCTGCGAGCGCGGGATAGCCATTCTGCCGCGGTTGAAACACTGTTCCCCAAATAGCAACAATGCCGCTTGACATTTACGATCGCCCGAAATGACGGGCGTTAGCAGCATTTATTATGTAACTTTTTAATAGTGCGCATTTTTGCAACGCAGTGTTGTCCACAGCGCGACGAAAGCGCCGTCTGCCAAGGCGCGGCGGCGCTTCCTTTAAGATGTGGCTGTCGATGAACCGACCGTGCGCGCAAGTGTAGCGGGTTTGCAGTTTTGCGGTCGGCTCGCGCGCACCTCTCCAAAAAGACTAGAGCTCACATGATTTCACGCCCACCCGATAACCCCGCCGAACGGCCCAGCCCAGCCGATCGTCTGAAAAAACAGCGGGCGGCCTCGCTCGTGCTGTACATCGGCCTGGTGCTGCTGGCGCTGTGGGTCGTGCGCGATTTCATCGCGGTGGTCGCGTGGGCCGGCGTGGTCGCGATCGCGCTGTGGCCGCTGTTGCGCAAGGTCGAGGGCAACCGCTGGTTCACCGGCCGCACGACGCTGATCGCCGCGCTGCTCACGCTCGTGATTGCGCTGCTGGTGGTGCTGCCGGTCGGCATCGGCATCGCCCAGGCGCTGCGCGAGGCGCACGACCTGAACGATTGGTTCAAGGGCGCGCGGGAAACCGGTATCGCGCTGCCGGACTTCATCGAGCGTCTGCCGTTCGGCGCGCAGCAGATTTCAGCGTGGTGGCAGGCCAACCTCGCCCAGCCGCTGCGCGATTCGGCGGCGATGAAGGGGCTGCACAGCACCACGGCGATGATGCTCGGCCGCCGCTTCGGGGCGCGCGCGCTGCATGCAGTGATGGTGTTCGTGTTCATGCTGGTCACGCTGTTCGTGATCTTCCAGGCGGGGCCGCGTCTGTCCGGCTCGCTGATCAAGGCCGTGCGGCGCGGTTTCGGCGACGACGGCGCCGACCTCATGCAACGGATGGCCGCGGCGGTGCGCGGCACGGTGTCCGGGCTGGTGGTGGTCGGGCTCGGCGAGGGGGCGCTGCTGGGCGTTGCCTACTTCGTGACTGGCTTGCCGCATGTCGCGCTGCTCGGCTTCGTCACCGCGATTGCCGCGATGCTGCCGTTCTGCGCGCCGATCACGTTCGGCCTTGCCGCGCTGTGGCTGCTCGCGCAAGGCTCGGTGGCCGCGGCCGTCGGACTGGTTTTGTTCGGCTCGGTGGTGGTGTTCGTCGCCGAGCACTTCGTGCGGCCGGTGCTGATCGGCAACTCGACGCGGCTGCCGTTCCTGCTCGTGCTGTTCGGCATTCTCGGCGGGGCCGAGACGTTCGGGCTGCTCGGCATCTTCATCGGCCCCGCGCTGATGACGGTGCTGATGGTGTTGTGGACCGATCTCGTGCGTTAGGCGGACGGTTTTTTCATGCGGTTTTCAGGCGCACGCCGCGCGCGCTGCGAATGCCGGCTGCGCATCCGCCCGCTCACGGCCGCTGATTCGACGGATGTTCCAGCGCCGGCGGCTTCACGCAGCCCAGCGTGTATTTCAACGCGGCGGGCAGCAGCGCGCTCCAGACATCCCAGGTGTGGCCGCCGTCGACGATGCGCAGCGCCGCCGGATTGCCCGCCAGCCGAAGATGCGTGTACAGCGTGGACGCGTCGGCCTGGATCGCGAGGTCGTCGTCGCCCGAGGCGATGAACATCGGCAGGCGATACGGCCGGCTCATGTAACGGTCCCACTGCGCCGGATAGTTGAGCTCGTGCCAGATACGCGGATCGAACTGCCGGTCGCCGAATACGCCGACGTGGCGCGCGGCCGACCCGCGTGGCGGTTCGTTCGGGTAGATCGCCGGGCTCAGCAGCAGCGCGCCGCAGAACAGCTCCGGTTGCGTCAGCGCGTAGCGCAGCGCGCCGAAGCCGCCCATCGACACACCGCCGATCATCCTTGCGCCACGCTGCGTCGACACCGCGTAGTGCGCCTCGATCTCGGGCAGCAGATCGTCGAAGAACGCGGTCTCCATCTTCTCCTTGCGGTCGACGTACCAGTCCGTGCCGCCTTGCGGCATCACGATCGCCACGGGCGGGATGTCCTTGCGCTCGATCAGCGCGTCGGCGGCGCTTTGCAGGTGGCCCTGGGTGAGCCAGTCGTTGGCGTCGCCGTTGTTGCCGTGCAGGAGATAGAGCACCGGAATGCGCGCGCCGTCCTGGCGATAACCGGTCGGCAGATAGATCGTGTAGTTCCAGTCGCGCCCGAGCGCCTCGGAATGGAAGCTGCGGCTGATGACGGTGCTGGCGAAAGCCGGCGCGTTGGCGGCGAGCGCTAGCAGCACGAGTGCGGAATGTAGGAATAGACGCATGTCACGGTAGTAGGCTGACGCGGAGCTTGCGCGCGGCCGTCATGCTATCAGCATCGGAGTTGGATTTGCGACGAATTGGCTACGGCGGATCTTGGCTGTCGGCGCGTATGAGCTGCGCTTGCCGCTCACCGCTTGCTGCTGACCACGCCGCTCAGGGCGAAGTCCCAAGCCGCGTGCCGACGACGCGCCCGACAAAGCGCTTGAGTGGCTCCACGCCCAGCGCGACGAGCAGCAGGGCGCCGACGGCGATCGCGTCGGCGAGCAGCCCGAGCGGGTAGTTCAGATAGCCGTCGGTGGCTGCATACAGCACGGAGTCGACCACCAGCGAGATCACGGCGCCGGCGATGAAGCAAAGCAAGCCCTTACGCCCGATCACCCCGATCCACGGCAGCCATTGCGCGAGCTTCTTCGCCCAGCCGAGCTGGATCAGATTCGCGACCAGCCACGCGATGGCGAGGAAGTTGACCGCCCGCAGGTAGGACAGATTCTGCTTCATGCTGCTGGCAAGCGGCCCATGTTCGATAACCAGCTTGAAATACGCGGCGGCGACCACCACCGCGAACGCCAGCACACTGATGATCCAGCCTAGCCGGTGCGCGCTCACGCGCTGATAGACTGGCTGGCAGCGCGCGAGCACGCCGAGCACGAACAACAGCTGCCACGCGAACGGGTTGAAGTCCCAGTGCATGTCGGGCGCGGCGGGCAGGTAGGCGTCGATGATCGGCGCGCCGGCCCACAGCGCGACGCTGCCGGCCAGCAGCAGCCACGGCTTGCTGCGCGCGAGCGGCAGGATCATCGGCACGAGCAGCGCGAAGAATGCGTACATCGGCAGCACGGAGGCCAGATAGGGCTGGCGGCGCAACAGCAGGATGTCGCGCAGCGCGGCGACCGGCGCGGTCATCAGATCGTCGAGATCGGTGGTCGCGAGATTCGGCCCGTCGATGCTGAACGCGCTCAGCACCGCGCTGACCAGCAGCATCAGCCCGGCCGTGACGAGGAACGCGCGATAGATCTCCAGCGAGCGCCGCAGGAAGCGGCTGCGCGCGATCGTCTCGTTGCGCCGCTCGGCGAGCGCCGCGTAGGCCGTCGCGGTAGCGAAGCCGCCGAGGAACACGAAGACTTCGGCGGCATCGCACAACGCGTACGCGTGCAGCGTGACGCGCGACAGAATGCTGCCGCCGATGTGGTCGACGACGATGATCAGCAGGACCAGTCCGCGGAAAAAGTCCAGCTCGATCAGACGGGAAGACGATTGTTGCATTGTTTGCGCCAAAAGCAGCCCCGTGCGACGGCGCGCTGATGCAGCGCGGCAGGCGTCTCACAAGGCTTTTGAAATTGGATGGGGTGCTGCGGCGGGTCCAGGACCCATTCGGCCCGCTGGCCGATTCGCCGCGTTCGACCGGCCTCGCGAGGCGCGGTGTCAGGGGGCAGTAAAAAGGACCCTTGCGAAGGCACCGGAGTTCCGCTGCACTGCCGCAAAAGCCGCCGATTATATTTCTTTCTGTGACAAAGCGGCGGCGGACCGTGCAGGGCGCCGGCGCGGCGACACGTCGCCCGATTCGAGTCCCGGCCGGCGATGCCGCCTACCTGAACGCGCGTCTGGAAAAAAGAGGCAGTCGCGCGAAGTGGAGATTTCGCAACATTTTAAGCGATGCTCATGTCCCCCAATGGACGGCCAGCGAACGGCGTGTGAGGATTTCCGAAAGCGCGGCGAGGACCCAGAGCCGGATGCCGAAGCGCCGGGAAAGAGCAGAGAAGCGAAGAAGCAAAAAGAAGCGAAAAGAAGCGAAAAGCAAAGAGGCCAGATCGAGTGGTCCCATTACTCGAGTGCAGGGAGATCTTCATGAACAAGCAAGTGTTCGCGCTGGCTGTCTCCACCGCTGTGTCTGCCACTCTTGCCACACCCGCCAACGCGCAGACGAGCGTCACGCTGTATGGCGTGATCGACGAAGGGATCAACTACACGAACAACGTCGGCCGCGGCCATGTGTACGAACTGGCGAGCGGCTTCGCGCAAGGCAGCCGTTGGGGACTGAGGGGCGACGAGGAACTCGGCGGCGGACTGAAAGCGATCTTCCAACTCGAGAACGGCTTCGACCTGAATTCCGGGCGGCTCGGGCAGGGCGGCCGGATGTTCGGCCGTCAGGCGTTCGTCGGCTTGAGTTCGGCGCCTTACGGCACGCTGACCTTCGGCCGCCAGTACGATTCGGTGGTCGACTATCTGGCGCAGACCACGGCCAACGGCAACTGGGCCGGTACGCTGTTCTCGCACCCGCTCGACAACGACAACACCGACAATACGTTCCGCCTCGACAACACGGTCAAGTACACCAGCCCCCCGATCGCCGGCTTCCAGTTCGGCGGCACCTACAGTTTCAGCAACGCCACCGGCTTCGCGAACAATCGCGCGTACAGCATTGGCGGCCAGTACGCGTATGCCGGCTTGCTGGTGGCCGCCGCGTATCTGCAGGCCGACAATCCCGGCAACGGCGCGAACGGAGCGATCACCGCGAACGACGCCGGTTTCATCGCCGCGCGCATGCGTGTGTTCGGCGGCGGCATCACCTACACCTTCGGCCCGGCGACGGCGGGCTTCGTCTACACCAACTCGAACTATCTGAACCCGACCGGCAACGGCTATCTCGGCATTACGCCGCTCGTGCCGCCGGGCGTGCTGCTGAACTCGCTGAAGTATCAGAACTTCGAGGTCAACGGCAAATATCAGATCTCGCCGGTGCTGTTCGTCGGCGCGCAGTACGTGTACACGATGGAGACCTACGACGCTTCGAACGGCGGCGTGAAGCCGCACATCCACTCGTTCGGCCTGATGGCGGACTACAACCTGTCCAAGCGCACCGACGTCTATATTCAGGGCGAATATCAGCAGGTGACGGGCGACCAGACCTTCTCGATTCTCGACTTCGCGTTCATCCCCGGCACCCAGGCGCCGTCATCGACGAACAAGCAGGTCGTGGTGCGCGCGGCGATCCGGCATAAGTTCTAGGCGCGCTGCGCAGCGGCACTTCATCGCCGCCATCCATCGCGGCACGCGCTCGCGATTCCGACCAAACGAACGGCTTTCTTCCCGCGCCCGCGAGGCGCAGAATGCCGTTCGGGCGTGGTCAGTCCAGCGCCTTCCTCGACGCAATCCAACGACCTTGGGAATGCACGCCATGAATACACGTCAACTGGGCCGCCAGGGCCCGCGAGTTTCCGCCATCGGCCTGGGCTGCATGGGCATGTCCGATCTCTACGGACCGGCCGACCGCGACGAAAGCATTGCTACGATTCACGCGGCGCTCGACGCCGGCATCACGCTGCTCGACACCGGCGACTTTTACGGAATGGGTCACAACGAAATGCTGATCCGCGACGCACTGCAAGGACGCCAGCGCGAGAACGCCGTGATCAGCGTGAAATTCGGCGGACTGCGCGATCCGGCGGGCGGCTGGATCGGCCTGGATACGCGGCCGGTGGCGGTGCGCAATTTTCTTGCTTACTCGCTGCGGCGGCTTGGCACTGATTACATCGATATCTACCGGCCCGCGCGGCTCGATCCGGCAGTGCCGATCGAAGAGACCGTCGGTGCGATCGCCGATCTCGTGAAGGCCGGCTACGTGCGGCAGATCGGGCTGTCGGAAGTGGGTGTGCAGACGCTGCGACGCGCGCAGGCGGTCGCACCGATCGCCGATCTGCAGATCGAATACTCGCTGATGTCGCGCGGCATCGAAGCCGGCATCTTGCCGGTGTGCCGCGAACTCGGCATTGGCGTGACGGCTTATGGCGTGCTATCGCGGGGCTTGCTGAGCGGCACGTGGTCGAAAGAGCGTGGCGCGCAGAAAGATTTCCGCAGCGTCAGCCCGCGGTTCCAGGGCGAGAATCTCGAACGCAACCTCGCGCTGGTCGATACGCTGCGTTCGATTGCCGATGCGCGTGGCACCAACCCGGCGCAACTGGCGATTGCGTGGGCGTTGTCGCGTGGCGAGGACATCGTGCCGCTGGTGGGCGCGCGTCGCCGCGCGCAGTTGACCGATGCACTGGCCGCTGCCCAACTGGCGTTGAGCGCCGAGGAGCTCGCGCGCATCGAAGCGGCGATTCCGCCGGATGCCGTGGCCGGCAAGCGGTACAACGAAGTGCAGATGGCGCATCTGGACAGCGAGCACGACGGGCATTGAGCGGGCCGTTGCCGGGCCGCTTTTGACGCGTAGCCGGTTGCGGCAATCGCGCGGTGAACATATGGGTGCGCTGGGTGAACGGTTTCGCCGGCGCGCGCGCTTTGCCGCTCATACGCATCGGCAAGCATCGGCAAAGCAGGCACCGGCACCGGCTCGCCGACTCGCAGTCTGCGAAGGTTTCTGAAAGCGTGGCGTTCGTGCCAGCTCTCCCAGCACGTGCGCTGCTCATCCTGCTCACTGAATTCGCGCACTGAACTCCCATGCGATGGCTCGCTCAAACGGTATCGCGCTGACGCCGCCCGGCGTCACGTGTCAGGTTCGCCGTAAGTAAGCCACGTAAGTAAGCCACGTCAATGAGCCACGCTTCTTTTCACGGAGACTTCATGAACAATCGCGCGACGCAGATTCTCCCGCATCATCGTTATGTTCAATCGCTGGGCGCACCGCTCGCCTGTGTACAAGGCACGATCAGCAAGGTGTTCGCAGGCCCGGAAAACCACCACGGCGCCAATCATCAGCACTTCGTCATCAAGATCGACAAGGTGCTGAAGTTCGAAGGCGGCACGCAGAACCTGGCGGGCACCGAGGTATTCGTCGCCGTGCGTTTCGGCGACAACGAAGGGCTCGCGCAGGAAATCCCCGGCCTCCAGGCAGGGCAGCCAATCGAGGCGCAAGGCGAATACATTTCCGAAGCCAGCGCCTATCCCACCGTCGACAATTCCAATCCCGTTCTGCCAGTGCTGCACTTCACCCATCATCCGGTGGGCTATGTGAAGTACGAGGGGCAGTACTACAGCTAGGCCGCATCTGCTCGACACGGACGGCCGTAATCCCGTTGGCCGGGCCCGCCCGGCTGTCCGTTCACCGCTCGCCGTTGCTTGCGATATAACGTCATTCAAGTTCCGGCGCCGATCTGCCGTTAAAACAACCGGTATCGTCCGTTCGCGATGCTCGCGCATGCACGCGCTCAGGCGCGCTTGTGCGGATCGGGGCGCGACTCACCGCGCGCATTTCCATGCAATCAGCCAGTGACGCCAGGAGTCGCGCGCGAGGCCCCTGAACGGGGCCTGCGCGGCTCGAACACGTTGCATTTGCAACGAGGTTTGCGGACATGCGCAAGATTTGTATCAGAGTGTGTGAGGTGGCGCGATTTTAGTAAAACGCACTTTACAATTCCGCTGAATTTTTAATTGGCAATCGGGCTCTTTTTGCTGAACTCTGGCTCGTCGCGAGACGCCGGGCGCCGGGCATCCGGAAAGTGCTAAAGGGTTGGGATAGCCGGTAGGGCATCGGGTGAGCGCCGCACGAGGCGGCCTCGCCGTGTCGAAGGAGTCCGCGCGGCGTCATCGCGCGATTCGCACGCGACATCGCGGCATCCGGCCCACCCATGAATAACGCAGGAGTCGGACAAAGATGGGAAAGCGTTTCGACAGAACGATGATGGCCAGTCTGACCGGCGTGTGGGTCGCGCTGGCGATGAGCGGTTGTGCGAACGTGGGGCAGCAGGACGCGCAGAGTGGCGCGGCAGCGAGCGCGGCGGCGGCTTCCGGCGTGCCGGCGGCGAGCGCGTCGGTTGCCGATCTCGCGTCCGCGGGCAAGCAGTTGCCGATCGGCGCCGACGAAGGCACGCCGCTCAGGAAAGCACCGCCGCTCGTCTATCGCGTCAAGCGTGGCGACACGCTGGCGCGTATCGCGCAGCATCATCATTGCAGCGTCAAACAGCTGCAGGCGTGGAACGGATTGAAGGGATCGTCGCGGCTGAAGTTGGGGCAAGTGCTGCATGTCGCGTCGCCGGAAACGGTGCGGGCGGTGAATGCCGCTAATGCAGCCAATGCAGCCAATGCGGCTAACGCAGCCAACGCCGCCGCAGCCAAGGCAGCGGCGGCGTCCGCGCCGGCCGCTTCGCTCGCGGCGCAGCAGGCGTCATCATCATCGGCAGCCGTGGCGACGGTCCCGGCACAACCCGCAGCGGCGAGACCCACGGCCGAAGAGGCGCGCGAAGTCACGCAGCAGACCATGCGGCATGCGAACCGCGTCGCGCTGGCGTGGCCGGCGGGCGGGCGTGTGGTCGAAGCGTTCCAGCCGGGCGAAACGCGCGGCATCGAAATCGGCGGCAAGCCGGGTGATCCAGTCCGGGCCGCCGCCGACGGCAAGGTGATGTACGCCGGCACGGGTCTGAACAGCTATGGCAGTCTGATCATCGTGCAACACAACAAGGACTTTCTGACTGCCTACTCGCATAACCGCAAGCTGCTGGTGAAGATCGGCGACATCGTTCGGCAAGGACAGCAGATCGCGGAGATGGGCGACGAAAACAACTCGCGCGTGTCGGTGGGCTTCGAGCTGCGCCACGACGGCAAGCCGGTCGATCCGCTGCCGTATCTGCCGCAAGGGCGCGGCTAGTCACGCACCGTCCGCCGTCAATCGAACCACCGCAGCGCCGCGGCGACGATCGCTTCCGGCGCGTCTTCCTGCATCAGATGGCCGGCGTTCGGCACCGCCTGAAAGCGCGCTGCGGGAATCGCGGCAGCCAGCTCTCGGCCGCGTTCGAGCGGAATCCACTGATCCTGTTCGCCCCACAAAATCTGCACCGGGCAGCGCAGGTGCGGGTAGCGCGCCTGAACCTCGTCGGTGTAGCGCTGGTCCATCTGCGCGATTTGCCTATAGAACGCGGCTTGTCCGGCGGCGCCAAGCCAGGGTGCCACGTACGGCGCAAGCTCGGCATCCGCAATCTCGCGGGCGATCGCGCCGCGCACATACGCTTTCACCACCGCGTCGTGAATATAAGGCGGCAGTCCGGCAAACGCGTCGCCGTGTTCGCGCACATGCCGCACGAATGGCGAGCCCCATGGCGCGAGCGCCACCGGATCGATCAGCGTGAGACTGCGGTACTCGCAGCCGTCGAGCAGATGCGCGCGTAACGAGGTCGCGCCGCCGAAGTCATGCGCGATGACATCCGGGCTCGCCAGTTTCCAGTGCGCCAGCAGTTCCGCGAGCAGCACATTCTGAATGCCGAGCGAAACATCCTGTCCGTCGCGCTGCTCCGACTGGCCGTAGCCGAGCAGGTCGTAGTAATACACGGTGCGCACTGGCGCGAGATGCGCGGCGATCCGATGCCACACATACGAAGAGAACGGTGTGCCGTGAACCAGCACCAGCGGCGGACCCGTGCCGGTCACCTTGTAGCGCACGGTTTGATCGCGGAACGTATAGCTTTCGGGGAGCGGCCAGGCTTGCATGGCGGTGAGCATTCGCAATGAAGTCCGCTTACCTTAACAGGGCCGCGCGTTGCGTGCTGCGCGGCTTTTCGTAGGCGGTGTTCGAGCGGCATGCAACCTCTCCCGCAGAAGCTCACCTTTGTTTTAGTCAGCAAAACCAGGCAAATTCGGAAACGGGGCGCTTGAATGCGCGGCTCGATGGCGCGCGTAACCCGCACTGTTGCGAGTCGAAGATAAATTGGCCTGAAATACGGTGTTTTTTATGTCGTCTACCGCAGACAAGCCTGGTAATCGAGCGGCCGCAAGCGAGTGCAGTGTTTGAAGAGCGTTGCCCGGTCGCTCAGAATCCTGCGATCTGAACGGTGAGGAAATCCGGGAGCGGGCGGCGCAAGCACCGCCGCGCTCGCCACTTACTTCTTCTGAACGCCGCGCAACAGTTGCGACACCTGGCCGTGCTGATGCAGGATCGCCGGGTCGGCCTGCAACAACGGCAGATAGCGCGGCAGAAACATATTGTCCGGCAGATCGGACGAGAAGAGACCGGTGACGGCTTCGGCTGCGGCGAGCCGGTCGGCGGCGTCGGCTTCCTTGTCGTCGAGGATTTCGTCGACGCTCGCAATGACCGTCGAAAGCGGCGTGAGCCAGCGGAAACCCGAACCGTTGATCAGCACCTGCAAAAAAGCGGCGGGCGTCACCGGACCGAACTCTTTTTCATACATCGCGCGTTCGTGATCGAGGATGGCCTTGTGCAGCGCCAGCAACGGCCGGCGAATGTCCGACAGGAATTGAGTGCATTGCTGGTCGTTCATCGTGCTGCTCCTTCGGAGTGTCGGGCCGGGTCGAGCCGGGCAATCGGCTCGCGTTGATGCGGCGATGGTAACGCATGAATCGAATTCCGTTTGAACGTCGCGTGAGGCAGGCGGCGGCAGCGGTTGTCGCGCGAACCGGCCGCGCGCCCCTTCACGGCAAACTTCTTTTTCCACGGCTACAATTTGCCGGTCACTTTCGGCACATGCACGCCGCGCATCATGCGCCGTCGCAACCGCAGTCCAAGCGCATCGCGGATTAGTTTGCCAAGTCGAACAAACACAGCGTGTTTTTCCATTCCTGTTCGACTGCTCTGCCTAAACAGCGTCACCAACAATAAGTCCCACCCGGAGCCGCTTATGACAACGCTCAACATCAACGGTCAGACCCATACCGTCGACGCGCCGCCCGACATGCCTCTGTTGTGGGTGTTGCGCGATCTCGTCGGCCTGACCGGCACCAAGTTCGGTTGCGGCATCGCTCAATGCGGCGCATGCACCGTGCATCTCGATGGCGTCGCGGTGCGCTCGTGCGTGTTCCCGGCGGCGGCGGTCGGCGACAGGAAAGTCATCACGATCGAAGCGGTCGGCAGCACGCCCGCGGGGCAGAAGGTGCAGCAGGCCTGGCGTGAACTGGATGTCGTGCAATGCGGCTACTGTCAGTCGGGGCAGGTGATGTCGGCGGCATCGCTGCTCGCTGGCAACCCCAATCCCACCGATGCGGATATCGACGCCGCGATGGCCGGCAACATCTGCCGCTGTGGGACGTACAACCGGATCCGCGCGGCGATCAGGCAAGCCGCGAAGGGAGTCTGACATGTCCCAGGGACTGCTCGATGCACAGAACGGCGCGCAGCCGTCGAAAGAGGGCGTTGGCGGCGCGGGCACCCTTTCGCGCCGCGCCTTTCTGAAATTCAGCGTGACGGTCGGCGCGGCAGCCGGCGGGGGCTTGCTGCTCGGCTTCAGCATGCCGGCCGCGAGCCAGGATCAGAAGGCCGGCAAATCGGTGATCGGCGGCGACGCGGTGGAAGCGCCGCAAAGCGGCGTGTTCGCGCCGAACGCGTTCATCCAGATCGACACCGCGAGCAAGGTCACGCTGGTGATTCCGAAAGTCGAGATGGGCCAGGGCGTCTATACGTCGATCCCGATGCTGATCGCCGAAGAGCTCGAAGTGCCGCTCGACGCGGTCACGCTCGACCACGCGCCGCCCAACGAAAAGCTCTTCATGGACCCGCTGCTCGGCGGTCAGCTGACCGGCGGGTCGACATCGATCCGCTTTGCATGGGAGCCGATGCGCCGCGCCGGCGCCACCGCTCGCATCATGCTGGTCAACGCGGCCGCGCAGCAATGGCAGGTCGATCCGGCGAGCTGTCATGCGCAGGCAGGGCAGGTGATCCACGCGGCCAGCAATCGCAGCATCGGCTACGGTCAACTGGTGGAGGCCGCGGCCACGCTGCCCGCGCCGCAGAACGTGCCGCTGAAGGACCCAAAAGATTTCAAACTGATCGGCACGCCGGTGAAACGCCTCGATTCTCCGGAGAAAGTGGACGGCACCGCGCTATTCGGACTGGATGTGCGCGTGCCCGGGATGGTCTACGCGGCGATCGCGAATTGCCCGGTGTTCGGCGGCACGCTCGCGAGCGTCGACGATACCCACGCGAAGAAGATCCCCGGCGTGCGCCAGGTCGTCAAGCTCGACAACGCGGTCGCGGTGATCGGCGACCACACGTGGGCCGCGAAGCGCGGCGTGCAGGCGCTCGACATCAAATGGAACGAAGGCGCGGGCGCGAACCTTTCGATGCAGCAGATCGTCGACGACCTCGCCCGTGCTTCGCAGCGTAACGGCGCGGTCGCGCGCAAGGAAGGCGACGTCGGCCAGGCGTTTGCAAACGCGAAGTCGCGCGTGGACGCCGTATATCAGCAGCCGTTCCTCGCGCACGCGACGATGGAGCCGGTCAACTGCACGGTGCACGTGCGCGCCGACGGTTGCGAGATATGGCTCGGCTCGCAAGTGCCGACGCGTGTGGTGGATGCAGCAGTGGCGGTCACGGGCCTGCCCGCCGAAAAGATCGTCGTGCATAACCATCTGATCGGCGGCGGTTTCGGCCGGCGGCTCGAATTCGACATGGTCACGCAGGCGGTCAAGGTCGGCAAGCAGGTGTCGACACCGGTGAAAGTGGTGTGGACGCGCGAGGAAGACATCCAGCACGACATGTACCGGCCGTACTACTACGACCGGATTTCCGCCGGGCTCGACGCGAACGGCAAGCCGGTCGCGTGGCAGCATCGGATCGTCGGTTCGTCGATCCTGGCGCGCTTCGCGCCGCCCGCGTTCAAGAACGGGCTCGACCCCGACGCCGTCGAAGTGGCCTCGGACCTGCCATACGATCTGCCGAACCAGTTGATCGACTACGTGCGCCAGGAACCGCATGCGGTGCCCACCGCATTCTGGCGCGGGGTGGGGCCGACACGCGGCACCTTCGTGGTGGAGAGCTTCGTCGACGAACTCGCCGCGCAGGCGAAGATCGACCCGGTGAAATACCGGCAGGACCTGCTGGGGAAAACCCCGCGCGCGCTGAATGTGCTGAACACCGCCACGCAGGCCGCGAACTGGGGCAACGCGTTGCCGAACGGACAAGGGCGCGGCGTATCGGTGATGCACGCATTCGGCAGCTTCTTCGCGATCGTCGTCGAGGTCGCGGTCGATCAGGGCGAGGTCGCGGTCAAGCGCGTCGTATGCGCGGTCGACTGCGGGATGGTGGTCAATCCGAACACGATCGAAGCGCAGGTGCAGGGCGGCATCATCTTCGGCATCACGGCGGCGCTCTACAGCGAGATCACGATCAAGGACGGCCGCGTCGAGCAGAACAACTTCACGGACTACCGGATGCTGCGCATCAATCAGACGCCGCCGATCGACGTGCATATCGTGAAGAGCAGCGAGGCGCCCGGCGGCATCGGCGAACCCGGCACGGCGGCGCTTGCGCCCGCGTTGACCAACGCGATCTACGCGGCCACCGGCAAGCGGCTGCGGCAATTGCCGGTCGGCAGCCAGTTGAAAACCGCGTGACGGGAGCCCGGGACATGAAAAACACACTGAAGGGTTTCGGCGCGGCATTGTGCGTGGCGCTACCGTTCATCGGACAAGCGCCGGTACATGCGGCCGCGCAGGCGGACCAGGCGCTGGTGCAACGTGGCGCGTATCTGGCGAAGCTCGGCGACTGCGTCGCCTGTCACACGGCGCCGAAGGGCAAGCCATTCGCGGGCGGCCTGCCGATGAATACGCCGATGGGCCAGATCTACACCACCAACATCACGCCCGATGCGCGCACCGGCATCGGCGGCTACAGTGAGCAGGACTTCGCGCAGGCGATGCGCGAAGGCGTCGCGAAGGACGGCCACAACCTGTACCCGGCGATGCCCTATCCGTCCTACGCGAAGATCACCGACGACGACATGAAAGCGCTGTACGCGTTTTTCATGAGCGGCGTCGCGCCGGTGCAGCAGGCGAACCGCGAGCCGGACATCAAATGGCCGTTGAACATGCGCTGGCCGCTGAAGTTCTGGAACATGGCGTTCCTGGAAAAGGGCGCGTATCAGGACAAGCCGGGCAAGGATGCCGCATGGAATCGCGGCGCGTATCTGATTCAGGGGCTCGGACACTGCGGGTCGTGCCATACGCCGCGCGGCATCGCGTTCCAGGAGAAGGCGCTCGATGAGAGCGGCAGCGCGTTCCTCACCGGCGGCCTGCTCGACGGCTGGTTCGCGGCGAATCTGACCGGCGCGCACAATGTCGGGCTGGGCCGCTGGAACGATCAGGACTTGCAGGCGTTCCTGAAGACCGGCGCGAATCGCCATGCGTCGGCGTTCGGCTCGATGACCAGTGTGATCAACAACAGCACGCAGCACATGAGCGACGCCGACATCGCGGCGATGACGACGTATCTGAAGTCAATGCCGCCAGCGGGCGGCAGCGGCGCACCGCCCTATACGTTCGATCCGCAGGCGACCAAAGTGTCGTTGAACCGTCCCGCGAACGATGCCGGCGCACGCGTCTATACGGCCTATTGCATGCACTGTCACGGCGTCGACGGCCGTGGCTTCGCGCCGATGCTGGCGCCGTTGGCCGGCAATCCGAACGTGCTGGAGAAGGACCCGTCGTCGTTGATCAACGTCACGCTGAACGGCACGGAGGACCTCGTGGTCGGCGGCGTGCCTGCGCCTTATCCGATGCCGAAGTTCGCGCCGGTGCTCGACGACCAGCAGATCGCCGACGTGCTCACCTTCGTGCGGGCCGGCTGGAACAACGGCGCACCGGCGGTCACGGCGGCTGACGTGGCGAAGCTGCGCAAGTCGACGCAGGCGGCGCGTTAGGCGTCAGGCGTTAGTGCAGCGCTGTCGGGCAGTGCCAAAAGGCGCGAAAAAAGCGGCAACCGTGCACAACACGGTCGCCGCTCTTCTACAGATGCGCGTGCCGAGGACAACTCGCGCACGCCATGTCTTCAGCGATGCTGCCCGACCTTCTGCCGCTTTTCGAGCACGCGCGCGTACCACGTCAACGGGAAGCACATCGCGAAGTAGATCATTGCAACCATCCCGTAGATCGGAAACGGCCGGAACGCGGCGTTGGTGATCATCGTGCCGGTCTTGGTCAGTTCGGTGAAGCCGATGATCGACGCGAGCGCCGTGCTTTTGACCACCTGCACGAGAAAGCCGACCGTCGGCGCGACGGCGATCTTCAGCGCCTGCGGCCACACGATGTAGCGCAACTGCTGGCTGAACGTCATGCCGAGGCTCGCGCCCGCGGCCCACTGGCCGCGCGGCACCGCTTCGACGCAGCCGCGCCAGATGTCGACCAGATACGCGCTCGTATAAAGCGTCAACGTGACGGCCGCCGCGACCCATGGCGACACGTCGACGCCGAGCAACGGCAAGCCGAAGAACGCGAGAAACAGCTGCATCAGGAGCGGCGTGCCCTGAAACACTTCCACATACAGCACGACGATGCGGCGCAGCCACGCGATCGGCGACACGCGCATCGCGAGCAGCAGCAGCCCGACCACACCGCCGCCGACGAACGCGATCAACGACAGCAGCACCGTCCAGCGGGCGGCGAGCAACAGATTGCGGGCGATGTCCCACAGCGTGAATTCGATCATGATCAGCGCTCCGTCGGCAGGGTGCGCGCGCCGCGCCACATCAGGCGGCTGCGCCAGTTGCGCGGCGCGCTGTCGTTGCCGCGCGCGACACGGCCCGCGAACAGGCCGCGCCCGAAGCGGTTGAGGATCTGCCGCAACACGATCGACATCAGCAGATAGGTCGCGGTGATGATCACGTAACTCTCGAACGAGCGGAAGTTGCGCGACTGGATGAAGTTGGCCGCATAGGTCAGATCGGGCACCGAGATCTGCGACACCACCGCCGAGCCGAGCATGACGATCAACACCTGGCTCAACAGCGCGGGAAACACGTTGGCGATCGCCTGCGGCAGCACGACGTGGCGGAACACCTGCCGCCCATGCAGGCCGAGCGCCTGCGCCGCCTGGACCTGGCCGCGCGGAATCGAATCGATGCCGGCGCGCACGATCTCGATCGCGTACGCGCCGAGGTTGACGGTCATCGCAAGAATCGCGGCCTGGATTTCGTCGATATGGATGCCGAGGCTCGGCAAGCCGAAGAACACGAAGAACAGCTGCACGATGAACGGCGTGTTGCGGATCAGCTCCACGTAGCTCGCCACCACCCAGCGCGCCCATTTCGGCCCGGCCACCGCGATGCTCGCGCCGCCGATTCCGACGAGGCCGCCGAGCACCGTGGAGACCGCGGTGAGCCCGAGGGTCACGGCGGCGCCGCGCACGAGCATCCCCGCATAGAGGCCGAAGCCGCTGAAATCGAACGCATAGGTCATGGCGTCGCGCTCATCGTAAGGTCAAACTCCGTGCGAAAAAATCAAAGATCCGCGGGCAGCGGCGCGCGCAGCCATTTCTGCGAGATCGCGTTCATCGTGCCGTCCTTGCGGGCCTTGGCAATCGTTTCGTCGACTTTCTGTTTCAGGCGCGGCTCGTTCTTGTTCAGGCCGACGTGATCAGGCGAGCTGAACAGCGAGAACTTCTGCTCCGGATCGTTGGCCGGATGACGCGCGAGAATCGTGGCGCCGACGTCGTTGCCGACTACCATCAACTGTACCTGACCAGAAAGAAACGCCGAAATTGCGCCGTTCGGATCGTCGAAACGTTTGATGTTGGCCGAGGGCGGCGCGATCTTCGTGACGCTCAGGTCTTCCAGCGTGCCGCGCGCGACCGAGATCGACTTGCCGGCGAGGTCGGCGGCGTTCTTCACGGGCAGCGACTTCGGACCGAACACGGCGAGGTAGTAGGGCGCGTAGGGCTGCGAGAAATCGATCACCTTTTCGCGCTCCGGCGTCTGGCCGACCGACAGCAGCATGTCCGCCTTGTGGTCGGCGAGGTAGGCCATGCGGTTGTCGCCCGTGACCTGCACGAGTTCGACCTTCGCGTTGAGCGTCTTGCCGATCAGGTTGGCGACGTCGATGTCGTAGCCCATCGGCTTCATGTCCGGACCGATCGAGCCGAACGGCGGATAGTCCTCGAACACGCCGATGCGCACCGTGCCCGACTTCGCGATGTTGTCGAGCGCATCGGCATGCGCGGCCGACGGCAATGCGCAGAGTGCGCCGGCGCCGGTGAAGGCGAGCGCGGCGGCGAGCGTGGCGAACACGCGGCGGGTCTGCGAGTGAGCAACGGGGCGCTGATTCATGATGTGTCCTCTGTCGAAAGCGTGGGTATTGGAATGGGTTGCGGTAAGCGGAGTCAATGCGGCGGCGCTCAATGCATGGAACGCACTGCGATCAGCTTGCACGCGTGCGGCGGCAATTCCGCGAGCACCGGCATGCCGAGCATGAGCCCCGGCGTTTCGCGCGGCGTGGTCGCGGCGGTCAGCGTGAAGCCCGCGCAGTCGATCGTCGCTTCGAGCGACGCGCCCACGTCGCGAATGAACGTGACGGTGCCGGCGAGCCGGTTCGGTCCGGCGGCGTCGGCGGCGGCCGACGCGGTCGACGCCGTCTTCACGCAGATGTCTTCCGGCCGGATCAGCAAGCGGATCGCGGTGCTGGACTGCGGCACGCGCGCGCTCTGCGCGAGCGCGATGCGCCGGCCGCCCGGCAAGCTCACGCCGCCACCGCCATCGTACGTGACAGGCAGGATATTGCCGAGGCCGATGAAGTCGGCGACGAACTCGCTGACCGGATCGCGATAGATGTCGAGCGGCTTGCCGACCTGCGCGATGCGGCCTTTCTCCATCACGACGATTTCATCGGCCATCGTCATTGCTTCGCGCTGGTCGTGCGTGACCATGATCGTCGTGATGCCCAGGCGCTGTTGCAACAGGCGGATTTCCACCTGCATCGCTTCGCGCAGCTTGGCGTCGAGCGCGGAGAGCGGCTCGTCGAGCAGCAGCAATTTCGGCTGCGACGCGATCGCGCGCGCAATCGCCACGCGCTGGCGCTGGCCGCCCGAGAGCTGCGTGACCGGCCGGTTCGCCATATGCGGCAACTGGATCAGATCCAGCAGTTCGGCCACGCGGCGCGTCTGCTGCTCCTTCGGGGTCTTGCGCAGCTTCAGCGGATACGCGACGTTCTGCGCGACCGTCATATGCGGAAACAGCGCGAGCGACTGGAACACCATGCCGAAGTCGCGCTGATTGGCCGGCAGCCGGGTGATGTCGCGGCCCGCGAAATGGATGCTGCCCGAAGTGGGCGTTTCGAGGCCGGCGATCATCCGCAGCAGGGTGGTCTTGCCGCAGCCGGACGGGCCGAGAAAGCACACCAGCTTGCCGTCGGGCACGCTCAGATCGACGCTGTCGACGGCATGCGCCGCGCCGAAGCGGCGGGTCACGGCCTGCAAGGTCAGATGGGTCATCGGATGCTCCAGCAAAGTGACGTCATGCGCGCGCGCAGTGGATGAATGAGCGGCGCGCTCAAAGTGCGACCCCTTCGTCGCCGATCAGCTTTTCGAGCAGCCAGATCAGCGCGAAGTCGATCACGACGATGACGACGGCGAAACAGAACACGGTCGGATCGAGCGAGGACACCGTGCGGCTGTAGAGCCACACCGGCAGCGTCATCGTATCGATGCCGTACAGGAAGAAGGTCACCGTGAACTCGTTGAACGACACGATGAACGCGAACAGCATGCCGGCGAGAATACCGGGGCGCATCAGCGGCAGGATCACGTCGACGAGCGCGCGGCCGGGACTTGCGCCCATCACGCAGGCGGCTTCCTCGAACTCCGGGCCGATGGACGCGACCGACGCCGCGCAATTTTTCACCGTGAACGGCAGCGCCAGAATCACATGCGCGATGATCAGGCGGAACACGCCGAGTTCGACCGGCAGCACGTTGAACACCAGCAGCAGCGACAGGCCGAGCATCACCAGCGGATAAACGAGCGGCAGCGCGACCAGTTGTTCGACCGCGGGCTTGCCGCGAAAGCGGTAGCGGCTCAGCGCGTAGGCGGCGGGCACCGAGACGAGCGTGGCGATCAGCATCGTCGAGAGCGCGACGACGAGGCTTGTGGTCAACGCGGCGCCCATCGACAGCGAGTCGCTCGCATCCGGCGACACGAAGCTGTGCCACGCGGCGCGATACCAATGCAGGCTGTACGCGTGCGGCGGAAATTCGAGCGTGTCGGCCGCGCTGAACGACATCGTGATCATCGTGAGGATGGGCAGCGCGGCGAGGAACAGCACGATCGCGGCGAACAGCGCGGTGGCGCGGCCGAGCTGGCCGGGCATGATGCTCGACAGACGCGGCGGGAACGGGAAACGCGGCAGGCGTGGCGAATCTCCCGGCAGACGCGGGGTGGGAAGCGGCGTGCTCATGCGTGGGGCTCCTCGGCGAGACGCTGCGTGCGACGCACGAGGCGCTGCGAAACCGCCATCACGGCAAGCGTGGCGGCCATCAGAACGACACCCGATGCGGATGCCGCCGGCCAGTTGAGCAATGGCGCGACCTGGTCGTGGACCAGCACGGCGAGCATGGGTACGCGCCGTCCGCCGAGCAGCAGGGGCACGGCGAACGCGCTCGCGTTGTACGCGAACACCAGCAGCGCGCCCGACACGAGGCCCGGCATCGCGAGCGGCAACAACACGTGACGCAGCGTTTGCCAGCGGGTTGCGCCGAGCGTCGCCGCGGCTTCTTCATACGCGGTCGAAACGGCGCGCATCGCGCTCGAAAGCGGCAGCACGGCGAGCGGAAATGCGGTCTGGATCAGGCCGAGCAACACGCCATGCTCGCGATACAACCACATCACCGGACGCTCTACGAGGCCGCTCGCGAGCAACGCGTGATTGAGCAGTCCGGCCGGCCCGAGAATGATCAGCCAGCCGTAGCCTTGCAGCAGCAGATTGACGAGCAGCGGCAGCAGCACGCCGGCGAGCAGCAGCCTGCGCGCGAGCCGCGACTTCGTGCGCGCCATGGCCAGCGCGACGGGAATCGCCAGCACGACCGCGCAGATCATGCTTTGAAACGCGAGCCGCAACGTGAGCCAGAGCGACTTGATGAAGTAGCCGTCGAGCAGATCCGCGTAGTTTTGCAGCGTGAAGCCGCGCCATTCGTTGCCCGGCGTGCCGAAGCTCATGCGCAGCACGACCAGCGCGGCCGCGCCGAGCAACGCGAGAAACAGCAGGATCGGCGTGAGCAGCAGCCACGGCCGCGCCTTCGCCAGCGCGGTGGCGGCCGGTTGGTCCGGCGGCGTGCCGGGCGCCGCACCCAACTCCGCCTGCGGCTCCAAACCCGGCTCCGACGCCGCCGAAGCACGCCGTGAAAAGCGCGCGAGCATCGCCGTCATGCCGAGAAGATTTCGGTGTAGCGCTTGATCCACGCCGGTTGCACCACGGCGAGCGCCTTGTCGTCGTGCAGCACGGCTTTCTCGGCGATCTGCTGCGGGCTCGGCACGAATGCGCGGCTGGCGGCAGGAATCACCGCCTTCGAATTGACCGGGCCGTTCAGCACGTCGGCGGCCATGCGGCCTTGCACGCCCGCGTCGAGCGAGTGATTGATGAACGCGTGGATCAGATCGCTGTCGCCCGGGTGCGATTTGGGGATCACCGTGAACATCAGCTGCGTGGCGAAGCCTTCCTTCATGCCGTAGGTCACGGCCATCTTGTACTCGGGCTTGCGGATCTGGTCGGGGAAAAAGGCCGGCGAATAGATGCCGCCGATATCGAGCGAGCCGGTGCGGAACAGGTCGGCCACCTGGTTCGGGTTCTCGCCGAGCGTCATCACGTGGTCTTTCAGCTGCATCAGCTTCTTGAAACCCGGTTCGATGTTCTGTTGCGAGCCGCCGTTCATCTTCGCGGCGATGATCGCGAGGTCCACCGCTTCGGCCCATTCGGGCGGCGGCAGGAACACGCGGCCGGCGTACTTCGGGTCCCACAGCGCTTCGTACGAGGTCGGCGCATTCTTGACCGTCGCCGTGTTGTAGATCAACCCGTCCGACCACAGCAGATAGCCGACGCCGAAGCCGTTCGCGCCGGTGCGGTATTGCGGCGCGACGTCCTTGAGGTTCGGCAGCTTGTCGAGATCGGGCTTCATCAGCAGACCCGCGTCGCCAAGACCCGCCGCGCCGACGCCGGCGAGCGTGATCACGTCGTAGGTCGGGCGCTCGCCTGCGGCCTTGAGTTTGGCGACCATGCCGGAGGTGCCGTCGGCGCGATCGGCGATCACCTTGGCGCCGGTCTTCGCCGTGAAGGTGGCGGCGATGTTGCGCAGCGCGGCCGCGCCGGTGTCGTCCGACCAGGTCAGGAGGCGCAGCGTCTTGCCGCTGAAGTTCTGCTCCTGGGCGCGCAGGTTGATGAACGGCATCGGCAACGTGGACGCCGCCAGCGCCGTGCCGATCGCCTTGATGACGTGCCTTCTGGTCCGTTTGATGTCTTGCATGGCGGTCTCCTGTGATGAACGCCTGTTGCCTGGTGAGATTCGCTAGTGACCGCTGCCGCTGCGCCGGCTTGCGTTGCCGTGCCTCGCCGGTTTGCCTGCTGGTTGCCCGGATGTGCCGCGCGTTGATGCACTCTAGGTTTGCCAAAATCCCTCAACAAACGAAATATGCGCATGGGCGGCATGACGTAAGCTCATGCGTCGATGCTCGGGTGACGGGTGGTGGTGGCGGCGTTCGTTCGGCGGGAGCGCCGATTCAGTGGCGCATACGGGTTAACGTCCATGCATGGCGCGCTGATGTGATCGCCAGCGAGCCATGAGGAAAGCTCGGTTCTGGTGCGGCGCACACAGCGTTTCGCCCCGCGCCGGTGCGAAAAGGGCCGCGGAGCGCTGTCCGGCCGACGGCGCCATGAGCCGAATGCATGCGCGATCGCGTATTCGCCCCTCGTGCGGCAATTTCGGATCGCGTATCCTGTGGGCTTGGCGGGTGTGCCGGCGACTCGCGCCGCGCCGCCCGCGCAATGACTTTTTCTGATTCTGGATACCCCGATGCGACGCCTTCCGCCGCTCAACGCGCTGCAGATTTTCGAAACCGTCGCGCGCCATCGCAGCTTTACGCGCGCCGCCGATCACTTGTGCCTGACGCAAGGCGCAGTGAGCCGGCAGATCATCGCGCTCGAGGACTACTACAAGTTCCCGCTTTTCAGGCGGCACGCGAAAGGCCTGACGCTGACCGCCGAAGGCGAGATGCTGCTGCCCGCGGTCAAGGAGAGCTTTGCCCGCATCGAGGAGATTTCGCTGCGTCTGACCCGGCAACGCACCGATCTCGCACTGAAGGTGCCGACCTGTGTGATGCGCTGGATGCTGCCGAAAATCATGCGTTTCCAGACCGAATATCCCGATCTGCACGTGCAGATCACGACGACCTGGCAACACGCCGTCGATTTCCAGAGCGAGCCGTTCGACGCCGCGATCATCTACGCGTCGTCACCGGGTGCGGACGTGCAGACCGTGCCGTTGTTCGAGGAGCGCCTGACGCCGGTATGCGCGCCCGAGTTGCTGAAGGACAAGCCGCTGGCGCAGGTGGCGGACCTCGCGCGCCATACGCTGCTGCATCCCACGCGCGATCATCGCGACTGGAAGATGTGGCTCGCCAAGGTGGGCGAAACGGATGCCGTCGACTCCGCGACGATCGACGCCGAACATGGCCCGAGCTTCGATACGCTCGACATGGCGACCAACGCCGCGTTGCAGGGCTTCGGCGTCGCGATCAGCGACCTTGCGCTGATCGACGAGGATGTCGCGGCGCGGCGTCTGGTGCGGCCGTTCGACACCGTGCTCAAGACCGGCTGGCGCTACTACTTCGTGTATCCGGACTCAGTCGCGCATCAGCAGAAGCTGAACCTGTTCCGCGACTGGATCGCGGCGCATTGGCAGGAGTAGAGCGGCGCGCAGCAGCGAAGAGGCCGCACGCCGGCCGCCGCTTCAAGGCGCGAACGACAGGAACAGATAGGCCGCGAACAGCGACAGATGCACGGCGCCTTGCAGAATCGTCGTGCGTCCGGTGCTGAGCGTGAGCGTGCCAACCACCAGCGTCAGCGCCAGCAACACGGTCTCCTTGCCGTTGATGCCGAGCACGAGCGGCTGCCCGGTGTACAGGAACACGCCGGCGACGGTCGGAATGGTCAGGCCGATACTGGCCAGCGCCGAGCCGAGCGCGAGATTCAGGCTGTTCTGCAAGCGGTCGGCGCGCGCCGCGCGCACGGCGGCAAGGCCTTCGGGCAACAGCACCAGCGCGGCAATGATGATCCCGACCACCGCCGGTGGCGCGCCCGCATTCTGCACCGCGGTTTCCACGACCGGCGACAGCACCTTCGCGAGCAGCACCACGGCGACGAGGCACACCAGCAGCAGCACGCTGCTCGTGAGCGCGAGGCCGACGCTCGGCGGCGCGGCATGCACGTCTTCGTCGGGCACGCCGGCAAGGAAGTAATCGCGATGGCGCACGGTCTGCACGAACACGAATACGCAATACAGCACCAGCGACGAGATCCCGGCGAACGCCAGTTGCGAAGCCGACAGGATCGGACCCACGCTGGTGGTCGTGTAGTTCGGCATCACGAGCGTCAGCACGGACAAGGAGGCGAGCACCGCCAGCGCGGCGGCCGCGCCGCGGCTCTGGAAGTCCTGCTCCAGATGGCGGAGGCCACCCACCAGCAGGCAGAGACCGACGATCCCGTTACACACGATCATCACTGCCGCGAACACGGTGTCGCGCGCGAGGCCGGCCTTTTCGGGGCCGGAGGTCAGCATCACCGACACGATCAGCGCTACTTCGATGACGGTCACCGCCACTGCCAGCACCAGCGTCCCGAACGGCTCGCCGACGCGATGCGCGACCACTTCCGCGTGGTGCACCGCGGTGAACACCGCCGCGCATAGCGCCACGCCGACCAGCGCGAGCAGCAGCGCGTTGCCCGGCATCGCATACGCGGCGCCGAGCACGAGCCAGGCGATACAGGGCGCGACCAGGGTCCAGCGGGGAAGGACAGGCGTGGGTGCGGTCATGCGGGCTTCCTTTAGATGCTTGTCAATGACTGGGGCGGCGCGGCATTGTCCCGGATCGAAGCGGGCATATTGTTAAATCAATGTATCAACAATAATTCGTAACATATTAAATTATAAGGGATAATTTTCAGCGATCGTGATTTCGCTAGCGTTCTGGCGCGGCATTGGCGGCAGACGTCATGATGCCCCCGGGCGGCGGGCTCGTCGCGACGCAAAGGAAGAAGATTCGTGGAGAAAGATCGCCTGCGCAGAACTGCGAGGCTGGTGTGCGGTGTGACTGGGATGGATGACGCTTGCGCCGGGCGCGCGCGAGTCGGGTCGGCCGATTCGCAGGGTACGGCGCCGGACCAACCGCTTCGACACCGATCGGGGGCACCAATGCCGCGTAGCCGGACACTGGCGCCCACCTGTTTCCCTACAGCAAAGCTATCCGGTTACTGGCCGCCTTCCGCACGAATCGTCAGCGCATTCTTGACCGACTTCACGCCCGGCACGCCTTGGGCCGCTTTCGTCGCGATGTCGAGTTGCGACTGTTCGGGCACTGAACCGGCCAGCGTCACGTCACCGTCACGCGCGCGCACGGTGATGTTCGCCACGCTCACGCCCTTCGTTTTCGCCAGCGTGCCGCGGACCTTGCGTTGCAAGGCGCGGTTAGCCGCCTTGGTCTCCTTGGCCGTCGGCGCCGCCGTCGTGGCCGCAGGCGCTGCAGCGTCGCTGCTTTGCGCATAGGCATTGAGGGACGCCAGAACGATCAGCGCGCCGCCGATCATCTTCATTGCCGGGAATGCTTTCATTCAACTTTCTCCTATTGTCATAAGTACGCAGTCCCCGGATGGGGACGGTCTGCTACACCAACGAGTAAGACGGGATCAAATCTGAAAGGAACGGTCATGCGCGCCGCGCGAAAGCTTTCAATCCGTATGCCGATTCGGGCCGTGTTCAAGCGTGCGCAACCCGGCAAAGGCTGACTGCCGGCAGGAGAGAACAATACAACAATTAGTGCCATGTTGAGGCCGCGCTGCCTCGAAATGAGGCTTTGGCACAACGAATGGACCGATGAAAACAGGGCGATGTCGTGGTATCACTTACTTGATTCAGGTTTTGCGTGATCTTTAATCCGCTTTCGGCGTGGCTTTCCCAACCTTTGGGAATAATCTGCGCATACTGATCGCGGGCATTCATTTGAAACTTCGTCGATCGAATTTCGATAATGGGGACCGACACGCATGCGACACGAATTGCTTCCGATCGCGCCGTTGCGCCGCGACGATTTACCGGTCGACACGGTCGCACTGGCGCGCTTCATGGTCGGCAAATATCTCGTGCACGATCTGCCGGAAGGGCGCATGAGCGGGCGGATCGTCGAAACCGAGGCTTACCCGCTCGGCGATCCCACCAGTCATGCGTTTATCGGCCGTCGTCCGCATAACGGAGCGATGTTTCTCGCGCCCGGTCATGCGTATGTGCGGCTCACCTATGGACTGTCGTACATGCTCAACATGTCCGCTGAAGCGCACGAGATCGGCGCCGGCATCCTGCTGCGCGCGGTCGAGCCGCTCGAAGGGTTGCCGCTGATGGAAGCGCGGCGCCCCGGCGTGCCGCTGCGCGATCTCGCGCGCGGTCCGGGCCGTTTGACGATGGCGTTCGGGATCGGCCCGACATTCGACGGCCGCGATCTTTGCACGGGACGCGGTCTTTGGATCGGCGTGATCGAGCGGGGCGACACGCCGATCGGCGTGACGACGCGCATCGGCTTGTCGCGCGAAATGCATCGGCCGCTGCGGTTTTTCGAACCGGGCAGCGTGTTCGTCAGCGGCCCGCGAAAACTGCTGTTGATGCCGCATTCCGGTGCATGAAAAACACGCGCAAATTCGACTGCCAGCGCCCTCGGTCGTGGTAAAAGCCGCTCAGATCAGACGTATTTTCGAAACATCAGACGCATCAGATTACGACGCCGACAATTATTACTGGAAAGGGAAATTTAAATCGCATCGCTCCGGTAACTTCCGGGAAATCTTGCGAATCAAGCAATTATGTATCGTTAAATTTAGGGTTTTCCCGTGGCATTCTGGTGACTAGACTGAATCCATTCGCTTCGCACTTTATGTGGAAAGCGATGCAAAGAAAACCAGGTCTGGAGGTAAGTCATCATGAAATCGCTCATCAAGGCAGTCGCAATTGCAGCCGTTCTCGCAGCTCCGGTCGTCGCGTTCGCGCAGGCGAGCCAGCAACCCGTGACGCGCGCGGATGTTCGCAACGAATTGATCCAGATTGAACACGCTGGCTACAACCCGGCCACCTCGAACGACGTCAGCTACCCGGCCGACATCCAGGCCGCCGAGCACCGTGTGCAGGCACAGAACCCGACCGTCGCGCAGATCCAGCCGGTCGCCGATACAAGCGGGTATGGCGCGCCGATGAGCGGTTCGTCGCAAGCAGGCGGCATGCTGCAGCCGATGAGCGGGCCGAAGGGCGTGTATTTCGGGAATTAAGTTTTCGATAGTGGACAGGAGTCGAATCGGGACACGGTGGGCCGGTGTGTCCGGCCACCCGTCGCGCGGCGCGGCGAATGGCGCACAAGCGTGCGCAGAACCACGTCCGCCTGCACGTCTATGAGGAATCTGAGTTAGTCACAGCGTCAGTGCGGGCGGTGTCGATGACGCGCATCGGATGACATCGCCACGCGATCAAGCCGTGCGTGATCCGCGATCCAGCGAGCGCAGCGGTGCATCCGCACGCTTGCGCCATGCCGCGCGTGAGGTGAAGCGCGCCCGGTTCAATTCAAGGAACCTCCGCTGCCGCAAGGTAGCTTCGCCCAACCTATTGAAGATTGGGCTTTTTTTGCACCGTTTTTCGCGCCCGCGCAGCGGTTCTCGCGGCAATCAGCATGCCGCGGCGGCCGTCAAGGCCGCTCGCCGTGAATATAGAACTCGAGCTGCTGAATCGTGAATTGCTGCTCGGCGATGATGTTCTTCACCAGGTCGCCGATCGACACCATGCCGACCAGCCGGTCGTTCTCGATCACCGGCAAGTGGCGCATGCGCCGCTCGGTCATCAGCGCCATGCAGTCCTCGGTGGTCTGGTCGGGACGCACGAAGCGCACCGCCTTGCTCATGATGTCGCGCACCGGCGTGGCCTTCGACGATCGGTCCATCAACACCACCTTGCGCGCATAGTCGCGCTCCGTGATGATGCCGGCGATGCTGTCGCCGTCCGTCACGACCAGTGCGCCGATGCCCTTTTCGGCCATCAGTCGGATCGCCTCGTAGACGGAATCGTCGGCGCCGATCGTGTAGACGCCGGTGTTGGTCGGTTTCGTTTTAAGAAGCTGGGCAACGCTTGTCATGGAGCGGCTCCGTTTCGCAGTGCAGCGCGCCGGCACGGCGCGCTGTCGTGTGGGACAGGCTATTCCAGTATAGGCGGGACGCGCCGCCCCAGTAGTTCGGGAATACGTGTGGCGCGCCGCGCGTTCAATTGGGGTAGCGCTGCCGCAGCGCTCCATGCGCCGCTCCGTGCACCAAGCAGGGACATACGGGTGCGCTACGCGGATTAGCGGTAAACTCCCACTCCATACCTTATCCCCGGTTTGATCGGGTTCATGTCAGCACCACTGTCCAACGCCATGCTCACGTCTCACGATCCATCGCCAGCAGCAAACGGCGCAATCAACGGCGAGTGCGTCGTTCTCGACGCCACCGCCACGCTTCCCACGCGCTACGGCACGTTCACTTCCTACGTGTTTCGCGTGTGTGAGAGCGGCGCCGAACATCTCGCGCTCGTGATGGGCGACGTCGCCAACCAGTCGTCCGTGTTGACGCGCCTGCATTCCGAGTGCCTCACGGGCGACGTGCTCGGTTCGTACCGTTGCGACTGCGGCGAGCAACTCGACCTCGCGCTGCGCTATATCGCGGCCGAAGGCTGCGGCGTCCTGCTGTATCTGCGCGGTCACGAAGGGCGCGGCATTGGCCTGTCGAACAAGATTCGCGCGTATGCGCTGCAGGAGCAGGGGCGCGATACCGTCGAGGCCAATCTCGACCTCGGCCTGCCGGACGATTCGCGCGAATACGATTCGGCCGCGGGTATTCTGCGCACGCTGAAGGTCACGTCGGTGCGCTTGATGAGCAACAATCCGGAGAAGTTCGACACGCTGTCCAAGCATGGCATTCCGGTGTGCGAGCGGGTCGCGCTGGCGATTCCGATGCGCGAGGAAAACGAGCGCTATATCCGCACCAAGCAGCTCAAGTTCGGGCACTACTTCGACGAAAACGAATAGCGCAAAATCGTTACTTTGCGACAGCCTTATCTATCAAGGCTGTCCGGCCTCAAACCCTTGACCCGTAAGCGATTGCGGGAAGAACGCGGCAACCCGGCAGGCTCAACGACACTGATCAAGAGATTGCAATACTTCACCGGCTGGCGTGACTTTTGGGTCTATTGATTCGAAAAACCTACGCCGGGGTCTACGCATCCGGAAAAACCTGCGCCGGGGTGACCGGATGCGTTTTGACGCGCGAGCTGCGAGCAGGCTGAATGCGGGCGAACACCTGACGTTCGACTGCTTTCCTGGCTTGCGCCTACAGGTGACTCATAGCCGCAAGTCATGGACCTACCGCTACAAATCGCCGCTCGATCAGCGGATGCGTCAAATCAAACTCGGCGAGTGGCCCGCAATGGGATTTCCGGCTGTGATAGCGGAGTGGGAGAAGCAACGGGCATCACGGGACGGCGGCGCAGATCCCGCGGCGGCGAAGCGCCAGTCCAGACAGACGGGCTCTCGGTACGCCGGCGTCGATGTCCGAAGCCGATCAGCGCGTTATGCGTGGCGCCGTCGGCGTGCGTGCCGCCGCGCTGCACCGTGAAGCCGAGCGAACTGAAGTTGCCGATGGTCTGCTCGAGATCCTGCACGCGGATCACGATATGGTCGAGTGAAAGAGACATGCGGGACACGCTCCTCAGATGGGTAGTCGAAGAGTATGCGAAGGCGTTGGAGAAAACACTAGCAACGGATTATCGATTGCATAGTGCCGTGGGTGGATACGGGCACGTTGGTGAGAATTCTTGTGAGGCCTGCCTGCGGATCGCCGCTTCGCGCGCGGGCGCATCGTCGCCAGCTTCCCCGAGTCACTCGCTCAAGCGAGGCCCAGAACACCAAGCCATGCCTGGCCGATCAGATCATGCGACGCATCGGCGTTAGGTGGATGGAACGCGCCGGCACGGACATCGCGATAGCGTCGCCCCAGTTCCGCCTCTCTGGCCAGGGCACCCGCTCCGGATTGTTCGGCACGCCAGCAGGAGCACGCCAATCACCCGATCCGCACGCGCGACGGCACCCGTCCAGCACGGTGTCGTCGCTTCGCGTCAGTGAAGCCCATAACAGCTAATCCGACGATCACGCAGCACGCACGGCTGCGCGAAGGTTTTGCTGCGATGCCTCACATTTTTAAGTGAAACAAAACAGGTCAGGTTCACTGCGAACTTGATATCACGATGTGGCTAACGTTCGACTATAGGTAATCGATAGCCGGAGGGGAAAGAAGCTTTCGTTCGAATCAAGGCATCGCGAGAACGACTAAACGAATTTCACGCCTTCGCCTATGCATGCGCCGAATTGTTGGTTGCCGGTGCCGTCTTCCTGCTGCTTTCATGGAGTCCGCTATCGACCCCACCAGGAGGACGCCATGAGTACAGTGTCTGAGCTTCAGCATCCGCAATCCGCCGATCACCAGGATCTTCGCGTACGCCGATACAAGCCGCTGGTCGGCGCCGTGATCGAGAACGTCGATCTGTCCAGATCGCTCAGCGACGAAAACCAGCGAACCGTGAGGCAGGCACTCGTCGATCATGGCGTGATCTTTTTTCGCGAGCAGACGCTTACGCCAGAACAGCATGTCGCGCTGGCACGCGTGTTCGGCACCCCGGTTCGCAAGAACATCTATCTGCCAGCCGTCAAGGGCTTCCCGGAAATCGAGGTCATCGCACATAGCGAGAAAACACAATCCGGCGGCACCGACAACTGGCACGTCGATGTTTCCTGGCAACCCCAGCCGCCCAAGGCCACCGTCCTCCACGCGCAGGAGATTCCTGAGGGGGGCGGCGGCGACACGATCTGGACCTCGTCGGCGGCAGTCTACGACTTGCTGGATCCCGATCTGGCCCGCTACTTCGAGAAGCTGAAAGCGGTGAACACCTTCTTTGCCTCGCCGAAGAAGCACGCGCTTGCCGATCTGTTGAGCGGCTACGACATTCCCGAGGGTACGAGCGAACAGAGCGTCGAGGCTGGACTCGCGCGAGTGCGCGATGCGGCGCAAAAGTATCCGCCGATCGAAGTGCCGGTCATCAAGACGCACCCTGAAAACAGCCGCAAGCTGGTGTTTGTGAATGAAGGGCATACGAGTCATCTGCTCGGCGTCTCGAAGACGGCAAGCCAGAGTCTGCTGAATTACCTGTACGACCTGATCAAGACGCCGGAAGTGCAGGCGCGCTTCGAGTGGCGTGCCGGCGATGTCGCGATCTGGGACAACCGTCAGGTCCAGCACTATGCGGCACGCGACTACTACGGATCGGCCCATCGTCGCATTCACCGCATCACGCTGGAGCACGACGGCGTGTTCTGACCGGCGCGCTTTCAGGAATGGATCACGGAGATCGAAGCATGAGGAAAATCGCGCGTCACTGGCGGCAGCGGGCTGCACGGCGGTTGTATCTGGCGTCGCTAACGTCGCTGATCGCAGGCGTGGTGGGTTGCGGCACACCCGCCTTGGCGCAGACCCCTGAGAAACTCGAACTGCGCTATCAGGGCTGGGCCAGCAAAGTGCTGTATCCGGAGTTGGCCGAAGACCTGGGATACCTTGCGCCGATCAAACTCAAATAGATCGGCAATACGATCAGCGGGCCGCAGGACATCCAGGCCGCAGTGACAGGCGACGTCGATTTCGGCGGTGCGTTCAACGGGTCGATCGTGAAGCTGGTGGCCGCGCATGCGCCGGTGAAGGCAGTCATTTCCTATGTGGGCACCGACAAGGAGACCAACGGCGGACTGTTCGTGCTGCAAGGCAGTCCGACCTTCCGGGAACGGCCAGTTCCAGCCAATCCGCGACCGCCTGCCACTGTCAGCTCCTGGACTGGCTGGTGACGCTGAATCAGTTCACCGCGAAGCTTAGTGCGCTTCAAAAAGCAATGGTCTTAATAAGCTAAACTGGGCTAGTTTCATACGTCTTCGGGGAAAACGTATGCGATACCAGATGGGCGATGCGCCCGAGCTTACACGTCTGCTTTTGTCGGTTTTCACGGAGATGCCGCAGCCGGCCATCAAGAAAGGGCTTCAGCGCTATCTCTGGCGGCATATCCGCTTCGGTTATGCGGAGCAGCTTGCGGACGCGTTAGACGACGTGCGTTCGGGGGCGACCGGCGATTTTCTCTATCATAAAGAGAGCGGCCTGATCTTTGCGCATGTCGGGTTTGGCTATCACCGGTTATTGCTTGCACATCTCTGCGCCCTGCACAAGACAGATTTTTCCCGCCAGCACGCGGAATGGAACGTGCGGCAGTTCGGGTACGTGGATCCGCTCCGGGAGCTTGCAGATGACTGCGTACTGGAGGGACACGGCTTGTTTCTGTCGTCCTTCTCGAAGGAGGCGCGCGTCACGGTCGGGCAGGCCTTCAAATGGGAGCCGCTTGAGCGAGCCGCCTTTGGTAATTTCGAACAAGACGTTATTTGAACTTGCCGCCTGCGTTTCAACTTGGGCTTGCGAACCCCTGCAAATGGCGGCGATTCGACCGTTCTCAGATGGGAAGCCGAAGGCCCGAACGGCTGCCGTAGAGCTGCGCCGAGATCTGTCGTCTCCTTCAGCTATACAATTGGGCGGCCCCCCATGTGGCCCACTCGAATTTTGCGAACGATGGAACGGTCGTTACGCGCCAGGTGGGTTGTTTGGAACCGTTGTGCCGGCACGAAATGCCGGTCTCGTGGAAGATAAACGAAACGACCTGGCTGATAGGAGTGAGTCATGTGCGTTCGCTACGCAGTGTGGCAGCTTCCAGTCGCGCGGACAAATGGCGAGGTGGCATGACAATGCCTGTGCTTCAGGTACGCCGGTCCTGTCGCGCATCATGGGCGTGCGCTGCTCTGGCGTTCGCCCTGCTGCCTTGTCTGTCGAATGCGCAGACCGGGCCGAGTCAATTGACGAGCAATACTGTGATCGGCGGCAACGTGAAGCAACATGCCAACGCCGTGCTCGCGATCATGACCTACACGACAGTCCCCGACGTTACGACCAGTAACCTGTCGGTCAATAACGGTGCCACCGGCAATCCCGGTTTTGGTCAGACGCAGTTTGGCGGCGGCTTCACCATCAGTAAATCCTTCCCGCTGTACCTGGAGGGCACGCTCGCCTACAGCCGTTACGATCCAATCTTTATCGCTACGGATGGTTCCCAGCAACGTGCGGTCCCGACAAAATGGAACACTTTCAGTGGCACGGTCGGCGTCGGCTGGGATTTCCGGATCACGGATGAACTGGCGTTCCGTCCGATCCTGAACGGTACGATTGGACGTGTCTCGAGCGATCTGAAGGTGGGGCAGACACTCTTCAATCACGTCACTGACCGCAACCTGCAGTTCCTCGAGAATGGTTCGCTGGACGCGTACGGGTACGGTGGCTCACTCATGCTCGACTACGAGCACTATCGCGAAAACTACGAAATCGATGCCGAATTGCGCGCCACCGATATCTACCTGCGCAGCTTCGGCGGTTCGTCGGAGGCCGTTCAAGGATCGGCCATGGCGCAGCAAGTGAGCCTGTGGACACGCTGGCGAGCGCCGACCGGCTGGCACGCGCTGGACCGGCCGGTCCGCTATGTGCTGGAAGCCGCCTATTCGCACTATTTTGGCGACAGCGCCGGCGTGCTCGGGTTCAACGACCTCACGTCGTTGGGAGTCGGCCTTGAACTCGATAGCAGCAAGTATCCCATCATCATCACGCGCACGCGCGCGATGGTGCGATACGTGTTCGGACACAACGTGCATGGCGTGTCGTTCGGGTTTGCAATGAGTTTCTAGCGCTTCCGGACCGACGGTCCCCAGATTCTGGTTCTTGGGGCGGCACTTTGCTAGCGCCTCGCCGTTTCTCGGCAAAGCAGGCAATGTCGCGAGGCCCTGTTGTGTGCCGTCCCAAGCGCCGCACACGCGTCGGCCCAACGCGAATGAGCAAGTGGCTGTTCCACCTTGAAAACCCGCCGTCCACAGCTTTGATCTGACCGGCGGGAAAGCGTCGACCTGAGCCGATCACTGTGGGCCCGGGTGCGGCAAGTTAAAGAGCTTGGACGTGTCGACCAGAATGGCCGACAATGTTCACAAGGAACGATTGCAGGTCGTGCTCTGTCGTCGGAGACGCCGCTGAATCTAAAAGGAAACATGAAACGACTGTTTCTCGCTGCGCTCGCAGCCACCTCTTTCATGACTTGCGTTCATGCGCAAAGCAACGCGTCCGGTCCACTCGTCACGCCCTCGGGTAACTTGCAATTTGCGCGCGTCGACCGCGATTTCGTGGCGATGCTCGACAAGGAAATTTTCGATCGCTTCAGCGCGAGCACGCTCACGCATTTCGATGACGTCGGCAACGCAAGTGACAGCGTGACGCGCACGCTCGTGCAGACTGATTCCGGCCCGGTGCTGTACGACTTTCGCCACCATCCGCCACTTGTGCAACGCTCGGGTAAGCGCATGACGGTCAAGCGCGTGTTCTGGCAAGGCGATGAAGTCGTGATGCAAAGCTCGCAAGGCTGGTTCCGATTCAAACGCGGCGTGCTGACGAAGCTGCAGTCGTCAACGACGACGTACCATTGATCACGCGCACCCCGAACACACGAGCCAGCGATGATATGCGTCATAAAGAAGACATTCACGGAGATTAGCGTGGCATCGTTCGGCCGAAGCGGCCACTTATGCCTTTCCAGTTGCGACCACTCGAAAATGTCCGCTTCGATGCAATTCGAATAGATGCTTTCAACCATCACTGCCTTGGAAAGCAGACCTTAAAGCAAACTTTCTGGCAGCGGTTCTATTCTTCGCATGCGGGCGAGTTGCTTTCCTTTTTATTCTCACGCTAGTACATTTGGTTCGCCGCCCATTGATAAGGAAAACGAGGACAATGTGTGACGCTCAATCGCCTGGAAAATACCGCCTCACCACGATCGGGACGTGAGGCTCTCGCTTCAAGGCTGAACCTCATACGGTGGACATGTGGACAGGCGCTGATCATCTACCGCACGGCCGACGGTGAAGTGATACAGGCTTTGCCAGGTGTGATCCTCCACGCCGAGCAGTGCGTGCATTTCATCATCGAAAAAGCAGCCAATCCCTGTCGCACGCACGCCGGCGGCTTCGGCTTCGAGATAGAGCGCCTGGCCAAGAATGCCGCATTCCCAGAACAGATGGCGATAACGCCATGGCTGCTTCAACGCGATTCCGAATCCTGCGATCATCCCCAGAGCAAAGCAGGAATCGGCGCCGATATCCTGGTGGCAGCAGATCAACTTTGCCGTGGCGCGCAAATCGTAAGGCAGCAGAAGATAGAGCGGCAGATGATCGGGGCCGATCTTTTGCCACAGCCATTCTGGACGTAGAGATCGCTTGAGATCCGACAGCGCGCCCGGACTTCTCACGAACATATACAGGCCTGGCTCCAGGTCGCCCACGCGATGCACCATTAGCGCTGCATGCACTGCTGCAGGAGACATCAGCGCATTCCACGGCGGCGTGTCATGACGGGGCAACAGGCACGCCAGCATGCTGAAAAACGCTGCTTTGTCGATGCAGGCCGTACCGTCGAAATTCATCGCGCTGCGGCGCTGCCGCGCGATCCGGGCAAAGCTGAGATCAAGGGCGGGCGCCGCGGGCGACGGGTGCTCTTCCGGATTCGGCAAGGCCGGTTCGCGAGTACGGGCCTTATGGGTGGCACGATAGATCGAATCGATATCCGGCCACTTCACGTGTCCCGGACTCAGCTGATTCGCGCGTCCGTGCCACTGTACGCTATCCAAGGCGACCAGCATGCGCTCAAGATCAGGCCGCAATTCTGGGTTACCGATCCAGAGCAACGCATCCGGCGCCTCTGGTTCTGCTTTCCCGAAATCTTCTCCGCGGTTTAATCCGAGCAGGTTGGCCACTGCGTCGTCCGCGGCCGCCTCCACCAGCCGCGTCTGCCAGCCAAGCGCTGCCGCCGCGTAACTCACCGCGGCGATCACATGGCCGCAATCGTGCTGGCAGTAGCGCCAGGCACGCATGCCGTATTTCCACGCCTCGCGCCAGGGGATCGAGCTTATGCCGACCAGGACGCCACTTTGCGGGAGCGCCTCGCTCCATCGTTCGTCATCCACTGCGGCGCGACATTCAAGGGAATGGTCCCGGCTCAGGTAATGGTAGACCCCACCGGACAAGCCGGGCAGAGTCGGACACAGAAGATAGCCCTCGGTCGGATGCAGATTTCCGCTCGAAGGGTTGCAGCGCAGTGCCCACCGCTGGGTGCCGTAGGATTTCCACGCCGACAGGCCGAGCGAAAGTTCGAACAGGATTGCCAGACCGGAAAGATCGAATCTGCGCGCGGGCGGCAAAGCGCCGCAGCGCAGTTCGTTGTAGCGCGTAGTCAGGCTATCCGCGGCTAACGGCAGACCAATGCGCGGTGCGCCGTGAAACACCCGGAACGGATCCGGTTGGGTTGCCCAGTCGAGTTTTCCGGGGCCAGGGGCGTAGCCGCTGACGCGATGCTTGCTGCGCTCGTGATATTCAAGCATTGCATGCCTTAACCGGTCCATGTTCTCCTCAGACCAGGAATATCCGCACATGCGGCTGTACAAAACCGGCTGGCTGGACGTTGGGCGCGGTCGTCATCAAGTCGTGGAATCGAACGCGCTTCGGCGAACTGCCATTGCGTTCGGTGCCTCCTGTGCGATGCCCCGGCAATCGGGTTGTCTTCACTAGAGCCGGGGGATGTTTCCAGCGCTTAGGTCATCCTGCAGGTCTCTTCGAAGGTATTCGGGACCGCCGAGTTCAAAAACTCGTGACCATCCCAGGTTAGCCGCCAGTCGCTACCCATCGGGCGGACGAGATTTGCGTCGGCCAGCAGGTTCAACTGATACACACCCCCCAGGTTCGAAACATCGAACGCGTCCTTGAGCGCGCTTTCAACGTCAAATTCGCCGAGGTGCGGGAATCTATTTTCCTCGAGAGTCTTCAATATTGCGAGTGCCAGATTCATGTCGCGTTTCACGATCTCCTCCTGTCGCAGATAGGACATACATCAAAACGGCGCCACGGGTACAACGTCCGCAGCAAGCTGCGACGCACTCGGGCACCGCATAACGTTCTGGGGTTATGGCGACGTCGTGAAGGGGGCCGCGAACATCGGTGTCGGACAGACGGGAGGGCGGAAGATGCAACTGATCGAACCGGATGAACGTCAGGCTTTTCTGGTGAGCTTGCAGCGCAAGGGACTGGCAGAAGGTGAATTCGAATTGCTGGAAACGGATACGACCGACCCCAAGGGCGACGAGAACGTCGGCCTGCAGGGCTATGTCACCGTAACCAGGCTATCAACACAAATTGCGAGGGAATACCCCATCGGACTCGAAACCGGTTGGGTGCAGCATTTCGGACAGGATCTCGAAGCTGGCGTCTTCGATAAGGCGGAATGAGATCCCCCATTGCATTGGACTGCATCGGCGCGACGGGGAGAGGCCCGGAATGCCCGAAAAGTCAGGGATGACGTGTGGGTTGACGACTGGCTGATGAGCTCCCACATGCCGGAGGCGCGCTCAAATTGCGCGGCTTGTTCAACCTGGCCCTAAAGGAATTCCCTGCTGATGTCGACGCTCGATCGTTGGCCGATGTGGTGGTAGTTCTCCTCGAGCCATGCCCCGGCCTCGGTCCGTCCCTTATCACGTAAAGAGCAGAGAAAGTCCCAGTCGGCGTTGTACTTGCTCGACACACCGAGCGCCGCCATTGTCTGGTCGGACCGAATCGAGTGGATCAGCATTTCCTTCATGCCGCCGGGCTCAATGCTTCTTTGCTGGATCAGCTTGGTGACGAAAGCGATTGCGCGCATCTCACGCATCAGTGACGAATTGAAGCTCACTTCGTTCATGCGGTTGAGGATATCGGCCGCCGTGGTTGGTACACCGGGGCGCACAATCGGATTGATGTGGACAATTACTACATCGTGTGTTTCGCAGTTATAGATCAGGGGGAAAATTGCCGGGTTACCTACATAGCCTCCGTCCCAGTAATGTTCGCCGTTGATCTCTACCGCCTGGAACAGCGTTGGGAGACATGCCGAAGCAAGCACCGCCTCTATACACAGCTCCTGGCCAGAAAAGATTCGTATTTTGCCGGTCTCGACATTAGTTGCGCATAGATATAGATGTATCGGGCAATGTCTTCGCAGCGCGGCGAAATCGACGTGTTGGTCCAGTATCCTGCGCAGCGGATTCATGTTGTGGGGATTGAACTGGTACGGTGACAGGATGCGAAGAACGACGTCCGCCAGCAGGTACATGGGGGAGTGGTCCAGTCCGAACGTGTGGGTTCCCTTTAACCACGGTATCTTGCCGAACGGATCGTAGCTCTGCGCCGATTGTGCAACGGCGCGCCAGAAGTCGTGCAGCGCCTGGCGCGCGTCTTCGGAATCACCCGTCAATAGACCGTGGGCCAGCACGGCGGCATTCATCGCACCTGCACTGGTGGCGCTGACGCCTTCAATTAAAAGCCGGCCGTCCTCCAGCAGGCGATCGAGCACGCCCCAGGTGAACGCTCCGTGCATCCCGCCGCCTTGCAGTGCGAGTGCGATAGTCTTCTGCGCGATCGGCCGCTCCCTATTCGTCGTCGCCATGGAAAACCTCCTCAATGCCGGGTCCAGCCACGCCCCCGTTTACCTACCCGTCCCGGCGGATCCCGCACGTCTATGATCAGTGGGCGCCATGCCAGCCTGGCCTGGTTCTGAATATAAGGGCCTGTCGCGTCAATGCACACATGGCGGATTCAACCGGTGGATGCAACACTCCCACTGCTTGCGCAGTCTTAAGTGTGTTGCATCCACCGGTTGAATCCGCCCACCCTGTGAAGACATTCGAGTGAAGCCAAGGCATCCAAAAAGAAAGACTACACTGCGACGCACGATGTCATGTCTCCACCGCCCGTGTCTTTGAGGCGGAACGTATCGATTGACTAACTCGAACGGGGGGCCTTGAGACCGTGGAAGATGGGTCGTCTGCGTGTTCGCAGGGTGTCCGCAGGCGGAAGCGGCGAGCTGATCCCGGACTGGGCCGTTTATCACTCTCTTGAGCGACATGTCGGGTACGCCCGTAGCGCGCTCGGGCGCCGCGGGTTGCCGGACGAATTCCGCCTGAATCCGCACGTCTACTTCGTCGCCTACGGCCGGGAACCACGTCGATAGTCCAAACCTCGCGCGGCTGAAATGGCCTTCTGCCGAGAAGCCGAGCGTGTCCTGCTTCGTCAGTGGATCGGGTGCGAAGCCGTTGAACGTCACGTCAAGCGTGACCGGTCGAGTGGCGCCGCGGATCGTCAGATTGCCGGTCAACGTGCCGCGGGCGTCTCCTGTGCGTTCGAAGCGCGTGCTGACGAACTGGATCTGCGGGTAGCGCGCCACGTCGAACATATCAGCGCCTTTGACGAGCTTGTCGAGGAGCGGCACGTTGGTATCCACGCTGGCGGCATCGATGGTCGCCGCGACTGAACTCCTGTCGAGGCCGCCTTCATCCCAATCGAGCTTTGCGGTCGCGCGATCGAGGCGCATCGTGAAGCGCGAATACTTGAAGTGATCGACGTCGAATGTAATGCTCCAGTGGTGCGGATCGAGTTCGTACTGACCTGGCGGCACTCGCGTTTCAGACTGACTGACGGTATGCGTGACCACCTGGAGCGGCGTGCGTGCCGCGACCATTGCGAGCACCGAAATCCGCAACGCCCGCGCGGCAATCGCATGAACGGAATGCTTCTTCATGGCTTTCATCCCTGTGCCCGACCAGCGTAACAGGAGCGCACGCGACGCGATCAACACTGGATCCAGCCAGGTTGCCGTTGATGGGCCGCCAGGCGCGCATTCGAACCAGCTGCGTGACACGACTGGATTCGATGACGATCAGACTCACGATTCAATGCAGCTAGTTATCTGCAGTGCATGCGGCACGCTCGCTCTCTCGAAGACGTTCTTTCGTATCAAATTCCTTAAAGTGCCGAAAGCGAGAGACCCGCTATCGACCTTGTTTCTCATAACGACGCTCTATGCAGCAATGCGGCCGGGCAGGCTTCCTCAATCCCAGCGTCGGTTCGCTGCTTGCTTCATCACGTGCAATACGACCACTGAGAATTCCTTCATTTCAGACTTCAGACCGTTTGCGATATGCAATGAGTAGACTCTGTTTCGTCGCCGGATATTCCCGCAGTCTGCTCGGTGAAGAAGAGACTCGCCGCATCGGCGACGCGGCGGTAGGGGACGATCGTTGGACAACCGCACGGTTGGGCGTGTCACCGTGTCCTCTTATCGCCGATGTCAAGGATGCTTTGTTGTCCTGCGAAAGAGAGTAGGGAATAAGGATGCCGGTTCAGCGGTTTACCCGTGCAGAGCGCCGTGCGCTGAAGTCAAGTGGACTGTGGACATCACGCGCTCGAAAACCAAGGAGTAGCATCATGAAATCGAATTCGCTTAATCGGCTTGTTGGTCAATCCGCGCGTGGTTCGCTCGTCGTGAGTGCGGTGCTGATGGCAACGTCAGCCTGTGTGTACGCGCAAACGTCGGTGGAGCCCGGCACGCATCAGATCACCCGTGCAGAAGTACGGCATGAACTCAAGGAGTTGGAGGCGGTCGGATACCGCCCTGTTCCCAATGATCTCTACTACCCGGATGACATTCAGGCGGCGGAACAAAGACTGGCGGCCAAGCATCAAGCGGAACAGGATGCGCTGACGGGCGGAAGCCCGATAGCGCAAACGAAGCCCACGCCATGAATGCGAAGGATTGCGTGTAGGGGGCGCCCACGGTTTCTCGAAGCCGGGCAGGGTCGGTTTGAGGGGCGCCCGTCGATAGTTACGAACAACACTTTCGGCTTGACGAGGAGCGCAGGCAAAAAGATACAGGTCTCGCGTTGCTCAGCAACTGACAACCGGACCTTGGGTGCTGCTGGTAAAAAAGAGGCGCCGCGACGCAAAGCGTCGGGCAAGGTGACATCGATAGTGAGCGGCATCGCAGGCGCACCGTTTGATTGCGAAGTGCTGATGGTCCATGCCGAAGCTCGAGAGCAATGCATGTGTGTGAGCATGCGCGATGGAAACCCTTCATCGGCCTCTCCCGTTCGCGGGCTGGCCGGTGGTGGGTTTCGGCCCGGGTACTGATTCGTAAGCCGGCATTCACAAAAGCGTGTCTAACATTGGCCCATTGGTGAATTCCAGCTTTGGCCGACGTGGACTGCGCGGCTCGTTAAGGGCCGGCTTGCTCGGCACGCGTGCGCACGCGCCGGGCAACTGGCGAAAATAAAAGCGCTTCACCACGGTTTTGCTACGCGCCCCTGTCTCCGATCACCAGCCATCTGCCATGCACCCTCGTCGCCCTTGATACCAGACGAGAAGAGAACTGCTATTCAGGAGCCGAAAAACAGCTGGCAGTAGCTGACTGGACCTACGCATTCATTGCTGCTGGCCTGGGGCAGGGAAGTGCATCCCGCAGCCATCAGTCCCGCTAAGGCGACGTGGATCCAGACCGCGCGGCGGATGCGCGACGAAGCCCTCTTGCCTACGGGCTGGCTGCACAAACCAGGGGTACCGTTCGTCGCCTTGTGGTGGCAGGCTGCACCGGAGCTGTACGCACCGGGGATCGGGCTGTCGCGAAGATCGAATTGGTTCATTTGCACTTCTCCTGTCTTCAGGTTAGAGCGAGGGACGGGCCTGCAGGTCTTTGCACTTTCAGGCGCGGCATCGCATGGACATGAGCATGTCTAATCGACGTGCACATTTCGTTAGCTGTATTGTCCGAAATACCGCCACTCCCACCCTTGCTGGCTGCATTTTGTTGGGGCGAGTTGCTGTTGCTTCAGACGCGTAATCTGGGCCGTTAACATCTGGTTGACGTCTGGGTACGAGGTCTCGGAGACGAGTTCAGGCCGTATTGCTGCGCTTCGACCAGTTTCCTGATCGACTTCGGTGCGCGTCTTGCCTTGAGCAGCTGCGCCCGGTGGCGCGAGAATGATCAGAGAAATGATGACCGCGGCAAACTTCTTCTCTGCAGACTTTTGAGCGTGATGTGCGATATGCAATGTAGACGCCGTTTCGTCGCCGGATATTCCCGCGCCTTCTATAAAACACATTTGGCTGACCGCAAAGTCAGTTCACCGTCGGCTCACCAGCATCAGGTGGCGGGTCGGTACTTGCCAACGATTCTGATCACGTCGCCGTGATGCGCGTGCCAAATGCGATCCTGGTCCGCGGCCACTGCAGCCAATCAGGGCGCCGAACCGGTTACGCCGACCCCACGACCCGATTCGAAATGTGCGGCGGGCGGGAATAAAACGGACGACCCGGCAGTCTACGCATTGTGTCCAGTCGGGAGGCCCGTCGGATAATCTGGCGGTGTACCTCCTGAACCTAATCGTGAGGGCACTATGTCGTCAGATCTTCCGCCCGATCCGTCGCCGCGTGGCGCGTTGAAATGTCTCGCCTTCGGTGGCATAGACACCGTGTTTGTTCTGGCCGGCGGTATTCTCACGCCGGTGGAATTAGTCCTCGCCGCCACAGCGAAGGATTTATCAATTGCCTCGGCTATTCCCCTGTTCCTGCAGATCAGCGACACGCATATTGGTTTCAACAAGGAAGCCAATCCGGATGTCGCCGGTACGCTCTGGCAGACGATTGATTTTGTCAACGCGATGCCGGTCAAGCCGGCGCTGGCGATTCACACAGCTGACACTACCCATCTTTCCAAACCCGCAGAGTTCGACCTCGCGGCCCAATTGTTGTCGGGAATGAATATCACCGAGTTGCATACCGTTCCCGGCGAGCATGACGTAACCGACGGGCCTGAAACTGAATACTTCAGCCGCTTCGGTCAAGCGTCGGACAACGAAGGTTATTACAGCTTCGACCACAATGGCGTGCACTTCATCGGGCTCGTCAACGTAATGCATTTCAAGCCGAATGGTTTGGGAGGCCGGGGCGACAACCAGCTCGCCTGGCTGGGAAACGATCTGAAGGGGCGCTCGTCCAGCACACCGATCGTCGTCTTTGCGCACATGCCAATGTGGACGATTTACGAGCCGTGGGGGCGGGGCACCGGCGATGCTGGCCAGGCGATGACCTATTTGAAGCGCTTTGGTTCGGTCACCGTCCTGAACGGGTATATCCATCAGATCGTGTCGAAGGTGGGAGGCAATATCACCTTCCATACGGCGGGCTCGACGGCGTATCCGCAACCGACAGCCGGCATTGGGCCCGGCCCCATGCCGCTGACGGTGGCGAGCGATCAGCTTCCAGGGATGCTTGACGTGACTAGCATCAAGATCGTGCGCCACCCGCTGAAGGCGACACTTGCCGACACGACACTCGTCTGAATTGCCACACCATGCTACCAACCAGGACCTATGTCATGCCAACCACCACCCTTCGCCGCGCCATTATCGTCTCCGCCGGAGTCGTTTTGTTCCTGACTGCATCGGCTGACTTCTCCGCTGTGCAAGCGCAGGAGTCCAATGCCGTCGTGATAAAGAACTTCATGTTTTCGCCGATGTCCCTCACGGTCAAAACTGGTTCGACCGTGACCTGGAAAAATCTTGATGGCGAGCCGCATACGGTTGTTAACGATGCCGGCATGTTTCGCTCCAGCGCGCTTGATCAGAACGACACCTTTCAGTTCAAGTTCGATAAACCGGGTGTCTACAAGGTGTTCTGCGCCATACACCCATATATGAAGCAGACGATCACCGTCAAGTAGGTTCACTGTCCCGGAGCCCATGCCGCCAGAGGTTGAGTAGCTGTCCGGAAGGAGGCCCGAGGACACGGCGTTCACGAAATTGACTGTGGGATCGTGGCGATGCTCACACCGTTGTCTCGGGTGCGAATGACTGCGGACAGACTTTGGATGATCCGCGAAGGTCGACGGAGTTTAGTTGGCAGCTCTTGTCGAAGCTGGCAACGGTGTAGCCGAGCGCATGCTGCCTGCACTCAGCTGGGACTTCCTCTGCTTTCTTCACGAGAAGGGCGGGACGGTGGTGGGCGCCTGGCTCGCGACCAACGACAACACGGTTCGGCAATGCTCAAGCATCGACATTCACAACGAGCTTCGCTAGCGTGTCGCGTGTTGTTGCCATATTCGTGCAGCCAGACGTAATCACCATCCTCTCAGGACCTGGATATCTTAAGCATCAAGAGTGAGTAACTCGCTCACGTTTGGCACCAGCTCGCTGTCGACACTCCCCCTTTTTCGCGGCGGGCGCTGAGTGCCGCGCAATATCGCGAAGTGTTGTCAGGCCTGAGGCATCTGGGACGCCTTGGACAGCACACGGACGGGAACCGGGCCATGGCGGCCCTTCAGGTGTGCATCAAGCTGCGGCAGGTCTGTCGCCGAAACGCCGGCTTGCTGGAATACCTGTTCGGACACGATAGCATCACAAGCGATTTCCTTTGTCAGTTCCTCAAGTCTTGAGGCCACGTTCAGTGGGTCACCAATCGCCGTGAATGTCGCATGCTCGCGATAGCCAATCTCACCCATTACAGCCCGGCCGCAATGCAATCCAATGCCAAACCGGATGGGCGTTTGCAACTGCTGCTCGAGCGCAGCGTTGAGTTGATCAATGTTGGCCGCCACCAACGGCACTGCGCAGAGCGCCTGGCGACAAGCAATGGCTGGCTCGCTGCGTAAGCCAAAGATCGCGAGCACAGCGTCGCCCATGAACTGGTTTGGCATACCACCCGCCTCGACCACCGCAGCACAGACAGCGCTCAGGAAGCGACTGACTACGAAAATGCTGTCGAACGGTAGTTGCGCCGCCGCAAGCTGTGTGGAACCCCGCATGTCCACGAACATGAACGCCGCGAATCGCTCTTGCGGCATGACGTCCCGCTGACGCCGTTGCAGGAAGGCCGTGGATGCGGCCGGTGGCACGAGTGGCCACACGGAGAGATCATGGATCGGCCGCAACTGGCACGCAAGACGCACGGTCTGCGAGTCAGCTCCCAGTCGCTCCAGGACACGCCGCTCCGCCTCGGCTGGCGTGGGCAGCGGCACATCGCTGAGCACGCGCACCCTACACAATGTGCATCGGGCACGGCCACCGCACGTGCTGGCGTGAGGAACTCCGGCCATCCGGCTAGCTTCCAGCACCGAAAATCCGAGTGGCGCGAATACCTTCTGCCCGTCTGGATACAAGATGCAGAGCCGTCCGCGCCGGCGCTCACGGATCGTGCGCAGCAGCCGCGCTCCAAGTATCAACAGCAGCGCACCACCGTCGAAGAGCAAAAAGTCATTGCGCAGATCGGCGAGCCAGAGGTTTTGCAATCCCGTCCCGACGACCGCCGGCCGAGTCGCCGCGGCGCGCCAGACGGGATCCTGCGCAAGCGCGATCACTTCCCGTCCGCCTTGCAGGAAGCCTAGCAGAGCGAGCACCGGGAGCAGCACGGCGACGCTTAGCAGCACGCTCCGCCACGCTCCAAACCATGGCTTCAACCGCAACCAGAACCAGACGCCGCAACACCCATGCGACCATGCGACCACCAACAGCATTAGCTGCACCCGACCGAAGAACGGCGAAGCAATCCAGAACGAGTACAACAGTTGCGCGTAACCCTTGTTCAGGCCGAGCGCGGCAAACGCGACCCGCGTATTGGCGAGATGGTTGGCCAGCAGCGGCGGAATGCACAGGCCGAGGACGAGCTGCGTCGCCTCACCCCGATTCCAATGCACCGAGCGCCGCTCATAGAGAGCCCACAGACCCAGGAAGAAATGCGTCACGAGCGCGCTGTACAGCACGCCTGTGCCAAGCCACCCCTGCCAGATGAACTTCTGTACAAGCAGACCGCGCTCCAGCCATGCGAGCGAGATATTCCCCAGCGAGTGATTCAGAAGGTGCGTTCCTACGTAGGTGAATAGCACCAATCCGGTGGTCAGCCGAACCGATCGCACTCCCGCCGGCCGCCATCTTTGAAAACCGGGAAAGTGTGACATGCTCTACGCTCCACTCTTTCGATCAGAGGCATCGCGTTGCGAGACCGACCGGCGGGCTTCGGTTCGAGGTCGTTGCAATTCGTGTCTGGTTCTGCATCCATCGTCTTGCCGGCAAGATCGTGGAGCCTTTCTGGAAACGCCAGCTCGGACCTGGCTTGCTTGCTTGCGACGCCAAGCCGGGCGACCACGTGCCTTGACACATCGCTGTGAAACTGGATCTTTCCAAGCGTGCCTGCAGGCATATTACTATTGTTGATCAAGCGACTGACAAAACTGAGCGCACGCGATTCACGCATCAGCGGTGAGTTGAAAAAAGGCCCAGTTTATGCGGGTCAGGATTTCCGCCGAGGATCGCGCAGGTCCGCGGCGCTCGATCGGATTGAGGCTCGCGATCAGCAGTATTTCATGCACCGAAAAGCATTCGCCGTCGTGCGTCCAGCCAGTTGTCCCTTCTTCGGTGACGATTGCGTTGCCCCTGCGTTTTCCGGACACCAGGTCATGGCAGCAGATCGGTGCACTGGCGTAGGATTCAGACCGAAAGCGCGCGAATAGCATGTGATTTCTGGTTGCTCGGTGGACCTCCGGAAATCGCGTTTTCATTCGCCGGCCTCGCGGGGGACAAGCCCTCCCGGCCGATTTTTCCGTCGAGGATGACGGTCATTCCCGGTGCACGAGCCATGTCGATGATGTCCACTTCGATCACCTTTCTCATGCCTTTCTGCTTGCAAGACTGTCGCTTGGGCCCAGTTATTCCCGGATTCAACCGGCTAAGCGCGATCGGGCTAGTAGTCGCGCCAGATTTCATGATTTGTGTTCTTCAGGGCTTAAGCCTGGTGTCATCGCGGCTGCTGGACGCTACCGCAGCGGTGCTGTCGCTACAATTGGAAAGCATGTGCCGTGCCGCTGTTTCAGTGCGAGCGCTTGGCCTGCGGGGCGGCCGTCACGCCCGCTTGCTTGACGACGATCCACACCGGCTCGGCCAGCTGGAATGGCATCTGCGCAGGCTTGCGGTTAAACACACTGACCGGGCCTTCACACCTTCGTAATTGTCAACCTGGTCGCGTTGCGGCCGGCAGGCCCCGGCCGCAGTCGTCTGGGAACGTTCAGAACGAGTGGCGAATGCCGAGGTCGGCGGCGAACTGGGAGCCAGGTACGCCGAAGAGCGCGCCGTTGATCGCGAGGCCGGTGTTCATGCCCCCATGATTGTTGACGTAGGCGACCTGGCTATAGAGCGTGGTGCGTTTGGACAGCGAGTAATCGACGCCGAGCGAGCCAAGGATCGAATGGTTGTTCGAGTCGTTGCCGTCGTGGGTGTACCAGGCGCCTCCGTCGAGGGAGAGGAACGGCGTGAGCTTGTAGGCGAGGCCGCCGGAGATCACGCGGTTGTCGAAGGAGCCAGCGACCTTGTAGAGTGTGTAGGCGGCTCTGACCGTCAGGCGGTCGAAGTAGTAGGTGGCGCCGATGTTGCGCCCGGAGAAGGCGATGGTGCTGGGGTTTGGGATGGTGGCCGCGGAGCCGCCGGGGTTGCCGCTATACATCGCGGCGGTGATCAGCAAGCCGCTGTAGTGATATGTGAGCCCGGCTGAATACTGCTGTCCGGCCTGGAAGTTACCCGGAGACCCACCGAATGCGTACATCGCGCGGCCCTGGATGCCGGCAATCTCGGGCGACGTGTACATAACTGAGTTGGGGTTGAAGAGGCCGGTGACGATGACGTTGTCGACGTAGCTGACGAGTCCGCTCCCAAACTGCTTTAGGTCCCGGGGGTCGTTCGCGAAGATGGACAACAGGAAAGGCGAAAACTGAAGACCGGCGGTGAGGGTGCCGAAGCCGCCGGTGACGCCGACCCACGCCTGGCGGCCAAAGAACTCGCCGTTGGAGTCCGCGAATCCCCCGTTGGAGATGTCGATGCCGCTTTCGAGGTTGAAGATTGCGGCGAGTCCGCCGCCGAGATCTTCGGTTCCGCGCAGGCCGAAGCGAGAGGCGTTTTCGCCGGCGGATTTAAAGGAAAACTGGTGTCCTTCGCTGGCGCCGGTGGCGAGGTTGAACGTCTTGCTGGTATAGAGGATCGAGGCATCGGTGATGCCGTAGAGGGTGACACTGCTTTGCGCATGGGCGGCGGGTGCGCTGGCGAATGTGACGGCGAGTGTGCAGGCGCCGCCGACGGCGGCGTATCGAATGGAACGAATGGTGGGAATCTTTTTCGTCATGACGGGGCGTCTCCTTTAGTTCATAGTATGTGAATGATTGGCGTGATACCGAGGTGAACGGCGGTGTGATTTGGCGTCGTCGCGTTGAGTGAAACGTTGCGCGTAGACGCGATCAAACCGACGCGTTGTATATGTCGTCCTACATTTTGGATGCCTAATTATGCTGTAGACGCTTGCTGATCTTTTCGCCACCGGTTTAGCAGATCAACTCGGATCTGGGTACCCGCCACGTGACAAATAGTCCCGCGCCCCAGGAACGAATCTCCACGCTCCTGCTTGTACAGCCAAGACATCCCGACCACCTGACGCGGCGATCACCTTGCGTAGATCGTTGCCGATTCGACAGCGTTGCCATTGCACAATCTCTGGTCCCTATTTACGCGCAATTTACGCGTGGAAACTTGACTCGTGCCGCCGGAATTTGTACTTTGCGCGCCACATCTCACCAGACAGCGTGCCAGCTAGCCGGATCACCGTCGACGGCCTGTTCAAGTCCGCCACCGCTACGAGGCAAAATGGTCGCGAATGAGACCCCGCGCCGAACACGCGTACTCTTTCATTCGACAACGCGATACCATCGGGTAAATTCCCTCGCGCGGCGCGTTTGGGCGGATGGCGAGATCGTCGCGTTAGCGAAGCTTGTGCTTGCTGTCTGCCGCGCGCTTCGGTGCTCACGTATGCACTGCCTCTCGCAGCGACCATCTCAAGTGACGATCCGTATATAGAATGCAAGGCTACCTACCCAGTGTTGTGTTGACCGGAGCTGCTGCTCTGCTTGAGGTATTCGGCGTTCAACCCGAGGTGGTTGCGGCCGGAGCCGATCTGCCGGATCTTGCGCTCCGTTCCGCCGATGTGCCGATCCGGGGAGCGCAAGTGCTTCGATTCCTTTCGCTAGCTGCTGAAGTGACGCAATGCCGGAACTTTGGACTGAGGCTCGCCGAATATCAGGGCCTGGCGGTCCTGGGGCCGATCCTTGTCATGATGCATGGTGCGCGTACCATCGGGGAGGCAATGGATACGCTTGCCGAGTTCTACGTACTGCATACATCGATGTCCTCGGTACGGGCAGTGCGGGACGATCAAGGGATGGTTTTGACTTACGACCTTGAAAGCGCTTCTGGTCCCGGAGAGGTTCAGGCAGTTGAACTGGGTCTCGCTAACGGTATGCAGTATTTGCGTTCCATCTGCGGTACCGCCTGGCAACCGGCCGTTGTGCAATTCCGTCATTCCGCGCCTGCGGACTGCACAATGCACAGGCGCACGTTCGGACCGTCCCTGAACTTCGATCAGGACAGAAATGCGATCGTCCTCGATCGCGGTACGGTGGCGCGTCCGGTGACGCAACTTCGCCGTAACGCACATCGTGTGCTCGAGGCACATTTGCGGCGAGAAAGGGCCCAGGTGGAGGCGCTATGGACGGTACGCACGCAAACGATGATTCGCGCGCTTTTGCCGTTCACCGACAGTTCGCTCAACGCCATAGCGCGAGCCCTCGCAATGTCCCCGCGGTCCTTGCAACGTCGCCTCTCAGAGGCCCGCACGACGTTCGATGAACTGCGGGAACAAGTTCGTGAAGATCTCGCCCTGAAGTATGTGCAGCAGTCAAACCTGCGTCTCGCCGAGATCTCTGAACTGCTCGGTTATTCGCAGCAAAGCGCGTTTAGCCGTGCGTTCAAGCGACTGCGGGGCGTCACGCCCCGGCAGTATCGAGCAATGCGTCACGAGGCTGACCGCGGACGCTCTGCTGAGTAGTGATAGCCTGCCTTGGGTTTCACGGGGCGACGAACGTCGGATCCAGGAATTCTGGATCCGGATATTGATAGAAGCCGCGTCCCACTGACTCGCCGATATACCCGGTATCGATGAAATACGTTTTCACGTATTCCGCAATGCGCCGATGTGTCGAATCGCCCGTACGTTCCGCGAGAGCGCGCGTAACGTTATAGACGGTCGTCATGCCGATTCCGTCGAGAATGCCGAATGGGCCAATTCGATCCGCCTTTGCAATCATCCAGGCCTTGTCGATCGTCTGCACGTCGGCGACCTCATTGACCAGCAGACTCAGCGCGGCGATCAGCATCGGGACGAGCATGGTATTCAGCAAGTAGCCGGGCTGCTCCTTGCGCAGCGGTAAAGGCACCATGCCAATACGGTGTGCGAACTGCACCATGTGCGCGAATACGGCGGGGTCGGTGCCCGGATGTCCCATGATTTCGGCGATGTTGTTCTTCCACACTTCGTGCGCGAAATGCAGGCTCAGCACGCGCTCGGGCCGGTCGGTGAACATGGCGAACTGGCTCGGCACCAGCGTCGACGAGTTGCTTGCGAAGATGGTGCTGGACGGCGCTACAGCCGACAGTGAACGGTAGAAAGACTGCTTGATTGCCAGATCCTCAGGGATGGCTTCGATGACGAGGTCCGTGCCGGCGACGGCCGAACCGAGGTCGGTATTGCTCTCGATGCGTGCCAGTGTGGCTTCGATCTGCTCGGGAGAAGCGCCGAGGTCCACAGCGTAGATGCGCGCTAGCGCATCAAAACGGGCGTTCGCGCGATCCAGGCAGGCGGTATCGACGTCGTAGGCTACGACGTCGATACCGGAAAACGCGCACTGAAAAGCGATCTGCGCGCCCAGCACGCCGGTGCCGGCCACCATGACGCGTGCGATCGGCTGATTGTCGTTTAGGGAATGAGTAGGCATGAGTGACGGGTACGGTGCGTATCGTATATCGGATGGGTCGGATCTTTTGCCGGTACGAGGATTCACGCCGACGGCGAGGCGGCGAGATGGTCGAGCAGCAATGGGATGATCCGGTCCGGCGCTTCTTCCGGGAGCCAGTGACTTGCCCCCTCGAGTATTTCGAAACGGTAGGGCCCGTCGACAAAGCCGCCCGTGAGCAGGGCGGCTTCGCGCCCCAGGGCGCGGTCTTCGGATCCCCAAACGTAGAGTGTCGGGACGGCAATGCGGCCTGCGGGATAAGACAGGTCGTCGGGAAGTGCGCGATACCAGTTCAACGTCGCGGAAAGCGCGCCCGGTTCGCTGAGACGCCGCACGTTTTCGTCCACGAGGGAAGCTGGAACGAGTCCAGCGTATGCGGCCCGCAGCGCCGCTGCTCCGTCCGCCAGCAGGCGTTGCTCTGCGACACCTCCTGGTTGACGAAATGCACGAACATAGTCCAGACGCTGGTATTGCTCTTCTTGATGGAGCGCCGCTTGCAGCGCTAACGGATGTGGCGTCGCCAGCACGGACAGCGAACGCACGCGGTGTGCATGCGTCGAGGCGAGCCCCCACGCAACCAGTCCGCCCCAGTCGTGGGCAATCAGATGGAAGCGTCCCGCGCCCAGTTGATTGGCGAATGCCAGGGCGTCCGACTGGAGATGCCCGGCTGCGTAGGACGCAATGTCCCTTGGCCGGGCGTTCTCAGCGT